>NZ_CP064048.1:0-80000 GCF_020923495.1 Brevibacillus sedimenti
AAAACGGCTTTTACGCTCTCGATGCAGGGTTCCATGGTCAGGTCGGGATGGTACGGCGGACTGCATCAGATAGACGATTCGGCAATATCCTCTACCGTGACGCCGCGCTCTGCCAGGCGTGTCAGGGCGGCATTTCTGACTTCGCTGCTGTGTACGTGCTTCTTCATTGAGACAACCCCTTCCACGATTGAGTGAAGTCACTTTTTATCATAGTAGTATCATACGCTGGCAGAATTGCGACAATCTTTCGGCTGGAAAGGTTTTTTTCCGATGGAGGAGTTGGGAAAACATGGCCGGCGGGTCGCCCTCCCTTATTTGAAAACGATTTCCCTGTCCCCTTGGCTTTCGGTATAATGAACGCAGCCACGAAAGGAGGACATCCCTGTGCCGCTGAATGAAATCACACTGACGAGCAACTTCCTGGGAACAACGGAACATCTCCTCATCTATACCCTGAGCGGTACTCCCCGCTCTACTCCTATCCCGTGCTGTACGTGCAGGACGGCGAGGATTACCTGTCGCTGGGCCGGCTGGCGACGCTTCTGGAACAGCTCCACCGGGAAAAAGAAATCCCTGACCTTATTGCTGTGTTCCTGCCGGTGGACAAGTCCCGGCGGTACGCGCGTTACCATCCGGACGGTGATGAGCATCTGGCCTACCGGCGCTTTTTGGCTGTCGAGGCCGTTGGGTATGTGGACCGTCACTACTCCACTCACCGCTGGGGCAGGCGCGAACGCTGCTGGGCGAGTCGTTGGGCGGCGTCGTGTCACTGTTACGGCGTTGGCGTATCCGCACACGTTTGGCCAGGTGGCCTGCCAGTCTGCCGCGATGGACGAGGCGCTGAACCGGCGTGTCGCCGAAGCGGAGCTGCCCGCTTCCCTGCACGTCTACCTGGAAGTGGGAACGGAAGAAACGGCGGTGGAAACGTCGCGCGGGACGCTCAACCTGCTCGCGGCCAACGAACGACTGCGCGACATCCTGCAAACAAAAGGGGTCACCCTGGCTTATGAGACCTTTGCGGGTGACCACACGTGGGGATATTGGCAGGCCAACCTGCCGCGCATGCTGCGCGCGCTGTTTGGGTAAACTTACCGTGGCCGTTCTTTTTGCGTGCCGTCTTCCTTTCCTGGCGAGACGAGCGCCTCTTCGAATTCCGCTTTGCGGATGACGGTAATGATTGTAAAGGTGAGCAGTGCCAACAAAAACAAAACGAGGAACATAAAGGTAATCATCATGGCTGTTTTCATGATTATTGGGACACCTCCTTGCTGTTAACAGTCTGTCCCATCGTCGAAGGAATATACGGGTTGACGCATAACATTACACAAATGGCGAATTTTCTGTTAAAATAAGTGGATATGATGGCATGTTCAAAAACGTGAAGAAGGAGGGGTTCCATATGAAATACAGTATCGTCGTATTCCCATCCAGCCAGGTGCAAGAGATCGCCAACTCATACCGGAAACGTTACGACCCGACCTTTGATTTGATCCCGCCGTACATCCGACTGAAAGAGGCGTTTGAGCTGGAAGAAGACCGCCTGCCTAATCTCGTGAGCCACCTCGAACAGGTTGCCCAGTCGACAGATAGCTTTACCGCTCATTTCCACCGCATCTCGACGTTTCACCCGACCAGCAACGTGATCTACATTGCCGTGCAAAACAAGGAGCCGTTTGTGGCCCTGCACGAAAAGATTGTGAAGAAATGTGTCAATACTCCGGAAACATACGCCTACGTGCCTCATCTGACCATCGGGCGCGATCTGTCCAACGACGAGCTGCGCGACGTGACCAGCCAGCTGAGTATGCACAAGATCGACCTGACCTCGAGATTGACAGCTTCCACTTGATTCGTCCTGGAGGACGGCACCTGGAGCGTATACCAAACGTTCCACTTGAAAAAATAACCGTGAGGCGATTATTCTCGCGGGCGGGATAGCAAGCGGGCGTTTGAGCGCAACCCCTTCACGGCTTGTGAAAAGAGAACTTCGGCGCAGAGCGAAAGGAAGCGTGACGATGAACCAGGTGTACCAAATCGAGACCGTCCAGTCTGACAAGCAGATGAACGATGCCCTGTCGGTGCGGCGGGCCGTGTTTGTCGAGGAGCAGCAGGTGCCGGAAGAGCTGGAGATTGACGAGCATGACCGGCCGGACACAGGGACCGTTCACTTCGTCGCCTACGCGGGGGAGACGCCCGTGGGAGCAAGCCGTTTGCGGCCGTATGCTCCCGGTGTGGGCAAAGTGGAGCGGGTTGCCGTGGTGAAAAGCGAGCGGGGCACCGGCCTGGGCCGGGAACTGATGCTGGCCGTAGAGCAAGCCGCCCGCCGTCTCGGCTACCACAGCCTCAAACTGAACGCCCAGACCCACGCCCACGCTTTTACGAAAAGCTCGGCTACCAGGCGCACGGTGACGTGTTTGACGAAGCCGGCATTGTTGCCATGGTAAAAAAATATAAGTGTAAAAAACAACCCCGCAGTCCTCATCGGACGCGGGGTTTCATTGTGCAGTGTTATCGCTTCCGCATCGCCGCAATCTCCCGCAGCCGTTCCACTGCGGAGACCGGTGCGGTGTGCGTACCCAGCATGGCGTGAAACGGCTCTTCGCCGCGCCAGCCGTGGAAGTCGGAGCCGCCGGTCATGACCAGGCCGTGTTGCTCAGCCCAAGTGCGATACCGCTCCCGTTCGGCCGCGTCGTTGTCCGGGTGCCATACTTCGATGCCGTCCAGGCCAAAGGCGATCAGTTCCTGCACCAGGTCATCGTCGTCGTACAGGCCGGGATGGGCGAGCACGGCGGCACCGCCGGCTTCCTTGATCAGCGTGATTGCCTCCTGGGGTGTGATGCGCGAGGGTTCACGTAGGCGGCTCCCTCGCGGCCCAGGTACTTGGCAAATGCTTCGTCGAGGAGCCGACCACGCCAGTTCCACCAGCTCTTCGGCGATGGGGGCCGGCCGATGTTTTTGTCCTCCCCCTTCTTTCGCCGGTAGACGCTCTCCAGGGTGATCGGGATGCCCAACTCGCGCAGACGGGCGATCATCAGCTTGTTGCGCTGCCGGGTCTCGCGCAGCCCGCGCAGCTTTTCCTGAAACGCCTCGTCGTCGTACGGGATGAAATAGCCGAGCACGTGGATGTCCCTTTCCCCCACCCCTTGTTGAAAAGCGACGGTGTCGAGTGAGTCCGGCCGGCGCTCGCGGGCTCCCGCTATGCATGCGCGTGTATGGGTATGCAGATCGGCTTGTTTCACGTGATGTTCCACTCCTTCTGGTTTCTCCTGTTTGTAAGTCTGAATCGCCGCTCCTCCACATATGATTAGGCAACACACAATTTTGAGTGTAGCCAAGGAGGATGTCCATGCGGTTAAAAAGCAAAAACCTGACCGGTGTTGTTCGGCCGCTGTCTTATGTCGACAAAATGCTCCGGCAGCAAGGATTTCACCGTTCCGGCGGAGACAGCCCCCCTACCTACGATGTCGTTCATCTACGACTCAGCCACCAGCACTTCGTATTTTCTCCGCATTCCGACCAACTACACCAGCACTACCACCGGCAAGGGAGAATTGACGGTCAAATTGGGCCACCCTTATCTGGAAGCGAAGTTTTACATGCACACGACAGACGATGACCAGTTCGTGATTCCGAAAGAGATCCGCGAAGCCGCCGAGCACAAGCTGGCCGAAAATCGCGGACTACTTGTCCCATCCCGCTGCTCAGCGCTGATCGCTCACTTTTCGGCTCCACAGCCATTGATTGGCGGCGAAGCGATAGCCCACGCGCTCTTCCTTCATCAGTCCAATCAGGTAGCCCATCAGCGCGGTCCGGTACAGCACGTAGCTCGTGGCGTTTTCGATGGATATCTGCAAGCGTTCACACAGCAAGGCCAGTGTTTGTTCCAGCGTTCTCTCCTCCGCCAGCAGCTCTTCAATCACGTCGTACAGCCGCGGTGCCAGTGGATGTTTTTCGTCAGGATCGCTTCCGGGGCGGTGGTGTAGGACCGTGCCCCGGCAGGTAGCCGCGATAGCCGGATTCCAGCAGCTTCACCAGACTGCGCAGGGTCTCATGCGCATCGACGAGAAACGGCAGCTTGTGCTTTTTCAGTGTCTCCTCGCCGAAAAAGCTGTCGGCGGCAAAGCAGATGCCATCGCACACCAGGCCCACCTGCTGCCAACTGTGTCCCGGCAAGGCGATGACCTCAAAGCGGACGCCGTCGATGTCCAGCCCGCCATCCACCGGCAGGAGGCGGTCCACCCGGGAGGCTTCCGCCAGCAAAAACTTGTTGCACAACTCCGCCAGCGGTTGGGCCCCCATCCCGAGGTAGATCGGTTCCAACAGCGGGTAGCGGATGATCGCCTCCTCCAGCGGCGGAGCGTATACGACCGCCTCCGGCCAGCAGGTGAGCAGGTAGGCATTGCCGCCGAAATGATCGGCATGGGCATGGGTCTGAACGATGGCAGACAGCGGCTGGGGCAGTGCCTCCAGCCCTTTTTTGATTTTCTTCGCGGTCTGCGTGTCCAATCCGGAATCGATCAGGATGGCGCCGCTTTTTCCCAGAACGAGGCCGATGTTGACGCTGCCGGGAAAGTAGCCGATCCGATCGGTAATCATTTCAGGCATATGTGAGGCCACAGGCGTTCCCTCTTTTCTTGTCTGGCTTTTTGCTTATTTTCTCCACGCGCCTCCCCCATCCCTGCCGATCGGCCCGATTACGACGTACGGCGCCGGCCTGCGGCGAATGCCGCTGAAGACATGGGTGCAGGACGCGACGGCGACAATCGTGATCAGGGAAAAGACGGTGCGTTCCCATCCGATCGCCGGCAGCGAACCGGCGACGATCAGTCCGTCGATGCCGAGAATCAGGAGCGCCACTGGCAGTCCGTACCGCCTCGCCACAAACTGGGCCAACAGGTCGGTGCCTCCCGTGTTGGTCTTGTACGCCAGCATCAGTCCGATGCCGGAGCCGATCAGCGCGCCGCCCCAGACGGCCGAGGCTGGCGTCGACCAGACGTTCCAGGACCGCAGCGGCGAAAAGACATCAATGAAAAAAGAAGAGATCAGCATACCGTGAAAGCTGTGGGCAAACAGGCTGCGGTCGAAGGCGAAGACGAGTGCGTAAACGGGCAGGCTGACCAGAATCATCACCAGTCCCGGGGGCACGTGCAGGTAGTACGTGGCCAACAGCCCCAGGCCGATCATGCCCCCATCCATCAGCTGGTGCGGAACGAGAAACAGGTTGACGCCCACGGCGACCAGCACGCTGCCCGCCAGGATTGCCACGCTTTTTTGCAGCCAGTACACACGCTTCTCCTCCCCGGACAGGGTTTCGCTTAACTCTATGTCAGAGCGGGTGCGGGTATGTATGGCAATTGTGCTGATGTGCCGGCACAAATCGGATGGTTTTGACTCTTCGCTTTTTCTGCTGGTATACTATCCAGTAACAGGATAGGTGCGAATGTTGGCCGTAGGGCGTTCGTACAAACATCATCTGACAATAACAAGTGGAGGTGAATTCTCCTGCTGTCGCAAAAGCGCTAGCGGATGCGAGAGGGGAGACATTATTGGAGAGTCCGATAGGTCCGATAGGGGAGATTGTGTTGAATCTGCTGCTCGTCGGCTTTCTGGTTTTTTTGAATGCCTTTTTTGTCGCAGCAGAATTCTCGCTGGTGAAAGTGCGCCAAACCCGTCTGGCCCAACTGGCAAGCGAGGGAAACAAGCGCGCCGCCTACGCGCAAAAGGTGACCCGCCAGTTGGACGCCTATCTGTCCGCGTGTCAGCTTGGCATTACGCTGGCATCGCTGGGACTGGGGTGGGTAGGTGAACCGGCCGTCGCCCATTTTGTCGAACCCGTTTTGGTTTCTTTAAACCTGCCACAATCCCTGGCAACGCCCATATCGCTGGCGATCGCCTTTGGGTTCATTACCTTCCTGCACATTATTTTCGGGGAGCTTGCTCCCAAGTCGCTGGCGATCCAGAGAGCGGAAACTACCTCCCTCTGGACAGCAGCGCCGCTGATGTTCTTTTACAAGCTCAGCTATCCGCTGATCTGGCTGCTGAACGGCACGGCCAACTTCTTCATCCGGCGGCTGGGCATCGAGCCCGCGGCGGAACACGACTCCGCCCATACGGAAGAAGAGATTCGCCTGCTCGTCAACCAGAGCCATAAAAGCGGCCACATCGACCAGACCGAATTGGCACTGGTGGACAACGTCTTTGCGTTTTCCGAGCGTCTGGCCCGGGAAATCATGATCCCGCGGATTGACATGGTCTGCCTCTACGATGACAACACGTTTGAGGAGAACCTGGAAATCATGCGCCAGTCAAGACACTCCCGGTTTCCGGTGGCCCACGAGGACAAGGACCGACTGATTGGGTTTGTCCACACCTCTGATTTTTACCTGTCGGCTCTCACCTATGGGAAAGCGGAGCTGAAGGATTTTCTCCGCCCGCTTTTAACCGTGCCGGAGTCCATGGAAATCAGCCACGTGCTGCGGCTGATGCAGAAACGCCGTTCGCAGATGGCAATCGTCATCGACGAGTACGGCGGCACCGCCGGACTGATTACCATGGAAGACATTCTGGAAGAGATTGTGGGCGACATTCAGGACGAATTTGACGAAAACGAACGTCCCGATATTGAAAGTTCCAACAACAACGAATGGTCCGTCTCCGGGAAGATGCTGCTCTCTGAGCTGAATGACATAATCCCCGTGGAGATGCACTCCGACGAGGTAGACACGATTGCCGGCTGGCTCTACAGCCAGTTGAACGAAGATGTGGCGGAAGGCAAGTCGGTCCGCTTGCAGGACTACCTCTTCACCATCACCGAGCTGGAAAACCACCGCATCACGCGGGTGAGCATCACCTACGTGGGCGAAAACGCACCACCGACAGAGAGCGACGAGACCGTTCTTTTACCCGCACAGTCGTGACGTATAGACAAAGACTGAAGACAAACTGTAGGAACGATCTTTCCATCGGTGTCAAGCCGAAAGGCCCGCCCATTCATCAACCGAAGGTGGAGATAAAGTACATCGCATGGAGTGATGGGCCAAGCGAGCTCCTTTGACGACCGGCTCAGCGGAAAAACGAAGACGCGGGGATAAACAGGGGGCACAAGTCTCACTTCAGCGAAACACCCAGATGTTTGCCCCCTGCCCGCGTCGCGTTTTGGAGCGGACTTCATCCGCTTCTTTGCTGGGCGTCAAGCGAGCGAGCGGGCCCGATCATCCATGCGCCACGGACTTTGTCTACACGCTGAAGTGTCCCCTGCCCGCAGGGGGCACTTCTTCTTTCCGGCTGCCGGCGGTACAAGACCGACAGCCCCCGTCCCCATCATCCGATGTTACCATTCACAGGCGTGTCAGCGCGGTAAGTCTGCCGTATCACACGCCGCATTCCGTACGAGGTGTCGCCATGAAAATCGCGCAGCTAGACGACCAGGTCATCCTGCTAACACCCGAGACATACCCTCGCATCCCCGCCTGGCGGCTGGCCGCTCGCCAGGGAAAAGTGCGCTGCCCCGTCTGCGGTTCGCATCTCCGCCTGATGGCGGGAATCAGTGCGGAACCCCGCTTTCTCCATCCCGCGGACAGCGATTGTGCCTGCAAAGGAAGTGACGAGGCGGTGCACGAGCGGCTGGCTGCCAGTCCCGAGCTGGCGGCCGCTGTCGCAGCTGCGGCCGATCCCGCTCCGCGTGATGCCAACCCGCGTCAGGCGAACGCCGCCACGGTGGAAGAAGAAGACGGCGAATCGGTGCGGGTCGGCTCCTTTCGCCTGCCCAAACAGCGGACGATCGGCGGCAGCAGCGTGACGCCCGCGCCAAAACCGCCGCTGTTTCGCAAACGGCTGATGCCGAAAACGCGCATCCAACACCTGGCGGAACAGCAGAACGAACCGCTTCATCCCCGCCAGCAGCAGGCTGTCACGACCACGGATGGCCCCCTTCTCATCCTGGCAGGGGCGGGCAGCGGCAAGACGCGCGTGATGACAGCCCGGACCGCCCACCTGATCCGGGACAAAGGCGTCCCTCCCCGGCAGATCATGGTGGTCACGTTTACCACCAAGGCGGCGGATGAGATCCGGCAGCGGCTGGCCCGCCAGCTTCCCCGCGAGCAGGCGCGGGAACTGATCGCCGGCACGTTTCACGGCATCTTTTACCGCATGCTGCTGTACCACCAGCCGGAACGCTGGGATCAGCGCCGCCTGCTGAAAAAAGATTGGCAAAAGTGGCGGCTGCTCAGGGAAAGCGGCCTGCTCGCCAGCCATCCCGAACTCCTGGGGCAAAAGGAACAGGACGTGCTGGACGCGTTTGGCGTGATTAGCCGCTGGAAAAACGAATACCTGCTGCCCGGCCAGTCCGTCCCGCAGGAAGCGGCAAACGACGCGGAGCGGCAGGCACACGAGCTGTACCCGCTGTACGAACAGGCGAAGCGGACGCTCGGCTGGTTTGACTTTGACGACATGTTGATCGGCTGTTACGAAATGCTGCGGGACGATGCGGAGACCCTGCGCCGCTATCAGGAGCGGATCACGCATGTGATGATCGACGAGTTTCAAGACATCAACCGCATCCAGTACGAAACCGTCAAGCTGCTCGCAGCGCCGCAAAACAATCTGTGCGTCATCGGGGACGACGATCAGTCGATCTACGGATTTCGCGGCAGCGATCCGCAGTACATACTTGGTTTTACCCGCGATTATCCCCAGGCCCAAACGATTACGCTGGAAGTGAACTACCGCTCCCGCTCCGCCATCGTCGGGCTGGGCTACTCATTGATCGGCCATAACCGGGCGCGCTGGAAAAAAGACTGCCTGTCGTTTCACAGCGAGGAAGGGGAAACCTATCTGTTTGAGCCGGACGACGAGGAAGAACAGGCCTCCCGGATCGTCGACGAAATCAGCCACCGGATCGAGCAGGGGACCCCTCCCGGCGAATGCGCCATCCTCTACCGCACCAGCGAGTCGGCCCGACCGATCCTGGAGCGGCTGAGCGAAGCGGGCATTCCGTTTCACTACACGCAGGAGGAGGACTCCTTTTACCAGCGGCAGGCTGTACGCTGGACGCTGGGCTATTTGCGGCTGGCGCAGGACCCGGACGATGCAGAAGCGCTGAGGGAGATTCTCCCCACCCTCTACATCTCCCAGGAGATGTGGAACGCGGTGCGCAGCCAGGCCATACTGGAAGATCTGCCGATCCTGCACGTGCTGCCTCGCCTGCCGCAGTGGAAAGTCTACCAGCGCAAACACTTGCAAACCGTGACCGACATCCTCGCCGCCTGCCGGGAATGCCCGCCCGCCCAGGCGCTGGAGCTGATCTACGAGGACGGCCGGCTGCGGGATTATCTGAAAAAGCGGGCCAAAGACCGGGACGACGGCAGGGAGCGCTGGAGCGACGAACTGCAGCAGCTCTTGGCCGCAGCCAGGCGGCACGCTACCGTCGCCGAGTTTTTGCACCTTGTGGAACGCATGGCAGAACAGGAAAAGGAGTGGCGCCATGCGCGGCCACTCCCAAAGGAAGGTGTTCACGTGCTCAGCATTCATCGGGCCAAAGGACTGGAATTTGACCACGTGTTCCTGCCCGATCTGGTGGAAGGCGCTCTCCCTCACGAGTACGCGCTGGACGCCGTGCGCAAGGGAGAATCGTCCGCGCTGGAGGAAGAGCGGCGGCTCCTATACGTGGCGATCACGCGTGCCCGCCATTCGGTCGCGGTCGGCATCCCCCGCGAACGGTTCGGCCGGAAAACCAGGCCCTCCCGCTTCATCGCCGAAATGGGCGGATAGCCGGTCCACTCCCCCGCCCATGTAGATCAACCATTCTTCCATCGATGCAATGATTGGAAACACGGCAAACGGCTCCCTTCCGTACGTTTGGTACTAGCGTGCGGAAAACGGGAGCCTTTTATGCGCGCGGGAGCGGTATTTGCAACGCCGTTTTAGCTGCAGCGTTGTTGGCTGAAAACGAAAAAACCCCTGCGCCCGGCCGTACATGCCGGAGCAGGGGTTTGCGTTTTTATCGTGCGATGATGTTGTAGCCGGCATCGACGTGGATGATTTCGCCCGTGATACCGCGGGAGAGATGGCTGAACAGGAAGAGCGCCGTGTCGCCCACCTCGGATTGGTCCACGGTGCGGCGGAGCGGTGCTTTTTCCTCGATTTCCTTCAGCATGCTGTTGAAGTTGCGCACGCCTTTTGCCGCCAGGGTGCGGATCGGTCCGGCGGAAATGGCGTTGACGCGGATGTTGTCTTTGCCGAGGTCGCTCGCCAGATAGCGGACGCAGGCATCCAGCGCCGCTTTGGCAACGCCCATGACGTTGTAGTTGGCAACGACGCGCTCGCCGCCCAGATAGGTCAGGGTGACGATGCTTCCGCCTTCGGTCATCAGCGGACGAGCGGCACGCGTCACCGCCACCAGCGAGTAGGCGCTGATGTCCTGCGCCAGCGCGTAGCCGTCGCGGGACGTGTTGACAAACTCGCCTTCCAGCTCTTCCGTCTTGGCAAATGCGATGCAGTGAGCCAGTCCGTGGATGACGCCCACTTTTTCCTTGATTTGGGCGAACGCAGCTTCCACTTCTTCATCCTTGGTCACGTCGCAGTTAATCAAAATCGGCTCGCCGCCGAGGCTTTGGGCCAGCTGCGCCACGTTTTCCCGCAGCCGCTCCCCCTGATAGGTAAAGATCAGGTTGGCCCCGGCCTTGTGCAGGGACTGGGCAATTCCCCAGGCAATACTGCGGTGGTTGGCCACGCCCATGATAACGAAGTTCTTGCCTTGCAACAATGTATTCATTATGTATCGGCCCCTTTTCAACGTTTTTCCCCTGACATTATAACCGATCTTGTCCTCGGTTACGAGAGTCTGCTGGAAAAACGCGAAACGGGACCGCTTCCATCGGTTATTCTCCCTGCTGCATCGCTTTTGCCAAATCGTCCGCCGGAGCGGCTGCACTGTTGGAAAAGACCCAGGATTCTTCCACCGGATTGAGCGGCGTTCCGTTTGCCGGGAATTCCGCCTGCAGCTGCGCCGGTTCGCCTGCCGGCGTCAAGTCTTCTCTGTTCTCCATGGATGATCGCTCCCTTCCGTCCAGGCTTTTTTGGCCCACAACCATTTTTAGGCTGGCTGGGGAGGCGGCTGTTTATGCATGAACATGCCCGCCCGGCAGCCAGACGGCTGTCACGAACAGGTACGCAACCATCCCGGCAAAAAAGTACACCCCCAATACCCGTCGTCCGTTCTGAATCAGCGGCACCAGATGGCTGGCCGAGACGTACAGGAAGACGCCGGTGGTAAGGGCTATCACCACGGAAGACCATCCGTCCGGGAAAATTTGTTCCACCGCCCCTACGCTGAATGCCCCCGCCAGTGTGGAGGCCCCCAGTGCGGCCGTCCCCCAGAACGCTTTCCACTGCGAGCGCGTCGCCGCCAGCACCAGTGAAGCAAAGATCACGCCGTCCGGCACCTTGTGCAGCACCATGGCCAGCAGGACGGAAAACCCGATGCGATGGTCCAGGTGATAGCTGGCGATCAGCGAGACGCCCTCCACGTACGCATGCAGCAGAAATCCGCTGAACAGGCCGATCAGGCGGGAGGAGCCGGCTTTCCGCTCCGCTCCTCCGATCAGCTCCAGCGCGAACAATAACGCAAACCCGAACATCACCAACGGCATGGCCCGCTCGCTTCCCCCTTCCATTGTATGGGGAAGCAAATCCAGCAGGGTAAGCGCCAACAGCAGACCGCCGCCGACGCTGACCATGGCGTACAGCGTCTCTTCCGACCAGGCGCGCAGGCACAGGAGAAGCCCGCCGATGCTGCTTGCGGCCGCTGCCACCGTAAGTATCACGATCAGATCCGGTTGCATGGCACGTCCCCTTTCATCCGGGGTGTCGGACGTGTGTCCCTTCCATTCTACGCGCGTGTCCCGGTCGTTATGCCTTTACCTGCGGCAGTACCCGCTAGAGATTCCCGGGGCAAAACGAAGAGCTGTGCTGCATGGCCCCGTCCTTGCTGCCATGCCCGGCGAACACATGACAAAAATCGCCAACCTGTCCGAATTAGCCGAAACGCCACTTGTTTTTAGAACCTTTGTCGATTCCCTTTTACCCGGAAAAATTGGTGCTATAATGGGGCCACGGGAATTCCTGATGGGATAAGGAGTGATTCGGGATGGATGTACAAGTGTGGATGGCTTCCAAGGAAGTGGCGGATCGGTTGGATGTTCACGTCCGGACGTTGCGAAACTGGTTGGAGATGTTCGTGCCGCCGCAGGAGCGGCAAAAAAATCCTCAGGGTCACTACCTGATCAGTGAAACAGGGTTTTCCTTGCTGAAAGAAGTCAAACAACGCAAGGACGAAGGCAACTACTCCCTGCGTGACATACAGCGTCAGTTGATTGAAGAAGGACGCATTCCGGCGGACATGCTGGCCGAGGAGGAAACGGCCGCCGCTCAGGAACAATCCGTTGTGGTGACCGGGCCAAAAGCAGCCGGCCTTCGCGAGATGGAGCTGACCGTGCAGGAGATGATCGTTCAGTTTCAGCATGAGCTGGCCCAACTGTCGTCATTGAACCAACTGCAGTCCACCATTTTGCAAAAAATCGCCGACATCGAGGAGATGCAAGAGTCGCTGCGGCTGGAGATGCGCCGCGTCACATTTGAAATGGATCTCATGCAGCAGCGCCTGACCCGGCGAAAAGAGCGGTTGGAGCGTCATCAAGCGCGCTGGTCGCTCAATCCGTTCCGCTGGTTTACGCGTTCCGACCGGAGCGCCGCAGCCAAGAACTAGCTGCATGCCCTGCCGTACTGTGTCGTATTCGGCATGACGGCAAAGGCAGACAGAGCGAATCTCCAGACTGGACAAGCCTGCCGTCCTCTGCGTTTCCGGGAAAGCCAACAAGCTGAGACACAAGGGTCTCAGGTCAGCATGCAGACAAAGTTCGTGGCACATGGGTGCTCGGGCCCGCTCGCTCTCTTGACGACCAGCAAAGAAGTGGATGATGTCCGCTCCAAAACGCGACGCGGGCAGGGGGCAAACATCTGGGGGTTTCGACGAAGTGAGACTTGTGCCCCCTGTTTTTCCCCGCGTCTAGCGTTTTTCCGCTGAGCCGGTCGTCAAAGGAGCTCGCTTGGCCCATCACTCCATGACAAGTAATTTGTCTTCAGCTTTGGTTAATGAATGTGCAGGCCTTTCGGCCTGGAAACGATGGAAGATCGTTTCCTTGTGAACACTTACCAGATAAATAGTTTGTTTTCAGTCAGATGCTGAGACCCTTGTCTCAGCTTTTTTGTTGCCTTGTGTTTCATCTGGAATGCGGCTGCTTCCTTATGTTTCGATGCTGTTGCCGCCCTGCTGCGCTATTGCGAGCAGCAGGCCGTCAATTTTTTCTCTGCCATGCCTCCCCCTTTACTGTCCAGCAGGTGTGCTCGGCCCTCTCCCCAGGGTTGTTGTCAACTTCCGATTTCAGTATGATGGTTACGAGGAGGGTTGTCGAAATGCCGAAACAATTCGTTATTGAAGCGATCATGCTGGCCATCTACGGGGAATTAATGGCACCGTCGCAACCTGTAGAGTATTACATACCCGCGTCGACAATCTACGAATTGGACGAGTTTTATCATAGCCCGGAACCGATCATGCCGATCCCGGCCGACGATCAGCACGTACGCAAGATCATGAAGGAAATGATTCAGTTCTTCTCCGATCCGTTCAACCGCAAGCGCATGGAAAAGGGCCTGATCGCTCCCTGGTCCATCGTGCCGTTTTCGTTTCCAAACGGCGTGACGCTCAACGTGGTCAAGGTAGACGACAACGCCATGTGGGGAGAACTGTTTGATCCGGTGGAGACCCAACTGCTGCTCACATCGATGCGTTTTGAGATACCGCTGATCACCGACCAGACGGATTACCAGGATCGGATTTTGGAATATGTCGTACCCGTTCAGTTTTACGATGTAGACGACTTTGAATTTGCCCTGGAACAAGGGATCTCGTTGGACGAGCTGCGGGAGCCGTAACCGGCTCCCCCCTTTTTTACGGACGGATTGGCCCCTATGGTCCAGTCCGTCTGTTTGGCTTTTTATTGCCGGAAAATTGGCTCTTTTATTTTATTACGGGAGCCGGTATAGTGGAGAGCAAAGCACAGACTGAAAAGGGGCGGCATCATGGGGCGAAAACCGATTTACACACGTGTGTACAATCAGCTGCGCTATCAAATATTAAGCGGCGAATTGGCAATTGGCTCCCCTTTGCCACCGGAGCGGAAACTGGCCGCGCAGTTGGGGGTGAGCCGCAATACGGTGGTTCGGGCCTATGCCGAACTGGAAGCGGAAGGATTCATCGCCAGCCGGATGGGCAGCGGCCGGTACGTGGAAGTCCTCCCGCCCGCTCCGCGCATCAGGCGGATTGACTGGAACAGCCAGCACGGTTACGAATCGCTGACCTCCTCCCCGTCGCACATGGCGGAGCTGCTGGAGGTAACCGACCGCTGTCCGAATCCCATCAACTTTGCCCACGGTGACGGGGGCAAGCACACCTTGGCTTCCTCCCGCTTTTCCGACTACGTGAAGGCGACGGCAGAAGAGCTGCCTTCGTATTACTTTACCTCGGTGCAGGGGCTGCCCCAGCTCAGGGAACTGTTGGTGGAGTGGATGGGGATGGAGCAGATCTCATCTCCGGAGCAGGTGACGATTACCAGCGGCTCCCAGGAAGGCTTGTACCTGATCACCACCCTGCTGGCCCGGCCCGGTGACTGCATCGTTACGGAAATGCCCACCTATTTCGGCTCGCTGCAGCTCTTCCAGTCGCTTGGCCTGCAGATCGTGCCGGTGCCGCTGGATGCGGACGGCATGCGCATCGACGTCCTGGAAGGCGTACTGGCCCGCTGCCGGCCGCGCTTTCTCTACACGGTGCCGACGTATCACAATCCGACCGGCCGGACGCTGTCGCTTGAACGCCGCAAGCGGCTCCTGGCGCTGAGCGAACGATACGGCATTCCCATCGTCGAGGACGACGCCTACCGGCACCTGCATCTCGCGGAGGAACCGCCGCCGCCGTTGAAGGCGCTGGATGAGACCGGCAGCGTCATCTACCTGAACACGTTTTCCAAACTGCTGTTCCCCGGCCTGCGCATCGGCTGGGTGGCGGCCAGCCGTCCATTTGTGCGCTTGCTGACCCGGCTGAAGGAATTGTCGATCACCACCAATACGCTGGGACAGCTGGCAGTGGCCGCCTTTCTCCGCGACGGCGCGCTGCTCCCGCACCTGACGGACGCACGCCGCCAATACGCCGAGCAGGCGGCGATCATGGAACGCCATCTGGAACGGCTGCGGCCTCTCGGCATCCGCTGGGAACGGCCGGCCGGCGGGTTTTATTTCTGGCTGTCCCTGCCTGAAGAGATCAACCCCCGCCGGCTGATGACGCTCTGCCGGGAACAGGGGGTTCTGATTGCCTGCGGCGATATGTTTTTGTTGCGGGAGGCAGAACAGCCGTATATCCGCCTTTGCTTTACGCACGAACGGCCGGAACAGATCGACAGGGGGATGGCCATCATCGCCCGTCTGCTGCACGAACAAAAGGAGTTGATGACATGAACACGAGTGAACCCGCAGCGTGGAAGCAGGGTGTGCTGGACGCCCTGCCGATTACGGCCAGCTACGTCTTGTTTGGTGCCATCTTCGGCATGCTCTCCGGTCAGTCCGGCCTGGCCGCCTGGGAAAGCATGGCGATGTCACTATTCGTCTATTCAGGGGCAGCGCAGTTTGCGGCCAGCTCCATGATCGCCGAACACGCTGGCTTTTGGGCAATCATCTTGACGACTTGTCTGTTAAATGCACGCCACTTTTTGATGGGCCTGTCGCTGTCTCCCTACTATCAGCGCTTTTCGCCCGCCCAGGTGAATGCGCTCGCTTTTCTGCTGACCGACGAGCAGTACGCCATTACCCTTAACCGTTTTCGCCGCTATCCGAGCGACACGTCGTACATTCTCGGGGTCGGCCTTTCGCTGTACATTGCCTGGTGCCTGGGCACCTGGCTGGGAACAGTGGCCGGCCAGTGGATACCAGACCCGGCCGCTCTGGGCCTCGGTTTCAGCTTTACCGCGATGTTTGTGGCGCTCGCGTACTACCAGCTCTTGTCCGTTGTTCGCATCCTGACATTTGTGCTCTGCGGGGCGGCGGCCGTCGGGATGACGTTCGTGCTCCCCAACGGGCTGCCCGTTCTGGTCGCGGGCCTGCTCGCCTTTGCCATCGGCTATTTCCTGCCCGCGGCTGAACCGACCGAAACCGCTCAATCGCCGAACGTCAAGGAGGTGGAGTCGACGTGAGCACCCATCCGCTCCTGCTTTTTCTCGTGATGGCGGTGGCCACCTACCTGTCGCGTCGGGCGTTTCTCCGCTTGCCCAGCCGCCACTTTTCCGCCCGGCTGAAGAACGGCCTCAGCTTTATTCCGCTTGGCATCTTTGCCTCGCTCATCTTTCCCTCGCTGTTCGTGGCCGAGGGGCAACTGGCGGTGCAACCGCTGTTTCTGATCGCCAGCGCGCTCTGCTTGGCCGTGATGGCGGTCAGCCGCAACGTCTTTATCAGCTTTGGCGTCAGCCTGGGACTGGTCGTCCTCGTGTCGCTCGGCGTAATCCCGCTCTGAGAAAACCGGGTAAATATTCCCACTCTCAGCGTTTGTCCATGGTACAATACGGGTAAAGAATGAAAGAATGGGATTGCGTTGCAGGAGGGACATGGGAGATGGAAACGTTGCAACATGTGGACGGTACAGACTGGAAAGCGGAAGGCGATTCCGTCCAATCCATTTTGTTTCAAATGGGGGACGAAACCTACAGCCTGCCGATCTCGCTGGTGCGGGAGATCATCAAGCCGCTGCCGGTAACCCGCTTCCCCAAGTCGCCGCCGTACGTGGAAGGCGTGATTGATCTGAGGGGACGGATTCTGCCAATCATCAACCTGCGCACGATGTTCGGTCTGGAGCCGCTGCCGCTGACGGAAGAGAGCCGGTTTATCGACCTGCAGCTGGAAGGGCTGAATGTGGGGATCGTCGTGGATGCCGTGTCGGAAGTCATCTACCTGTCCCGGCAGGTGATCGAACCGGCTCCCCCGATCGTAGCCGGAGTCGACGGCAAATACTTAAGCGGCATTGCCCGCGTGCAGGACAAGCTGATCATGCTGTTGGACGCGGACGAAATTTTTGCCCAGTGGAAAAAGGCTTGAAACCAAACAACGCCCCTGGTACGAAAAAAGCGTACAGGGGCGTTGTTTAGCTTGCATGCATAATGCTTTGGGACAGACGATGCCGTCTTGCCACGGACACGTTGATTCGTTCCCGGATCGAATAGCGATCGGCCCTCTTTTCCGCTACTCCCGGCCGCCGCTGGCCAGATACGAGTAATTGACCCAGACCATCTCCTCGATCCCGAGAATTTCCTTGAACAGATCGACGGAGTCGTACAGCATGGAGGAGCCGGTCTCCTCGTCCACTTCGGTCAGGAGCTGCAGGTCAAACAGCGAACGAATCTGCTGCACCTGCTTGGGTCCGACAAACCTGCTGAAACACTGGGGACGCACCCGGGTAATGCCTTTGCCCACTTCCCGTCGATACTGGTCGGACCGCACCACGCGATCCAGGATCTCCTCGTACTTTTGCCGCAGGTCGTCGTTTTCGCTGATGGCTTCCTCCACATCCACATGCGGATACAATCGGCCAAACTCCGCTTCCGCCAGCTCCACGTCCAGCGAATAGCTGATCGTGGCCGAGGATACCTCGTACCCGCCGTCAAACAGCCGAAAGCCCCATCCATTTTCTTCGGAGTCGTGAAACCAGAGCAGCGGCACGCAATGGCGGGACAACTGCAGGAGAAACTGCACGGTTTGATGCGTTTCCAGCCATTCGTCCTGCAGGAAAAAGGCGTTCCATTGGTGATTGACGTTTCTGTGGAAGTAAGGCTGACGCGATTTGGGCAGATCAGTCAGCACTTTCGGTTCGTATTTGCGCGGATACAAAATCCCCGTCGTAAACTCACCCATCCGTTTTCCACCGCTTTCTGGCAGGCTCCCCTTTTGGGCACATCGGTGTGAGCCATGGTTCTCCCTACCAGTTTATTCATCAGCCGCTTGTTTTTTGCCGTGATCTTTTATTGCCCGCTGGTGGGGAAAACGGTGTGGGCGGCGACGACCGGCCGCAAAATTCGACCATTGGTGCAGCTCAAGCGGAACTGATCAGGCCGCCATCACCTTTCCGGTCACAATGCCCAGGACCGTGCGGGCGTAGTCGCCCACCAAGCCGGAACCCGGCTTGCTTTCAAAGCGAAGCGTCAACTCCAGATGGCCGACGTGTCCAGCCGGCGGGACAATCCAGGACAATTCCGTTTCACCGGCAAGGATTTCTTCAATCCGCTGCTTCTTGGCTTCGATGTCCAGTTCCGGGTCGTGCGACAGCGAAAATTTCATCGTCACTGCGATCGGCTTGCATGGCCGCGACTCGGTCTGCGTTCCGACCTTGCCGCGGATCACGACCACGCCGGCATCTCCCCACAAGGTGTACTCCAGGATCGCCTGAAAATGCGGATGGACCTGCAGCTCCAGCGCGGGGAAGCCGCCGTCGACGCGCAGTGCAAACCGTTCGGCCAATTGTGCGACCTCCTCCTGAAAACGGCGGGCGCACTCCGAAACCGCCTCAAACACGCAAGGTTGAACAGAGTACATCCTACTCACCCTTCCCGGCAGAATATCTGTCCCTCTAACTTCGCAGCGCCGCTTGTCGTTTCCTTTGTGGAAACCTGACTACTTTACCCATATTTTCCCGAAACGACAAACATACCACTTTACAAGCGTGTTGAACGATCGGACAGGCCTCTTCACTGACGGCCGTGACGGACGGGCGTTTCGCTTTCCCTATCTCAGCTCGTACGGATTGGAAGCGGCAGGCCAGCGGGATGCGAACAAGTGCTGCAACTTTTCCTGCACGGCTTCGTCCAGTTCCAGGTGAAACAGCCGGCCGTTTTCCATGCGAATCAGCGGATAGGCGCCCCACTCAAGGGGAACCGCCTCCTCGGTACGGACAAACTCCGGCAGCGCCAAGAGAAACCGGGCAAACGGGTTGGCCTCGTCGGCGGACATGTGCACCACCTCAAACACGTGCGACAAGGAAGGCGTGACGATCAGCCGGAGCATCTCTCCCTGCTCGGCAGCCCACACCGTAAAGGCGGTCTCGCGCACCTCGCTGCGGGCGTGGCGGCGCATGACCCAGACCGCTTGCTGGACAGCACTCATCAACAGGTGCTGGGCCCCTTCGTCTCCGTGCTTCTGGCGCAGGCGGGCGTAGTCGATCAGATAGGCGACGCCCGTCTCTTCCAGCACCTGATCGGGCAGTTCCAGTGCAGAAATGGTCTGCACCACTTCTTCCTGCACGGCCGCTTCGCTGGGCACGTCTTCCGTCCCCCTTCGTACAGGGAGCGAATCATCGCTTTCGCCCGCGATGCCTCCTGCGGCGAAAAGGTGATTGCTTCCGTGTAGATATGGGTGAGCAGGCCTGCTTCGTAGGAGAGGTAATGCAGCAGTGTTTGTTCCTGTTCCAGCATGCGCAGGGCCATGTGATGCTCCTCCGGCCGCTTGATGTCAAACGCGAGCGGGAAGCCGAGCGGCTGGATCGGATCATGGAGAGTCCAGATCACTGCGAGCAGCTTGTCGCGGTAGGTCTTGAACTCCACCGAGACGGCGTCCCGGGTCGCTTCGCTGAACGCGTCGACGCTCTCAAACACGAGGTACAGCTCCACGTCGCCTGCCGCGTTGAGACGGGCAAAGTAGGGCAGTCCTTCTTCGCCCGCCAGGCGGTACAAATCGGCAAAGTTGGTCGCATCCAGCACTTCCCCCTGCGTGGCTGCTGTCGGCGACCTCAGCGACGGATCGGGCACGACTTCCGGACGAAACGGCTGTCTTGTCATGATGTGCCCTGACCCCGCTGCTTCAGCAACGGCCACTCGGCCATGTCGGCCAACAGCGAGCGGTCCGTGGCGTCGATATGTACCGGCGTGACCGTTATATAGCCGTTTTTGACCAGATAGTAGTCGTCTGCATCGGACTGCTGCTGGCCATCCGGGTACTCCCGTGTCAGCCAGTATCCCTCGTCCTGCCGATCGAACTTGTCTTCGTAGTGGTGCAGGGCGAGCGCTGCCGGCGCGATTCCTTTTACCTGTTCGGGAGGCAGATGGGGGATGTTGATGTTGAAGAAAACGTCGGCGGGCAGCTTCTTCTCGGCCGCCTGCTCGCAGAACATGTGCAGCAGCGGACGAATCAGCTCGCCCACCTGGCCGAAGTCGTCCTGGGCGTACCAGTTGTCGTAGGAGAGAGCGACGCCGGGAACGCCGAGAATGACCGCTTCCCTTGCCCCGCTGCAGGTGCCCGAGTAGTAGATGTCACGGCCCAGGTTGGTACCGACATTGATGCCGGAAAAGACGATGTCCGGCCTACGCCGGTCTTCAAACAGCAGATGGCAGGCCGCCTTGACGCAGTCGGCCGGGTTGCCGTTGATCGCCCACGCCTTTACCGGCAGACCGTAAAAGGGGTGAGAGACAGGAGCCAGCGCGCTGCGGTAGGTGAGGCCGTGCCCTACCCCGCTCCGTTCTTCCGCCGGAGCCACAACGTAAATCTCCGCATTCTTCAGATCGAGGAGCGCTTCCGCCAGCCGCCTGATGCCCTGCGCTTCAATTCCGTCATCGTTGGTCAACAATATCCGCAACATGTTGTGTCCTCCTTCGTAGTGGCGCCGCCACCTCGAGTATTCTTCCTCGTCAAGCCACATCAAAGTGCCCGCAGGGGAGCTTATTGGCACTGCCTGCTTTTCTCCTTATTGTACCAAAAATGAAAAACGGACCCCAATCCACTGTGAGGTCCGCACATCGTTTTTCAGCTGCACGCGGTTCGCTTTCAGAGCGCCGCCTGCTACCTAATCGTCGACGATCTTTTTCCAACGCTCCCGCCAACGGATGCCTTCTTCGATCCACGCTTCCACCTGGGCGATCTTTCCCTCGGGAATCCCCAGCAGGCGAGCGATGCGGCGAATCTCGTTCGTTTCCGCCTGCGACAGCTTGTGGTCGATCAGCGCGATCCGGTACAGCTTGCGCAACAGCATCAGCTTCTCCGCCCGCGTCAGGTCCATCAAGTCAGCCACGATTGTCTCCGGCCGCTTGGGATAATCCATGTCATCCATGAGAATCTGCCGCTCTTTCAGCGTGAAATGCTCCGAATTGACAATCTCCTGAATCCGGGTCAATTCTTTATTGCCTATATATCCGTCGGCATGGCCAACGCAGATCATCAAGCGAATGGACGCAAACAAAATCTGTTTGTCCTTTTCGGTTTTGCTGTACAATCGTTTTTCCTCCCCCGAAACTCACTGCAATGCGCGATATTCACTGCAAATGTGAGAAGCAGTATTTGCCTAATTATACGACGAAAGGGGTAAGCGGTTTCAGACAAAAATGTGACATTTTCTGTCACGCTCGGACAAACATGCGGGAAAAATCTGGCCAACCGTGCGCATTGAGTGAAAGGCCTGACTATCGGGGGTGGGCAAGCAGTTCGATGCGATTCCGGTACAGCGGCAAAAACACCCGCTGCCGAAGCAGCCAGGACACGATCGCCTGCATTTGCCGGCGCCGCTTTTTTCATCGAAGGTGCGCGCAAGCTCCGCTGATCGGGCGGTCACTTCCCTGACGGCTTCCGGCGGCAGGTGGTGACACGGACTGAATGCCTGATCGTGCAAAAATTCCAAAAGCGACAGTTCTTCCCGCTCGTCGATGTTGGCGCTGTCCAGCACGAGATCGGCATGCCTGAATGTCTCGGGTCGGGCCATCTCTTCCGGCTCGACGTACACAATCCGAACATCGATGCCATAACGGGCGCAGCGCATCCGAATCCACTCCGCATCCTCGACGTGATCCTGGTCAGGATAGCTGACGAGCCGGAGGGGTTCTTCCCTGTAGCCGCTCGCCTGCAAGCGCCGCAAAATCTCGGCGTCACTCGTCTGCGGGAAACTTCGTACCTTGCGCCTCTCCTGTTCTCCCCAGATGACCGCCGGCTCCCGTAATCCTCCCAGTTCCTCCAGCAGCAGCCGGCGATCCAGGATACGGTCAAGGATCGACCGAAAGGCAGCAGACGTAACCGGCCCAGGCTTGATCATGTTGCACCCGAGGTACTGAAAGCAGCGCTCGCTGCGGGACACCTCCGTCCAGGTCGACCGCGAATCATCCTGTTTTTCCCTTCCCGGGACGTTGGCGAATACGATTTCGGGCCATCCGGCTTCCGTTTCGCCCGTCATGTCCGGGACGCACCAGATTTCGATCCGATCCGTAAACGGACGGCCGCCAAAATACGGCTCAAACGCCTCCAGCACCAGCATCGAGTCGTCATTGCGGACCACGCGAAACGGCCCGGTTCCCGATGGCATGCAGCCAAATTGCTCGCCCATCTGCTCCGTGTAGTCAAACGGGACGATGGAAGCAAACTCCTTGCTCAAGGCGTGCAGCAGCAGGCTGTCCGGATGGTGCAGCCTGATCCGCAGTGTGTACGCGTCAACCACGTCCACCGCACGGATCGACCGGACAAGCCATTGATGAAGGGGAGACTTGTCCCGCAGGCGAAGCAGGGCATACCGCACATCCTCCGCCTCCAGCATTCTGCCGTGGTGAAACCAGACCCCTTTTCGCAGGATAAACGTCCACTCCGTTCCCTGGGGATTCGCCTCCCAGTACAAGGCAAGCCGGGGTTCAAAACGACCTTGCTGTGGATCAAAGTGAACAAGCGTATCAAATACATGTTTGGTCAGATGGGCTTCCGAACGCAGCAGCACGCGGGAGGGGTCCAGCATGGGCAGCGGCCTGCCCTGGGACAGCCGCAGCACGTCCTGTCTGCTTCCCGGACTCCTGCTGACATGCAGGCCAAACTGACTGCTCATCCAGCGCTGAAAACTTTCCTCCAGCTCGCCTAACTCCTCCCGATACCGGGCTACAAACACGCGTGCTCCGCGAATCTCTCCCTGCCGGACCAGTTCCCTGGCGACAGAGAGCGCGGCGTCAGCGGGATGAATGCGAAACGTCAGCACGGACTGATGTCCCCTGCCCTTACCGGGCTGCCAGACAATCCACCCCCGCTGCGCTAACTTTTTTACCGTAGCCGCCGCATTGCGCGGGGTGCAGCACAAGATGGAAGCCGCACAGGCCAGAGAGAGGGTGATGGGCTTGTCGATCGCCGCCTGCGGGCAGCCGGCAAACAGCCGATGATAATGTTCAAACAGGATCATAATCATACACCGCCTCAAAACATGAAAAAACGACGTGTCGTTTTGTACGCTTTTTCTTTCGTTCCCCCCGGCGTACAATCGGGTACAATCCCAATCCCGATACAGAAAGGATACCAGGATAAACATGAAACGAACATCACTTTTCACTCGCTATCCGACCACGGTCTGGGTCCGGCTCTTCGGCGAACTGGTGACGCAGCTCTCTCTCAGCATGATTGCCCCTTTTCTGATCTTGTATCTGAACGAGCAGGCAGGCAGCTCCGTTCCCCTGACCATGCTGGTGATCGGGCTGCAGCCCGCCAGTGAAATCGCGCTGACGCTAATCGCAGGGGGTGTGACGGACCGGTACGGACGCAAATCCGTCATGCTGGTCGCTCTGGGCCTGCAGGCGCTGGCCATGCTGGGAATGGCGTTTGCCCACTCGCTTGCCGCCTTTGCCATCCTGTACATGATAAACGGTGCGGGCCGCTCCCTCTTCATCCCGGCGGCACGCGCCCTCCTGGCTGATACCGTCCCTCACAAGCTCCAGTCGGAAGCGTTCGCCCTGTTGAATACAGCCAGCTATATCGGCGCTGCGGCCGGTCCGCTTGTGGGCGTGCTGATCTATCAAAGCGACCCCAGCCTTGCCTTTCAATTGACGGCGTTTTCGCTGGTCCTCTACGCCGCGTGCGTCTGGTGGAAGATACCGGCGTCTGCGCCAGAAGTGTCGTCGTCGGCACGCACACCATCACCGGCCGCCGCCGGGGACTTGCCTGCTCCCGCCGCCCGGCACAAAATCCGTCCCGCGCTGCACCTGATGCTGTTGGCCATGCCGATCAGCCTGTTCTACGCGCAAACGGAAACCAATCTGCAGCTGCATCTGAAGAATACATTCACCGATTATCTGGAACTGCTGGCCATGCTGGCCTCCACAAAAGCGGCCGCATCCATCTTCCTGGAATTTTGGCTGGTCAAATGGACGCAGCGCGTGTCCCCGCGAATCCTCATCACCGGTTCATACGTCTGCTTTGCCGCGGTCTCCGCAGCCTACGCCCAGTCCGACAGCGCGGCTGTACTGCTCGCCATCCAGCTCGTGCTCATTCTCGGCGAAAGCGTCGGTCTCAATCACCTGCTGACGCTGGTGGCACGGATCGCGCCGCCCTCCATGCGCGGCCGCTATTTTGCCATAACGGGGCTGCACTGGGACATCTCCCGCGCAGCGGGGCCTTATCTGGGCAGTCTGGTCCTGATACATTTCGGCGGCGCATGGCTGTTCGGCGCTTCGGCCGTGCTGCTGCTCATCGGGGCCCTGGCCCAGTACCTGTACCTGCAGCGAATGGAAAAAGCCTCCCCGTCACTTCGGGAAGGCTCAAGCATGTAAACGGTGCGCGTTACGACAGCAGGTAGCGGTCTTCGCTGAACGATTCGCCACGCGCCGCTTCAAACGCCTGCAGCAGGTCCTGCGGCTTCATCTTCCGTTTTTTCTCCTCCGGAATGTCCAGAATGATGCTGCCCTCGTGCATCATCAAGAGACGGTTGCCCATGTTCAGCGCCTGTTCCATGTTATGCGTGACCATGATCGTCGTCAGCTGGTGCTGCTCCACGATCTTGCGGGTCAGCTCGACGATCAGCTGTGCGCGTTTCGGGTCCAGGGCCGCCGTGTGTTCGTCCAACAGCAGGATTTTCGGCTCCGTAAACGTCGCCATTAACAGGCTGAGCGCCTGGCGCTGGCCGCCGGAGAGGAAGCCCACCTTGGTCTTCAAACGGTTCTCCAGCCCCTGGTCGAGCTGTTTCAAGTGCTCGCGGAACAGCTCCCGCTTGCGGTTGGTAACGCCAAACGACAGTGTACGCCGCCGGCCGCGGCCGTAGGCGATGGCCAGGTTTTCCTCGATGGTCATGTTGGGTGCCGTGCCCGCCATCGGGTCTTGGAACACGCGGCCGACAAAGGTGGCACGCTGGTGCTCACCCAGCCGGGTGACGTCCTTGCCGTCAATCGTCACGGTGCCCTTGTCGGGAATCAATCCGCCGGAAATAATGTTCATCAGCGTCGATTTCCCGGCCCCGTTGCTGCCGATTACGGTGACAAAATCGCCTGGGGCGACGTGCAGGTTGATTTCCCGTAACGCCACCTTCTCGTTGACAGTTCCCTCGTTGAATACTTTGCGTACGCCGGAAATCCTAAGCATCGCCGTTCCCCCCTTTCACCGCACGGAACCCTTGTCTTTTCCACACGCCTTTGGCAAACGTCGGCACCGTCAGGGCGATGATCACGATCAGCGCGGTAATCAGCTTCATGTCGGACGGGTTGAGCCCTTTGTCCAGCGCCAGGGCAATCACCAGCCGGTAGACGAGCGAGCCGCCGATGACGGCGATGGTCGCCCGGACAATGGAGGAGCTGCCAAACAACACTTCCCCGACAATAACGGAGGCCAGACCGATCACAATCATCCCGATCCCCATGCCCACGTCGGCAAAGCCCTGGTACTGCGCGACCAAGGAGCCGGAGACGGCCACCAGCGCGTTGGACAAGGCCAGGCCGATGATCGTGGTCGTGTCGGTGTTGATGCCGAAACTGCGGATCATCTTCGGATTGTCGCCCGTCGCCCTCAGATCGAGGCCAAGGTCGGTGTGCAGGAACCAATCAATCAGTGCTTTCAGCAGCAGAATACCAATGAAAAATACAATTGCCACACCGGTCAACAGCACCTCCCCGCCCACGGTCACATTGGGGACACCGAGGTTTTTGACAAACGTGTAAAGCGTTTCCTCGCGAAGAAGCGGCAGGTTGGCTTTCTCCATGATGCGCAGGTTGATCGAGTACAGCGCGATCATCGTCAAAATCCCGGCCAAGAGTCCATTGATTTTCCCCTTGGTGTGCAAAAGTCCCGTAAACACTCCCGCCGCTGCGCCGGCGACAAAGGCCGCCAGGGTGGCGAGAAACGGATTCGTGCCGTCAATGATCAGCTTGGCTGCCAGCGCACCGCCCAGCGCAAAGCTGCCGTCCACGGTCAGGTCAGGAAAATTCAAGATGCGAAAGGTCAGATACACGCCCAGGGCCATGATCGCAAACAGCAAGCCCTGTTCGATTGCTCCGAGATATGCCAGGTTCATAGCGTCCTCCTGTTGCTGCGATTATTGCTCGACCACTTCAGCTGCCCGGTCGAGCAGGGATTGCGGAAGGGGTACGCCCATTTTTTCCGCCGCTTTTTTGTTCAGCACCAGCTTCATCTCCGCCTGCTTCTCTACAGGCATGCTGGCCGGTTGAGCTTCCCCTTTGAGGATTTTGGCCGCCATGTCGGCGGTCTGTTCGCCCAGTTTGCTGTAGTCAATGCCATAGGTAGCGATTGCGCCGCTCTTCACGGAGTTTTCCTCGCCGGCCACCACCGGGATTTTTTGCGACTCCGCCACTCCGATCACCGCAGAGATGGAGGAGACCACCATGTTGTCGGTCGGGATGTAGAATGCGTCCACTTTGCCGACCATCGATTCGGCTGCCTGCTTTACTTCCGTCGGGCTGGTGATGGCTGCTTCACGGATGGTCAGGCCCAGTTTTTCCGCTGCGGCTTTGGCTGCATCCACCTGTACCTTGGAGTTTACCTCGCCGGAGTTGTAGATGATGCCGACCGTCTTGGCGTCCGCCTTCAGCTCCTGTACCAGCTTCAACTGCTCTTCCACCGGGTTCATGTCCGTCGTGCCGGTCACATTGCCGCCCGGATTTTCCATGGTTTGCACCAGCGAAGCCGCCACCGGATCGGTCACGGCGGTGAAGAGAATTGGAATATCCTTGGTCACCTGAGCGGCTGCCTGAGCGGCCGGCGTGGCGATGGCCAGGATCAGATCGACGTTGTCCGCCTGAAACTTCTGCGCGATCTGCACAGCCTGATCCATGTTACCTTGGGCCGACTTGATGTCGTAGACCACCTGTTTGTCTTTCTCGTAGCCGTTTTGCCCCAGCTTGGCAATGAAGCCTTCCCGCGCCGCATCAAGTGCCGGATGCTCCACGATCTGCACGATGCCCACCTTCAATTGCTTCGTATCCTGGGCAGGATCGTTGGCCGGCTGACTGTCCGCCGGAGCACTTTGCTGCCCACACGCTGCAACGGATAAAAGTAGCAAAGGACACAGAATTTTCTGGACGACATGCCAATACTTTTGCTTTCTCATGTAAAAAACCCCCCTAATTATAAAATTTTTTTCATTTTACCACGATGGAAACACAATTCAAACAGAAAAAGAGAGCAAGGCTCTCTTTTTCTACTTGAAGATTTCTTTCGCCTGCTGTTTTAATTCATCGGGAATGGCAATGCCAAAGTTGGCAGCTGCCGTCTCGTTGATGTACAGCTCGGTCTGTTTGGACACTTCCACCGGCGTGTCGGCCACTTTCTGTCCCTTCAAAATGCGGACGGCCATCTCTCCGGTCTGCTTGCCGATCTGGTAGTAATCAATGCCGTAGGTGGCCACGGCTCCACGTTTTACCGTATCCGTGTCGGAAGCGAAAACCGGCACCTTGTGCTGTTCCGCCGCGCCCAACACCGCTTCAAATGAAGAGACCACGGTGTTGTCAATCGGGATGAAGATGGCCTCCGTCTTGCCGGCCAGTCCCTGGGCTGCGAGCTGCACTTCGGACAGCTGGGAGATGCCTGCCTTGACGACCTCGACCCCTTGTTTTTTCGCCGCTTCTTCCAGTTCCTTCACCTGCACCTCGGAATTCACTTCCGACGTGGTGTAGATGACGCCCAGCTTTTTCAGGTTCGGCAGGAAGCGTTTGACCAGCTCCAGCTGCTGCTCCATCGACACCTTGTCAGAGGTGCCGGTCACGTTTTTGTCCGGCTTCTCCAGGTTGCTGACCAGTTGGGCGGACAGCGGGTCCGTCACGGAACTGAAGATCACGGGCTTATCCGTAATCGCCTTGGCTGCTGCCTGAGCGGATGGCGTGGCGATGGCCACGACCAGGTCCTTTCCGTCGCCGGCGAATTTTTGTGCAATCGAGACCGTGTTGTTCATGTCACCGTGGGCGTTTTGATAATCCAGCTCCACGTTTTTGCCTTCTTCATATCCGGCTGCTTTCAATCCGTCTACAATTCCCTGGCGGATCGCATCCAGCGCCGGGTGTTCCACGAATTGGGTCAGCCCCAGCTTCACCATTTGCTGGCCGTTGGCAGCGGTCGCGGTTGCGTCCGTCTGTTGGCCGGATTGGTTGCCACACGCCGTCAGTGCAATCGACAGACATGCGGCCAGTACAGCATGTACAGCTCGTCTCATCTGTTCTTCCTCCTCTAAGCTCTCACTCTGCAATAACAGAAAAACTTGTGTTCCATTATAGCATACTTTGCGGCGTTGAAAAGATGTTTTACGCTTGTTGCCCCGCTTCCTTCGTTCCTCTTTTTACCCATACACGGGTGATTCGGTAATGGTCCACCTCGCCGACGATGAATTCGTAGCCGCCGTCTCTGACCACGTCGCCCACGCGCGGCGGATGGTCGATCTGCATGTAGATCCAGCCGGCCAGCGTGTCCACCTCACTGTCGTCCAGATCAAGCCCGAGGTAGTCGTTTACCTCTTCCAGCAGCATGCGGCCGTCCAGCGACAGCAGGTCGTCTTTCCGCTCGATTTCCGGCCGCTCGTCGTCAAATTCATCCTGAATGTCGCCGACAATTTCTTCCATTATGTCTTCCACTGTAACCAGACCTGCCGTTCCGCCGTACTCGTCGATGATAATCGCCATCTGGCTGCGCTGTTTTTGCAGCATGGTCAAAAGCCGGCTGATGGATATCGTCTCCGGAACGGTCAGCACTGGGCGGCTCAACTGCTCCAGGCTTTTTTGCTCCCCTTCCAGCAGGCTGGTCAACAAATCCTTGATATGCAAACTGCCGACCACGTGGTCCTTGTCCCCGTCCACCACCGGGTAGCGGGTAAAGCGGCCGTTTTGCACGACCTTGATGTTATCTTCTAACGGGTCGCGCAGGTTGAGCACCACCATGTCCGTGCGCGGCACCATGATCTCCCGGGCCATTGTCTCCGAAAAATCAAAGATATTGTCCACCAGCATCAGCTCGGTCTGGTCGATCAGGCCGCTTTTGTGGCTCTCGTTGACAAGGATGCGGATTTCTTCTTCCGTGTGCGCTTCCTGATGCGGTTCCATGCTAATGCCGAGCATCCTGAGAATCTTGGCCGCCGCCCAGTTGAGAAAGGCGATAAACGGGTACATCAGCTTGTAAAACATCCGGATGGGACGGGCCACGAACATCGAGACCTTCTCGGAGCGCTGGATGGCCAGCGATTTTGGCGCCAGCTCGCCCAGCACGATGTGCAAAAAAGTAATGATGGAGAACGCGACGATAAAGGAGATGCTGCCGACCAGCGTCTCGTTCAGCCCAAAGTAGCGGAAGACAGGGTGGAGCAGATGGGCGACGGCCGGTTCCCCCAGCCAGCCCAGTCCGAGCGACGCCAGCGTGATCCCCAGCTGGGTGGCGGACAGGTAGGCATCCAGGTTGTCCAGCACCAGTTCGACGTCGCCCGCCCGCCTGTTTCCTTCCGCTACCAGTTGGGCGATGCGCGATTCCCTCACCTTCACGATGGCAAATTCGGTCGCCACGAAAAAGCCGTTGAGAAAGACGAGAAATGCGACCAGGACCAGATTGAAAAAGGCACTCCATATCGCCATGCCGTCCCTACTCCTTTGCCCGTTTTCTTGCGTTAGTGTAACCCACGGGCGGCCAAATGTTGCCCGTTCCTGTCAAAAGCGCGGCAGCGCGACGGCGGCAAACCCGTTTTTCATTCGCCTTCCGATTGTGATACGATTGACTGTATGAACATGGAGACCACAAAGCCGCAGAGGTGAAGAATGTGTCGTACCGTCCCGAGTTGCCGCTGATCGTGCAAAGCGATCGCACCATCCTGCTGGAAGCGCAGCATCCGCTGTTTGCGGAAGTCCGGCAGGCGCTGTCCGGCTTTGCCGAACTGATCAAAAGCCCGGAGTACATACACACATACCGGATTACCCCGCTCTCCCTGTGGAACGCAGCAGCAGGGGGCCTGACGGCGGAGCAGGTAACCGGCGTCTTGAGCACGTATAGTAAATACGGAGTTCCGCCGTCCATCGTCCGGGAAATCGCCGAAACGATGGGACGGTACGGCCTGATTCGCTTGGAAAAAGACGGCGATCACCTGCTGTTGACCGGCGACGATGTGCCCCTGCTGGCTGAGCTGACCGGGTACAAGGCGGTGAGCAGCCTGCTGGAAGGACAGGTGAATCCGGCCGTCTGGCGCGTCAAACCATACGCCCGCGGGCTGATCAAACAGGAGCTGATCCGGCTCGGCTACCCCGTCCAGGACGTGGCCGGCTATACATCCGGAGAAGCCTGTCCCGTCGCGCTGCGGGAAGTGACCGCCAGCGGCCGGCCGTTTGCGCTGCGGCCGTACCAGCAGGAGGCGGTGGATGCCTTCCACGCCGCCGGTGCTGCCACTGGCGGCAGCGGCGTGCTGGTGCTGCCGTGCGGCGCGGGCAAGACGATCATCGGCCTGGGAGCGATCTGCCAGCTCCAGACGGCCACATTGATCCTGACGACCAACACCACATCGGTCCGGCAGTGGATCGCCGAGCTGATCGACAAGACTGACCTCGATCCCTCACAGATCGGTGAATACACAGGCGAACGGAAAGAGGTCAAACCGATTACCGTAGCCACCTATCAGATCCTGACATACCGTTCAAAAGCGGACGATTCGTATCCCCACATGCGCCTGTTCTCAGAACGGGAATGGGGCTTGGTGATCTACGACGAAGTGCACCTGCTGCCCGCTCCCGTCTTCCGCGTCACCTCCGGGATTCAGGCGACGCGCCGGCTCGGACTGACGGCCACACTGGTGCGGGAGGACGGCCGGGAAGAAGACGTGTTTACCCTGATCGGGCCGAAAAAGTACGAAATGCCGTGGAAAGCCCTGGAGGAACAAGGCTGGATTGCGGAAGCGCGCTGCCAGGAAATTCGGCTGCCGTTTGAAGCGAACGGACGGGAGGCTTACGCCCGGGCCAACGCGCGGCAAAAATTCCGGATCGCGGCGGAGAATCCGCGCAAGCTCCAGGTCGTGCGCCATCTGCTGGAGCGTCACGCCGACGACCGCGTCCTGATCATCGGCCAGTACGTGGGACAGCTCCAGCAGCTTGCCGAAGCGCTGAACCTCCCGCTGATTACGGGCAAGGTGCCGGAAAAGGAACGGGAGGCGCTGTACCGCCAGTTCAAGCGCGGCGAGATTACCCGGCTCGCCGTCTCCAAGGTGGCCAACTTTGCCGTCGACCTGCCGGATGCCAATGTTGCCATCCAGATATCCGGCACATTCGGCTCGCGCCAGGAAGAAGCGCAGCGGCTCGGTCGCATTCTGCGTCCCAAAGAGCGCGACAACGCCGCCTATTTTTACACGCTGGTCACTCGGGACACACGCGAACAGGAATTTGCGCTTCACCGGCAATTGTTTCTGGTGGAACAGGGATACCACTACGACGTGATAGAAATGGATGCGCTGGATTGAAACATTCGGATCGATACCAGCGTCTCATAGAGGAAGGGAGGCCGGAGATTCAATGCAATCCGACGCCGAAATCATTCAGCGGATTCTGCAAGGCGACATCGAAGCGTACCGCGAGCTGATTCAGCGGTATCAGCACATGATTTACGTGTTTATCTACAAAATGGTAAACAACCGCTCCGATGCGGAAGATTTGACCCAGGAAGTCTTCGTCAAAGCGTATGAAAAACTCTCCAGCTTTCGTGGGGACAGCCAGTTTTCCTCCTGGCTGTATACGCTGGCGCGAAACAAGACCATCGACTTCCTGCGCCGGCGCAAGTTTCACGAATCCGACGAACAACTGGCGTACGTCCCCTCCCAGGCGAGCGACGAATCACCGCAGGACTCCCTCTTGAACAAGGAGCGCCGCCGGGAGATTGAGAAAGCATTTTCGATGTTGTCCGAATCGTATCGGGAAGTAATCGTGCTGCGCTGCACGCACGAATATCCGTTTGAAAAAATTGCGTCGCTGCTCGGCATCGCCGAGTCAACGGCCCGTGTCCGCTATCTGCGCGCTCGCCAAGAACTGGCCAAACTGCTTACTCGCAAGGAAGGGGGGCTCGTGCATGAACTGCCAGGAATTTAGAAAAGCATGGGCATACGAGCCGGACATCGAAACGCTTTCCCATATCGAGACGTGCGATGAGTGTATCGCCTGGATGGAAGCCCAATTGACTAGCGGCGAGGAGGTGCAATTCTTGAAAGAAGTTCCTCAACCGATGGCCGATTTGGAAGAGAAAATCATGCAGGCGATCTATCAAACCGCCGGCCAAAGCGCTCCTCCTCACGCCGCGTCGGCATCCGTCACGCCGTCACCCAAACAGGCGAAATTCCGCCGCTGGACGTCTTACCTCCCTTCACTGTCGTGGGTGGGCGCAGCCGCCATCCTGCTCGCGGTCGGGGTGGCCGGCTACCAGCAGTTCCAACTGGCAGGGCAAGATGGCGCCACGGAAAACGCCATGCACCACGAGAGCAAAGCCGATATGGAACAGAAAGACAGACAAATTGCCGACGCTCCGTCCATCCTGCTTTCGCCTGACACGCCCGTAGCAAGCCCGGCCGCCGGGTATGGCTATCCAGACATTGCCGCAAAACAACCAGACGGGCAGACGTCACCGGACGGGACCACGGTGCAGCCGGCCGCACTGGCGATGAACGACAGCGGAACCAATCAGCCCAAATCTGCTGCAAGTCAGGCGCAGGAACCGCACGCCGGGTCGGGAGCAAAGACCGCGGAGAAGGCCCAACCCCCTCAGACGTCGCGGACACAGGCGTTCGATACAGTCAACGAATCGGGGCAACCCCTGCATAAACGAACGATCATCGCCGCTCGCAACGCCAACGGAAAATCCGCCAACGACCATGTCAAACATGAGGACACGCCGTCGAAACAGACGGATGCAATTAAACCGACAGACGGTCAATCCGCCATTCAAAAGACGGAGAACGAATGGGGCGTCAACATGTTCAGCAATGATGCCGCACCTGACCCGTCAATCGAAAGCGTACCGCCCGTAGCCGGTCCGCCCGCAACCGATCAGGCCAAACAGGAAATTACGCTCTCCGCGTTCACTGATCTGGAGACGGCCATCCGTTCATCCGACGTGCCTGTACCCGTGCTGAACCAGCCGCCTGACGGCATGACCCTGCAGGCAGTCACCGTCCAGTACGAATCACCGACCAGCCATAAGGTGGTTCGCCTCTCCTGCCATTACCAACGCAGCAAGGAGTGGATCAAGGTGGACGTGGTGCCCAACGCAAAAGGGAAGCGCAGCTTGTCCATCCCCGGCACCTTTACGGCCACACAGCTGTACACGGTCAACGGCGAACAGGCCATCGCCGTCTCATTCGACCTGCCGGATTCGTCAGGCGAAGCGGCTGCCGAGCACGCCGTCCACTTCAACGCGCAGACGGAAAACCAATCGCTCTACGTCGTAATGACCGCCCGGGGCATCCGACTGGACCAACTGGTCGAAATGTCCAAGCAGCTGACGTGGAAATAATCCCGCTGCCGATCAAAACAGCCCAGCACCAAAAAAGGGACACTGCTTCCTCGAAAAAGCAGTGTCCCTTTTGGTTTCCGTCCACACCGGTCAAGAGAAGGTCAAGACGTGACATCCCTGCGAATAAACACGGCGTAGGCGACAATCAGCGCCGCTGCTGCCCAGACGCTCAACACGGCGAGCGAAAAAGGCAGCGTCATGCCCTTGATCGGCGGCAGCGTGCCGGCCAGGTAGTCCGTCAACTGCAAATTGACGACGAAAAGGTATTTGGCCGACTCCCAGGTCGACGCCATCTGGGTTAAAATCGTTCCGCTGATCAGGGCCGCCATCATGATGCCCATTCCGGCAGCCGCGCTGCGCACCAGTACGGAGACCATGAACGTAATCGTCCCGACCACGATGCACACAAACCACCCAAGTCCGTACTGCATGAGCAGGTATTTCCACTGCGGCAGCATGAACACCGCGGATGTGACCAGTTCGCCGCCGGTCACGTCAAAGCCGGTCAGCACCGGCAGATCCCAGCCCGCATAGCCAAACACCACACCGGATATCAGGTAGGCCATACACAAGGTCATCAGTACCGTGAGCGAGGTAAACAACAGCAGGGTGATGTACTTGCTGGTCAGCACCTTCCAGCGCCGCACGGGCCGAGTCAGCAGCAGCTTGATCGTCCCCTCGCTGTATTCGGCGGAGACCAGATCGACCGCCAGCACGACGATGATCATCGGCAGAAACAGCGACACGGCCTGATCCATGAAGCCCCGCGCAAACGTGGGCGCCCCCGGTGCCATCGGGTTGACGTCATGATCCAGATAGTACTGCTGCTGCTGGACGCGAATTTTTAAGAACTCCCGCCACTCCTCCGGCAGTCTGCTGGAGGCGAGCCGGTTTTGCGTGTCCACGATCTGCTGCTGCAATATCGTCCGCCAGTCAGTCGTGCCCATCCGCTCCTGGACCGTCACCACGGAGCGGTACTGCGCGTAGGTAAAGATCGGGATGAGGACGGCCAGGATCAGCAGCACGACGAGAAAGCGGCGGCGGCGCAGCAGCTTGATCGTCTCATTTTGTACCAGTGCGAGCATGCTCGGCCCCATCTTCTCCACCTCCCCCTGTCAGCGTCAGGAACAAATCTTCCAGGGTCACCGTCTTGGCGACGATGCCGAGGACGGGGACGCCGGCCCGCACCAATGCGGCGTTTGCCTCGCTGATTCGCTCCGTATCCATGCGGCAGTACAGCCGTCCCTCGCCGTCCGGCCACACCCGTTCCACAAAGGACAGGCGGCTCAGCACGTCCCGTCCCCTGCGCTCGGCCTCCGGCGGAAAGGTCCACGCCACCCGGTCGGCAAACTGTTCCATCAGCTCCTGCACCGGTCCGACGGAGATGACCCGTCCCTTGTTGATGATGGCGACGCGGTCGCACATCATCTCAATCTCGCTGAGCAGGTGACTGGAGACGAACACGGCCAGCCCCTCTTCTTCCGCCAGCCTGCGGATAAACTGACGCAGTTCGCGGATGCCCGCCGGGTCCAGGCCGTTGGTCGGCTCGTCGAGAATGAGCAGCTTGGGCCGGTGCAGGAGGGCCTGCGCGATGCCCAGCCGCTGCCGCATGCCGAGCGAATAGGTTTTCACCTTGTCGTCGATGGCCCGTTCCAGATCGACAAAGCGGACGATTTCCTCGATCCGCTCGGGGGAATGCCGCCGCTCATGCGGGCAAAATGCTCCAGGTTTTCCCGGCCCGTCATGAATTTGTACAGCTCCGGGTTTTCCACGATGCAGCCCACCTGGGCGATCGCCTCTGGAAACGAACGGCGAAGGGAGATGCCGCCGATCTCAATCTCTCCTCCGTCGGCTGAGGCCAGCCCGACCAGCATGCGGATCGTCGTCGTCTTGCCCGCGCCGTTAGGCCCGAGAAAGCCAAAGACCTCTCCGGCGTAAACGTCAAACGTCATATCGTGAATGATCGGCTTGCCGCCGATCGTCTTGCGCAATCCTTTTACGGAAAGGACTGTCTCGCCCACTGCTCGCCCTCCCTATCCAGATACCGTTCGCTGACGCGAAAACGGTGATTGTGATACACTGACAGTACATGTCACATTATACCATGCTTGACCATCCACCAACGAATGGGAGGTACCCGATGCGCACATCCGGTCAATTCATGTGGCGTACAGTCGGCCTGCTCTCCGTGCTCTCCTTTTTGCTGTTTGCCGCAGGCTTCGTGTTTGCGCTGGACCCTCGCCAGCTCTCATCCGGCCGGGTCGCAGAACCGGCCGGGCATGCCAAGCCGGCCCCGCTGGCGCCAGGGGAAGGCATCCGTCACGTGGTGGCGCTGGGAGATTCGCTGACGCGCGGAGCCGGCGACGCCAACGGGCTTGGTTACGTGGGACACGTCCGCCAAGCACTGGAAAAACAGGCGGGCCACCCGATCACGCTGACCAATCTGGCCATCAACGGCCAGGAATCGACCGGCCTCGTCGATCAGTTGTCCCAACCCCAGGTCCAGTCGCTGCTGAAGCAGGCCGATCTCATCCTGTTTACCATCGGCGGAAATGATTTGTTCAAGCAGTCCGGCGGCGTATACCGCGTCGACAACGACAAATTGGCCGCTGCCATCAAAGGACTTGCGGCCAACTACGAGCAGATTCTCCGGCGTATCCGGGAGCTGAACGACAGCGCGCCGATTGTCTACACCGCCCTGTACAATCCGTTCGGGGACACCGACGCGGCCGCCGACACCGTCAAGCCGGTGCTGGACTGGAACAGCGATGCTGCCGCCATCGCGGCCCGCTATCCGCGCGTCATTGTCGTTCCCACCTACGATCTGTTCGTCCACAAGGAAAATACCTACCTCTACACGGACCACTTTCATCCCAACGAGGCCGGTTACGCCCGGATCGCCGAGCGGATCATGCAGGCACTACAGTGACGTGTTCCGGGCGATGTTGATTGACGTCCCGGTGCGTTTCTGGTAGGCGCGCTGTCCAGCCCAATGAAACAGGCTGCTCGTCATGGAGAGGAAAGCGACCACTCCGAACAGCACGGGACCGCCGTACGACGCCAGCAGAATGCCGCCCATCCACGGGCCGATAAACTGGCCGAGGTTGCCGAAGCTTTTCGCTCCGTAATACGTGCCGCGCATGTTGTCCGGCGCCATCCGGTCGATCAGGACATCGGACGCGGTGAACGTGAGAATCTCGCCGATGGTAAAAACGACCATCGCCACAATAAACATCGTCCATGAGTGGGCGAAGGCGTAGCCAAGGTCCCCGAGTGCGTACATGACGTTCCCCACCACGATGCTGGTCAGGGGCGTCTTGTTTTCCGCCCAGCGGGTCAAGGGCATCTGCATCAACACCACGACGATGGCGTTGATACTCATCAGGATGGCAAACAGCTTCGCCCCGTCGGGAACGGCCATCTCCGTATACTTGGCCAGCGTTGTTGACATTTGCGAGTAGCCGATCGCCCCCAGCATCCCCGCCACCATATAGAGTCGGAACGCTTTGTCGCGCACCACCACTTCAAGTGCACGCTGAAAGCTGACCGGCTCTTTTTTCTGTCCCTCGATCTGCTTGATGCCAAAGACGTTTAACATCACCTGCAAGCTGATGACGTACAGCAGGTAGATGAGGGCAGTCATCAGAAACGGCAGCGCCGCCGAAGTCAACGCCAGCATCGCCCCGACGATCGGCCCCACGGCCACGCCCACGTTGATCGCGGTGTAGCGCAGGCCGAAGACACGGTACCGCTTCTCGTGCGGCGTCACGTCGGCCATGAGCGCCTGCGACACCGGCTCGTAAAAGGAGCGGCAGAGCCCGCCGACGACGTTTAACAGCAGGAAAAACAGCGGACTTTTGCCGAATGCGAACCCTACAAACACCAGGGTCCAGACGTACAATGCCGCGAGCATGACGCGGCGTCGGCCAAATATATCTGAAAGCGTCCCACCGATGAAGCCGCCCACCGTCCCGGCCAGTGCCCCCGCGCCGATCGTCAGTCCGATGGTTCCATAATCCATGTCGGTATGATTGGACAAGTACAAAAACAGGAACGGCATGCTCATCGAACTGGCTGCGCGGACAAACACCGTGCCGACCACAAGCGACCAGACGATGGGGTGAAATTCGCGCAACAACCCCTTGACCCTATCCATGTGTTTCTCTCTCCTCCAACTGCTCTGCCCGACAATGGAAACAGAACAGTCATCACAAGTTTTTCCTAAATTGTAGGGAGCAGTCTTGGTTTCGTCAATCACTGTCCGAACTTTTTTGATTATGAAAATTTTTTTAGAACAACAATCGAAAAATCGATAAGACCACAGACGATGACGGAAGGCCGCACGGGCGTTGAAGCTGTCCCCCGCATAAAAAAAGCCCCCTGCTCGGGGACATGCTTGCGCTGTACCGAAAGGAGGCGAGTAACCACTGCTGCTTTTATTCCACTTCTATGCTGTCCGTAATGACTCCCTGCTCGTCCCATTTCACCGCCCGATACTTGATGTCGTGGTAAAACGTAAACCAGGCGCCTTGGCGGATGCCCTCCTGAATCCATGTTTGCTTGGCGAAAATGGAGGTCATCGGGTAGTCGTCGTAGGCCATCACCCACAGGGGATTCTGGTGCGCGTGTGTCGGCAAAAGGTCGGCCAGATGCAATACGAGTTGACCGTCGCTTTCGATGCGGACGATCGCATGCCCCTGGCTGTGCCCGCCGGTGTGGTGCAGCGAAATGCCGGGCAGCACCTCCAGCGTGTCGCCGTACGTCTGCACCTGTTCATAAATGGGCTTCCAGTTGTCCTCCCAATAGGTGTTGCGGGAACGGATGTTGGGCTCGCGCATCTCCGCCCATTCCTGTTCCTGGACATAAATGACCGCCCGCGGAAACGTGGAGACGAGCCGGCCGTCCTGCCAGGAAACAAGCCCGTTGGCATGATCGTAATGCATGTGGGTCATCAGCACGATGTCGATATCTTCCGGCGTCAATCCCTTGGCGGCCAGCGACTCTTTCACCTGCGACTCCTCCAGCAGGCCAAAGTTGCGCTTTTGCTTGTCCGTCAGCCGGTCGTTGCCCAAGCCTGACTCGATCAGGATGGTTTTGCCGCCGCCTTCCACCAGGATCGGATCAGCCCTAAGCGGTATCTGGTTGAGATCGTTGTATGGATAGCGCTTGCTCCAGAGCGGTTTGGGAACCACGCCAAACATCGCCCCTCCGTCCAACTGCGACAGCCCTCCCCGCAGCCACGTCAGGGAAAATGCTCCTGCCTGCAGGTTTGTCAATTGCATGGTACCAGCCTCCTCAAGTTTGTATGCAGATGCGGGAAGTGTGAAAGAGCACCCCGTACAGGGTGCCCTGCTATTTTTCGGTTACGCTGACCGTGCGCGTGGCCGGGGACAGTTTCAACAAAATGTCACTGGACACCGCCTGGATCGCCAAATCGGTGTCGTGGCGTTTATGGATGAGCACAAGCTGCGCAACCTTTTCGCTTCCGCGGTATATGCTGATCAAGGTTTGCAGCGGGTTGGCGCTTCCGCCGGCAATTACCTTAACCCCCGGGGCAACCGTGAACGTCCAGCCCTCTACTTCCACCACCCGAGCGGATGAGTAGAGAAAGTGCCGTTTTCCCAGCAGAATGCCATAGTGATTCATCAAGGCAAGGGCCCCCATTCAACTAAATTTGAACAGCGTACTTTCATTTTGCAAAAATTCATGTCCAAATGAAAGTCTTTCGACAAAAGATCCTATAACCTGACAATGTGCCGATTCCCTGTTTTGCTCAAATCAATCGGCCGATGAGCGCTCCCTCGTAAATCGCCCGCTTGGCGTCAAGCTCTCCTGCCTCTTTGGCCCCCCCGATGAGATGCACCGGTAGCCGACCTTTCAGCGATTCGTACAAGCGGTTGTCCGATATGCCCCCTGCCGCAACCACCACCGTATCCACGGGCAGGAGCCGCTCTTCGCCGTCGTGGACGATGCGCACGCCCTCCGGCGTAATCTCCTTGTATTCTACCTGCGTCAGCATCTCGACGCCGTGCCGCTTGAGATTGGCGAGCACCGCCCAGCGCGTCGTTTTGCCCAATCCGGTGCCCACGTGCCGACCGCGGCGGAGCATCCGCACCTGTCTGCCGCTCTGCTGCAGGCGATGTACCTCCGCAGCGCTGAGAATCCCGTACTCCAGGAGGTAGCGGGCGGTCTGCGGCGAGATGTTGTCGTTTTGCACCAGCAGGTGGGATAGATCGCAGGCGATCCCTCCCGCGCCGATGATCACCACGCGCTTGCCGACATCCACCTGCTTTTCAAACACTTGGGTGTAGCTGACCACGTGCGGCAGATCAATGCCGGGAATCTCCGGCCGCCGCGGGATGATGCCGGTAGCCACCACCACCTCGTCAAATCCTTCCGCAAGCAGCGCATCTGCCTGTGCTTCCACACCCAGCCGGATGTCCACGCCAAGCAGACCGAGCTGCGTCCGGTAATAGCGCAGCGTTTCGTTAAATTCCGATTTGCCCGGCACCTGCCGCGCGTAATTGAGCTGGCCGCCGATCTGCTGCCGTTTTTCCATCAGCACCACCTGGTGACCGCGCTCCGCCAGCACGCGCGCCGCTTCCAGCCCGGCCGGTCCCGCCCCTACGACGGCCACCCGTTTTTTCACCGGGGCGGGAGACAGCGTCCATTCCTCTTCCCGGCCGGCCGCCGGATTGACCAGACAGGAGGCCGGTTTTCCCTCAAACACGTGATCGAGGCAGGCCTGGTTGCAGGCGATGCAGGTGTTGACTTCGTCAAAGCGGCCTTCCCGGCTCTTGCGGATGATATCCGGGTCGGCCAACAGGGGGCGGGCCATGGAAACGATGTCGCAGCAGCGGTCCTCCAGGATTGCTTCGGCTTGACGCACGTCGTTGATGCGGTTGCTGGCAATGACGGGAATTGTCACCGCTTCTTTCACCAGCCGGGCCACCCACACATACGCCCCGCGCGGCACCATCATTGCGATCGTCGGCACCTGCGACTCGTGCCATCCGATTCCGATGTTAAGCGCGTCGGCCCCCGCCTCCTGCAGCATGCGGGCAAACTGCAGCGTCTCGTCCATCGTCGTGCTGTTGGGGATCAAGTCCAGCCCGGACATGCGAAAGATCACTGGATAATCGGGACCGACCGCCTCGCGTACGCGTCTCATCACTTCCACGCCGAAGCGTGCCCGCCGTTCGAAGTCGCCGCCCCACTCATCGTCGCGCACATTGGTGACCGGTGAGAGAAATTGATTGATCAAATATCCTTCGGAGCCCATGATTTCCACTGCGTCAAAACCGGCTCGCTGCGCCCGCACCGCGCCGTCGGCAAACGCCTGCAGCGTCAGCTCGATCTCTTCGCCGGTCAGTGCACGCGGCCGCGTCCGATTGATCGGCGCCTGCAGCGGGGACGGCGCGACCGGCTCCAGACCGGTGGCTTCCTGATAAGCGTAACGCCCGGCGTGAAAGAGCTGCAGGGCGATTTTGCCGCCCTCCTGGTGCACAGCCTCCGTGATCACTCTCAGCGGCTCGATGTGCTCATCCCTGTAAACGCTGCAGTACTGCTCGCCCATACCGCCTTCTGGCCGGACGGCAGCCCCTCCGGTGACGATCAGACCTACTCCTCCGCGGGCCCGCGCCGCGTAAAACGCGGCCAACCGCCGCACGCCTCCCTCCAGCTTTTCCAGCCCGACGTGCATGGAGCCCATCATGATGCGGTTGTTCAGGGTAATCCCCCCGACGCGAATCGGTTCCCAGACGCGTTTTGTTTCCATTCGTGCCCCCTCCTGACGAATCGAATGAATGCTCATTCATTTTTACTCCCCATCATTTCGGCGGGCACGGCCGGTTTTCCTGCTGCCCCGGCCTGCTTACAGCCGGAGCAATCTGCCCAAGTTGGCGGCGAATTGATCGAGAGCCTGCCGACAGTGCGCGTTTGTTTCATCTGTATCAGGCTCTTCCACCACAAAGTGAAAATCGAGAGTCACGCCGTACTCGGCGAGAACGCCTGGGTTGAGACAGCGCCGCTTTTCCGTCAAGGAAACGTCCGGCACAATCTCACGAGCCCGCTCCCACAGTCGGGCGGCCGCCTCTGCCTCAACTGCTCCGGGATAGTCGATCTGTGCCTCCACTTCGCAGGCGGCAGCGTCGGGCAGCGGAAACAGATGCACGGTCGCAAGCGGCTGTTCGCTCTCCTCCGCCGAAGCCGTCACGTATACCGTGATCTCCCGCGTCTCCTCGTCCTCCAGCAGGGAATGCTCCGTCCGCAGAATTACGTCGCGGATCACCCCGTGGCCCGAGAGTGTTTGGTCCAATATTTCCATCATGCGCTGCAACACAAACATGTTCCTCCAGTCTTGCTGTCACTCTTTCTTTTGAGTATATCACGTGCGCCCGGGCAGTGGAAAACTCCTTCACGAAGAAGGGGTGCAGAGTGAAGACAAGCTGTTCTTTTTTATCATTAAAGGTTCCACATCGTAAGATTTTCCCATCGTAACCAGGCCCCAGGCCGGTGGCCTGCACATTCATCAACCAAATTTGTTTGCCCCCTGCCCGCGTCGCGTTTTGGAGCGGACAATATCCACTTCTTTGCTGGTCGTCAAGAGAGCGAGCGGGCACCATCACACATGACACCTCGGACTTTGTCTGCAAATTGAAACCCCTTCACGAAGAAGGGGTCGGGGGATTGTTAACGTTTTTTTGGTTCATGAACTCCGCCAGCCAAGCACGCCGGACTTCTTTATTGGGACAAAAGGCGAGGACATAGCTCTCACCGCGCATGTACTTTTCCTTGATCCACTCTTTATGTTTCCGGAAAAACGCCTGCTGAAAGTCGGGCGGCATTTGATGATACTCTTCCAAAGCTGAGGGGTTCTGGAGGAAAAAATCTTCATCATAAATGATTTCTTCGTTTTGTTGGCGGCTGATAATGTATACGAACGCGATCACCAGAAACAGGTTGACTAAAAAAATCGTCATCCAAAATCCCTCCCGTCAGCATATTTGTCTGAATGATCTGTCTTATCAGTATATTATTATTCTACCACGCTTTCGGTGTTTTTAAACCACCTTGTGCATTTATTTTGCAAAAAAACTTTTTTGTACGCAGAACATGACATCGTCCTCCGCCCAGCAAAAAAAACACCCGGTCTACCGGGTGTTTTCTCTGCTCTCTTTATCGCGACACGGCTACGAGGTGCTGATCTGGTCGGACGGATCGACTGCTGTCGGCACCTGCTGTTGGCTTCCTGCCGGCGGCACGATGTCCGGCGGCGGTGTGGTTCCCGTCGACGGCACGGGATTGGACGACGGCGTGCCATCCTGTCCCGTCGGCGAAATAATATCAGGCGGCGGTGTTTCGCCTGTTTCCGGCTTCAGCTCAGTTTCGTCCTGTGCCGGATTGGATGGCGTTTCTTCCTTCGCCTTCGACTTGGCTGGCCGGGTCGCCGGTGCAGCCGTCTCCACCGTTGCAGATGTGCTTTTCTTGCGCGGATTGCTGCTGGCGGTCACTGTCTCCTCCCCGCTCTCCAGTACGGGAGAATCGTTTAACTGAGCGACGACGCTTCCCGACAGGCCCATCTCCGTCTGCAGGGTGGTTCGGATGGCGTTCAGGTTTTCCTTGGGCAGGTAGGTGTACCCACCTTTCCAGTACGCCCCGTTATCCAACGTAACCAGCGAAGAGGAATTGAATCCCTTGAAGTCGTAGGCGAGCCCCTTGATCTGCTCTTTGGACAGATCGGTATGAATGTGCTTTGCGCCTATATCCATGACGTTAAAGATTTTCGTCAAGCCGTCCAGCGAAGTGGCCTTGTCCACTACAGCTCGGATAACCTCCTGCTGACGGCGGTTGCGGTCAAAGTCGGTGGAAAAGTATTTGGTGCCGCGGTTGTCGTGCCGATGGCGGACGTAGCCCAGCGCCTGCTCGCCGTTCAAAAGCTGCAGACCGGGCTCCAGGTTGATATGGGTGCCGTCCGTCGGGTCATCGTACACCAGTTTGCGGTCGACGTTGACCTCGACGCCGCCCAACTCGTCGATGACCGCCTTGAAGCCTTCAAAGTCAACTGCGACGTAATGATGGATCGGAATGCCCAGCAGTTCCGTCAGCGTCTTTTTCGTCAGCGAGATGCCGTCTTCCGTCGGCGTTTCGTTGTTCCGCTCCGCCCGACGTCGCTCCGCCTCCCCGTTGGCGTAGACGGCGTTGATTTTATGGTAGTCCCGGTACCCCGGAATCTTTACCCGCGTATCCCGCGGGATCGACACCATGGTCACCTTTTTCGTCTCCGGGTTGGCGACGGCGACGATCATGACGTCCGTATTCATCGTCCCTGTCTCCGGGCGTGTATCCCGGCCGAGAATGATAAACGACAGCGGCTTGTCGGAATGGTAGGTAGGGTCTGTATTTGAAGTTAGCGGAGAAAAGTCGTTATTCGTCACGGTATCCAGTGTCCGATCGATTTTCCAGTAAACCGCGCCAGCCGCTCCGCCGATCATCAGCAGCATGAACAAGCTGAACAAAATCAGCCGTCTGCGCAGGGTGCGCCGACGCGCCGACTTTTTCTTCTGTGCGGAAGTGCGCGTGCGCGTTGCCACAGTTTCAGGCATATGTATCAAACTCCTTGTTAGCATTGGAAAAAAGTTGTGAAAAGATCGAAAAAACAAGAAAAGTGCTTGTTGAAATAAAGCACCGCATATTTCTTCCAAATAGTAATACTCTGACTTCGGTATTATACCATATTGTTGTCCATTTTTGTAGAAAAATGTTGCCAGAACGTAAAACTCCTCCATTGGTTGTCGATGGAGGAGTGGTTCTTGTTAAAGAGTTTAGGTCATTGTCGTCCCTGTGTCGCGCAGGCTTCCGTTCGCTTCCGCATCGATTCGTGCGTGAGCGGCAGCTAGGCGGCTGCCCGTTCCGCCACCGTTACGCCAAATGCCGCTTGCTCGGCGAGCGACTCGGTTTTTCTGAGGGCAGCCAGCACGCCCGCCACAAACGCATCCTTGGCAGTTTCGCGCAGGGAGCAATCGGGCTGCGGCAACCAGAGCGCCTCTGACTGCCGGCACACATACAGGCCGTTTTCACCGCCCAGCACGATCACCTGTTGGACTCCCTCGTTGAGCAGTATGCTGGCTGCCGCTTCCGCGCCCGCAGCCGAGGACGCAGGCTTCCCCGTCAGCACTTCCAGCTCGTCCGTGTCGATGACGATCAGCTTGACGCCGTGTAAAAGCCCCCGCCACCGCTCCGCCTTTTTCACCGAGACGGGATCGGCCACGACAGGTATGCCCCGGCGCATCCCTTCCCGCAGAAAACGGCGGATGACCCACTCCGGCAAATTGGCGTCCAGAAACAAGCCGGTTGCATGCTGCAGCCGCTTTACACCGTCTTCCATCATCTGCTCCGTCCACGCCTCGTTCACCGCCATGTCGGAGATGGCCGCGAGCAGTTCGCCGTCAGCGGCGCGGATGGCCAGATAGCGTCCCGTCCTGCCGCCAGGAACGCGGACCATCCCGATGGTCGCCACGCCGCTTTGGGCCGTCATCTGGCGCAGCCATTCCCCTTCCGCATCTTCGCCAACCAGCGCGAACAGCAGCACCTCTTCTCCCAGGCGCGCCAGGTGGTCAGCCACGTTGCGCGCCACGCCGCCCGCCGTCTGACGTACGATACCCGGATTGCTCGTTCCCGGCAGCAGTGCGGCGGACGTGATCCCCTGCACGTCCACATTGGCTCCCCCAGCGCACAACCAGTATTCCTTCATGCTACCCAGCATGTCATGCCCCCCTCGTCGCCATTCGCGTCTTCTTGCATTTTCTTACTCTTTCGACATTATTCTGTGTTTCCCTACCACAAGATGGAATACGCGTTCGCTTGCACGTTTATTTCACATCGGCATATGATCAATGTTCAGTAGTGACGAGCGGCGCAAACAGTGCTACAGTTAAGGGCAAAAACGATGACGGAGATGAACTTATGAGTGCCCATAGCGGCAGTGTTAACACCTCTGCTGCGGTACATGCCGCTCCCACGGTGTACCGTGTGTTGTTTGCTATCAGCCTGGTCCACCTGCTCAACGACAGCCTGCAGGCGGTCATTCCCGCCCTGCTGCCAGTTCTTGAAGCAAATTTGGCCCTGACGTATACCCAGGTGGGCATGATCCTATTGGTCATGAACCTGACGGCTTCCGCTCTCCAGCCGGTCGTCGGGTACATATCCGACCGCAAGTCGCGACCGTACATGCTGCCGGTCGGTCTGTTGGTCTCCGGGCTCGGCATGCTGTCACTGGCCCTGGCCAGCAATTACTACGTCGTGCTGCTCGCCGTCGCCTGCGTCGGCATCGGGTCGGCCGTATTTCATCCGGAAGCATCGCGGGTCGCCCACCACGCCTCCGGCACCCGCCGAGGATTGGGACAGTCCATTTTTCAGGTGGGGGGCAACGCCGGACAGGCGCTCGCGCCGCTGATGACCATATTGATCTTCCAACAGTTGGGCCAGCCGGGCGCGATGTGGTTTTTGGTCCCGGCAGCTGCCGCCAGTGCAGTGCTTGTGTACGTCGCCAACTGGTACCAGGGGCAGCAGCGCGCCAAAAAAGCTGTCGCCGCTGCAGTCGCCTACACCCACCGCAACAAGCGCCTGGTCGCACTGGGCCTGTTGGTCCTGATCGTCAGCGTCCGTTCCTGGATGAGTGCAGGCTATCAAAGCTTCTACCAGTTCTACCTGATGAACATCCAGCACATGAGCTATGACAGTGCGCAGTACTGCGTGTTCGTCTTCCTGCTCGCAGGCGCGATCGGCACCTTTTTGGGCGGCCCGCTGGCCGATCGGTTCGGCAAACGCAACCTGCTGATCGTCTCCACACTGGGCGCGCTGCCGCTGACGCTCTTGACACCGTACGTGTCCGGATATTGGATTTATCCTGTCTTGTTTCTCTGCGGTCTGATCCTGCTGTCCAGCTTTTCCGTCACGGTCGTCTACGCCCAGGAACTGCTGCCGGGACGCGTTGGCACCGTCTCCGGCCTGATTATCGGTCTGGCCTTTGGCATGGGCGGCATGGGTGCGCTGGTGCTCGGGTATTTGGCCGACCTGTACGGCATTGCGTCCGTCATCACGCTCTGCTCGCTCATGCCGCTGATCGGTGTCCTCGGCCTGCTTCTGCCCAAAGATCAAAACCTGCGAGCCTGGGTGGCACGCGATTAACCACGCTTAACAGCGAGCACGGGACACGAAAGCAGCGCACCAAAGCAAAATCCCCCATGGGTGATTTCAGCCCATGGGGGATTTTTCATGTGATGAGTTATACGGGAACGCTGGTGGTGACACCCAACAGCTGGGAAACGGCCTGCGGATACAGCTCGGGTGTCCCGTACAGATACCAGGAGCCGTCCTGGGTTTGGCCGATCAGCCCGGCGATCGTCCAATCGGGCGCCAGTGCTTCGGCTGCCTGTGCGGCAAGCGACAGACGGATCGTTTCGCCGCTCGGCCGTTTCGCCAGCCAACCGTCTGTTTCCCGGCTGATCAGCACGAGGTGTTCTTCTGCCACCTGCTTGGGCCCGTCCGCGCCAAACAGACGCTGGTACGCCTCTTTTTCCAGAAGACCGCGCAGGCGGTACGCCTCCGGCAGCGCCTCTTTCAACTCGCCGAACAGCGGCTGCATGGCGGCGGCAATTGACGTGCCGTACTGCTTGTCCAGCCACTTGAAAAAGGCCATCAGCACCGACAAGAGGTTGCCGGCCAGCGTCTTGGTGGCCGCGTCCACGCGGGTAAAGATGTCGTGGACGAGGAAGTACGCCACGTCTTCCTGCCGGAGCTGCTCCCAGGTAAAGGAGGGGCCAAAAGCGCTGCGGACAAACGTGCGGAAGTTGTTCATCGCTTCGTCGTACTTCTTGACCGTCGCTTCCGACTTGCCCTCGGTCATTTCCGCCACAAAGCGGTTGATATCGGCCAGCCGCTCCGGCTGCACCGTATAGACGCTCTCCGGCAGCCCTTCGATCAGCGGACGGCTGAGCAGGTTGGCCACGTGCAGGGTGTTGTTCGGCAGCGCCAACCGCGGCTTGAGCGTATCCAGGTGGATGAGCCGACCCAGTCCCTGGCCGGACTGTCCGTCCCGCACCAGATGATCGATCAGTTCCTGAAGCTTGTTTTGCAGCGTCTCGTTCGCAGAAGCTGCTGCCAGCGTAGGAGCCAGCCCGTCCAAGGCTTCATGCGGGGTCACGAGCCACTTTTCCGTAAAATAGGCGCGCATCGCCCACTGCAAAACAGGGGACGGCAGCATTGGCTCGCTGGTGACAAACAACGTGCCTTTCGCCAGCCTGGAACCAGTAGACGTCAGCACGCGAATCTCTTCCTCGGATGCTTGGTCGGGAAGTTGCAGCAGCGACGCCACTTCGTCAATCTGCGCCGGATAGCCTTCCACCCAGGCCGTATTGTCCTGCAGGATCAATTCAGCCTGCACTTCGTACAGCTCCAGAAGCGCATCTTTTAGCGTCGGAAAGAGATGCTCTTCCTTGCGCGGGGCGTACACCCAGATTTCCCGGCTGCCGTCCCGCTTTTTCAATTCGAACGCCCGCTGCGCATCGATCGCCTGACGAAGCCGGTCCATGTCCGGAATCGTGTAGATGCGCCGGGTAAGACCGTCGCTGCGGCTGCCGCCCTCCGATGCGCCAAAGGCGACGATGAATCGATACAGCGCGGTGGTGTAGGTGCGCCGTTCAGGGTTATCCGCTGCTTCCAGCACTTCCGGATGTTCACCCAACCACTCCACCAATGCGGGCTTTACGTGTGGTTGCAAGATGATGCTGCCCGAGAACAAAAGATCACGCAGCCCCAGATTGAGCAACCGGCCCACGATGATCTGACCAGGCTGCATGTTCAGGGGGCTGGTTCTCAGCACATAGCGGGTCTCGCCGCTGAGCGGATGGCGGACCGTCAGCACATCCCGCTCCACCTGCACGATCTCGTAGGCGTTCAAGTGCAGACGGGTGAAGGAGCGGCGCAGATCCAGGTCCATCCGGCGGCCGTGCTGCTTCAGATAGCTTTCCAGCACGGTTTCGCCGTTGGCTTTCACATCAAGGACGAACCAGTTGAAAAAGTGGGCCGCCCACTCCGGATTCATGACGCTCTCAGCCGCCAGTCCGACCTCCGCGGCAAAGCGCTCCCGTGCCTGTTGGACGGTTTCGCTGCTGACCTTGCCGGCGACGAAGTGGTTCAGCCGTTCGACCCAGGATGCGTACTCCTTTTGCAGTTTTTGCTCGTGTCGGCTGCGCAGCTCCGTGATCGGTGTCACGATGCCGCAACATTTTTTGTATTTTTTCCCGCTTCCACAGGGACAAAGATCATTTCTTCCTACAGACATAAGGGGTTTGGATCTCCTTTCATTTCCACCGCGGCATGCGCGGGGAATCTAGCGCAATCCCCCTATATATACCGCATTTCTTATCAGGTGTTCAAGTGTTCTCGTGTCGGTCATGAGCGATGCCCGCCACTGCGGACGACTCCCACTGGGCGATAAACTGCTCCAGCCGATATATCAGCGCTTCGATGCGGTGCTTTTCACTCATGCAGTCAGCGATGGCGGAAAGCTGATTCGCGGCGAACAGCTCCACCACTTCCCGTTCCATTTCCTGTAGGCGAATCCGATAACGCGCGATAATCTCGCGCAGCAAGGAAAACCTCTGCTCAAACCGGATCATGGCCTCCAGATCGCTCATTGCTGTTCGGTAGTCGTCAGCACTTGCTGAATGCCAAGTGCGATCTGCTCGTTTTTATGCTTCTCTTTCATCAGAACTTCGATGGCCTGCATGTTGCTTTGCTGAAAATGAGCCACTACTTCCTGGGCCATCTCCGCGTTGCGCGACTCCAGACGTCCCAGCGCCTGGCGCAGCAGTTGTTGTACTTCTTCCAGAACCGATTGGGTTTGTACGGTATTCATGGACAATTCCTCCTCAAAGTGAAGTTGTTCGTGCACTTCCTGATGGCGGTGTGTATGGTTTTGTGCGGGCTGCGCCTCGCGTTCCCGCTGTCCGTCCGTGGACTGCTGCTGTGAGGTGCCGGACTGTCCCGCGTCTTTTACATCGGTATGGCCGGCTTCTGCCGGATCTGCCTCAGGCTTTGTTTCGTCCGCCGTCTCCACGGCTGCGGCCGCTTCCAGACCGGCTTGACTTTGCTCTTCGTCACCGTCGCGGGCGATTATGTACAAGATCTCGCCGTCCAACCGAAAGCGGTCGTCCAGCGCCGGCAAAAACATCGCGTCGTCCGCCACGCCCACCTCCTGCTCCAGAAAGTGGTGAACGGTACGGGCCGCCACCTGGGTGATGCCGTTGGCGCGGCAGAATGCGTATACCTGGTCATTGGCCAGTGTCCATTCCGCCAGAAACCAGCGGCCATCACCCTGGTACTGGACGAAGCGGGGGTCCCGCTCCAACTGCAGCATGCGCATGATCTGATTCCAGCCGAACTGGGTCTGACGGCGAAGCTCCGCCGCTATTTGTTCCAACGTTTTGGGCATATGGGTATCACGCACAAAACGGTACGCCAGATCAAACAGTTGATGGGGCTGATAGGTCAATTCGATAATCGCCTCGGAACGCCCAACTTTCACCGGTGCCTGCTCCATTCGCAGCACCTTGGCGAGCAGGGCGCTGCCGTCCATGCCGAAGCCGGTTGTCAACCCGCTCGCTTCCAGACGGGAACAGATCTCCTCGCGGGGAAGGGAGCGTTCGCCAGACCGAAACACCTTTTTAATAATACTCGACAGGGTATAGGTTGGCCGTTTCATTAAACTTACTCCTTCTACGCTATTGGCAACAGGTCTGCCAAGCAAATGGGAATCAAGATGGGTATTCGACACCAGCAGGGAAAAATCCTACTGCGACCGAAAGTGATTGTCTATTCGGTTTGTTTTTATAAATGAAAAAAGAGCGGACCCGATCCGCTTCAAAAAGTGCTCCGGCGAGGCGCAAGCGGCAGTCGCTTTTGCCTCGTCGCTGTCAATAGCCGCGCCACACCTTTCGCCTCAAGGCGCCGGCGTAGGCCCACTCCTCGTCCCCCATCTCGGCCAGCGCCTGGCCCAGGGCGTTCATCTTGCTGTCAATCTGGTCGAGATAGTGGAACAGCACGGCTGTGGGCGTCTTGCCGGAGACGGCGCTTCCCCACCCGTTTTCCACATCGCCATGATGGCTCAGGATGCAGTGCTTCAAGTGCAGCACTTCGGGATCACCGAGGGGAATGTCACGTTTGCGGCAGATGCCGCTGATGATCTCCGCTCCCATCACCAAATGGCCGATCAACTGCCCGGGGGTGGTGTAGTCGGGCGCGATCGGGTCAGACAGCTCGTACAGCTTGCCGATGTCGTGCAAAATGCATGTCGCGTACAGCACATCCCGGTCCACCTGAGGGTAGAGCGGCACCAGCCGCTCGGCTGCGGCCAAAAGTGAGACGATGTGCTCCAGCAAGCCGTGGTAGTAATTGTGGTGCATGCGCACACCAGCCGGATAGCAGCGCAGGCGTCCGCCGATCTCCTCGTCGGTCAGCGCCTCCGTCACGATCGCGCGCAGCGTCTCGCTTCTGATCCCGCGAACCGCCTGCTGCAGCTTCTCCCAAAGCTCGTCGGCGGGGAATGGCGAGACCGGCACCAGCGATTCCATCTGAACGTCGTCGGACGGAGACGCGAGCCGGACCCGCTGGATGACCAACTGCTTTTTCCCCCGGTACACCTGCACCGTCGCGTCGATTTTGATGACGGATTTCACCTGGATGGCTTCCTTCAGCTCCGGGGTGACGTCCCACAGTTTGGCGGCAATCGTGCCGGAGCAATCCCCCAGCTCCAGACTGAGGTATTCGCTCTGGTTGCTGGCGACGCCCACCTCCTTGCTCTTGACCAGACAAAACGTGACAACCCGTTCTCCCTCTTGATAATCAAGCAGATATCTCATCTGTCTGTCCTTCCTCGTCTATTTTTTGCGAAACAGGGTCTCTTCGATCTTGTGCACAATTTTCTTGCCGACCAGCTCGTCAGCCGACTTGATCACCCTGGTAATCACCTGGAGCAGATCCTCTTCCCCGTTCCAGTGTTCGCGCACGATCGCCTCGTCCACGTCGACGAGGATGCGCCGCAGCGCGTACACCGCCAGCACGACGTCATCAAGCAGACCAAGGGCGCCAGTCAAGGCTTCCGGAATGAAGTCAATCGGCGTGATAAAATAGGCCACGGCAATCCCGGCCAACGCTTTCGCCTGAACACCGACGCGTTTGTCCAGCATCAGGCGGGCCAGCAGCACAAACAGGTCGGGCGCAAGCAGGATGTACGCGGCTGCCTTTTCGCTGCCTCCCTTTTCACGGATAAAGGCCTGGATCTTCGCCCGCAGCTTGTCGTAAAAGCGCTGGTGCTTCTCCGGCAGTTTCAACGGCACCAGCTCGGCCGGTCTCCGGACGGCGGGCAATCGCTCGTCAGACAATTGTTTGTCTTGATGGCGCTGCTCATCGTTCATGGCAATTCCTCCCGTTTCGTTTTTGCGGCAGCCTTGCGCTTGCACCAGTAGGACCAGCAGACAATAACGGCAAGCAGGGCCAGGAAGAAGACTGCCAGGTTGCGCGCGACCAGCACGAACAACTGCTCCCAGCGTTCTCCCAACTGCCAGCCGATCGTGACGAACAAGGCGCACCAGAATAAGCCCCCTGTGTATGTATACAGCATGAACGTCGGAAACGGAAGCCGGGTGATGCCAGCAAAATAGGCGGTAAACTGGCGAATGCCGGGAATGAAGTAGCCGAGCGGCAGCGCCCATTTGCCCACGCGGTTAAACCAGTCTTCCGTCTTGCGATAAAGCGCGTAGCCCAGGCCGAGCCGCTTCCCATACCGCTCGATAAAGACGAATCCCAACGTCCTGCCGATCCAGTACGCAGTGGTCATCGCCGTAATGGACCCCAGAAAACAGACGAGAAACGTGGGGACGTACTTCAACTGGCCAGTGGAGACGAGGAACCCGGAAAAGACCAGGAGCGTTTCCTCCGGCAGAGGCATTCCGAGAATCCCCAGAAAAAAACAGGCCAAACAAGGCGCCGTACCCGTATTGGGAGATGTATCCGCCAAAAACTGTTACAATTTCATTTATTTCATTCAAGATGTTTTCACCACATTTCGCGCTTGTCCCCTCTTTCAATACATTATGCCAAAAGAAGAAGCGGGCGACAAATATCTGTGAATTATTCCCATTTGAGGAAGTATAATCTTCTTCGCAGCGAGTGTTGACCTTGCCTGGCAGGCCATGGGTTTGTGCGCCTGTATCGCAACCGTTGTCTAAAAATGACGAATTTTATGGGTTCTCGCCGTGGCTTTCCCACTCACTTTTCGCTATAATGAGTGGGAGTATGGAAATAGGATAAATGAGGGACAAGCCGGAATGTGGAAAAAAATCTACCGCAAGTTGAAATACGAGTACTACAAGCTGATTCGGATGAAAGGGGCGCCCTCTTTTGTCGCCCGAGGTTTCTCCGTCGGCATATTTGTTGAGTTCATCACGCTGCCAACCTTTGGTTTGGCATTCCTCCTGCTGTTTCCGCTGGTCAAGCTGTTTCGCTGCAGTTTGCCCGCCGGATTGATCGGCTTTGTAATCGGAAAAATGATCCTGCCAATCTTTATGGTACTAAATTACAAACTGGGCTACTCCATCATCGGCCGGCCGCTGCATGAACATATGAAGCACAACAACGAGCCGTGGGCAAACTGGATCGCCTGGATGAAGCAAAAAGGACTCGCCTATTTTACCGGCAGCGCGATCATGGGCCTCATCGTCGCAATCGGCAGCTATTTCCTCGTCTACTCCGCTCTGCAGTGGTACCGGCAAAAACGGGCCCGCCGTTCACTTGCCCAACGGCAGTCACGGTAAGCGGGAAAACGGGCGCGTCTCCCTATGCAAAATAAAAAAACAAGACCGGTACCGACAGTTTTGTCGACCCGGTCTCTTTTTTTGACGTTCACGGCAACCGGCGGGTGAAAACAGGCCGTCAATCGAAGCGCTTTGTCACGAGGTTACGCGAAAAAGCCTTTTTCCCGCAGCTGTTCCATGATTTCGGAAACGGTCAGATTTTGCTGCAACAGATTCATGGTAACGTCTACCTGCTCTTCAGACAGGCCGTTTGCCCACAGGCTTTCGCGGACCAACACATCGTTGGGGCTGCGGAAGTAAGCCTGCAGGGTTCGCAACACGCGTCCTTCCAAAGTCGTTTTCAGCATCAGTTCGGTTGTCGACATCTGTTCCACCTCTTTCCTAAACAGATCTGTGCATACTTTCTATTATCGTACAAACGCGGCGGAGAATCAACGTCTTCCCCGTTTCTCCGCGAGCCGCCGAACGGCAAGGCACCGTCATTCGCAGTGACTCGCCTGTCCCTGTCTACACTTCCGGCATCGGACGCCGCTTGTGCTCAGAGATGCGGTGCAGGTAATCTATCCGCTTTTTGGCCTCCGGATCGGTCTCGCCCGTGATCAGCAGTCGGTCCAGATCTTCGTACGAAAAGCCCATTTCCTTTTCGTCCGTCTGCCCTTCCCACAGGTCGGCGGACGGCGCCTTGGTCAGGATGGACTCCGGCACGCCCAGTTCGCGCGCCAAAATGCGTATTTCGTGCTTGGTCAGGCTGGCCACCGGATTGATGTCGGCCAATCCGTCGCCGCCCTTGGTCATGTAGCCGATGTAGATTTCGCTGCGGTTGCAGGTGTCCACCACCAGATAGCCCTTTTGGTTGGCAATCGCGTACAACGTCGTCATGCGCAGCCGCGCCTTGGTGTTTCCTTTTGTTTTGTCGTCAAGGGGAAGCACCTTTTCGATTTCCGGGACGATCGCGTCAAACGCCGGTCCAAGGTCGACGGTCACCAACTGCAGACCAATCGCGTCAGCCAGCTTTTGGGCATCCTCCGCATGAATGGCTTGCGAGTACGCCGGCATCCATACGCCGATCACACGCTCCCTGCCCAGCGCCCGTACGCAGAGAGCAGCGGATACTGCGCTGTCAATGCCGCCGGAAATCCCCACGACGGCGCCGCCGAGCCCGGGTCCGTCAATCTGCTCACGGATAAAGGCCACGCGCTTTTCCAGATCTTCCTTCACATGAGCCTGGTAGTGAGCCAGGTGCTCTTGAAATTTGTCCATGCAACGTACCCCCATCTTCACTGTCTCTTCCCATCCTACCACGCGGAAATGACGGTGGCAATCAACGGCAAAGAGGTCTACACTAATAACGAGAACAACTGGAACACAAGGAGAGAGCCGATGATTATCCTCAAGACACCGGAAGAAATCGAACGGATGAGGGCAGCCGGCAAAATTCTCGCCGCCTGCCACCGCGCTCTGGCCAAACGGATTCGCCCCGGGGTAACTACCTGGGAAATCGACCAATTTGTCGAGCAATTCCTCGCAAAACACGGAGCCACGCCTGAGCAGAAAGGGTACCAGGGCTACCCCTACGCCACCTGCGCTTCCGTCAACGACGTCATCTGCCACGGGTTTCCCACCAAGGAACCGCTGAAAGACGGCGACATCGTGACGATTGACATGGTGGTAAACCTGGACGGCTGGCTGGCCGACTCCGCCTGGTCGTACGCGGTGGGCAACATCTCACCCGAAGCAAAGCGGCTGCTGCAGGTGACGGAAAAAGCGCTCTATCTGGGTATTGAGCAGGCTGTCCCGGGCAACCGCGTCGGCGACATTTCCCACGCGATTCAAAGCTACGCCGAGGCACAGGGCTATTCGGTCGTGCGCGACTTTACCGGTCACGGAATCGGCCAACGGATTCATGAAGAGCCGTACATTCCCCACTTTGGACCGCCTGGACGCGGCCCCCGTCTGAAAGAAGGCATGGTGATTACAATCGAGCCGATGCTGAATGTAGGCAGCTACCACGTCAAGATCGACGAGGACGGCTGGACGGCCCGGACTCGTGACGGCAAGCTGTCTGCCCAGTACGAGCACACGATCGCCATTACCGCCGACGGTCCCGTGATTCTGACCAAGCAGTGACAGTCGACCTGACCGTACGGTTAACAAGGTCTGCAAAGAAAAGCGGCAGCTCCCCAAGCAAGGGGGCTGCCGCTTTATTGACTCACGGTGTTGGTGATTAGCGCTGCACGCTGTTCGCGTAGCGGTTCATAAGCGCTTCCAATTCCTGCACGTCTTTTTCCAATTCACGGATGTCCTCTTCAATCAATCGCTTCACTTGCTGTTTTTCCCGCAATATCTTGCGGGTCTGTTCCAGCCTTTGCTTCAGATCGAACAAGCCGAGATGCACTGCTTTCCCCTCCCCATTCTATGTAAAGGTTCCACCTTACATGATATGCGGAAGTACGCAGTTGTTGCCGGTTTCTTATAGACCTTTCCATTTCGCCAATTCGGCGCGAAGGCGGTGTACTTCTTGTATCAAAGCCCGTTTTTCCAGGCGCTCAATCTCACTGTCCAGATCAGATCCGTATCCCCGACCGGCAAACAGCGGATCGTACGGATCGCAGGCGTCGTGTCCGTACGGCCAGGCCGGCTCTTTCGGCATGATCAACGCGAGCAGCAGGTAAATCAACAGGGGCACGAAGGTGCACACGGTGAGAATCACCGCTGCCACCCGCACAAGGGTGGAGTCAATTCGCAGGAATCGGGCGATGCCTCCGCACACGCCAAACAGTCGTTTATCGCTGCTGGATCGGTATAAGCGTCTTTCCATCATGACATTCCTTCCTCTCTGTATCCGTTTCTGATGTTACCTCCAAGATACCCGAAAGAAAGGTTGCCCAAAACTGGCCCCAGGGGGATTTGACCTCCGTCCGGGGACGGAGGCCCGCTCCGTCCCGTGAAGCCTGTGGAATGATCTGCTGATGGTGCCGTGTTTTCTGTAGGCAGCGGGCTAGATCAGCGCCTTGGCCATCAGCGCTTCGGTAATGCCGATAAAGTATTCCGATTCACGGCGGATGTGGTTCAACACCGCCAGCGCCGTGGGATTGCTGCGAAACGCCGGACTGTCCGAACCCATCTGATTCAACAGGGCGATAAACTGCTGGCTCTGTTCCATGGAAAACGTGACCAGCTCCCTGATTTGCCGCATGAGCGGATCGCTCACCCTGTTGCAGGAACGGATGACCGCCTCGATGTAGCGGACAAACAAACCCTGCGTCTGGGCAAATGCCTGCTCCCACTCGGCGAGCGCATCGACGAACTCCTCTTCCAGATTGGGCACCAGCTCACGCAGCACAACGGTGTGTTCACTCTCCTGCAGTTTCCAGAATTCACCTTCGTCCAAGATTCTGAGCGGCATCTTTTCATCGTAATGAAATTGCACGCGTACTCCTCCTTTTTTGCATGTAAAAGGGTCCACCACAGTCTATGTGACAGCGGCGGGAGCGTGCCTTTGCCGCCTGGAATCAGAGTGCAGGAAAAATCAGCTGTCCTGCTTTGGCTGATACATCGGCCGCGGCCGTTCAAACAATTCGCCCAGCGTGGCGTACCAGTGGCCGGCCAGGCGGCTGACAGGGGAGAAGGTGTCGATGTCGATCTTGCCGTCTCGGTAAAGGGAATCGTCGATGTGGACGTGCACCACCTCGCCGATGATCAGGTCCGACGCAGCCGGCTCGCCCAGCGTCATGAAACGGTGCAGCCGGCACTCAAAATGGACGCGCGACTCGCCCAGACGCGGCGGGCGGACGGCGACGGACGGCAGTTGGGTCAGCCCCAGCTCTTCCACCTCGCTCACTTCCGGCGGGTAATCGGCGGAGGTCTGATTGACCGCATCCACGTTGAACACGTCCACCATGTTGACGACAAATTCCTTCGTCTCTGCGATGTTGCGGGCCGTGTCCTTCATCACACTGCCCGGCTTGCGTATGACCGCGACGGAAACCAACATCGGTTCAATGCTGGCCACATTGAAGTAACTGAACGGCGCGGCGTTGACCACACCGTCTGCGCTGAGGGACGTGACCCAGGCGATCGGCCTCGGCACGACCCCGCCAATCAAGAGTTTGTATTTGTCCTGGCGCCCGATGGCACTGATGTCGATTTCCATGCGCATCCCCTTTCCTGTTTACGTTTGGGGCGGGAGCCAGCTGGCCATGTAGTCCGGGTCCTCGATGCCAAGCGCCTGGCGCGTCACCATGAGCGGCTTGAACGTGTCCAGCATGACCGCCAGTTCCCTGGTTTCCGTTTTGCCGATGCTCTCTTCGATCTTGCCCGGATGGGGACCGTGCGGAATGCCCATCGGATGGAGGGTGAGGGAGCCTTCGAAGATTCCCTTGCGGCTCATGAATTGGCCGTCCACGTAATAGAGCACCTCGTCGCTCTCCACGTTGCTGTGGTAGTACGGCGCCGGAATCGCCTGCGGGTGGTAGTCGTACAGCCGCGGCACAAAGGAGCAGACGACGAAGTTCTCTCCGGCAAACGTCTGGTGCACCGGCGGCGGCTGGTGAATGCGTCCCGTGATCGGTTCAAAGTCGTGAATGCTGAGGGCGTACGGGTAGAGATAGCCGTCCCAGCCGACCACGTCAAAGGGATGAAAGTCAAACAGATAACTGTACAGGACGGACTGCCGCTTGACGCGCACCTCGAATTCCCCGGCTTCCACGTGCGTCTGCAGCCGCTCCGGGACGCGGATGTCCCGCTCACAATACGGCGAGTGCTCGAGCAGCTGGCCGTGCTCGTTGCGGTAGCGCTTGGGCGGAACGATGTCGCTTTGCGATTCGATCACCAGAAACCTGCTGGGAGCGGACGGCACGATCCGGTACGTGGTGCCGATCGGAATCACCAGATAATCGCCCTGCCGATAAGAGATCGTGCCGAAGATAGTCTCCAGCTCCCCTTCCCCCTGGTGGACAAACAGCAGTTCGTCCCCGTCCGCGTTGCGGTAAAAATACGTCATCGGCTCGGTCGGAGCGCAGACGCCCAGCACCACGTCACTGTTGCCCAAGAGGTACTGCCGGCCTGAAATCGGATCGCCCCCGGCCTTCAGGTCAAAGGTTTTGAAATGCTGGTGCCGCAGATCCGCCTGCTCCACGTACTCCGGCTTCATCTCGCCGCAACGGCGCGTCGCGCGCACCTGCGTCGGCGGATGATGGTGGTACAGGATCGACTGAATGCCGGAGAAGCCTTTCGTGCCCATCACTTGCTCGCGGTACAGCTCTCCGTTCGGTTTGTAAAAAGTGGTGTGCCGCTTTTTCGGCACCTCCCCCATGCGATGGTAAAAGGGCATCCGTTTTTCCTCCCTTCATGTTTTTGCTGAACCTTTATTCGACCACGACGTTGCGCAGAACCCCCAGACGCTCTACTTCTAATTCCACTACGTCCCCCGGCTCAAGCCACGGGCAGCGTTCCGGCCCCAATTCGAGGATGCAGCCGGTCCCCACCGTGCCCGAGCCGATCACATCGCCGGGATAAAGCGGACAATCGGCAGATGCCCGGGCGATCATCTCGGCGAAGGTGTAATGGATGTCGGCCCAACGTCCGCGCGAGTACTCCACGCCGTTTACCCTCGCAATCATGGTGAGATCGTACCGGCTCCCGCTTTCGCCGGGAATGCGGACGTCTTCCAGTTCGTCAGGAGTGACCAGCCAGGGCCCCATCGACGTGGCAAAATCCTTTCCTTTTGCCGGCCCGAGTCCCACCTTCATTTCTTCCCGCTGCACGTCGCGGGCGCTCCAGTCGTTCAGGATGCAGTAGCCGGCGATGTGCTCCTCCGCCCGCTCGACGGGAATGTCCACGCCCCCTTTGCCGATGACGCAGGCCACCTCCAGCTCGTAGTCCAGCCAGTGCGCCGCCTTGGGCCGCTTCACCGCCGCTTCCGGTCCGACAAAAGCGGCAGCGTTGGAAAAGTAAAAGACGGGAAAATGATACCACTCCGGAATCATGTCCAGCCCGCGGCGGCCGCGCGCCGTCCTGACGTGCTCCTCAAACGCGTAAAAGTCTCGAAAGCTGCGGGGACGGGGCACGGGAGGACCCAGAACAGCCTGCTCCGCCGGCACCGCGCAGGAAGCCGTATCCGCCTCAATCTCCAGACGCTGCAGCCGCTCCCTCCAGCGCTCCCACTCGTCCAGCAAAGCCAGCACGGAAGCGGGGGCCTCCGGAATCGCCTGCGCGATGTCGATCACAAAACTGCTTCGAAACAAGCCTGCCCGCCAATCTCCCTGGCCGCCGCGACGGTACGACACCAATTTCACGCACATCCCTCCTCGCCATACGCATGTACGCATCCCTGATCTTTTGCATTTTTTGCGCAGCGCTCCTGCTTCGGCAGCCATGCCGGCTGGGAACGGCACACAAAAAGCCCAGCTTACCCCCAAACCGTCCCGACTGCATGCGAAAACAGAGCATTCCGCTGTCGTCAATGCAAGTCAAGACGGGCATCAGGCGCAAGCTGGGCTCTGTCCGCTACCGAAGAAAACCTTGCGGGCGTTCCCCCGCAGACAGCCAGCCGTCGACACATGCTGCCGCTCTTCTCTTGTCTGTCTCTATCCTCATCATAACGGAAACGCTTTCCTATTGCCAGAGGAAATTGACGAAATGTTGTCACTTATCTGCCGACGCGCACGCTCCCCGCCGATGTGTACGTCAGGGAGCCGTACGTCTGAATTGATTAGTCCCGGTGTCCGAAAACGCGCTCCGCCAGTTCCTGCATGTCTGCCGGTATCGGTTCGCTCCACTCCATCGCCTGCCCGCTGCGCGGATGGACAAACGACAATCTGGTCGCGTGAAGTGCCTGACGGCCGATGAGGGCCCGGCTGCCGCCGTACAGGTCGTCGCCTGCCAGCGGATGACCGAGATGGTTCATGTGGACGCGGATTTGATGCGTGCGGCCCGTTTCCAGCTTCAGTTCCAGCCAGCTCATCCCGCCGCCTGTCGCCAGCACCCGGTAATGGGTGACTGCCGGCTGGCCGTCCGGCCGCACCTCGCGCACGATGATCGAATCGTCGCGCAGGCCAATCGGGGCATCGATCGTTCCTTCCTCTTCGGCCACGATCCCTTCGACGATCGCATGGTACCAGCGGTGCAGCGTCCGCTCTTTCTGCATGCGGCTGAACTGCTCGTGGGCCCATTGGTTTTTGGCGACGATCAGCAGGCCGGACGTGTCCTTGTCCAGCCGGTTGACGGGGCGAAACTTGCGCCGCTCCCCCCGCTCCCGCCAGTAGGCGACCACGCCATTGGCCAGCGTTCCGCCCGTGTGTCCGCCAGTGGGATGAACGACGAGTCCCGCAGGCTTGGCGATAACCAGGATGTCCTCGTCTTCGTGACGGATGGCCAGTTCCATTGGCTCCGGCTGCACCGTTTCTTCCTCTTCGGCGGGCACCAGGATGGCCACGTCATCCCCCGGCCGCAGCCGCTCCGTGACGAAAACAGGCGTTCCGTTGCGGGTGATCGCTCCCTGGTATTTGGCCCGGACCAGAAGCCGTCGGGACACCCCGAACCGTTTTTGCAGCGCATCGCGAATCGTCATATCCGCTTCCCGCTCCGTAGCCGTAAACCGTATCAGTTCTTCCAACATGTCGTCTCTCCTTTGTCGGAAACCCTTCCTGGTCAGTATAGCACAAACGGAGGGACGGCACTGTTCAGCCGCCATCCTGGAGCCTGGAACCTGGAGACTGGAGCCCGCGCCAATTTCCCGCGGAAGAGTTGCAGATACAAATGCAGATTTTAATGTCAACCTATGTGAGAGGGGCGTACGGCTGTTTGGATGATCGAAGCCGTACGCTGACCATCACACGGAAAAACGATGATCCCCTTCTGGAGTCTTAGGCGAAAACAGTCCCGGGATGGACGAAATGCTTCTTCACACAAATTATAATGTCGACCAAAAGTATTACATCATCGAAATGAAAGGTGGAATTTCTGCGGATGGCTGTACGACTCGGTATCCGAACAAAACAATTATTGGTTTCGATACACGTGATTGCCGTTGCTCTGTGGTTCGGTGGTACGATGGGCATGTTCTTGCTTGGCTTGTATGCAAAAAATGCGGAAAATGGTGCACAGCTGTATTATACCCTGGCAAGCATGCACGTCATTGATGAAAGCATGCTAAAATACCCGGCGCTCGCCACATTGATCACGGGTGTCATGCTGTCCGTATGGACTCACTGGGGACTTTTCAAACATTACTGGGTTGTCATCAAGTTTGTCTTAACCATTGGTACCATTCTTCTGGGCATTTTCTTTCTCCAAGATTGGTTTTCTTTTCTGCTCACAACCGCAGAGCAATTGGGCTTTTCGGCAATCCAGCGTGAAGATTTTCAAAATACCTGGCTCTCCATGATCGTAACTGGTTCGTTTAACCTTCTCTGTTTGATATTGATGACGTTCGTTACCTACATGAAGCCGTTTGGAAAAATCAAGAAAAGGGAATCGTGACACCATCAAACAAGCTGCCAATAATGGCAGCTACAGACTGAAGACAAACTGTTTATTTAGTAAGTGTCCACAAGGAAGTAATTTTCATGTTTTCCAGGCCGGAAGGCCTGCACATTCATCAACCGAAGCTGAAGACAACGTACATCGCATGGAGGGATGGGCCAAGCGAGCTCCTTTGACGACCTGCTCAGCGGAAAAACGAAAGACGCGGGGAAAAACAGGGGGCACAAGTCTCACTTCGCCGAAACACCCAGATGTTTGCCCCCTGCCCGCGTCGCGTTTTGGAGCGGACATCATCCACTTCTTTGCTGGGCGTCAAGAGAGCGAGCGGGCCCGATCTCCCATGCGCCACGGACTTTGTCTACATGCTGAAACCCCCTCGTTTGACGAAGGGGTTATTGCATAGAACATCCGTTATTTCGCTGCTTTGGCCGCCGCGATTGCCGCCTCGTAGTTCGGATGTTCACCCACGGCCGGCACGTATTCGGCGTATACCACCTTGTCGTTGGAATCGACGACGAAGACGGCGCGGGAGAGCAGACGAAGCTCCTTGATCACGACGCCGTACGCGAGACCAAACGACAGATCGCGGTGATCGGACAGGGTTTGCACCTTGTCGATGCCGGCGGCGCCGCACCAGCGGGCTTGGGCAAACGGCAGGTCAACGGAGATGGTCAGGACGGTCACGCCGTCCAGTTTGGCTGCTTCCTCGTTAAACCGGCGGGTTTGCGCGTCGCACACGCCCGTGTCCAGAGACGGAACGACAGAAATGATACGTACAGTGCCTTTGGAATCAGCCAGAGTTACCGGCGTCAGGTTGTTGGCCAGCACGGTAAAATCGGGAGCGGTGTCACCCACTTTGATTTCCGGGCCCAGCAGGGTGACCGGGTTGCCTTTGAACGTGACCACGCCTTGGCGTTCGATCGTAGCAGTCATGAACATTTCCTCCTCACCAGAGATTCATATGTACCTAACTTATCATACTCTATTTTTCTACCTTTTTCACTATGCAAACAGTAGAATTTTACACCTGGAAGCGGACGTGTTTCTCCGTTCGCTGATCCACTTTGTCAATGCGTTTTACTTCGTGTTCGTACTCCCAGTTGCTCCTCATGTTCAGTTCGTGGCAGCGCATCAGCGCGTGAAAAAGGGCAAACTCGAAGCTCACCCGTTTCAATTCGTACTGCGTGCTCATCGACTGGGGCAGGATCGTATTGACAATCTCGATCCGGTAGGTGGCCTTCTCCCGTGAGCGGCGGGTCGGCACGACATAGCCCATCTGTTTCAAGACAAAACCGTAGTCAAACTCTCCGTTGTCGTCAAAGTCGATCGTCTCGTCCGAGGTGGCCAAAAGCTGCAAACACTCGCTTGCGTCCATCCGCTCAAAACAGGCGGGCTTGGGCAGGGCGAGAACGGAACCGTCGCTGTTGACGAAGTAGATGTGATCGCGGTAGTGAAAGATCAGTTCGTCCTCCGGGATGTCGTCAACATACATCCAGTTGGCCGCCGGAATCAACAGCCGCCAGATGTCGGCGGGCGCGGCATGCAACAATTCCATGGCAGGGCTCCCTCCTTTCCCTACCATTCTGGGCAAAAAGGCACACCCCTATTCTCTTTTGCGGCGCATGAAGGCCTCCCAATCGCCGTCGGCCAGGAAGATGCCGGTCTGTCTCGCAAAGGCTTCGTCCACGAAGCGATACACGTAGACGCGCTGTTCTTCCCCCGTTGTCACCAGCCGCGCCGTCATGATTTCGCGCTCGTATTCGTTGCGCGGGTCGCCCGGTCCAAAATACGTCTCCAGTTCGTCCAGACCGCGCAGCGCTTCGTCGTACACGTCCGGCGAAAACAGGAGCACGCCTCCCTTAACCGTTCCCTCCCCTTCTCTCAGCAGACCGGGATACCCGGTGGGCAAATGGTAGAGCTGCCCTTTTACTTCCGCCGGCAGTGCCTGGTGGGGATACGGTTTGACGTACAGCTCCCAGTTGCGAAACCCTGGCAGCAGAGAACCGTAGACGAAAACGGGCAATCGATGTGGATTCATCTGGTTTCCTCCTGTCATTTACGAATATTTGCCGGTGACACAACGGCTTACATTCAGGAAATGTCTCCTCTCACTCCCGGAATGGTAAAAAAAACTGATGTTTCCTCTCGCGCATTTTTGTATATTTACACTATATATAATTTTCGCTCACGACTGCGAGAGAAGAAGGGGGAGAGCACCATGCACAAGCGCAAGATCAACCGGCTGTTGGTCGCCAACCGCGGGGAAATCGCCATTCGCATTTTCCGCGCCGCTACCGAGCTGGGGATTCGCACCATCGCCATCTACTCGGAACAGGACAACGTCTCCATTCACCGCTTCAAAGCGGACGAGTCCTATCTGGTGGGGGCCGGCAAAGGCCCGATCGAAGCCTACCTGGACATCGACAGCATTATTGAGATCGCCAAACGCAACGACGTCGACGCCATTCACCCGGGCTACGGTTTTCTCGCTGAAAACGCCGAATTTGCCCGCCGCTGCGAGCAGGAAGGGATCATTTTCATCGGCCCGTCGCCCGAGCTGATTGAGGCGTTCGGCGACAAGGTGGAGGCACGCCGAATGGCGATCAACGCAGGCATCCCGGTGATACCGGGGACGCCGGAACCGATCGAGACGATGCAGGATGCGTTGCTGTTTGCCAAAGAGCACGGCTACCCGATCATCATCAAGGGCGTGTCGGGAGGCGGCGGCCGGGGCATGCGCATCGTGCGCAGCCAGGACGAGCTGCAGGAAGCGCTCGATCGGGCCCGCTCCGAAGCCCGCTCGTCGTTTGGAAACGCCAAGGTGTATCTGGAGCGCTATCTGGAAAAGCCGAAACACATCGAGGTGCAGATCCTTGGCGATTCACACGGCAACATCGTGCACCTGTACGAACGGGACTGCTCGGTGCAGCGCCGCCACCAAAAGGTCGTGGAAGTGGCCCCCAGCCTGGCGCTGGATGACGAACTGCGCGAGGCCATCTGTCAGGCCGCGCTGAAGCTGATGAGACAAGCTGGCTACAGCAACGCCGGCACTGTCGAGTTTCTGTTGACGCCGGATCGCCAGTTTTACTTTATTGAAGTAAATCCACGCATTCAAGTGGAGCACACGATTACCGAACTGATCACCGGCATTGACATCGTGCAGGCGCAGATCCGCATCGCCGAAGGGCACGCGCTGTCCGATCCGGAAATCGGCATCCCGTCGCAGGAGGCGGTGCAGATGAGCGGCTACGCCATCCAGTGCCGCGTCACCACGGAAGACCCGGAAAACAACTTCCTGCCCGATGCGGGACGGCTTTTGGCCTGGCGCTCCGGCGGCGGCTTCGGCGTGCGGTTGGACGGCGGCAATGGCTACCCCGGCGCGATCATTACGCCCTACTACGACTCGCTGTTGGTGAAAATTTCCACCTACGCGACCACCTTTGACCAGGCCGCCCGCAAAATGCTGCGCACGCTGCGCGAATTCCGCATTCGCGGGGTAAAAACCAATCTGCCCTTTTTGGAGAACGTCGTCACGCATCCCGATTTCTTGAGCGGCCAATACGACACCTCGTTCATCGACACCAAACCGGAGCTGTTCATCTTCCCGGGCCGCCAAGACCGCGGCACCAAGCTGCTTACCTACATCGGCAACACGATTGTCAACGGGTACCCGGGCCTGCCAAAGCAGGAGAAAAAACCGCACTTTGACACGCCGCGCATCCCCCGGACCTCGTTTGCCCAGCCGTACCCGGACGGCACCAAACAGATTCTGGACCGCGAAGGCGTGGACGGGCTGATTCGCTGGATTCGTGAACAGAATCGGGTGCTGATTACCGACACCACCTTCCGTGACGCCCACCAGTCGCTGTTTGCCACCCGCGTGCGCACCTACGATCTGGCGGCAGTGGCGGAAGCAACCGGCAAGCTGGGCGCCGGCCTGTTCTCGCTGGAAATGTGGGGCGGTGCAACGTTTGACACATCGATGCGCTTTTTGCGGGAATCTCCCTGGGAACGGCTGCAGATCCTGCGCGAGCGCATCCCCAACATCTTGTTCCAGATGCTCCTGCGCGGAGCCAACGCCGTCGGCTACACCAACTACCCGGACAACGTCATCCAGGCGTTCGTCAAGGCCTCGGCGGAAAACGGCATCGACGTCTTCCGCATCTTTGACAGCCTGAACTGGCTGCCGGGCATGCAGACGGCCATCGACGCCGTGCGCGAAAGCGGCAAAGTGGCGGAAGCGGCCATCTGCTACACCGGCGACATTCTGGACCCCAGCCGAACCAAGTACACCTTGCGCTATTACGTCGACCTGGCCAAGCAGTTGGAAAAGGCGGGGGCGCACATCCTGGCGATCAAGGACATGGCCGGCCTGTTGAAGCCATATGCCGCCTACGAACTGGTCCGCGCCCTGAAACAGGAGATCGGCATCCCGATCCACCTGCACACCCACGATACGTCCGGCAACGGCGTGGCAATGCTGCTGAAGGCTATCGAAGCGGGCGTAGACATCGTCGACGCCTGCGTCAGCTCCATGTCGGGGCTTACCTCCCAGCCCAGCCTCAACGCGCTGGTCGCTGCCCTCGACCATACGGAGCGGCAAACGGGCCTCTCACTCGAAGCGTTTAACAAGCTGTCCGACTACTGGGAAGACGTCCGGCCGCTGTACCAGGGCTTTGAGAGCGGCATGAAGGCGAGCAATACGGAAGTGTATGTGCACGAAATGCCAGGCGGCCAGTACACCAATCTGGAGCAGCAGGCCAAGGCGGTCGGCCTCGAGGGACGGTGGGACGAGGTCAAACAGATGTACGCCACGGTGAACCAGATGTTCGGCGACATCGTCAAGGTCACCCCCTCCTCCAAAGTGGTGGGCGACATGGCGCTGTTCATGGTGCAAAACGGCCTGACCGAAGAAAACATCTGGGAAAAGGGACAGCGGCTCGACTTTCCCGACTCCGTCATCCAGTTCTTCCAGGGCTATCTCGGACAGCCGCCGGGCGGTTTCCCGAAAAAGCTGCAGGAACTGGTGCTGAAAGGGCGGGACGCCTTCACGGCACGGCCGGGCGAACTGCTCCCCCCTGTCGACTTTGCCAAGGTAGCGGCCGAACTGGAGGAAAAAATCGGCCGGGAGCCGAGCGAGCTGGATGTGCTGGCGTACATCATGTATCCGCAGGTCTTCCTGCAGTACGACCAGAGCGTCAAAGAGTACGGCGACCTGTCCGTTCTGGACACCGCCACCTTCTTCTACGGGCTGCGTCCGGGCGAAGAGACAGCGATCACGATCGAGCGCGGCAAGACCTTGATCATCAAGCTGGTCGCGGTCGGCGATCTGCATCCGGACGGGCGGCGCATTATCTACTTTGAGTTGAACGGACAGCCGCGGGAAATCTTCATCCACGACCAGTCCGCCCAGGTTGCGGAACAGACCCGCCGCAAGGCCGACCCGCAAAATCCTGCCCATCTCGGCGCCTCCATGCCGGGCAAGGTGTTGAAGGTGCTGGTGGCGGAAGGCGACAAAGTGCGCAAGGGCGAACATTTGCTGGTCAGCGAAGCGATGAAGATGGAGACCACCATTCAGGCGCCGATTGACGGCAAGATCAAAGCGGTTTACGTCAAGGCAGGCGACGCCATTGAGACGGGCGATCTGCTCGTGGAAATGGAATAATGCGGCAAATCGTTTTATAATGGAAGGAGAAACAATCCGACGCTGAAGGGAGGAGATCGTCATGAGACCGGCTGCGATCAGCCAAGTGCCGTACCGGTACAGGGTGGACAGCTACCGCGCCCACATGGCCCAGGCCAAGCTGAGCGCCCCCGTCGAGCCCATTCGCGGCTACAGTCTGCACCCGTTTTTCGCCAAACAGCGGCAGTGGACGGTGGAGGTGGCCAATGTTTTGTCCCGCTTCTACCGGTACTCAACGGAACTGGAACTGGCGGCACGGCAGTTTGCCCCATCCCGTCAAAGGAGTCTTGGCAATACAGACGGTGCCGCACCAGACGTGGACGAGCTGCTGCGTCGGACGCGTCAACTGACGGATCGATACAATCGGCTGCAGCGCTTTTGGCGGGAGCGTCCCGATTCGTTTGCACCCGGTCCGGACGATACCTTCTTTCGCATTACCCGGGCCGCACAAAGCGTACTGCCCAAATACGGCATCCGGCTGCAGCAGGACGGCAGCCTGGCTGTGGACGACGCCGCTTTCCGCCAGGGAGTCGCCCAGGATTACGCCGGCTTTGAACAAGCGATGCAGGACTTGACACAGTCGTTTCGGCAGGTGGCGGATCGCCTGCAGGCCGCTCCTTCGGGGGGCTATGTACGCCGCACCCGGACACCAACGGGTGTCAATGCGTACGAATCGTCCTTGCTGCCGAACCTGTTTTTCCGGCACGCGGCCAGCACCGGCCTGTTCGTTAATCAATTGTGGTGATGGCGTCACAGCAGGACGGACTTACAGCATATATAAGAATTACGCCTGCAATGCACAACAGGTATGCCTTTCATGCGGCATACCTGTTGTTTTCATATGGTCGGTTTCGTTTAGCTGCGCTTGATCAGTTCTTCCAAGTCGTGTTCGTCCGCGTCGGTGATATACGTGGTGGACGTCACGGACGCCTGCTCTTTCTTGCCCATCAAGCTCTGCAGTTTGTCCACAACCTGCGGAATCGAGTCCAGTATCCGATCGTACAGATGGGTCGTATTTTCCAACGGAATCGAGCGAATTCCCTGCTTGCCCACGACCAAAAACGCCACCGGCGTGATCGACACCCCGCCGCCGCTTCCCCCGCCGAACGGATGGCCGAGGACTCCGGCATGATCCTTCTCATACTGGAATTCGCTTCCTCCCGCTGCGAAACCAAACCCAACCTTGGAGATCGGCAGTATTACGCTGCCGTCCGGCGTCTCCACTGGATCACCGATAATTGTATTGACATCCACCATTTGCTTGATGTTTTCCATTGCGGTTCTCATTAATCCCTGAATGGGATGGTCTGCCATGCCGTTTCCTCCTTGTCGAGATGAAATCTCCGTCTGAGCGTGTCTTCATAAGCATTTGTTAGCATGCCCAAAACAAGAACGGGGCATGTACCGGGGGACTGATGTCATCCGCTTTGGGAAAACGAGCACAGTCCGCTTCCGGACGTCGATTGTAACAGCTTCATGCCTCGGTCGGCGCCGTTTTCCACTCGCGCCGGCGTCCGATTTGCCAGCGAAGCAGCAGCCGTATGCCGGCCAACAGCACGTGTCCCAGCCAAACATGCAAAACGCAGCGAAACTGTGTCCGGATCACTGCCTGGTTCCAGACCGGCTGCACACTGAGACGCGGAATGCTGCGCAGCGAGACAGCGCCGGAAAAGACGCTCACCAGCATGCTTTTGACTCCCCAGGCGAGCCCCAACAGCGTGCCTGTTTCCGCAGCTTCTCCCGTTCCCAACACGGTATGCCACTCCAGGCGGGAACAGCGGATCTGACGCACAAACGCCCGTACTACCGGCTGCAGGTCATGCACCCGTTTCAGCAGGTCCTGGTACTTGTTTTTCCACTGCTTCACCTGTCTGGAGGTGACGTCCTGAATCGATTCGTCCATCACCGACTGCCCGCTCACCTTTTCGACCTTCGCTTTCAATTCCGTCCCTTCCTGCGTCTGCTTCAGCAGCAGGACCGGCAGTTCGTACTTTCTCCTAATCAGACGAAACCAGGCGGAGATTTCCACCACGAGATGGTCGTTTTCCCCGACCCGATTGTAGGCAATCGCGATCCGTATCGGCGTCACAGCTATTATCGCTACCAGAGCAAGGAAGCCCACGATCAGCCAGACCATCAAAAAATCCCACCCTTTCCCTGTTAGTATGAATGGAAAGAGTGGGAATTATGTTCCATGTATGGGTTGTCAATCCAGAATATAAACGCGCACATTCTTTTGCAGACCGTGGTTTCGCGCTTGCTGCAGGGTCGGCAGGAACAGGTCCACGTGATGCTGTTTGACCGCCCCTCCGATGTCGGCCGCGACCGCGTAGCCGTACCCTTCAATGTACAGGTGGCTTCCCAGCGGAATAACGTTGGGGTCGACCGCCACGACACCCTTGCGCAGCGGGTAGCCCAGATAAGAGAACACGTTGTCGCTCGGGTAGCTGTACGCCGTCGTCTGCACCGTCAGCATCCGTTCGTACGGCGTACCGATATTGGCCAGTCTCTGCTGCGCTGCCTGTGGCTTGTCGGGAAGCAGATGGAGGGCGGCGTACGTGGCTGCTTCCGCTCGGGTCATCGGCTTGTCCGGCTTCAGGGTGCTGTCAGGATAGGCACCGACCAGACCGTTCTTCAGCGCGTACACAAACGGCCGCTGGAACACTTCCCCCACTGCTTGCCCGTCGGGATAATGCAAAAGCGTCTTGTAGGAAGCCGTCCAGCCGAGCTGGTTTACCTTTCCGCTGTCTCCGGTCGCCCGTGTCAGGATGGAGACCAGTTCTTCCCGCTGAACGGGATTGCCGGGATGCAGGTACACTCGACCGCCTATCTTTTGGCCGTGGATGATCCCCAGCCGGTATGCGGTGTCGGCGTAGGGGGCCAGCCAGCTGTCACGCGGCACGTCTGCAAACGGCGAGGTATTGCCCGCCACTGGCTTAATCCCTTTTGCCTTGAGAAACATTGCGATCAATTCGCCGCGGGTGACCGGATCGTCCGGACGGAAGCGCTCCGCCCGTTCAACGCCCCCCGCTATGTACAGGTTGTTGATTTCTTTTTTTGCCCAATGTCCGTCAACGTCAGCAAATGGTGTGGTTACAGGTGTTGTCTCCGCCTCTGCCGCCGGCGCGCCCATCCCGAAGATGGCTGCCAGAGAGGCCAGGATCAGCAGCTTTCTCATCATCAACCTCCTGAAACAAACATGCTGATTTTTCTCTCGTTTCATTCTATCGGAAAATTGTCAGAAAACAACCTACAATGTTCTCCAGCGATTTCCCGATTTCCCGTCAAAAAGGAAAACCCCTTTCCTGTTTGCAGGAAAGGGGTTACTCGACAATGCCCAAATGTACCAAATCCTCAAATCGGATCTGGCCTGTAACGGGTAGACCTTCTCCTTTCTGGAACCGAAAGACGGCCTGCTCCGTTTGCTTGTCAAAACGGCCGTGAACCTTGCCCCCGTAGTAACCGGCAGCCTTCAGGCGATTTTGCACCAGCTTGACCAGTGAGCCGCGGCTCCCCGGAACCAGAATGCGATAGGTCAGCCGCTCATGCCCCATGATCGGTCCATCGATGATGACCGGTGTTCCGATGCGGACATGCGGATAGATCTTTTCGATGTCTTGGTTTCGCATCCGAAAGCAGCCATGGCTGACATAACGCCCAATTTGCTCCGGTCTGTTGGTGCCGTGAATACCGTACGTTCCCCACTCCACATTGATGCCCAACCACCTGGACCCGAATCCTCCGCCCCAGTTTTTCGCTTTCTGAATGACGGAATAGACTCCGATCGGCGAAGGTGTATCGACGGCGCCGGGAGCGATCGGGAAAGACGCCAGCACTTCTCCTGTTGACGTTTGCAGGTAGAGACGCTTCTTCCACAGGTTTACGTACAAAAGGACAGACGCTTCCTCTTCCGGCTGCTTGGCCGAAACCGTCGAGACGGGGGCGTACAGTGCAATCAGCAGGGTGGAAACCGTGAGAATTGGTCGCATGACAATTCCATCGCTCCGTTACGTGTATTATCGTGCGAAAATGTGCTGACCGATCCGTTTGATTTGCGGGCGGGACCAAATCCAGCGGGATGTCGCCGTAGCCGGGTTGAAGTAGTACAGGGCACCGCCCGACGGGTCCCAGCCGCGAACCGCGTCGTACGCTGCACGATACGCCGTTTGATTGGGAGCGAGCCAGAACTGGCCGTCGTCCACCGCGGTAAAGGCGTACGGCTCAAAGATGATGCCCTTTATCGTATGAGGAAATTGCGGCGACTGCAAACGGTTCATGACGACAGCGGCTACAGCCACCTGTCCGACGTACGGCTCACCACGCGCTTCCGCATGTACCAGGCGGGCCAGCAGTATCATTTCCTCCCGGTTGACCGATACTTTTTTCAGCGTCCGCCAGGTATTCCTGCCGGCTATCCCGTCGGCAACCAAACCGTAGTTGCGCTGAAACTGCTTGACGGCTTGGCGGGTGTGCGGTCCGAATTTTCCATCCAGCGGCTGTTGGTAGTATCCAAGCACCTGCAGCCGGTACTGCAAGTCCCAGACGTCTCCGCCCTTGCTCCCTTGTTTCAGCAAGGGGGCCGCCGAAGCAGGCGCCGCCGTCATCAGCAGCGCGACAACAAGCGTCAACAGCAGGGAGGTTAACGGTTTTCGCTTGAACACTGTTCATCCCTCCTCAAGCCACCATTCTAGCTGTTGGGATGAATGCGGTTCAATTCAAGCTTTCTGCCAGCTCTGGAAAATTGCACTGTTGTTTCGCTATCCTTTGGGACGGAAAACCAATGCGGCAAAAAAGCCGAACACAATCGCAGCGGAGACGCCTGCGCTGGTCACCTCAAAAATGCCGGTGATGATCCCCACCAATCCATGTTTTTCCGCCTCCGCCAGCGCACCATGCACCAGTGCATTGCCAAAACTGGTAATGGGGACTGTGGCCCCGGCGCCGGCAAACTCGATCAGCGGATCGTACAGGCCGAGGCCATCCAGCACGGCCCCGGCCACCACCAATGAGGACATGGTGTGGGCTGGCGTCAGCTTGACGACATCGAGCAAAAACTGGCCGATGAGACAAATGGTTCCTCCTACCAAAAACGCCCAGAAAAACGTCACGTTATCCCTCCTCATTCGGCTCTGATTCGATTGCCACGGCGTGGGCAATGCACGGAATGCTCTCTCCCTGCTGATAGGAGATGGGAGAAAGCAGCGCACCCGTCGCCACCACCAGGATTCGTCTCCACTTGCCCGCCTTCATTTGGTTGAGCAGATGGCCATACGTGACGGTAGCGACACAGCCGCATCCGCTGCCGCCCGACCAGACGACAGGATTGTCGCCGTAAATCATCCGGCCGCAGTCCTGGTAACGATCCAGCGGAATGTGGAGATTGTGCTTGGGCAGCAGTTCCGACAGAATGGAATGGCCCACCTTCCCCAGGTCTCCGGTCACCACCAGGTCGTAATGATCGTGGGGCAGCCCCAGGTCGCGGAAATGAGCTTCCAGCGTATCCAAGGCAGCAGGTGCCATGGCCGCTCCCATGTTGAACGGATCGGACAACCCCATGTCCACCACACGCCCAATCGTGGCGGCCACGACATGCGGTCCTTTTCCCTGGCGGGCGATGACCGCCGCTCCCGCCCCTGTGACCGTCCATTGGGCTGTGGGCGGTTTTTGCGAACCGTACTCGGTCGGGTAGCGGTACTGCTTTTCCGCCGATCCGTTGTGGCTGGCGGTTGCGGCCAGCACGTAATCGGCCGACTGGCTATCCACCAGCAGGGACCCCAGTGCCAGACTTTCCATCGCGGTAGAGCAGGCTCCAAACAGGCCCAGATAGGGAATCCCCAGCGTGCGAGCCGAAAAATTGGCGGTGATAAGCTGGTTCGTCAGATCGCCGGCGAGCAGGAAGTGGATGTCGTCCTTTCGCAGCATCGCCTTTTCCACCGCCTTGTCGCAGGCTTCCTCCAGCAAGACCCTCTCGGCCTTTTCCCAACTGTCCTGCCCCATCATCAAATCGCCGTGCAGCGTGTCAAAATCGTCGGCCAACGGTCCTTTGGCTTCAAACGGGCCGCCGATCGCCGCCGCCCCGACGATCACCGGCCTGGAAGGAAAGACCCATGATTGATGCCCCTGTCTCATGCTCTACCCTCCCATTTTCATCAGCGTTTTAATCAACCCGATCACAAACGCGGACATCACCCCAAACACGATGACCGATCCGGCCAGTTTGAACATGTTGCCGCCCACCCCGAGCACAAAACCTTCGCTGCGATGTTCGATCGCCGCCGATGCGATGGAGTTGGCGAAGCCGGTCACCGGCACGCTGGTTCCGGCCCCTGCCCACTGGGCGATGCGATCGTACACCCCGAGTCCCGTCAACAGGGCGGAGAGAAAAATCAGCACTGCCACGGTAGGGTTGCCTGCTGTTTTTTCGGTAAAGTGAAAGTAATGGATAAAACCTTCTTGAATGGCCTGCCCCAGCACACAAATCAGTCCGCCGACGAGAAACGCCCGGACAAAGTTTTTCAACAAGGGGCGCGGCGGTTCGTGCCGTTTGGCCAACTGCTGATACTGCTGCTGGGTGGGCGTCAGCTTTTTCTTTTTTTGGTCCGTCACCTATACCCCTCCTTTCCTCATTGGGTCAAGAACGGCTTCACCTGATCAATCACGCGCTGCAGATGCTCCGCGTCCTTTTCGTAAACCTGCTTGGCCTGCTTGTCTTTCGTCGACAAGGCAAACATCTCCAGATCGGCCTGGCACTTTTTCAGAAGCGCGTAGGTCAGCTTCAATGCTTGGGGGGGAGGCACATTGATCTTGTCATCGTACAAATCCAAATAGAGCTGTCCAGCCCGGTCTACCTGGCCAAGAAACACGTTCTCCAGGGCCACACCCGCTTTTTGCAGTTCCATGCGCAACCAGTTGCGGTTCAGTCCCAGATTGGCCAGCGATTCGTCCATGATGGTGCCGTCCATGATCACCGCCTGTGGTTCCTCCGCCTGTGCAACAGGCAGGTCGAGATCCTGCGGGGTGACCGGCCGATGCTGTGATTTGAGCAGTACGCTAATTTCGCCGTTCGTCTCCATCAGCGCAAATTCCACGTCCGCCAAGCGAAACACGTTTTTCATCCGCAGTTGCTCCATCAGGTCTTCCGCCGTCAGCCGCTCTTTTTTCAGGTTGTCTTCCAAAATCTTGCCGTCCTTGATCAGAATGGTAGCCTTTCCTTCCACTACGTCCCTGATCTTCTTGCTTTTCAGCGAAAGCCACTCTATGGCTACCGGAATGAGGGCAAAGATCGTCATGGCTACGAGGCTGTGATAGATCGGACCGTCCATGTCGCTGGCCATGAATGCCGCAATGGACCCGATCGAAATGCCCACGATGTACTCGATGTATGTAAGCTGTCTGATCTGCCGCTTGCCGATCAGCTTTGTCAAAATGAACAGGTACACCAGTGCCACGACGGAGCGGATGACAAGGTTGAGCCACTCAGGCATTGTGTTCACCTCCTGGCTTGACGCGGGAGAGGAGAGAGCGTGCCTCCCCCCGTCCTGCGAACAAACCGTTTAAAATCCCTTGTATTGAGGTTCTTCGTTTTCCAGTTCCGTTACCCGCTGCTGCAGATTGTCGATGATCGACTGCGTCTGCTGGGCCGCTTGGGTGTACAATTGTTTGGCCTGTTGATTTTGCGTGCTGAGTGCAAACTGCTCCAGGTTGGCCTGTGCCCCTTTCAGGCTGGCCAGCGTTTGTTTTACTTGCGATGCGACGGTCATTTGCCTTCACCTCCTAGCACCTTTAGATTCAGCAAAGGGGGGCAAAATATTCTCCTATGATGTCCACCCACTTTTTGTAATTTTTTACAGATGATCAAACAAAAAGGAAAGACACCCGAACAGGTGCCTTTCCACATCCAACCTATTTGGTTATGCACGGCCAGCAAGTTGTTGTTCAGCGAAGGACACCAGACGCTTGGTGATCTCTCCTCCGACAGAACCGTTTTGACGGGAAGTGGTGTCTGGGCCAAGTTGTACACCAAACTCGGCAGCGATTTCATACTTCAGTTGGTCCAGAGCTTGGTTGGCTTGCGGCACCAGCAGGTTGTTGCTGGAACGGTTGTTGTTCGGCATCTGTGTTCACCTCCTCGTTGTTTGTAGCTTTAATATGTGTGATGGCCGATAGCTTCATGCATTGTCAGAGCAGGGATTTCACTGGCAATTTATAGCGTTATAGCGAGAGCAGAAAGTCGGCGATGCGCCGGGCCGCATCGGGTTGACGCAGAGCATCCATGCGGCGAACCATCTCCTCCCGCTCTTCCGGATAGCACCGCCAGCGAACGATCAGACGCGCAATCTCCTCGGACCGTTCCGCCCACGCAGCGGCCTTATGCTGGAGTAAAAACGACAAATTGTGGCGCTCTTGCCCCGGCAGCGGCCGATACAGGATCAGCGGTGTCCGGAGCGCCAGCGCTTCCGCACAACTGATGCCGCCCGGCTTGGTGACATAGGCATCGGCTGCGCCGATCCACTCCCAAATGGACGGCTCGTACCCTTTTACCACGAGGCGGTGCAGCGGATGAAGCTGTCCGGCGAGCAGCGACAGCCGCTGCCTGATCGGCTCGTTTTTTCCCGTAATCACCACGATGTGCAGCGGTTCCGGCACGTTCAACAAGGACCGGACCACTTCCTCCATGCCGCCGTGGCCGCCCTCTCCCCCGCACACCAGTACGGTAAACTGGTCGGGCGACAGTCCCATCCGCGATTTCCAATACGCTTTCTCTTCCCGCGCCGCCGCAGCAAACACCGGACGCACCGGAATGCCGTATACGTGAATCCTTTCCCGTTTTACGCCGTGACGGCGCTCCAGAAGCTCCGCCAGCCGCTCGTGTGCCACGACGTAACCGTCAATCTCGGGATGCACCCAAAACCTGTGGACGTGGAAATCGGTCGGTATGCTGACCAGCCGGAACCGCTTGCCTGCCTTTTTCCTGGCGTGTGCCAGGGCGGGCAAGCAGTAGGCGTGAGTGGCGGCGACGACGTCCGGCTGTTCCCGTTCCAACAGTTCGCGGATAAGACGTCGCGCCAGAAAGGCCCCTATCGGCTTGGCGAGGGCCGTACCCCACATCTGCTCGCGGTCGTACAGACGCTGCCAGAGCGTTGGACTATAGCGCAGCATCTGCCCATAAAAAAAACGGGACAACTCCCGCAATGCCGGGCTGGCCGCCTGCAATCCGCCCTCCACGCGGGCGTACACGTCGGGGCAGCGTTCCACCACCGCCTCGCGCAGTGCTTCCGCCGCCATCCGGTGTCCGCTGCCGGCCCACTCCTCGGTTACAACCAGCAGGCGCTTCCCGTTCACTGCCGATCACCCGCCGGTTCCTGCTGCCGTGGCAGATAACGGCGAAGCAACTCCTCTTTGGACATGTACACCCGCTTCAGCGGCATCTCCCGGTCCCAACGCTGAATGCGCCGCTTGCCGTCGGGATGGATCAGGCGCACCATCAGTCTGAGATACCAGCGCTTGTAGCGAAAAAACCAGTTCATCGGCACGTCCGAGATGGAAAACCCGAGCGGTTTCACTCCCTTGTGCAGCATGGTGGTACCGACGATGCCCTTGATGCGGTCCCGATCCTTATGCCCATCCAGATACGCCGCCAACTGCGGCAGGGAGCGCATGATGTGATGACGGAGCAGCAAGACCAGCCGCAGGTCGTCCTTTACGCCTTGGCTTTGCTTGGCAAAATAGTAATTGTGGATATGCAGTTTCAAAATCAGATCCCCGTCGCGAATGACGCGTTGATCGGATGTAACGAGCGGCTCACCCCGGTAGCGCAATAAAACGACACGAAATATGTTGTTGTCTTTGTCAACGTATCTGAGCCGCGTGCAGCGTTGGTAGATCGTGTCCCAAACGCCCCACAACATCAAGATACCCGTATTCATCTGCGATCGGATCCTTTCATCGTCAGGCTTTCTTCTTACCCTGTAGTATGCCCCGATCCTTCTCGCGAAATCACCGGGAACACCGCTCGCCCTCCCTCGTCTCCCTACGTTTTTCCGAAGCGGCCCAGTGCCATTACCGCCACCGCCACCAACAGCGGCAGCCAGGCGTGGTTCAGAAGAAGCGGGTTAAGTGCGTTCCAAACGTACGGATCTTCCAGACACATGTCCGTCGCAGTGTAGGCCAGAATGCCTCCGCCGACGATCACCAAGCTGTGGAAGCGGTTCATCAGCCGCGAAATCCAGGTGCTCCCCCACATCAAGAGGGGAATGCTCATGCCCAGCCCCAGGATCACCAGCACAATATCCCCATCGGCAGCTCCGCCCACTGCCAGCACATTGTCCAGGCTCATGACAAAATCGGCCAACAGGATCGTCTTGACTGCCTGGCCAACATTGCTGCCGTATCTGACCTCGATCGTCTCCTCCTGGCCCCCGCCGAAGATCAATTTGCAGGCAATCCACAGGAGCAGCACCCCTCCCACCGCCTTGACCAGCGGAATGTCGAGCATCCAGGTGGCCATGCCTGTCAGCAGGACGCGCATCAGGATGGCCCCGAGCGTTCCGTAGAGGACAGCCCGCCGGCGTTCCGGCTCCGGCAGTCTCCGGCAGGCCATGCCGATGACGACGGCATTGTCGCTGCTGAGCACGACGTCTATCAGAAAAATGTGCACGAACCCCAGCCAAAATTGCCCGTCCATCTCCGCCTCCCCTGCCCGTCTGAGTTTGTCCTTCTTACTCTATGCGCCTGTTTGCGGACTAATGAGCGCTTTTCTTTCCGAAAAAAGGCGAGAAAACGCGTTTTTTGTAGAAAAATACTTCCATAAAAAACATTTTAATGTGAAAAATAGGATAAACATACCTTGTTTTTCTGGGCGTCCTTCCGTACGATTAAAGTTGGGGTGGGAAAAGCTATGGCGGAAACAGTGTCTCTAAATCTTCACGATGTTTCACAGAAAATTCTTGATATGACGCCGACGATCACAACGCTGTGGCTGCAGGAAATCGTGATCAGCATGGATACTCCGTTGACGATTCCCCGCAATTTTGCCGAGAAGCGGACTGTGCTCCTGGCTCGCTATCTGGTGGAAGACGTCGACGGTGACATGCAGGCCTGGTCGCTGGACATGGGCGAGTGGATGCGCTCACAGGAGTTCCCGTTTTCATCGATTTTGCGTACGTACCAGTTGTACCGGAACGTATTCTGGCGGGTCCTCCGTCCGGAACTGCAGCAATGGTCGTTGGCGCCGGAAGAGATGCTGTACCTGGAAACTCAGTTGGGAAAAGCCATGGACGAGAGCGTCTACTGGGCTGTGTACCACTTCGAGCAAATGATCAACAAGGAGCTCGTCCAAAAGGAAGAAACCATCTCCTATTTGCACAACGACAAATTAACCATGCTGGGCAAAATCGCTGCCAACATGGCTCATGAACTGCGCAATCCACTATGCGCGATAGAAGGCTTCCTGAAGCTGATCTCCGAATCCACCCAGGGGCAGGACAAGCTGCAGTCCTACATCCAGGTGGTCATGCACGAATTTGAAAATTTGCACCGGCAGATTACCGGCTTCCTCAGCTTTTCGAAAAAGCCGATTCTGGACGAGGTATACAAGACGGTGGAAATCAGACAGGTCCTCTACGACGTGGAACTGCTGATTACGCCGCGGCTGGTGGGGGAAAACATTTGCTTTGACAAGCACATTGAACCGTGTACCCTGTACTGCTACGAAGAAGGTCTCAAGCAGGTGATGGTCAATTTGCTCAACAACGCCATTGATGCCGTCCAGACCCGTCTGAACAAGTCAATCCGCGTCATCTCCCACTGCGAGGGCGGATGGCTGCAGTTGACCGTCGAAAACAACGGAGAAATGATCCCGGCGGAGATCGTGGAAAATCTGTTTCAGCCGTTTTTCACCACCAAGCAGAACGGCACGGGGATCGGTTTGTCCATCTGCAAAAACATCATTGAAAAGCACAACGGCACCATCTCCTGTGAATCGACGGAGGAGTCCACCCGCTTCATCGTGAGGCTGCCGATTGCTACTGACCGTCTTTCTGCGTTCAGTTGAACGGCCGTCGACGAAAAAAAACCTCCTGCACGGTGCAGGAGGCGAGGCAAGAGATCCGTTACCTATCGGGTAAGCGATCTTAGCC
>NZ_CP064048.1:87500-702500 GCF_020923495.1 Brevibacillus sedimenti
GTTGAAAATGGAGGCAATACGATTGCATGTAGAGGAGAAGTGGACATACAGACGTATCACTGAGCATTTAGGAATCCAGGATAAGGATCGAGTAAAAAAATGGATGCGGAAATACAAACAACTTGGGGAGTTCGGTCTTTTGGATCAGCGTGGACGACGTCCAGAGTACATCGATCAAGATCGACATGTGAAAAAATTGAAACGGGAGAACGAAATTCTAAAAAAGTGTTTGGAAATCTGGATGCGGGAGGTGTAAGAAAAAAGTATCGTGTGATGGAGAATGTGGCAGCATTGTACCCGATTACCGAACTCTCCAAACTTCTTGGTGTATCGAGGAGTGGGTATTATCGATATCTTGCACAGAAGGAGTGGGATAGAGACGGAGAACTGAAACAGCAGATTCAAACCATCTATGATGAACGAAAAGGAATATATGGGTATCGAAGAATTCAAGCGGAACTCCTTCGTCAATACGGCAAGGTTGTGAATCATAAGAAGGTGTTACGGCTCATGCAAATTCTTGGGCTGAAAGCCATTATTCGTGGCAAACGAGCGTATCGGAGCACGTATCGAGCGGCTGAATCAGATGGTCGTGTTGCCGAAAATTTGTTGAAGCGTGACTTCACAGCCGAGAAACCGAACCAGAAGTGGGTCACCGATGTTACCCAGTTTCGTGTAGGAGATCAACGTATCTTCTTATCTACGATTAAAGACTTGTTTCACAACGAAATCGTGGCGCACCATGTGAGCTTACACAATGACAATGTCCTTGTCCTAGAGACGTTTCGGAAAGCATTTGAAAAGCATAAGGACGTGACTGGACTGATCGTACACAGCGATCAAGGCTTCCAGTACACGTCCCATGCATACCACGACATGCTGCAAAAGGTTGGCGCCCGAATCAGCATGTCCCGAAGGGGCAATTGTTTAGACAATTCCCCTATGGAGAGTTTCTTCTCGCACTTAAAGGCAGAAGCTCTCTATCCTTATGATATTCGAAGTTTGGATGAGGCGCAAAGACGAATTGAGGAGTACATTCGTTTTTACAATGAGGAGCGTTTGCAAATCAAATTAAATAAGCTGACGCCAGTCGAGTACAGGCGTCAGCATGCGGCCTAACGGCCGGGGGTTTTTTAAGTGTCTACAAAATGGGGTCTTGACCATCTGTGAAGGGGTCTTGTTTGGTGTGTTGATACAAATCCTAATCCATGCCGACTGACACGCGTGTCGTCAGCGTGCCGATACCTTCCACTGTCACGGAAATCTCGTCTCCCGGGTGCAGTTCACCCGCTCCCGCAGGCGTACCAGTCAACATTACATCACCCGGAAGCAGCGTCACGACGGAGGATACCGCCTCCAGCAACCGAGGGATGGAGAAGATCATCTGCTTGGTGCTGGAATCCTGCCGCACCTCCCCATTGACGCGGGTCACGATGCGCAAATCGGCGTAATCCAGCTTGGCGGCGATCGCCGGTCCCAATGCACAAATCGAGTCCGTTTCCCCTGTTTTCGTCTGCTGCCCGCCGTGCTGCTGCACACCGGCAACGTCAATCGCACAGGTAAACCCGAGAATGTACTCGTCGGCTTCTTCCGCAGTGATGTGACGCGCCTCTTTTTTGATAACGACAGCCAGTCCCCCTCCAAATTGAAGGGAGTAAGGCCGTCCTGGGAACACAAGCGACTCGTCCGGTCCAGCCAGCTGAACGGAAGGCTTCACAGCAATCGCCGGTTCCGCCGCAGGTTGAATCCCCATCTCTTCCGCGCGGTCCCGGTAGTTGAGACCGATGCTGACCACTTTGCTCGGGGTGCAGGGCGTTTTCAGCACGATCTCGTCAAGCGGCAGTTCCAGACCCGTCATGATGGGCTTGGCCGCTTTCACTTTGTAGATGTCTCCTTCAATCACCCGCACCTTGTTTTCCGATTCCACCATCCAGCCATGCTTGACCTTGCCGTTTCGTTCATAGCGGATGATCATGGGCTTCCCCTCCCTGGATTGATTCCGTCGCTCATATCTGTCTTTTGCCGCTTTAGCTTTAGAACAGGTCGGTTGCCGCTTCCCGCGGCTCCGCCGTAATTTCCTCGATTACGGTGCGGTTTACGGCGTCCTCCACCAACGCCGCCACGTCCAGTTTTTCCTCGAACCGCTCTGCTACATGCGGTTTGGGCCGGGTCACCGGATTTTTCGGCGTAAAAATGGTGCAGCAGTCTTCGTACGGCAAAATGGACAGCTCGTACGTATCAATCCGCCGGGCAATGTCGGTGATCTCTGTCTTGTCCATCCCGATCAGCGGACGCAAAATCGGAATCGAGACGACCTTGTTGATCGTGTTCATGCTCTCCAGCGTCTGGGACGCTACCTGGCCCAGGCTTTCACCGGTCGCCAGCGCCAAGGCACCGGTTCTGGCGGCAACCTGCTCGGCAATCCGCATCATGAATCGGCGCATGATGGTGATCAGGTAGTCTTCCGGACACTTCTCGCGAATGGCCGTCTGAATCTCCGTAAACGGAACGACGTGCAGCCGCACGGTCCCGCCCCAGAGGGCCAGCTTTTGGGCCAGATCGCGGACTTTTTGCAGGGCCCGTTCGCTGGTAAACGGATAGCTGTGGAAGTGAATCGCTTCCAGGGTGACACCCCGCTTCATCATCTTCCAGCCGGCAACCGGGCTGTCAATCCCGCCGGAGAGCAAGAGCAGCACCTTGCCGCCGGAGCCGACCGGCAGACCGCCGGGACCGGGAATCGTCTCACAACTGATATACGTGCCCTCGGCGCGAATCTCAATGTTCACGACTGCTTCCGGTTGGTGAACATCCACCTTGATTTCCGGGATGTTGCGCAAAATATGCGTTCCCACCATGCGGCTTACTTCCATCGACTGTTTCGGGAAACGCTTGTCCGCGCGGCGGGTCTCCACCCGAAACGTTTTCGGCTGCGGCTGCAGATGGCGGATCAGCTCCAACGCCTTCGCCTTGATCGCCTGTTCATCCGGCTCCACCTGAACGGTGGGGCTGATGGAGGAGATGCCGAATACACGGCGCAGCCGCTCCACCACCGCATGGGCGTCCTCTCCGTGCAGTTCCACGTACATGCGGCCGTAGTTTCGGCGCACCTTGATGTTGGCAAACGGGCGCAGCACGCTTTTGACGCTCTGTACCAAGGCTGCTTCAAACAAATCGCGATTCCGGCCTTTCAACGCCAGTTCGCCGTAACGAATCAAAATGACATCGTACTTCATGGTTTGCTCCTTTACATGTTACGCTTTTGCTTTCATATGGGGACGGATGCTGGCGACACACTCAGAAGCGGCAGCAACAAATGCCCGCGCCTCCTCAATGGTGTTCTCCCGTCCCACGCTGATGCGAATGGCCGACAGTGCCCGCTCCCTGTCCTGCAGAGCGGCCATCAATACCCGGCTGGGCTCGTTTGCCTTGGAGGAGCAGGCTGATTTGGTGGAAACGAGGTAGCCTCGTTCCTCCAGCGCGTGCAGCAGCACTTCCGCCTTCATCCCGGGAAACGAGACGTTGACGATGTGAGGGGCCGCTCCCTCGCTTGGCGTGTTGACGACGCATCCGGGAATCTCGGCCAATCCCTGCCGCAGCACCTGGGTGATGGACGCCAGCCGGGCGGGTTCTTCCGGCCCCATCTCTTCCAGCAATCGGATTGCTTTGGCCATGCCGGCGATGGCTGGCAGATTCTCCGTTCCGGAGCGGAAACCACCCTCCTGCCCCCCGCCCATCAACAGCGGCTGGAGAATCAATCCCTCCCGTTTGTACAGGATGCCGACGCCACGCGGTCCGTAAAATTTATGGGCCGATACGCTGAGCAGGTCGATGCCCCACTCCTTCAGGCGAATCGGCAGTTTGCCGACGCTTTGCACGGCGTCGACGTGGAACAGAATTTTCGGGTGCTGCTTCAGCAGGGCGCCGATCTCGGCGATGGGCTGCACCGTCCCCAACTCGTTGTTTACGTGCATGACGGAAACGAGAATGGTATCCGACCGGATCGCCCGTTTCAGGTCTTCCACAGAGACACGACCCGCGCTGTCAACCGGCAAATACGTAACGGAAAAACCGAACTCTTCCAACTGCTTGCATACATCATAGACGGCAGGGTGCTCCACGCTCGTCGTAATGATATGTCTTCCCCGGCTCTGAAACTGCATGGCCACACCTTTGATCGCAGCGTTGTTGCTCTCGGTGCCGCCGGACGTAAAGATGATTTCCGACGGTTTGCACCCGAGGAAACGGGCGGCTACCGCGCGTGCCTGCTTCAGGATGTTCTCTGCTTCGAGCCCTTTTTGATGCAGCGAGGACGGATTCCCATAGTAGGTCTCCATCGCCCGTTTGACCACCTCAACCACCTGCGGATGAGGACGAGTCGTGGCGCTGTTGTCCAAATAAATCACCAGTCCACACCTTCCTGAGGGCTGTTCGCCCAAAGTCTACTTTTCATCATAACACGACAGTTCCGATCAACATATAGCCGGGAGCATACTTCCCCTTATTTTCTCCCACTTTTCGGCGGGGAACAACGCCGGGGAGAAAAAAGCGGCAAAAACCTTCACAAATTGTTCACAAACACAAGCGCTTACATTGGCAGGCGGGCTCTTTACACAGCAATGTCCATTCGTTAGAATAGTCAATAAATTTAGAGAACGAGAAGCGAAGGAGAGAAGCACCATGACAACACGGACAATGGAGATGGAAGAGAAAATCCGCAAAATGGAGGCAGAACTGAGAAGGCTGCGTGCCGAATTGGCGAAGCTGGGCAGCAAGCAGTCTGATGAAACGGTGACGGTCTACCTGAACGAGGTGTACAACGGGTGAACCTTTGCCTTTGCCTTAGCCTTACCTGCCAGCGTGGAAGAAGCACGACTGTTTGTGCCGACTTCCACGCTTTTTTACGCCTTCGCCCCGGTCAATGATTTCCCCTTACCGCCTCACGCTCCGCCAGTATGCGTACCCGATCAGTATCAGCAACCCGACGATCGTCGCGATTACATATGCAAACTTTGCCGCCATCAGAGTACCTCGCTTTAGCTTTTATTCCGTAGTATGCGCATGTGCGGCTGTTCCTTTGCCAAAAAAGCCGTCCCCTATGTAATAAAGGGACGGCCTCGGCCAACGATTTATGCTTTTTAAGTCAGCCTGTATACGGAAGCGAACCGTGATAAACGCCGGAATATACCTCTGTTGCAGGGCCGGTCATGTACACGCGGTTGTCGCTCTCCCGCCATTCGACCACCAAATCCCCGCCCGCCAGATGTACAGTTACAGTCCGGTCGGTCAAGCCGCTGAGGCTGGCAGCCACCGCCGCTGCACACGCTCCCGTGCCGCAGGCGAGCGTCACTCCCGAACCGCGTTCCCAGACGCGGAACAGCACTTCCTGCCGGTTCAGCACCTGAATGAACTCCACATTGGTGCGCTCGGGGAACCACTCGTGCCGCTCGATGACCGGTCCGTACTTCACCACGTCCGCTTCGTTCAGCTCATCGACAATCAGCACGGCGTGAGGATTGCCCATCGAGACGGCAGTCATCGTAAACGTGCGGCCGTCGATGGTGAGCGGCTGGCCGATCACTCGTTCCCCCGGCTCTCCGGTCATGGGAATGGCCGACCGGACAAATTGCGGTTCCCCCATGTCAATGGTCACCAGCTCCACCTTGCCGTCGACGCCCACCGTTACGGACGGAGTGACGATGCCGCCCAGCGTTTCTACGGAAAACGACGTCTTGTCCGTCAATCCGTGGTCGTACACGTATTTGCTCACGCAGCGCAGGCCGTTGCCGCAGTTTTTCGCTTCGCTGCCGTCGTTGTTGAAGACCCGCATGCGAAAGTCAGCCTGCTCCGAGGGCATGATCAGAATCAAACCGTCACTGCCGATGCCAAAGTTGCGGTCGCTGACCCGCCGTGCCAGTTCCGGCAGATCCACGCCCGTCAGCGGTTCGGAAAAACAGTCCACGTATACGTAGTCGTTGCCCAGTCCGTGCATTTTGGTAAATTTCATGGTTCGCCCCTCATTTTTGCTCCGAAATTGTATTTCTCGCTTTATCTTACCACAGAAGCCCTGGACGTGGGGAAGTGGTATACTACCCCTAGCCAATCTGCAGCAGGAGGTGTGCGGCATGGATATGTCCGCGCTGCGCTTCGCACTGGGCACAGTCAATCAGGCGAAACGGACAGCAGTCGTGTTGGCGACAGGAACGGAACCGATCTGTCTGGCGGTGCCGTCCGGCGTCTCCGCCCAGCCGCTTTCCGAGGAAGAGACGATCACAGGGGCGATCAACCGGGCCAAAGCGGTGTTGAACCGGGTCCCGAACGCCGACATCGGCTTGGGGCTGGAAGGGGGCTTGACGTTTGACGATCGGTACACGAATCAATGGTATCTGCTCTCCGTCTGCGCCGCTTGGGACGGCAGGCGGCTTTGCCTGGGCAAGGGACTGTTTTTTCCCATCCCAAACTTGGCGGTGGAACGGATCAAACAGGAAGGCATCGAGCTTCGGACGATCATCGACGAGTGGAGCGGCACCACGGGAACCAATCAGCGCGGCGGCGCTTACGGATTGTTGACGGAAGGGACGAATCCGGCGCTCCGAGGTGTTTCGCGACGCCGTCACCGCCGCCGTCACCCCGTTCGTCTCCGCTTTGTACCGATAAGTCCCCGGACGACCGAACCGATCAGACAGGAAAAAACCTCTCCGTCACCGGAGAGGTTTTTTCGACGAGGCGCCACCGTCATCGGGCGATGTAATACGGATAGATGATCAGCGCGCCAATAATGGCAATCGCCCCTACGATCATCGCCCAGACCCCGAGTGTACGAGCGTTTCGCCGGTACGCCAGGTATCCCAGCACCACGCCAATCGGAGCGACGATATACGGGAGCAGAAACAGCGACAGAATGGACAAGCCCAATCCTGTCCAACCAATCCCGCTGGCTCCGCCGTCTGCCTGCGTGTCGACGTCGTCAGTGGTACGCGTGTCAGTGGTGGGCGTGTTCCGGACGGGTTCGGCAATTTCCGCGGCCGTTTCCACGTCGTTCCCGTTCAGGGTGGAGTCATCCTGGCGGTTGTCCCCCCGTTTCTCCCCTTCCCGGTCTGCCTGCTGTGTCAGATCGGCTCCTGCCGTGTCCACGTTTTGTTCTCCCAGGTAACGTTCCGTCTGGGAGTAGGGATCATACTGGATGTTCCCTCGGGAACGGGCGGCATTTTCATCCAACACAGCCCCCATCCAGGAGTCGGCGAACTCGGTATCCCGCTGATCGAACATCTCCGTCAGGCCGTTTTCTCCTTCCTTCTGCTCGGCATTCACACGCTCGTCTCGATCGTACGCCATGCCATGCTCAGCCCCTTTTTTCAAAAGGATTGTGATGAAGGAAGTAGCCTTATTCTCTGCCGAGGGTGTACAATTTAAACTGGAGGCGAGAGGATGAAACCAGAGAACCCCCTAACGATTGGCATCGACATTGACGGCACTGTCACGGAGCCGAGCAGCATTGTCCCTCTGATGAATGAAAGCTTTGGCAAACAATTGCGATACGAAGACTGTATTGATTACAATCTGGCCACGGTCTACGGGATCAGCGACGAAGTCTTTGCAGACTGGCTGGACAAGCACGGCGAGCGCCTGTACGACGTCGCCCCTGTCCACGGCGCGGCCGACCGGGTGCTGCGCCAGTGGTACAAGCGGCACAAACTGGTGTACATCAGCGCCCGGGAAGCCCGTCATCTGGAGGTCACCACAAAGTGGTTCTCCCGCTATCAGATTCCGTACCACCATATGGATTTGATCGGTTCGCACGACAAGCTGGCCGCCGCCCGAAAGTGGCAGGTGGACCTGTTTTTGGAAGACCGGTTGGAAAACGCGCTGCAGCTGGCTGAGGCCCTCTCCATCCCGGTCTTTTTGTTCGACACTCCGTACAACCAGGGCACGCTCCCCCGTCTGGTGCAACGGGTCACCTCCTGGGAGCAGGTGGACACCCTGGTGGAGCAGCTGGCGCTGGAAAAGGCCAACGCGTAAAGCGGCCACCCGCTCTACGGTGAGAGTGCCGTTCCCGCTGAGACCGCGGCGATGGGACAGAGTGCGGCCTGCAGCACATGGAAAAAAGACGCATCCCCGGCACGGGATACGTCTTTTTTCCTTACTTTTTCTCGTCTTTCTTCGGTTTGAACGTGTGACAACAGGTTTGGGAGGAGTCGTTCACCTGATCCTTGTGCTGGCTGTCGTGTCCGTACTCACCGGCAAACTCTTCCTTAAAATTTGCGTGGGCGTGACTGTCAATTTCCACCATGATCATCTCGGCGGAACAGTTGTTGCCTTCGCTCCAGTATTCGCAGTTGGAAACGCTGCATTTTACGATGGGCATGTGTCTCACCTCCTAGAGGCTATCCTTTACCACGCACATACAGCTTATACCCCCGCAAATTAAGGCTTCCTTGACATCACGCCGTTCGGCAAAACCATGACTGCCGCCTTCCTGGCATGTTTCGCGAAAGGAGACCTGTTTCATGAGCAACCCGCGCATCGTCGTCATTACCGGCGCAGCAGGCGGTCTCGGGCAGGAACTGACGAGACTTCACCTGACAAAAGGAGATACCGTGGTCGCGACCGGCCGATCCATGGACAGTCTGGCAGCGATGCACGAACGTCTGGGTGCGTCCGACCGCCTGTTTCTCCATCAGCTCGACGTCACCGCCAACGAAGCCGTGCAGCATTTTGCCGACTGGGTACAGCTTCGCTTTGGCCGCTGCGACCTTCTCTACAACAACGCGGGCACTGCCGTATTCGTTCCGCTGGCCGAGATGCGCCAAGACCAGCTGGAAACCATTCTGGCTACCAACATCGCCGGTCCGCTGTATGTGATCCGCGCGTTTTTGCCGATGATGCTTGCGGCCCGCTCCGGCCACATCGTAAACATCGCATCGCTCGCCGGCCAGGTGGCGACGGCAAAAGCGGCCGTGTACGCTGCCAGCAAAGCAGCTGTGATCCGGCTGAGTGAGGGACTGCGCCATGAGTTGGCAGACAGCGGCATCCACGTCACCTGCGCCATGCCCGGACCGATCGACACGCCGTTTTTGCAGCGGGCGGACCAGACAGGCGCGTACCGGGAAAAAGTCCGCCGCTATCTCCTGACGCCGGAGCAGACAGCGGCTCGAATCATCCGGGCTGTGGAAGCAAAGCAGCCGGAAGTGGCCATGCCCCTCCGGCTGCATCTCCTGTCACTGCTCTACACGATGCTGCCCCATGGCGTGAAGCGCCTCCTCGCCCCCCTGCTGAACCGGAAGTAGCTCCGGCTCATCCAGCCGCCGCAGCGCCACATACGCGAGCAGACCGGTCACCACGCAGACGACGGAGGCAGCGCCGAACATTCCCTGCACTCCGCATACGGGGATGAGCCAGCCGGCAGCAGCCGCCCCGGCAGGCATGCCCGTCCCCGTAATCGTGCGGACGCTGGTCAGCACCCGCCCCAGCAGTTCTTCGGGCACGTGTTTTTGCAGATGACTGCGGTACAAGATGTTGTAGGGTGAAAAACTGAGTCCGGCCAGCGCCATCGCCAGCATCGCCACCTCGACGCGGGTAAACAGGGCAAGCGGCAGCGTCGTGATCCCCCACACGCCGATGATGGCCGCCAGCGTCACGCCGGTCGGGAGTTTCCAGGTAACAGCGGAAAACAGGATCGACCCGAGCAGCGCCCCCGCCGCCAAGGCGGACCAAAGCAGTCCGAGCGAGACTGCTCCGCCTTCCAGATCGTTATTGGCGTACAGCGGCAGCCCCACCTCCACCGGGCCGTACGCCATGTTGAAGAAAAAGGTGAACAGCACAAGCCACAACAGGCGGCGGCGCCCCAGCAGGTAACAGTAACCGGTGCGGATGTCGGCGATCAGCGAACGCGGGAACGGACCGAATGCGACCACACTCCCGCTGCTTTCCGCCGCCTTCCCTTGGATCTCCTCTGCCTCTTTTTCGTCCATCCGCTCGACAGAGAAACTGTCCACTCCCGCGGCCGGCTTCAGGCGGGAAAAACAAAAGGCACAGAGGAAAAAGCCGATGGCGTCCACAATCAGCACGTTGGCCGCCCCGATCCAGGCGATCAATACCCCGGCCGCAGCGGGCCCGAACAGATAGTTAATCTGCCACTGGCTTTCCATCAGACCGTTCGCCTTGACCAGCAGGGATTTGTCCGTCACCAGCCGGGGCAGCAGGGTCTGGGCACCCGCGCTGCTGAGGGGTGAGAGCATCCCGGCGATGACGATCAGTACGTATACCAGCCACAGCGGCGTCCCCTCCATCTGCAGCAGCAGCACCAGCGTGAAAAAGATCAGGCCGCGCAGCACGTTGTCCAGCATGATCAGCTGCCGCCGGTCAAAGCGATCCAGCAGAACCCCGGCGACCAGCCCGGCAAGCACTGCGGGGATGTTGTATGCCAGGACGACACCCCCCATGGCGGCAGACGAACCGGTCTTGTTCATCACAAACCAGGTCAAGGCCATCCATCCAAACTGATTGCCCAGGCCGGACAAAAACAGTCCCACCCAGTACCAGCGAAACGACGATTGCCTCCACAGTTCCTTCACGCCAATCTTCCTTTTCTTTCCGATTTGAGCATTATTGTAGCCATTTTTCTAAACTTTTTCAATTATTATATTTATTAATAGGAACTCCATCACTATTCGAAATACATGCTTGAAAACTTGCAGGTTTATTTGATAAAATTCGTTCAAACAAATTTGAACGTTTCGATAATACCGTAATGTTCAAATGATTTTAAGAGGGTGATTATTTCTTGAAACGTTATATGGTCATCGAAAGTCTGGAACAACTCCGCGCCATTAGTGACGCGCTGCGCCTGGAAATGATCACGCTGCTGACCAAAGATGCGTACACGGGAAAACAGTTGGCCGGGATGCTTTCTCTCTCTCCTTCCAAGGTTCATTACCATCTAAAGGAGTTGGAGCAACACGGCTTTGTCCGCGTGGTCCGCACCGAGGAGAAAAACGGAATTGTGCAGAAGTTCTACCGTTCCGTCGCCTTCGATTTCAAGGTGAGCGAAGACCTGCTGCCGTCCCTGCGCGAGGACACCCTTTTACAGCAAGAAGTAATGCTCAACCACCTGCGTACCAGCATCACGCGGCTGTACAACGCGCCGGACGAATCGTTTCTGCTCTTTGCCGAAGAGGAAAAACGGCCGCCGCTCTACGCCTTCAACGGGGAAGTTAAGGCGCCGCGGGACGAGATCAAGGCATGGATCAAAAAGTATCACGCCTTGCTGGAGGAATTGAACGAGATGGAGGAACGCCACCTGCAGCGGATCAGGGCCGGGGAGGCGGAAGATACGGGAGAAGTGTTTTACTTCGTCGGCGTCGGCTTCATGACCAACGAGCAGATCTATGTGGCTGACGATGAATCGCTGCCCGAGGGATTCGTGCATGCAGACGATGTAACGGTAAGGAAAATGGGCAGGAGGAAAACGGAATATGACCCAGACAACTAAACGCGCACTGTGGAAAAACAGCCAGTTTGTCCGACTCTGGTTCGGCAACCTGATTTCGGCGCTGGCCGACAGTGCGTTCTTCGTCTCCCTTTCCTGGTTTATCGTGGACGTGACCGGCTCGGAGACGGTGCTCGGCACCACCTTGATCTGCATGTCCATTCCCCGTCTTGTGTTTATGCTGGCGGGCGGAGTGGCTGCCGACAGGATCAGCCGCAAGCGGATCATGGTCGGTTCCATACTGGCTCGGGGGATGGTGCTCTCCGGCTTCGGCCTGCTGCTCATGTACGACGATGACCAACTGCTTCCCTACTCCGCCTACGCGATGGCCGCCCTGTTCGGCACGGTGGACGCTTTTTTCTGGCCCGCGCGCAATTCCATTCTGCCGTTTGTGGTCGGCCGCGACCAGTTGGCCGGAGCAAACAGCCTGATGGAAATCTCGCAGCAGCTCAGCATGGTATGCGGTCCGCTGGTCGCCGCCATGCTGCTATACACCGTACCGTACCCGCCGATGTTTTTGATCATGGCTGCCGCCTTTTTCGCCGGTACGCTGATTCTCTTCACGCTCCGGCTCCAGCCCGTCCAAACGGCGCCTTCGGCAGAACCGGATCACCAGCGTGCATCTCGGCCTTCCTACTTCCGCGACGTCTGGGAAGGCATCCGCTTCACCTTTTCCATCCCGATCCTGACGATCATCTTCGGGACGTCCCTGGTGCTCAACATGATGTTTTCCGGTCCGGTCAACATGGGGCTGCCCCTTTTGGTCAAGCATCTCGGCTGGGACGGCAGCGCCTACAGCTCGCTCAGTTCGGCTCTCGGCGTGGGCACCATCGCCGGCGGCGTCATCACTGCCTTGTGCGGCGGATTCCGCGGGCGCTACAAGTTCCTGCCCCTGATAGTCGGTCTGATGGGGGCAGGCATCGCCGCCGTCTCGTTCATGCATCAATTGGCGTTTGGGCTGGCGATGCTGTTCGCCGTCGGCATGGCGATGAGCATGACCAACATTCCGCTGATCACCTACATACAGACGATCGTTCCCGACGCCAAGTTGGGCAGGGTGATGTCGCTGCTTACACTGATGTCGGTCGGTCTGGGCCCGGTCAGCTACGCGCTTTGCTCTGTTCTCCTGGAGCGCAGGTGGGCCGCTCCGGACACACTGCTTTTGATCGGCGGTCTGTCACTCGGGACGGTCGGCCTCAGCCTGCTTTTGTTCCGGTCGTTTCGCCAAATGGAGGAGCATCCGCTCTGGTCCGGCCGGACGGCGGCGGAAACGACCGACTCGCCGCAGCCGCACCAACCTGGCGACGGCAGCCGCAACGAACAAACACCCGCAGCGCTGTAACGCCTGCGGGTGTGTTTTCCTTTTTGAAGGCGAAGCAGTCAGTCATGCGCGCCCTTCCCTGCGGAAAGCAGGCGCCGCCGCGTGTTACGACGTCTTCCATTTCGCCAGTTCGTCCGGAAACTTGTCGTTCAACACTTTAATATAGGTGCCTTTCATGCCGAGCGAGCGGGACTCCAGCACGCCCGCGCTGGCCAGTTTTCTGAGCGCGTTGACGATGACGGAGCGGGTCAGGCCGGCCTGATCAGCCAGTTGGCTGGCGACGAGCAGCCCTTCCTTGGCATCGAGCTGTTCCATGATTTTCTCGATAGCGATCTGCTCGCTGTACGACAGGGACGAGAGCGCAATTTTGGCAAAGGTTTTGTCGCGCACCTCGCTTTCGATCTGCTCCGTGCGCTGGCGGACAATTTTCATGCCGATGACGGTGGCGCCGATTTCCGCCAGGATCAGATCCTCCGTCTCAAATTGGCCGTACGCCCGCAGCAGGACGAGTGTGCCGAGGCGGCTGCCTCCGGCGTTGATCGGCACGATGGTGGTCATCATCTGCGGGAAAAGCGACACCAAGTCGGGTGTCACCATGCTGTAGGGGCTTTGCACCGGTTCGTTGGCCAGTGATTGGCTTACCTCCAGCAGCCGCTGATGATAGCCGGCAGGAAGCAAGTCTTTCGTCTGCTCACCGACGGCAAAATCCTGCTGCAGTCCGCTGCCGATGATGGAGCCGTCGGCAGTGATGATGTAGACGTTGGCGTCGATGACGTCGGACAAAAGTCGGGCCAGGTCGTGGTAGCCGACTCCGCTGCCTCCCATCGTTTTTTGCAGCATCACATTAATCTTTCTCGTTTTCTCCAGTAAATTCATTCCTTTTTTTCCTCCTTGCGGTTCTCTGTGGTCTCAGTATTGTCTGAAAAATCCCGGCTCATACGTGCAAATCAAAAAATAGACAATAAAAGAACAGGCGCAGGGCAAAAAAATACTGCCTGAGCAGAATTTGCCAGACAGTTTTTTCCGTGCTTAGCGTATGTTGCGGCGAATGATTTCCTCTATCTGATCGGCGATCATATCAGTCGGCCGGTTCAGATCGGCCTCAGTCAGGCGGAAGCGGGCATAGCGCTCATCCAGGTTGAACGCTTCCTCAAGAGCGCCCAGCAGACCGCGCGCCCGTTTATCCAGTTCCAGCAGCACTTCCAGCTCTCCATCGCGAAGGTGAAAGACGGCTTCCAATTCTTCCAGACGGCTGCGGTACGGGCCGATCGGACGGAATTCAAATTCCTGCACGAACGGATAGCGGCGACCCAGGTAGCGATTGTACTCGCAGTCCACTTTGTACAGTTGGAACCCGATCCGTTGAATGGCGTCCAACACCTTTGCCATCAAGGGATGCGGACGAACCTCGATGAAGTCGGAATCAGCCGGGTCAATGGCGTTCTTGATGTCCAGCCCGGTCCGCAGATAGACCGGCTGCCGTCCAATCGTCAGCGGCGTCTCATACGGCAGTTGGAAGGCAAACGGCAGCACTCTTCGCTCTTTGGGCAGCAGTGTAAAGCGCTCGGACAGTCTGTGCTTGACCAGGATGCACTCCTCTTTTACCTTGCTGTCGTTTACTTCCCGTTCGTAGTGGGTGACGACGTACATGTAGATGTCGTCGATCTCCTGGGCCACGTCACCGCCCGCTATGTGGATTTCCCCTCTCACCATGTCGCCAGGCATGAGGGAATCCTGCTCCAGCCGGGCGTCAACCTGCGCGGAGCCGATCCCAACGCTGGCCAGCAGCTTTTTGAACATCGACATCGCTTCATTCTCTCCTTTGGTTCCGTTTGCTCCGCTGCGGTTCGCGTCCGCCGGAGTTTCAGTTTGGTTATACGGGTCGTGCAGCAGAAAGTTTCATGCGGAGACTGTATTTTTTTGACAATTTCGTCTGTTTGCCGTCAGGTCCCCTCCCGCTTCGTTTCCACTGTAACAAACAGAAACAGATCGCGGCTGATTGCCACCGTTTTCACCCGCACCTCGGCTATCGTGCCCTCGTCGTCCACCACGTACTCCCTTCTCCTGAGCATTTCATGCAGCACCTCGTGCACGCCGGCCACCTGCTCTACTTTTTTGCCCTTCAGGGAGGCGAGGTCTTTTTCCAAATGGCGCGCCACCTGTACCTCGATCGTCGGGTGCGGCTTCGGCTCCAGCACGACCACGCGGATCTCCTCGATCACCACGTCCTGCTTTTTGCGGGACACCCGCTGGGTCTGCCTCAGCGCCTCGTTCTCTTCCCGCAATTTTTCCGTCAACATTTGCAAACTCTGGTTCAGGACCAGCATCTGTTCCATTTCCCGACCGTATACCAGCAGCACCCCCGTCCCCCCCAACATGGCGCCCAACACCAGCAGGGCGACGTACCGCTTCCACAGACTTGCACTCATGAACGCACCTGCCACAGCCATTGGACGGTGATCGTGCCCATATGGGCGCCGAGAAACGCCACCACGATCATCACCAACTGTTTTACCACGGGGTGAAAGTGGCCCACGAGGATTTTTTCAATCTGTAAAAAGGAGTCAAACGTGCCGCCCAGAGCGCCCACCAGCCCCCAGATCTTCAACTGGTCCGCCAGTTCCTTCATCGACCAGAGCGGCGGTTTTTCTGCCGCCAGAAAATAGCCCAATCCGCCGGAAAGGGACCCGCCAACGACGATCCCGTACGCGATAAAAAAGGTAAGTATCACCTGAGACATGCCTTCATTCCTCCCGACAAGGCAGCGTATGCTTATCCCTACGCCGCTTGTCAGGCAAATATGAAGAAAACACCGGGGCTAGTACGGGGACATGCCAAACTGCCGGAGGGCTCGCCATTTCCCGGGACAAACGCACAGGCACGGCTCGTCCCTGCCCAAAAACACACGGCATGCCGTCGCTGACATGCCGTGCGTTTCATCTTTTTTTTCGTCTCATCCGGCCCAGCCTGCGTTGGATGCGCGGCGCCTGCATGACCATCAGGTTCATGAACAGGTGAACCATGTTCGGATTGTGCAGAAGCTGCTGGAACACTTCCGGATTTTCCTTGAACCACCGTTCATTGGCCTGTACCCAAGCCCTGAAGCCCTTGTTGGTTTTGTAGTAACGGTTTAATCGGCTGATTGGGCGATATGCGCTCATCCTACTCTATCCCTTCGTCAAAGAAAATGGAGAGAAGAAAGATAATCACCAGGATCCAGATGATGACTTCAAATCCTTCGTGTTTGAATAATGTTCTCATTCTGTCCCTCCTCGTTGCTCCAGCCTGTACCCGTGTGCCGTACGTTCGGCCCATGGCCGTATACAGTATTAGGTATATGTCGCAAAAAGCCGGATGGATTGGACGGCCGCCTGTTGACTGCGATTTTCCGCTTTCGCCCAACGGCTGAAAGAGGTGCATAGTTCTTGCCAGCGTTCATCCATACTATCGGAGAGACTGTGTCACAAGGAGGCGGCGCCATGATTTTGGGAACGGAATCGCTCCGGCGAAACAAAACCTACACGCTGCTCTTGGCGCTGGTTTTTTTCATGCACGTGGCCGCCTATCTGATCATCCCCGTGTTTCCCGTCTTCCTGCAAAACGTGCGAACCTTGTCCCTTACACAGGTCGGACTGGTTCTCGGGGCGGGAAGCATTGCCTATCAGGCGGCCAGTCTTCTCGGGGGACCTCTGTCCGATCGCTTTGGCAGACGTTCCATCATGATAGCGGGCGCGCTGCTGCAGGGGCTGGCGATGCTCGGCTATCACGTTGGCCAGGCGTTTTGGCAGTTTCTCGTGTTTTCGGGCGTAAACGGTCTGGGCGTCGGGCTGCTCGCTCCGGCGATCAAGGCCACGATTGCTGACGCCGTGTCAGAGGAGGAGCGGACTGTCGCCTTTTCCTGGCGGGGCATTTTTGCCCATCTGGGGATTATTGTCGCCGGGCTGACCATCACCTGGTTGACCGCCCTTGGACGAACGCCCTTTTTGCTCTCCTCGCTGGTGTTTGCCACACTGGCCGTCATCACGCGGCTGACGCTGCCCAACGACCGATGCGTCGGTCCGGACTGCCGCCGGACGCCGCTGCCGGAATATCTGCAGATCCTGCGCCATCGCAGTTTCCTGATGTTCTCCGGCATCTCGCTGCTCATCTGGGCGTTTTATGCCCAGTTTGCCCTGGTGCTCCCTCTGCGCGGCGAACACGTGCTTTCCACTTCGACCCTGATTGGCCTGATCTGGACCATCAACTCCGTCAGCGTCGTGCTGCTGCAAGGTGTTATCTCCCGCTTCGTGCTGGCGCGGATCAATCCATATCTGGCGCTCGTGGCGGGGATTGCGCTGTTGGGCGCCGGGTTGTTCGGGATCGGCTTTGCCCGGCAATTCGCCACACTCAGCGCGTCTGCCGTGCTGTTTATTCTTGGGGAAATGATGTTTTTGCCCGTCCTGGACAGCCTGGTCGGTTATTTTGCCAAGGAGAACTGGCTGAACGCCTATTTCGGTGTGGCCAACTTCGTCTCCGGGATCGGGACGGCACTCGGCACCAGCATCGGCGGCACCCTGGTGGAACGGCTGGGCGGAGTAGCCAGTCCGTACCCCTGGATCGCCTACGCGCTGACAACGGTGCTGCTGGCGGCCATTCTCGGCCTGTTTGCCCTGTACGCCATGCCGCGCCACAAGCGGGGCAGAGTGCCAGACGCACAGGGAGAGCTGCACATAACGGGCAGAAAGGAGGGAAGCAAGACGTGAAGCTGCCGGAAAAACGCGTTTCCAACAATCAGGACGTACGGTCCGAGCGCAACGTCCAACCTGCATCCACGCAAAACGACAACCCCGGCTACGGGGACAAGAAGCTGGAAGGGCCTAATCGCCCCTCGACATAGCGGAAGGAGTGGTTCGACCACTCCTTCACTATTTTTCGACAACATTCGGGGAATTTATTGAAGGTTATGTCGATTTGCCCTATTATGAGGGAGAAGAATACCAAAATGCGGAAAGGACGTCGCGCCTTGCCTCTAAAATTTGCAACCCAAACGCGCCTTTACCCCTGGTTCCTCATGCTCCTGCCCATTCTGTTTACCTGCGTCGTGTACCTCGGGTACTCACAAGCACGACTGCAGTACTACACAAACGGAGTGCAAGCGATGGACAGGCAGTTGGATACTGTTTTCCAGATCCTTTCCTTGGTGAACGCTCGGGTCGAGGAAGGCTCCCTTACCATCACGGAAGCTGAAGAGCGAATGAAGGAATTCTTCGCCGGCCCCAAACGTCCTGACGGCACGCGCGACAGCAGCGCTGCCCGCTTGACGATGGGTGAGGGAGTAAGCCTGTTTGCATTCAACTCCCAAGGAATTCTGACGATTCATGCCGATTGGGAAGGGCAAAACCTGAACACGCTTCCCACTCCGGAAGGGCATCATCTCATCCGGGAAGTGCTGAACGAAGGTAAGCACCACCTCTCGTTTCAGTGGCAGCCCCCGGACGGCGCTTCTCCCGAGAGCAGAATTTCCGTCGTCCGCTACTTTCCGCAGTGGGACTGGTACGTCGGCATTGTGACGTCGGAAGAGCGATTTTATCAGCAATTTTCCATCTTCAAAGCGATGCTGATTATGCTGGTGGCCGGCAACTACCTGATCACGGCAATCCTGATCTACCTGACCCAGCGGCAGGAAAAGCTGCTGCTGAACTCCAAGCGGCGCGGCGAACAGCTGGCCGAAGCCAACCAGAGCATCCTGAAGTCGCTGGCAGTCGCCCTGGAGGAGCGGGATGCCTACACCTCGGGCCACTCCCAGCGGGTCGCCTATTACATGCGCGTCATCGGCAAGCAGATGGGCATGGACGAAGCGATGCTGGATACGGTGTACACCGGCGGACTGCTGCACGACATCGGCAAAATCGGTATCGAGGACAGCATACTGCTGAAACCGGGGCGGCTCACGGACGAAGAATACGAGATCATCAAAGCCCATCCGGTGCGCGGGGAAGCGCTGCTGCGCAAACTGTTTGTCCAGGCCGGGACGCAGGATTCAGAGCAGATCGAGACGATTCTCGTCATCACCCGTCACCATCACGAGCGCTTTGACGGGAAAGGGTACCCCGATGGATTGAAGGGACATGACATTCCGCTCGTCGCCCGGATCTCCGCTGTCGCCGACGCGTTCGACGCGATGACCTCGTCTCGCGCCTATCGGAAAGGGCTCTCCTTTTCCAAAGCGTGCGACGAAATCATCCGCAACACGGGCACGCAGTTTTGTCCCCAAGTGGTGGACGCCTTTTTTCAAAGCGTGACGGAAGAGACGTTCTATCACGCCCATCACATCTCACGGGCCAACCAGCTTTTGCTCGACCGATTTGACGACCGTGAAATCGCCCTGGCCCAGCCGTCTTACCATCGGAAATCGGGCATTCCGCTATAAAACAGCCATGCTGCTTTTCCACTTGGAGCAACATGGCTGTTTGTTTTTCACTCTCCCCTGTCGATGGGCACCCATCTGTACGGCAGGCCGTACGCATCCAGACGCTCGGCAAAGCGTTCCGCTTCCTGTTGCGGCGCGATCAACTGCAGATAACGGGTGAAGTAAAAGACAATCCGATCCTTCTCCTGCTCCTGCAGCCGGTAGTGGGACAACTGGGATACATCCTGGAGGGTGTGAAAGTAGTCATAGCGCTCAGGCGTCAGCGGGGCGCGAAACACGCGGCTGACCACCACATTCCCGCTGTAGGTTTCTTTCATGTTCGTTTTGGACGCCCCCAAAAACCGGAGCAGTTCACCCGCCCGGCGCGCTCCCACCTTGTCGGCCAGCATGCCGTCGTTGTACTCCACTTCCAGGTGGGTCAAGCGATGGTGGACGCTCTCCAGCATCGCCATCAGCACTTTGCGGACGGCCAGATTGCTCGGCGAAAAGCCGTTGTCGTAGAAGTTGTACTCAAACGACGTCTCTTCGCCCTGACGCCGGGTGTAAAACGTCACAGCGTTCACGCCACATTCCCCCTAGCGCGGCTTGATTGCGTCCAGCGCCGCCCGGTCCAGCTTGCGCACGGCAGCAAACAGCAGGCGCTTGGCCGCTTCGTAGTCGTCCCGGTCGATGATGGCCGCATGGCTGTGAATATAGCGGGCCGGGATGCCGATCACAGCGGAAGGCACTCCCTGGCCGTGGTACTGAACCGGTCCGGCGTCCGTGCCCCCTTTGGCGACATAGAACTGGTAGGGGATGTTCTCCTCTTCGCAAATCGCAATCAAAAAGTCGCGCAGCCCCGGCTGCAGGATAAAGACCGGGTCGTACAGCCGCATCAGCACGCCGCCGCCCAATTTTCCGCCCTCTTCCCTGACGCCGGGGATGTCGCCGGCCGGACTCGCATCCAATGCCAGGAACAGATCCGGTTCGATTACGGCCGCCGCCGTCTTGGCTCCGCGGGCGCCCGCCAATTCTTCCTGTACCGTGGCCCCCACGTAGACCACGTTGGGGTGGCTGGGGCAGTCGTGCAGCTCCTTGGCCAGCTCTACCGCAAGGCTGCAGCCGTAGCGGTTGTCCCACGCTTTGGCCATCAGCCGCTTCGGATTTGCCATTACGGTAAACGGACAGACCGGCACCACCGGCTGCCCCGGCCGGACGCCCAGCTGCTCCGCCTCCTGGCGTGAATCCACGCCGATGTCGATGTACATGTTGCGAACGTCCATCGGCCGATTGCGCTGATCATCGCTCAGCACGTGCGGCGGGATGGAGCTGATCACCCCGTCGATCGCACCGGCAGGAGTCAGGACCTGCACCCGCTGCGCCAGCAGGACCTGTCCCCACCAGCCGCCAACGGTTTGAAACGAGAGGAATCCCTTGTCCGATATCCGCGTCACCATGAAGCCCACTTCGTCCAAGTGACCCGCCGCCATGATGCGGGGCCCGTTTTCATCCCCGCGCATCACGCCGAACAAGCTCCCCAGATTATCGCAGACGATTTCCTGCGTATACCTCGATATGTACTCCCGCATAACGGTTCGCACGGGCGCTTCAAAACCGGAAACTCCCGGCGCTTCGGTCAATCTCTTCCACAGCTCAAGCTGAAACTGATTCATTCCGGCCAAAACCTCCTCCTGTACGCGGCAAAACCGCGTCCCTATTATTATCAGCCAAGGGGGGAGCGGGATGCAACCGCCGCTCCGGGCAGGAATACGAGCATCCGCCCCGAATGGATTTACAAACACACGGATGGAGGACATACGCCATGACAATAACGATTCGCAAATTGACGGATAAAGAGGAGCTGCATGCACTGGAAGCGTTGGAAGGCACCATCTGGAGCGGTTCATCCGTGATTCCGCTGCACATGACGCTGACCGTCGCCAAGTTTGGCGGCCTCTTTCTCGGCGCCTACGACGGTGACCGGATGATCGGCTTTTTGTACAGCTTTCCCGGTTATACGGACGGTGAACTGCACCTGTGCTCGCACATGCTGGGATTTTTGCCCGAGTACCGCCAGCAGGGGTTGGGCGTCCGGATGAAATGGATGCAGCGGGAAGAAGCCCTTCAGGCCGGATACCCCAAGATCACCTGGACGTACGACCCGCTGGAGACGGTGAACGGCTATCTGAACATCGCCAAGCTGGGCGGCATCGTCCGCCGTTATCTCCCCAACTGTTACGGCGAACTGAACGACGACCTGAACCGGGGACTGCCGACTGACCGCTTTTTGGTTGAGTGGTTTATCGCCAGCGATCGGGTGGAGCGTCACCGCACAGGTAAGCCTGAACGCTCCGACACGGCCGCCGTTCCGGAGGTGCTGTGCTGCGACCTGAGCAGCGAGCTGCCCCGCCCGCGGGACATCCGGCTGAACCGTTCCGACGAGCGGCTGCTGCTGTCAGTCCCCGCTCATTTTCAGGCGGTCAAACAGGCAGACATGGGCGCGGCTGCAGCCTGGCGGGAAGCGACCCGCGCACTGTTTACCCATTACTTTGAGCAGGGCTATGTGGTGACCGATCTTCTGCGGGATCAGTCGATCGTCCGCTACGTCCTGGAGAAGCGGCCGGTGGAGGACATTCTGCGGAGCTGAACGGACGAAAGCGCTCGTCCTCTTGCTGTGGTACAATGGGGGATGCATGTATTACAACGAAAAAGGACGAGAAGACATGAAGGCAAGCGAATACGATGTGATCGTCATCGGCGGCGGACCGGCCGGGCTGATGGCTGCGATCGCCGCTTCCGGCGAAGGAGCGCGGGTCTGCCTGGTGGAAAAAGGCGAAAAGCTGGGACGCAAGCTGATCATCTCCGGCGGCGGACGCTGCAACGTGACCAACGCCAAGGACATGGACGAGCTGATCAAGCAGATGCCGGGCAATGGCCGATTCATGTACAGCGCGTTTGCCCAGTTTGGCAATCGGGAGATCATCCGCTTCTTTGAAGAGATGGGCGTCGCCCTGAAGGAAGAAGACCATGGCCGGATGTTTCCCGTCACGGACAAGGCGATTACCGTGGCGCATGCGCTGATCGAGCGAATGAAGCGGCAGGGGGTGGAGATTCGCCTGAACAGTCCGGTGGAGCGGGTCCTGTACGCGGACGGTCGCACGATAGGGGTACAGCTCCGAAGCGGTGAGCGGCTGCACGCCCCTTGTGTGGTGATCGCCGTCGGGGGATGCTCTGTTCCGCAAACCGGTTCCACTGGAGACGGATATGCCTGGGCGCGGGAAGCGGGGCATACGGTCACCGAACTGTACCCAACGGAAGTGCCGCTGGTGGCCAGTGATCCGTACATCCGGGACAAATCGCTTCAGGGGCTGTCGCTGCGCGATGTGGCATTGACCCTTTACGACGCCAAAGGCAAAAAGGTAACGACCCAGGTGGGCGACATGATTTTCACCCACTTTGGCATATCGGGGCCGGCTGCCCTGCGCATGGGCCACTACGTCTCGGTGACGAAACGGAAGCAGGGCGACACGCCGCTGCTGCTCACCATCGACCTGATGCCGGCGAAGCACCTTGACGAGGTAGCTGCGGACATCTGGCGTTTCCTGGAGAACCAGCCGAAAAAAGCGGTAAAAAACGTGCTGAAGGGCTATTTGCCTGAACGGATGATTCCCCTGCTGCTGGCAATGGCCTCCATCCCGGAGGATCGCACCGGACACCATGTGAGCAAACAGCAGTCGCTGGACTTGGCCCGGCTGATCAAGGGGGTGCCTCTGACCGTGACCGGCACCCTGTCGCTCGAAGAGGCGTTCATTACGGGAGGCGGGGTCAGCGTCAAGGAGATTGATCCCCGCACCATGCAGTCAAAGCGAATGGCCGGACTGTTTTTTGCCGGCGAAGTGATGGACGTGCACGCCCACACCGGCGGATACAACATCACCATCGCCTTCTCCTCCGGCTTCGTGGCCGGCACCCACAGCGCACGGATGGCGTTGGGACTGACATAAATCGAGTAGGAGGGGGTGGTTAACCCCCGTCCTCTCACACCACCGTACGTACCGACCGGTATACGGCGGTTCACCAAGCTTGACGAAGTGTGAAATATCGCTGTATCAAACTCATCAGCCCTTGTTGTTGCCAGTAGGCAATACCAAGGGCTTTGTGCATGTGCGGGGATTTTGTTGTCCGCCACGCCCCCTTTCGGGTGTTTGCGATTTCCAGTGCTCTGTTGTGAGAAAATCCAAGCGAACGAAGTTCGCGGTACCTCGTACGAACTCGTTTCCACTGCGTCCATAGACAGAGCCGGAGCCTTCGGCGAATCCATTCCTCTATTCGCAGAAGATGGGTTTTCGCCTCGGCCAGCGCAAAATACCCGATCCATCCCATGAGGTATTGGTTGAGTTTTTGAATCCTCTCCTGCATGGCCATGCTTCGATGTGGGTTGGTTAATTGGCGAATTCGTCCTTTTAACCGGGTGATCGATTTGGGATGCAGACGTATCCGCGCTTCCTTTCCCGGAATAAAGCTAAAGCCGAGGAACTTCCGGTTGCACGGGCGGTCCACCGCACTTTTCTGTTGATTTACCTTGAGTTTGAGAACCCTGGTCAAGTATCGCTCCACACTTGCCTTTACACGTTCACCCGCACGTTTGGAGCGGACGTAGATGTTGCAGTCGTCCGCATAGCGGCAGAAACGGTGTCCCCTTTTCTCCAACTCCTTGTCCAGGTCGTCTAGCAGAATGTTGGCCAACAGCGGACTTAAGGGGCCACCTTGCGGCGTGCCCTCTTCCGTCGTGACACACACTCCGTTGACCATGACTCCGGATTGCAGATAAGCGCGAATTAGTTTAAGAAGGCGCTTGTCCTTCACCTTGCGGGCAACCCGGCTCATTAGGATATCATGGTTGACCCGGTCGAAGAACTTCTCCAAGTCGATGTCGACCACATACCGGAATCCTTCGTTGATGTACTGTTGTGCTTTCCGCACAGCACTGTGAGCACGGCGGCCTGGACGGAACCCGAAGCTGGAGTCGGAGAACTCTGGGTCGAATATGGGAGTCAATACCTGCAGGATGGCCTGCTGGATGAAGCGATCTACCACGGTAGGGATGCCTAGCAATCGTATTCCCCCGTCAGGTTTCGGGATTTCGACCCTGCGGACAGGAGACGGCTTGTAGGTTCCCTTCTCGATTTGCGACCGGATGGTCGCCCAGTGCTGACGAAGGTAGTCGCGCAGTTGTTCGGTTGAAACACCGTCGATTCCCGCAGCACCTCTGTTGGCCTCCACTCGTTTGAGAGCGGCCATGAGGTTGTCCCGTGACAGCACTTTCTCCAGCATGCCCCTGACGATACTCCTCTCTTCGCACACATGTTGCTAAGCTTGCCGTACGATGCTCAGCCCTTCTCTGTACCCTCGGGCTTCACCCCTACTATTCAGAGGAAGTTCCATTTCGGAATTCTGCTTCGACGCACCGTATCGAAAGGGATTAGAACATGTGTTGACTTGATGTTCGGCCCTTCCTCCTTCGAGCGTCCTCTATCGGAGTACTATGGCCTCTGCTGACTTCTGCATGTTCAGCGCCCCCTCGCGCAGACGGTTGCCAACGGTAGTAGGCGTATCATGCAGACCTCCCCGGGTAAGGGCGGTAACTTTCGTCCCATGTACCTGCCCAATTTACTGCTGCACTCCTTGGCTGTATGGGGCTTCACCTTGTTCGGCAGGCTCGCCCGAGTACAACAGCCTCAAATTGGGTTCGTGTACCTCAGGTCAGGACTTTGCCGCCGGCTTCCTTCAGATTCCGCCTCACGGCGGACACCCTTGCCTTAAGCTAACGGTTGGTACAGCCAACCCCCGTTCGGGACTTTCACCCTATAGCTACCGCCCATGCCGGGCGCACCGAAAAAAACCTCTTCGTATTTGTACGAAGAGGTTTGGTTTGAGAAAAAATGGGAACACTATGAAACAGGTACTCTTTTCGTTGGAAAAGAGTCAGCTGAACCCCTACTCCCCCTAGTTTCGGGGTTCTCACACCTCTACTCCCTTTATCTTCCTACACGGGGCGTCGATGAAACAGGCGGCGCTCCCTTTTTTTGCCTTCCAGTCTTATATCCCCGCGTCCGCCATTGTCTGCCAACGGCACTCCCTACATGGTCAGCCGGTACAGGTAGGCCAGCGCTGTCAAGATGAAGGCGAATCCCAGGAGAAAAAAGGTATTGGCCCGCTGCCTGACACGCTGCTCGTCGCCGTTGAAGTGGGCGAGCAGGCGGGCACGCCAGCGTTTGGTGCGGGGCTGCCACATCAGCAGCAGGCCGACAGCGAAGAGAAACAGGGGCAGCATCATCTGCGCTTCACCCCTTTTTCTTGCGCCGCAAGAGCCAGCCTTTTTCCGGCTCCTCGGATGCCCCTTCCACGATCAGGCGGGCCGCCTCTGCAAGTTGGTACGCCTCGTCAAACGCCAGATGGCGAAACGCTTGTTCCGCTTTGGTCAGCATGTCATCCACCTGCCGGTTTTGACGGCGGTAGCGGTTGGCGTACTGGATCGCTCCTTCTGCCTTTTGGCAGGTGGCGATCGTCAGCTCCGCCAGATGCTCCGTCTCCAGCAGCAGTTCGTTGGCTTCATTGATCAAAATGGACACTTCGTCCAGGTCGTAGCGGTACTGCTCCATCATTGCCTTGATCCGCGTGAGGATCTGCACCACGTCTTCAAACAGGAATTTCAACCGGGACGGAATGCCCGGCAGGTAGCTCCGCTTGATCTCCTGACGAAGCCGCACCAGCGTGCTGGAGATTCGCTCCAACTCGTCGAGGGCGTCGTCCTCCGTCTCGATGACCAGCCGCTCCGGTTCCGGATGTTGCTCCTGTTTCGCCTCTGCCTGCGCTTCGTGGCCTTTGGGGATCACCAGTTCATATTCTGCGTCCTCCTGGTCCGACACCTCTTCCACGTGGCTGACAGCCATGCGTTCTTCGGCGTGGACCGGCGGTTTTTTACCGGGACGGGCAGCCGGCGCGTCAAACAGCCATTCCCGCTCCGCCTGGGTCAGCGCCTCTTGTGACGCCGCCGCGGGGGCGACAGCGCCGTCTTCCGGTCCGGTTTCCAAACGCTCCGACGCTGCAGCAGTCCGTTCCTCATTTTCTCCTGTCAAGACATGGCCGGCAGCCCCCTGTGCGGCGGCTTCCGCTGTGGCTGCTCCCGACAAGGCCGCTGCTGCTGGTGGGGTTGCAGCGGCTGCTGGTGCGGTTTTACCGGTTTCTGATGCAGTTTCAGCGGCCCCTGATGCGGAAACAGCCGCCGCAGCAACAGCTCCCGCTGCCGCATCGGCAAGCGCAGCTGCAGGTGCAGCCGCTCGATCTGCCGCCGCCGGCTTGATCGGCATCTCGTCAGCAGCGTTTTCTCCGATGATTCCATTTGACTCTCCGCCAGCCTGCTCCCCTGCCCTGGGTTCTGCTGCGGAGAGGGATGCTGCTGCCTCCCGTTGGCTCAGGACCATGTTCTCGATGTTCTGGTACGTGGTGTCAATCAGCACGTCAAACGCTTTTACATGGGTCTCCACCATGTCCAGGCTTCCCTCTTCCAATGCCGACTTCGCCGCGTTGATCAGCTGCTTGGCCTGCATCAGGGAGCCTTCCAGCGGGTCGCGGTTCAGATCGTACCCGTCACCCGTCGCCTGGATGATGCCTTCCTCCAACTGCCTGAACTCTTCCGGCATCTCCTTCAACACGCGTCCGACCAACGCCGGTATCCGCTCCAGGTCGCTGGTCAGCTTGCCCAGCAGCTGTTGCGCCTTCAGCGTGATGTCATAGGCCAGCACGTCGTCGCCGTCCGTGCGCGCTTCCTTGATCTTGGCGCGCATCATTTCCACGTCATCCAGCGCCGTCTTCAATTCGTGAAAGGACAGCCCGTACTCCAGACGCAGGTCGGACAGTCGCCGTTCCACCTGCTCCATCTGCTTGCCGATTTCCGGAATGGCCAGCTTGCTTTCCTTTTTCGTGGCGATCACCTGGGTGGTGTCCGTCTTCAATGCGTCCAATTCCTGCTCGATGGAACCGAGCATCTCCCGCGCTTCCTCCAGCAGGCCGAGCGCCATTTGGAAGCGGAAGCGGTCGCACGCCTCCTCCGCGTCCAGAATCATCATCTCCACATCGGGGATGCGGATGCGCAGCAGGTTTTCCTTCCGGTCGGCCAGGTGCATGAACCGCTCCTCCGTCTTGCCGCGGGAACGGCGCATCTGCTTGTCCACCTCAATGACGTTGATTTTTTCCACCAGTTGGTCCTTCCACTCCTCCACCGCATCCACCTGGGCAAAAATGGCGCGGCGGCGGATCATCGCGTACACCAGCGCAGCGGAGAGAGCGGCAAAGACTGCGCCAATCCCGTACAGCCACCAAGGCAGACCCGAGTCCGATTGTTTCTGCTGCTGGGCAGCGTCTGGAGAACCTGCGGCCGCGCCCGGCTTGTTCTTCAATCCTTCCAATTCTCCCTTGACTTCCGACAAAAACGCCTGGATTCCCTGCAGGTATTGTTTGTCCACGCGGAACGGTTCATAGTAGGCCTCCGCTTTTTCGTGCAGCAGCTCAGGAGTGGCCCCTTTTGCCGCCAGGGCCGGTCCTGCATGTACCCCAAGCTCCTGGGTGTTGATGTCAAGCACGACCATCAGGGTGTCCTCGGGCAGGTTGTAGTTGTCGTACAGCTTTTTCGCGTATTCGTCGGGCGTTTGCGCTTCCGGTTGGGTGCTTTCGACCACCACCACCTTGTAATTGCCGCCGAGCTGCTTGATTGCTTCGGCAGCGCTCTCCCGTTCGTTCTTTTTCAGATAACCGTCGGCGTCTTGAATCACTTCGTCCGTTTTGTCCGGAAACGGCACAGCCATTGCCGGATTCGCATATAAGAGCATGCCTGCCAGACAGAGCAGGACCCAATTTCTTTTCACGGTCATGACAACCCCTTAATGTAAAAATTCTCAAGAATCACGAGCCGGCTTATCCGCGGGCCGGTAGCAGCCACGCTTCCAGATAGCGCATGACGGAGACGAGCAGCCAATCCGCAAACTCCTCCGAAGCCGGCTCCAGATAGTAGACTTCCCGCACCGATTGCGGCTGCAAAAACGGGTAAATGAGCTGGCTGGCCGTGGCCAGTGCGATGCGATCCACCGGCACGACGCGAAACTCTCCCGCAGCAATTCCTTCTTCGATCACGTTGGCGATGCCGTGCTTCCAGCGGCTCAGGTACAGCGTCATCACTTCCCGCGCCAGCATCGACTCCACGCTCAATTCACGCTGAATCAGCCGAGTGATCGGCGCGTGCTCCCGCTGAAACGACAGGTAGAGGCGAATCACCCGCTCCAGCCGTTCCATGGCAGGAAGTCCGCTGTCTTCTTTTTCCCGTATATCCAGCTGGCGAAACAGCGTTTCAAAATACGAGGCGATCAGCGTCTCCAGCACGCCCTGCTTTCCCCGGAAGTGGTAGGAAATGAGCGCGACGTTCACCCGCGCTTCTTCCGCGATCTGACGCACGGACGTGCCGTGGTAGCCGTGTATGTCAAACAGCTTGGCCGCTGCCGACAGAATGCGCAGCTTGGTCTGATCCATTCGCCATTCCCCTCTCCAGTTCCGGCCATTGAAAATCCGAACCGGGCAGCAAGGCTGCTCAGGCACATGCCTTTTGTGCAGACCATTCGCCAACAAATAGACAGTCCTGTAGATAGTTCGACAAAGTTTTCCAGAGTTCCTCCTGCCAATTCTGGGCAATTACGCGAAAACGTCTCGACAGCGCAAGGTCGGCGGCTGCTGTGACGCCCCGCGCAAAAAGGCGCTCACACACCGCACCTGCGGCACGCGAACGCCTGCTTTCATTTTTACTTTGATGTTTTCTCCGCGCTCGTCGGGTTCGGCAGCGGCTGCACTTGTCCGTAGTTCTGCAGAAATGTCTCCACCCGGGTGTGTTCCAGTACCCGTTGGTTGTTGGCGTCGTACTCGGAGCGAATGGACATCACCAGGCTGGTGGGCAGCATGGTGGTCTTGTTGTAATACACGGTGTACTCCGCCTCCAGCTCCATCTGGTCAATCATCTCGTCGACGTTTGTCTCCGCCGCCTGGATGGACACTCCCTGCCGGAGTGCTCGCCACGCACCGTCGGACAGCGTCATCGCCAGCTTGAGCCGCGGCTGATGGGCAGACTGGACATGCAGGCCGGCCTGCTGCTTCATTTGTTCTGCCAGCCAATTTTTCAGCTTCGTCGAGTCCAGCAGCACCCGCACCGCTTCGATGTCATCTGCCGTATTGCGGTCGGTCAACGGCAGCACGCTCTTTTTCATCTCGTCCATCTGGCGAAAGGCAAAGACCGGGTCCCAGTTGTTCAGCTCCTGGCGAAACGACCCGTCGAGTCCCGCGCTCTTCCATTCCCGGTCGCTCTCCTGCTTGACGAACAGCCGCTCTTGCCTGGACAAAAGCGACAGGGTTTGGACCCGCTTTTGTTCGGGCTGTGACAGCTTTACGTTCATCAAGATGCCTTCCTTATGCTTCCGTCCGGAGAAACTGACGACGTTTGCGTTGGCGGTGTCCCCGGTCAACAGCTTGGTCTGTCCGTAAAACGCAAATGACTCCTGCTCGGCAAAACGGTCGCGAACCTGGTCATAGGCGGCTTGCGCGTTTGGCCTGTCTCCCATCGTATTGCAGCCTGCCAGCACAGCGCACAGCAGGGGCAAGAAAACGAAGTGCAACGCTTTGCGCATGTTCGTCCCTCCTCCTCGTCGCCATTAGGGTATCCGAGGAAGAAAAGGCTTATTCTGCTGGCGGGTCAAAGGGAATAGTAGAGCACGCCGTCTTTCTCCCTGATCTCCACCTGGTGCAGAATCGCCAACAGGTCGATGTGGCCCAGTGTCTCCGAGAGAGTGAGCGGCAGTTCTTTTTCATACAGCGTTGGAAACAAGAGCGCATTCAGCTCGTAGGCCGTCTTTTCGCCGTCAGCCAGGAACCGGCGGAGCATGTCCGTCCGCTCCCAGTTTTTCTGCAATCGCGCCAGAATCAGCTCGCGGTGATTGGTGACCGGCTCACCGTGCCCGGGCAGCACCAGGTCGATCTCCATGTCGGCGCACATCTGAAGCGCCGTCCGGTACTGCACCAGAGTCAGCGGTCTGGCCCGCGACTGATCGCGGGGCGGCTCGACAAAGGCATTGGAAGAGATGTGTTTGATGATGTGATCCCCGGCGATCATGACGCGATCAGCCGCCCGGTACAGGGAAAGATGGCTCTGCGAGTGGCCCGGGGTGTAGAGAACCTGCCACCCGGACAGATGGGGCGCCGTCTGTTCGTGCTTTAGCAAGCCGTCGATGCGGCTTTTTTGGGAAAATGTCATCATCAGCTGGTGAAACTTGCGGATGAGGGAGAGTTTCTCCTCGGGCACGCCGCTCTCCCGATAGAGCTCGTGGAAAAACCGATCGTGAAAATCGAGAAACGGTTCGTGCCACTCCACGTACGGGACGGCGAGCGGATGGGCGTAGATGCGCGCTCCCGACGACTCACGGACACGTTCCAACAACCCGCAGTGGTCGACGTGATGGTGGGTCAAAATCACCTGTTCGATCGCATCCACCGGGTAACCGAGCTCATCCAGTCCGTCCGTCAGCGCCTGCCAGGCCTCTTCGGTCAGCGGTCCGGCATCCACCAGCGTCAGCCGTTCGCCCTCCACCAGATAGACGTTGACCGCGCCGACGGAAAAGGGAGTGGGAATCATAATCCGGTACACCCCATTCGCCACTTGTTCAGCCATTCGCTTGTGCTTGTCAGTGCTCATTCGCCATTCCCCCGTCCTGTCTGTGTTTGTGAATCCTGGAAAAGCTGGTGCGTTCCTGTCGGCGAAGCCAATTTTATCGGCAGAAAAAGCAAAGAGCCTCGTTTGGCTCCTACGCGAGAATCACCTGGTTTCTGCCTTTGTGTTTCGCCTCGTACAAGGCGACGTCTGCCTGGTGGAACAGCTCTTCCACGCTGTACTGCGGCTGCTGATCCCGGCACCATGCGGCCAGGCCGCAGGAGATGGTGACCTGCGGAATCGTTTCCGCCTGCACAAGGGAGCGGATGCGCTCGGCGATGCCATGGGCGGTCGCCTTGTCCACACGCGGCAGGTAGATCGCCAGTTCCTCGCCGCCCCAGCGGGCCGCGATATCCGATTCACGAATGTTTCGTCGAATCAGGTCGGACACCTGCAGCAGGACTTCATCGCCCACCTGATGCCCGTACGTGTCGTTTACCGTTTTAAAATAATCGATATCTATCAAGAGGAGCGAACCGTGGCTGTCTTTCTCCAATGAAGTCCGCACGCAGTCGTTCAGGTGGCGCCGGGTGTAAAGTCCGGTCAAGTTGTCGGTGATCACCATCCGCTCCACTTCGTTGTGCAGCATGGCGTTGGTCATGGCCAGGCTCACGTGCTGCCCGAAGATCTCCAGCAGTTTATAATCGTCAAAACCAAAAAAATGATGGCGGGAATCCGCAACGAGCAGCACGCCTCCCAGCTCTCCTTCCACCACCAGCGGCACTCCCATCAGCGATGCGCAGGGCATCAGGGAAAAGGGCAGCGGTTTGGCACCGGGCTGTGCGAGCATGAGCACCTGTTTGCCGGCCACGGCATCCGCCAACGGTTTTTCCGAGGCCGACACCAGCTGTCCGTGACACGCGGGCAGCGATGACGAGATGACTTCAAAGCGGTCGTCGTCCGGCCGTTTGCGCAGGATGGCGACAAATTCAGCCGAGAAGGTCTCCAGGAGCTTCTTTGTCACAAAGTCGAGGATTTCCTTCAGATTCAGGCTGCGGTTCAGCTGCCGGGCCATTTCGTTGATCAGACGCAGCTCGCGGATCAAGTTGCGCGACTGCTGGTAGAGCTGGGCGTTTTCAAAGGCTTTCCCCGCTGTCTCCGCCAGGATGGAGATGTACTCCGTCTCCTGCCGTCCCGGCGCTGCCTGCCGTTCTGCCGTCAGCTGCAGCACCCCGTAAATGCCCTGTTTGCCCAACAGCGGGGCGGCGATCACGGCCATCGGGATGCCGTCGTGCTCTTCGTAATCGACGACCAGCCTTCCCTCCAGGTACGCCTGCGTGCTGGTGGACGCGTCATCGTCCTGAAAGGAGAGGGGTTTGACGGGTGTGGTGGCGTTGGTTTCCACGGTCAAGAACAGTTCGACAAAGGCCGTCGGAAAGAGCTTTCGGATGCTGGTCACGATCTCGTTCAGCACGTCTTCCACGTCGATCGAGGCCTGAATCCTGGTCATCAACTGATACAAGAGATCCTTTTGCGTGGCCTCACGGCGCAGCGCATCGGCGACCATGGTCCGCCACAAGGCGTAGCTCGCCTTTTCCCCCACTTCCTGCAGGAAGGCGACATCCCGCTCATCGTACACGCAATCCGGCTCATCAGGCGCAAGGTGCAGAAACAGCGCGTACAGCGGCCTGTTTTCGCAGGAGATGGGAAAGACGACGGTGCGCTGCTCGTCCCACACGGACGGCGTGATAACCCGATCGCCCAGTCGGGCCGCCACCTGTCTGATGTGGCAGTCCCCCTCGCCCGCCGGCTCGCTGGTGGCCAGCTCCCGGCTGTTCAGCGTTCCGGCTTCCGTCAGCTTGACGGCAGAGCAGTACCCTTTCTCCACGATGTCCGCGATCTGCCGCACCAAGCTGGCCAGCAGGTCCTGTGTATTGTCATGTCTGGCCAGGTTCATCACGATTTCGCTGGTGGCGTGCTGAATGTAGGCATCGTATCCCATCCGGAGCAACGGTTCCAGCCCACGCATGAAGGAACAAAAATCGAAGTCTACCTCGTTGTGGGGGGCCAGCATGCCGATAACGGCACGGGCACGCCCGTCGCGTTCGCACAGCGGAAACGCGCCCCAGACCAGGGGACCGCTGTCCGCCACACATACCGTGATCTCTCCCGTACGCAGGGCGCGGGATACGGGAGAACGGGCATCACCGCAAAGCGAGCTGCCCTTTCGCAGGTCAAGTCCGTTGGGATTCCAGGTTTGGCCGCCTTGCATCCTGATAACTTTGAGCAAACAGCCGACGGAATCTGTCAAGTAAAGAATGCCTGGACGCTTTTCCGGCCAGGATTGCAGAATAAAGTGGGCCATGTAGGAAAAGACCGTCTCCAACTTCCCCAACTTTTTGCTTGACACGAGATATTCCCTCTCTCAGCGTATTCTCATTTTTCCAAATGGTCAGTATCATTGACCTGCAGCACTTCCCAACTCTGTCCGGTGTAGCGGAACACGTTGACTGCCGTATTGTCGATCCGCGTTACACCCGTCCCCTGCTCGCCATTGGTCACGTAGTGCAAAAAGCAATTAATAAAGCCTCCGTGGGATACGACAACAATCTCTTCGCCCGGATGGTCTGCCGCCAATCCGGTCAACGTCGTCACAGCTCGCTGTTGCATTCCCTCGAAGGTCTCAATTCCGCATGCCGCTTCATCTTGGTGGGCAAATCGTTCCCTGATTTCTTCGTACGTCAATCCTTCCCACTGACCGTAGCACCGCTCCCTGAGCGCATCCAAGGCGGAAACGGAAACACCGGCGTTCTCCGCAATCTGGCGGGCTGTCTGCATCGCCCGGCTGAGATCGCTGGAGTAGACGGCACGGATGGTCTTGCCGCGAAACCGGGCAGCCACCTGCCGAGCCTGGCGCAATCCTGCTTCGTTCAGCGCCACGTCACTGTGGCCCTGAATGCGGCGCGCAAGGTTCCAATCCGTTTCACCGTGGCGAATCAAGTAGACGATTGTATCCAAGTTGATTACTCCTCCCGTGATTCTGGTGCTGGTCTTTTTTCATTATATAAGATGAATGTTTGCAATTCCATATAGATTACGACACATTTGGGACAAAATTCCCATTTTTCCTCCCGCCTCCATTTTCTCCCCCCGCGTGAAACGAGCGCGCCAATTCTCTCGTCAGAGAAGGTGTACGCGTGATTTTGACACCGAGGAGGAATTGTACATGAAACCATGGATCATCCGATCGGGATCCGTCGTGCTGAGCGCTGTCCTGTTGGCGCCTGCCGCCCAGGCTTACGCCGCGCAGCTGCTGCCGGCCGAAGCTCCCGTCCAGGCCACACCGATCAGCGCCCCGGCAGGCAATCAGCTGACCGATGCCGCCAGCAAAGCCAAACTCTCCAAGGAGGCAGCGCTGAATATCGCCAAAAAACTGGTTCCGCAGGGACTGGAGCTGGAAAACGTGTCGTTCCGTTCTGCCGACATCTGGCGTACGTTTCCGGAATGGACGTTTATCTGGGTGAAAAAAGACCAGAACGAGATTGCGTACTCCTATACTGTCAGCATTCACGCCGACAGCGGGGAGCTGACCGGCTATTCCCACTACCAGCAACATCCGTCCAAACCCGCCTATGCAGACCGCGTGTCGTATGCCGAGGCACAGGAGGCGGCGGAGCAGTTCCTCGCCCGTCACAACCCGGCTAAAGCGAAAGCGACCCGTCTGTATACGCGGGATCTGCCAGTGCCCAAAACGCCGCTTGATTCCAATACCTCCTACACATTCCGGTTTGTCCGCCTGGTGGATGACGTGCCGTTCCCCGACAACAGCGTGGAGATCACCGTCAACGCTGCCGGTACAGTCACCGGTTACACGCTGAGTTGGAGTGACGGCGTCCGCTTTGAAAAACCGCAACGGATGCTGTCGCCCGAAGAAGCTGCCGCGCTGTTCAAGCAGCATGCCAAGGCAAAGCTCTCCTACGTGCTTCCCTGGGATGCGCGGGGGAGGAGCGAAACAAGCCGATTCTGGCATATGAGAACCCGTTCACCTTTTACCTGGACGCAAAAAACGGTACGCCTTTGACGGACTCGCTCGAGCCGCTCAAACCTGAGGCGGAGACATCACCCGCAAGCAGCAAGCGCCTGTCCCCGCGCCATACGGGCAGTGCGCTCACCCAGGAAGCTGCCGTGCAGTTGGCAGAACGGACGTTTGATCTCTCCGGATACAAACTGCGTGCTGCCTCCTACAACGAAAAGGACTCCAACGGCAGCCGGCCGGTCTGGAACCTGGAATACCAAACAAAGAACGCCAACGGCCAAAGCTATGTCTATATCGCCATGGACGCGCTCAACGGAGACGTGTACCACTTCAGCAAGAACAACCAGCTGCCGGAGCCTAAAAAGGACGCGGCCAAAAAAGCAGACGCAAACAGCTTGAAGAAAAAAGCAGCGGAAGTGATCCGCTCCTGGACGCCGACCTGGGCCGACCGGCTCTATGTGACGGAAACAACAGAACTGAAACCGGACGCCGAGCGGTACGAGGTGCGGTTCCAGCGGCTGGTCAACGGCATTCCCGCTGCCACCGGCTCAGCCAGCGTCTCATTTGATGCTGCCACCGGCGAAGTGCTCACCTACAACACGCATTTTGGGTCCGAGACCTATCCGTCCCAGGTACCGAAGCACCGCTCCGCCGCGGAAGCATTGGCAGCCTGGGAGAAGGAAACGGAAGTGGAAGCGGTCTACATGCTCGAGCCCTTGCCGGATGACGCGGTCGCTTTCCGCGCTGAAAAAGCCGTTACGCTGCCGGAACGCAAGGCAAAGCTGGTGTATCGGGCCGCAGTGACGCCGCTGGATCAGCCGTACGTCTATGACGCTGTCAGCGGCGACTGGCGCAGCCTGTCGACGGGCAAGCCGATCCAGCTGCATCGTCCCGCCCCTGCCGACCTGAAGGGGCACCCAGCCGAGAAAGCGCTGATGCTGATGTACGAGTACGAGGCGCTCTCCCTGATCGACGGCAACATCATGCCGGAGCGCAGCATTACCCGCGGGGAAATGATCCAGATGCTGATGCTCAGCCTCAATCAAGGACGGGTACTGCCCGTGGCCGCCGGACGAAAAGCGAGTTTCAGCGACGTCGCCAGCACGTCCAAATACTTCGCCGCTGTCGAAGCCGCAGTCGATCGCGGCCTGCTGGACAAAAACTCCCCGTCGCTGAAGCCGGATGAGACGATCACACGGGAAGAACTGGCGGACATGATCGTCCGCGCCCTGGGATACCGCAAACTGTCGGAACACGCTGAGATGTTCGCGACGAAGCTGACCGACATCGACCAATCCACCCACCGCGGCGCCATCGTGATCGTGTCGACGCTGGGCATTATGACGCCCGCCAAAGGGGAGTTCCAGCCGAAGGGCAGCGTCTCCCGGGCTGATGCTGCCGTCGCGTTTGCCCGTTTCCTGGAAAAACGCAGCGAGCTGGAAGAGAACCGCACGTTTTAACCGGCTTAACTGGCAGCTGCACCAGCAGCCAAAAACGCAGCCGGGGCGGACCCCATGAGGCCGCCCCGTTACATTTTCCTTGACTTTGCGCGCTCCAAGACTATAATATTGGATGTATGTGTACAGGGTAGCATTGATTGCAGGTAAAAACGGAAGTGTCACCCTCTCTTAGTTTCATCCCTTTACAGGCTGCGGCTGAACTACCTGTGAGGAGCACGATGCGGAAACGCTACCGTCCGAAGTTCGTGTAGGTAAAGATGGAACTAGCCTTCCGGAAGTAAACACCTGTGAATCCCATTTTAAAGGAGAATGAAAACATGGCACGTTACACTGGTCCACGTCACAAACTGGCTCGTCGTCTGGGCATCTCCCTGGATGGCACTGGCAAAGACATCAAACGGAATTACCCGCCTGGCCAACACGGCCACAGCCGCCGCAAACTGAGCGAGTACGGCATCCAGCTGCAAGAAAAACAAAAACTGCGCCACATGTTCGGCGTGAGCGAAAAGCAATTCCGCCGCACGTTCGAGCAAGCTACCAAAATGCACGGCGTTGTTGGCGAAAACTTCATGAAACTGCTGGAGTCCCGTCTGGACAACGTGGTATACCGCATGGGCTTCGCGCCGACTCGTCCGGCTGCGCGCCAACTGGTTAACCACGGTCACTTCCTGGTAAACGGCAAAAAAGTGAACATTCCTTCCTACCGCGTACAACCGGGCGACGTGATCAGCGTTCGCGAGAAGTCCCGCAACCTGCAAATCATTAAAGATTCGCTGGAAGCGCGCAACTTCCTGCCGAACTACATCACGTTCAACGACAACGCAATGGAAGGTACGTTCAACCGTCTGCCGGACCGCGAAGAAATGCCGGCGGAAATCAACGAAAAACTGATCGTCGAGTTCTACAGCCGTTAATCTTTGATAGAGAAAAAGAAGTCGGGTTATCCCGACTTCTTTTTTTTGCCAAAAGCAAGTACCTGCTCCCATCCGGCTTGCTCATCGGGTCCGTCAGCTCATCGCCGCTTTGACCCGCTCGATCTGCCTGAGGTGATCGCGGATGTGGTCGACGTACTTTTGCAGCAGCTGGGCAAATGTCATGGGGCCGGCTTCCGAGTGAATGCCCACCCGCTGCCAGTCGTCTTCCGTCAGTCTGGACAGGACAGGCAAAAAGCTTTCCCGCAGAAACTTGAACAGCAGCAGGTATTGCCCGGCGTCCAGTTCATGGTAGCGTAATTGGGCAGCCCATTTGTCCTGGTCAAAGGCGGTCAGCAGCGGCCGATCCTCAGCCAGAACCGTTTTAAACCGATGAAGCCCGACAATCTCTGAGTCAGTCACATGCACGATGATTTCGTGGATGCTCCATTTGCCAGGTGCCGGCCGAAAGCGCATCTGCTCCTCGCTCAAGCCGTCGATGGACGCCCGCAGCAGTTCGTATCCCTGTGCGTATTCGTGTATCAGTTCTTTCATCCTTCCACTCCCTCCATGAACAAGCGTTACACTCATTGTAAAGAAAGGACGAAATATTTACAAAACAAACCCGATCTCTTGCCTGCAGCCGACGCAGACGCCAACAGCACGATCCCCGTCAACAGGACAAGATGCCTTGCCTCCCATAATAAAAAGCAGTCCGCTCGGAAAAATTCCGCACGGACCGCTTTTTGCCTTGTCTACACCAGTTTCACCTTTGCAAACTTCCGCTTGCCCACCTGGACGACCATGCCGTCCGCAAGCGGCACGCTTTGATTAATGTCGGCCACTTTCTCCTCGTTTACCTTGACCGCTCCCTGCTGCACCATGCGGCGGCCCTCCCCCTTGGAGTCGACCAGCTTCAGGTCAAACACGAGGTTGACAATGTTGGCCTCGCCGTTTTCGTACGCTGCCAGATTCAGCTCCACTTCCGGCAGATCGGTCGGCAGGGCGCGCTGCTGGAAGACGGTTTTGAAGTAGGTCTCCGCCTCTTCAGCCGCCTCCTCGCCGTGGAACATGCGCACAAAGGTTTTCGCCAGCCGCATCTTGGCATCACGCGGGTGCACGCTGCCGTCGGCAAGGCCGTTCTTCAACGCTTCCAGTTCCTCGCTGGAAATGTCGGTCGCCAGTTCGTAGTAGCGGAGCATCAGCTCGTCCGGCACGGACATCGCCTTGCCGTATATTTCGTTCGGCGCTTCGTTGACCCCGATGTAGTTGCCCAGACTCTTGGACATCTTCTGCACGCCGTCCAGCCCTTCCAAGAGCGGCATGGTGAGGATCACCTGCTGCTCCTGGCCGTACTCTCTCTGCAGGTGGCGCCCCATCAGCAGATTGAACTTCTGATCGGTGCCGCCCAGTTCCACGTCGCTTTGCAGCGCCACCGAATCGTAGCCCTGCATCAACGGGTAGAAGAATTCATGCAGCGAGATGGCCTGGCCGCTGTTGAAGCGCTTCTCGAAATCGTCCCGTTCCATCATCCGGGCCACCGTGGTCCGGGCCGCCAGCTGCACCACGTCGGCAAACGTCAGCGGCGCCAGCCAACTGGAGTTGTAGTGCACTTCCACGCGGCTGGCGTCCAGCACCTTGCCAAACTGCTCCACGTAGCTTTTCGCATTCTCCTTCACCTGTTCCTCGGTCAACTGCTTGCGCGTCTCCGACTTGCCCGTCGGGTCGCCGATGCGGCCGGTGAAGTCGCCGATGACCAACTGCACGGTGTGGCCCAGTTCCTGGAACTGACGCAGCTTTTGCAGCACGACCGTATGGCCGACGTGAATGTCGGGAGCGGACGGGTCCAGTCCCAGCTTCACTTTCAGCGGACGGCCGGTCGCGACGAAACGCTCCAGCTTGCGGCGCAGCTCCTCCTCTGGAATAATCTCCACAGCACCTCGGCGAATCACCGACAGCTGGCGTTCCACTTCCTGCTTCTGCGCTTCTGTCAGCGCGTATGTCTCATTTGTCTGTTCGACACTCATCCCAGTACAGCTCCTTTTCTTTGATCCATACTTGCATAAAATAAAAAAACCCGCCCCAATTTAGGGACGAGTCTGCACCCGCGGTACCACCCTAGTTGAAAAGATGCGCACGGCATCCTTTCCGCTCATCGCACAGGATAACGGTCTGCTCCGTCCGGATTGTCCGGAAGGCTCCCGGTGTGTACTTCGCGATGTGGAAGGGGCTGGTTTGCACCGACCACCAGCTCTCTGACAACTCCGCTTGTCACTCGCTACTGTCACCGTTCGACGCCACGGTCTTCTGTAAACACGTATACTGCTATTGTTGCACAGCGGCTATTTCATGTCAACGGCGCGCTTCTATCCTCCCGATCCCGCCTATGGTATAATCAGGATAACACTAGGGGGTCGTAGAACTATGTCGAACAAGCACTCTTCTTCCTCTGAACCAGCCAAGCGCAAGCGCCGCCGCGGCCGCAGGCGGACGATCCTGCTGCTGGTCAAGGGTCTGCTATTGATGGGGCTGTTGGGCGTCATTCTGGCCGGAGGTGTTGTGTTAGGCTACGTTGCTGCGCTCGTCAAGGACGAGCCTGTGCGCAGCCGGGAAGAACTGCAGCAGAAAATCTTCACCAATTACCTCACCGGCTTCGCCTATTACAACGACGGTTCGCTAATCGGACAGCTCCGCGCGTCTGAAGGGGACCGGCGCCTGGTGAGAAAATCGGAAGTCTCTCCGTATCTGATCAACGCCATCATCGCCACCGAAGACAAATACTTCTTTCAGCACAAGGGTATCGTGATCCAGTCGACGCTGCGCGGCGCCTTGCAGGACTTGACCAACCAGCCTGTCGTCACCGGCGGCAGCACGCTGACCCAGCAACTGGTGAAAAATACCATCCTCTCGCATGAAGTGAGCCACATGCGCAAGGCGCGGGAAATCTTCAACGCGATGCGTATCGAGCGGATGTTTTCCAAGGACCAGATTCTCGAAGCCTACATGAACGAGATCTACCTCGGGAAAAATGCCAACGGCTCCAATGTCTACGGCGTCCAAGCAGCGGCCAAGGGCATTTTCAACAAGGACGTGAAAGACCTCGACCTGGCGGAGGCCTCCTATCTGGCGGGGATGATTCAAAACCCTGGGGCGTACTCGCCGTTTAACAACGAAGGATACAAACGCGGAAAGGATCGCCAGAAGATGGTGCTGGACCGGATGATGGAAAACGGGTACATCACCCAGGCTCAGTACGATGAAGCACTGGCGTCCGATCTGAAGTCGCGGCTGGCCAAACCGGCGAAGCAGGCGTACCGGGAAGTGCCGTTCCTGATGATGGAAATCGAGGAGCGGGCCGCCCGCGCGCTCGTCGACGCCGAATTAAAGGAAAAAGGGCGGGACAAGTCCAGCGTCGAGCGCAACGAGTACCGCCAACTGATCGAAGAGAAGCGCCGCGACATCCTGCGCAACGGCTACAAGGTGTACACCACGATCAACAAGGACGTCAACACGATCATGCAGGCCGTGGCCCAGGACCCGAAAAACTTCGGAAAAACCGCGACGTACACGATTCGCCGCGCCAACGGCAAGACGGAAAAAATCGAGAACGCCCTGGAAGAAGTCGGGGCCATGCTGATTCACAACAAAACCGGCGCCATCCTCGGCATGATCGGCGGACGGGATTTCAACGTGGAACAGACCAACCACGCCACCGTTCCCCGTCAGCCGGGTTCGGCCATGAAGCCGCTGGCTGCCTATGCGCCCGCGTTTGAACTGGGACTGCTGCAGCCCGGTTCGCCGATCGACGATTCGCCCGTGCTGCTGGCAGACGGGAAAACCGGCTCCCACCTGCCGATGAACTGGAACAACAAGTTTCACGGTATCATGAGCGCCCGCGAAGCGCTGCGGATGTCCTGGAACATCCCGGCGATCAAGACGTACCTGAAGGTGGGCATCCCGAAAGCGCTGGATTACGTGAAAAAAATGGGCGTCACCACCTTGGTCGACAGCGACAATTACGCCGCCACAGGGGTGATCGGCGGGCTGGCGTACGGATTGACGGTGGAGGAAATCACCAACGCCTACGCCACCTTTGCCAATCGCGGGTCATTTGTGGACGCCTACCTGATCGAGCGGATCGAGGACAGCCAGGGCAGGGTCATCTATCGGCACGAAGCAAAGCCGGTACAGGTGTACAGCGAGCAGACCGCCTACCTGATCACCGACGTGCTCCGATCGGTGGTCAACGCCGGCACCGGGACCCACATCCGTCAGTACGTTCCGCGCAAGGTGGACATCGCCGGCAAGACGGGGACGACCAACAACAACAACGACTTGTGGTTCGTCGGTTACACTCCCGAACTTTCCATGGGCGTCTGGATTGGGTTCGATGAGCCACATCCCATTCCTGACCGGGACAAGAACGTGCCGATGGCCGTGTGGGGCAAGATCATGAAGCAGATTATCGACAAACACCCCGACTTGTCGCCGCCCGACAAGACCTTTGCCAAACCGGCCGGCATCGTCACCGCCACCGTAGACAGCAAGTCCGGACTTTTGCCGAGCGAACTGTCCAAACAAGCGGGCCATTTGATCACGGATCTGTTCAACCAGAAGTACCTGCCGACGAAAACGGATGACTCGCATCAGAAAGCACGCGTCATCCTCTACAACGGCGAGCGCTACCTGGCCAAGGAAGGAACGCCGGACGACTTTGTGTCAGAGGGCATCTTCTTCCGCTCACCGGACCCGCTGCCCGACAGCGAGCAGCTCGCCAAAGACAAAAAGGCCAACGTCAAGCCGCTTGATTGGGAGCAGCGCCTCCCCGAAAAGGAAGATCCCAGGACCGAGGTGGCCGGCGCTCCCGCCGCTCCGACCAACGTCACCGCCGTCCAGTCCGGCAAGCAAGTGACACTTTCGTGGAAGTCGGGCGGCGAAGCGGACCTGATCGGCTACCGGATTTACCGCGCCAACGGGTCAAACGGCTTCGTCCGCGTCGCCACGGTGAAAGACCCGGCCGTGCTCAGCTATACGGATGCGTCGGCAAACGGCGGACGATACTACGTCACTGCCGTGGACATCACAGGCCAGGAGTCGGCGCCGTCAGCGGCAGTCTCTGCCGGAAATTCCACAGGCACGTGGGAGGTCCCAACCGCCCCCGGCCAAACGGAATCGCCGCTCCCGGAGCCAAACGACCCCGGCATCGGAAACGGCGGAGACCCAATCGCCATGCCGCCCAGCGCGCCCAAGTCTTTGACGCTGACAAAAGTTCAGGGCGGCTGGAAACTGCAGTGGAAGCGCAACAGCACAAACGAACAGGTCATCGCGTACAACGTCTACTTCAGCCCGGACCCGGCAACCGGATACCTGCTCCTGGAGTCGGTGACCGGCACCAGCTATGTGCACATGAGCGAAGACAACAGCGGCACGTATTACATCACTGCCGTCAACAGTTTCGGAGAATCGCCGCAATCGAACAGCGTTGCCGCCCACTAAACGACGTATGATAGGGATAGAGAGGTGAACAAGAGATGGTTTTGCTGCCATCTCTTGTTTTCTAAACCAGGAGGTGCGTCAATGAAGCACGTCAAGCGCTATCATTCACAGCAGCTCGTCGCCGGCGGAAAGCGGCTGCTGGTGGAGGGGCCCGTCGAACCGGAACGTCTCGCCTCCTTCCGCTTGGACGAAGGGCTCAAGGCGTTTCGCATCCCCGAAGAGCAGCACAAGGCCCTTGTGGAAATTGCCGCCCTGCCGGAGGGACGGATCATCGTAGCCCGGGAAGCGGACCTGGTGCTGGGCTACGTCACGTTTCTCTATCCCGACCCGCTTGAGCGCTGGTCGCAGGCCCAACTCCCCGACCTGCTCGAGCTGGGGGCAATCGAAGTAAGCCAGGCCGTCCGGGGCGGCAGTGTCGCCAAGACGATGCTGCAGGTGGCCTTTATGGACGACGCGATGGAAGACTATATTGTCATCACGACGGAATATTACTGGCATTGGGACCTGAAAGGAACAGGGCTGGATGTGTGGCAGTACCGAAAAGTGATGGAAAAGGTAATGGGCAGCGTCGGCATGGTCTGGATGGCGACGGACGATCCGGAAATCTGCTCCCATCCGGCCAACTGCCTGATGGCCCGAATCGGCAGTCGGGTCCCGCCGGAGAGCATTGCTGCTTTTGACGCCATGCGCTTTCAACACCGCTATTTCTATTAGGAGTATTTGGAGCGCCAGGAAAAAGGGGGAGTTTTGCCCATGCGAATCGAGAAGATCATGCGCCGACGGGTCGTCACTGTCCATCCCACCACCAGTATCGGCGATGCACTGAAACTGCTGCGGGGCAACCGCATTCGACATCTGCCCGTCGTGGACCAGGAGCGTCTCGTGGGAATCATCTCCGACCGCGACCTGCGCGATGCCCTCCCGTCCACGCTGCTTGCGCACGACGACGATCACACTGTCCTGCAAAAACCGGTGGCGGACATCATGCAGCGCCAGGTGATCACCGCCCATCCGCTCGATTTTATCGAAGACGCAGCAGTGCAAATTTACGAACACAAGGTAGGATCGCTCCCGGTCGTGGAAGGAAACCGGCTGGTCGGCATCATCACCGAATCAGACCTGTTCAACAGCCTGATCGAACTGTTTGGCGTGAACAAACCCAGCTCCCACATTGAGGTGGAGGTAGACGACCGCGTGGGCATGCTGGCGGAAGTCAGCCAGGTGATGCGCGAAGCCCAGGTGAATGTCTGCAGCGTGGTCGTCTTCCCCGGGGACCAGCCGGGCAGGAAGAATCTGGTCTTCCGCGTCCAGACGATCGACCCGCGCCCCGTCATGGAACTGCTGCGCAGCAAGGGCTTTGCGGTCGTCGCTCCCGGGGAAGGGGGGGAGGGGCGTTGAGCCGGAACGCTCGTCTGATCTACTCTGCCGATTACACCCGCTACTACTTTCACGACGAACATCCGTTCAACCAGCGCCGGTTGCTGCTGACCTACGATCTGATGAGCGCCTACGGTTTGATAAACGACGCCGACATCCTGCCGCCGCGGCTGGCGACCGACGAGGAACTGGCGCTGATCCACGATCCGCGCTACATCCAGTTTGTCCGGCAGCAGGGGGAAAGTGACACCGAGCTGCCGCTGGCGGCCGGGTACGGGATTGGCACCGAAGACGTCCCCTTCTTCCCGCAGATGCACGAGGCCGCCGCGCTGATCGTCGGCGGCACCTTGCAGGCGGTGGACGCGGTGATGAACGGACAGGCGGAGCATGCCTTCAACCCAGCGGGCGGACTGCACCACGCCTTTCGCGGGAGGGCATCCGGTTTTTGCATCTACAACGACTGCTCCGTCGCCATCGCCTATTTGCGCCAGCACTGGGACGCCAGGATTCTCTATATCGACACCGACGCCCATCACGGGGACGGTGTGCAGTGGGCCTTTTATGACGATCCCAACGTCCTCACCGTCTCCCTGCACGAGACCGGCAAATACCTCTTTCCCGGCACCGGCAGCCTGACGGAACGGGGAGAAGGCAGCGGCTACGGCTATTCGGTCAACATCCCGCTGGAAGCGTTTACAGAAGATCAGTCGTTTTTGGACATTTACCACGAGTTGATTCCCAAATTGGCGCGCGGCTTCAAGCCGGATGTGATCGTGACGCAAAACGGCTGCGACGCCCACACCTACGATCCGCTTACCCACCTCTCCTGTTCGATGCGCATCTATCAGGAAATTCCCCGGCTGGCTCATCGGCTGGCGCACGAGTGGTGCCAAGGCCGCTGGATTGCCGTGGGCGGCGGAGGCTATGACATTTGGCGGGTGGTGCCCCGCGCCTGGACATTGCTCTGGAGCGAGATGACCGATCAGCCGCTCGCGGACGGCCCGCTGCCGGAAGCGTGGCGCTCCCGCTGGCAGCCGCTGAGCGAACTGGAGCTGCCGACCCGGTTGTTTGACGATCCGTTTCCGCCCATCCCCCGCCGGGCGGAGATCACGGAGAAAAACCGCATCACGCTGGAACGGGCGCTGATGTACGCGCCGATCGAAACGGATAGCTGAGCGGACAACCGGCGTGCCGGTATGAAGGGCATGCAGGGCGCACCATATGAAAAACCGGTCTCTCCCGCGAGAAACCGGTTTTTTCATGCGTGTTTCACTATGAACGGCTCAGCAGCTTTTCCAGCTCGTCTGGCTGAAAGCCTTTGACTGCTTTGTCGCCGACCACCGTCACCGGCACGCCCATGAATCCGAAGCGCTCCACTTCTTCCTGGTAGGCGCGGCTGGTCATCACGTCCCGCACTTCAAATGCGACGCCTTTGGCGGTCAGCCACTGTTTCACCATGTCGCAGTCGATGCAGTTTTTGGTGGAGTACACGATCACGCCAGGCGTCATCGCGCGCAGCATCCGGCTGACGATCGCGTACGAACGCTGCGACGCCAACCGGGTAAACTCCGCGAAGTTGACGTGTGCAGAACCGTCGGCCTTGTCCGACATGGAGCGAACAATCACAAACGGCACGCCGTTCATGGCGCATACCTGCCCGACGGCTGCCCCTTCCATCTCTGTGCAGTGAGCGTCAAACTGCTCACGGAGCCATTTGACCTTTTCCCTGCTGGCGACGAACTGGTCGCCGGAGAGAATTCGCCCGCTCGCGACCTGCACGTCGTCTTCCAGATCCTTGCCCGCCGCAATCGCCAGCTCCCGCAGCGCCGGGTCGGCCTGCCACACCCATTGCTCGGTATACGGAATCTGGCCGGGGGCAAATCCCAGTGCCGTCACGTCAATGTCGTGCTGCACGCAGTCCGTGGAGACGACAAGATCGCCGATGTTCAGATCGGGGTGCACCGCTCCCGCCACCCCGGTGAAAATGATCCGGTCCACCTTGAACTGATCGATCAGCATTTGCGTGGTGACAGCGGCGTTTACCTTGCCCACCCCCGATTTACAGAGAACGACGGATGTTCCCTCCATCTCTCCCTCGTGGTAGACAATGCCCGCCTTCTCCGTGCTGACCGTGCCGGTCATCGCTTCCAGATACAGCGCAATTTCCTCGTCCATCGCGCCGATAATTCCAATGCGCATCGCTTCGTTCCCTCCTGCTCCTCTTGCTGTCAAACACTTGTTCCTCTCGGCGCTTTAGATTTCTCGCGGCCGGGTGCTTTCGCGGTATTCAATACGGTGGGGCAGCAGCACAACGTGCTCCTCCACGTGCTCGTTGTTCATGTACTTGGTCAACAGGCGCATCGCCACTGCTCCGATGTCGTACATCGGCTGGACGACCGACGTGAGCCGCGGCCGCACCATTTCCACCAGGCGGATGTTGTCGTGCCCGATCACTTCGATGTCGCCCGGTACGTTCAAGCCGGCATCCTGGACGGCGTGAATCGCCCCGATCGCCATTTCGTCACTGGCAGCAAAAATGGCGGTCGGCGGGTCGGACAGCTTGAGAAACTCCCCAGCCGTACGCAGCCCTGATTCGTAGAAGTAGTTGCCGTGGGCCACCAATTTTTCGTCATGCGAAATCCCGGCGTCGGCCAGCGCCTTTTTGTAGCCCTCGTAGCGCATCAGACCGCCCAGCGGGTCATTGATCGGACCGGTGATCATCGCGATCCGCTTGTGCCCGTGTTCGATCAGCGCCTTGGTGGCGTCGTAAGCCGCCTGGAAATGGTCGATGGTGACGGACGGCAATGTGTTGTCCGCATCACGCGTGGCCGCCAGAACGATCGGCACCTGTGCGCTGGTGAACGCCTGCAAGTGGTCTTCCTTGATTTCCGCTCCCATGAACAAAAGGCCGTCCACTTGTTTTTCCAACAGTGTGTTGATCAACTGCAATTCCTTTTCCATGCGCTGGTCCGAGTTGCACAGGATGATGTTGTACTTGTACATGGTGGCGATATCTTCAATGCCGCGTGCCAATTCGGAAAAAAACAGACTGGAGATGTCCGGGATGATGACACCGACCGTCGTTGTTTTCTTGCTGGCTAATCCGCGCGCGACTGCGTTGGGCCGATATCCGAGACGTTCGATCGCAGCCAATACTTTTTTTCGCGTCAATGGTTTGACATTCGGGTTTCCGTTGACAACCCGGGAAACCGTCGCCATCGAAACTCCCGCTTCTCGTGCCACATCATAGATAGTAACCGGCATCACATACCCTCACTTTCCCCATAATATGGTTTTCATGATCATTTTCATAAATGTATGCACTTATGATACGACAAGCCGTGCCCGGTTGCAATCGTTTATCAGGCGAGCGGCCCCTCATCTCATCAGTTTGTTCATCGTTTTCAAAAGTTCGTCAATAACCTCGCTGTCTCCCTGTTGAATGCGGTCGATGACACAGCTTTTCATGTGCCCTTCCAGCAGCATTCTGCCCACCGCATTCAGCGCCGACTGAGCCGCCGCGATCTGATTCAGGATGTCGTCGCAGTACACGTCCTTTTCCACCATGCCGCGGATGCCGCGAATTTGTCCTTCCACCCGGTTCAGCCGGGAGATGAGATTGCTCTTGATCTTGTCCGGCCGCGGCGTGGACCGCTCCGGCGCACAGCAGTGCTCCTGTTCACTCATCCGCTTTCGCTCCCTTCAGCCATGTCCTCTTGTGCTTAGCTTACTGGTTGGGACGTGTTTCGTCAAATGAAGAGGGCCCTCCCGCCGATCGGAAGAGCCCTGGACACTTATTTTATGCAAGACGGACGAATCAGCGCTGCACCGTTGGCGTTGCTTCCTTGTACAGACCGGATGCGAGCAGTTCGTCGAGGATGTGGTTGAACTGCGGGATGTTGACCTGCTGCTTGGCGTCGGACAGAGCGACGTCCGGATCCGGGTGCACCTCGATCATGATGCCGTCCGCGCCGACAGCAAGACCGGCCTTGGCCGTAGGCAGGAGCAGATCGCGGCGACCGGTGGAGTGAGTGACGTCGACGAATACCGGCAGGTGGGTCTCCTGTTTCAACAGCGGCACGGCAGAGATGTCCAGCGTGTTGCGGGTCGCTTTTTCGTAGGTGCGGATGCCGCGCTCGCAGAGCATCACCTGCTTGTTGCCCTCGGACAGGATGTACTCCGCAGCGTAGATGAACTCTTCGATCGTCGCCGACAACCCGCGCTTCAGCAGGATCGGGTGGTTGATCCGGCCGGCCGCTTTCAGCAGCTCAAAGTTTTGCATGTTGCGGGCCCCGATTTGAATGACGTCGATGTAGCGGGTGGCCAGTTCCAGGTCAGCGGGATTGACGATTTCGCTGATCGTCACCAGGTTGAATTCGTCCCCGATCCGCTTGAGAATCTCCAGGCCTTCCACGCCCAGGCCCTGGAAGTCGTACGGCGAGGTACGCGGCTTGTACGCTCCTCCGCGCAGCACGCGAAGACCGCGCTTGACGTGATTCTCCGCCACGGCGCGCACCTGCTCGTAGCTCTCCACGGAGCACGGGCCGGCGATCATGATCGGACGGCCTCCGCCAAACTCCACGCCCTTGATCGTGATCACAGTGTCTTCCGGCTGTTTTTTGCGGCTGACCAAAAGAACCTTTTTATTGTCGTCTTTCATCAGATCGAGCGACGCCTGGAAAATTTGCTTGAACAGATGGCGGATCGTATTGTCGCTGAACGGACCGTTGTTGTTCTCCACCAGCTGGGTGAGCATTTGGCGCTCCCGTTCCGGATCAAAGGGGTTGACGCCCTGCTTTACTTTCTCTTTGCCCAGCTCCTGAACGAGTTCGGCCCGCTTGTTGATCAATGCGAGAATCTGCAGGTTGATCTCGTCAATCTGTTTGCGCATGGTTTCGATTTGGTCGTGTGCCATCTTCGCTCCACTCTCCTCGTCTTCTTTGTTCTCACCACAATAAATTAGGGTTATTATAATCAATCAAATTGCCCTTGTCAGCAGTTTAGCGCCAAAAAGCATGAAAGTAAATTGCAAATTTGTTTTAAAACGTTTGCAATTTTTCCTCTTGTCGAGAAGATTGCCTGTTTCGACAGGATTCTCCGCACTTCGAGTCGAAAACATTCCCGAAGTGATTTCCCGGATTTTCCTATGGAATGAGGAGTGACCTGATTTTGTCGGACATTGTGCAAACAGCTTCGGATGAGCTGATCTTTGCTTTGGATATTGGGACACGCAGCGTAATCGGGCTGATCGTCGAGCCTTCGGGCGATCGGTTCCGCATCATCGACTGCGCCATCCGTGAACATGACGAACGCTCCATGCTGGACGGACAGATTCACGACGTCGACGCCGTCGCCAAAGTCATTCGGCAGGTCAAGGAGCAGTTGGAAGAAACGCACGGCTCACTGAAACGGGTGGCTGTGGCGGCGGCCGGCCGTTCGCTGCGGACGCGGCGGGTGCGGATGGAGATGCCGATTGCCCCGCACGCAACCATCTCCCGCGACGACGTGCTGGCCCTGGAGTTTTCCGCCGTTCAGGAAGCCCAGGCCCAACTGGCCCATGAACTGAACGAACGGGACGTCACCCGCTACTACTGCGTTGGATACAGCGTCGTCAACTACTACCTGGACGGCGAACTGATCGGCAACCTGCTCCACCAACGCGGGGACACTGCCAGCGTCGAGGTGATCGCCACGTTTTTGCCCCGCGTGGTCGTGGACTCGCTGCTGGCTGCGCTGAAGCACTGTGACCTGGAAATGCAGGCGCTGACCCTGGAGCCGATCGCGGCGATCAACGTGCTGATCCCTGTCACCATGCGCAGGTTGAACATCGCGCTGGTGGACATTGGCGCCGGCACTTCCGACGTGGCCCTGACCGAGGAAGGGACGATCACCGCCTACGGCATGGTGCCGGTAGCCGGGGACGAGATTACCGATGCCCTGATGAACGCCTTTTTGCTCGACTTCCCAATGGCAGAGGAAGTGAAGCGGGCGCTCTCTTCCAGCGAAACGGTATCGTTCACCGACATACTCGGGATGGAGCACAACCTGTCGTCTGCCGAGGTGGCAGCTGCCATCGACAGTGACATCCGCCACCTGGCTGTCAACATCGCAAACAAAATCCTGGAACTGAACGGCAAGCCGCCGCAAGCCGTGATGCTGATCGGCGGGGGCAGCCTGACGCCTAGACTGACAGAACGCGTCGCGGAAGCGCTGAAGCTGCCGCCGTCTCGCGTCGCGGTCCGGGGCGCAGATGCCATCCGGCAGTTTGTGGACGAACATCCAAACATCACCGGACCGGAATTCGTCACACCGGTCGGCATCGCCGTCGCGGCGCGCCGCCATCCGGTCAAATACGTGACCGTCACCGTCAACGACGCGCCGATCCGCATCTTCGACCTGCGCAACATGACGGTCGGCGACGCGCTGATTGCGGCCGGCATGGACATCCGCCGTCTCTACGGCCGCCCCGGCATGGCGATGTCGCTGACCGTAAACGGCCGAATCAAAATCATTCCGGGCGGCCACGGCACCCCGCCCGTCATCGAGAAAAACGGGGAAGCGTCGGGGCTGGACGCCCCCGTGGCGGACGGCGATGTGATCGTCGTCGTGCCCGGTCAGGACGGCCGCGAAGCGGAGGCGCGGGTGCTGGATCTGCTGGACCGCCTGGACACGCTGGAGCTCACCTGCAACGGCCAGCCGCTGTCACTCGGCCCCATCGCCCTGGTCAACGGCGTGCGGCAACCGCTGGACGCCCCTCTCGCCGACCGCAGTGAGCTGGAGATTCGTCTGCCCGGCACGGTGGAAGAGGTGCTGCGGGAAGCGGGGCTGCTCCCGGACGGAGACGAAGCAGCGCCGCCTCCCCTCCGGTTCAGCGTCAACGGCCGCTCATACACCCTGCCAACCCGCAACCTCCGGGTGGAGGTAAACGGCAAACCGGCCGCACTGGACGATCGCGTGCGGCAGGGCGATGAGCTGGCATTCCGGGTGGAAGAACTGACGATTCCCGCCATCCGCGACGTCATTCCTCTCGAGGAGTGGGGGCAGGAGACGATCACCGTCCACTTCAACGGTCAGCCTGTCGTGCTGCCTGTGGGCGGCGTATCCGTCACGGTGGACGGCCGACCGGCACAGGCGGACGATCCCGTCCGGGACGGCGCGGTGATTACCGTAAAGGCAGCCGAGCCCGTCGCGCCCCTGTTCAGTGACGTTTTCCGCTATGTCGACGTCCCGCTGGAAAAGCCGACGGGCGAAGGCAACTTTCGCCTGGTGACGCTCGTCAACGGGGAGCCGGCTTCGTACCACACGGTGTTAAAGAACGGCGACAAACTGGAACTGTATTGGGAGTAACCGTCTGCTCTCACAAAAAAACGGGTGCGGCCCTTACAAGCCCACCCGTTTTTTTGTGCAGTTTCACATTCGCGGCGCCACCCTGGGACGAGGCCGACAGCGAAGACAGGCGGACGCTTGCGTTCGCCCCTCCCCCGCCGTTCGCTGCATCCGCTCTAGCCTTGCACAGCCTCGCGGATGGCGTCCTTGGTAATTTTCCAGTGGGAGGTGTGCCATTTTACCTGGCCGTCCTCCAGCAGAAAAATCTGCGGGGACTCGTGTTTGATGGCAAAGCGCTCCTCCACCGCGTTGGAGACAGGACGGTCCTCGCGCACGAGAATGACCGCCGCGGGAAGTTGCTGTTCGCTGAGGAACGCCTGAAACTCTTCATAAGCGGTCGTGCTGATCGGGCAGATCGTGCTGTGCTTGAACAGCAGCCGTTTGCCCGCGCCCGACACGAATTGATCCAGTTCCTCCAGCGTGTGCAGTTGTACTTCCGTCACGAAGAATCGCTCCTCTCACATCTGGTGCATGCGTCTACCAGTATACGGAATCGCATCGGCGAAGTCTACGTTTCCCGTGCGATACAGCCCGCAGGCCAGCGCGCGGCGATATCTCGTAAATGCAGCAGAATTCTTACGGCACAGCGAAAAAAGAGCCGTCCTTTCGTGAGGACAACCCGGTTCGCCTAGACCATGATTTTCGTCAAACGCTGTCGCAATTCGTGCATCCATTTCTGGTCCCCAGCGATCGGGCCAGCAAAAACAGGTCCAACAATTCGTTCACCCGCTCCTGCAACGCCTCTCGCACAGTCGCATCCTCTTTCTCTTTGGCGATGAGCACCATCAAATGGGAAAGTTCTGACACGTCTTCAAAATTAATCGATTGGCGCTGCGGATGTTGGCCCCATTCCTCCATCAGTTTCTTCAGATCAGCTTTGATGACGTCCACCACCTGGGAATGGCTGCAAGCATCGTTTTCGCAGACGTGTACCGGCACGTTCATGATTTTCACGCGGCCGCGGTACACGACGTTGCGCAGCACGAGCTCCATGCCACTTCCGCAGCGGCTGCATTTCTTGTACATGGGTTCACCTCTATCCGCATCTGTGTACTCCCCCTACGTATTCGAGCCTTCTTTCTGCAATCCTGCCCAAAACGAGGTGGTACTTGGTGGATGGATTGACATTCCCAAGCAGAAAAAAACGCCCGGCGGCTGACCTCCCGCCGGACGAAAGAACAAGACCGGACAGGGATCAACCGCCGGGCGCAGCCACCAAGCGGCATCGCTTCGGCAACACTGCCGACGATCAAGCGTATATGGCGTTCACTTTCTCGCAATGCGGGCAGACAGCCACTTTTCCGGAACGGCCCAGCTCGTCCTCGACGCGATAGCCGGTGATTCGCTCGGAGAAGCAAAACAGGCATTCCGTGTTAAAGTCCATATCGTACTGTGCCTTCCATACGATCGATTTAAAATCCTCGCCGACGCTGATCAAAATCGTCGGAGCCTCGTGAAGCAAAGCTCTGCGCATGACAACTGCCATCCTTTCATATCGCGTAGTCTTTACGTATCCTCTAGCTTTTCCATGTTTTCAGAATAATATACTTCCCAAAAATGGGCATTTGCCCGTTACGGCTCTGTGTGAAAACCCATATGTTATGGGTGTAAGCACAAGAGGCTTAACAAACAAAAGGAGGATGTTTGATGAGCAGCATCTTTAACGGCGACCTGGACGATTTCACTCTGGTGTTGATCCTGTTCATCCTGCTGGTGATCGTTGGTTGTTCCTGCGACAATTAAAACGGTAGCGCACATCTGCGCCAATCATAGCATATACATTAGCACCGAATCCTGCACAGCGCGTTTCATACGCACGCTACCCTGACCACGGGTAGCTTTTTTCTCGTCGATTTGTGTACAATATTTACAATACATACTAGTGCAATGGAAAGTGAGGTACGTCTGTGCAATGAAAGATCCCCGTATCGAAAAACTGGCCGATGTGCTGGTGAACTACTCGACGCGCGTCCAGCGCGATGAAAACGTTCTCATCTATGCGATCGGCGAGGTAAGCGAACTGGTTCGCGCCGTCATCCGCAAGGTGTACGAGGCGGGCGGCAACCCGTACGTGCAGTTGATCGACCAAGCGATCCAACGGGAACTGCTGCTTGGCGCAAATGAGACGCAGTTGGGCGTGATGCGCGATGCAGAAGTTTCCTTCATGAAGCAAATGGACTGCTACATCGGCATTCGCGGCAGCGACAACATCAGCGAGCTGTCCGACGTACCGGGGGACAAGATGCAGCTCTACAACAAGCTCCTGCTGCGTCCCGTACTGGACGTGCGCGTGCCGGAGACCAAGTGGGTCGTGCTGCGCTACCCCAATGCGTCCATGGCCCAGTTGGCCAACATGAGCACCGATGCTTTCGAAGACTTCTATTTCAAGGTCTGCACTCTGGATTACGGCAAAATGGACAAGGCAATGGACAGCCTCGTCGAGCTGATGGAAAAGACGGACAAAGTGCGCATCACCGGCCCGGGCACCGATCTGACCTTTTCCATCAAAGGCATTCCGGCGATCAAGTGCTCCGGACAGTCCAACATCCCGGATGGCGAAGTGTTCACCGCTCCCGTCCGCGACTCCGTCAACGGCGTCATCAGCTACAACACGCCGTCGCCGTACCAGGGCTTCACGTTTGACAACATCAAGCTGACCTTCAAGGACGGCAAAATCATCGACGCGACCGCCAACGATACCAAACGGATCAACGAAGTGTTCGATACGGACGAAGGTGCGCGCTACATCGGGGAATTTGCCATCGGGGTCAACCCGTACATCCAGAACCCGATGAAAGACATCCTGTTTGACGAAAAAATCGACGGCAGCTTCCACTTCACACCCGGTCAAGCCTACGATGAAGCGTTCAACGGCAACAGGTCGTCCATCCACTGGGACCTGGTCTGCATCCAGCGTCCGGAGTGGGGCGGCGGCGAAATCTGGTTTGACGACCGCTTGATTCGCAAAGACGGCCGCTTTGTCGTTCCGGAGTTGGAATGCCTCAATCCGGAAAATCTGAAGTAACGATGCAATCGCCGCACAAAAAAGCGAAGGGACGCAAAATCCCTTCGCTTTTTTATCTGCTCTCTTAATTCGCTGCGGCCCGGACAGTCTCGTCCGTTCCCTACAGGGGACAGGCGGTCTGTTGTTTCAGCAGAGCCGGCATGTGTTGTTCCAAAAACGCAATCGTCGTCTCCAGGTGGTGGATCGTGTACTCCCAGCAGAATCGCTGGTACTCGTCAAGGTGCTGCTGCAGATCCTGGTACGAGTGTCTTGTGTGCTTGAGCAAGTCCCGCTGCATCTCCAGACAGTCCTGCATCAGTTCCCTTTGCTCCTCTGGCGTGCGGCTCTTGCCGAAAAAGATTTTGACCAGCATGTCGGACCGCAGCACCGGCGGCAGTATCGGAGTCAGCATCTCCTTGCGAAACGCCTCCCGACCGGCCTCCGTGATGCTGTAGAGGATCTTGTTCGGCTTGCCCGACTGGATGACTTCCCGTTTGGTTACGTATCCTTCGTCCTCCAGCTTGCGGAGCGCCGGGTAAATGGCACCGAAGCTGGCGTCATAGAAAAAGCCGATGCTGTTGGAAAACGCCTGTTTGATATCGTACCCACTCATCTCTGTGTAACTCAAAAACCCGAGAATAATTGTTTTGACATCCATCTCTCTACATCCCTCCAACACGCTGTCTGCACTGTCGAATGCGCTATATGTTCGAAATATTCTATATAAGTATTATAAGACCTTTATTATGATTATACCAATCCTATTTCTTTATTATATCAATTAAAATTATTGATATATCCATCTCGTAAATATTTGGGCGTCCCTTCCTCCCTGCTGTGCCATAAGATGATACATACCTATCTGCTGTGGGGGGAGATACCGTGAAAAGTAAAAAATGGTCCCATTACACCAAAGTCAAGTACCCTGTGAGCAGCAGTTTACATCCTCTCAACTTTTTCGTGCCGATTGTGGAGCGCGTCAAGGCAGGCGTCGTCTCCATTGTGACCGAGGATACGCCCCACGGGCACAAAATGGAATCGCTGATCCGCAGTCTGATCACCGACGAGTCGCCACTTCCCTCCGAGCGGAGTTACGGCTCCGGTTTTATATTTCATCCCAAAGGATACATTCTCACCAGTGAGCACGTGATAGGAAAATCGCGGACCATCTACGTCAAACTGTACAACGGGAAGGTGTTTGAAGCACAACGGGTGCTGACCGACCGCGTTCGCGACTACGCTGTTATCAAGATCGACGCGGATTGCAAGCTGACCCCGCTGCGGCTGGGCAGTTCAGCCGACACGAAGGTGGGCGAATGGGTCATCAGCATTGGTTCCCCGCCTGCCGCCATAGCGGCAAACCGAGGACTAAATGGCGAGTGCCGCTTGGGAGTGAATGCAACTTACCTTTCTCAAGTATGTATGTTACAATTAAGGACAACACAATAAGCTGTTTCGCAGAGGTGACACCGACGTGGGTCAAGAATTTGCTGGCGAGCAAATGTGCCCGAAGTACGAAGGGGCCATGAACATTCTCGGCAAGAGATGGACCGGACTGATCATCCATGTGCTGCTGCTCGGGGCTGTCCGTTTCAAGGACATCCGCGAAATGGTGCCGCACATGAGCGATAAAATGCTGTCGGAACGATTGAAAGAACTGGAGGAACTGGGCATTCTGGAACGCAAGGTGTTTCCGGAAACTCCCGTCCGCATTGAATACCATCTGACGGAAAAAGGAAAAGATCTGCGCCCCGTGATCGAATCGATTCACGCTTGGGGCCAGAAGTGGATATAGTCGGCTGCACCGGCTGTCCGCGCCCCGCTAAAGTCCCGCCAGGAACGTCGGCGGGGCTTTTTTGGCTGTCCAGGCATATGCACCGCTTCCCTGCTGTAGACTCTACCATCCGCGATGAGGGAAGGTGGTTCGATGCGAACGGCTGTCTACATTCGCGTCAGTACGGAGGAACAGGCCAAGGAGGGATTTTCCGTGGCCGCCCAGCGGGAGCGGCTGCTCGCCTACATTCGCTCCCAGGGCTGGACCTTGGCGGACATCTACGCCGACGAAGGCGAGAGTGCCAAGGATACGCGCCGGCCTGCGCTGCAGCGGATGCTGGCAGACGTGCGGCTGGGGCGGATCGACGTGGTGCTGGTGTACCGGCTGGACCGTCTGACCCGCTCCGTCCTGGATCTGTACCGGCTGCTGAGCCAGTTTGAACGGTACGGCGTCCGCTTCAAAAGCTGCACGGAAGTCTACGACACGACGACGGCAATCGGCCGGCTGTTCATCACGCTGGTGGCGGCTCTGGCCCAATGGGAGCGGGAAAACCTGGCGGAACGAGTGAAGCTGGGGATGGAGCAGATGGTGAGGGAGCGAAAACGGCCGGGCGGCCCCCCGCCCTACGGTTATGAATGGCAGGACGGCCGGCTGGTGGTGCATCCGACAGAGGGAGAGGCAGTTCGCGGCATGTTCCGGCATTTTCTGGCCGGATGGACACCCCGGCAGATTGCCGAATGGGCCAACCATGAGGGCTTTCGCGGTAAACACGGTGCCCGCTGGAGCCCCGGCGCGGTGACCCGCCTGTTGAAAAATCCGGTATACTACGGAGCCCTGCGATGGAACTACGCAGAAGGCGGCCAGCGGCTCAACCGGCCGGAAAAGTGGATGCTCGTCGAACGGGCACATCCGGCCATCGTCGATGCCTCCACGTTTGCAGCCGTCCAACAGCGACTTGCGGAGCGGCGGTCTCTTCATCCCCGGGTCCTCTCTTCGCCGTTCATCTTTTCCGGCCTCCTGTACTGCTCCCGCTGCGGCTCACCGATGCGCGGCAAGACGGCCCGGACCAAAAAACCCAACGGCAAACGCTACACGCACCACTATTACCTGTGCAAAAACAGGCAGAAGGGCGGGTGTCAGGCCGCCGCGATCCGCGAAGATCGGCTGGCCCGGGAAGTGATCAGCCACCTCCACCGCTACGGGGAGGAACTGCGTGCGGCCTGCCGCGAAGCTGTCGCGTCCGGGGCAGCTCAAACGGAAATGGCGGCAGCGGAAGCGCTGCTGAAAAAATGCCGGCAAAGGCGGAAACGCTGGGAAGACGCCTATGCCGAAGGGCTCATCACACTGGGAGAGTACCGCGCCAAGCTGGGAGAGCTGAAACAGGCGGAACAGGAGGCGCTGGCCGCAGCGCAGTGCCGCCCTCTTGCGGCCGTTTCGGACGAGTGGCAGGAAATGCTGGCTGATTGGTCCTCCATCTGGGAGAGTGCCACGCGGGAAGAGCGCCGGCAGTTGGCCGACATTCTGCTCCGCCGTCTGGAAGCGGATACGTGTCCGTCAGCGTCCGGCTCCGGTCTGGCCGTGCGCCTCACGCTGCTCGCGTTTCGCTGAGGCAGTTTGCCCCTACGGGAGCAGACGGTTCCCCGCTCGGTCTGGAAAACTCCGTCACGGCCGGCATCATCAGTGCCAAAAACCGGCGCCTGCAGGTGGCCAGGCGGATGTACGAGGATATTTTTCAGACAGACGCGGCGATCAACCCCGGTAACAGCGGCGGTCCGCTGATCAATCTGAACGGAGAAGTGATCGGACTAAACGCGTTCATTATTCAATCCAGTCAATGTCTCGGATTTGCCATCGGCATTGACGCGCTGAAGGAGCGGTTGGCACAGTTCGTGTTCACCTAAGCTAAGCCCCTCCCGCCTCGCAGGTGATGCTGACTTGCCGCACCGGCTCTCGCCCCCAACAAAAAACCCCGTCTACCGTGACGGGGCTTGTTTTTCAAAGGCAATCAAATACACGCCGCTGCCCTGTTCATTGATCTGTTGTTCCGCCTGCTTCAACTGCTGAAGCTGGGCCTCTGTCAAGCGGGCAATCGGCAGTTCGTCGAGCCGGTTCTGTTTCACGTGCCATTCCTCCGTTTGTTGTCAGACTCGAAATGTAGTCTGCCCACTCAGGAGGTTATGTATTTACGCCACGTGCAGAAGAGCCTTGGCAATGGCTGCACAAGAACGTTTGCAGAACACAATCGGCAGTTCCCGGTCTTTTGCCTGATTTTTCACCGTCTTGGCCAGATTGTGGTTGACGAAGTCGGTCAGCACCAAAATCATGTGGACGCCGGTCGGGATTTTCACGCCGGTTTGCGAGCTTTTCCGGCCGGTCACGTGATGAATCTCGGTAAATCCTTGATTTTGCAAAAAATCAACGATATTGCCCAGGCGGTCACCGCCGATGACGAGAATGGACGACATGGTAATTCCCTCCTACTTGAATGGTTTGCTGAATCGTTGTATGTTGTGTCTCGCTTGTTTTCTAATTGATAATGAATCTCACTATTATTGATAAATATTATCATTCCCAATTAGCTTTGACAATACTCTCCGAGGTAACATTTTTGTGTCAGCAGAAATACTAAGACCGATCCTGCATTGTTCTTGTCCGGTGCCTTTTTCCAGCGATATGATATAATGAAAAGACACTTACCAGTGAGGAGGTAGCGTTGGGTGCAAGAGATGTCACAACTGCACGCCATATTTACCCGCACCAGCGGCTTTATCGAGCGCTTCATGGGCATCATCCAGCCGATTATCGACGCGGCGCAGGATGAACACACCCGCCTGTACTATCACCACATCTTGGAGGAAGAAGAACAGCGCCTCGGCCGCCTGAACGAGCTGATTCCCTACCTCGACTCCCTCATCGACGGGGACAAGGCGAAACAACTCAGCGATCGGGAGTTTTCCCGCCTGCTTTCCGACATAAATCTGGAACGGTTCGGCCTGCACAACTTCCGCGAACACCTGGAACTCTCCCTGTACGAGTTTCAGGACGAGGAGACGCGCAGTGTCCTGAGCAGCATGCGCGAAGCGACCCAGGAAGATTACCTCCGCGTCAAGGAGATCATTGCCGCGCTGAGCGAACGCTTTTCCGACGACGACCGCCGTCCTGACCTGACCGACCATGACGAGGGGCACGACATTCACCAGGTGGATCACCTGCAGGCTTCCGCGGCCCAAATCGGTTCAGCACACGCCGGAAAAGCACCGGGAGCCGCACATGCCGTTTCCGCCCCGGCAGCCAAAAAAGGATTGACCGTCGGCAGTTTGAAGGGGTTGTAAAGGGCCGTTTCTTCTTCATCATTTTTGAACGAATTGGAGGTAGCAACGATGGACAAGCTCCGCAAGTTTCCCGACTCTCCCTTGACGAAAGACGAGTGGCACCAATTGGACGAGACCGTCGTCGAGATGGCCCGCCGCCAACTGGTCGGACGCCGCTTTATCGATATCTACGGACCGCTTGGCGAAGGCATCCAGACGATTACCAACGACATTTACGAGGAATCCCGCTTCGGGGGCTTAAGCCTGCGCGGCGAATCCCTGGAGCTGACCCAGCCGAGCCGACGGGTCAGCCTGACCATCCCGATCCTGTACAAAGACTTCGTGCTGTACTGGCGCGACGTCGCCCAGGCCCGCACCCTGGGGATGCCGCTGGACATGAGCGCCGCAGCCAATGCGGCCGCAGGATGCGCTCTGATGGAAGACGACCTGATTTTCAACGGCTCCAAGGAGTTTGATCTGCCCGGCCTGATGAACGTCAAGGGGCGCCTCACCCACTTGAAAAGCGACTGGATGGAATCCGGCAACGCATTTGCTGACATCGTCGAGGCCCGCAACAAGCTGTTGAAGATGGGACACAGCGGCCCGTACGCGCTGGTCGTCTCTCCGGAACTGTACTCGCTGCTGCATCGCGTCCACAAGGGGACCAACGTCCTGGAAATCGAGCACATTCGCAATCTGGTGACCGACGGGGTGTACCAATCCCCCACCATCAAGGGACGCACCGGCGTGCTGGTTGCCACCGGCCGGCACAATCTGGACCTGGCAATCGCCGAAGACTTCGACACCGCGTTCCTCGGCGACGAGCAAATGAACAGCTTCTTCCGCGTTTACGAGTGCGTCGTGCTCCGCATCAAGCGGCCGAGCGCCATCTGCACGCTGGAAGAAACGGAGGAATAAGTACGGGGAGGCACTTCCGCATCGAGTAGGAGGGGGTGGCTAACCCCCGTCCTCTCACACCACCGTACGTACCGACCGGTATACGGCGGTTCACCAAGCTTGACGAAGTGTGAAATATCGCTGTATCAAACTCATCAGCCCTTGTTGTTGCCAGTAGGCAATACCAAGGGCTTTGTGCATGTGCGGGGATTTTGTTGTCCGCCACGCCCCCTTTCGGGTGTTTGCGATTTCCAGTGCTCTGTTGTGAGAAAATCCAAGCGAACGAAGTTCGCGGTACCTCGTACGAACTCGTTTCCACTGCGTCCATAGACAGAGTCGGAGCCTTCGGCGAATCCATTCCTCTATTCGCAGGAGATGGGTTTTCGCCTCGGCTAGCGCAAAATACCCGATCCATCCCATGAGGTACTGGTTGAGTTTTTGAATCCGCTCCTGCATGGTCATGCTCCAATGTGGGTTGGTTAATTGGCGAATTCGTCCTTTTAACCAGGTGATCGATTTGGGATGCAGACGTATCCGCGCTTCCTTTCCCGGAATAAAGCTAAAGCCGAGAAACTTCCGATTGCACGGGCGATCCACCGCACTTTTCTGTTGATTTACCTTGAGTTTGAGAACCCTGGTCAAGTATCGCTCCACACTTGCCTTTACACGTTCACCCGCACGTTTGGAGCGGACGTAGATGTTGCAGTCGTCCGCATAGCGGCAGAAACGGTGTCCCCTTTTCTCCAACTCCTTGTCCAGGTCGTCTAGCAGAATGTTGGCCAACAGCGGACTTAAGGGGCCACCTTGCGGCGTGCCCTCTTCCGTCGTGACACACACTCCGTTGACCATGACTCCGGATTGCAGATAAGCGCGAATTAGTTTAAGAAGGCGCTTGTCCTTCACCTTGCGGGCAACCCGGCTCATTAGGATATCATGGTTGACCCGGTCGAAGAACTTCTCCAAGTCGATGTCGACCACATACCGGAATCCTTCGTTGATGTACTGTTGTGCTTTCCGCACAGCACTGTGAGCACGGCGGCCTGGACGGAACCCGAAGCTGGAGTCGGAGAACTCTGGGTCGAATATGGGAGTCAATACCTGCAGGATGGCCTGCTGGATGAAGCGATCTACCACGGTAGGGATGCCTAGCAATCGTATTCCCCCGTCAGGTTTCGGGATTTCGACCCTGCGGACAGGAGACGGCTTGTAGGTTCCCTTCTCGATTTGCGACCGGATGGTCGCCCAGTGCTGACGAAGGTAGTCGCGCAGTTGTTCGGTTGAAACACCGTCGATTCCCGCAGCACCTCTGTTGGCCTCCACTCGTTTGAGAGCAGCCATGAGGTTATCCCGTGACAGCACTTTCTCCAGCATGCCCCTGACGATACTCCTCTCTTCGCACACATGTTGCTAAGCTTGCCGTACGATGCTCAGCCCTTCTCTGTACCCTCGGGGCTTCACCCCTACTATTCAGAGGAAGTTCCATTTCGGAATTCTGCTTCGACGCACCGTATCGAAAGGGATTAGAACATGTGTTGACTTGATGTTCGGCCCTTCCTCCTTCGAGCGTCCTCTATCGGAGTACTATGGCCTCTGCTGACTTCTGCATGTTCAGCGCCCCCTCGCGGAGACGGTTGCCAACGGTAGTAGGCGTATCATGCAGACCTCCCCGGGTAAGGACGGTAACTTTCGTCCCATGTACCTGCCCAATTTACTGCTGCACTCCTTGGCTGTATGGGGCTTCACCTTGTTCGGCAGGCTCGCCCGAGTACAACAGCCTCAAATTGGGTTCGTGTACCTCAGGTCAGGACTTTGCCGCCGGCTTCCTTCAGATTCCGCCTCACGGCGGACACCCTTGCCTTAAGCTAACGGTTGGTACAGCCAACCCCCGTTCGGGACTTTCACCCTATAGCTACCGCCCATGCCGGGCGCACCGAAAACAAGAAGAGTCCTCATCACAGAGGACTCTTCTTTCGTATGAGAATCACGTCTTTTCAGCTGCTGTTGCACGGTCTGCTGCCTACTGCGTCACGACGGCGGTGTAGGCGGCAATGGCGCTGTCCAGCCGGTCGATGGCCAGCTTGGTATCTTCCCTGTTCAACAGGGTGTAGTTGAGCCGCATCGTGTTCACCTGCGGCTCGGCTGCGTAAAACGGGATGCCTGGTACGAACGCGACGCCTTCCCGCACGGCCTGCGCGAGCAGTTTTTCCGAATGGATGTGTTCCGGCAGCTTCACCCAGAGGAACATGCCTCCCCGCGGCTTGTTCCAGGTAATGCCGCTCCAATTCTTGCTGGCCAGCAGTTGGTGCATCCATTCCATCCGCTCCTGGTAGGCGGCACGGATCTTGCTGATGTGGGCGTCCAGATCGAAGCGGGACAGCAGTTGATGCAGCGCAATCTGGTCAATGGAACTGGAGTGCAGGTCGACGGCCTGTTTCGCTCTGACCATCGTCTGGATCACCTGAGCGTCTCCGATCGCCCAGCCGATCCGCAGCGCCGGCGCCACCGTTTTCGAAAAGGTGCTGGTGTAGACGACCGCCGAACCTTCGGGGTGCTGATCCAGCGAGAAGATGGTCGGATACGGCGCCTCCCCGTCAAACTGAATCTCGCCGTACGGGTCGTCTTCCAGGATCAGGATGTTGTTGTCGCGGCACTGGCGCAAAAGGCCAAGACGCCGTTCCAGACTCCATACCTTGCCGGTCGGGTTGGCAAACGTGGGAATCACATAGGCCATTTTGGGACGGTACTGGGCGATCTTGCGGGCCAGATCCTCCATGTCCATGCCCTCGTCGTCCCCCTCCACCGGAATAGCGCGAATGCCGCGGAACTGAAACAGCTGCAGAGCAGCCAAATAGGTGGGGTTTTCTACCAGCACGACGTCGCCTTCGTCCAGATAGACGCGACAGAGCAAGTCGACGGCCTGCTGGGAGCCGGTGGTAAGCAGCATGTTTTCCACGCCCACGTTCATGTTCTTTTGTTTCATCCGGGATGCCACCCACTCGCGCAGCGGCAGGTACCCGTCCGTCAGACCGTATTGCAGCGATTTCGGCCCTTGACTGAGCGCGCGGTCAAATGCAGCCTTCATTTCTTCGAGCGGAAAAAACTCCTCTGCCGGCAGTCCGCCAGCCAGCGACAGCACCGGGGTCCCCTGCGTCAATTTCAGAATTTCCCGCACGGCCGAGGAGCTCAGTGCGCCAACCGATTGTGAAAAAGCGTACTCCATGTTCCGTTCCCCCTTGATTGAGTTTATCCTTGTTGTATCACTCACGCCGGGAGAAGTCCAATCTATGCTTGCTATAGACGGAATAGGTTTTGGCTATTGTTCTCTTGGACAAGCAAAAAAGGAAGCGTAAACCGCTTCCCGTCTCATTCTCTGGATCGTGTTCGTTTGTATCGCGCGCCAGGGTTCAGGGTTCGGGTTCCCTATGCGATGCGAACCACCCGGGCATTTTCCGTCTGCGGCAGGAATGACAGATCGACGTGTTCGCGCGCCACATCGAAGCCAATGTCTTCAGCAAGCAACAGCGCTTCTTCACGGAACGTCGGCGTGCAGCTTCCTTCGTTCAACTGGCACAGCCGCTTCAAGCGCTTAAGCCGCTCCGCCATCTTCTCCGCGCGCATCACCTCGTTGCGCAGGTCACACACGTTTACGTGCACCGCGTCGGCGATCATGCTGATGTCATTGATATGGACAATGAGCCGCTTGCCCTCCTCCGTGACAAAACCGAGCGAGCAAAACTGTGCGCCGGACATCTCCAACCGTGTGAGCACGGCGTTGGCAAACTCCTCGCCGGACCGCAGGCGAATCAGACCCGCTTCTACGGCGCCGCCTATCTTGCGCTCATTGGAGATGACCGTATACATGTCCGTATATCCGTTGATCTGGTAGCGCATGATACCCTCCTGCCGAACAAACGTGATCATTGAGATCAATTATCATTACCACACCCATCGTATAATGAAAATCATTATCTGTCAATGCTGAGAATGATTTTTACTGAGAATGGATTTTTTTGCATGGGCGCGTCATTCGTGATCGCGCCCGCCGCGCTTTTTTATAGTATTCGCCCGCCCGGTTTTGGACTATGCGGCACTCGCCTATTTTGGGCGGGGCCCATCCCGGACGCGGCACTGCCCCGGCCTCCGCCTCGCTTCCCAAAAAATCAAACCGCCAGGGCGTTTTGCGAACACACTGGCGGTCAGTTCTCAATCACATGAACGATATATTGCTAGTTGCACGGGGAGAAAATACCCAAACGCTCAATCCGCGCCACTGCTTCCGCCAGCCGCTCTTCGCTGGCCAAAAGCGCTGCGCGCACGTACCCTTCGCCGGTGGGGCCGAAACCTACGCCCGGTGCGACAGCGACATGGGCTTTTTCCAACAGCAAGTCGGCAAATTCGGCAGAGGTAAACCCTTTCGGCACCGGCAGCCAGGTGAAAAACGAGCCCTGCGACGGTGCCGCCTCCCAGCCGATGCGGTGCAGGTTGGAAAACAGCGCGTTGCGCCGGCTTTCGTAGACGGCCACCAACTCGCGGACACACTGCTGGGAATCGGTCAGCGCCCGGACCGCCGCCATCTGGATGGCGCCGAACAGGCTGCAGAAGTAGTGGTCCTGGATCAGGTTGATCAGCCGGACCAGTTCCCGGTTGCCGACCATCGCGCCGACGCGCCAGCCGGCCATGTTGTACGTTTTGGACAGCGTGTAAAATTCCACGCCCACTTCTTTGGCTCCCGGCACCTGCAGGAAGCTGACCGGCTTCTTGCCGTCGAAGCTGATCGCTCCGTAGGCGAAGTCGTGACAGACGACGATTTCGTGCTTGCGGGCGAAGCGGACCGTCTCTTCGAAAAATTCGTACGGCGCATTGACCGCGGTCGGGTTGTTGGGGTAGTTCAGGAACATCAGCTTGGCTTTGTCCAGATCCTCTCGGGCCAGCTCGCCGTAGTCCGGCAGGAAACCGTTCGCGGCGCGCAGCGGCATCATCACCATCCGCCCGTCGGCGATGGCCACTCCCGACCAGTAATCGGGATAGCCGGGGTCCGGCACCAGAGCCACATCGCCCGGATTGAGCAATACCTGGCAGATTTCCACCAGTCCGGTCTTGCTGCCGAACAGGATGGCCACTTCCTCTTCCGGGTCCAGATCGACGTCAAACTCCTGCTTGTACCAGTGGGCGACAGCCCGTTTCAGTTCCACACGACCGCTGAACGGCGGGTACTTGTGGTGAACCGGACGGGCAGCATGTTCCTGCAGTTCCTCGACAATGTGCGGCGGCGTCGGCAGATCGGGGTTGCCCTGCCCCAAGTTGATTACGTCATGGCCGGCGGCGATGGCCTTGTTCACTTTCGCCACCAGCGAGGCAAAAAACTGCGTCGGCAGACGGTCAATCATGGCGGACGGTTGGATGCGCATCAGTCTCTCGTTCCTTTCCCTCGGGTAAATCGTGCAGACGTCGGCGGCTAAGCAAAAAGCCCCTTTTCCTGTACAGAAAAAGGGGCAGATCGACATCTCCACGTTCTTATCTGTCAGGAATGCTCCTGCTGGAATTGGCACAGCATCTGCACAGGCAGATCCGCTGCCGGGCTTCATCGGGCCAGTCCCTCCGCCTCTCTTGATAAGGTGATTGCATGCTATTCAGTTTCGTTTGCAGTCTCGTTCCATCCCAGCAGCATCCGGCGGGTCAGCGACCGTGTCGCCCCCCGCAGCGACGTCCCTGCAGGGCCGCCGCAGCATTCCGACTGTGCTGGTTGGATATCTCTTTCATACTACTTTAGCAAGCGAACAGTGTCAAGATGTCGGCTGGACGTTTACCTTGGCGCCGTCTTTCAGCAGCGTCTGTCCGCGCACGACGATTTGCTCGCCTTCTTTCAGCCCTGCCTTTACCTCCACCAGATCGCTGGATTCGATCCCGGTCTGCACTTCCACTTTTTTCGCCGTGTCTCCCTCCAGCTTGTAGACGAACCGCTTGCCGTTCTCGTCAAAGACGGCCTTGAGCGGCACCACCAGCATGCTGTTGGTTTGCTGATGCGCAAACTGGATGCTGACGACCATGTCCGCCTTTAGCGAAGCGTCCTGCTTGGCCAGGGCAATTTCCACCGGATACGCGCGCAGCGTCTGATCCATCACGGGACTGATCGCGCTCACCGTGCCGTCCAGCTCCTTGGAGATGGCAGAGATTTGAATCTTCACCTTGTCCCCTTTTTTCACTGACGTTACTTCCTCTTCGGAGAGGTTTGCCTTGACGATTAGCGGATCGGTATCCACGATGGTGACCACTGGCGCTTGCGGCGAAGCCATTTCCCCTACCTGGCCGTTGACGGCGGAGACGAAGCCGGAGATCGGGGCGGTCACCGTCGCGTTGGCCAACTGTTCACGCGCGTTTTGCAGCGAGATGCGGGCCTGTTCCACGGATGCCTGAGTGACTGCCACTCCCGTCTGCTTTTCAGCCATCTCCAGCGCTTCCTTGGCGTTGGCATACGCCGTCTTCGCATTGGTGAGGGCCGCCTGTGCCTGTTCCAATTGCTGCGGTGACACCGCTCCCTGTTTGAACAGGTCAGACATGCGCTGGTAGTCGCGTTCCGCGTCCCGCAGCGCCTGCTCGGCCTGCACCAGACCGTTTTTCGCCTGCTGCAGCCCCTGGTCGGAGGCGGCATTACTCTGCTTCAGGTTGGCTACGGCGAGATCGTACGCCGCCTGCGCCTGCTGCACTGCATTCTCCAGATCCGTTTTCTCCAGGCTGAAAAGCACCTGTCCCTGTTTGACATACTGCCCCAGTTTTACGTTCAGCTGCACAATCTTGCCGCCCACTTTTGGAGCCAAGGTGACTTCCTTGTTGGGGGCCAGTTTCCCGGTTACCCCCGCGCGCGTCGACACGCTTCCCTTTTTCACTGTATCGACCTGTACCGGCACCGGCTTGTTATCCGTTTGCGTCTGCTGCGTGGCCGCATCCGGAGCCGTACAACCTGCCAGGGCAACTGCCAAGGCCAGCAGCAGCCCAAGACTTCCCTTGTTCATCTTCATACCGTGTAGCCTCCTATCCCAACGTCGGCATTTCCTGGCCGGCCGCTTTTTTCTGCTTGCGTTTTTCTTTGCGATTGCGCCACTTTTGCCCCAGATCGTCAAACCAGGTGTAGACGACCGGAATCAGCACAAGCGTAATCAGTGTGGAGAAACTGAGACCGAAGATGACGACGACAGCCATGGGCGCCATCGATTCGTTCCCGTCCCCGCCGCCAAAGGCAAGCGGCATGATCGCCAGAATCGTCGCAAGTGACGTCATCAGAATCGGACGCAGACGGATCGGCCCCGCCTGAAGGATGGCCTCGTTCCGCTCCACGCCCCGCTTGCGCTGTTGGTTGACGTAGTCGATCAAGACGATCGCGTTGTTGACGACAATCCCGATGAGCAGGATGTACCCGATCAGCGCCGGAACGCTCAGCGGATAGCCGGTCGTAAGCAGGCCCACGACCACGCCGATGAACGTCGGCGGGATGGAGAACATGATGACAAACGGTGTAAACAGGGATTCAAACTGGCTGGCCATCACCATGTAGACCAGCACGATCGACAGAATGATCGCCAGTCCCAGGCTGCCGAACGACTCGGCCATCTCCTTGCTCTGACCGCCGAATTCCAGCGTGTAACCGTCCGGCAGTGACAGGGCGTTCAGCTTGGCCATCACGTCATTGGAAACCGAGTTCAGGTCGCGTCCGACGATTTCGCTGCTGATCGTTACTTCCCGCGACTGATTGGAGCGTTTGATCAGCTGCGGCACGTCCTTTTTGACGATCTCGGCGACAGACGAGAGGGCGACCTGCGCGCCGCTCGCCGTCGGGATGCGGAGCTGTTGCAGGTAGCTGATGTCGTCCTGATACGACTTGGGCAGCATGATCTTCACGTCAATCTGGTCATCCCCCGTCTGGTAGGTGGTGACCGTCATGCCGTCAAACGCCGTGCGCACGTTGGACAGGACCTGACTGGTGGTCAGCCCGTACAGGCTCGCCTTTTGCGGATCGACCAGCACCTGCACTTCCTGGCGCGTCTCTTCCAGCGAGGTGGTGACGTTGCGCGTGCCCGGCACCTGTTTGATCTCGCCGGCGATGATCGAGCTGATGTCTTCCAGCACGTCGAGGTTATCCCCGCGCAAGCTCACTTCCAGCGGTGCCCCCATCGAGGAGCCCGACTGGTCCAATTCCGTTACCTCAATCTCCGCCCCCGAGATGTCGGCCAGCCGTTCGCGCAGTTGTTCCGTCACCTGCTCGGTGCTGACGGAGCGCTGGTCCTTGGGCACCAGCTTGATTTGCAGCTGCGCCTGGTTGGACATGGCGCTGGCGATGAGCGCCGGGCCGCCGGAGGAGCCGATCGAGGTGTACAGCTGCTCCATTTCCGGCAGATCTTTTACGCGCTGTTCCACTTCAGCGACCACTTTTTCCGTCTCCTGCAGCATGGTGCCGTTCGGCAATTTAATGGAGATGGAAATCTGTCCCTGGTCCATCTTCGGAATAAATTCCGCGCCAACTCCGCCGGTGAGGGCAATTGCGCCGACAAACAAGGCGATCGTCAGGGCAAACACGGTCTTGCGGTGACCAAGCGCCCACTTCAGCAGACGGCCATAGCCGCGCGCGATTTTGTTAAATCCTTTGTTGAACCACATCACCGGATTGAGGCCCCGGTAGTTGGCCACCGCCTCTCCCTCGGTGTGCGGCACTCGTTTCAGCCAGCGGGAACTAAGCATCGGCACCAGCGTCAGCGAAGCCAAAAGCGCGGCGATGTGCGAGTAAACGACCGTCAGCGCCAGCGGGCCAAACAGCTCGGAAGCCAGCCCTTCGACAAATACGATCGGAGCAAATACGGCGATTTGCGCCAGCGCGGAGGCCATCACCGCCGTGCCCACTTCCCTGGAACCGAGTCGGGCCGCTTCCATCATGCCCTTGCCCTGCTCCCGATAGCGGAAAATGTTTTCCAGAATCACGACCGCGAAGTCTACCAGGGAACCCAGCCCCAGGGTCAACCCGGCAAGCGAGATCATGTTGATCGTCTGTCCGGTAAAGTACATCAGGCAGAAGGTCGCCACCACGGAGATCGGAATCACGATGGAGACGATCAGCATGGAACGGAAGCTGTTCAAAAACAGGAACAGGATGATGATCGAGAACACCCCGCCCAAGAGCGCGTGCTCTCCGACCGTGTAGATGGAATCCTTGATAAACGTGGACGAGTCGAGAATCGTGGTCAGCTTGACGTTGGGAGGCAGCATCTGTTTCAGCGCCTCCAACTCCCGGTTTACCGCGTCTGCCACTTCAATCGTATTACCGCCCGAGGCTTTGGTAATGGTCAGGCCGACGCTGGGCATTCCATTCATGTACGCCTTCTGCGTCACGTCTTTGTACGTCTCGTTGACCGTCGCCAGGTTTTTCAGCGCGATGCTGCCGTTCTGCACATGAATCGGCGTCTCGCCAATGTCGGTAACGGTATCGTATTCGCCATCGACCCGGATGCTCAGCTTGGTGTCGCCTTGGCGAATCACACCGGACGAACCGGACACGTTGGTAGCCATCAAAGCCTGCTGGATCTGGTCAATGCCGATCCCGTAAGCGGCCAGCCGGTTCGGGTCGAGCACGACCTCGACGATCTTCTCCTGGCCGCCGGAGACGCCGACGGAGGCAACACCGTCAATCCGCTCCAAATGCGGTTTGATCGTGTCTTCGGCGATCGCCTTCAGCTTGACGATGTCTTCTTCCCCGGTCAGGGAAAAGGTCATGATTGGTTGACTGTTGGGGTCCAATTTCAGAATGCGGGGGGACTTGGCGTTGTCCGGCAGGATTCCGCGGATCAAGTCCACCTTGTCACGCATGTCCAACGTTGCCTGGTCCATGTTTGTTCCCCAGTTGAACTGCAGGATGACCTGGGAGGCCCCTTCGATGGAGTTGGACATGATTTTGTCTACGTTGGGCACCGTTCCCAATGCTTCCTCGATGGGACGGGTCACCAGCTTTTCCACTTCGGCAGGCGTGCCGCCCTCGACGGTGGTGACGACCACCGCCACCGGCAGATTCAGCTCCGGATACAGCTCAACCGCCAGCTTGGGCAGGGAGACGAAGCCGAAGATGAGCAGGGCCACCGTCATCATCAGGATGGTAACGGGGCGTTGAATGGAGAAGCGGGAAAGATTCATCGTGTACAGCTACCTCCCTTTTTCGGAAACGATTGTTGCCGTTTTTCCAAATAGTGTGTCAAGATCGTCAGCGATCGGCACACATCTTCCACCTCTTGACTGGACATGCCGTCGAACAGCTTGTCAAAGTAGCCGCCCTGCATAAAGGGAATCCGTTGCGTGATCGCTTCCGGGGTGTCGGCAAGTTCCACCCAGACGATGCGCCGATCTTTTTCGTCCCGCACCCGTTTGACATAGCCGTCCCGTTCGAGCCGGTCGACGATGCCGGATACTGTGCTGTAGGAGAGGTCGATCAGCCGGCTGATTTCCCCAATAGTCCTGGGCGCCTCTATTACGGGACCCAGGACGAACATCTGCGGAATGGTCAATCCGCATTGGGTCAATTCCTGGGCGATGACGTCCAGGTAGACCTTGTTCATCTGGATCAACTGCTTCGACATGCGCCTCATAGGATTCATAGGCCACACCTCTGTTATTTCGCGTCACGAAACATTATGACACAGGACATATTTCGCATCAAGAAATTTTCGTGGTAAAATGTATCATTTTTTCAACAGACCACCCTCCAACACGGCTCACCCCTTACCATGCCACGCGTTTATGAACTCAATATGAACTGGGGCAATCCATGTCTACCATGAATAAACGCCCCTCGCACGAGAGGGACGCTGCCGTAAAAGCGTATGTTATTAGACCCTATTACCTATTTCATTTTATCTATTTCATTTGCTTCACATCCGGAGTCGGAGACAAAGGCCTCTCCCCCGGCTCATTTCTCCGGCACGCTTACCGCCGGCTGCGTCTCCGTCCGCTTGACGAACGAGCTGTACGCGGCAAAACAGCCTACCGCCACCAGTGCCAACACCGCCATCAGGTAAAGCATCCCTTGCGGAGCGAGCGCCTCGAAGGCCATCGCCCCCACGAGCGGTCCCGCCATCCTTCCAGCAGAGGCGATACCGCTGACAATGCCCTGGACCATCCCTTCCCGGCCGGCCGGGGCCAGATCGGCAGCGATGGTGGGGACAGCCGGCCACACCAGCATTTCGCCGATCGTCATCACAAACATGGCCGCAACAAATCCGGCGTAGGCCGTCGATTGCGAGAGGATGAGCATCGACAGTGCAAACACGTACCCGCCGAGCAGCAGCTGCGCTTTCAACGTCCGGGCGAAGCTGTTGATGATCCAGGAGATCAGCGGTTGGCCAAACAAGATGAGCGCTCCGTTCAGCGTCCAGAGCAGACTGTACTGCCGAAGCGAAATGCCCAGCGTCTGCATGTAGGCGGAAAGCACCGTCGTCCACTGCACGTAGACGATCCAGCAGACCAACAAGCCGCTGCAGAGCACGGCGAGCGCCCCCCAGGCAACCGGCCGATGGTTTGTTCCCGCCGCAGCCTGCTTCGCCTCTGTCTCGGCCGATTCCGCCGCGTGAACCTGTTCATTTGGTTGATCCGCCAAATGCTGCGGCAGGCACCTAAGAAACATCGCCAGCGTCACAGCCTGCGCAATCGCGTTTCCGAAAAACGTCCAGGCGAACGACACGCTGGCCAAAACGCCGCACAAGGCCGAACCGACGGCCACCCCGATGTTGAGCGCGACGTAAATCACGTTCAGCCCTCTGCGCCCGCCTTCCGGCCAGAGGCGGACAGCCAGTGCATTCAGTACAGGAAAGATCGTGCCAAAGAAAAATCCGTTCAATAACAGCAGCACGGTGTAGGCGGTGAAGTCGGTCGTCAAGCCAAGCGCGACAGAAACAGCGATCGCGCCGACAGAACCGACCGCAAACGTCCGCCTGTGTCCCCAGCGGTCAAAAAGAATGCCGCCTGCCACACTCCCCACGAGGTTGGCTCCCTGGTTCAACAGCAGCAATAGTCCGGCTACGGTGAGCGGTTGGCCCAGGTAATCGTGGATGTAAATGGTGACCAGCGGCCATATGCACGCCATGCCCGTGGAAGTCATGGCGGCAACGACGGCGAGAACCCGTATGCTGCGCGGATACATGTTCCATATTCCGCTCATGTCTGGTTACTCCTCAATCCGATGATAATCTCCGCTTTTTCCGCCCGTTTTGCTCATCAGGCAGGTGGGGCCGATAACCATCCCCTTGTCCATCGCCTTGCACATGTCGTAGACAGTGAGAGCGGCTGCACTGACGGCGGTCAGCGCTTCCATCTCCACACCCGTCTTGCTGGTGGTTTTGACTGTCGCCTCTACCTCCAGCGTGTCGGGGGCGACAAAGGCAAAGCTGATGTCTACGCCGGTCAGCGGCAGCGGATGGCACATCGGAATCAGCTCCCACGTCTTTTTCGCGGCCATCACGCCGGCCACCTGGGCCACCGCGAGCACGTCTCCCTTGGACACGCGCCCTTGCCGGATGCGGTCGAGCGTCTCCGGTTTCATCGTAATTCTGCTCTTCGCCACCGCTTCCCGCCGGGTCTCCTTTTTGTCGGAGATGTCCACCATGCGGGCGCGCTGCTGGTCGTTAAAATGGGTTAATGTATCGCTCATGCTGCGCTCCTCCTCGATTGATCCCCCCTTGGAGGGAAATGGGCGTATTGCCGTCCACCCTGCCGGTCCAAGCCGCCTGGGCCAGGTGGACGAATGTCGCCCGTCGTATCTCTCATCACCTCTAACCTTACCGCTGGCGCTCTGTAAAATCAATGCAGAAACTGCGCAAAGCGTTACACTCATTAGACAGTATCCGCTTTGGTGTGTTATCGTTTCCGGTAGAAAGCCATTCAACCTGCCGCCGCTTCCCCTGTACAAAGATACCCGGCGTCAGGTTGTTCAAAACCGGGAAATGAGGAGTGCATCGATGCAAATACGCGTGCTGTTGTTTGCCGGCCTCGCCGAGAGGGCCGGTAAGCGGGAGATTCAAGTGAGCGTAGCGGAAGGAGCTCTCGTCCGCGACCTGCTGCAGGCAGTCGGAGAGCAGTATCATGCGCTGGCGCCGCTGTTGGGGAGCTGCTTTGTCTCCGTCAACCAGGAATATGCCGAACCGGACAAAGCGCTGGCACCAGGCGACGAAGTGGCGATTCTTCCCCCGGTGAGCGGCGGCGAAGAGCCGCGCTTTGCCGTAACGACGGAGCCGCTCAGCGCGGACAAACTGGTCCGGCTCGTCTCCAATCCCCAAGCCGGGGCTGTGCTTACCTTTGTCGGAACCGTTCGCGAATTTACCAACGGACAGCGGACCGTCTCCCTCACCTACGAGGCGTACGAACCGATGGCCGTAGAAAAGATGAAGCAAATCGCCAGAGAAGTGGCCGAGCGCTGGCCGGGAGCGGAACTGGCCATGCATCACCGCATCGGCGACCTGCAAATCGAGGAGATTGCCGTCGTCGCCGCCGTCGCCACGCCGCACCGCAGCGAAGCGTTTGAAGCGGGACGGTACGCGATCGAACGGCTGAAACAGATTGTTCCCATCTGGAAAAAGGAAGTCTGGGAAGACGGCAGCGAGTGGAAAGGGCACCAGCAGGGACCGTGGAACCCGCTGGCGCTTCCTGACGAGTCAGAAAGGAGATAGAGTTGTGAACACGCGATACTCCCGGCAAATCCTGTTTCCTCCGATTGGCCGGACCGGTCAGGAACGGCTTCTCCGCAGCCGCGTGGCGATCGTCGGCATGGGCGCGCTTGGAACGGTGCTGGCCAACCATATGGTCCGGGCCGGGGTCGGTTTTGTCCGCCTGATTGACCGCGACTTTGTGGAGCCAAGCAACCTGCAGCGGCAGATGTTGTACGACGAAGACGACGCCCGCCAGCACCTGCCCAAGGCGATAGCCGCCCACGCCAAGCTGACGAAGATTAATTCGGAAGTGACAGTCGAGCCGGTGGTGGCCGACCTGACGGCTCACAATGCGGAAAAGCTGTTGGCCGACGTCCAGCTCGTGCTGGACGCCACAGACAACTTTCAGGTTCGCTATCTGATCAATGACGTCTGCGTCAAGCACGGCATTCCCTGGGTGTACGGCGGAGCGGTCAGCGCCACCGGCACGTTTACGGCCATTCGGCCGGGGATTACCCCCTGCCTGCGCTGCCTCTTTCCGGAAGCGCCCAATCCGGGGGAAATGCCAACCTGCGACACGGCCGGCGTAATCGGTCCTATCATTCACATCGTCGCCTCTTACCAGGCGACGGAGGCGTTGAAACTGCTGGTGGACAATCAGGAAGCGCTCAATCCCCATCTGGAGCACTTCGACATCTGGGCCAACCGTCACCAGCAGATCCGCGTACAAAACGGGCGGCGAGCCGACTGCCCGACCTGCGGACAGCGTCAGTTTACCTGTCTGATGCCGGACACTCAGGAGGGACAGGCTGTCTCCTTGTGCGGTCGCAACACGGTGCAGATTTCGCCTGCGGCCGACGCGCAGCTCGATCTGGACCAACTGGCGGAACGGCTGGCGCCGTTGGGGCACATCGAGCGAAACAGATTTCTCCTCCGCTTTCACGTCGACCCGCACACGCTGGTCGTCTTCCCCGACGGACGTGTGCTGGTGCAGGGTACAGACGACATCAGTCTGGCCCGGACGCTGCATGCGCGGTACATCGGTGCGTAAAAGGCGGCGAAAACCAGCCATCCTTTCGCTGCCACCTGCCACCGCTGGCTTATGCCTGCGCGGCAGGGATCGCCGGCTTTCGTGGTCGGCAGCCCGCAGCCATATAACGGAGCCATAAAATAATAAGGAAGCGATTGCATAACTTCCCCCGCCGCTGTCATACGGATGGCGGCCATTTTTTCAGGCTGACCGAGGAGAATAATCCCAGCCAAGGGAGTTCATGGCGCATTACATTTACCTGATGGGGTTATAGTAAGTCTGGAACTTTCTTCGAACGTATGCATAACGCTGCACCATGTTTTTTCACTGATTTTGTGCAGCCATCATGAATTTTGGGGTAGAAGCCGAGCAGCAAATCGAGTATAATAGGGGCGTATCGAAGAAACGAAACTGCGTTTCATCAGATGAAACTCCAAGTAAAAAAGGGAGGTTGTGCACTTTGGCTAAACACGATGCTTACAACGTGAAGTCTTCCCTGCAAGTGGGCGGCAAGACGTACGCATACTACCGCCTGCAAGGCTTGGAAGAGCAAGGAATCGGCGAAGTTTCCAAGCTGCCGTTCTCCATTAAAGTGCTGCTGGAAGCGGCTGTGCGTCAGTTTGACGGCCGCGCCATCACCAAGGAACACGTGCAACAACTGGCCAACTGGACAAAAGGCCGCGACGAAAACAAGGAAGTTCCGCTCATGCCGGCCCGTATCGTTCTGCAAGACTTTACGGGTGTACCGGCCGTCGTCGACCTGGCAGCGATGCGCATTGCGATGAAGCGTGCCGGCGGCGATCCCAAACGGATCAATCCGCTCGTTCCGGTTGACCTGGTTATTGACCACTCCGTCATGGTTGACGACTTCGGCAACGACAAGGCGCTGGAAAACAACATGAAGCTGGAATTCGAACGCAACCAGGAGCGCTACCGCTTCCTGCGCTGGGCGCAAACTGCGTTTGACAACTTCCGCGCTGTTCCGCCGGCAACCGGTATCGTGCACCAGGTAAACCTGGAGTACCTGGCAACAGTGGTGGCAACCCGCGAAGTAAACGGCGAACTGGTGGCCTTCCCGGACTCCCTCGTCGGCACCGACTCCCACACCACCATGATCAACGGTCTGGGCGTGCTGGGCTGGGGTGTTGGCGGTATCGAGGCGGAAGCCGGCATGCTTGGCCAACCGCTCTACTTCGTCACTCCGGAAGTTGTCGGCTTCAAGCTGACCGGCACCCTGAAAGAAGGGGCAACCGCAACCGACCTGGCGCTGACTGTTACACAAATGCTGCGTAAAAAAGGCGTGGTCGGCAAATTCGTTGAGTTCTACGGCCCTGGCCTGTCCAACATTTCGCTGGCAGACCGCGCGACCGTTGCCAACATGGCACCTGAGTACGGTGCAACGATGGGCTTCTTCCCTGTCGACGCCGAAACGCTCAACTACCTGCGTCAAACCGGCCGCAGTGAAGAGCAAATCGCCCTGGTGGAAGCCTACACCAAAGCGCAAGGCCTGTTCCGCACCGACGACACGCCGGATCCGGTCTTCACCGAGACTCTGGAACTGGATCTGTCCACCGTCGTGCCCAGCCTGGCTGGTCCGAAGCGTCCGCAAGACCGCGTCGAACTGACCAACATGAAGGAATCCTTCAACAACAGCCTGCGCACGCCGATCGAGAAAGGCGGTTTCGGCCTCTCCGAAGAAAAGATCAAGGCAGAAGCAACTGTCACCTACCCGAACGGCGAGACGGCAACTCTGAAAACCGGTTCCGTCGTCATCGCAGCCATCACGTCCTGTACCAATACATCCAACCCGAGCGTAATGCTGGGCGCCGGTATCCTGGCGAAAAAAGCTGTGGAAAAAGGACTGAAAAAACCGCCGTTCGTAAAGAGCTCGCTGGCTCCGGGTTCCCGCGTCGTAACCCAGTACCTGATCGACGCCGGCCTGATGGATTCGCTCAACGCGATCGGTTTCAACGTGGTCGGTTACGGCTGCACCACCTGCATCGGTAACTCCGGTCCGCTGCCGGAAGAAACCAGCAAGGCAATCGCCGACAACGACCTGACCGTGGCAGCTGTTCTGTCCGGTAACCGCAACTTCGAAGGCCGCATCCACGCGCAGGTAAAAGCGAACTACCTCGCTTCCCCGCCGCTGGTTATCGCGTACGCCCTGGCCGGCACCGTGGACATCGACCTGACAAAAGATCCGATCGGCACTGGCAAAGACGGCCAGCCGGTTTACCTGAAAGACATTTGGCCGACGCCGCAAGAGCTGGCGGAAGCGATGAACAAGGCGATGAATCCGGAACTGTTCCGCGCCCAATACGCGAACGTGTTTACGCAAAACCAAGCGTGGAACGAAATCGACGCACCGAAGGGCGACCTGTACGAGTGGGATATAAACTCCACCTACATCCAGGAGCCGCCGTTCTTCAAAGACCTTACCGGCGATGTCGGTCACATCGAAGAGATCACCGGCGCACGCGCACTGGCTCTCTTGGGTGATTCCGTCACCACCGACCACATCTCGCCGGCGGGCAACATCTCGCCGACCAGCCCGGCAGGTCTGTTCCTGCAGTCCAAAGGCGTGGAACGCAAAGATTTCAACTCCTACGGTGCTCGCCGCGGCAGCCACGACGTGATGATGCGCGGTACGTTTGCCAACATCCGCATCCGCAACCAAATCGCTCCGGGCACCGAAGGCGGCGTAACCAAGTACCTGCCGACCGGCGAAATCATGTCCATCTATGATGCATCCATGAAGTACCAGGCAGACGGCACGCCGCTGGTGGTACTGGCCGGCAAGGAGTACGGTACCGGTTCTTCCCGTGACTGGGCCGCAAAAGGTACGTTCCTGCTCGGCATCAAGGCGGTCATCGCAGAAAGCTTCGAGCGCATCCACCGCTCCAACCTGGTGGGCATGGGCGTGCTCCCGCTGCAATTCGCCGACGGCCAAAGCTGGAAGTCGCTCAACATCGACGGTACGGAAACGTTTGACATCGTCGGTCTGAACGACAACGTACAGCCTGGCCAACGCCTGAAAGTGAAAGCAACCCGTCAGGATGGCAGCCAGTTCGAGTTCGACGTCATCGTCCGTCTCGACTCGATGGTGGATGTCGACTACTACCGCAACGGCGGCATCCTGCAAACCGTCCTGCGTCAACTGCTGGACGAAGGCAAACCGGTAACGGCGTAACCAATAACATTCCTTACAGCACCCGCATGAAACAGGCAAGCGAATGCTTGCCTGTTTTCATTTTCAGCGTGTAGACAAAGTCCGTGGCGAATGGGTGATCGGGCTCTCTCGCTCTATTGAGGCCCATCATTCCATGCCATATACTTTTTCTCCACCTTCGGTTTATCAATGTGCAGGCCTTCCTGCCTGGAAACGATGGTAGATCGGTTGCTTTGGAACCTTCTTGATAAAAAGGCACATTGTCTTCAGCCCCAGGCACTTCTTCATGATGGAGTGCCTTTTTTTGTGCACAGCTGGACGGGGCAAAACAAAAAACGACCAAATCAGCGGATTCGTACGTCAGCTGAGGGACGGCATTAGAAAGCCGGCACAACCCTCCGTTATTCTTATTCTCGGTAAATTTTTTCACATCCGGAGAGTTCAGCTCTTTCGCCAGCTTTTGAAAAATCCGTCATCACATAGGTTCTAGTGTTCTTAATCACATTCATTTAACAAAATACCTCTGTTTACAATTATTGGTTTTTAGGTGTGTATTTGAATTGATGTAAATTTTTAGAAGGAGGAAACTCTATGTCGCGCAAAAGGGTTAAAGTTGCAGCTGGTCTATTTACGATTGTTGCTTCACTCTCTTTCTTTACTACTAGTGCATTTGCAAACTTCCTAGGGGGGAAGTGGGAGATCTCAAACATTATTTATGAAAACATTAATTTAGAGAAAAAGTACTCTCGCGTTCTTTGGACTGCTGTTGATAAATGGAATGGAATTAGTAGTAGTTTTGATCTTTCACCTGCTGATTCGGATGAAACTGGTTATGTTGCTGTCAACGCCGACTTTATTTTGACCCACCATCGCCGGTTTAGAATCGACCCACCCGGCGATTTTTTGTTGGTTAGGTGGTAGAGGGAGAGCCGTAGGCTCCAGTCCTCATCTTCTCACGAAGCCGGTAACTATTCCCCCTAATGTTGACGATGTGGGAATGGTGTAAGAGCCGATCCAGGATAGCCGTAGCAAGTATCGGATCACCCATCAGTTCCCCCCATTCACCGAAACTCTTGTTGCTGGTTAACAGAATACTCCCTCTCTCGTATCTTGCACTTATTACCTGGAAAAAGAGGTTGGCTGCCAAACTGTCAAACGGTAAGTAACCAATTTCGTCAATAATCAGGAGCTTTGGTCGAATATAGATGCGTAGGCGTTTATCCAGCCTGTTTTCCGTGTAAGCTTTTCGCAGATCTTCGATGAGTTGCGAGAGACTGACAAAGTAAACGGATATCCCTTGCGAGATGGCTTCTACAGCCAACGCCACCGCCAGATGACTTTTTCCTACTCCGGGAGGCCCTAAGAACAAGACATTCTCGTGTCGGGTTACAAAAGTCATCGTGGCCAGCTCTCGAATCAACCGTTCGTCAATGCTGGGTTGGAAAGCAAAATCGAACTCCTCTAGTGTTTTTCGGTAAGGCAAGTGTGCAAGTTTGGTGCGTACCTCCATATTCCGTTTTTGACGTTCCGCTATCTCGGCATCAAGGAGCGTGTTAAGAAAGGACAGATAGGTGGGCTGTCCATGACTTGCCGCTTCCAAGTGAGCATCCAAGAGGAGAGCTGCTTGCTGAAGCCCAAGTTCCTCGAGGCGTAGCCGTGCTTGTTCCAGTTCAATCATGCTCCCACCCCTGTTAGCTGCTCATAGACATCCAGCGAACGTACTTCCACTTGCTGCGATGAAATCTGTCGGGCTTGCGGACGTGGATAGGCATATCCTTGAGCGGTCGAAAGACCTGCATACTGGTTTTCGCAAAAAACAGTTGTGCGGGATCGATAGACCTTTTGGTGTCGAGCAATACATGTGCCGTCGGCCCAGATTTCCACCCACCCATTCACTTCTCGAACGGTTACCTCACGTCCACTGTACCTCCATGGAACTCCATATCGTACACCATCGTAGCTAACAAATCCGTCTCGGCTGACCTGTCTTGGTTCATGCAAGTATTTTTCCCACCGTTCAGCTGAAGGGATGGGCGACAGTTTTTCCTCACGGAGTCGGTCAAAGGGACGTTCGCCGGTTGTTCCATGAATACGGCGGTTAATCCGCTCGCACCAGTGTAGGGCTTGTTGATTGAGATCCTGTAAATCAACGAAGCGTTTGCCAGGAAGAAAGTTGTTTTTTACGTATTGAACGCCTCGTTCCACTTTTCCCTTTGTTTCGGGGCGTCGAACTTTGCATACTTTTGGAACAAGCCCAATCGCTGCAGCAAAGTCGGCAAAAAGCGGATGCCAGCGAGGTTTTCGATCATCTTCCATGCCCAGTACGACGGTTTTCATCTGGTCGGTCAGCATTACCTTTGGGATGCCCCCAAAATATTCAAAAGCATGAATCAAGCAACGAAGAAAGCTGTGAATGTCACAACGCTTAGTGAACTCTATATAGGTGGAACGAGAGTACCCCAATACCATGACAAATACCGGCACTTTTCGGACTGTACCGTCCAAATCTACGTAATCACACAGTCCCCAGTCGACCTGTGCGTATTCACCAGGTTTCGTCTCGTAACGAAGAACAGCGGGAACTTGTTTGGGAGGACGGAAGTCCTTCACATAGTCTTTCAAGATGGTACGTCCCCCGGTATACCCCTTTTCTCGTAGAAGATCGAATAAAACCTCGCAGTTATAGATACCTTCTTGAAGACGTTCCTGCAGGAACGGTTTATACGGATCAAGCTTGGAACCACGAGATTTACGGGTTCCCTTTTCGGGGGAGAATTCACCCCGGAGATATCGGCGAACTGTATTTCGAGAATGCCCCGTTAGACGGGCAATTTCACGAATACTCTTGCCTTCTGCCCTCATGGTATGTAACGATATCACTATCCCACTCCTTAGCATGTGTCTCCCTCCGAAGATTAACTTGGCCGTTAATACCGAAGGGGATATATTCGCTAAGGGTGGGTCATTTTCTTTCCGGCGAACCTGGGTCAATTATATCCCGGCGGTGACAGTTGCAGTAAAACATCTACCTAGAGCAGAAGATAATTATCTTGGCTGGAGTGGCACTTATGGTTACGCAATCCCCTATGATGACAGAGGAAGAGAGAACCGTTCTCCATATGCATCAGCCGATGTTGTTATTGTACGATATTTATGTGACAAACTGGACGAGGATGACACTATTAACATGATTACCCATGAATTTGGTCATGTTCTTGGGCTTGCACATATAGATAGTAGAAAAATTGATTCTATTATGGACTATGCAGACGTATTTGACTGGGATATAGACGGACCAACAAGTTACGACAAGAAAAATATTCGCGAACTCTACGGTCGATAATTTGAAAGGATGTGTTATCAGTGAAAAAAATGATAACGACTGTGACTGTAGCCGCAATGGTTGCAGGTGTTGGAGCGGGATTAGCCTATAAAGAACTGAACAGTGCAAGCAATCATAGTGTTGCATTGGCTAAAACATTCTCATCGATAGACGATATTGTGAAAGATGCTAAAGTAATCATAAAGGGTAAAGTACCCAAAGAATATCGAAAAGAAGTTGTAGGTGAAATCGTTTTTCATGTTTATGATGTTCAGGTTATCAAGTTGTATAACAACCTCACCGATCAAGAGATTAAAGAAGGGGAAACTGTCGAGATGTACCGCCTCGTCGGTGTAGAAAGCAAGGATGGTAAAGATATGGCGAATATTGTTGCACCTAAATATCAATCCCTCCACGAAGGAGAATACCTCTTATTTCTTAACGGACAATTCGACGATAATCTAAATAAATTAATTCTTATACCCAACACGCCAAATCAGCTATTTAAAGCGGAAAAATCCAGTAGGTTGGCCTCCTGGAAATCAAATAACACTGAATTTGAAAATATCACAGAGGACGATGCTCTTCCTTCAATAAACGAGGCAGATCTATTGGATGCAATTGATTCACTAAAGTAATTCTTTCTAGGCACTTCTTCATGAAGTGCCTTCAGCTTGTAGTCAAAGTCCGTACATGGGTGATCTGACCCGCTCGCTCTCGTGACGACCAGCAAAGAAGCTGGCAGGGTCCGCTTCAAAACGCGACGCGGGCAAGGGGAAACATCTGGGTAGTTCGACGAAGTGAGACTTGTGCCCCCTGTTTTTCCCCGCGTCTTTCGTTTTTCTGCTGAGCAGGTAGTCAAAGGAGCTCGCTTGGCCCATCACTCCATGTACGTTTTCTCCACCTTCGGTTTATCAATGTGCAGGTCTTTCCGACCGGAAACGGTTTCCAGGCAGAACTCAATGATTAAAAGTACAGTTTGACAGGCAAGCGAATACTTGCCTGTTTTTTTAGAAAAAACCATCCCATATAAAAAACAGGCGTCTGTTTGCCTACAGACGCCTGTTTTTTCGGCAACAAAAAAGCTGCCGGACGTACCCGACAGCGCGCAGCTTCGTTTTGAACATAATCGCTTTCGTCGTGTGCTATTTCATCATTTTGCCCATCCGGTACGCAGCCTCCATGATCGGACGGGCAAATTCGCGCATTTTTTCCGGCGTCAACCGGTTGGATGGCCCGGACGCGGCAATGGCTGCCACCAATTTGCCGTTGCGGTTAAATATCGGGGCAGCTACGGCGGCGGCCCCCAATTCCCGTTCCTCCACGCTGGTGGCAAACCCCTGCGCCCGAATCTGCTCCAACTGCTCCAGGTACGCCTCCCGATCGATCGAGTCCGGCCAGTTGGGATCGTTCAGCACAGCCTGGAGCACCTCCGGCTCGGCGTACGCCACCAGCACCTTGCTGGACGCGCCCACGAAAAGCGGCATGCGTGCTCCAATGGGCGCCACCCGGCGGATCGGCTGGTTGCTCTGCACCGCCTGGATGCGAATCCGCTCGTTGCCGTCCCGCACGTACAGACTGATGGTCTCGCCCACCAGGTCGCGCAAACGCTCCATCTCCGGCAGCAGAACGGTGGCAGGGTCATCCGAATGGGTCAAATTGGCCGAAAGCTCCCAGATCCGAAAGCCGAGCCGGTATTTCTCCGTCTGTGCGTCGCGGATCAGGAAGCCTTTGTTTTCCAGGGTCGCCAGCAGCCGATGCACCGTACTTTTATGCAGGGAAAGGCGGCTTGCGATCTCGCTGAGGCCCAGATCAGTCGAATCCGTGAAACAGAGCAGGATGTCCAGCGCACGCTCCACCGCCCGCACGTTCGTTTTTGCCTCTTCCATCTGTTCTCACCCGCTTTCATGTTGGAATGTCACCGATCGTTTCACTAGATGAAATATGGTTCTACTCTTCAGTATAGAAAAAAGGCGGACACACGTAAAGCGAAAAAAAGCGCCGTTCCAGGTAGTAAAACGATGGACGGCCGCATCGTTCCTGCAGGGGACCCGCCATACTGCCCCCAACAGCAAAAGGCAGCCGCCTTGAAAGCGGCTGCCTCAGACTGAAGACAAACGGTTCATTGAATAAGTGTCCATAAGAAAATGATTTCCAGGCCGGAAGGCCTGCCCATTCATCAACCGAAGCGGAAGACAATGTGCATCGCATGGAGGGATGGGCCAAGCGAGCTCCTTTGACGACCGACTCAGCGGAAAAACGAAGACGCGGGGACCAACAGGGGACACAAGTCTCACTTCATCGAAACACCCAGATGTTTGTCCCCTGCCCGCGTCTCGTTTTGGAGCGGACTTCATCCGCTTCTGTGCTGGACGTCAAGCGAGCGAGCGGGCCCGATCTCCCATGCGCCGCGAACTTTGTCTACACGCTGAGGCAGCCGCCTTGAAAGCGGCTGCCTGTGTATGTCCATCGGTACGGGAATGTCTGGCGCTTGTTAGAAATCGAAATTGTCGGGGTCGGGACCGAACCGCTTGTTTTGGTTCAGCGCGCTGATCCGCTCCATGTCTTCGCTGCTCAGCGTAAAATCGAATACGTCCGCGTTTTGACGGATGCGCTCCGGCGTGACCGATTTCGGGATGATAACCACGCCGTTTTGCAAATGCCAGCGCAGGACGACCTGTGCGGGCGTCTTGCTGTACTTCTCACTCAGTTCTGTCAGCAGCGGCAGGTCCAGATTGCCTTTCATCAACGGGCTCCACGCTTCCAGCTGGATGCCGTTTTCCTTGCAGTATGCGCGCAGTTCCCGCTGGGTCAGAAGCGGATGGCACTCCACCTGGTTTACGGCCGGCACGATCTCGCTCACCTTGCGCAGCTCCTCCAGATGGTGCACCTGGAAGTTGCTTACGCCGATCGCCCGCACGTATCCTTCACGATAGAGCTTCTCCAACGCCTTCCACGTCTCCAAATACTTTTCCTTGACCGGCCAGTGCACCAGATAAAGATCGAGGTATTCCAGGCGGAGCTTTTTCATGCTCTCGTTAAACGCCTTCAATGTCGTCTCGTACCCCTGATCAGCATTCCACACCTTGGTCGTGATGAACAGCTGATCGCGGGCGATGCCACTGTCCTTGATCGCTGTGCCGACGCCGGTCTCGTTTTCGTAGATGGCCGCCGTGTCAATGCTGCGGTAGCCCACTTCGATGGCGGTGCGAACCGCCCGCTGCACTTCTTCCCCTTCTTTTGCCTTGTAGACGCCCAGACCCAGCCACGGCATGCTGACTCCGTTGTTCAATACAGTGCTGTCTCCGATATGCGTTGCCATTTGGATCTCCTCCCGTCTTTTCCAATATGTATAAGCGTATATAGTGTAACACAACCATACTTCCAAAAAAAGGCGGTAACTGTTTGGAATCCGCTTTATCCGGAGATGGGCGACCTCACCGGATGCCTTCTCTTTCATCAGTACAACCGCTTTGTATAGCTCTCCTGCAGCGCTTCCTCCACTTGCTTGCCGGTAGTAATCCCTGGGGCGTTCATGTTAATGTGGTCGGCCAGCACCTGGGCCATGGCCGGCAGCTGCTCCCTGTCCAGCCACGCTTCCGGCTGCCAGAGGCCAGAGCGCTTGAACGCCTTGGCACAGTGGACGAAGCACTCCTCCACCCGCACCCCGATGCCAACGGCCGGCACTTTGCCATTTACCGCCATCCGGCTCAGAATGTCGGCGTCCCGGATGACGCAGGCCCGGCCGTTGACGCGCAGCGTCTCTTCCAGACCGGGGATGAGAAAGATCACCCCTACCCGGGGATTGGACAGGATGTTGCGCATCGAGTCCATCCGCCGGTTGCCGGGTCGTTCGGGAATGACCAGGTGAAAGTCATCCAGCACGTGCACAAAGCCCGGCCCGTCCCCGCGCGGCGAGGCGTCGCAGTTTCCGGCGGCGTCTGCCGTGGCCAGCACGAGAAACGGCGATTTGGCAATAAACGCACGGCAGTGCCCGTCCAGGCGGTCAATCGCCTTGCGCCGGACCAGTTCCCTCGGTTCGCCCAACAGTTCACGCAGCTCCGCCTCGGCGGTCACCACGTCCTTAAAGATCGTCTTGTTATCCATCCTGTACACCTCCAGCTCAACTTTTCCATGCTGCTTTCGACTACCACACAAAATCGTCCAACGTTTGCGTCAATGACACGTGGGACATGGGACGCGAAATCCCCCGCACATCACGCTGCTCATCACGCGAAGCGGGTATCGGAGTCTGCCGGTCTGGGACAGGCTGTCATGGCTATCCCCTGACTTCCAGCAATACTTTCCCTGTGCTTTGTCTGCTCTCCACCCACTCGTGGGCTTTGGCCGCTTCTTCCAGCGGAAACCGCCTCCCGATCCTGATGCGCAGACGCCCGTCGGCCAGAAGGCGAAACACCTGCTCCGCCGTATCATGCAAGAGATGGGGACGCATTTTCCGGGTCGTGCCGAAGCTGAATCCGAGCACGGAGCGGCAGCTTGCGTGCAAGTCTTTTGTCGCAAACGTCCCGACGGCCCCGCCTGCATTTCCGAAGTGAACCAGCCTGCCGTACGGAGCGAGGCAGGTCATGCTTTTTTCCGAGACCCATCCGGAAATCGAATCCAGGATGACATTGGCCCCTTCCCCGTTTGTGAGCTGGTTTACCTTTTCCGCAAAGTCTTCCCGCTCGTAGCAGATGACGTGATCCGCACCGGCTTCCAGAGCGGCCGCCGCTTTTGCCTCGCTGCCGACCGTCCCGATGACGAGGCCAGCGCCCAGAATTTTGGCCAACTGGATCGCCGTCGTGCCAATGCCGCCTGCCGCGGCATGGATCAGGACCGTTTCGCCCGGTTCCAGTCTGGCCACATCGGCGAGCAGTTTGTAGGATGTGAAGGAAACGACCGGACAGGCCGCTGCCGTATCCACATCCACCTCGTCGGGGAGTGCAAAGGTGAGCTGTTCGTCCGCGACCGCATACTCCGCGTACGATCCGTGCTGCGGAAACGCAATCACGCGCTGGCCCACCTTGACACGCTTTACGTCGGCCCCCACCCGCTCGACAATTCCGACCGCATCCAGGCCGGGAATGAACGGGAGCGTGCCTGTCCCCTTTTTCCCGTACCTCGATTTAATATCAGCAAAATTTACGCTGGTTTTTTCGACACGAATTAATACTTGTCCAGAATGGATCTCCGGCAATTCCACGTCCGTGTAGATCATCGTTTCCGGTCCGCCAAACTGCGTGACCACGATCGCTTTCATCCCTTCATTCCCCCCACCGGCCGTTTTTCTATTTATTTCTTCAGGGCTTCCATGTTCGTTTCGTCCAGTCAGCTGCGGGCAGCTGCTTCCGGCTGGGACGTACCCGTGCCCCCTTCGTCACGAAACTGGCGAATGGTCTCAAGCAGTTTCCGCATCGAACTGGACAAAATCGCGTCGCGTCGGCGAATGAACACCGTGGAGACGCGGCCAAACTCGTGCGGAATGGAATGACAGCGGATGCGTCCCGCCTCCTCCAGGTGAGCAACAGCTGCCCTAGGCACGAGCGAGACCCCCAATCCGGAGGCGGCCATGGCCAAAATCGTCTCCAGCGTGCCAAACTCCATGATCCGCGACGGTGTAATCCCTTCCGCCGCGAGCCACTGCACCAGCCGGGCCCGATAGCCGCAGCCGGAGCGAAACACGAGCAGCGGTCTGGATTTGCATTCGTCAAGTGTATGGGAAGCACCGTCGCCGCTCGCGATCAGGACCAGCTCTTCTTCCGTCAACAGCTCCTGGGCAATCTCCGGATGCTCGATCGGTCCGCTGACAAACGCGCCGTCCAACTCATAGGCCAGCACATCGTTCACCAGGTGTTCCGTCACCCCGGTTACCAGCGACAGATCGACGCGCGGATACCGACCGCAGTAGACAGACAGGATCGCCGGCAAGCCGGAGACCGTCTCGACAGAGCCGATCAACAGCGGGCCGGACGGATTCTCCTCGTCCTGAAACGCCTTTTCCATCTCGTCCATCATCGCCAAAATCTTCTGCGCGTAAGAAAGCAGCTTTCTGCCCTCGGGATTCAGCGTCACCCCTCGCGAATGCCGGTAAAACAAGGGCGTTCCCAGCTTTCGCTCCATATGCTGAATGCGCGCCGTCACGTTGGACTGCACGTAATTAAGCGCCCGGGCCGCCCGGCTGACGCTGCCGTGTTGAGCGACGGTTTGAAAAATGCGCAGATCACTCAGTTCCACGCCGCTCCTCCCCCTTCCTCTCTCTTCCATCTGATATCAATCATAATGATGAGTACAATCATTTTCAATCGTTTTACATGATAAAAATTCCGGAATATGATGGAGATCGTGAATGAGTCAAAGCAATGGAAAGGCAGGCAATCACAGCAACATGAATACCAACCACATTCTCAAAGGGGCATTTTTGTGCCTGATCGCGAGCGTCGCATGGGGGGCAATGTTTCCCGTGGCCGAAAGCGCGTTTGCTCATCTCGATCCGTTTTTCTTTTCCGTCATCCGCTACTCCGCCGTCTCCGTCATCCTGTTGGTCCTCTTGTGGCTGAAGGAAGGCGGGCGGGCGCTTTGCTTTGACGGCCGCGGCGCATCGCTCTGGTTTTTCGGCACGATGGCGTTTACCGTCTACAACCTGTTAATCTTTTGGGGCCAAAACCGATTGGGCACGTCGGGCGTGATTCTCGCTTCGGTGATGGAAGCGCTGATGCCGATGATTTCGGTGCTGGTGCTGTGGATCTGGAGCCGGAAGCGGCCGGCGCCGTTTACTGTCGGCTGCATCGCGGTGGCCTTGGTCGGCTGCTTTCTGGTGATTACCAAAGGGGATTTGCACGCATTTCTCCTGGGAACCGACCGGCTGTTTCCGGTTCTCGTGATTTTTGTCGGCGTCCTGGGCTGGGTCATCTACACGATTGGCGGCAATGTTTTCGCCGAGTGGTCCGTACTCCGCTACTCCACACTGAGCTGCGTGCTGGGCACCGCCACTTCGCTTGCAATCGTTCTCGTGCTGTCTGCTTTCGGCATGTTGTCCGTCCCTGCGCTGCCGTCGATCTGGTCGGCCGGCCCCGAGCTTGGCTTCATGATCCTGGTCGCCGGCGTGCTGGCACTGGTCAGTTGGAATGCGGGCGTGAAGCTGTTGACGCCAATCAACGGCATCCTGTTTATCAACTTCGTGCCCGTCACCACCTTTGTCATCTCCGTGATGCAGGGGTACCGCCTCACCCTGTTTGATGTGGGGGGAACGCTCCTGATCATCGCGGCGCTGATCGCCAACAACCTTTATCAGCGCAGACAGCTCAAGCTGTCCGCCGCGGCCGCCCGCGCAACCTCATAAAAAATCGTTCGCTGCATTGGGCAGCACCATCCTCGTCCGTGCAGCAAAAAAGACCACCTGACGTCAAGGTGGTCTTTTCAATACCTATTTGTTGATGCTGTTCAATACATCGTTCCATTGTGATTCATGGTCTTTGGAGATGACACTTCCCTGTCTAGTCGTCAGCCGGAAATCCTTTTCTCCCTTCAAGAACACCAGGTATTCCTTGCCTACCTCCACATCAGCCGGCAAATTGATGATGGCACTGTCCTGATCGAGCTCTCCTTTGTACGCTTGCAAAATGTCTGCCGTAACGGTCTTTACATACTCGTTTTCATGCACGACTTCCACAGGCATGACATGAAGCACAAAATCGGACTGATCTATCAATTCTTCCGTACTGCTCGCCTTCTCTACGATGTGAACGTTCTTTTTCGTCAGCCGCTTTGCCTCCGGAGAATTTTGAATGTAGGTCACCATGTCGTCTTTCTTTCTGTTCATCACAATGTTTTCATTGCCACGTAATTGATTCTTGTCGATTTCAATGATCGTCTCCTCTCCGATCGGCGTATAGACAGGCCGGGGATACAGCTCATGTTCCCAGTATTCCAGAAACAACAAATACTCTTTCCCTTTTTTCAACGCATCTTTCGCTTCATACACATCAATTGACTTCGCGTTTACATTCCCTTTCAATTCCGTTTTCACAGCGACAGTGTATCGGTAGGTGTTGGTGCTGCTGAATTTCGCTTCATCCACTACTTCGCCAATCACGACATGGTCAGAAGCCTTTACGGCATCGTCTACGTTTGTTATTGCTGTCACGGTTTCTCCTTCCCTGCTGGTAATGTGCAAAGAAGCATCACGATGATCCGGCGTGCAACCCGTGATTACAAGCAGGGACAGGGTGGCCATTGTGAAAACTTTCTTCAGCTGTTTCACAATAAAATCCTCCAATCTTGATAGGATTATGTGATCGCGCCCGCCACTCGTGCTCATGCGGCGGCGTTTACCGCACACGTGCGGCTGAAAAACACGAAACGGAAGCAAGTCCCCTATCTGGGGCCGCTTCCGTTTTCGTCGTTCGCTTCTCCATGACCATCGAATGCAGCAGTGCGGCCGCTTGTCAATCCGCCTTCAAATCCGCCTTCAGAACGGCCATTCCAATTTGGTGCCAATCACGTGGTCGAGCGGAATAAAGCCGATGTCCCGACTGTCCCGGCTGTTGTTGCGGTTGTCCCCCATCACGAAGATGTGGTTGTCGGGCACGACGACTTTTTCCAAGCCGTCGTACTGGGCTGTCTCCTTGATGTACGGTTCGTCCAGCGGCTTGCCGTTGCGGTACACCTGGTGATTCTTAAATTCCAGGACGTCGCCCGGTTTGCCGATTACGCGCTTGACGTACATGAAATCTTCCTTTTGATTGCCCAGCATCAGGTGAATCAACGGATGGTTCATCAGGTCATCCCGGATTGTGCGCTCTCGGTTTACACGGCTGTCGATCACGACGATGTCGCCGTAATCTGGCAGGTACGAAAAGGTGTGGGAGAGTTTGGACACGTAGATCCTCTGCTGATCATGCAGCGTCGGGTCCATGGAGTGGCCTTCCACCTTGAACGGTTGGAAAACGAAGACGCCCAGAACCAGCGCCAGCAATGCCGCGAAGACGATGGAACTAATCCAATCCCAAATCTCTTTGAGCTTCACAAGCAGCCCGCCTTTCGTACAAGTTTGTCTACCACGTATGATAGCACAAACTCGGCTGCAAATTAACCGGGCCAGCTCGCTCCCCCTCTCTCCTTCACGGCAGCCCGCGAAATCCCCGTGAATTTCCCCGGACAACCGTCAAGCGATTACCTCCACATCGGGGTTGTAGCGCCGCACATACCAAAGCAGATCGTCTCCGCCCACCCCGCTGGACGCCGGACGATGCGGCTGCTGCATCAGATAGCTGGCAAGCTGTTTTGCCCCTCTCTCCAGCCGTTTACGCGCCGCATCCGGCAGCGTCAACACGTGCGGAACGAGCAGCTGCAGGTACCAGACCCCCCGCTGCTCCTCGGAAATGTCAATCTCCAGTTCGATATCACTGCTGTCAAATGCAAACAGATGGTTGAACAGCGACTCTCTCGCGTTCGCGTCCAATTCCGACACGTCAAGCCTTTGCACACTCAGGTAATACTCGTCATTGAACAGGACAATCTGTTCGTCAATCGGTTGGTACTTCTTTTTCAGCGGGTCCATGTGCGTACCTCCGTTTCTTTTCGTGATATTTTTCAGAATAAAACGACAATGGGTGTTTCAGCAAGATCTGTCTGTCTGTTTGTGCACACTCACGACCTGGCTGTCCCCGCAAGCGTAAAAAAGGCCTTGCTCAATCGGCAAGACCTCAGACTGAAGACAAACGGTTCATTGTATAAGCGTCCATAAGAAAATGATTTCCAGGCCGAAAGGCCTGACCATTCATCAACCGAAACTGTAGACAACGTACATCGCATGGAGAGATGGGCCAAGCGAGCTCCTTTGACGACCGGCTCAGCGGAAAAACGATGACGCGGGGACCAACAGGGGACACAAGTCTCACTTCATCGAAACACCCAGATGTTTGTCCCCTGCCCGCGTCGCGTTTTGGAGCGGACTTCATCCGCTTCTGTGCTGGGCGTCAAGCGAGCGAGCGGGCCCGATCTCCCATGCGCCGCGAACATTGTCTACACGCTGAGGCCTTGCCCAATCGGCAAGACCTTTGCAGCATTCCTGATATGCTAGAACAGTGACGATCCTTCTGCCAGCGCCTCCGCGTCCTCGCGGGTGATCAGCACGGCGCGGGGCTTGCCGCCGTTCTGACCGGCGACGTAGCCGTCCGCCTCCATCATCTCGATCAGGCGGGCCGCCCGGTTGTACCCGATGCGGAAGCGGCGCTGCAGGGCAGAGGCGGAAGCCTGTCCCTGTTCCGCGACAAAGAGCAGCGCCTCGTGGTACAGCGGATCGTCGCCCATGTCGTACGACTGGACCTGCTGCTCCAGTTCCTCTTTGCTAAACAGGTAAGACGGCTTTCGCTGCTGTTTGATCGCGCGCGTGATCCGCTCGATTTCGTCGTCCGAGACGTAGTTCCCCTGCAGGCGAACAGGAGTGACCCCGCTCTCCAAAAAGAGCATGTCGCCCCGTCCCAGCAGCCGCTCCGCGCCCGACTGGTCGAGGATGGTGCGGGAATCCACCTGTGAAAAAACGGCAAAGGCGAGACGGGTGGGCACGTTGGCTTTGATGTTGCCCGTGATCACGTCCACGGACGGCCGCTGCGTGGCCAGCAGCAGGTGAATGCCGCAAGCCCGCGCCTTTTGCGCAATGCGAATAATGCATTCCTCCACATCCTGCGGCGAGACCATCATCAGGTCGGCCAATTCATCGATCACGATTACGATGTACGGCAGCGGCTGGTCGACGGTCTGATTATAACGTTCGATGTCACGCGCACCCGCGTCGACGAAGAGCGCATAGCGTTTTTCCATCTCCTCCACCGCCCACTTCAGGGCGGCTGTCGCCTGCTTGGCGTCTGTCACCACTGGCGTCACCAGATGGGGCAGATGGTTGTACGGAGCCAGTTCCACCATTTTCGGGTCGATCAACAGCAGCCGCACTTGTTCCGGCGTCGCCTTGTACAAGAGGCTGACGATGATCGAGTTGATGCAGACGCTTTTCCCCGAGCCGGTGGCACCCGCGATCAGTCCGTGCGGCATCTTCTTGATGTCGGCGACGATCGGCTCCCCGCCAATGTCCATGCCGAGCGCCACGGCCAGCGGTGACGGATGCTCGCGGAATTTCGCCGAGCCGATGATCCGGCTGATCAGGACCGGCTGACTGGTCAGGTTGGGGACCTCAATCCCGACGGCGTTGCGGCCGGGGATCGGCGCCTCGATGCGGATGTCCTTGGCCGCCAGGTTCAGCTTGATGTCGTCAATGAGGCTGGTGATTTTGTTCACCTTGACCCCAGGCGCCGGCTGCAGTTCAAAACGCGTGACGGACGGCCCCTTGACGATGCCCACCACCTGGGCGTTGACGTTGAAATTGGCCAGCGTCTCCTCCAAAAGCATTTTTTGAATCTGCGTGTGTTCGTCGTCGTCTTCGCTCATCGGCGGGCAGGGGTCGAGCAGATCGAGCGACGGCAGCTCGTAAGACGGTTCCGCAGTTCCTGCAGCCGACGATGCCCTTTCCTGCACGGCGGCAGAGGCGGCAATTTCTTTTGCGCTCATCTCCTGTTCCCGGACTGTCCATCCTGCAGCAGCTTCCAACTCGGCGGCTTGAGGCTGTTCCGCAAGGTCGCAAGCAGTCGATTCGGGAGCGGACGCCTCCCATGCAGGGGAGAGCGGCTTGGCCGCCGATTCGTCCGACAGCGCTGGCGCCTGCGTTTCTCCCGGTTCTGTCGGCACCTCGTCTGCATCTTCGTCCGCTGTTTGGGCGGGCACTGCCGGCGATTCGCACGCGACATCCATCGGCGCCTCTGATTTTTCCGACGGCGTCGTCTCTGTTTCCAGCACCGTCTCTGTTTCAGGCAATGTTTCTGTCTCTGCCACCAACTCTGTCTCAAGTACCGCGTCTGTCTCCGGCACCATCTTTGTCTCCGGCCCCGGTTCCATCTCATGCGCCGTCTCGGACACCGTCTCCGTATTCATCACAGCCTCGGCTGCTGCCGTGTTATTGAACACCACATCACGTGTTGTCAGCTCATCGGAGGCCGCCGATTCTGCTTGTACCTCCGAAACGTCCCGTGCTTCAGCAGCTTCCCCCGCATCCGTACCGTTCTTTGCTGCGGGCACTTCCTGTTTGGTCCACGGGAGCGTTGCAGCCGTCTCTGCCGCCGGTTCATTCGGCTGCAGTTCCGCCGAAACAGCGTCTGTCTCCGCTTTAGCCGTCAACTCGGGACGGTCCGCAGCCTCCTCCGTGTTTACAAATTCCCGCTTGTTGTCCGCTCCGGCGTAGAAGATCCCGGACGTCGTGTGAATCCGGTGCTCCGTCTCCCGCGTGGACGGCGTCATTTTTCCGTATACCGGGGAGATGAACTCCGACGGCTTATATGTACGTTTTTCCGCAGCAGCCCCCGCCGGGCGCAACGGCTCGGCTTTTCTCTCCTCACGTCGGACCGTTTCTGTTTTAACGCGATCTATTTTGCGCGGGGTATGCTCAGCCCCCCGCTTCTCTTGAATCACTTCCGGCTTCACTTGTTCGCCGGCCTTCATACCGTCGGCGATGCTGCGGGCGGATGAGCCGCTGCGAAAGACCAGATCAGGCCCTGAGTACACACTGTCACCCCGCCCGGGCTTGTCCATCTCCACCGGCTCTCTCTTCTTCGGCCGGTGAAGCTCCTCGTCCGAGATCACGGGAAAGCGAAAATGGCGTTGCCTCTCCCTTCTCGGAAACTCCGGTTCCTGCTCGTCGCCCCGCTGTTTCGGGTAAATGTTCTTTGTCTTTGCCCGGAGTTGACCGGCGGCTGGTCCGGCAGGCGGGCGATAACGGACGGTTTCACGCTCCAGCTCTCGCTCCTGCTCTTCTTCTCCCAGCACATATCGGATCATCTTTTGCAGCCACGACCACATGTTGCAACGTTCCTTTCTTTCATTACCTACCTTTTGTATCGAGTGATTTTCTCTTTCATATTAGCATGAATCATCCGCTGGTTTTTACGCCCAATGTTTTTTTCTAAAATTCCGCAACCTTTTTTTTCATAAAACGTAGTAGATATTGGGAATGAAAAGACAATCTAAGGGAGGATGAGAAACATGTGGAAAAAGGGCAGTGCCCTGCTTCTCGCCCTGATGCTGCTGCTGACCGGCTGCGCCGGTGAAGCATCGCTCGTGCGTGACGCCATGGTGGCATCGCTGGAGAAACATAACTACGACTTTGAAGGAACAATCAAATTGACCGGCGACATTGACAAGCTGCCGGCCGCCCTTGGAAAACAGCAGCAGGACAAGGAATCTGCTGCAATCCTGGCCGCTGTACAAGCAGGCGTAACCGTGAAAGGCACAGTGCTTGACACGAAAAACATGAAGTTCAATGTGGAAGTGAACGACGACAAACTGCTTCGCGAAAAACAGTTCTGGACCGGCGACAAAAAAGCCGCGCTGGAAGTGGTGATCAACGACGGCAAGTTGTTTGCAAAAACGCCGCTGGATCAAAAGTACCTGCTGTTTGACACCAACGTGATCAACGCGGCTGCTCTTGGCGAAAACGTCAAAGTGGATGCCGCCAAAATCAAAGAGTATCAGGACAAGATGAACAAACTGGCGATTGACTTCATGAAGAAGTACTTCGCTACATACGGCTACAAGCTGTCCAATGCGAAAAACCTGGGCACCGAAACCGTGCAGCTGCCCAACGGCGAAAAGGTAAAGGCAACCCACGTAGCCGTGAATCTTGACGCCAAAGAACTGATCAACATGTTCTTCTACACCGCCAACGACGCGGTAACCAACCAGGAGGTCAAAAAGTTCGCCATCGAAATGATGGTGCTCTCCAACAGCCTGAATGAAGAACTGCTCAACCCGGAAAAGAAAACCAGCGAAGCGGAAAAACGCGCAGTCGCCGAAGCGATGGTAACCGCCGGTCTGGCAAAAGCCAAGCAATGGCTGGATACCGAGGGCAAAAAGCAGACACCGGAACAACTTCTGGAAAAGGCTAAACAAAATGGCTTCCATGGCGTGACGTTGAACATGGACTTCTACATCACCGAAGAAAAACTGCCGGTTCGTCAAAAGAGCACGCTGAACGTTACCTTCCAGGTTCCGGAAATGAAACAGCCGCTGACCATCGGGCTGGAATCGGATCAGTACAGCTACAACTTCAACAAAGCGACCAAGTATGACGTTCCGTCCAAAGACGCCGCTGTAACGCTCGACCAGCTGAAACAAGACAAAAAAGCGCTCGACGCATTCCGTGAAAAAGGCTTCCTGCGCGTGTTCGCAGAAAAAGCGCTGGAAGAGCACCAGGCCCTGGAGCAGTTCAAGGCAATGGAACAGGAGACGAAAAAGTAAGCGGATAACGTATGACAGGCATGGCGCCGAAAACGCCATGCCTGTTTTTTCATTATATTTTATAATCAGCCTACCGGCTTGCCGGAATGATCCCCCGCTCTTCCAGATAGCGCAGGACGATCTGGACCGACTCCTCTACCGACTGCGTGCCGCTTTCCACGATCAGCTCCGGGGAGAGCGGCTCTTCGTAGGGAGACGTGATGCCGGTAAACTCGGCAATTTCTCCGCTTCTCGCCTTCCGGTACAAGCCTTTTGGATCGCGCCGTTCGCACTCCTCCAGCGGACATTTGACGTAAATCTCCACAAATTCGTCCGGCTCCACCAGTCCCCTCGCCAACTCGCGGTCCTCGCGAAACGGGGAGATAAAGGCCGTCAGCACGATCACGCCGGCGTCGACGAACAGCTTGGCCACTTCGGCGATCCGCCGGATGTTTTCCTTGCGGTCAGCCGGGCTGAACCCCAGCCCGTGATTCAGGCCGTGCCGAATGTTGTCGCCGTCCAGCACGTAACTCTTCAGACCGCGCTCGTGGAGCTGCTGATCCACGGCGTTGGCCAGCGTCGATTTGCCCGCGCCGGACAGTCCCGTAAACCAGAGGATACAGCTTTTGTGGCCGTTTTGCCGTTGGCGGTCCGCCTTCGTCACTGTCGTCGGATGCCAAACCACATGGGTGCCCGCTTTGCTCATCGCATTTCCTCCCCTCTGTCAGACGGACAGCGCCTGCAGTCCTTCGATCAGGACCTTGGCGACTTCCGGACGGCTGAACTCCGGCGGCGGCGCTTCTCCGCGGGAGAGCATCTCCCGCACCTTGGTGCCGGACAACGCCACATGATGTTCTGCTCCGTGCGGGCAGGTCTTGCTGGAGGCCATGCTGCCGCAGGCACGGCAGTAGAAGCTGTTTTCAAAGAACAGCGGCGTAATGCCCAGTTCTTCCGGCGTGAAGTTCAGAAAGATGCGCTGCGCGTCGTACGTGCCGTAGTAATTCCCTACACCGGCATGATCCCGGCCGACGATAAAGTGGGTGCAGCCGTAGTTTTTTCGCACCATCGCGTGAAAGATCGCCTCGCGCGGTCCAGCGTACCGCATTGCGGCGGGAAACACGGCGAGCTGCACGCGTTCAGGCGGATAGTAGTGGCGCAGCAGCACCTGGTAACTCTCCATGCGGACGACGGCAGGGATGTCATCCGCCTTTGTCTCGCCGACCAGCGGATGGAGGAGCAGGCCGTCGACGATTTCCAATGCCGACTTTTGGATGTACTCGTGCGCACGGTGAACGGGATTGCGCGTCTGGAAGCCGACCACGGTCTTCCAGCCCCGCTCGGCAAACCGCTTTCTGGTCTCGGCCGGGTCAAGGGTATGAGCGGCGAACACGCCTTTGTCAGGCCGTTTCACCAGTGTAATCGGACCGCCGAGATACACATTCGGACGCTCCAGCAGCTTTTTTACCCCCGGGTGTTTGATTTCGTCGGTGCCGTACACCTGACGGGCTTCCACCTGTTTGTCCGGACGGTAGATATCGCGCACTTCCAAGAGGCCGTATACGGTTCCTTGGTGCGACAGCCGCACGGAATCGCCGACCTTCAGTCCGGCCGCATCCTCTTCCGCAACGGGCAGCGTGACGGGAATGCTCCACACCAGCCCGTTGGCAAGCCGCATCCGCTCTACGACCGATTCATAATCCCCCCGCTCCATAAAGCCGGTGAGCGGGCTGTACGCCCCGATGGCTATCAACTCCAGGTCGGCCAGCGCAAACGCATCCAGTTCCACCTCGCGCACTGCCAGCGTGAGGTCTGCTTCCGGATTGAACCGGTTGATCAGTGTGCCGCCGTGTGGTTGGCTTGTTGTCATGGTTCTTCACTCCTTTGGATTCGATCGAGTTGCCGAAGCGGGCGCGACGTGCAGGCCGCATTCCGTCTTGCCCGTATTGGCCCAGCGGCCTGCACGCGCATCCTCGCCTTCCCGAACCGCGCGCGTACAGGGAGCGCATCCGATGCTCGGGTATCCCTGGTCGTGCAGCGGATTGTACGGCAGGTCAAACGTGCGGATATACAGCCATACCTCCTCCCACGTCCAGTGAATCAGCGGACACACCTTGAGCGAACGGAAGCGATCGTCACGGTTGATGTATTGGACGTGGGCCCGCGTCGGCGACTGTTCCCGCCGCAGACCGGACAACCAGGCGACCGCCCCCTCCAGCACTGACGCCAACGGCTCCACCTTGCGCAGGTGACAGCACTGGTCGGGCTGCCGCTCCCACAGCGCCTCCCCGTAAGCGGCCGCCTGTTCGGCCAAGGAAAGCGCCGGTTCCTTGATCGTGATCTTCAACGTTGGGAAGCGCTCCCGGACCCGTTTGATCAGGTCGTACGTTTCGGCAAAATGAAGATGGGTGTCGAGGAAAAAAACGGAAGCATCCGGCTTCACCTTGCTGATCAGGTCAAGCAGCACGATGCCTTCCGCGCCAAAGCTGCAGGCGTACACGAGGTCATCGCCGAACGTGCCGTACGCCCACTTGATCACGTCCAGCGCGTCTTTGCCCTCCATCTCCCGGTTGACCTTGACGAGCTCGGCATCCGTCACCGATTCATAATTCCAGTTCATATGCCTCCTCCTTGTTCGTTGACCGAACTGCTCTCACGACGCACGCTGCTCCCCGCTCACATGACACTGCCTGCCTCCAGCCCATGGAACGGGCACGGGCAGCCGTCTCTTCACCGACACAGAGCAGCGGCTGATTCTGCCACTCTTCCCCGGCAAACTGCGCCAGCGCCTCCAGATGGTACGGATCATCCGCAGCCAGCCAGTCAAATCGCCGGGCCCGCAGCAGCGGGGCAGCAGGATGGGTGTCGACCCATGACAGCCGGCCTGCGGAAGCCGTGCGCCAAACCACCCCGTCGGCAGACGCAGCGATCCCGCTCGGTCCGCCGCTCAGGCACAGCCCCCGGTCTCCCTGGTCGAGCGGCAGGTTTTGGGAGACGGCGGCAAGCGGTTCGTCTGCGGCAAACAGCCGCTCTGCCGGCAACCCCCGGCTTTCGAGCGCCTGGGCAGTCCGCTCGCCGCGTGCAGCAATCCGAGCCTTGATCCGGCGAAGATCGATCCGCCGTTCGCGAAGCGTGCGAAAAAAGAAGTCCACCTGCCGCTCGTCGGCAAATACCAGCCACCGGCATGCCAGAAGCTCATCGGTCAGGCGTTCCGCGTCTGCATCAGCCTCCGCTGCCCGCGCTTCGACTGCCACCGGCAGGACGTCGGCCCCCAGCGATTCCAACTCCGCCAACAAACGGTCTTCCTGCTCCGGATCGCCGGCGGCCGCGGCCACCGTCAAGCCGAACAGCGGCTTTGTTTCGTACCACTCGAGTGTATCGCGCAGTCTGACCACCTCGCCGATGACGATGATCGCCGGCGCGTGAAACTTCGCCTCCGCCGCCTGCCGATCGATGGTGGAGAGCGGACCGACCAGCGTCTGCTGCACGCTGAGCGTGCCCCAACGCACCATTGCAACCGGCGTATCGGCCGGTTTGCCGTGCGCCAGCAGGCGCTCCCGGATGTGCGGCAAGTTTTTAACGCCCATGTAAATCACCAGCGTTTCCATCGCGGCCAGCGCCGCCCAGTCCAACTCCCTGCCCGCGTTTTGCTCGCACTGATGGCCGGTGAGAAACGCTACTGCCGAGTTGTACTCCCGGTGCGTCAGCGGAATCCCCGCGTACAGCGGAGCTGCCACGCCCGAAGTGATGCCAGGCACGATCTCAAACGGAATCCCTGCCTGCCGGCACACTTCCGCCTCCTCGCCAACCCGACCGAAAATGCTCGGATCGCCGCCTTTCAGCCTGACGACCAGGCTGCCCTGCTGCGCTTCCCGTACGAGCAGCCGGTTTATTTCCTCCTGGGGAAGCGAGTGACGATCCGCTTCCTTGCCGACGTAGATCAGCCGGACGTCTGGTTTGGCGTGGGCGAGCAGCAGCGGATTGGCCAGCCGGTCGTACACGACCACATCCGCCCGTTTGATCGCCTCCTTGCCTTTAATCGTGAGCAGCTTGGGATCACCCGGGCCAGCCCCCACAAACATGACGCTGCCTGTCTTTTTCATCAACCGCCCTCCTAGCTGTACCCGTTCCTTGTCTGACGCGGCAAGGCGCGCCGCTGATCACTGCTCCCTCAAAACGCGGCGGGCCGCAACCGCCGCGCCTTTGCCTGTCAAAACTGCGCCGTTTCAATCACATAGCCCACGCCCTGCCGCCCCAACGGCTTTTTTTCCACCAGGCTGAGCTGTTTGATCTGCGGCGGCGCCACCGTGTGCCGGAGAATGTTGTTCTCCGCTGCGCTAAACGCCCGTTCGTCCGACTGTGCGACAACCACGATCGTCAACAGCCGGTCCGCCAGCTCCGCTTCCAATTTGTACAAAAACGTTTCCGCTTGCTCTTCCGCCATCTCGTCTCCTCCTCGGCACCGCTTACGCTGTCTGCAAAATCTCGTCCACCTGCCGCTGAATCGCCTCGATGCCGACGCGTTCCACGTAACGCCAGTACGGCTCCCCTTCCAGCCGCTCGTTCTTGTAGGCGGTGATGAGCTGTGCCAGGAACGGTCCCAGTTTGTCGGCGGTAATGCGCGCCTTCAGCTTTTGGTTAAAACGGGGGTCCTCCAGCGTGCCGCCGACGTGGACGTCAAAGGCGTCAACCATGCCCTCCGGCGTTTTCACCAATGCCCCTTGCAGACCGATGTCGGCGATCTGCCGCTGGCCGCACGAGTTGGGACACCCCACCATGTGGATGCGCAGCGGTGTATCCAGCGGCACGGTCGCATCCAGGTACTCCGCCAGCGCCCGCATCCGTTCCTTGGTCTCCACGATCGCCAGGTTGCAGTATTCGATCCCCGTGCAGGAGACGGCATACCCGACAAACGTGTTGGGCTCCAGCTTGAACCGGTTGACCACGATCGGCTCAGCCCGGAACGCCTCCACTTTTTCCGCCGGAATGTTGCGGATCAGCACGTTTTGCGTGTTGCAGGTGCCAATCGTTCCGTCGCCGTACTCGTCCGCCAGCCGGGCCAGTTCCAGCAGTTCATCCGCGTTCATGCGGCCGATGGGCACCGACAGCCCAGCGTAGTAAAAGCCTTTCTGCCGCTGCTCGTGAATGCCGTAAAAGTAACCGGCGTTCCAGCCCTTCAGCAGGTCTTCTCCTCTCGTCTCCAGTTCGCCGGTCAGCTTCAGCAGCTCTTCCTTGAACCGCTCCGCTCCCCAGTCGGCGACCAGGAACTTGAGCCGGGCATGGGTCCGTTTGTACCGGTAACCGTAGTCGCGGAACAGCGTGGTGACGCCGGCCGCCACCTTGACCACCTCTTCCGGGCGGACGAAGACATCCAACTGCTGCGCCAGGTACGGTTTGGCCGACAGGCCGCCGCCGACCCAGACGTGGAAGCCGATCACCTCTTCTCCACCGATCGTCTTTTTCGCCGGGGTAAACGCCAGGTCGTTGATTTGCGCGTGAGCCGCATTGTACACGTTGGCCGAGATCGACATCTTGTACTTGCGCGGCAGGTTGGAAAAATCCCGATTGAGCAAAAAGAATTGCTCCAATTCTTTGACGATCGGACGCGTGTCAATCACTTCATGCGGATCGATGCCGGCGAGCGGGTTGCCCATGATCGTCCGCGGACAGTCGCCGCACGCTTCAAACGAGGAAAGACCAACGGCGCCCAGCCGTTCGAAGATGTCGGCGAGCGACTCCACCGTCAGCCAGTGAAATTGAATGGCCTGCCGCGTCGTCACATCTACGAGATCGCGGCCGTAATCGCGGGCGATGCCGGCCAGCACACGGGCCTGTTCACTGGTCAAAATCCCGCCGGGAATGCGCACCCGCATCATGAAATAGCCTTCTTTGGGCCGTTGTTGGTAGACGCCCGCCCACTTGAACCGGTCGAAATCGGATGCTTCGATGGAGTCGTACCCCTGCTTGGAATAGGTGTTGATAATTGTCTCGATCACGTCCAACCCGTCTTTTTCCAGCTTGGTCAGCTCCACTTTGTTCAGATTGGGATCATCCGCCCATTTCCATTTACGTTGCTTGGCCATCGCCAATCACGCTCCTTTGCGTTTGATAGTCCAACAAAAACGCCGTCTTTGCCGACTGTACGATCCATTCGCCAATCAGCGGGTGAGGCAGATACGCGCTGCCGTCGTACCGGTAGGACACCCCTGCCAGCCGCTCCGGCAGAGCACGGCCGGTAAAATACCCCTGGCTGACAAACAGCGGCAGCACGACCAGCTCCCCGCAGGATGCAAGCTGCCGGGCGCGGGTCGCGACCGTATCCGGCCGCAGCGTGGCATAGCCCGCGGCAGAGAAGTAAAAGCGGTTTTGCAGGCGGAACGTCAAGCGGTGCAAAAGGCGCTCCCAGCGTTCCCGATACCCTGGCAGGTCGCTACCGTGTCCGACGAGCAGGAGCGCTTCGCGGTGAGGATCGACGGACAGAGCCCGCAGCCGCTCGCAGACGATCTGCTCCACCAGCGGATGGTCCTCCAGCGGCTGACACCAGAGAAACCGAGCCCGCGTGGCGACAGGCTTGACGTTTGGCGTTATGGCATCCGGCTCCAGCCCGAGCATCCCCCTGATTTCGCTGACGTGGGTGCTCCCGGCGGTGACAAACAGCGGCACGGCGGCGATCGTTTCCACCCCTGCCCGCTCCAGACGCTCTACCTCATCGGCAATGCCACGCCCCTCCACCCCGTCCAAGTAGGCGACTCGAATCAACATCTGGCGGCAGTAGGGACGGACCGCTTCTTCCACCCGTTCCATCCAATGAGGGTCGGGCGAGCCGTGGGCGATGACCAGCACGGCCGCATCGGTCATGCAAATCCCCCTTTCTCAATGATGTATAATTCCTATATAGTTACTTGGAATTATAGTGTCATTCGTTCCGGCCGTCAACAAAAAAAGACCGGGCATGCATGGCCCAACGCGAACGGCACCGCATGCTTTGTTCGCAGAAGCCTATACACACACGGCGTTTTGTCACAACCATTCAACACTTTACCGGCCGGCAGCCGATTCCCGATCGTCTCCATGAATCCGCCGCCCTGTTCAGCTTTTTCTTTTGCGCACCTAGTAGCTGATCAGCGCCGCCTATCCGCCAATCAAACCGCATATCCGCTCGTGAATCCGGCCGTTGCTGGCCACCAGCGATGGGAAATGATCAGCGCTGAACGACGCGTGCCGGTACGGGTTCCCTTCCCAATCGGTTATGATCGCCCCCGCCTCTTGGGCAATCAGGATGCCGGCGGCCACATCCATGATGCCGGAGCGCTGCATGACGATGTAGTCCAGCCATCCGTTTGCCAGGAGACACCAGTCCAGGGCGGGAGCGATGTTGCGCATCAGCCGCTTGGTGTTCAGCGCGAACGGACGGGTAAACGCCCACTCTTCCTCCTTGGTCACCGTGTTGCGGCCGCGAATGTACGTGCCGACCGCTCTCGTCAAATCGTCCCGCTCGTTGACGGCGAGTCGTCTGCCGTTTAAAAACGCCCCGTTGCCCTTTTCCGCCCAAAACATCTGGCCGGCCACCGGGTTGTACACCACTCCCAGCACGACTTCGCCCCTGTGCTGCAGGGCGATCGAGACGGAGAAGTAGGGAAAGCCGATAAAGTAATTGTTGGTGCCGTCCAGCGGGTCGACGATCCAGAGGTATTCCTCGTCGCCCTCCACCATGCCGATCTCTTCGGAATAGATCGCATGTCCGGGAAGATGACGGCGCAGCACCTCGATGATGCGCCGTTCGCTCTCCTTGTCTTCCGGCAGCTTGACGTCGTTGTGCAGTTCCTCATCGGGCACGAGACGCTCCAAAAACCGCTCCTGCAAATACGCGCCCGCCTGGCTTGCGGCTTCCTTGGCAATGTCCAGCATGATGCTCCATCTCCTTTTCTCTGTCCTCATCCATGGTTTTCCCTTGCGCTTCTCCCGGTTTTTTTCCTATGATTAAGAGACACCCGTTTTCGAGGCCCCAACAGCCGCTTGGCGGTCGCCTTTGCGCCCGCGCAAGCCAATATCGGGCGGAATCCCGTTCCCTGCTTACAAGACGGGTCCTTCTGCCGCAGGAGGGGAAACCACATGAACAACGATTTTATTCGTCTGAAAAATCTGGAAGGCGAACTGAAGCTGACCCAGATGAACAAAAACCTGGGCTGCTCCGTCACCAGCAAAGAACTGGTATTTCAAAAGCCGCACATGACCTACCACCTGTTTTTGCATGACATCGTCAGCATGGTGCCGGTAAAGCTGGACAGCTCACCGATCTCCTTTCGTCGCCAAAACGAAGTCATTCAATCCGCGTTTGGCTCCGATTACTACAAGCTGTCCGTAAAGTGGGCCCGCATCGTCACCCGCTCGGGCGTCGTCGAACGGGAAAACATGGAGTTCATCGTCCCGCTCTCTGCCAAAATGCTGTCGTACATCGCCCAATACAGCGGGCTCGTGGCGATCACGTAACGTAAAACACCTCTATGCCGCCCCGGCGTGCCCAGGGATGCTTCGTTTTTCGCGGCCCGCTTTCGCCTGCATGTCCCTACCGTTTCAGGACGATGAACGTGCCGGTGCCGTGAGCGATCAGCCGGTCCTGTTCGTCGTACACGCTGCCCTGCATCACGACCAGCGTCTGCCCGCGATGCAGAAAACTGGCTTCCGCACGCAGCCGCTGCCCTTTGCCCGGACGCAGGTAGTTGGTCTTCAGTTCGGTCGTCACCGCGTACCGGTCGGGGGGCAGGCTGCGGTTGATCAGGGAACCCATCGCCGAGTCAATCAGCGTCGCCAGGATGCCGCCGTGAACGACGCCCAGCGAGTTGTGCATGAACGGCGTCAGCGGCACATCAAAACGGTACGTGTTTGCATCGACAAATTCGCCCTTCAAGCCGAGAAATCCGGACAGAAAGGCGCTGTTCCGCTCCCGCCGCTGCCGGATGGCCTGCAGGGCCAGTTCCAGTATCTGCCGCTCCTCGTCACTCCCTTCTTCCCAGATCGCTTTCCACTCTTCGTTCATCTCTGTTCACTCCACGCAAAAATAGCATTCACTTCCTTATTCTAAAACAACGCCGACGCGATTTCACGTTCCGCTTTTTCACCCGCGCTGAGCAGCCGTCTTTCTGAGCGAATGTTCAGACTCTTACGGTTGTTTGTACTTGTGAAAAAGTGATAAGATAGTTCAAAACACGGCAGGTTTTTGACTGGAAAGGAGTTTTTCTTAGTGGTCAAACGTAGAAGCGACATGATCAAGAAAGGCTTTGACCGCGCCCCCCACCGCAGTCTGCTGCGCGCGGCCGGAGTAAAAGAAGAGGATTTTGACAAACCGTTTATCGCCATCTGCAACTCGTACATCGACATCATTCCCGGCCATGTGCACCTGCAGGAGTTTGGCCAGCTCGTCAAGGAAGCCGTGCGGGAGGCGGGCGGCGTACCGTTTGAATTCAACACGATCGGCGTGGACGACGGCATCGCCATGGGACACATTGGCATGCGGTACTCCCTGCCCAGCCGGGAAATTATCGCCGACAGCCTGGAGACGGTCGTCTCCGCTCACTGGTTTGACGGCATGATCTGCATTCCCAACTGCGACAAGATCACACCCGGCATGATGATGGGCGCGCTGCGGGTCAACATTCCCACCATTTTTGTCACCGGCGGCCCGATGAGAGCAGGTAAAACCAGCGATGGCCGCTCCATCTCGCTCTCGTCCGTCTTTGAAGGCGTCGGCGCCTACCAGGCCGGCCTGATCGACGACAAGCAGCTGGAAGAACTGGAGCAGTACGGCTGTCCGTCCTGCGGCTCCTGTTCCGGGATGTTTACGGCCAACTCGATGAACTGTCTGGCGGAAGTCCTGGGCCTCGCGCTCCCCGGAAACGGCACGATTCTCGCCGTCTCGCCGGAGCGCCGGGAACTGGTCAAAGCGTCAGCGAAAAAGCTGATGGAGCTGATCGAACGCGACATCAAACCGCGCGACATCGTCACGCTGGAAGCGATCGACGACGCGTTCGCGCTGGACATGGCGATGGGCGGCTCCACCAACACGGTGCTGCACACGCTCGCCATCGCGCAGGAAGCGGGCATCGAGTACCCGATCGAGCGCATCAACGAAGTGGCCAAACGCGTCCCGCACCTGTGCAAGCTGGCCCCCGCTTCCGACTACCACATCGAGGACTGCCACAACGCGGGCGGCGTATCGGCCATCCTGAAGGAAATCGCCAAAAAGCCCGGGACGCTGCACCTGGAGCGCATCACCGTCACCGGCAAGACACTGGGGGAAAACATCGCCGAGGCGGAGATCAAGGACGACAAGGTCATCCGCCGTTTGGACAACCCGTACAGCGAGTCGGGCGGCCTCTCCGTCCTGTTCGGCAATTTGGCGCCGCAGGGCGCAATCATCAAGACGGGCGGCGTGGACCCGTCGATCAAGCGGCACGAGGGACCGGCCATTTGTTTCGACTCGCAGGATGAAGCGTTGGCCGGCATCGCGGGCGGCAAGATCAAGCCGGGCCACGTGGTCGTCATCCGCTACGAAGGCCCCAAGGGCGGCCCCGGCATGCCTGAAATGCTGGCGCCGACCTCCCAGATCGTCGGCATGGGGCTGGGCAAAGAAGTGGCCCTCATCACCGACGGCCGATTCTCCGGCGCCTCCCGCGGCATCAGCATCGGCCACGTCTCGCCGGAAGCGGCGGAAGGCGGACCGCTCGCCTTCGTCCAGGACGGGGACATCATCAGCATCGACCTGGAGGAGCGCTCCATCCACCTGCATGTCTCTCCCGAGGAACTGGAGCGCCGCCGAGCCAACTGGAACGGCTTCGAGCCAAAGGTAAAAACCGGCTACCTGGCCCGCTACTCCAAGCTGGTGACCAACGCCAGCCAGGGCGGCGTGCTGAAAATCTGATTTCGGTCCAAAACAACACGGGCACCTCACAAAGAGGTGCCCGTACGTTTGATCAAGATCTCGTCAGCACACGGACCGCCGTCGTGTACTTGTCCAACAGCTCCGGCACCGGCGCAAATCCGATCCCCGGCGCCTCGGGAACGGCGATCGTGCCGTCGGCGGCCACTTCCACCCAGGGGTCGATGATGTCTTCCTGCCAGTAGCGCGACGAGCCCGCCGTGTCGCCAGGCAGCGTAAAATTGGGCAGGGTGGTTACGGCGATGTTGTGCGCCCGGCCGATGCCCGATTCCAGCATACCCCCGCACCAGAGCGGAATCCCCTTTTCCACGCAGAGGTCGTGAATCCGTTTCGCCTCCGACAGTCCGCCGACGCGGCCCACCTTCATGTTGATGATCCGCGTGCTGCCCAGTTCAATCGCTTTGCGCGCATCCTCGTACGAGTGGATGCTTTCGTCCAGACAGATCGGCGTCTTCAGCTCCCGCTGCAGCTTGGCGTGGTCGATGATGTCGTCGTGGGCCAGCGGCTGTTCGATCATCATCAGATCAAACTCGTCCAACTGCTTCAGCACGTCCACGTCGTTCAGGGTGTAGGCGGAGTTGGCGTCGGCCATCATCGGAATGTCGCCGAATCGCTGGCGCAGCGCGCGGATCACCTCCACGTCCCTGCCCGGCGCAATCTTGATTTTCATCCGGCGGTAGCCCAGCTCCAGGTATTTCTCCACGTTGCGGAACAAATCGTTGATGTCCGCCTCGATCCCCAGGCTGACGCCCACCTCGATCCTGTCCTTGGTGCCGCCCAGCGCTCGGGCCAGCGGAATCCCCTGCTGTTTGGCGTACAAGTCCCAGTACGCGCCTTCGAGAGCGGATTTGGCCATGTTGTTGCGGCGAATCGGGGCAAACAGGCGCCCCACCTCGTCGGGATGGGCGATCTCCCCGTATTCAAACAGCATCGGCACGAGGAAATCCTCCATCATGTGCCATGCCGTTCCCACCGTCTCCTCGCTGTAGAGCGGTTTGCCGGAAACGACGCACTCCCCGTAGCCGACAAAATCCTTGGTGTGAACCTCCACCAGGATAAAATCGCGGATGATCTCGGTGCCAAAGCTGGTTTGAAACGGCGCTTTTAACTGCATGCTCATCTTGCGGAGCACGATCTTTTCGGCGTTCATGCTACCAGACTTCCTTTCCCCCAGTGGTATTTGACAGCCTGCTGGTGATTGCACTCTCTTTATACCACAGGGAGGTCTGGCGGGGAATCATTCAATTTCAAATTTTCCAAAATCAGACGACTTGTTGTTATGACCGCATCATTATTTCCCGATTCGGTTGTTACAGGACGCGGCGAGCCGTAACGAAGCGTTTCTCCCACGACGTGCCGCGGAATTTAGTATACGTCACGCCCGGTTTGCCGTAGGTATGCAGCAGTTTGTTGTCGCCGGCGTAGATCGCCACATGCGTGATATAGGTGGATGTCGGTTTGCTGCCGGACGAGCGGAAGAAGACCAGATCGCCCTTTTTCAAGCTGCTCTTGGATACTTTGACCCCGACTTTCGCCTGCGAACGGGACGTGCGCGGCAGGCTGATTCCCAGCGCTTCACGGTAGACGCGCTGAACAAACGACGAGCAGTCAAACGTGCGCGTCGTGCTGCTTTTCGAGCCGAATTTATACGGCGTGCCGAGATATTTGGTACCCACTTGAATGACTTTATCCGCCCGGGATTGGGTCCATTTTGCCTCAGCCACACCGTGGTTGCCGGGAAGTGGAGCCACCACCCCGGTGACGCCGAGGGCTGTACCCAACAAAATGGCGACAAGCGTTTTGCGAAGTTTCATGCTGTTTCCCCTCCCTTGTTGCAAAATCCTTGTTGAAAAATCGATCGCCGATTTCACGCTTGTCCTCTACTCTACCATCGCGTCACCGGTTGATAATTGTCAAATTCCTGGCAATTCCGCCGATCGTGGCTGTCAGCTATTTCTACTTGACACTGTCGTTCCCATAGCGGCGGGGAATCCTGCTTCCTTTTTTCATTCCCGTTTTCCAAAAACTGCTACCCCTGTATGCCAATTTTGTCCAGCGTAATCTTCATTTGTTCAACCGCCATACGGCTTTTGTCCCGGATGATTCCCAACACATTCCATATTGATCGCAGAATTACTGGAACTATTTGTAAGACGCCTGTCTGCCTGGATGAATGCTTGCAACCTGGACCGACTCGTCGTACAGTATATAGGAGCTTGTCATGGGCAGCGTGCTGAGAAAGCGCGCGTGTCGGGTAAAGAGGAGGTTCATGTTTTCATGCGACTGCGCAACATCCCTGGGGCCGAAGAGGCCCTGCGCGAATATCCCACGTTTGTGGACTTCCCGGACTCCTATCGCGGCAAATGGAGCGAGCGGTTTGGCAACGACCGTCCCATTCATGTGGAAATTGGCTGTGGCAAAGGGCGGTTTATCAACACGCTGGCCGAAAAACATCCGGACATCAACTTCATCGCCGTGGAATTGAAGGCGGAGGTAATCCTGCGCGCCGCCCAGCGGACGGAGAAGCGGGCAATCCCCAATCTGGCCTTTGTCCAGTACAATGCGGCAAACCTGTCTGACCTGTTCGCACCGGGCGAAGTGTCACGCATCTACCTCAACTTCAGCGATCCCTGGCCGAAGAAGCGGCACGCCAAACGGCGCCTCACCCACGCCAACTTTCTGATGGGGTACAAACAGGTGCTGAAGCCGTACGGAGAGATTCACCTGAAAACGGACAACGAACAGTTGTTTGAGTTCTCGCTCAACCAATTTTCGGACCAGCGTTTTCAGCTGCGCCACATCACATTTGACCTGCACCATTCGCCATTTGCCGAGGACAATGTGATGACCGAGTACGAGGAGCGCTTCTCCTCGCGCGGACAGCGCATCTACCGGATGGAAGCCATTTACCTGCCGGAGTAGCACGCGCCGGCAGCCGACAATCAGAAACAGAATCGAGTAGGAGGGGGTGGTTAACCCCCGTCCTCTCACACCACCGTACGTACCGACCGGTATACGGCGGTTCACCAAGCTTGACGAAGTGTGAAATATCGCTGTATCAAACTCATCAGCCCTTGTTGTTGCCAGTAGGCAATACCAAGGGCTTTGTGCATGTGCGGGGATTTTGTTGTCCGCCACGCCCCCTTTCGGGTGTTTGCGATTTCCAGTGCTCTGTTGTGAGAAAATCCAAGCGAACGAAGTTCGCGGTACCTCGTACGAACTCGTTTCCACTGCGTCCATAGACAGAGCCGGAGCCTTCGGCGAATCCATTCCTCTATTCGCAGAAGATGGGTTTTCGCCTCGGCCAGCGCAAAATACCCGATCCATCCCATGAGGTATTGGTTGAGTTTTTGAATCCTCTCCTGCATGGCCATGCTTCGATGTGGGTTGGTTAATTGGCGAATTCGTCCTTTTAACCGGGTGATCGATTTGGGATGCAGACGTATCCGCGCTTCCTTTCCCGGAATAAAGCTAAAGCCGAGGAACTTCCGGTTGCACGGGCGGTCCACCGCACTTTTCTGTTGATTTACCTTGAGTTTGAGAACCCTAGTCAAGTATCGCTCCACACTTGCCTTTACACGTTCACCCGCACGTTTGGAGCGGACGTAGATGTTGCAGTCGTCCGCATAGCGGCAGAAACGGTGTCCCCTTTTCTCCAACTCCTTGTCCAGGTCGTCTAGCAGAATGTTGGCCAACAGCGGACTTAAGGGGCCACCTTGCGGCGTGCCCTCTTCCGTCGTGACACACACTCCGTTGACCATGACTCCGGATTGCAGATAAGCGCGAATTAGTTTAAGAAGGCGCTTGTCCTTCACCTTGCGGGCAACCCGGCTCATTAGGATATCATGGTTGACCCGGTCGAAGAACTTCTCCAAGTCGATGTCGACCACATACCGGAATCCTTCGTTGATGTACTGTTGTGCTTTCCGCACAGCACTGTGAGCACGGCGGCCTGGACGGAACCCGAAGCTGGAGTCGGAGAACTCTGGGTCGAATATGGGAGTCAATACCTGCAGGATGGCCTGCTGGATGAAGCGATCTACCACGGTAGGGATGCCTAGCAACCGTATTCCCCCGTCAGGTTTCGGGATTTCGACCCTGCGGACAGGAGACGGCTTGTAGGTTCCCTTCTCGATTTGCGACCGGATGGTCGCCCAGTGCTGACGAAGGTAGTCGCGCAGTTGTTCGGTTGAAACACCGTCGATTCCCGCAGCACCTCTGTTGGCCTCCACTCGTTTGAGAGCGGCCATGAGGTTGTCCCGTGACAGCACTTTCTCCAGCATGCCCCTGACGATACTCCTCTCTTCGCACACATGTTGCTAAGCTTGCCGTACGATGCTCAGCCCTTCTCTGTACCCTCGGGGCTTCACCCCTACTATTCAGAGGAAGTTCCATTTCGGAATTCTGCTTCGACGCACCGTATCGAAAGGGATTAGAACATGTGTTGACTTGATGTTCGGCCCTTCCTCCTTCGAGCGTCCTCTATCGGAGTACTATGGCCTCTGCTGACTTCTGCATGTTCAGCGCCCCCTCGCGGAGACGGTTGCCAACGGTAGTAGGCGTATCATGCAGACCTCCCCGGGTAAGGACGGTAACTTTCGTCCCATGTACCTGCCCAATTTACTGCTGCACTCCTTGGCTGTATGGGGCTTCACCTTGTTCGGCAGGCTCGCCCGAGTACAACAGCCTCAAATTGGGTTCGTGTACCTCAGGTCAGGACTTTGCCGCCGGCTTCCTTCAGATTCCGCCTCACGGCGGACACCTTGCCTTAAGCTAACGGTTGGTACAGCCAACCCCCGTTCGGGACTTTCACCCTATAGCTACCGCCCATGCCGGGCGCACCGAAACAAGCGCGGGTCAGCGTTGGCTTTCCCGCGCTTGTTGTTTTTGATTGGTGCTCAGACCGGGCCGATCGACGGCCAGGCCAGCTCGACGCCTTCCCGCACCAGGAGCCGCTGAAAATCGGCCAAATCCTGCGGCATGTTGCGGACAGCGCGGGGGGAAATCCCCCGCTCGAGGCAGTAGCCGGCCAGAAAGCCGGCCGCTTCGCCGATATTCCACTCCACGGGGTGGAGCCGGAAGCAGCCGTTGGTAATGTGCGTGACCCCCGCATTCTTGCAGGCCGGCAGCAGATTCTCCATCCGGAGGGGAATCAGGCAGCCGAGCGGAATCTGGAACGGCAGGGAGGGAATGTACAGGTAGTTCCGGCCGCCCGTGCTGGGATGCAGGTCGATCCGGTAGCAGCCCACGCCGACGGAATCTTCGAACGTCTCCGCCTTGCCGTCTGGGCGGCACGCCGGACTGACGTGCTGTTCGAGCACGGTAAACTCCGCCCGGATCCGTCGGGATTCGCGGATGTAGGGGGACATGGCAAATCCGTCGTCCGTTCCAAGGACGTCCCGGCGCAGGCGCAGTCCGGGATATCCCTGTTTGCCGTCGGGCCTGGGCGCTTCCGTCTGCATCCAGTACAAGAGCGACAGGCTGAGCTGTTTCGCCTGATGCAGATGGCGCGTCCGCTCGTCCTCGCTGACGTCGATGATCGGGCCGAGCCAGTAGTCGTTTTGCGGCCAGTTGACCAGCGTGACGCTGCTCGGGTACAAACCTGCAGTGAAGTTGTCCTTGTCCGCAATCTGCCGGTAGCGAAACAGCGAGAAGCGGTCCGTCCCCGGAAACAGCTCGTAGCGAACGGGTTCATGGGTATCCGGCTTGACGCCTGTCCAGCTCAGCAGCTTGTCCGGCCAGAAATCGGGCTGGTAGTTCCGCCAGAACTCATAGCTGGCCGGTTTGTCGATCGTATGGTCTTCCCCTTCCAGATAGTCCATCGCAAACACATACGTGAACGACTGCATGTCCATCGGCTGCGGGTTCCCTTCCAGCGCATGGGGTTCGCCCGTTTCGCTGACGGATTCCGCTCCGGTCACGTATTCGACACCGGCCAGCGGCAGCAGGTCGCCGCACTCCGTCGCGTCGAGAAAATAAGGAGCCGCCAGTTCCACGCGATCCCCCGTCTCCAGATGGGTGACGGTCGCGGAGACGATCCGGTCTCCCACGGTGCGGGCCGCCGCAAGCCTGTGCCGGACGAGTATGGTCACCCTGCCGCTGTTGACGTACGGAGCCAGCATCTGGTGCAGAACGGCCAGCGCCACTTTCGGTTCATGACAGAGGCGGCTGACCGATCCGTTTCCCGGGTTGAGGTACGGGACGGCTCTCGCCGCTTCCGTAAGCGGATAAACATCGCGGTAATAGCGGCGCACGCCGTCGCGAAACGCCCGGTAACTGCGGGTACAGCCGAACTGTTCGATCCAGGGGTGTTCATCCGGCGGAACGGCCTGGCTGGTGAGCTGCCCGCCGATCCAGGATGTTTCTTCCGTCATGACGACGGTTCTGCCCAGTTTGGCAGCGGCCAAGGCAGCCGCACAGCCGCCCACGCCCCCGCCGATGATGACCAGGTCGGCATGAAGTTCCCGTATCATGTGCCTGCACTCCTTCCGCTTCGTTCACAAAATTGCTTTTAACTCCACTTTTGAAATAATTTGTTATTTTTCCATTGTATGAGATGGGCTTCCGGGTGGCAAGGCAACCATACAGGAACATGCCGCCAAACGAGCGTCTGTTCACGAATGCTTCACAAACGGACACAGACAGGAAGTGTCGCGCCTGCTTTCGTTTGCCGACTGTGCGAAGTAATGATAAAATAGTTCGTGGTTTTTGCCGTTTTTTTCAAAAAAAGGAGGGAATATCTTGATGGATTTTGGAGCAGTAGCGTTAGAGTACCATTCTTTTTTCATGATCGTCCCCCTGCTGCTGACGCTCGCCTTTTACGGGTTCATCGTGTACGTTCTCGTCAGCCTGCTCCGCTTCATGAAGCAAAAAACGGAAAGCGACCGGGAACGCAACGCCAAGCTGGGCGAGCTGATCAGCTTGCTGCGTGAGACGAATGTCGGGCGCCTCAAAAACGAACAGGTTGATGAGAACCGATGAAAAAACAAATCTTGTCACTGCTTCATGAGGCGGGACTGTCCCGCTACGCGGAGCGCTTTGAACCGCTCATCCGCCCTTCATTCCGAATATTCACGCATCCTGTGGACGAGGAATCTCTGTCTCTTGGCACATCCAAAATCGGCGGCTGCCCCGATCTGCCGGCGGGAACACCCTGGCCGTATTGGAAGTCGTATCCGCTGTCGTTTCTGGGGCAGATCAACCTGGCCGAGCTGCCCCCTTTTCCGGAGAAGATACTGCCGGAGCGGGGATTGCTCCTCTTCTTTTTCGCCGCGGCGGCAATGTTCGACGACGATGAGTTCTACCACAGCGTGGAGAAAGCAAAAGTCTTGTTTGTAGCGGAAACGGACAGCGCTGACCTGAAGCGGACCGCGCCGCCAAACGAGCTGGACGATTACGATCCGCCCGTCCGTTTCTCTCCCTGCTCCCTCGACTATCGTGTGGAGTGGACCGTACCGCCCGCCGAATCGAGCGACATCGAACAGCTAGGCATGAGCTGGAACAAAAACCGGGACTATTTCGACCGATACTGGGAGCAGTTCAGAAAGCGTGTCTGGGAACAATTGCTTCATCCGGACGACATGAAAAATCGCCTGCTCGGCTGCCCCGACCAGATACAGGGGGACATGCAGCACGAATGTCAGCTTATGGCCTATCCCTCCACGGACAGAAACGATAAGGCGGCCCTGCTGCGGCAGGCTGTGCGCTGGCGGCTGCTGTTCCAGGTGGATTCGGAAGAGGAAAAGACGGGGATGATGTGGGGGGACATCGGCCGCCTCTACTTCTGGATCGAGCAAGAGGCGCTGGAGCGGGCCGACTTTTCCCTCGTCGTTTGCATCGATCAGTACCACTAAGCTGGACGATCGTAACAGGCTGCCCCGCCAGTGGGGACCGGCCGTCGAACGGCCCCCGCGAAAACAGACACTGTCGGGGCAATCGCGTCAGATGTCCCAAAAGGCCCGGGGGTTCTCCAGAAAGCGGCGGGTCAGTTGGTAGTGCTCCGTCTCTTCATAGCGGACCTCTGTCAGCGGTGATGTGTCGAAGCTGAGGATGCGGGCGCCCGGGAAGCCCATCAGGATTGGCGAGTGGGTGGCGATGAGAAACTGGGCTCCTTCCTCCACCAACTCCTGCATCAGGTACAAAAACGCGATCTGCCGCATCGGCGAGAGGGCTGCCTCCGGCTCGTCCAAAAGGTAGATGCCTTTGCCGCGAAAGCGGTGGGCAAACAGCGAGAAAAACGACTCCCCGTGCGACTGCTCATGCAGCGACCGCCCCCCGTAGCTGCGATACCCGGTGGGATAGTCTTTCTCCACCTCGTCGATGTGGCTGGCAAACTGGTAAAAGCTCTCCGCGCGCAGAAAAAAGCCGTTGGTCACCTTTGGACGCCAGGAAAGGCGGACATAATCGCCCAGAGCCGCCTCTGCCCGGTCTACGTGGTAAAGGTTGTTACGGCTGCCGCCGGCGGTGTGAAAACCGCACTGGTAAGCCACCGCCTCCAAAAGCGTCGACTTGCCGGAGCCGTTTTCGCCGATAAAAAAGGTGACGCTGCTGGTCAAAGGGATTTCCTCCACACCCTGGTACGCAGGCAGGCTAAACGGGTACCCCCCTTTTGCGGGAAACAGCTCCCTGCGCAGGATAATGGCATGCAAATACATATATCTCTCCTCCACTCTCACGTTTCCCCGCTTCCTGGCCGATACTTCCAGTAAGGAGGGAGTGCGGTGAACAAGGCACAATTTCTCCAGGAAAAAAGCGCGTTTCACATGACCTATCCGGACAAGAGTGACCTCGCCTTTTACCGATGGTTCGTCGAACGGCATCCCGACCTTGCCATTGGCTGGTACCATCTCGGCCGCGAACGGGAGATGCGAAACGAAATAGACGAGGCGCTGGCCGCGTACCGCCAGGCGCTGCACGCCAAACACGGCCCTTACTCGGAAGAAGCGGCCGCGGCCTATCAGGACCTGCTGCGCAAACGCCGGCGGGGGTTGTGGGCCGGCAGAATCCGCCTGCTGCTCGCCTCCCTTTTGTTTTTCCACGCTCAATTTGCCTTTTCACCGGGGCTTTTGTCTGAGCCGGATAAGGCTGCTTCGACAGGCGCCGCATTTACTAATGGAAAGAACGCATCCGGCCAGGAGCGGCCGCACGTGGAAGTGATCGCCGTACCGGCCGGCACGGACGGCAAGCAGCTGCGCCATCACGTGTACGACTATGTGAGCGGGCGGCGTACAGCGCTCAAACAGCCGTACACGGTGCTGGTTGTCCCTGAAGTGACGGGAGCGCCGCTGTTTACGCCGCTGTTGTTTTACCGGCCGGGAGAACTGCACGGTCTGTTGCGGTATGACCCCGTCAGCCGCACCGTCTTGAGCCAGCAGTGGTTTGACCGTCCCTGCGCCTGCGATCAGCATCCGGCGGTGCGGACGGCCAAGCTCCAACTCGCAGAAGAACAGCGCACGCTGGAACACCTGCTGATCCTGCGCAGCGCCCTGTACCGCCACTACCAACGAAAAGGGAGCCTGCCCCAGAAGCTGAGCGATCTGGCTGGCGCCTATCCCGGCAACGCCCTGCCGGACATTCCTCCGACGCCCGCCTGGTACGGAGCCACGGACTGGGCATACCAGCCGGCTGCATTTCGCCGGGAAGCGGCCTGGGAAAGCATGCGCCACGTCGTCCCGCTGCGCGGCTATCCGGAGCCGTCGGTGCCGCTCGCGCCGCTGCAGATCCACGTCCACCTGGACTCGCACGCGATGACGCTGACCAGCGGACCGCACCTCGTCCGGCGCTATCCGATCGCCATCGGCAAAAACGGCTCGACGCCGGCAGGTTACTTTTCCGTACTGCAAAAAATCAGCAATCCCCGCGGTCCCGATGATATCTACGGAACGCGCGGCCTGATTTTTCAGCAGAACGGCTACGCCATCCACGGCACCAACCATCCCGCCAGCATCGGCCAGTCGGTCTCGCTTGGCTGCATCCGTCTGCACAACCGGGACGTCGAGGAACTGTATACGTTTGTCGCGCCAGGAACGGAAGTGATCATCTCCGCCCATGCCGCTCCCGTGCCCCGGTGGGCCAACCCGGCAGCGTTTGTCCTGCCGGCCGGCCGCGACGAGGAAACGCCCCGCGTCGTCTATCATTGGCTTCATTAACAGGATGGACGAACATGCTGCTGTCCCAATCCGGAATGGGGGCAGAGGCTCTCCTGCATCCGGTGGACAGAAAACAGGCGAACCGTCGGCAAAAAAGCGCGCTCCCGCTGCGGGAACGCGCTTTGCTTATTCTTCCATATGGCTCAGGGATTCTTCTTCCTGTTCTTCTTCCGGATTCCACTGATCCAGCACTTTGCCCTGCAGGACTTTGCCTTTGATAAACTCCACCTGCTGGCTGCTGAATTCGTTCGTCCACGCGATCCCCAACTCTTCGGCCAGACGGACGACAGTCAGCAGTTCGGACCACGCCACGTAGCGTTTATACCAGAAGAACTGGGGCTGTTCGTTCATATACGGATACAAATCGTCAAAATCGGTGTGTTTACAGTCGAGAGCACGTTCAAAATTTACCTTGGCCCGCCGCAACTGCTCTACAAAAAACGCCTGCAAATCCACTTGTGCGAAGTCTGTCATAGACCGTCCCTCCTGTCTCCCGATTTATGTGTATTGTACCACGCGGGAGAGGAAGTGCAAATAGTCGAAAATATGCTAACTGTTCAGCAGATTTCCACTGTCAGCGGTTGCGGCCGTTTCCTGGCGAGTGCCTGCCGCCTCCCGCATCTTCGGGCGGCGGCGGCAGCTCAATGCCGTTCGGGGGCAATTGCTGGCCGTTTGGTTGGACGATATCCGGCGGAATCACCGGCGTTTCGCCGCCAGAAGGCTGATCGTCTGCAGGCTGACCGGTTCCGTCCTGTCCCTCTGTTCCGGTGGACGGGTACTGGCCGTTTCCTCCCTCGACCGTGCCGTCGTCCTCATGCGTGCCGCTGTCGTCGTGGTGCTCCCCTTCCTGCAGCAGCTGCTCCAATTGCTTCGTGTTGATTTCGGCGATGTTGGACGGCTCCAGTTCCCTGCCATCCGCATCACGGGGAACGACGACATACTTGTACATGACCGGCGAGTCCAGCGTATCCACGTGCCTGTTATCCTTCACTCCGGCGGCGATCAACTGGCGATTGTCCGGATTGTCCGGAGATACGCGGTACACGTCGTACGTATAGTCGTCATCCCCGCCAGTCCAGGTCAATATCACTTTCAGCGAGTTGCCTTCCAGGGTCAGGTCGGCGGAGAGGTGCACGGAAGCAGCCTCTTTTTTCTCCTCTTCGTACCGCTTCATGCCTGCCGGCGGTTCAAAATCCCGTACCGGTTCTCCTTTCAGGCCTTTTTTCAGGACAGTGGCGAACATTTTGGCCGTCAGGCTGCTGCCCTCGCGCATCAGGTGCTGGGCATCTTCCTTGTCATAGCCCATCCAGACCGCGCCTACGTACTCCGGCGTGTACCCGACGAACCAGGCGTCCTTGTTGACGCTGCTGTTGCCGATGAGGGACTGCGTCGTCCCGGTTTTTCCGGCAACGTGGCGGCCGGAAATCTGCGCGTTGCGTCCCGTCCCTTCCTTGACCGCACGCTCCAACATGGTGTGTACCTTCCATGCCGTTTCCGGTTTGATCACCTGCTCCTGTTTCGGCTGGTAAACTTTCTGGATGCCGCCCCGTTCGTTCTCCATTCGCTCGATCACGTGCGCTTCGGACACCACCCCGCTGTTGGGGAAAGCCGTGTACGCCTGCGCCATTTTCAACGGCGACGTCCCTTTGTCCAGACCGCCCAGCGCGATCGCCAGGTTGCGGTCTTTTTCCGACAGGTTAATGCCGAATTTTTCCAGATACTTCAACGAGGTCCCGATGCCGATTTCGTTCAGCAGCCAGACCGCCGGCACGTTCAACGAATCAATCACAGCGCGGGTCATGCTGACGGAATCGCTGTACTTGTTGTTGTAGTTTCGCGGCTCGTAGCCGTTGAAATCCTGCCGCTTGTTGGAGAGCGACGAATTAGGGCCCCATTTGGAATCCGAATCGATTGCCGGCGCGTAAACGGCCAGCGGCTTGAACGACGACCCAGGCTGGCGCTGCATGTCGGTCGCCAGGTTGAAGCCTTTTGGCTTGTAATCGCGGCCGCCCATCATTGCGGCGATGCCGCCGGTTTTGGCGTCGATGACGATCATCGCTGACTCCACGGCCCGCTGCGGCCCCGGTTTCGGGAAGTTGGCCGGGTTGTCATACGCCTCCACCATGGCGTCCTGCATTTTCGGGTTGAACGTGGTGTAAATCTTCCAGCCGCCGCGGTACAGATCCTCTTCCGTAACGTCGTACTTCGCCTCAGCCTCACGGATCACGTAGTCGTAAAACGCCCGGTAGCCTTTTTTCAACCCGCCGCCTGCCTTCGTCTCATCGGTCTCTTCCGGCACCGGTTTGGCTTGGGCCGTCACCTTTTGCTCCTGGGTGATGAAGCCTTGCTCGCTCATCAGGCGCAGCACGGTGTCGCGGCGCAATTTCGCCTTGTCCGGATTGTTAAACGGCGAGTAGGTGGTCGGCGCTTTCGGAATGGCCGCCAGCATGGCCGACTCGTGCAGATCGAGCTGGGTTACATCTTTGTCAAAATAGCGCTGGGCGGCGTCACCCACGCCGTAGGCGCCTTCCCCGAAGTAAATCTGGTTCAGGTACATCTCCAGAATCTGATCCTTGGAATATCGGCGTTCCAAGGCCATAGCGATGCAGACTTCCTTCGTCTTGCGCCAAAACGTCTGTTCCAGGGAGAGGAATACTCGTCGTGCGAGCTGCTGCGTGATCGTACTGCCCCCTTCGGCGAGCGACCCCTTGCGGATGTCGTTGATGATCGCGCCGCCGATCCGGAACATGTCCACGCCTTTGTGCTCAAAGAAGCGACGGTCTTCTGTTGCGATAAAGGCGTTGATCAAATGATCCGGCATCTGGGTGAGCGGTACGTATTTGGTGTTCTTTTCACGCAGCAGTTTCGTGATTTCATTACCGTCTTTGTCATAAATCACCGTAGGCTCCGATTTCAGTGCCTCCAGTTTCTGTATCTGCGTTTCAATCATTTTTTCACCGGCGTACAGCAAGACAAAGTATCCGCCGATGACGCTGAAGATTAGAAAGACCGTAAAGGATACGGCAAACATCAGCAATTTCTTCTTTTTCTTCTTCCCTCGTTGCTTGGCCTTTGTTGCCATGAATGACCTCCTGGTTACTTTCTCTCTCCCACATCATATAGACGGAACCTTTTCAAAAAAGTTTCTGTCCGCCCCCCGTCTATGATTCCATATCTGCGCCCGTTTGTCACTGGAAAAAGCCTGTCTCCCAAGGAGAACAGGCTTTTTCACGCAATAAGAGTATTTACAAAAAGGGATCGTTACTTGAGCAGCTTTTCCGCTTCTGCCACCACGTTGTCCACGGTAAAACCGTACTCTGTCATGATCCGTTCGCCCGGAGCGGATGCGCCAAACTGGTTGATGCCCAGCACTTTGCCGCCGTCGCCGACATAGCGCTCCCAGCCCAGCGGAGAGGCCATTTCCACAGCCAGACGGGCTTTTACCGTCGGCGGGATCACGGCGTCGCGGTACTCCTGCGGCTGCCGTTCAAACAGCTCCCAGCTCGGCATGGAGACAACGCGCGCCTGAATGCCTTTGGCGGCCAGCACTTCGCGAGCCTGCATGCAGAGGGAGACTTCGGAACCGGTGGCGATCAGGACGAGCTGCGGGTTGCCGTCCGGCGCGTCGGCCAGTACGTAGGCCCCTTTGCCTACCCCTTCAGCAGCCTTCTCGATCGTTTCGTTGAGCACCGGCAGGTTTTGACGCGTCAGCACCAGGATGACTGGCTCATCCGTGCGGGAGATGGCGTACTTCCACGCTTCATTGGTCTCCACGGCGTCGGCCGGACGCAGCACTGTGAGACCCGGCATCGCCCGCAGCGAAGCGAGCTGTTCGATCGGCTCGTGCGTCGGTCCGTCTTCCCCGACGGCGATCGAGTCGTGCGTGAAGACGTAGACCACCGGCTGCTTCATCAGCGCGGACAGGCGGATGGCCGGACGCAGGTAATCGGAGAAGACGAAGAACGTGCCGCCGTATACCTTCAGTCCGCCGTGCAGCGCCATCCCGTTGAGGGCAGCTCCCATCGCAAACTCGCGCACACCAAACCAGATGTTGCGGCCGTCGTAGCTGCCCGGCAGGAAGTTCCCCGCCTCTTTGATCATGGTGTTGTTGGAGTGAGCCAGGTCAGCGGAACCGCCGAACAGGTACGGAACCGTTTTGGCCAACGCGTTGATCGCATTGCCGGATGCAGCGCGGGTGGCCAGCTTGGTTCCCGCTTCGTAGGTCGGCAGTTGGCTGTCCCAACCAGCCGGCAGTTGACCGTCCGCAGCCGTCTGGAACTGACGGGCCAGCTCCGGATACGCCTTGGCGTATTCGGCAAAGCGTTCGCGCCATGCCGCTTCCGCTTGTTCACCTGCTGCCGCCAGTTTGGCGTAGTAGTCGGCTACTTCCGCAGGAACGTGGAATTCTGCGTCATGCGGCCACTGGTAGTTTGCCTTGGTCAGCTTCACTTCTTCCTTGCCCAGCGGTGCGCCGTGGGACGCGTTGGAGCCGCCTTTGTTCGGGCTGCCGTAACCGATCACCGTCTTTACCTCGATCAGGGTCGGGCGATCCAGATCCTGCTTCGCTTCGGCGATGGCCGCCTCGATCGCCGCCAGATCGTTGCCGTCCTCGACGCGCAGGTACTGCCAGCCGTACGCCTGGTAGCGCTGCGCCACATTTTCCGAGAAGGAACGGGACAGCTCGCCGTCAAGCGAAATGTCGTTGGAATCGTAGAGCACGATCAGCTTGCCCAGCTTCAGGTGGCCGGCCAGCGAAGAGGCCTCGCTGGAGACGCCCTCCATCAAATCGCCGTCGCCGCAGATGACGTAGGTGTAGTGGTCGACGATGTCAAACCCGTCGCGGTTGTAGACAGCCGCCAAGTGCTTCTCCGCCATCGCCATCCCGACAGCCATGGCAATCCCCTGACCCAGCGGACCGGTCGTCGCGTCCACGCCGGGCGTGTGACCGTACTCCGGATGGCCTGGAGTCTTGCTGCCCCATTGGCGGAAGTTATGTATGTCTTCCAACGAAACATCGTATTTCATCAGGTGCAGCATGGCGTATAATAGCATTGAACCATGTCCCGCAGACAGCACGAAGCGGTCCCGGTTGATCCATTGCGGATTGCGCGGGTTTACCTTCATAAAACGGCTCCACAAGACATGCGCCATCGGTGCCGCTCCCATCGGCATCCCCGGGTGGCCGGAGTTGGCTTTTTCGATAGCGTCAATGGCCAGCGTGCGGATCGTGTTGATCGCCAGTTGATCGACAGACGTGTGCTGAGTCATCAAGCAAATCCTCCCTGCGTTTTTTTACGGGTAAACGACGAACCAATTATAGCACAGTTCGGCGGCACAATCATGTCCGACGTGGAAAAAGGAGGTGGTCGAGTTCATGTCGACCCTGTATCTGATCATCGGCATCGTATTGGGACTGGCCGGTTTCGGCATGCTGTTTTACGCCATGTCAAACTCCCCGCTGAAGCAAAAACGGGATCAGGCGCTGCGGAAAAAAAGCGCGGAGCAGCACCGGGGGGCAAAAGAAGTGCAGGGGGAGTGACTGCGCTCTTCCCAACAGCTCGGCCGGCACGCTGACTCAAAATAAATGAAAGCGGCTTCTTCAGCCGCTTCGTTGACAGATGGGAAAACTTGGCGGAATAATTAAAATGTTTGCAATCATGTCGTAAAACGTTGGAGGTTTGCATGAGCAGAAAATGGTTCACCATGCCCGTCGCCGTCCATCTGTTTCTCCGGCGGGGAAACGAGCTGCTTTTGCTGCGCCGCTTCAATACGGGCTACGAGGACGGCAACTACAGCGTCCCTGCCGGACATCTGGACGGCGGAGAGGAAGTAAAGGCAGCGGCCATTCGGGAAGCAAAAGAGGAATGCGGCATCGACATCGACCCGGCCGATCTGGACGTGGTCGGCGTGATGCACCGCAAATCGACGGACGAGCGGATCGACTTCTTTCTCACCGCCAGCACGTGGTCAGGCGAGATCGTCAACGCCGAGCCGGATAAATGCGACGAGCTGCGCTGGTGCGACATGGACGACCTGCCCGCCAACGTGATCCCGTACGTCCGTCAGGCGATTCACAACTACCGCGCGGGCAAGTGGTTTGACAGCTTCGGATGGGACGAGCAAGGCTAGACGCCGCTCCTCACCGGGCCTTGACCGTTATGAGCCAGGGACCGGCAGCCAGATGTGAAACGACAGAACGCCGTCGCGGTAGTCTGCCTGGATGCTGCCGCCGTGCAGTTCGACGATGCTCTTGACGATGGCCAGCCCCAGCCCGGAACCGCCTGTTTTGCGCGAGCGGGACTGCTCCACCCGGTAAAAGCGTTCAAACAGTCGGTTCAGCGCCTCCGGGGCCATCTCATCTGCCCTGTTGGCCACCGACAAGCGGATGCCGTCTGCCTCTCGGGCGAGCGTTACGCCGATGCTGCCCGGTTTTTTGCCGTACTTGATCGCGTTGCTGAACAGGTTTTCCAGCACGCGCACGAACTTTTCCGGGTCCACGCTGACGTACAGCCGTTCGTCGGGCAGCGCTTTGCAAAAGCTGAGCTGCTGTTCCTCCGCCAGCGGCACGTACTCCTCCACCAACTGCTCCACCAGTTCGTTCATGCAGATGGTCTGCCGATAGAGCTGGACCCCTTGGCCGCTGAGCGTGGTGTATTCGAACAAATCCTCCACCAGCCGCTTCAGATGTTCCGCCTTCTCATAGGCGATCCGCGTGTACTCCTGCTGCTCCAGCCCTCCTGCAGGGTGGTCTTTCAGCAGGCGCAGGTAACCGAGCACCGAGGTGAGCGGCGTGCGCAAATCATGCGAGACGTTGGTGATCAGTTCGTTTTTGGTCTTCTCCGCCTGCCGTTCCCGTTCGATGTTTTCCTGCAGATCCTGCGCCATCCGGTTGATGTTGCGGGCAAGCGAGCCCAGTTCGTCTTCGCCCCGCACCTCGACGCGGTGATCCAGCTTCCCCTGCGAGATGACGAGCAGGCTGTCGGCCAATTCCTCGATATAGCCTGTTTTCCGCCTGGTAAACCGATAAAACAGATAAATGAGGACAACTAAAAACACAGGCACAGAAATCATGTTGACCCCTGTGCTCTCATAGCGGATGTTCGCCTCCGGCATCCCGCGGGCGATCAGGTAGCCTTTTTGTCCGGCCAACTCCACCGGGTAAAAGGCGACAAACTCTTGGGGGTGGAACACGTTGAGATCAAGGCGCAGCTCCATCGCCCTGCTGATGACGCTGTACAAATCGACCTGGCTCTCTGTGGCCTTGGCGGACTTGAGCAGCACCTTGCCATCCAGGTTGACCAACAGCATCCGCAGCCCGACATCCTGCTCGAAGTTGTCCAGCATCGGCTGCAGGGCCGATATGTCCGTTTCGCTCTGATCCCGGATGATCGTGGCCAGATGCCTTGTCTCCCAGTCCATCCGCTGCATGCTTAGGGTGTAGTCGACGTACGGCCGCTTATACAGCGTCTCGGTCATCCCGTGGGCGAGAGTCGCCGCCAGGAGGGCAGCCAGCAGGCAAAAAACAAAGGTGGTGATCAACTGCAGGCGCAGGCTCCGCCGAAAGTGTTCCACGGCGCGCCGAACGGCTTTCATCGTCCAGCGGTACAGGCGGCGAGTCACGTTAAACGGCGACAGCCCTCTAAACAACGCTCTCAATTTTATACCCCACTCCCCACACGGTTTTGATGTATCGCGGCTTACGTGTATCTTCCTCAATCTTTTCGCGAATTTTCCGGATGTGAACCATCACCGTGTTGTCCGACTGGCAAAACGGCTCCTTCCACACCCGCTCGTAGATCTGTTCCGTGCTGAATACGACGCCCCGATTGCGGGCCAAGAGCTCCAGAATGGCAAATTCGGTCGGCGTCAGCTTCACGTCCCGGCCGTTCACTTTCACCTCGCGCGTCGCCGTGTTGATCGTCAAATCGCCGATCTCGATTTCGTCTTCCCGGGCCGTGTATCCCTGATTGAGCCGCAGGTATCGCCGCAGCTGCGACTTGACGCGGGCCACCAGTTCCAACGGGTTGAACGGCTTGGTCATGTAGTCGTCCGCTCCGGTGCTAAGGCCGTAGATCTTGTCCATGTCCTGCGATTTGGCGGACAGCATGATGATCGGCATGTGCTGTTCTTCGCGGATTTTCAGACAGGCTTGAATGCCGTCCAGCCGCGGCATCATGATGTCCAGGACGAGCAGGTGCACCTCGTTTTGCTTGAGGACCTCCAGCGCTTCCATACCGTCAGCCGCCTTCAGCACGCGATACCCCTCGTTTTGCAGGTAAATGGCGATCAGGTTGCGGATCTCCTCGTCGTCATCCACGACCAGCACAGTGATTTCCTCCACTCTCATTTCCCCCCGTGGTTGATTCTGTTTCGACGGACACGGTCCAGCGCTTCTGCCTGATCAGCCAGTACGCCGCCCCGATGCACAACAGCGCGGCCAAGGTAATCCGGCCGTACATTTGCACGCCTTGGGCGATCACGTCCAGATGGCGGCCAAACAGGCGGCCGGCCCAAAAATAGTTGATGGTCCAGACGAATCCGGTGGGCAGGGCGTAGATCGCGTAGCGGCGCAGCGGCATGCGCTGGATGCCCACCAGATACGGCACCAGATGGCGCACGACCGGAAAGAAGTAGCTGAGGCAGAGCGCCCAACTGCCGTACTGCTCTATCAGCTGCTCCGCTTTGGTCAGATAGCGCTTGCCTTTGCCCTTGCGAACGACCCACTGCAGAATCGGTGCACCTACGTTATACCCCAGCACGTACCCGAGTGACAATCCGGAAACAACACCCAGATAGACGGCTGCAAACGCCGGCAGCGGGTCCAGCCACCCTTGGGCAGTAAGGGCCCCAGCCGACATGACGATCATCTCGTCGGGAATCGGCATGCCGACAATGCCCAGCCACAAGGAGAAAAACAGCGCGAAATACCCGTATTGTTCCACCATCTGTGTCAGGAAGTCAGCCGGCATCGTGATTCCCCCGCTTCCGGCAGACGTAGACAAACGCAAACGGAAGATTGAGCGGCACAAAGCGGATCTCCACGCGGCCAAACCGCGCCGCCAGCTGCTTTCTCATCTGCAGCGAGTATTGGAAACAGACGAACACGCCCCCGGGCCTCAGCGCCGCTTCCACCTGGTCCATGATGGCGTCCCGCAGTTCCTGCGGAAAATTGGCAAACGGCAGCCCGCACACCACCGCGTCCAGCCGTTCGATGCCGCATCTTTCCATGATCCCGGTCAGCTCCCGCGCATCCCCGCCGACATGCAGGTCCGGATAACGCGCGGCCAACTGCCGGCGCATCCCGTCATCCTTCTCCAGAATCAGCGCCGTACAGCCGGGTTGTTTCAGCTCACGGATCATCCGGGTAAACACGCCCGTGCCCGCCCCCAACTCCGCCACGGCTGTCGCTGTCGTCCAGTCAATCGGCGCCAGCATCCGCCGGGCAAGCTGGCGGGAACTTGGCATGATGCTGCCGACCGTTCGGGGCGAGCGCAAAAACTTGCCGGCAAACAGCAGCCCGTCCGCAATCGGCCCCCGTCCCGACGTCGGCATGCCTATCCGTTCAGACGTGCCTTTCATCATTCCTGTCACTCCCTCTCTTTGTTGTCCCTATCCTATCGCGGAAACCTTAGCAAAAAGAGAGAGAAATGCTTAAGAATTTCTGAAGATTGCCGGCGGTGGCCTGAAGCGGATCTTGCTGCATACTTCTCCAGTCATAAGAAAAAACAGTCTTTCTAGACTGTTTTCCTCTTGCGCAGGGCTGCCAGCGCCTGCACCATCTCCTCCTTGTCGATGATGCCGAGCTGATACAGTTCACGGATTTCGTCTTCGATCAACAGGAGGTCCCCCTCCGGGTCGCCGGTGTAGATGAACAGACCATATCGCTGCAAAAAGGCATTCAGGTCGAAGTCGTCCGGCCGTTCCTTCAACGCTCTCCCTCCAGATCGGCCGCCATGCGGGTCAGCACGGCATCGTAGTCAAACTCGACGGCAAACCCGGTGATAACGATAATGTTGGCGTGCGGGTACGCTTCCTGCCAGGCGGCCTGCTCCTCCGGTTTCAGCCCGACGATGTACAGCGGATCGCGGGACAATTGCTCGTCTTTCGCCAGCAGCCGTAAAAACTGATGGCACTTTTCCTGTTCGACAGCGGCGTTGAGGACGATGACGCATCGCTCCACTTCGCCTGTTCGGCGCATCTCCTGCATCATCTGAAACGTCTTGGCTGAAGGCACCAGCGCGTTCAGCTCGGGAAAGCGGTCAAGCAGTTCGTCAAGCCAGTCGTCTTCTTCCCATGCCAGGTAGTAGATCAGTCCAGTAGACATCATAGACAACCCCTTATGTGCAGATAGATCGCAGTTCAATTTAATGTGTAACTTCCTGTTAGTATATCACGTCGGCGGAGCATCGTCGTCCCCGGCGAATCGCTTGACTTCGACAAAACCATCCCGTAAGGTGGATACAGCATGACAAACTGTTTGGAAAGAGGTATGGTTCACGTGAAAAAGAAGTACCTTTCCCTGCTGTTTTTGGTCGCCTTCCTCACCATGCTGGGTTTTGGCATCATCATACCGATCCTTCCGTATTTCGCCGAAGACGTCGGCGCCTCTTCACTGCAGATCGGCATTCTGTTTGCCAGCTACAACATCATGCAGCTGTTGTTCGCTCCCATCTGGGGCATGCTGTCCGACCGGATCGGGCGAAAACCGTTGATCGCCTTTGGCTTGTTCGGATTTTCCGTCACCTTCATCCTGTTCGGCCTGGCTGAAAGCTATGCCGAGATGCTGGCCTACCGGATCATCGGCGGGATCGTCTCAGCTGCCGCAATGCCGACGGTCACGGCGATGGTGGCCGACCTGTTTCCGCCTGATGAACGGGCGAAAGGTATGGGCGTGATCGGGGCCGGAGTCGGCCTCAGCTTCGTGTTTGGTCCCGTTCTCGGCGGCCTGTTGAGCGGATGGGGCTTTGGCGTTCCGTTTTTCGTCTCCGGCGGCGTGGCGCTGTTGACGTTTCTGATCATTCTGTTTGCGCTGCCGGAAAGCCTGCCGCGGGAGAAGCGGACGGGCAGTTCCCGGGTCAAGCGGGGGAATCCGCTGACTGCCCTGTTTGGACCGCTCTCGCTTTTGTACGGCATCATGTTCATCGTCTCGTTTGCCTTTGCCGGTCTGGAGACGACCTTTGCCCTCTACATAAACGATTTGTACGGGTACTCATCGAAAGACCTCGGCTACATGTTTCTCGTCATGGGGATCATCTCCGCCTTCGTGCAAGGTGGACTGATCGGCAAAATGGTGAAATCGCTGGGCGAGCCGCTCGTCCTGGCCATCGGCCTGATCCTCTACGGCATCGGTTTCTTTGCCATTCCGCTGGCCGCCAATTTCTGGGCGCTGACACTCACGCTCTCCCTGTTCGGAGCGGGGCAGGGCATGATTCGCGCTACCGGTACGGCAATGATCACGCAGCGGACCACCCAGGGCCAGGGTGTCACCAGTGGAACGATCAGCTCCATCGACAGCCTGGGACGCATCCTCGGTCCGCTGGCCGGCGGTGCCGTCTACGAATGGTACCAAAGCGGTCCGTTTCTCCTCGGCGGCATCTTGATGGTCGTCATGCTGATCTTGTTCCGCGCCCGCTACCACCGGCTGCCGGAGCCCAGCGCCCAAGCGTAAGATGACTACCATCCTTTTGTAATCGAATACCCTGTGAAAACGGGGAAGGCCTGGTCAAGTCCGTGCCTTCCCCGCAGCTGTTTTTTAATGACCAGCATAATGAGCAGCGTTTGCCTGCTCTCCCGTCTAGCCCTCCTGCCGCTCCATCCACTCGCGGTACAGAGCGTCGATCTCCTCCGTCAAGCGCTCCAGCTCCTGCTGGTAGTCGATCAGTTTCCGGTAGTCCGTCTCGCCGCCGGACAGCAGGGCCGTCACCTCATCCCGCCGGGCTTCCCGCGCGGCAATCGCCCGTTCCAGTTCCGCCAGCTTGTACAGGTTGGGCCGCTTGCGGGAACTGGCCGGTTTCATCGTGTGCGGCATTGTTTCAGAATGCGGGCTCTGTTCACGCTGCAGCGGCTCCACCGCTTTCCGCTTGTTCTCCGCTGTCCGGCTGGCTGCCCCGCTGAGCCGCTGTCTTCGTTTTTCCCGCGCTTCTTCAAAGGTGCCCTCGTAGTGGACCAGCCGGCCGTTTTCCACCCAGTAAACGCCGTCCACCATCTTTTGCAAAAAGTACCGGTCGTGGGAGACGATGAGCAGTGATCCCTGAAAGTCGGCCAGCGCCTCCTCCAGCGTTTCGCGCGCCTCGATGTCCAGGTGGTTGGTCGGCTCGTCCAGCACCAGCAGGTTGATGTCCTGGTGCATCAACTGCGCCAGCCGCAGGCGCATCCGCTCCCCGCCGCTTAACTGGCTGATCTTTTTGAACACCTGTTCGCCGTAAAACATAAACGCCGCCAGCCGGTGACGCGCTTCCGCCTCGGAGACGGCCGCCGTCTCGCGAAACACGTCGATCACCCGCCGCTCCTGGTCCCCCTCCAGCGCCCGCTGGGAGAGATAGCCGAGCTTTACACTGCTTCCGATCCGTACCGTACCCGCGTCGGGCGGAAGCTCGCCCACCATCATCCTGATCCACGTCGACTTGCCGCAGCCGTTGGGCCCGAGGATCGCTTTTCGTTCGCCGTACCGCAGCAGAAGAGAGGCGCCGTCAAACAGCTGCTTTCCCCCGAACGACTTGCTCACACCCTCCGCGACCAACACCTCTTCGCCGCTCCGCTCCGCCTTGTGAAACTCCAGGCCCATCCGCTTCGCTTCCAGACGGGGCCGTTCGATCCGCTCCAGCCGGTTCAGCGCCTTTTCCATGCTTTTCGCCCTGCGGTGAAACGCCTCGTTGGGCGGATTGGAGCGGTTGCCCCACTCCTTCAGCCGTTTGATCGCTTCCTGCATCTTTTTGATCTTTTTCTGCTGCTCCTGGTACTCGGCAAACTGGTACAGCAGCCGCTCCTCCCGCTCTTTGACGAAGGCGCTGTAGTTGCCGGTGTAGTGTTCCACCACGCCTCCGTCGAGGTGGTAGATGGAACTGACCACAGCGTCCAGAAAGCTGCGGTCGTGCGAGATAATCAGCACCGTTCCCGGATAGTCGCGCAAAAATCCCTCCAGCCACTCCATCGCCTCCAGGTCGAGATGGTTGGTCGGCTCATCCAGGAGCAGTACGTCGCTCTGTTGGCAGAGCAGTTTGGCCATCCCGGTCTTGGTCTGTTCCCCTCCGCTCAACCGCGAAAAAGGCGTGGACAAAAATGCCTCGGAGAGACCCAGGCCGTCCGTCACCTGTGCCATTCGGGCTTCCCACTGATAGCCGTCCAGCCGCTCAAACTCGGACTGCAGCGTCTGGTAGCGCCCGATCAGCCGCTCCAACTCACGATCCGCTTCACTGACGCGGCTCATCTCCTGCTCCAGAAAACGCATCTCTTCCTGTATCGCCAGGACGTCGCCAAAGGCGCTGGCGATCACGTCCCGCGCCGTCCATTCCGGCGGATACTGCGGCGACTGCGGCAGGTAGGCCCAGCGGATGCCCTTCGCCCGAAATACCTCTCCCGCGTCGGGCTGCTCCAGGCCGGCCAACAGCTTGAACAGCGTGGTTTTGCCGGCGCCGTTCGGTCCGACGATGCCGATCCGCTCCCCCGCCTTGATTTCCAGCGTGACATCCCGCAGAACGGGGTCGATTCCGAACGACTTTTGCACGTGTTGGGTTGCGATGATGATCATGAAAATACGCCTCCTTGGGTTGTGCCACCGCCCTGCCCGACAAACAGGTCCGGCCAAGCGGGCCCGCTCCCGCTCAGGAAACGTGAATATCGCCTCCTCCTCCGGGCCACACAGGCGCCGTCGGCCGTTTTTGGACGCAAAAAAGCCGCAGGCCTACACCTGCGGCATCGTTGCACAATCGGACAGACGATGGGTTATCGATGCATGGTACGCCTTGGTTGATTCCGCTCAATTGTATGGCTAAAAAAGGGCAGACTACCCCCTTGGCGGAATTCCTCATGCGTCATGCTGGTAACTTCTACCACAAACCACGCTTGAACGGCCCCAAACACGTACCTGCACCTCCTTACCCAAGATAATCGCACCAATCGTTTCTATACTTCCTACTTTACAGTATCCGGTTTGGAAAAGGCAACAAAAAACCGGACCCTCATCGGCCCGGCTGGATCTTCTGCTGTTCAAACAACGGCTGTTTCGTATCGGCATCGTAAAACTGGATGGTCGTGTTCGGCGGCAGTTTCACCCGGGCGACCAGATACGGATAGGTGATCACCTGGGCGTAGAGCCTGCCCGGTTCCGGCTTGGTCTGCTTGACGTACACCTTGAGCTGCTCCAAGCTCCACTCCGTACCGGTCACCTTCAAACCGTAACCGGGATTGGGCGCCTGACCGAGGGCGATCACGTACAAGTCACCCAGGTTGTGCACGCCCCGCTGCTCCTTCACCTTCTGGACAAATGCTTTCTCCTCTGCGCTCAATTGCCCGTTCTCAAGCACTTTGAACGCATCATCGTCTCCTTTTGGCTTCACGATATCCACCTCCTTCGTGGTTGGGTTCCATTGAATCGAAAGCCCCGCCTGTTCGATTACCCAGCGAAGCGGCAGATAGACAGTGCCGTTGTACTCCCGGGCTCCGTGCTCGATTGTGGTCCACTTCCCGTCGACGGCCACCTCGCCGGTGTTCAGCTTGAAAGCAAGAGTCCTGTTTGATGGCAGCGACAGCACCCCTGTATTGCCCTCCACCTTCCAGGCGGCTTGCAGAAACTCGCTCACATCCGCCGCAGCCGCATAGGTTCGCTGGTTGACTGTAATCGCCTCGTGCTTCCATTGCACGGCGTGACCGTTCACTGTGATCTTGGCGGTTACATCAGCCACAGCCGGAACGGTGAGGAGCAGTTGCAGCCCGACGGCGCAGGCCACAGCCTTCTTCCATTTCATGCGCAATTCCTCCAATCTGTTACATCATGTGTTGCTGTTTACCTTGTATGACTGCTTGGAGATGGGAAATGTTTCATGAACATCCAAAACCGCTTCGACCATAGTCAGCGGATCAACATACTGCCCACCATCAGCACGGCGGGAATCGTCAAGAGTGCGAGCAGCGTGGAAAAGACCGTCGTCATCGCCCCCATCTCCTCATCGGCCGCGTACCGGGCGAACAGGATGGACGCCATCGCCACCGTCGGCATGGCCACCTGAACAATCGCGACGCGGGTAATCTCCTCGTCCACGTGCAGTTGGGACAACAGCAGCGCTGCCGAGAGCGGAAACACAAACAGCTTGAACATAAGCGGCACGCCCAACAACGGCAGGGACACCTGCCGCTTGTTGCGCAGGAGGAGCGGCAGCAGCATGCCGATGTAGAGCATCGCCAGAGGAGAAGCCAGCCGGGCCAGCGCTGCAGCCAACTGCTTCACCGGTTCGGGCGGCGTCAGGCCGGACATCGCAAAGCCGAGACCGGCAACGATGGCGATCATCGGAATGTTGACCATCGCTTTCAGTCCCTTCAGCGAGAACCTCGCTTTCTCCTGCAGCATCATCACCGCCACGGTCCACATGACAAAATCAAGTCCGGCGTCAAAGACGGCGGCGAGCACCGCCCCTTTCGGCCCAAACAGGGCAGCGCACAGGGGAAGGCCGATAAATCCAGTATTGCCCAAACCGGAGAGAATAGCCAGTTCACGCCGCTTTTTGGCAGATAGCGGCAGCGTTCGCGCCCCCAGCCAGCCGATGAGAATGCCCAGGCAGTTTAATAGTACAGAAACAGCGAATATTCCGAAGATTTGCAACATGAGACGATCGTCAATCGGCGTTTGAAATACCCCGTCTAATATGATGCAGGGCATCGCCACATTGACGATAATCGTGATCAGGAGCTGGCGGGAATCGGCCGCGAGCGGCTGGCGGATGCCGATCACCGCACCGATGCCGATGATCGCCGCCATCACCAGGATCGATTGAATAAGCGTGTTCATTTCCATCGTCGACGACCTCCGGTGCCTCGTCCCTGTGCTACATCTCTACCGGCTGCCAGGTGAGGCCGTTCGGTTCTCCTTTTTCGCAGGTGCGCAAAATGTCGCCGCAGACGGGAATTGCCTGCTCCAGCGGTACACACCAAGCGGCGGGAAAAGCCACCTCGCTGCCTTCGATCGTCAGGGTAGTCATGACGGCTGCCGGCTTGTCCTGCGCCAGCACGTAATGGCGCTCGACTGGCTCGTGTTCTTTCCACTGCACCAGGACGAGTCCCTGATTTCCGCCGGCCACCACCAAATCCACGTGGTCGCCGTACGCGGCGTGCACCAGTGTCCTGGTCGTGCCGTCCAGTTGGGCGATCGCCTTCAGCACCTCGTGCCAGGCTGTATGGTTTTGCTCCGTGCCGGTTTCGTCTGTATACATGCGCCAGTCGTTTAACATCGTAAAATCTCCTTTTTTCTCTCCGGCCGAATCGCCACGAGTGCCGCCGGAGTCCGTGATTCATTGGTGTGATGATGCCAGAAACAGCAGCCCCCGCTTTCCGGGAAAGGGGGGCTCTTTCACTTCGTTCCTATTGTACGCCTCTTCGTATGCAGACTCAACCACGAACTTCACTGCCGTAACGGTACAGGCAAAGCCAATCTGCCAATCTGGTCCACAGCCATCATGTTCCGCATATTTTGGGTATCCTAAAAAAATGGGAGGCCGGTTGTTTCTGGTCATTGACAAATACGGCAAAGCCTTTTAGTATGATCCCATGAAATTCATATCAACTTAGTGGGGGTTTCTCGATGAAAAAATGGGTTTGTGCAGCTTTAATTACAAGTTTGCTACTCGGTATTACCGGCTGCGGCACGTCCACAACGCCTGCCCAGCCTGAACAATCTGGTGCTTCCAACGGTGAGGCCTCCACGCAAAACCTGCTGGAGAAAGTAAAGGCAGAAGGCAAACTGGTCATCGGCACGGAAGGCACCTATGCCCCGTTTACGTTCCACGATCAATCGGGAAAACTGACCGGCTACGACGTGGACGTCATTACCGAAGTGGCCAAACGGCTCGGCGTGGAGCCAGTCTTTCAGGAGACACAGTGGGACGCGATGTTCGCCGGTCTCGACGCCAAACGCTTTGACGTGATCGCCAACCAGGTAGGCATCAAGCCGGACCGCCAGGAAAAATACGATTTTTCCCAGCCGTACTCCGTATCCCGCGCTGTCTTGGTGACGCACAAGGACAACAACACAGTGAAGGACTTCTCGGACATCAAAGGCCTGAAAGCCGGCCAGTCGATGACCAGCAACTACGCTGACATGGCACGTGAACTGGGCGCCGAAATCGTCGCCGTCGACAATTTCAACAACGCCATCGATCTGATTTCCACCAAGCGCGTTGATGTCGTGATCAACGACAACCTGTCCGTCCTCGACTTCCTGAAACAGAAGCCGAACACGCCGATCAAGATCGTCAAGGAGAACCAGGAAGGCGTCCCGTGCGCTTTCATGTTCCGCAAAGGCAGCGACGAACTGGTGCAAGAGATCGACAAGGTGCTGGAGAGCATGAAGCAGGACGGCACGCTGAAGCAAATTTCCCAAAAATGGTTTGGCAAAGACATCAGCCAATAACCCAGGTTGGCTTGCCAGGTGGCACGGCCTCTGATTCCGGTCGGAGTGGAGGTCGGCCACTTTTCTTCTTACAGCCAAGAAATTACAGCCAAAAAACGGAGGCTTGACCGGCCTCCATCCCGTTTGTGACGGAGTGAAATCTGGCGCATTGACAAAACGGATCAACCCTTTTAGTATGGTCTCAATATTCCAACCAGTCATATTGTTTCAGGGGGATTTTTCCATGAAAACACGATTGGTTTTCGCACTCATCTCCACCTTGCTGTTGGGAGCGGCCGGCTGCAGCTCCGCCAGTCCATCTCCATCCGCCGACACTGCCTCCGCCCCTGCCGAGCAAAAGGCCGAGCAGAACCTGTTGGAAAAAGTAAAAGCGGAAGGGAAACTGGTGATCGGCACGGAAGGCACCTATCCTCCCTTTACGTTCCACGATTCGTCGGGCAAGCTGACCGGCTTTGACGTGGAAGTGGTGTCGGAGATCGCCAGACGCATCGGCGTCGAGCCTGTCTTTCAAGAGACACAGTGGGACGCGCTGTTTGCCGGTCTTGATGCCAAGCGCTTTGACGTGATCGCCAACCAGGTGGGCATCCGGCCGGACCGCCTGAAAACGTACGACTTTTCCAAGCCGTACACCGTATCCACCGCCGTGCTGGTGACCCACAAGGACAACAACACCGTCACCAGCTTTTCGGACATCAAGGGATTGAAAGCGGCGCAGACGCTGACCAGCAACCTGACCGACATCGCCAGAGAAAACGGCGCGGAAATCGTCGCCGTGGAAGGCTTTAACCAGGCGATCGGCCTGCTCGTCTCCAAGCGGGTGGACGTCACCATCAACGACGGCCTGTCCTTCCTGGACTATCAAAAGCAGAAGCCGGACACGCCGATCAAAGTCGTCGCCAAGCATCCGGACAGCGCCAAAAACGGCTTCATGTTCCGCAAAGGCAGCAAGGAACTGGTAGACGCCTTCAACAAGGCGCTGGACGACATGATGCAAGACGGCACGTATCTAAAAATCTCCGAGAAATGGTTTGGTGCAGATGTTTCCAAATAGCTTGTTCGACAACCCTGAACGCCTGGAGCGATGGATTGAGATCGCACAGAGCTCGTTTCTTCCCCTGTTGAAAGGAGCACTGACGTACTCGCTGTCGCTGTCCATCATTTCGTTTGCCATCGGCCTGGTGATCGCCGTCCTGACGGCGCTTGCCCGCATCTCCGGCAGCAAGCCGCTGGTGGCCATCGCCCGCGTCTACGTCTCCATCATTCGCGGCACGCCGCTATTGGTGCAGCTCTTCATTCTCTTTTACGGCCTGCCCAGCGTCGGTCTGACCATCGATCCGTTTCCGTCCGCAGTGATCGGCTTTTCCCTCAACGTCGGGGCGTACGCGTCGGAAGTGGTGCGGGCCGCGATTCTGTCCATTCCCAAGGGACAGTGGGAAGCCGCCTATTCGCTGGGGATGACCTACCGGCAGGCGCTGCAGCGCGTCATCCTGCCGCAGGCAGCCCGTGTCTCGGTGCCGCCGCTGTCCAACTCGTACATCAGCCTGGTGAAAGACACGTCGCTGGCCGCCACCATTTTGGTGCCGGAGATGTTCCGCAAGGCGCAGGAGATTACCGCCACCACCTACGAACCGCTGCTGGTCTATTCAGAGGCTGCGTTCATCTACTGGATGATCTGCTTGATCCTCTCCTTCATCCAGGACCGGATCGAAAGCAGGCTGGACCGTTACGTCGCCTAGAAGGGAAGAATGTTGGATGATCGTCATTTCAAATCTTCACAAACGCTTTGGAGACCTGCATGTGTTGAAAGGGGTCTCGCTGACGGTGGAAAAAGGCAAGGTGGTCGTCATCATCGGACCGTCCGGCTCGGGCAAAACCACCCTGCTGCGCTGCCTCAACGCGCTGGAACTGCCGACCGAAGGCAGCGTCCAAATCGGCGAGGTAAAGCTGGACTTCTCCGCCCGCGGCAAAGTGGACAAGGCGGAGATCGCCCGGCTGCGCCGACAGACCGGCATGGTGTTTCAAGGCTACAACCTGTTCCCGCACATGACCGCCCTGCAAAACGTGATGGAAGGGCCCGTCACGGTAAAGAAGGAATCACCGGACAAGGCCAGGGCCAAGGCGGTCTCCCTGCTGACCAAGGTGGGGCTGGCGGACAAACTGGACCACTACCCCGCCCAGCTCTCCGGCGGGCAGCAGCAGCGTGTCGGCATCGCCCGCGCGCTGGCGATGGACCCGCAGGTGATGCTGTTTGACGAACCGACCTCCGCTCTTGACCCGGAGCTCGTCGGCGAAGTGCTGAAGGTCATGAAGGAACTGGCCCTGGAAGGCATGACGATGGTCATCGTCACACATGAAATGGCGTTTGCCCGGGACGTGGCCGACGAGGTGATCTTCATGGACCAGGGACTGATTGTGGAACGCGGCACGCCGGAGCAGCTTTTCACCCGCCCGCAGGAAGAGCGCACGCGTCAATTCTTGCAGCTCCTGAGCTGAGCGATTAACCCGGCGCTTTCGTTCAGCAATCAAAAAGGCTCTGTGTTTTATGCAAAACACAGAGCCTTTTTTGGTTGCAGGGCCCGGAAAGCCGGCAGGCTGTAACATGGAAGCAGCCTTGCTTGCGGCTTTTGGAACGTTTACACATTCTTCATCATTTCTCCATCTTGCCGCAACATCTGTGGCTTACCATTGGAAATGTCAGACCCTACCGAAGGACATAACGTCCTCCATGTTTCCGCCCGCAGCCTCCGCTGAAGCCGGGCGGGTTTTTTTGTGCGTTATGCTCACGCCATGCTATCCCATCATCTGCACCAGCTTGCGGGAGACCAGCAGGAGCAAGAGCCCCATCACGATTGCCAGCAAACCGATCAAGCCAAACACTTCCAGATAACCGAGCGATTGCGTATAAGAAGCCAGTTCACCCGCCAGAATGTTGGCTACGCCCGTGCTGGCCAGCCAGACGCCCATCAGCAGGGACGCCAGCTTGACGGGAGCGATCTTGCTCACCATCGACAGTCCCACCGGCGAGAGGAACAGTTCCCCCAGCGTGTGCAGGAAGTACGTCATCACGATGAACATGACGTTGGCTTTGTTCAAAATGTGGTTTTCGTCGCTCCCGGTGTGCAGAACCGCCAGGAGCAGCACCATATACCCCATGCCGAGCATGATCATGCCGATCCCCATTTTGGTCGGGATCTTCAGATCACCCCGTTTGCTGGACGCCAGCTTTACCCACAAACCGGACAGGATCGGCGCCAGCAGCACGATGAACAGCGGGTTCAGCGACTGAAACCAGGACGTCGGCACCTCGTAGCCAAACACCTGCTTGTCCACAAACTTGTCCGTGTACAGCGTAAGCGAGCTGCCTGCCTGTTCAAAGCCGGCCCAGAAGAAGACCACAAAACAGGTGATGATAATAATCACTGCGGTGCGCTGTTTTTCCTTTTTGGTCAGCGGAGCGTTGGCCGCAGCAGCCTTGGCCTTATCCTCCGATTTCCCCACAGGCTTTTTGCCGATGTCGCCGAGATAGCGATTACCCAATAGATTGAAAATGAGCTGGCCGATCATCATGCCGATCGAAGCGGCCAGGAAGCCGTATTTGAAGCCGTATTGAACCACGCCGTTTACCGTGGTCTTGAAGAGGTCTTCCGCCAGATATCCGCAGACGAGCGGTGCGAAGAAGGCCCCGATATTGATCCCCATGTAGAAAATGGTGAACGCCGAGTCACGTCTGTTGTCGTTTTCCGGATACAGTTCGCCGACCAGTGTGGAAATGTTCGGCTTGAAAAATCCGTTCCCGATAATCAACAGTGCCAGACCGAGATACAAGCCCAACAGACTGTGTTCCGCAAACAGGACGAAGTTGCCGGCCGCCATCGTGATCCCGCCGATGGTAATGGCCAGTCTTCTGCCCAGATATCGGTCGGAGAGGTATCCGCCGATCAGCGGCGTAAAGTAAACCGCGCCGGTAAAAAATCCGTAGATGCTCATGGCGACGCCTTTTTCAAACCCAAGCCCCCGCTGATAAGCGCGGTGGTGAGATACAGGGTCAACAGCGCCCGCATGCCGTAGTAACTAAAGCGCTCCCACAGTTCCGTGAAAAACAGCAAGTACAAGCCAGGAGGATGTTTTGGTTTGCCTTGCCGCGTGTTCACAGCTGCCTCCATATAAGTCCCTCCTAGATGTCTGACGTCTAACGTTTTGTATCATATCACAGTTTTTGGGAATCTCCCCAAATTAAAAAAATTTGAATTTGTATTATATGAATGAAAATATTTTAGTTAAAACAGACAAAATCCGCATCACATCAACATTTCTTATGTGCAAACAAACATATACCTGCTATACTTTCTGTAAAAAAGTGGAGGTTTTGCTTTGCCTCCGTGACCATGATCGGAATCGTCCTGGCGCTGTTTATTGCCGTCTTTCTGATCCTGTTTACTTAGCCCCTGAAAAAGTAAACGCGGGCCCCTTTAAGGTACCCGCGTTTACTGTTTTTCCTACCTCGCCGCCTGCAGTTCATCCACCAGCACCAGATACATCGCGTGCGACCAGAGAAGCGGCACCGCCGGCATCCCGGCCCGATCCACCCACAGCTGGTAGTGGTCTGGCGCCAGCAGATGTTCCTGCACCTGCTCCGGCAGGCCGTCCGTCGTCCAGGTTGACTCGATCCAGCGGCAGATTGCCGCAGCCTCGTCGTGTCGGCCGTTTCGTACGTAATACCAGCCCAGCCAGGCAGACAAGAGCGGCCACTGCCCGCCGCCGTAATAGGTATCACCCCGGTACCGGTGAACGCCAAAGCCGGCCAGAAGCTCCCGCTCGATCCGCGTCACGGTCCGGACCATCAACGGGTCATCTGCGTCCACCAGCCCGAACGGCAGGGACAGCCACAACAGACTGGCATCTGCGGACGGATCGCCCAGCGACTTCACAAACGCGCCATCCTCCGTCCCCCGCTCCAGCACGAAGCGGCGGACAGCATCAGCCAAGCTGTTCAGCTCCTCTGCCCGCTCCGGCAGATAATCCATCATTGCCCGCACACCGCCGTATACGGCCGCCAGTGTCGCCGGGTGGATGCGGTCGCCGTGCTCCTCCCAGCAGTCAAAGTTGGTCAGCTGCCAGCACGCCCCGAGGTAATCAAGCGTCAGGTCGACAGAGGTACGAAACTGCTCGATCAGGCTCCGCTCTCCGCTGCGGCGGACATGCTCCGACAGCCCCCAGAGCCACGTCCCGTACCCGTCCAATTGAAAGCTTCCCCACTCGCCCTCCACCTCGTCTCCGTCAACGGTGAAGCGGGCGTGCAAAAAGCGTCTGTTGGCCTCCTCCGCGCTGCCTGCCCACCCCGCGCGAACGGCGGCGATAGCTTCTTTGGCCTTGTCGGCGTGTTTGTTTACAACGGCATCACACCAGGTGTAAAAACGGCGGGAACTCTCATGGCGGCCAAAGCGGTCCAGCGCATAGGCGACAAACGCCCCGTCCCGCAGCCAGGCGTACCGGTAATGAACAAACGCCGGCGATGCCAGATAGGCGCCCGTCCTGGCCTGATGGCGCAGGATGATGTCGATGCTGTCGTCGATCAGCGACCTCGTCGTCACGGCACTCTCCTCCCGTCGCTCACCCTTTTGTCCCGCCGGCGGACAAGCCGGCAATCAGATAACGCTGCGCCAGCAAAAAGACGATCAGCACAGGCAGCGTGACGATGATCGCCCCGGCCGCCATGTAGTGCCAGTCGGAATTGAACTGGTTGACAAACTGCTGCAAACCGATCGGCAGCGTGTACATGCGCTGTTCGGACATGAAGGTAAGCGCGATCAAAAATTCGTTCCACGCCGTGATGAAGGCGAAAAAGCCGGTCACAGCAATACCCGGCAGCGACAGCGGCAGCACAATCCGATAAAACGTGCCGAATGGGGACAAGCCGTCCACCCGTGCCGCTTCCTCCAACTCGTAGGGTATCGTGTCAAAGAAGTTTTTCAGCATCATCACGCAAAACGGAACCGCTACCGTAGCATATGCGAGCACCAGGCCGAGGTAGCTGTTCAACAGTCCCAGCGCGTTGACAATCCGGTACAGCGGCACGATCAACAGCGCCCCCGGGAACATCTGGGTGAGAAAAAAGCTGAAGGAGATGACCCGTTTGCCGGAAAAACGGAAGCGAGACAAGGCGTAGGCTGCGGTGGCGGACAATGACAGCGCCACGAGCGCAGTCAATAACGCGACGAGGAAGCTGTTGGCCATCCACTGCAAAAAGACGCCGTCAGCACGGGTCAGCACGTGAACGTAATTCTCCCAGGTAAACGTCTGCGGAACGATGGCCAGCTCGGTCGAAAACACTTCCGAACGCGGCTTGAAACTGGTAGAAAGAATCCACAACACAGGAAAGACGGCAATTGCGGATGCAGCGATCAAGAGCAGGTGCACCCACCAGTTGGACGTGCGCATCTCAGTAGTACACCCCCTCGTTGCTGTTGGCTTTGATCAGCCGCCGGTACAGCACCGTAAAGGCGAGCAGAAAACTGAGAATCACCACGCCGTAGGTGGCGGCCATGCCAAAGTTCCAATTCAAGAACGCCTCCCGGTAGGCGTAGGTGACGAGAATTTCCGTGGAGCGGACCGGACCGCCGCGCGTCACCAGGAAAATAATCGTAAACATGTTAAACGTCCAGATCACGCCGAGCACCGTCGCCGTTGCCGCCACCGGCCTCAACAGCGGCAGCGTGATGTTCCAGAATTGGCTCCACGGCGAAGCACCATCCACGCGGGCCGCTTCGTAGAGGGATGGCGGGATGCTTTGCAGACCGCCCAGCAGCGTGATCATCATGAACGGTACGCCCACCCAGACGTTGACCATGATCACCGAGACCATCGCCCAAAAACTGTCGCCCAGCCAGGGAATCGGTGAGAATCCCAGCTTTTGCAGGATGATGTTGAACAAGCCGTACGTTTGGTTGTACATCCACGTCCAGGAAAAGGCGGAGACAAACGACGGCACCGCCCACGGAACCATCAGCAGCATGCGGTAGATGCCGCGTCCTTTGATGTTGCGGTTCAGCAGAAGCGCCAGCCCCAACCCGATGACGAAATGGAAAAAGACATTGACAAACGTCCAGACCAGCGTCTGCACAATCACGTCGCGAAACACCGAATCGGGCTTGAAAAACGAGGCAAACAAATCGACGTAGTTGTCCAGTCCGACAAACGTCCAACTGGGCGGGGCAAATTTACTGCCCATGTTGTACTGGTTCATGTCAGTAAAGCTGTAGATGATTCCCTGCACCAGCGGATAAAACACCAATAGCGCCATCACCACAAGCACAGGCGTGAGAAACAGCCAGGCGATCCACTTGTTGCTGCGTATTGTCAACCATCACGCCCCCTTTTCCAACAACGTCCTTCGACAGCGCGAAGGGAAGAAAAGCCCATTGGCCATTCTCCCTCGCGCCTTCATACGGTTTTCGTTTTCATTCGCTATTGTCCCAGCAGCGCTTTCCACGCGCCGGCAACCGCGTCCAGTCCTTCCTGCGGCTTTTTCTCGCCCTTGTAGATCGCCTGGATCTCGGGGTCGAACGAGGCGAAAATCTGTCCCCCTTCCGGAATGACCGGCCGGTTCTTGGCGCTTTCCATTACCGCCTTAAAGTCGGAGATCAGCCGGTTTTCCTTGATCTCCGGCATCTCATACGCTGATTTACGCGTCGGCAGTGTGCCGTTTTTGCTCGCCAATTTGGCCTGGCTCTCCTTGCTGGTGAGGAAAGCGATCAGCTTGTAGGCGGCCTCTTTTGATTTGGAACCGGCGTAGATGGCCAGGCTGTGCCCGCCCACGGGAGAGCCGGTATGCCCGTCCGGTCCGGCCGGAATCGGAGCGATCCCCAGGTTGTTCGGATCGCGGAACTCTTCCCCGGCGAGGATGTCGGATGTCGCCCAGGGGCCGTTGAAAATCATCGCCGCGCTCCCTTTTTTAAAGGCTTCATTCATGGTCTGGTAGCTGTTGGCCGCGTCCAGATCCTTCGGGTACGCGTGATCCTGATCGCGCAGTTTCAAGGCAAACTCGATGCCCTTCACCGCGCCCGGCGTGTTGATCAGCACCTGCAGGTTGTCGTCGATCAGCCCCCCGCCAAACGCCCAGATAAACGGCAGCGAGAAGTACGCTTCCGTCTGGCGGTGGTAGAAGCCCCACCTGTCTTTGCCGTTGGACAGCGCCTTGGCGGCTGCGGCAAATTCGTCCATCGTCCGGGGCGGCTCGTTGAACCCGGCCTCTTTCAGCATCCGCTTGTTGTACAAGAGAGCCAGCGCGTCGGTCACCTCCGGAACGCTCCAGACGTGTCCGTTCCACTTGCTGTAGGAAAGCGGCGCCTCCAGGAAGTCGTCCTGATCCGCAAAGTAGCTGTCCAGCGGCTCCAGCAGCCCCATTTTGGCAAACTCCGGCGTCCAGGCCACTTCGGAGCGGATCACGTCCGGTCCGTTGCCAGCCTGCGCCGCGGTGCGAAACTTATTCTGCGCCTCGCCGAACGGGATCAGCTCCAGGTTTACCTTGATCTCTTTGTTTTCCTGTTCAAACTGGCTGATCAGTTCCTTCAGCGCCACCGTCTCTGATTCGCGCATCGTCGTCCAGAATGTAAGCGTGACCGGCCCATTCGTTTGCTGCGCCGGCCCTCCCTGCTGACCGCCTGTCTCGCTGGAGCCGCCGCAGCCGGCCAACAGCGAACCAGCCAACGCCATCGCGGTAAAAATGCTGAAAAAGCGTTTCATCCATGTACCCCTCTTTCTTCCTGACATACAGGTTAATCTGCCGGACGTGTCGCCGCGGCCCATTCTGGCGGTGCCCCCGTCGAGAGGGCGGCTGCTTGGGGCAAACTGAAGCTGTTTTGGCAAGTGTTGCCGGTCAGCGCACAAGTTCAATGCAAACGATTGCACTAAATTGTGTCAGAAACTGCCCCAAATGGAACGCGCGGCAAAACCGCCTTGCATGTACTACCATCCTACACGAAACATTCCAGCCGAGAAAACGCTTGCAAACAGCCGAATTTGTCCGATTTTCCTTTTTATGCTAGAATTCCGCCATAATTCTGCCAATTTTTCTCGCACGCGCCTTTTTTCTGTAAATTTCATTCATTCCCTATTTTTGCGCATTAACAGTTTACAAGCGGATGCTTTTCCGGTACGATGTTGAAAAACAAACGTTTGCACAGAACTGGGAGGATTGTATGTCCGTTACGATCAAGGATGTGGCCCGCGCGGCGGGAGTCTCTCCTTCCACCGTGTCCCGGGTCCTGTCCCATCATCCGAAAATCAGTCCCGCGACGGTGCGAAAAGTCCGGGAGGCCATGGAGGCGCTTGGCTACCACCCCAACATCATGGCCAAAAGCCTCGTCTCCAAAAGCACGCAAACGATCGGGCTTGTTCTGCCCCGTTCCGTCGAAGAGTTTGTCAATCCATTTTTTTCCGAGGTGCTGCGCGGCATGCTGGCCTGCGCCCAAACAGCCGGATACGACGTGCTGATGTCATCGGCCAACAGCCGTCCGGAAGAGCTGGAGTCGGTCAACCGGATGATCCTCGGCCGCCGCGTGGACGGCATCATCCTGATGGCCCCCCGCAAGGCGGATCCGCTGGTAGATCTGTTGCTGGAGCACGACTTTCCCTTCGTCCTGCTGGGCCGCTCGCTGGAGCGGGACGATCTATTGTGCGTCAACAACAACAACGTGCAGGCCGCGTTTGACGCCACCCGCCACCTGATCGCCCAGGGGCACGTGCATATCGGTTTTGTCAGCGGGCCGCCGGACATGGTCGTCTCGGAGGATCGGCTGGAAGGCTACAAGCGGGCGCTCGCCGAAGCGGGGCTCCCGTTTCGCCAGGAGTGGGTAATGACGGCGGAGATGCTTCAGGCAGGCTTCCACGCCACGTCCCTGATGATGAGCCAGCCGGAACGGCCGACCGCTTTCGTCGTGATCGACGACGTGATCGCATTCGGGTTTATCCGCCAACTGTACGAAGCGGGACTGCGCGTCCCCGACGATGTCTCGGTGGTCAGCTTCAACAACATCATGCTGTCCGAACTGAGCAATCCGCCGATCAGCACCGTGGATATCGGCATTTACCATCTCGGCTACACGACCGTCCAACTGCTGATTCGCAAGCTGGCCGGCGAGACGATCACACAGCCACAGATCGTGCTGCCCCACCGGCTGATCGTCCGCGGCTCATCGGCCCGACAGCCGGATGCGTAACCGGGGAAGACGCTTCATGGGAAGGAGAATCCACATGATGAATCCTGTCACTGGAAAACCGTATCTCAACGACGCTGTCATCGGCAACGCGTCAATGCTGGCCGCTCTGGGCCACAACGGAGAGCTGTACCGCCTCTGGTGGCCGCATGTTGACTTCCCGCAGCACGTGGAGCGGATGCGCGCCGGCGTCTTTGTGGAGGAGGAAAGCGAGGAGACCGTTTGGACAGACGACCCGGCTGAGTGGCAATGGGAGCAGGCTTACCTGCCGCGGACCAACGTGCTGCGCACGGCGGGGACGGCCCGCCGTCTGCCTCTGCGCTGGGAAACCGTCGATTTCGCCGTGCCTGGCGAGCCGCTGTTGGTTCGCTTGTACAAATGGACCAACACAGGCCGCAAACCGATCCGGCTCCGCTTTTTCTGCGCCGCTTCGCTCACCATCGGGGAAAACCGCCTGTACAACTGCGTAACCTATGACCCCCGGATCGACGGCCTGGTGTACTTTCGTCATCAATACGCGTTTGCGCTGGCCAGTCCGCTTGGGTGCGCCCAGTACACCTGCGCCGACGCCTGGAAGCACGCGTCCCAAGGGTATTTGCCGGGCAACAAAGTGGCCATGGCGCCGGACGGAGCACTCGGCTGGACGTTGTCGCTGGAACCGGGGGAGACAGCCGCCATTCCTGTCTATCTCACAGCGGGAAGTCGGGTGGACGAGGCTGTAAACGCAATGTGCCGGGCATTTGCTGTCTCGGTTGAGCGGCATCTGGAGCAGACCGAGCAGTACTGGCACGACTTCCTGAACGCACAGCCCACTCTCCCTGCCGGCTGCGACGAGCGGATTCGCCGCGTCTACGAGCGTTCCCTGCTCGTCTTCCGGCTGATGGCCGACGAGCAGACAGGCTGCGTGATCGCCGCGCCGGAGTTTGACGAGACCTTTACCCGCTGCGGCGGCTACGCCTACTGCTGGGGGCGGGACGCAGCGTACATCACGACCGCCTTTGACCGGGCCGGTCTGAGCAATCTAACCCGGATGTTCTACCGCTGGACGCTGACAGCGCAGGACCCGGACGGCTCGTTTCAGCAGCGCCATTATCACGACGGACGGCTTGCCCCTTCCTGGGGACTGCAGATCGACGAGGGCGGTTCCATCCTCTGGGGGATGCACCAGCACTATCTGGCGACACAGGATCGGGCTTTTCTCGAAGAGGTGTGGCCGGCCGTGGAAAAAGGGACGTCGTTTCTGCTCTCCTATCTGGACCGCGACACCGGACTGCCGCTGCCCAGCCGCGACCTGTGGGAGGAGCGCAATGCGGAGCACACGTATTCTGCCGCCGCCGTGCACGCCGGCATAAGCGCCGCAGCGGCAATGGCTCGGGAACTGGGGAAAGCCGACCTGGCCGACCGCTGGGAACAATCCGCCAATGCCCTGAAAGAAGCCATTTTGACGCGGGCTTATGACGAACAGCGGGGAACGTTCTACCGCGCGCTCAAACTGCAGGTGGACCGCTCCACCTACCAGCGCGCCGTCGAGTCCGGCCTCTGTACATTCACAGAGACGGACGAGAAGGGATACGTCACCTATTACGTCCAGCACGATCCGGTCTACGACATCAGTCTGCTCGGTCTCAGCGTGCCATTTGGCCTGCTGGACGCAACCGATCCGCGCATGGCCCGCACCGCCGACGCAATTGAACGCACCTGCGCCGTCCCCGGCGTCGGCGGCATCCGCCGCTACGAGGACGACCGCTACATCGGCGGCAATCCGTGGATTCTCACCACCCTGTGGCTCGCCCAGTTTCGGATCGCCCAGGGCCGGTTTGACGAGGCCAAACGCCATCTGGAGTGGGCCGCTGCCCATGCCAACCCGCTCGGTCTGCTGCCGGAGCAGGTCGACAGGCAGACCGGCGAACCCGCTTGGGTCGTGCCGCTCACCTGGTCTCACGCGATGTTTGTGCTGACCGTGCACCTGCTGATGGAGAACGGACAGTTGTAGATATTTTCACCATACAAAAAAACCACTGGGGTTCCAGTGGTTTTTGTCATGTCGCGCCTTTGTCCGCCATATCGTTTTCCGTGAGCGTAAGGTAATGCTGCAGTTCTTCGTAAAATGCGGGATTGCAAGCCATCACGCTGCTTTTCCGGTCGAACGGCAGCGGGCTGCCGGTCATCGTCGTCACACGTCCGCCCGCTTCCTCCACGATGATCCTGCCGGCTCCAAAATCCCACGCGTTGAGCGACAGGCTGACGTAACCGTCCAGCCTTCCCGCGGCCACGTAGGCCATTTCCAGTGCCGCGCTGCCCAAGAGGCGCATCCCCCGCACCTTGCCGGCCAGTTTTTTCACGATCAGGTCGATGCCCATCTGCTCCGCCCGCTTGTTCCAGAAGACGCTCGTACACAGCAGCGCTTCCTCCAGCTTCACCTGCCGCTCCAGGCGCAGCGGCCTGTCGTTGAGGTAAGCGCCTTCTCCTTTTACCGCGTAAAACATCTCGTCGCGGGAAGGATCGTACACCACGCCGACCAGTCCTTCCCCCTTGTGGTAGACGGCAATGGAGACGGAAAAATTGATCTGCTGATGGACAAAGTTGGTGGTGCCGTCAATCGGATCGATCACCCACAGCGTATCAAACTGGCGAGGATCGCCAGCAAACGTGCTCTCTTCCCCGAGAATGCCGTGGTCGGGAAAATGGCGCAAAATCGTTTCGACCACGTGTTTTTCCACTTCCTTGTCCACGGCGGTGACCAGGTCGGAGGCGGACGTCTTGTATTCGACGGTAAACGGCTGCTTCATTCGCTCGAGGCTCAGCTGACCCGCGCCTCGGGCGCAGTGAAGGGCCAGCTCTTTCAACGCCGTCAGAGTTGATGCTTGCACACGTATCGCCACCCACATCTTGACTTTGCCTTTAGTGTACCATACTTTGCCTGCGGATACACCGTTTCGTCTGTCCCGGTTGTCGATGCGCCTGTCTGCCGCCGGACAGCCGGAAAGCGGCGGGAGGCCCGTCAGACGGACCTCCCGATTTCTCTTGTATGCCAGCGGCCGCGCGAAGCTAACAGCAGCGCGATACTCCGCCTTTTTCATACCGTTCCCGCAGCGCGTACATGTAGTACTCCCGCTCCGTCATCGGGAACAAGCCCGGTTTGGCGTGGGTCGCGTACCAATGCTGCAGATAACGGTCGTAGTCCGGCATGCCAAAAATGGTCTTGATCGTCGAACGTACCTTGCGCAGCGATTGGCGAATCGCTCTCCACTTGCGTCTCATGCCACGTGATTTCCTTTCCCGTCGTAGTAATTGTCCCCTTTGGACTGGACGTACGGCGACTCGTACAGCGGATACTGCTTGCCGCGCAAGATGTTGATCCACAGGCGCAGGCCGTCCAGAATAATGCCGATGGTGATGGCCATGAAGATGGCGCAGACAACGGCGTCAATCTGGTCGTTGAAAATCATTTTTTGCGCGGCTTCCACTGACTTGACGCCGCTTGGCAGGGTGCCGGCATCAAGCGCTTTCTGGAACGCTTCGGCATGAGCGAGGAAGCCGATTTTCGGATCGCTGTGGAACAGCTTTTGCCAGCCGGCTGTCAGCGTCGCAGCTGTCAGCCAGGCCATCGGCACCAGCGTGACCCAGGAGTACTTGGCCTTGCCCATCTTGAAGATGAGCGTCGTCCCGACGACAAAGGCGATTGCGGCCAGCATCTGGTTGGCGATGCCGAACAGCGGCCACAGCGTATAGATGCCGCCCAGCGGGTCCATCACGCCCTGCAGCAGGAAGTACCCCCATCCGGCAGAAATCAGGGCCGAACCGATCAGGTTGCCGGGCAGCCAATCCACCTGCTTCATTTTCGGAAACACGTTGCCCAACAGATCCTGCACCATGAAGCGGCCGACGCGGGTGCCGGCGTCAATCGTGGTCAGAATGAAAACGGCTTCAAACAGGATTGCAAAGTGGTACCAGAAGGCCATCAACGCCTTGCCGCCAAGGATGCCGGAGAAAATGGTCGCCATCCCGATCGCCAACGACGGCGCACCGCCCGTCCGGGACAAAATCGTGTTCTCCTGGATGTCGTTCGCCATCGCGGTAATCTGTTCCGGGGTAATGGTAAAGCCCCAACTGTTGATCACCTGGGCTGCTGCTTCGACGTCCACGCCGATCACGGCAGCCGGCGAGTTGATGGCAAAGTACATGCCCGGCGTCAGCACGCAGGCGGCGATCATCGCCATAATGGCGACGGCCGATTCCATCAGCATCCCGCCGTAGCCGATCAGCGGCGCGTGCGATTCCTTGGCGATCATCTTCGGCGTCGTCCCCGATGACACCAGCGCGTGGAAACCGGAGACCGCACCGCAGGCAATGGTGATAAACAGGAACGGGAACAAATTGCCCGCAAACACGGGGCCTGTACCGTCGATAAACTTGGTCAGCGCCGGCATTTGCAGCGGCGGCAGTGTCAGCAGGATGCCGACCGCCAGCACGGCGATCGTGCCGATTTTCAAAAACGAGCTCAGGTAGTCGCGCGGCGCCAGCAGCAGCCAGACCGGCAGGACGGAGGCGATGAACCCGTAGATGATGATCATCCAGGCCAGCTGCGCCTTGCTAAATGTAAAGACCGGCCCCCAGGTGGGCGAAGCGGCCACCTCCTGCCCCCACCACAGCGACAGGAACAAGAGCGCCAGACCGATCAACGAGCCTTCCAGCACTCGTCCCGGACGGATGTAGCGCATGTACAGGCCCATGAACAGGGCAATCGGCAGCGTCATGAAAATGGTAAACGTCGCCCACGGCGATTCCGCGAGAGCGTTTACAACGACCATTGCCAAAACAGCAATCAGGATGACCATGATCGCCAGGATGCCCACCAGTGCCAGCGCCCCGCCGACGGGCCCGATCTCTTCTTTGGCGATCTGGCCGAGCGACTTGCCGTTGCGGCGCATCGACCCGAACAGGATGACAAAGTCCTGAACGGCACCGCCCAGCACTACCCCGACGATAATCCAGATGGTCCCCGGCAGGTAGCCCATCTGCGCGGCCAGCGTCGGTCCGACGAGCGGACCAGCACCGGCAATCGCCGCAAAGTGGTGGCCAAACAGCACCCACTTGTTGGTCGGCACAAAGTCCTTGCCGTCGTTGTTCACTTCCGCCGGCGTGGCCCGGTTGTCGTCCAGGCCCATGATTTTTTTCGCGATGAAGCGGCTGTAGAACCGGTACGCGACGGCATACGTACAGAACGCGGCGGTCAGCAGCCAGAACGAGTTGACTTGTTCGCCCCGGGAGAGCGCCAAAAAGCCAAACCCGACCGCGCCCAACACGGCAATCCCGCCCCAGATCAGGACGGAGAGCAGCCATTTTTTCATCAGTCCTTCCCCCTTGCCTATCATGTAGATACATAAAACCTAACCATACCGTATCACGGAAGAGGGAGGACGCAGAACGAAAATTGTCTGAACAGTACAAATAAAGACATGAACGGCGATTATGGCGCATGAACGAGACGTACTTCCATCAGAACCCCAGCCGCTTTTTCAGTTCCTTCACCACGTTTCGGCTGACCGGCACTTCCGTCCGGCGCGCGTCCTGCATGACCAGGTGGACGGCTCCCTTGAACCAGGGCACCAGTTCTGCCGTCTTCGCCAGATTGACGATGTAGGCCCGGTGGGTGCGGAAAAACTGATGCGGGGACAGCCTGCTCTCCAATTCTTGCAGGGAGAACGAAGTGGCGTACTGGTCCGCTTCGGTGTAAATGGTGGCGTACCGACTGTCCAGCGTGGCGTAGACGATGTCGTTCGGATCGATCAGCATGATCTTGCCGTTTTTCTCCACAGGGATGCGGCGCGGCTGCTGGTGGGCCAGAACGGACTTCAGCAGGGTGTTCAACTGCTCCTCCAGCTGGGGAACGTGGCTTTGAACCGCTTCGTTTTGTCGGCGCAGCCGGCGAACCCGGTTGATCGTCTTTTCCAGGCGGTGTTCACTAAATGGCTTGACGATGTAGTCCACCGCGTCCGTCTCGAAGGCGCGCACGGCGTGAATTTCGTACGCGCTGGCAAAGATGATGATGGGCGGCTTTTGCATCGTCTCGTACAGCTCCTGGCCGACATCCACGCCGTCACGATCGTGCAGGTGGATATCCAGAAAGACGGCGTCCGGTTCCGCCCCGGTGATGGATTCAATCGCTTCCTCACCGCTCGCCGCTTCCCCGATCACCGTCACGTCCGGAAATTGTTCCAGCAGATAGCGCAGTTCGGCGCGGGCTGGTGCTTCGTCATCCACGATGAACGCTTTCAGCATGCGCTTTCACTCCTATCGGCAGATGTATGACGCAGGTCGTTCCCTTCCCCTTTTCGCTCTCAATCACGATGCCGTACGGCTCGCCGTAGATCGACTGCAGCCGGCTGCGGACGTTGGACAGCCCGATCCCGGAGAGGCGGCGCTTGCCGTCTGACGGCGGCGGCGGCTCGAACGGGTCGCCCTCAATCCCGACGCCGTTGTCCGCCACCGACAGCTCCAGCGTCTGCCGGTCCTGGAGGCGGGCAGCGATCCGCACGACGCCCCCTTCCCGTTTGGGCAGCAGCCCGTGCTTGACGGCGTTTTCCACCAACGGCTGCAGCACCAGACCGGGCACCAGATAGCGGTCCACACCCGGTTCGATGACGTACTCCACCCGCAGCTTTTCCCCGAAGCGGGCCCGCTCGATCGCCAGGTAGGCCTCGATGTGCTCCAACTCTTCCGCCAGCGTCACAAAGCCGCCGGAGTCGTGCAAGTTGCGGCGGAAGTACTCGCCCAAATGGATCAAAAGCTCCCGCGCCTGCTCCGGGCGAAAGCGGATAAACGACACGATCGTGTTGAGCGCGTTAAACAAAAAGTGCGGGTTGATCTGCGCGTGCAGGGCCTTGATCTCCGCATCGGCCAAAAGGCGCGCCTGCTTCTCCAGATCGGCCAGCTCCAGTTGGGTGGAGATCAGGTTTCCCAGCCCCCGGACCAGTTCCAGGTCGACCGCCGACAGCTTGCGGGAGCGGTCCTGGTAAAGCTTCAGCACGCCGGCAATTTCCCCTTGCTTCCGCATCAGCGGCACGAGAATGGCACAGCGCAGCGAACAGTTGGGCTCGCGGCAGCCTATTTCCTCCTTGGTGCGGGCAATCTTCACCTCTTTGGTTGCCAGCACCTCGCGGGTCGCCTTGGTCGAAATCTCCTCGCCGACGACGTGATGCGACGAACTCGCACCGACGTGGGCCAGCACCTTTTTCGTATCGGTGATCGCCACTGCCGCCACCCGGGTCGTGCGCAAAATTTCTTCCGCCACCTTTCTCGCCGACTCGTAGGTCAGGCCCTGCCGCAGGTAAGACAGCGTCTTGTCCGCCACCTGCAGCGTCCGCTGGGCCTGCAGGGCGCCGATCCGGTCTTCTTCCGTCTTGACCAGGTCGATGATGATGATCAGGATCGCGATGCCCAGCGCATTGACCACCGACATCGGCACACTGATCGCCTTGATCAGCGCCAACGCAGCCTCGTACGGTCTGGCCAGCAGCAGAATGATGCCCATCTGCATCCATTCGGCGATGAACCCGACGGCCAGCGCCATCGTCCAGCGAATCTCCCGGGAGCGGCGGAACTGGTAGATAAGACCGGCCAGCAGCCCTTCGCTAATCGTGGAGATCGCGCAGGCGAGATCGGTAAAACCGCCGAGCGTGTAGCGGTGGATGCCGGCCACCAGACCGGTCAGCAGCCCCACCCAGGGCCCGGCCAATAGGCCCGCCACCACCGTGCCGATCACGCGCGAGTTGGCAATCGCGTCCTGGTACCAGATGCCGTTGTAGGTTCCAAATATGGAGATGGCGGAAAAGATCAGCACCATCACCGCTTTATCCTTAACAGTGGCCCGTTGGTTCAGCAAACTGCGAAACGCCTTGACGCGGGTAAACAGCAGCGTTGCCACCACCAGCACGGCGGTCCGCTCCGCCAGTGTCACCATCAGGGACAAGTTCATCGGCGTCCCTCCTTTTTCGGTCAAACTGTTGCTTACATTATCGCCAGCGGCAGCCGCCCGGTCAATAGAATCGCCACGCAAGACTGAAAATATTGAAAGCCCCCAAACTGCTTTTTTTGTATTCCAGGCCGGAGGCCTGCACATTAATCTACCGAAGTTGGAGAAAAAGGATGTGGCATGGAGTGATGGGGCCAAGGCGAGCTCCTTTGACGACCTGCTCAGCGGAAAAACGAAAGACGCGGGGAAAATCAGGGGGCACAAGTCTCACTTCTTCGAAATACCCAGATGTTTGCCCCCTGCCCGCGTCGCGTTTTGGAGCGGACGCGATCCGCTTCTTTGCTGGTCGTCAAGAGAGCGAGCGGGCACCATCATACATGTCGCCACGGTCTTTTTCTACAAACTGAAGCCCCCGAAAGATTCGGGGGCATGGTATCAGGTTCATGCGGCTTACAGGTTGCCGCGCCGTGCCTGCTCGCGCTCCAGCGCCTCAAACAGCGCCTTGAAGTTGCCGTTGCCGAAGCCGCGCGCTCCTTTGCGCTGGATGATTTCCACAAACAGCGTCGGCCGGTCGACGATCGGTTTGCTGAAGAGCTGCAGCAGGTAGCCTTCGTCGTCGCGGTCCACCAGGATGTGGAGCCGGCGCAGCGCATCAATATCCTCGTCGATTTCCCCGACCCGGTCTTTCAGCTCTTCGTAATACGTGTCGGGCACGTGGAGGAAGTCGACGCCGTTGGCACGCAGCCTGGAAACCGTGTCGATGATATCGTTGGTCAACAGGGCGATGTGCTGCACGCCCGGTCCCCGGTAAAAGTCCAGGAATTCCTGAATCTGCGACTTGCGGCGCCCTTCCGCCGGCTCGTTGATGGGAAACTTGATCCGTCCGGTGCCGTTCTGCATCACTTTGGACATCAGCGCGGAGTACTCGGTGGAGATGTCTTCGTCACTGAAGTTTTGCACGGCGGTGAAGCCCATCACTTTCTGGTAGTACTGCACCCACTCGTCCATTACTTCCACGTTGCCGACGATGTGGTCGATGCCGATCAGGCCGGTGCCTTCCGCCTCCACCGGGGATTCGTAGGCGACGTAGCCGGGCAAGAACGGCCCGCTGTACTGTTTTCGCTCGATAAAGGAATGGACGTTGTCCCCGTAGGTGGCGATGACCGCTTTTTTGATCGTGCCGTGCTCATCGCGGAACTCCGTCGGCTCCATCACCGGCACAGCCCCGCGGGAGACGGCTTCGCGAAACGCCTGCTCACAGTCATCGACGCGCAGCGCCACGTCCTTCACTCCGTCGCCGTGCAATTTCACAAACTCGCTGATCGGTCCGTCAGGGGTGAGGGCTCCCGTCACGACAAAGGTGATGTGGTTTTGCTTCAGCACGTAGGACACCTTGTCGCGCGAACCCGTCTCCAGTCCGGCATACGCGACGGCCCGAAACCCGAATGCCTTGGTCAGGTAGTGCATGGCCTGCTTGGCGTTGCCGACGTAAAACTCCACGTAGTCCCAGTCTTGAATCGGAAAGAAATCGGTGCTGCTCATCACTTTCGCCCTCCATTTTTCAAAATTTTGTAGCGATTGAGATGATTTTGTCGTTATCTTGAGCGTACATGGAAAGCGTTTACTCCCGCAAGAACACCGGATAACGCGCAGACGCGCAAACGCTTTCATCCAATAAAGTTCGCGATTGCAGCCGCTCTTGATACAATGAAGAAGAGCATTTGCCAGAAGAAGAGCGTTTGACCGTAGGGAAATTTTCCGAATTCCAAAGGGGAGTAACGTTGCGTGTGAAAGGAGTTGTCGTTAAGTCATGAGTCACTGGAGCGTGGAGGCAGCAAAACAGTGGAATCAATTTGCCGCTGACTGGCATGCGCGCAGCACAGCCATGTGGGAAACGGGCAGCCGACGCACCGTTTTGCCGATGTTTATGCGGCATGTCCAGCCGGATGCGGGACCGGTACTGGATGCCGGCTGCGGCGACGGCTACGCAAGCTGCAAACTGGCCGCAAACGGCTATCGGGTGGAAGGCGTGGACATTGCCGAGGAAATGATTCGGTTGGCACACGAACGGGTGCGCGGAACGGATTTGTCCGTCCGGTTTCAGACCGGTGACGTCTCGGCTCTGCCGTTTGCCGACGCCAGCTTTGGCGGCATTCTCTGCATCAATGTAACCGAGTTTACGCCATCGCCGCTGACCGCCCTGCGCGAGCTGCACCGTCTGCTCATCCCCGGCGGCGTGCTGCTTTTGGGCATACTCGGCCCCACGGCCGGCCCGCGGGCCCACAGCTATCGGCGACTGTACGGCGAAGAGACGATCCAGAACACGATGATGCCGTGGGAAGCCAAGCAGTTGGCCGCGGAAAACGGTTTTCGGCTTCTGGAAGAAGAGCCGGTCTACAAGGAGGGCGTACCCGCCGAGCTGGCCGGCCGTCTTTCGGCAGAACTGCGGGAAGCTCTCAGTTTCTTGACCCTGTTTGCGCTGGAGAAAGTGCCTGGCTAAGAAAAAACAGAGGTGCCCTCGTGGCACCTCTGTGTTGCTCACCTACTCCGGAAACGGATTGACCACTCCGTTGGCGTTCATCCACGCCCGCTTGCTGCGTATCAGCTGGTCGAGCACCGGCTCATCCCGGCCGTACACGGCCCGATACAATCTCTGCGTCTCCCTGAGGTCGTTGTAAGTCAGATAGGGATAGTCGGTACGGCCAAACGATCCGTCGGGGAATCGGGCATAGTGGAGATCGCCGTTTGGCGCCACCCACTTGGCGCCCAGATTGACGACGCCGTTGAGCATGATCTCCGCCAGTTCCCTGTCGGTCGGATTGCCTTCCTGCAGGTACAAGTTCAGCAGGAAGTTGATCTCCGCCAACTGGTGATTGAGTGATACGTGGGTCTTTTTGTTACCGCCGGGGTGGGCGTAGTCGGCTACCAGCCACCCGACATTGACGCCGTCGACGACAAAGTGGTGGCGGGCCGCATAATCGCGGAAAAATGCCGCGTACTTTTTCACTGACTGACAAAAGCGTTCCTCCCTGTACTGCTGGCAGCCCTTCAGCATCAGTTCGGCCGCGCCCGTGTTGAACCGGGTGTCATAATACCCGTCCGGGATGCCGTAATCCTGCCACAGCCATTCCGAACGAGGCAGTGTCTTCCAGTACCCCTCCGCCTCCTGGTTCTGCACCGACGCATCCAGCATGACGTACGCCATATCCTCAGCCACCCGGCTTTGCCCGGTAAACAGCAGGGAGCGCAGCACGTAGTTTTCAGGGATGCGCCAGTACGCGGCTGGAGAAGTGGGAACATAGGTGCTCGGAGATTGATAGTAGTACCCGTCGTACAGCCACTTTGCCTTGCGCTGCAAATCAAGCGCCAGCCAGACGGAGGCGAACTGCTCCCTGTCCCAGGGAACCAGCGGATGACTGGATTCCAGCGCCCACACCTCGCTGACCAATCCGGCCTGGACCGGCATCCTGATCTCCAGCGCAAAACCGCCCCACTGTTTGTGCACGGCTATCGGCAGCACATGCTCCTGCTTTGCTTCGATCGTTCCCCTGCCCAACGGCTTGTAGACAATTGGCGCCCCTATCCAGACGTGACGATCGGTCGTTTCCAGAAAGCCGGGCGCGTTGGGCAGTTGGGCCGTCTCCTCCAGGTTGATGACGTTCCAGACCGGTTTTTGCGGGTCGTCGTCGACGTACCGGACATACCGAAACGTTCCCGTCCGCCCCGGCAGGAACAGGGAAAACGTGTACGGCTGGTCGTTTGCGCCCGCTTCCAACCGTTTGGCCCAGTAGCGGTCGCCATTGGGAAAATCGTAAGTTTTTTCGCGCATCGTCCCCCATGTCCGGACCAGATTCGCCTCCGTCACCGCTGGAGTCCCCGTCTGAGGAGTGGAGACATCAGGGGGAAGCAGGAAGGTGAACAGAAAGGTCGCCAACACGATCGCGAACAACATACGGGACCTGGTCATCGAATCCTCCTTTCGCCAGCAGTCCATGTCACCTGTTTTCATACTTCAATCGCCGCTGGACGGCAGCTGAGACAAGTGCATCTGGCCTTTGATACACGCCCCGGAACAGCCGCACTCCACGGGATCACGCACTCCTCTGTATGACGCAGCACATCGCTTCCCTGTTTCATTGTCCTTAAAAATGGGACGGTTCAACCAAGCAGACAGCAGTGCTGCGCAAAACAAAGACGCCGTTTGCCAAGCGACAACCCATGCGAAAAAACGCTCTTCCTGTATGGAAGAGCGCGTGCTCGTTTGCTCTCTATGCTGGTTTCTCACATTTGTTGCTTTTGGCCGCTACAGCGTATGAGCGTCGTCGCGGTGCGCAAACACGCGGGACTCCATCACACCGGGATGCTGTTTGGCCAGGACGAGCAGGTTTTCCAGGTAGTAGTAGTGGCTTTCCAGCAGCTCCACGTCCTTGCGGGTAATCGTTTTGGCCTGCAGATACTGCTGCATCTCCAGAACGCAGCGCTCCATCTTTTCGGCGAAGTCGTTTGCCCTCAGCATCTGCTCCACCTCAGGATAGGCGGACTTTAGGCGGGTGATCTCCCCGTGCACCTTGGTCCCCTCCAGAATGATCTGGTATGCCGCCCGTTCGCGGGAAGTCGCAGTGGCCAGTTCCTCCTCCCGACGAGCCGCGCGCAAAGCGGACAAGTACGTGATAAAATGGTACACAGTTAAAAATAAAGGCCCCAAAAATAAAATGATCCCCGCTTTGTAGACGTGTTGGTTGGTCATGTTGCTGATCAGCAGGAACAGATGAAACAAAATCGCTCCCAGCCACGCGTAAATGATGACCTGATGATTCACCTTGCCCGCTTCCTGCTGGCGGGAAAAGACGAACGTCAGGCCCAGCAGGTAAAAGGCGAGCAGCGTAAAACTGGCGCTGAACAGCGCCATCTCCATATCCTGCAGCCAGGCTGCATTGGCGGGAATTTCGATCAGAAACTCAAAGGCGAGCACCAGCAGTGAGAAGAGCAGGCCCATGATCCAGAACCGGCTCACTTCCGAGTCGTTGCGACGGCGCGAGCGGTGCCGTTCTGCGCGGGATTCTCTCAATTGTTCTCACCTCACATCCTGTTTATGATTCGCCACGATTCTCCCTTATTCCTCTCGGGGCCCGTCGAAATCTGACATCGGAGGCTGACCATGAGATCACTGCCCACCGCTTTTGTCGAGCGGATGAAAACATTGTTGAAAGACGAGTACGCCGCTTTTGCCGCCGGTTTTGACCGGCCGCCCAGCCAGGGGCTGCGGATCAATCCGCTGAAAATCGACAGGGAGCGCTTTGTTCAGCTCTCCCCGTTTGCCCTCGAACCAGTTCCCTGGTGTCCGGAGGGCTTTCGCTATGCCGAAGGGGAACGCCCCGGCAAACACCCGTACCACGCTGCCGGCCTGTACTATCTGCAGGAGCCCAGCGCCATGTCGCCGGCCGAAGCGCTGCAGGTGCAGCCGGGCGAGACCGTGCTCGACCTGTGCGCCGCACCGGGCGGAAAAACGACCCAACTTGCCGCCGCACTGCGCGGTCAGGGGCTTTTGATCGCCAATGAAATTCATCCCGTACGGGCCAAGGCGCTCTCGGAAAACGTGGAGCGGCTCGGCATCGCCAACGCCATCGTCACCAACGAGACGCCGGAACGGTTGGCCGAGCGGTTTCCCCGCTTCTTTGACCGCATCCTGGTGGACGCTCCCTGCTCCGGCGAAGGAATGTTCCGCAAACTGCCGGAAGCGATTGACGACTGGTCGCCGGAAAAGGTGGCGGAGTGTCACCGCATCCAGCAGGAGATACTGGACGCCGCGGCGGCCATGTTGAAACCGGGTGGGACGCTGGTCTACTCCACGTGCACCTTTGCGCCGCTGGAAAACGAACAGTCGATTGCGTCCTTCCTCGCTCGCCATCCGGAGTTTGCCCTGACTCCCCTGCCCCATCCCGAGTGGTTCGCGCCCGGCGTCCCCGAGTGGGCCGAGCCGCCGCTGCCGGAACTCACGCATTCAGCGCGGCTCTGGCCGCACCGCCTCGACGGGGAAGGCCACTACCTGGCCAAACTGTGCAAGCAGGCGGACGACGAAGGGAACGCCCCTTCCAGACGGCGCAGGGAGAAGCGCGGGAAAACGGCGGCAGCCGGACGGAAGGAAGCGATCGGGGCGTGGCGCACGTTTGCGGCCCAGTCCCTGCCCGGCATCGCGGAACAATTTATCGACGACGCGGCCTTCCTGCTGTTTGGCGACCAGTTGTATGTCACCCCGGCGCCTGACCTTGATCTGGACGGTCTGAAAGTGGTGCGGGCTGGCCTCCACCTCGGCACCGTGAAAAAGAATCGGCTGGAACCTGCCCACGCCCTGGCGCTGGCCGTCCCCCAAGCCGCCGCCGCACGCACAGCTGCATTTGCGGCAGATGACCCCGAGCTCGTGCGCTACTTGAAGGGAGAAGCGTTGGCACGTGACGGCGAAAACGGCTGGACGCTGGTCACCGTGGACGGATTTCCGCTCGGCTGGGGCAAGCAGGCGGACGGCCAGTTGAAAAACCATTATCCCAAAGGGCTGCGCTGGCTGTGATCATATAGTACCCGTCGGGAAGCCTACGCGGCCCGCAAAACGAAAACGGCCCACCGCAGGAGAGCAGGCACTCACGCGGTGGGCTGCTGCGTTTTTTCCGCTTTTTTACGCCTGGACGGCCTCGTCGTTGTCTGTTTGCCGGCCATGCAAAAAAGCAGCCCATACCACATGGACTGCCTTTCGCGTGGCGGTTTGCCGCCCGATGTTAGCCCCTGCCGCGCGGTTTTTTGCCCTTTGCCGCTTTGCGGGCCGCCATTGCCTCTTGGCGACGGCGGTTTTTCTCGTACAAGGTCTTGAGTGATTCCAGTTCCCGTTCCAGCTTTTTCTTGTAGCCCGGCTTCACCTTGATCTTCTTTTTCAGCGCCTCGCGGATGGGGGCGTACTGCTTTTCCTTTTCCTTCAACTGTTCTTTGGCCTTTTGCTCGCGCAGTTGGGCAAAGTACGCTTCCCGCTCCTCTGCCCGCTTGCGGCGGCCGGCGTCCAGATGGCGGCCTACCACCAGCAGTTTTTCCTCAATCGGCGCCTTGGTCGCCTTGGCGAAGCGGGTCATGATGCTTTTTTGGCGGGGAGAGACAAGAGAGATGGCGATTCCCTTCTGCCCCGCCCGTCCGGTGCGGCCGACGCGGTGGATGTAGCTCTCCACGTCATTGGGAACATCGTAGTTGACGACGTGTGTCACCCCTTCGACGTCCAGACCGCGGGCAGCGATGTCGGTTGCCACCAGGTACTGAAACTTGATGTCGCGGAACTGCTTCATCAGCTGTTCCCGCTTGTTTTGCGACAGGTCGCCGTACAGCGCTTCCGCCGAAAAGCCGTTTTCCTGCAGGCGGGCCGTCAACTGCTGGACGCGCGCCTGGGTGTTGGCAAAGATGATGCAGAGATACGGATTCTCATTTTCCAACAGGTCCACCAGCGCATCCATCTTGTCGCTCTGATTGACCACGTAGTAGATTTGTTCAATGCTCTCCACCGTCTTCTGCTTTGCCTCGATTCGGATGTGGGGCGGCTGCTTCATGTAGTACTGAGCCAGCTTTTTCACCGAATCCGGCATGGTGGCGGAGAACAGAAGCGTTTGCCGGTGCTGCGGCGTCCCCTCGATAATCTCATGGACCTCCTCAAGAAAGCCCATCTCCATCATCTTGTCAGCCTCGTCCAACACCAGCGTGGAAATGCGGCCGAAGTGAAGCGAGCCCCGCCTCATGTGGTCCAGCACCCTTCCCGGGGTGCCGACGACGATGTGGACAACATGCTTGAGCTTGCTCAACTGCCGTTCAATATCCGTCCCGCCGTGCAAAGAGAGTACGTTGACGTTCAGGTATTTGCCCAGCTTCTCCACTTCTTCGGCGATCTGGATCGACAGCTCACGGGTGGGCGTCAGGATCAGCGCCTGAATGTCCCGTTTGCCCGGCGGCAGCCGCTCCAGGATCGGCAGCACAAACGCGGCGGTCTTGCCCGTCCCCGTTTGCGCCTGGCCGATCACGTCCTTCCCTTCGAGAATTAGCGGGATCGCCTCCGCCTGAATCGGCGTCGGCTCTTTATAAAACAGGTCGTGAATGCCCTGCATCAACTCCGGTCGAAAGCCAAACATCGCAAACGATTTCGCCATGGTGTCACTTCCTTTCACATCCTTTAATAGTATGACAGTCTTGCCAAAAAAACAACAAAAGGCGGCCGGCTGCAGAAATTCCGCAACGCGCCGCCTGCACAATCATTTCGCCAGTTCGTAAATGGCCTGGGCGTAGATCGCTGTCGCCTTGATCAGATCGTCCACCAAAATGTGCTCGTCCCGCTGGTGAGCGCTGTCCGGCCGGCCTGGAAACAGCGGTCCAAACGCCACCCCCACGTCCAGCGAACGGCCGTACGTGGCTCCGCCGATGGCGATGATCTCGGCCTCCTGTCCGGTCTGCTCCGTGTACACCCGCTGCAGCGTGGTGATCAGCGGGTGCTGCGGGTCAACCCGATGGGGCTCCAGGTGCTCCACCACTTCCAACGAAAATGCCGCTTCCGCCAGCCGCTGTTCCAGAATCGCCTTCCACCGCTCAAACGGCTGGGAATGCGGATAGCGAATATTGACGCCAAACACGGCATCCCCGTCCGCCTCATAGCGAATGATGCCGGTGTTGAGGGTGAGCGGTCCCATTTCCTTGTCGTCGCAAGCGATGCCGATTGCCTTTCCGTCGTGCTGCCGATGGAAATAACGATCCGCAAAGCGGGCGAACTGCCGGCCCCGTTCGTCCAGTGTCAGCCCGGCCAAAAAGTGCAGCAGTTCCGTACCCGCGTTTACGCCCAAACTCGGATTCATGGCGTGAACGGAAACGCCCTCCATCTGCACATGCACCTGACCGCCGCGCACGTCCGCCGCTCCGCTCAGCCCCATCTCCCGCACATACGCGCCAAAGCGCTCGGCCAGTTCCAGGCCGGTCATGGAGAGCGGCTCGAGCACGGCCTCCGCCTTGTCCGGCACCATGTTCATGCGCAGGCCTGCAGACAGCGTCAGCAGTCTGGCGTCAGGCCGGTCAACAGGCGTAATCTGCTGCGCCGCATACGCAGCCGCAGTCTGCGTCAGCATCAGGTCGGTCAGTCCTTTTTCCGCGTAGATCAGTGGAAAGTCAGCGTCCGGCGAAAAGCCCATCGTCGGCATTTCTTCGGTTTGGAAATAGGTTCTCACACACCGCCAGTTGGACTCCTCGTCCGTGCCAAAGATGAGCCGCACCCGTTTGGACAGCGGCAGCCCCAGTTCCTTGACAATTTTGGCGGCAAAGATGGCGGCCATGGTCGGCCCCTTGTCGTCAATTGCGCCGCGAGCCACGATTTTGCCGTCCACGATTTCGGCCGCATACGGCGGCGAGCTCCAGCCGTCCCCTTCCGGCACAACGTCAACGTGACTGAGGATGCCGATCAGCTCCTCACCCTCGCCCAACTCCGCATGGGCAGCGTATCCCCCGACATCCTTGACTGTCATGCCAGCCTCTTTGCACACCGTAAGCACGTAGTCAAGCGCTTGGCGGATGCCTTCTCCAAACGGCGCGCCGTCCCGGGCAGTCGTCGGATCGAGCACGCTTTTGATTTGCAGAAATTCCCGCACGGCGGCAAGCAGTTCGTCTTTTCGCTTTTCCGCCTCTTGTTGCCAATCAACCCTTGTCATCGTTTGATTTCGTCCCTTCCGTCGTCGTACTGTCGTCTTTTGCCGCCTGTGCCGCATCCAGATCCAAATCCAGCTCCACCAGCGAAATAAGCGACTCCATCGGCACCTCCTGCGCGGTGAACTCCACCTGCGCTTCCTTGATTTCTTCGCGGATGTTGTTCATTTCGCTGTCCAGCTTGTAGGACGCTTTGGCCGCCTCGATCAGGCGCTGCCGGATGGCGGACGGGATAATTCCTTCGTATTTGTAGTTGAGAGAGTGTTCTATGGTCGCCCAAAAGTTCATGCCCAGCGTGCGGACCTGGATTTCCACCGGGATGGTGACCTGTCCGCGCGCCGTCATCAACGGGTATTCCACAGCCAGGTGGTACCCTCTGTACCCGCTTTCCTTGGGTTTGGAAACGTAGTCTTTCTCCAGGTAAACGCGCATGTCATTGCGCTGTCGTATCATTTCCACGACGGCCGGAATGTCATCGATAAACTGGCAGATGATCCGGATTCCCGCGATGTCCCTGAGCTCCCAGCAGATGTTCTCGTCGATGGGAAACTGCAGGCGGTTCGCCTTGCTGTAAATGCTCGGGATGGACTTGACTCGTCCCGTGACGAACTCGATGGGGGAGTGTTCCTTGCGCTTACGCAGCTCGTTGCGGATGTTTTTCAGCTTGACCTTGATTTCTTCCACGGCTTGTTCGAACGGTAGCAGATATAGTTCCCAATCTAGTTTGTGCACACTGGTCCCCTCCGGCCCGAAACTCCATCGTCCTTATGATTCAACATTTTGAATGAGATATCCTCCCATAAAAAGAAAGAAGACCCGCTTCCCGGGTCTTTTTTACAGGGATCGCAGGGCTCGGCCCGGTTTGGGGAATGCGGCAAGAAAACCTTGGCCGTCCCTTTGCCAACCGCTCCTGCTATTCTTTTCTGTCGTCCAGCCGGAACGCCGTCAGCGAGCTAGTGAGCCGCTCCGCCAGCACGGCCAGTTGGTCCGCGGAAGCGGCGATCAGCTCCATCGCCGCGTTCTGCTCTTCGACAGCGGCGGAAATGCCCTGCACGCCGGCTGCCGCCTCCCGGGAAGCAGCCGATACTTCCTGGGCGACCGCCACCACCTGCTGCGCGTCTGGAGCCATCCGGGCAAACGCCTGGCTGACACCTTCCATTTCCGCAGAGACGCGGCGGATATTGTGTTCAATCCGGCGAAACATCTCATCCGACTGTCCGGCGGTCCGCCTTCCTTCCGCCACCGTGCGCGTGCCGTCGTCCATCTGCTCCACGATGGCGGCCGTGCTTTTCTGGATCTCGCTGATCATCGATACGATCTGCTGCGCCGCCGCGTTCGTCCCCTCGGCCAGTTTGCGCACTTCCTCCGCCACGACTGCAAATCCTTTGCCGTGCTCGCCGGCGCGTGCCGCCTCGATGCCTGCGTTGAGCGCGAGCAGGTTGGTCTGCCGGGCGATCTCCGTGATGACAGCGATGATCTGTGATATGTCACGCGATCGCTGCTCCAGCTGTTGTACCGTCTGCGTCGTCGCCGTCACCGCCCGGTCGATCTCCTCCATGCTGGCGATGACCGCCTCCACCGCCTGCCGTCCCGCTTCAGCGTCGTCCTTCATCTCGCGCGACGAAAGCGTGACCTGCTCCACGTGGCTGGTAACGCTGTGGACGCTGGCGGTCAGTTCCTCCGCCAAATGCAGCGTGTGCCCCATTTTGTCTACCTGCCTGTCGGCCGACGCTGACACGTCCTCGACGACCCGGGTGATCTGCTCGCCGGAAGAGGCAATCTCCGCGGTATTGCCGTGAATCTCGCGAACCGATTCCGTCACCGACGCAGCCGCCTGCCGCACCTGCCGCAAAATCTCATGGAGCTGTTCCCGCATGGCAAGCAGGGAACGGGCCAGCTCGCCCAGCTCGTCCGAGCGTTTCAGCAACCTCGCGGGAAAGGGCGCGGTAAAATCTCCCCGGCCGATCTGCCCGGCGATGGACAGAAGGCCAGCGAACGAGCGGCGCAGACCGGCAGACGCCCCCCAGGCGATGGCCATCACCAGCACAAGCACAATGCCGTTAAACAGTATAATCGCATTTCGAATCTGATTAGGCCCGGTCATGATCTCCGTCATGTTCATCTCCGCCAGGATGGCCCAGTTGAGCTTGCCCACCTGTACCCGGTCGTAGGCGACCAGCACCTCCTCCCCGCGATAGTCGACAGCTTGGGCTGTGCCCGCGTTGCTGCCGGAAGACAGCGCCTGTTCGGCAATCGGCGTCTCCACTTTCTGCCTAAGCATCGTCTCCTGCCCGTTCCCCAATTCGGTCCGCATCAGCTTGTCCGCCCCGATCAGGTAGATTTTCCCCGTTTCACCCAACCCCTCGCGCCGGTTCAACTGGCGGGAGACATAGTCCAGGGAAACCTCTGCGGCGAGCTGTCCGATCACCGTCCCGTGATCAAAGATCGGCACGGCCATGAAAACGGCGGGCACGCCGCCGGACGGTTCGTAACGGCTGACGTCCGACAGTTCCAGACTGTATCCCTTGGCCGCTTGTTTTACCGTCTGCCCCAAAGGGGTGCCGCTGTACGGACCGTCGTACAAGTTGGTGCCGAAGTCGGCCTGCGGATTCGTCTGGTACACCACGTCGCCATTCGCGTTGAGCAGGTACGCGTTGGCAAACCCGTAGCGGGACACCTCCATCTTCAGTTCCTTGCCCCAGATTTGCTCCGCTTCCTGGTAGGCAGGTGCCTCCCGTCCCAGCTTCCACACGCCATCAAAGGCGGCCAGCGACTGCACCACCGAACCGGACGCCGCCAGCGTCTCCAGGTTTTTGGAGCGTTCGCGGAAGTAGTTTTCCACCTGCTCCTTGTTGCTGTTGCGGAGTGCCTCCAGCGTCGCCGCACTGCCCTCCAGCAGGCCCCGCTTGGTCTCCGTGTAGGCAAACACCCCCGCTGCCGTCAGCGGCACAACGCCGGTCAGCAGCAAAGCGATCAATACCCGCGCCCCCAATTTCATGACATGAGCCCCCTTGAAACGACCTGTGTTTTCTAAATTCTAAATTCTATGAATGGTACAAATATATTACCATAGACCTAGAAAAAAATATCCAGTTTTGTCCGTGCGTGTCAGAAAAATTGGCAAAAAAAAAACGCGCCCGCACGACGGCTGATACAGCCTGCCGCACACACGCGTCCTGCCGGCGGGGAACGGTGACGCCTACGCTGTCGCCGTCTCCACGATCATCGCAATCTCGTCGCACATCGGCAGTTTGGAGCAGTTGATGCAGTCCTTCCATACCTTTTGCGGCAACGTCTCCTTGGCTACCACGCGGAATCCGCACTTTTCAAAGAATGCCTTCTGATAGGTAAGCGCCAGCACCCGGTTGATTCCCAGCAGACGGCACTGCTCCACGAGATGCAGCACCAACTGTTTGCCGACGCCCATGCCTTTGGCTTTCTCGGCGATGGCAAGCGAACGGATTTCCGCCAAATCCTCCCAAAGAATATGCAGGCCGGCCACGCCGATGACGCTTTCCCCGTCGTGGGCGACGACGAACGACTGCAGGTGTTCGCAGACGGAGAGTTTCGTCCGCGGCAGCATCAGCCCCTGTTGTGCATATTGATTAATAATCTCAAGCATCTGGTCGACGTCCCTCATGGTTGCCTGACGCACGGTCAACGTCTTTGTGACACTCATTCTGCACTCCCCCACTCCATCTCCTCAACGCCTCAATCCACATAATAATTATTCATTATGATATATAAATATACATCCAGTCGAAAGAGAAGTCTATCCTTTTTTCCGTCATTTTGCTATTGGGCGGACAAACGCATTTCTTTTAAATGGAACAATTGTGCTATAATCACAATAATAGAACGGAGGTGTTTCCCTTTGACGACACGCAGGGAGCGAAAAAAGCGGGAAACGCGCGACAAGATTTTCAACGCCGCGATCAAGCTGTTCAAGCAGTACGGCTTTGAAAACACAACCATTGACATGATTTCCGAAGAAGCGGACGTCGCCCGCGGCACCATCTTTCTTCACTTCACATCAAAGGAAGCGATCCTCGCCAACTGGGGATACGAACGGCTGCAGGAAATCGAAGAACGGCGGGAAGAGTGGGACTACGGAGACAGTTGCAAGCAGAAGGTCTTGCGGATTTATAAAATCATGAACGAGGTCAACATCCAGAATTACGATTTTATCAAGGTGCTGATCGAGTCCTCGATGAAACACCGCAAGATCCTGGAAAACGAAAAGAACGTCTACTACGAACTTCGGCAGCTGTTTGCGGACCTGATCGAAGAAGCGCAGGAAAAAGGGCGGCTGAAGGCGAAGTTCAATCCGCTCGTCGCGGCAAACATGCTGGAAAACATCTATTACAACGCCCTGTACGACTGGGTGCGCAGCGAAGGAGCCTGGGCTCTGGAGGAAATCATGGAAGAGAAGGTCTCCATCGTGTTTGAAGGGCTGGACGCATGAGCTCATCATGTGCCCGGCCCTTCTGGCATGTTGGATGCGCTGACCGCTGGAAGAAATGCCTGCCCGCCTGCGGCCCATCTTTTCCTTGCGGAGTCGGGGACATTTCCCTATGATGATGAAGAAAAGCTGTTCAACACGTTGGAGGTATTCACATACACATGCGAAACGGGATCAAGCGTGAAGATATTGAGCTTTTGGCTCCCGCCGGCAACTGGGAGTGTCTGCGCGCGGCCGTCGCCAACGGGGCAAACGCCGTCTACTTCGGCGTGGAAAAATTCAATGCCCGGGCCCGCGCCGAGAACTTCCACATGTCCGAACTGCCTGAGATCATGTCGTTTTTGCACATGTACGGAGTCAAAGGTTTTCTTACCTTTAATATCCTCGTCTTTGAAGATGAGATGAAGGAAGCTCAGGAGCTGATCGAAGCCTGTATCGACGCCGGAGTGGATGCAGTGATCGTGCAGGACCTCGGCCTCGTCAAGCTGATCCGCGAGATTTCCCCCGACTTTCCCATCCACGGCTCAACCCAGATGACGATCACCTCTCCGGAAGCGGTGGAGTTTACCAAGCCGTTTGGCCTGGAGCGTGTGGTGCTCGGGCGTGAAAACTCGCTGAAGGAAATCAAGGTGATCGGCGAAAAGGCCAAGCTGCCGATGGAAGTGTTCGTGCACGGCGCATTGTGTGTCTCCTACTCCGGCCAGTGCCTTACTTCGGAAATGTGGGGCGGCCGCTCGGCCAACCGCGGCGAATGCGCCCAAGCCTGCCGCCTCCCCTACGACCTGATCGTGGACGGGATGCAAAAGGAGATGGGCAACGTCGCCTACCTGCTGTCGCCCAAAGACCTGGCGGCAATCGACCTGGTGCCGGAACTGATCGAGGCGGGCGTCACCTCCTTCAAGATCGAAGGCCGGCTGAAATCGCCGGAGTACGTGGCCAATGTGGTCAGCAAATACCGTGCGGCGATCGACCGCTACTTCGCCGGCGAGGAGGCAGCGCCGAGCGAACAGGACATCCGCGAGCTGCAGCAGAGCTTTTCCCGCGGCTTTACACACGGGTTCCTGAAAGGCACCAACAACAAGACGCTGCTGGACGGCACCTTCCCGAAAAGCCGCGGCGTCTATCTCGGCACGGTGAAAAAAGTGCTGAAGCACGCGGTGCTGGTAGAGCTGAACGCTCCTTTGAAACGGGGCGACGGCATCGTCTTTGACGCCGGCGATCCGACGCAAAAAGAAGAAGGCGGACGCGTCTACGACATCCTCAGCCGCGGCAAAAAGGTGGAGGGCGAAGTGGAGAATGGCCTCTACGAGATCGTCATGGGACGAAACGACGTTAACCTGCAGCGGATCAATGTCGGCGACCGCGTCTGGAAGACGAACGACCCCGAGCTGGACAAACGGCTGCGCAAAACATTCGAGACAGATAAGCCGTACCGCACCTTCCCGCTCGCGGTGCACGTCGTCGGCCGGCTGGGCGAAAAGCTGTCCGTCACCTGGGTGGACAAAACGGCCGACCACGCCGTGACTGTCAAGTCGGAAATGCCGCTGGAAGCAGCGCTGAAACGGCCGCTGACCTCAGAACTGCTGTACGAGCAGTTGAGCCGGCTGGGGGGCACCCTGTTTTCCCTGAATGCCCAGGACCTGACGACCGATCTGGACGGCGACCTGATCCTGCCCGTGAGCGAACTGAACCGGATGCGGCGGGAAGCGGTGGAGCAGCTTCTCCACCTGCGGACAAAAATGCCGGTGTACCAGAAGCGGCGCGTAGACGTTTACGCCGACGTGCCTGCCAAACAGCCGGTGGACAAACCGCTGTTGACCGCACTCTGCCGTTCGCTGGAGCAGGTGGAGGCGGCCGCCCAGACCGACGTCGACTTTCTGTACGCCGATTTTGAATTCGTCAAACAGTATCCGGATGCGGTCAAACTGGCCCACCGGTACGGCAAACCCATCGGCATCGCCACGATGCGCATCCACATGCCGGATGAAAACGGCGTGCTGGCCCTGATCGCCAGAAGCAAGCCGGACGCCATCCTCGTCCGCAACACGGGCGCGCTGTACTACTACATGTCCCGCCGCGGCGAGATGGACATCCCGTTGATCGGCGATTTCTCGCTCAACGTGGCCAACCACAAGGCCGTCTCGCTGTTTTTGGAGTGCGGTCTCAAGCGGGTAACCGCCTCGTACGATCTGAACATCCAGCAAATGGTGGACCTGCTTGGCAAAACGGATGCGTCCAAAATCGAAGTGGTGATTCACCAGCACCTGCCGATGTTCCATACGGAGCACTGCGTCTACTGTACGTTCCTCAGCCCCGGCACGGACCATACCAACTGCGGCCAGCCGTGCGAGTCCCACCGCGTCTCGCTGCGCGACCGCGTCGGATTCTCCCATCCGGTCCGCGTCGATACCGGCTGCCGCAACACGGTGTACAACGCCATCGACCAGTCGGGAGCGGAGTACCTGAATGAATTTATCAAATTGGGCGTGGGCAGCTACCGCGTCGAGTTTTTGGAGGAAGAGCCGGAGCGAGTCAAAGAGGTGATCGACCTCTACCGCCGGGCGCTGCGCGGCGAAGTGAGCGGCACCCACGTCTGGCGGACGCTGAAAGCGACCAACCAGTTGGGCGTCACCCGCGGCCAGCTCACCAAATAGGACCGGTCGATACCGTCCCGGCCTTACCCATACCCTGTGAGGAGGAGATTGATTATGGCGGACCTTTCCCAGCCCACGCCGGAAAACCTGGCGACGATTATTGAAGGCATCAAGTCCAAACTGAACATGGCCAACACCGCCGTCATGCGGCCGGAGGATTTCGACCTGACCCATTACGAAGACTTGCTGTACCTGTACAACATGGTGCAGAAAAAAGCGAGCTTCAGCATCAACGAAATGACCGCCATCGTCGAAGAACTGGGCAGCATGCGGAAGCAGTCCTGACCCGGGGCCCAATAGTCAGGCCCTAGACTTAGAGCCCAGCCCCCGGGAAACCTGCGCGAGGATCGCTGCAACCGCGCCGTGCGGGGGCTCATGCTTTCGCCCTGCTTCCTGATTGACGACACGCCGTATCCGCAGAGTGGTACGGCGTGTTTCATTTGTTTCCTCGATGCAAAAACGGCACGTCCCACCCCGCTTAATTTGGGCGAACATCCCGTACATCCGAGACATACGCATATCTCGTAATCAAATTCCACTGGAAACGGGGTGGATTGCACCATGACTTTGTATATCGATTACACGACGTCAGCCCAATTCTTTTCTGACGTCAACAATAACCTGCTCGTCCAAAAGGATCCCCGCAACTACATCAACGTCCTCTCCACCCAACAGTTGAATACGCTGGACAACGTGTCTTTGCTGGACATCTTCCTCAGCGCGGGCAACGTCGTGGAGCCTCACTACCATCAAAATGCCGCCGAGCTGGTGTACTGCATTTCCGGAGCGGCCAATGTTTCCTTCATCAACCCATTTACCAATCGCCTTCATCATTATCAGATTACGCCGGGCCAAGTGGTCAACATCCCCAAGGCTGGTGGCACTGGGAAATCGCAACCGCTGACAACACGCATCTGCTTGCCATCTTCAACGCACCCATCCCCGAAGTCATCCTGGGGTCCGATATCCTGAGACTGACACCCAGCGAAATATGGGCGTACACATACTGCCTGAATGAGTCCAGCGTCAAAAATACGCTGGCCCCCATCCAACGTTCGCTCTTCATCGGCCCTCCAACAGGCTGCCATCAACCACAGGGCTATCAACCGTATGCACCGCAAGCGCAGGGATATCAACCTGCACCGCAAGCGCAGGGATATCAACCTGCACCGCTTCCCCATCCGTATCATCAGCAGCCGTATTGGTAACGTGTCAGCGCTGCCAAATCGTTTCAATTACTGACCATGTAGAGTCCCAGCCCATTTTGCTTGACAACAAGGATATTGGCAGCCGCACACCGAACCTCTCTCCTTATCATTTTGTGGGGAGAGGTCCCCTCTCCTTTCTCCGGCGTCACCTACAACCGCAAAACATCCCTTGTATGGAAATATTTTCTTGACAATCGCACATTTTTCACTATTTTTAATGTAGCGGATGCTTGTGTCAGAAAATTCACCATACAGGGGAAGTGATTTCGTTTTGAATGGCCTGCCGCTCTCCCGCTTTACCGGAATGCTTGCGACCAACTCCTCCCTGCGCAACCTCTGGCTTGCCCGTGCCGTATCTGCACTGGGCGATTATGTGTACAGCGTCGCATTGATGTGGTTCGTCTACGAGCAGACACATTCCGCCCTGCAAACGGGACTGCTGTTTATTCTCAAGTTTTTGCCCGAGCCTTTCGTGGGGCTCTATTTTGGCGTGTTGGCGGATCGTCTGAACCGAAGACGTCTCATGCAGTTCTCCGACCTTTTCCAAATGCTTGCCATGCTGCTGTTGGGCGTGCTGATCGCAAGCGGTTCGTTTCACATGTGGCATCTCTACGTCATCACGATCTGCGCGTCGATGGCCGGAACGCTCTTTCGCATCGCGCAAACCTCCCTGATTCCCGATCTGGTCGGCAGACATGAGTTGGTGAGCGCCAACGCCCTGCTGTCCGTAACCATGCAGTTGATGCGGATGATCGGGGCCACGCTGGGCGGAATTTTGGTCGCGATAATCGGCGTTGCCGGGACCATCGAAATCAATGCGCTGTCTTTTCTGGTGTCTCTGGCTTTTGTGCAGCGGATTCGCCACGACAAGGCCCAGCCTGCGGCCTCTTCCGCGTCAGCAAAGAGCGTGAACAGCGAGATCAAGGAGGGGCTGAACTGGCTGGTAAACAACAAGATCGTGCTGCTTCTCATGCTGTTGGGGACGCTTGCCAATGTCGCCCTGGCTCCAACCAACGTCCTGCCCCCCATGCTGATTCAACGCGAATTTCACGGGGACGCCCGCATGTTGGGCTGGTTTGAAACTTCCATCGCGTTGGGACTTCTGCTGGGCGGAATCCTGGTCGGGACGCTCTCCCCCAAAAAAGTGGGGCGGTGGTTTCTCGCCGGATTGGGTCTGGAAGCTGTCGGCATGCTGAGCGTTGCCGTCGCCCCGTTTGCATGGATGGCGTATGCGGGCAATTTTCTGCTGGGAATCGGGGTGATGGTCTGCAACATTCCGTTGAGCACGCTGATGCAGACACTGATTCCCGACAGGATGCGGGGGCGGGTGAACAGCATGACGTCGATCGCGTTTAACATCTCGATCCCGATCACCTACGGCGGCATCGGCGCCTTGGCGGACGTGATCGGCGCGAAACCCAGCTATGGTCTGGGAGCGCTTTTGCTGGCCCTGTGCGCGGCAATTGGCGGAATGAACGCGGGGCTGCGCTCGTTCGACCTCGGAGAGGGGCAAAAAGCTGGCGAGGCAAATGAGGACGCAGGACAAGCGGTTTGACGCAGGCGCATCATCCCGGCAGCATGGCGTCCCTTTCCCATATCCGGCACGGAACACGCCGCCCACACTGCACGAAAAAAACGAGCCCTCCCGTCGGCACTGCCTGAGGGAAGACCCGTTTTTTTGTTTTTATCAGTGGTTGACGATGCCTACGCGCGCTTCCGTCTGCTCCGGCCGCTCCGCCTCCTCGCAGCCTTCTTTCCAGAGCAGGTAGCGGATACTGTCCGCCAGCGCTTCCCAGCTCGCTTCGATCACGTTGGTGGAGACCCCGACCGTGCTCCACTTTTCTCCGTCGCGGGCGGATTCGATCAGGACGCGCACTTTGGCCGCCGTCGCCCCGCTCTCGTCCAGCACCCGCACCTTGTAGTCGGTCAGATACATCTCTGCCAGACAGGGGAAGTGGGTTTCCAGCGCCTTGCGCAGCGCGTTGTCCAGAGCGTTGACGGGACCGTTGCCTTCCGCAGCGGTGTGGACGACCTGGCCATTGACATGCAGCTTGACCATCGCTTCCGAAGAGATCGACTGGTCTGCCGTCTTTTCCATCAAAATCTTGAACGAGTCGAGCGTAAACAGTTGGCGCAGCTTGCCCGCCGCCTCCAGCAGCATAAGCGTGAGCGATGCCTCTGCCCCTTCGTATTGATATCCCTGAAATTCGCGCTCCTTGATCCGCTTGACGATCTCCCGCGCTTCCTGCCTGTCCAGCGCCACGTCGATCTCCAGCTCCTCTGCCTTGGCCAGCAGGTTGCTCTGGCCGGCCAGTTCGGAGACCAGCACGCGCCGTTTGTTGCCGATCAATTCCGGGTCGATGTGTTCATAGGTCTTGGGATCTTTCAGCACGGCGCTGACGTGGATGCCGCCTTTGTGGGCAAATGCGCTGTTGCCGACAAACGGCTGGTTGTTGGGCATCGCCATGTTGGCGATCTCCGCCACAAAACGGGACAGTTTGGTCAGCTGCTTGAGCTGCTCCGGAGCGACGCAGTCGTAGCCAAGTTTCAACTGCAGATTGGGAATGACCGAGACCAGGTTGACGTTGCCGCACCGTTCACCAATCCCGTTGATCGTCCCCTGCACCTGCTGGGCGCCCGCCTGAACCGCCGCCAGCGCGTTGGCCACGGCCAGTTCGCCGTCGTTGTGGGGATGGATGCCCAACGGTGTCTGTACGCTTGCCTTTACCGTGCGGACGGTATCGAAAATCTCGTGCGGCAGGCTGCCGCCGTTGGTGTCGCAGAGGACGATCCAGTCGGCACCTGCCTCCTCCGCCGCTTCCAGCACGCGCAGTGCATAGACCGGATTGTGCTTGTAGCCGTCAAAAAAGTGTTCGGCCAAAAACAGGACGGTCAGCCCCCGCGATTTGAGAAAAGCGACGGAGTCAGCCACCATCCGCAGGTTTTCGTCCAAGGTAGTCTTGAGCGCGTCGGTGACGTGCAGATCCCACGACTTGCCGAAGATGGCCGCCGCCTTGACGCCGCTTTCCAGCAGGGCTCGCAGGTTGTCGTCCTCCTCTGCCGCCACGTTGGGCCGACAGGTGCTGCCAAACGCTGTCACCACCGCGTGTTTCAGCGGAATTTCCCGCATCCGCTCAAAGAAGGCCATGTCCTTGGGATTGCTGCCGGGCCAGCCGCCTTCGATAAAGTCGATGCCAAACTGGTCCAGCTTCACGGCGATCTTCACCTTGTCCTCCACCGACAGGCTGACGCCTTCGCCCTGCGTGCCGTCCCGCAGTGTCGTATCGTACAGATACACCTTTTCTTTCATCTTCTCTCCACCCCATGTGCTTCTATCATTTTTCTGAATTATTTGTATCATTCACCATATGATGCTATTCAGTATACCACAGCCCATAGGGAAAGAAAACGCGTGATTTCGCCGCTTTTGCTCATGTGCACCGGGCGTGGACAAAGGCGGCGGTTCGTTCGATTGCCTCTTCCAGTTGGGAGGAGGTGCCGGCAAACGGATGGCGGGTGTTGAAGGTGTGGTCGCCCGCTTCGATCCAGTGCAGTTCGCTTTCCCGCGCCGCCTCGTGCAGGCGCATCGCTCCCTTCACCAGCCGATCGTAGTCATCCCGCCCCTGGATGATGCAGAGCGGCTGCGGCATGCTCGCCACTTTCACCAGGAGGTCGTACTTGTCCCGGTTCTGATCCACGTCGTCGATGACCGCCTTCGTAATCGGCATCTGCTGTCCGGTCCGGGCATTGGCGATGTAGCCGACGCCCTGCTCGGCGATTTGCCGGCGCAGCTTCTCGTCAAACAGATTGACGTCGGCCACGCCGTTCCAGGTGATGATCCCTTTGACGAGCGGGTTGCCCGCCCCAAACAGGATCGCGTCCGCCCCGCCTTTGCTGTGCCCGAGCACAAACAGCTTTTCCCTGTCAAACCAGGCGGAGAACGCTCCGCCATCTTGCAGCAGCCACCCGGTCAGGATGGTCAAATCGGCCACCTCACGCGCGTATGTATTGCGCCCGAACTTTTCCAGCTCGTCAAATTCCGTCAGGCTTTCCCCGACGCCATTGCAGGAAAAGTTGAAGCGGACGACGGCGATGCCCCGCTCAGCCAACTGCTCGGCGACGTAGGGAAAGCTGCCCCAGTCCTTAAACCCTTTAAACCCGTGGCAAAAGATCACGAGCGGCTGGTCCGGCGACGCGCTCTTCGCGTGAAAGTCGCCGCGGATCGTCAAGTCCTCGCCGGCGGCAATGCGAAACGACTCCATCATGATTCTTCACCTCTTTGGGGGTTTTTTCTTATCTTATTATGAAGGCAGCAACGCCCAAAAGGAAACCCGTCGGAGCGAAGCCAGATTCGCTGTATCAAAGAAAAATGCAAAAGACCTTCCGCCATGGCAGAAGGCCTTATCCGGTATGGGAGGCGATGCGCTCGTCAGACACCAAATGCAGGGCGTACTCCAGCGGTCTTCTCACAGCATGGAGGTAGCGGTCCCACTGGCCCAGCTTGCGGAAAATATCACGACCCGGCTTGGGATTGATTTCGATGATCCACACCCGGCCGTTTGCATCAATGCCCAAATCAAACCCAAACTCCATCATGGAGCCGAAATGTTTCTCGATCGCTTCCACCGTTTTCAGCGCCAGCTCCCGGCACTCGCAGAGAATCCGCTCCGCCTCCTGCACGCCGAAGCGATAGGCCAGAAAACGGCCAGCCGGCAACGCGGTCCCGCCGCCGTGCAGATTGGACGTGGACGATTGCTTGGGACCGAGCCGCATTCCCACGCCGGTCAGCCTCCACTTGCCGCTTCCATCCTTCTGGATCAACAATCGCGCGTCCACTGTCCGTCCCGGCAGCAGGGTCAAATCCAGCCCTTGCTGCAGGAAGAACTGCTCCTGCCCGAATTTTTCCCGCTTCGTCCAGCGCTCGATTTCGGCGGTCAGCGCCGACAGCGTCGGCAGGACGGCATGCTTCCTCCCTTGCTTCTTGGTCCGTCCGCGCAGCAGGTAGACCTTGCCTCTCCGCTCCACCCGCAGGATGCTGCGTCCGCCTGATCCATTGGTCGGCTTGACGTAGACGATGCCGTGCCGTTTCAGCATGTCGGCCAGCACGTCCCGCTTGTAGAGCCGCGTCTCCGGCAGCCAGCGCTGCAGTTCCTCCTCCTGCATCAGCACCTGATGGACGCGAAACTTGTTGGCAAAGCGGCTGTTGGCGTAGCGAAACAAGTTTTTGGTGCGGAACGGCAGGTAATTCTTGTGCTTCGCTATCGGATAGTAGCGGTACCGGTCGATTACGATATCGGGCCAAGCGTACCAGCTGCTTTTCCAGCCGTCCGCTCCCGGCGTAAACCCCTTGATCATGCGGGAGGCAGCGTTCACATCCTGCGGGGAAAAGACAAACACTTCCGCCCCCATCAGCTTTCCCTCCCGGACAAGCCGGCGCAAAAATCCTTGTTCGTAAAAACCATTTTCCCCCCGATAGGTCAGAATGCCGATCCGTTTTTTCACGTGTCGTCCTCCCTCTCTGTGGATGACTTCTCCCCATCAGCTTATGGCCGAACGTGAAAAAAAGCGCCAGGGCCCACAAGGGTTAGGCGCTTCGTGAACGCTTTTCGTGTTTGTCCAAAAAATCGAGAGCGGCGCGTCCAAGCACTTCGGCGGCGATCAGCATGGCGCTTTCGTCAATGTCAAAGCGCGGATGGTGGTGCGGATACTCTGCCCCTTTTTGCGGATTGCCGGCACCGACAAAGAGAAACGAGCCCGGCACGTGCTGCAGATAGTAGGCGAAATCCTCCGCTCCCATCATCGGTTCCATGCGTTCCACGTTGTCCCAGCCGACCGCCGCTGCGGCCGCCTGGCGGGCGATCTCTGTCTCTGCCTCGCTGTTGATGACGGCCGGGTAGCCGCGCATGTAGGTCACTTCCGCGCTGCCTCCCATCAATGCAGCCGTGCCTTTGGCAATCTCGATCAGCCGCTGTTCCGCCTTGTCCCGCACGTGCGGCAGGAACGAGCGGACCGTGCCCGTCAGGCGGCAGCGGTCAGCGATCACGTTGTAGTTGTCTCCGGCGTGAAAGGTTCCCACCGTGACGACCACGCTCTCCAGCGGACTGATGTTGCGGCTGACGATCGTCTGCAGCGCCCCCACGATCTGGGAACCGATCACGATAGCATCGACGGTCTCCTGCGGGATCGCGCCGTGCCCTCCTTTGCCCTGGATCTCGATTATGAAGTCGTCGCAATTGGCCATCACCGGGCCGGCGTTCACCCAGACCGTGCCGACCGGACACATCGACCAGAGGTGTGCGCCAAAAATGGCATCAACCCCCTGCAGCGCGCCGTCTTCCACCATCTGAATCGCTCCGCCCGGATTTTCCTCCTCGGCATGCTGGAACAAAAACACGATCGTACCCGGGATCTCGCCGCGGTGGCGGGACAGCACCGTCGCCAGCCCCAGCAGTCCGGAGGTATGGGCATCGTGGCCGCAGGCGTGCATCACGCCCGGCACCTTGGACTTGTACTCCACCTCTTTTTCGTCCTGGATCGGCAGGGCGTCAAAATCGGCGCGCAGGGCGACAGTGGCACCCGGCTGTCCGCCACGCAGCACGCCGACGACGCCGCGTCCGCCCACACCGGTCCGCACTTCGTCAAACTCCAGTTGGCGCAGGATGTCCGCAATCATGGCGGGCGTCTTTTCCTCCTGGAACGACAGCTCCGGATACTGGTGCAGATGGCGGCGCCACGCGACCATCTGCGGTTCTATTTCTCTCAGCAGTTCTTTCAGTTTCTCCTGCAGCATGTCCATCCTCCCGCTCCTCTTTCAGCTCTCTTTTTCCATCATAACAAAAACGATATTTTATTCATAGCTTTGTATAAATATAAAAATATAACAACATGCCCTGCTGCTCTTGGTGATTAATTTCGAAAAATTTCTTCATTATAATGGTGCGCATGCAAAAAGACAGCCGGACAACCGTATCCGCGCGGTGCCGCGCATCGGGTGTCCGGCTTTGTAGTATGGGGGACGGGAAGCAGGCTCACGCACCGCCGCTTCTGTTTTTTCGTTCATACAGGTAAAACGTGTGCGGAACCGGGTTGCGTTCATCGACCGTTCCTTCCCGCTTCCACACCAGCGTAAAAGCATCACGGTCCCACTCAGGGAAAAACGTGTCTCCCTCTGCCTCCATGTCGATTTCCGTAATGTACAGCCGATCGGCCAGATCCATGAACTGGCGGTACAGTTCGGCGCCGCCGAAGATGATTACGTCGCCCAGCGCCAGCACCTCTTCCACGCTGTGCACGACGTCGACGCCCGGCGGGGCAAAATCGCGCCGGCGGGTCAGCACGACGTTGCGTCGGTTGGGCAGCGGCCGCCCCAGCGACTCAAAAGTCTTGCGCCCCATGACGATCGTCTTGCCGGTGGTCACTTCCTTGACGTGCTTCAAGTCGTTGGGCAAATGCCACGGCATCGCGCCGTCCTTGCCGATCACGCGGTTGCGGGCGTATGCCGCGATCATGCTGATCATACCGACACCTCCCCCTTGATGTGGGGATGAGCCTCGTAACCCACGATCTCGATGTCGTCAAACGTAAAGTCAAAGATGGACGTGACCGCCGGGTTCAGCTTGAGCTGCGGCAGCGGCAGCGGCTCCCGAGTCAGCTGCAGTTTCACCTGCTCCACGTGGTTGAGGTAGAGGTGGGCGTCGCCGAGCGTATGCACGAATTCGCCCGGCTCAAGTCCGGTCACATGGGCAACCATGTGCGTCAGCAGCGCGTAGCTGGCGATGTTGAACGGCACGCCGAGAAACGTGTCGCCGCTGCGCTGGTACAACTGGCAGGAGAGCCTGCCGTCCGCGACGTAAAACTGGAACAGCGCGTGGCACGGCGGCAGCGCCATCTTGTCCAGCTCGGCGGGGTTCCAGGCGCTCACCACCAGCCGGCGCGAATCGGGGTTGCGCTTGATTTCCTCTACAACCCACTGGATTTGGTCCACCGTCTTCCCGTCCGGACCGGCAAACGAGCGCCACTGCTTGCCGTACACCGGCCCCAGCTCGCCATTTTCGTCCGCCCACTCGTTCCAGATCCGCACGCCATTCTCCTGCAGATAGCGGATGTTGGTATCGCCTTTCAAAAACCACAGCAGTTCGTGGATGATCGATTTAGTATGCAGCTTTTTCGTCGTCAGCAGAGGAAAGCCTTCGCGCAGGTCAAACCGCATCTGGTGACCAAAGATGCTGATCGTGCCCGTTCCCGTCCGGTCCTGTTTGACGGTCCCCTCCGCCAAAATCCGGCGGCACAGGTCCAGGTATTGTTTCATCATTCATCGCTCCCTTGCGTACAGCAGTTGTCCCATCCTTTAATAGTAACCCAAATGGGACGGAAATGGGACAAGGCTTTTGACCAGTTCCCGCTGAATCCGTTCAAAATCGGACGCACCGCCGCCGTACGTCCAGCGCCGGATGTGCCGCAAGCGGTCCACGAACAGGACAGAACTATCGGTGACGTCCCTGACCCCCGCCACTTCCGGGAGGAGAATCCCGAGCGACCGGCTTACTTCCCGGTTGGCGTCGCTGTGCAGGTGATACGGCAGGTGCAGCTTTTCCCGCAGCGCCTTCAGCGTAAACACGTTTTCCACGCTGAGCCCGACGACGCGGCAGTTCTTTTCCGCAAACTGGCTGTACTGATCGCGGAACCAGGCCAGAGCCTGTTCGCTGGTCTCGGTGAAGGCAAACGGAAACGAGACGAGCACAAGGCCGTTCGCGTCCCGCAGCAGTTCGCCGCAGGAGACGCGAACGCCGTCGGTGGATGGCAGCGCATACTTGTACAAGGCTTGAATAACCCGCATACTATCCCTCCTCACACGGAAGATCAGGGTGGATCAGAGGCCGGCTCAGCCCCGCCGGCCCGGATTCGCTCAGGGGGTTACTCGCCCGACGGCTGCGGGATATATCCGCTGATGTCGATGCCCAACCCCTCCGCTACGCGCATGCCGTACTCGGCGTCGGCGCGGAAGAAGTTGCAGATGGCCCGCAATTGAATCTCCCGGTCGACCGATTTCAGGTCGTTCACCAGGTTTTTGATCAGGTTGTCCCGCTCCGTCTGGCTGAAAGAGCGGTAGCGTTCACCCGCCTGGGTAAAGTCATCGGTTTTTGCGATGCGCTGGCGGGTCGTGACCCCGTGCAGCGGCGCTTGGCTCTCCGCGTACTCAGGGGCCTGTTTCGGCGTTTCCGTGTAGCTGTTCGGCTCGTAGTTGATCCGCGATGCGTCCTGCTTGATGCGCATCGCCCCGTCCCGCTGGTAGTTGCGCACCGGCGCGTACGGGCAGTTGATCGGGATCTGCAGGTAGTTGGGCCCGAGACGGTGACGTTGGGTGTCCGGATAGGAAAACAGACGGCCCTGGAGCAGTTTGTCTTCGGACGGCTCAATGCCCGGCACCAGTGCGCTGGGGGCGAAGGCGGACTGCTCCACTTCGGCAAAGTAATTCTCCGGGTTGCGGTTGAGCGTCATGGTGCCCACCTTGACGAGCGGCAGCACGTCCTCCGGCCATACCTTCGTGGGATCAAGCGGGTCAAAGGAAAACGCGTCCATGTCTTTCGGATCGAGAATTTGCACGTACAGATCCCACTGCGGAAAGTTGCCGGCTTCGATCGCCTCGTACAAATCCCGGGGCGCGTGGTTGAAGTCGCGGCCGCCGATTTCCCGCGCCTCTTCCGCCGTCAGGTTTTTGACGCCCTGCAGCGGCTTCCAGTGGTATTTCACGTATACGACCTGGCCGTGCTTGTTCACCCATTTGAAGGCGTGAACCCCGAACCCTTCCATCTGGCGGTAGTTGGCCGGCGTCCCGTAATCGGAGAACAGCCAGGTGAGCATGTGCGTGGATTCAGGACTCAGCGTCATGAAATCCCAGTAGTGGTTGGGCGTCTGAATGTTGTTGTGCGGCGCCGGCTTCAGCGAGTGCACCATGTCGGGAAACTTGATCGCGTCGCGGATAAAGAAGACGGGCAGGTGGTTGCCAACCAGGTCGTAGTTGCCTTCGGTGGTGTAGAACTTGACGGCAAAACCGCGCGGATCTCTAAGCGTCTCCGGCGACGTGCCGCCGTGAATCACCGTGGAGAAGCGGACGAACACCGGCGTTTCCGTGCCTGCTTCCTGCAAAAAGGCGGCCCGGGTGTATTTCGCCATGCTGGCCGTCGTCACAAACACGCCGTGCGCTCCCGCCCCCGGGCGTGAACGACGCGCTCCGGAATCCGTTCGCGGTCGAAGTGCGCCAGCTTCTCAATCAGATGGTAGTCTTCCAGCAGCGTCGGTCCGCGCTGGCCGGCCGTTTTCGAGTTTTGGTTGTCCGCCACCGGCGCTCCCTGATTGGTCGTCAAAACATTACGGTTCTCCATGATCGTGCCTCCCATTGATTAGAATAGCTATCATTTGAAAATCATTATCACTTTCATGCATCAACCATAACACAATAACAATTATCTTTCAATAATTATTATTAAAAAGAAATAAGTATTATCATCTGAATCATGTGCGGAGCGGCAGCGATCCGTATTTTCTCGGTCACCGGACGGGCTGTGCTATAATAACGGCGACACGAAAGTATTAGGAGAAAGCCGGGGATGCTAAGGTGGATTGGAAACCGATCCGTCAGGGACATACACCTGTCTACAAACAAATTGCCGAATGGATGGAACAGCGGATTGCCAGCGGAGAGTTTCCGCCCGGGAGCCGTCTGCCGTCCGAACGGCTGCTCGCCAAGGAGCTCCAGGTCAACCGTTCGACCGTCGTGACCGCCTACGAGGAATTGCGGGCGGCCGGCTTGGTGGAGCGGAGACAAGGCAGCGGAACCATTGTGAGCCGGGACATCTGGGGCTTGGCCCGGAATCGTACGCCCGACTGGAATCGGATGGCAGAGGCGGGGTTGTTCCGTCCCAACCTGCCTCTGATCCGCCAGATACGCCGCGACACGCAGGACAGCGACATGCTTGACCTGGCGAGCGGCGAATTGTCTCCCGAACTGGTCCCGCACGAGCAGTTTCGGCAGCTGCTGGCCGCGGGCGACTTCCCCTGTCACTTTGGCTACGAACATCCGCAAGGAAATCCGCAGCTGCGTGACACGCTGGTTGCCCACATGAAGACGTGGAAGGGCATCGATGCCGCTCCCTCGTCCATTCTGGTGACGGCAGGCGCCCAACAGGCCCTGCATCTCGTGGTTCAGTGCCTGCTCCAGCCGGGCGACGCCGTGGCGATCGAAGACCCGTCGTACTGCTACTCGCTGCCGCTGTTCCGGTCGGCGGGCGTGCGGCTTTTTCCGCTCCCCGTGGACAGCGAAGGCATCGATCCGGACGAACTGCTGGCGCTGCACGGCAAGCATCGGATCAAAATGGTCTTTCTCAACCCCAACTTTCAGAATCCGACGGGAACGTTCCTCTCCCTGCCCCGGCGGAAACGGCTGTTGGAGATTTCGGCTGAACACGGAATTCCCATCGTGGAGGACGACCCGTACAGCCTGACCGCCTTTTCGGGCGAACATGTTCCTACGTTGAAGTCCCTGGATCGACACGGCACCGTGCTGTACATCAGCTCGCTGACCAAGATTGTCGCCTCCGGGTTGAGGATCGGATGGGTTGTCGGGCCCCGAACGGTCATTGAGCGGCTGGCCGACGCCAAGCAGCAGATCGATTTTGGGCACAGCATTTTTCCCCAGTGGTTGGCGAACCGCTTTTTGTCCTCGGAGTGGTTTCCCGCCCATCTGGACATGCTGCGCAGGGAGCTGGCCGGCCGCAGCGAGCGGCTTGTTTGTTCGCTTCGCGAGTCGTTTGGCGGCAGCGCAGAGTTTGTGCCGCCCGCAGGAGGAATTCATTTATGGTGCCGGTTGACGGGCGAGTGGAGCGAGAACCGGATGCTGGCCGAATCGGTCAAGCGCGGCGTCATCTTTGTCCCGGGCATGGTCTTCGGATCAAAAAAAGGGTTCGTCCGCTTCACCTTCGGACGCCCCCCAAAAGAGCGGATTCAGGACGCGATCAGCCGCCTGGCGGAGGCGTATCGCTCCGTTTGTCGCCAATGACCGCCCGCCGCTTTTTTTCCCCAGGGTCACGGCACCCGCGGAACGACAGTCGTTCAAGTGGATGGGCAAAAAAGTGGGCAAGTGGATGGTCCATTTCGGCGAACAACGGGATATGATCGTGTGGGACAAGCATGTGGCCCCATGTGTTCAGCTCCTCGCTGGCGCATGGCAAAGACCGAAAGGAGTGTACCGATGTGAGCATTTATCCCTTTATCATAGCCGTCCTCGTTCTATCCTTCATCGGACTTGTCAGTACCATCCTGATTGGCCGAAATCCGGAAGAAAAGACGAGAAGAAGTTTTGCCAGACGGTCGAAAAACCTGCTTTCGATCTATCTGTCCCTCACGCTCGTTTTGTTGATTGCCTTTTTCATATTTTTATCCCGACAATAAGACATGCGCAAAAAGACGCCAGCTGCTCCCGCGGGAGCAACGGCGTCTTGTACGTCTGCTGGACTGTCTGTCGAGGCGCAACCGGCTGGCGACTGTTGCTCCTCCTCGCTGCCGGCCGGGGCCAGCGGTCAGCTTTGGCTGTTCTTGCGGACCACATTTGCCGCCTGCAAGCCGCGCTGGCCGTTGACGATGTCAAACGTGACCAATTCACCTTCTTCCAGATTGCGGTATCCTGTTCCGGCGATGGCCGAATAGTGGACAAACACATCGGGGCCGCCTTCCCGTTCGATAAAGCCGTACCCTTTTTCCTTGCTGAACCATTTCACTTTCCCTTCAATCATTGCCCTTCCTCCCTGTGTCAGTGCAGCTCGCTGGCTTATCACATCATATGCGGATGCATGGGAAAGTGGAAACGCAGCACGAAAGAAAGAATGTCGTACGAAGGAAACGTTCAATCTAATTTTTTGATATCTTTTTGCTATTCGTTTGATTTTACCAGTAGATTTTAAAGCGCTTTCATGTTAGACTATTCATCGTCACAATATGTTCAATATTGATAAAATTGTAAAGGGGAATAAAACGCACATGGATATGCAACTAGTCGCTTCCATTACCGCCTATATGGTCGGCATGCTGCTGATCGGGTACTACGCGTACAAGCGCACATCCAATCTCACTGACTACATGTTGGGCGGCCGGACGCTCGGGCCGGCTGTGACGGCGCTCAGTGCAGGAGCATCCGACATGAGCGGCTGGCTGATGATGGGCTTGCCCGGCGCGATGTTTGCCCAAGGGATCAGCGCCTCGTGGATTGCCATCGGCCTGACGCTCGGGGCGTACGCCAACTGGTTGTACGTGGCGCCGCGTTTGCGCACCTATACGGAGGTAGCCAACAACTCCATCACCATTCCAGCGTTTTTGGAAAACCGCTTTGGCGACGGCAGCCGCATACTGCGCCTGGTATCCGGCCTAGTCATCATGATTTTCTTTACGTTTTACGTCTCCTCCGGGATCGTATCCGGCGGCGTGCTGTTCGAAAACACGTTTGGCCTCGACTACCACACCGGGCTGTGGATCGTAGCCGGCGTCACCATCGCTTACACGCTGTTCGGCGGTTTTCTCGCCGTGAGCTGGACCGACTTTGTGCAGGGATTGATCATGTTCATCGCGCTGATCATGGTGCCTGTGGTCACCATTATGACCGTCGGCGGAATCGGGCCAACCTTTACGGAAATCCATGCCGTTGACCCCGCCCTGCTCGACATTTTCAAAGGCACCAGCCTGATGGGCATCATCTCGCTGTTTGCCTGGGGGCTTGGCTACTTCGGCCAACCGCACATCATCGTCCGCTTCATGGCCATCTCCTCCGTCAAGGAGATGAAAAAAGCGCGCCGCATCGGCATGGGCTGGATGATCTTCTCCGTCGTTGGTGCAATGCTGACCGGTTTGATCGGCATCGCCTTGTACTCCAAACAGGGCTGGACGATTGCCGATCCGGAGACGATCTTTATCGAACTGGGTAAAATCCTGTTCCACCCGCTGATTACCGGCTTCCTGCTGGCAGCCATTCTTGCAGCGATCATGAGTACGATTTCTTCCCAACTGCTTGTCACTTCCAGCTCGCTGACTGAAGACGTCTACAAGACCTTCTTCCGTCGCTCGGCTACGGACAAGGAGTTGGTCACGATCGGCCGCCTGTCCGTCCTGCTGGTGTCGCTGATCGCCTTGGCGCTTGCCTACAGCAAGAACGACACGATCCTGAGTCTGGTCGGTTACGCCTGGGCCGGGTTTGGCGCATCGTTTGGACCGGTCGTGCTGCTTAGCCTCTACTGGAAACGGATGAACAAATGGGGCGCGCTCGCCGGGATGGTTGCCGGTGCCGCTACCGTCATCATCTGGACCCAATTTGACGTGCTGAAGAATTTCCTCTACGAAATGGTGCCGGGCTTTGCCGCCAGCTTGCTGGCCATCGTGGTCGTCAGCCTGCTGACGCAAAAGCCGTCGCAGCAGCTCCAGGAGCAATTTGACCGATACGAGCGTTTGAGCAAGCAGTAAGCAACTTGCTTGATTACCGCTCCCACTCTATTCACTGGCAGACCGTCAATGCAACCTGTATTGGCGGTCTGCTTATTTTTGCACACGAATATCTGCCCGAACCTTTCCTTTTCAAACCGGTAACCCCTCTGCACGACAAAACCGGACACGACACGTTCAACATCGCCCAAACCACGCGGCGGCCAGCAGGCGGATGCCTTCTGAAATGTCTTCTTCCCTCATGCCGCCGAAGCCGACGATAATGCGCGGCCGCTCCTGTCTGCCGCACGGCTCCTGCCAGTTGCGTCCGACCGGGTAGACACCCACTCCCGCCTCAGCGGCTATACGAATCAGCTCTTCTTCGCTGCGGTCCGTATGTACTTCCAGCAGGATGTGCAGGCCCACGGAATGGCCCAGCACGGTCACGTGCGGATGCAGGTGGTCGGCGATCGCCTGGCGCTTCCTGCGCCCAGCAGTGCCGAAGCGTGTATCGCTGCATCAAACGCTTCCGCCCATGCACACCAAAAAAAGCGGCCCGGTGACAGGCCGCTTTTGGCGTCATGTTACATTGCTCCTCGTCTCGCCGGTGCCGCTTACTCCAGCTCGGAAGCCACGCGCTGCAGCTTGCCGGACAGTTCGTCCAAATCCAGCGTCATGTCCAGTGCGGCAAACACGCCGGTAAAGTACGACTCCACCTGCTCCGCCGCACGGTTCCGCTCGTCCGCTGTCACGGCCGCAAACAGGGTGGAAAACTGTTCACCCAACTGCTCACTGCCGGCCGCGACGTAGGCGGCGACGGGTTCCTGCAGCAGTTTTTCCAGTTGGTCGCGCAGTTTGGTCTTGCCGTCCTGTTCAAAAAAGTCCTTGGTGTTTTTGAACAGGGAAAGCGCCGGGTGCAGGGCTGCCGCATCCACCGGAAGCTCTTCAGCAAACGGCAGCGTCTCCGTCTGGCGCGGCTGGAACGGAGCCAGCGTCAGCCCGGCGGCGTGCCGCTGTACGTCGCGCTGCCACTGCTCCACCAGGGAGACTCCCAGTCTGTTTACAAACTTCTCCAGGCGCAGCGTCGTGGCCCTCAACTCCTGAGCCAGGTCGTAGCTGATCGACCGCAGCAGGTCACTCAGACAGCCTTGCAGCGCCTGCTTCATGTTCCGGCCGTCTTCTTTCAGCACAGCCGGGTTAAACGCGGCATTGAACAGTTCGTTGAACCGGAAGAAGAGGCGCTGTTTTACATAGTACAGCAGTTCCTCCTGCTCCTTGGCCAGATCCCGTTCGGCCGACGCAGTAGACAGCTCGGCCACCGCTGCGAGCGCCGCCCGCTTCGCCTCTTCGGCGGCCTGGCGGCGTGCGATCCGTTCGCTTTCGTCCGCCTGGGCCATCCGGATGAACTCGGCCAGCATGTCGTGTGCCCGGCGGATTTCTCCCATCGCCGCCGTAACAGCAATGCTCGTCAGTTCTTCCAGGGTAAAGCGGAGGAAATCCCGTTCAAACCCTGCCATGCCGGACAGCTCAAATGCCTGTTCCGCCGCTGGCAGCGGTTCGCCTTCCGCCGTGCCGGTGCGCTGGCGGTACACTTTTTCCGCCGAGGCCGACAGCTTGCCTGCCGCGTGCATCCTGGCCAGCAATGCCGTCTGGCTGGAGACAGGATAGATCCGCGGATGGCGGATGCCGCAGGCGAGCAGGTTTTTCTCCACGTGCGCGACCACTCCGTCCAGCTCTTCCTTGGAGGAGGCGAGGTCGGCAGCGTTGACGATGAAGAACATTTTGTCCATCTCAAAGGTGTCCTTCACGCGGCCCATCTGCAGCAGAAATTCCCGGTCCGCCTGGGAAAAGGCGTGGTTGTAGTAGGTGACGAACAACACCGCGTCGGCGTTTTTCATGTACTCGAAGGCGACCCCGGTATGGCGGGCGTTGATCGAGTCCGCTCCCGGCGTATCGACCAGCACGATCCCTTGCTCGGTCAGGGGACACGCGTAAAAGAGCTCGATGTACTCGGCAAAGCAGGCTTTCTCCTCTTTGGCCACAAAGCCTTTGAACGCCTGCATGTCGACGATCAGCTCGCCCCCCAGATGGGGAGTCATGTCGCTGAGCCCCTTGGTCACCGCTTTCAAAAAGGTGAAATGCGGTTTCGCAGTCGGCGGAATGTGCGCCACGTCGATCTTGTCCAGTTCGGCCAGAGCCTGCTCCAGCCCGTCAGCCGACAGGCCAAAGACGGCAAGTGAGCGCAGCACGTCCTGCTCCACCGCTTCCCGGCTCTTCAGGACCACTCGCACCGTCCCGTGCGGATGGCTCTCGGTCGGCGGCATGATTTTGTTGATCGCCGCCGTCGTCGGATTGGGGGACACCGGCAGTACCAAATCCCCCATCAGCGCGTTGGCAAACGACGACTTGCCGGCGCTGAACGCTCCGAACAACGCGACCGTAAAGCGGTTGGCAGTCAGACGGTCGGCACGCTCCCGCATTGCCTCGGCCTGCGCCTGCATTCCCGGCACCGTCGCAATTTCATCGCTTGCCCGCCGCAAGCGCTCCGCTGCAGCAATCAGTTTCTCTCTCAGTTGGTTCATTGTCTCCGTTACGCTCCTTCACGCAAAATCGCTCGCAGCCGCTCTTTGACCGCCCGCTCGTTTTCTGCCAGCGCAGCCAGCCCGGCGTGAATCTCCGCCAGTTCACGCAGTGCGCCCAGCCGCCCATTCAGCGCTTCGGCCTCCGCTTCTGCCTCTTTACGCAGCCGCGCCGTCACCTGTTCGATGAACGCCAGTCCTGCACGGTGGTACTCCGCCTTGATCGCGTTGGAAATATCGGAACAGTAGTTCATCACGTATTCGCGCGTGCCTGCTCCCTCCTTCACAAGGGCGGCGAGAAATTCAGCCGTCACCTCGATCCGCGTGGCGTGCACGGCGGCGTGGTAGGCTTCGTCGCGGATGCCGTACGCCTCGGGCAGCTTGCTCACCAGATCCTTGAAATGGAAGTCGAGATTGCCGGCCACCTTTTCGCGGATATCAGCCAAGAGGGCGTCCAGCCGCTTGGCCCGTTCCTCCTCCGTTTTTCTGGCGGCAAAGAACAGGCCCACCTTGAATCCCGGCTTGCGGCTTTCCAGATAGCGCTCCGCCGCTTCGTTGGTGCTGTAATACGTCAGCCGCGCGTTGTCAAGCAGGGCGGACAGCTCTTTTTCCATCTGCTTGCGCGCCTCCTCGGCCCGGTTGGCCAGCGCAGACTGCTGCGCTTCCGCCTCCCGGAGCGCCGCTTCCGCCTGGGCGGCATCGCTCTTGTCCACGCCGTCCACCGCCAGTGCCTCCAGTCTGCTCTCCAGCGCTTCGCGGGCCGCTGCGTTGCGCTGGGCGATCCCTTTCACGTGCTCGTCGATCAGGTGCTCCGCCGAGTGGACGACGCTCTCCCCAATCAGCCTCTCCCGCTCACCGATCAGCGCCAGCAGCTTCTCCCGAAACGCCTCGTACTGGTTTTCCGGGTGATCCGGCTCCGCCAGCGACGTGTAGAAAATGCCGTCCGGCTTGATGTTCCACGTGGCGAACGCCTCTTCCACGCTCTCCTTGTAACTGTCAAAATCAAGCTCAAAGTCGATGTGCTTGTCAATCATGTTGACGACCAGGTAGACCGGTTTTCCGCGGTCTTTCAGCGCTTTGGTAAAATTGAAGTTCTCCTCCGCCTGCACGTGGTTGTAGTCCATCATGTAGACGACCACGTCCGCCAGGTGAAGCGCCGATTCGGTCGCGATCTTGTGGGCGGCGTCGGTGGAATCGATCCCCGGCGTATCCAGAAGACTGGAACGCTCGTCCAGGAACGTCCCCGGATAGGAGACTTCCACCCATTCCACGGTGTCCCCATCCACGGCAAACTGCTTCAGCTTTTCCATTTCGGTGTCAGGGTCAAAGGTCAGTACGCCGCTGTTGCGCGTATAGACGCGAGCAGCCTTTTCCCCGCCGCGGATTTTGACCACGTTGGCGCTGGTGGGAATCGGATTGGACGGCAGCAGATTGACGCCCAACAGCGTATTGATCATCGTCGATTTGCCGGCGGAAAAGTGGCCGCAAAATGCGATGTTCAGCTCTGCCTGCCGCGTCTTCTCGGCAAGCTGCGCCATTTTCCCCGGCGTCGTGCCGTCTTTCGCCTCTTCCATCATCGATCCGATCTGTTCCAGTGTATCAGCAAGGCGGGCAAAATCCGTTGCCCGCTCCATTACCTGTGTGTCAGGCACCCCTATCATCCTCTCGTCTTTCTTCCTCTCCACTCTCCTATTCTACCATGCCGAATGTACCACACCTCCCCTCGTTCTTCAATTCTTTTGCGCGAATGCGGTATTGGAACTTACATGCAGGGGCAAACCGGCACCGCAGAAGCGGCAGCGTTCGCATAATTCCGCTCACTTCCGGAAAAAATCGCACTAACAGGCTTGTGTTTCCACGACAGGAGGGACCTCCAGGTGTATCGCAAAAATAAGAGGCCGACAAAAACAATGGCTTCGCAGTTGAAGCGACGCCCGCAGCAGACGCCCGACCTGTCCACCCCGCTCTACCCCCGTCTTGAGGAAAACCTGACGGCCATCAAGCAGACGTTGGGTAACCCGCAAGATCTGATCGTCCGGACATTTTCGATCGACAATACCTCGCTGACGTGCGCCGTGGTTTGCTTCGACGGACTGGTGGACTCTGATCTCATCAATGACAAAGTCGTCAAGCACATCCAGCTGACACTGCCGGCATCGGGCAAGAAGCTCCCTCCGCCGGGCGAAGAGATGCTGACGTTCCTGTTGAGAGAAGTGCTGTCTACCATCGAGGTCAAACTGGAATCAACATTTGAAGCCATGTATGACCGGGTACTCGCAGGAGATACCGCCCTGTTTGTTGACGGCACAGCCCAAACCATCGTGATCGACAGCCGAGGCTGGCAGACCCGCACTATCGACGAGCCGGTGTCGGAAGGGCTGGTGCGGGGCCCACGGGAAGGGTTTACCGAGAACATCCGGGACAATACGATGCTCGTCCGGCGGCGGGTCAGGGACGTCCAGCTCCGCTTTGATACCATGAACGTGGGACGGCGCAGCAAGACCGATTTGATCATCGCCTACATGCAGGACATCGCCAATCCCGCGCTCGTGCAAGAGGTGAAACGGCGGCTGGCCACCATCGACGTTGATGAGGTGGAAGAATCTGGATTTATTGAACAGTGGATCGAAGACGACTTTCTTTCGCCGTTCCCGCAATGCCAGGTGACCGAGCGGCCGGACAAGGTGGCTTCCGCGCTGTTTCAAGGCAGGGTGGCCATCTTGCTGGACGGTACCCCGATGGGCCTGATCGTGCCGGTTACCTTCAGCATGCTGCTTCATTCGCCGGAAGACTTTTACGAGCGCTGGATTGTCGGAACGCTGGCCCGACTGCTTCGCTACGTCGCCGCGTTTCTGGCGGTCTTTTCTCCAGCGTTGTACGTCGCGCTCGTCACCTATCATCCCGGACTGATCCCATCCGACCTGGCCTTCTCTATCGCAGCGACGAGAGAAGGCGTTCCGTTTCCGGCGTTTGTCGAAGCGCTGCTGATGGTGGCGACGATGGAGCTGCTTCAGGAGGCGGGGCTGCGCCTGCCGAAACCAATCGGTCAGACGGTGGGGATCGTCGGCGGTTTGGTGATCGGCGAATCGGCCGTATCAGCCGGACTCGTCAGCCCGGTCATGGTCATCGTCGTCGCCCTGACGGCGATCGCCTCGTTTGCCATCCCGGCGTACAACCTGGCGCTGACGTTTCGCATGATCCGCTTTGTTGTGATGTTTGCCGCCGCTATCTTCGGCCTGTACGGAGTCGTGCTCATGTTTGTCGCCATCTTTATTCACCTGGCCAATCTGACGAGCCTGGGTGTGCCGTACCTGACGCCGTTTGCGCCGCAACTGCTGAACGACTGGAAGGATCTGTTGCTGCGTGCTCCCGTGACGTTTATGCGAAAACGGCCGGAGACCGGGCAGCCAAAAGACCACATTCGCATGAAGACAGGGGATGCGCCATGAACAACGTTCCCTATGCGGATCAAAAAATCCGCACCAGAGAGATGGTGATCATCATCGCCAATGCCGTGATCGGTGTAGGCATCCTCACTTTTCCCCGTTCGATTGCGAAGGAGACCGATGCGTTTGACGGATGGATTTCTGTCCTCATCGGCGGCGCTGCCGTCTGTCTCATCGGCTGGCTGTTGGGCAAGCTGGCCAGCCGCTTTCCCACCCGTACCTATTTCGATTACGTGGCGCTGATCGTCGGCCGGCCGTTCGCGTATCTGCTCACTCTGCTCTTTGGTGTGTACAGCATATTGATGGTCTCCTTTGAAGTCCGGGCTGTCGGCAATATCGCCAAGCAGTACCTGTTCACGAACACGCCGGTGGAGATGATCACGCTGGCCTTTTTGCTGATCGTCCAGTATGCCGTGGCAGGATCGCGCATGGCGCTGCTGCGTCTCAATCTCATCTTTCTGCCGATCGTGCTGCTGGTCATTCTCATGGTCCAGATGTACACGCTGCGCTTTTTGGAATGGGAAAACGTCCGGCCGTTCTTCTCTACCGACTGGACGACCCTGCTCAAAGGTGCGAAAGGAGTGACCCTGTCCATGTCCGGCCCGGAAATCGTGCTTTTTTACACGCTCCTGATGAAACGTCCGCAGGATGCCCCCAAGTCAGTCATCCTGGGACTGGCGATTCCTGTCCTGCTGTACATGACCATTTACATGGTGATCATCGGTGTCTTTTCAGCGGCGGTGGCCAGAAATCTGACCTTTCCCACCATCGAGCTGGCAAAAGGTGTCGAGGTGCCCGGCGGGTTTATCGAGCGGGTCGAATCCCTCTTTTTCACCATCTGGATCATGACCATCTTTAACACCTGCACCATCTGGTTTGATCTGACCATAACTGCGCTGCGGTCCGTATTTACCCGGTTTTCAAAATTTGCGTGGATTCTCATCCTCTCGCCGATTATCTACCTGATTGCGATGCAGCCGCAAAACCAGGTCGAGTTTCTTACCTTTGGCGACAGGCTCAGCTACATCGGTGTGGTGATCGCCTATGCCATTCCGCTCCTGCTGCTGACGATCGCCAAACTGCGGGGGGTGAAGGAGAATGATTGACCGCCGATTCGTTCGCACTGCCTTGATCGGTCTGTGCGCATTCCTGACAGCCGGGTGTTGGGATCAGCTGCCCATCGAAGAGCGCGGTTTTGTCATCGGCGTGGCGATTGACTTCCCCCGCTCCTCAGCCGCAGAAGAAGCAGCAGAAAAGGAAGCGCCAGACAGGCCGGAGGGACGATGGCGGTTTTTGGTCACCCACCAGTTTGTGGTGCCGGGCGGACTGGTTTCCGGTTCGCAGCAAAGAGGCGTCCAGGGCAGTGCCAACGAGGCGTTTTTGAACCTCGCATCAGAAGGGGATTCCCTGCTGGAGATTTCCAGTGAGCTGGCGACGCGGAGCAGCCGGTTTCCGTTTTACCAGCACCTGAAAGTGCTGATCATCTCCGAAGAGGTGGCCAAGGCCAATCACGCCTTTGCCGACGCGCTCGACTTTTTCCTGCGCGATCCGGAACTGCGCCGTAGCAGCAAGGTGATGATCGCCAAGGGGGACGCCAGGCCCGTCCTGGAAATCTCCCCTATTAACGAGAAACTGCCGGCCATGTACATCAACGCCGTGGCCGAAAACATCCAAAAAAACGCGCGGATATTGCCGGAAATATGGTTGGGTGAATGCCACGAAAATCTGATGAACGAGCACAGCTTTGTGCTTCCCCGCATTACCTCAAACGAAAAGGAAGTGAAAGTGGCCGGCGCGGCCGTGTTTAATGGAAAATCAAACCGCATGGTCGGTTTTTTGGGCGAAGAAGAAACGGAAGGCTTGAACTTCCTCACCGACCGCGTTAAGGGGGGCATGCTGAAGGCAGTGCTCGATCGCGAACTGGTGACATTTAACATTGAGTCGGCCAGCCGGAAAATCAAGGCGGATACCCGGCACAAGGAGCGGATGCGATTCGTCTACACCATCACGTGTGAAGGCGTGATCGACGAGACGTTCAAGCCAATGAATTACCTGAGCAAAGATGCGTTAAAAACGCTGCAGGATCACCTGGCCAAAGAGATCGAGCGAATGGCCCGCGACACGATCAGAAAGGTGCACAAGCAGATGAAAACAGATGTGCTCGGGTTGGGCACTTACTTGAAACAGGAGCATCCCCACCTCTGGAAGCAGCTCAAACACGACTGGGACTACGGCAGAAATTACTTCGCATCGAGCGAAATCGACGTCAAGGCAACCGTGTACATCCGCAATGTGGGCGAGATCAATACAACGGAAACCCGCAGCAGGAACGAAGTACGTTAAGGCGGTGTGGCCATGTTGAACAAGCTATTCGGCATTCTTCCCCCGTTTATGACATGTGCCGGGGCGGTGCTGTCTGTGCTGATTCCGTGGAGCCTCCACATCATGTTCCGCAAGCTGCGCGAGCACGGCGATCCGCCATGGAAATGCGACAAGCGGGAATGAGCGCAAAAACATTCGCATGAAGACAGGGGATTCGCCATGAACAACGTTTCCTATGTGGATCAAAAAATCAGTACCCGAGAGATGATCTTCATCATCGCCAATTACGTGATCGCCGTAGGCATCCTCACCTTTCCCCGTTCGATTGCGGAGGAAACCGATTCGTTTGACGGGTGGATTTCCATCCTCATCGCCGGCACTGTCGTCTGTACCATCAGTTGGCTGTTGGGCAAGCTGGCCAGCCGCTTTCCCACCCGTCCCTTTTTCGAGTTAGTGGCGGTGATCACAGGCCGGCCGTTCGCGTATCTGCTCACTCTGCTCTTTAGCGTGCACAGCATATGGATGGCCTCCTTTGAAATCCGGGCTGTCGGCATTATCACCAAGCAGTGCCTGTTTACGAACACGCCGGTGGAGATGATCACGCTGGCCTTTCTGCTGATCGTCCAGTACGTTGCGGCTGGATCGCGCCTGGCGCTGCTGCGTCTCAATCTCATCTTTCTGCCGATCGTGCTGCTGGTCATTCTCATGGTCCAGATGTACACGCTGCGCTTTTTGGAATGGGAAAACGTCCGGCCGTTCTTCTCTACTGACTGGATGTCCCTGCTCAGCGGTGTGAAAAGATTGGGCCTTTCCATGACCGGTGGGGAATTGGTGCTGTTTTACACGATTCTGATGAAACGTCCGCAGGATGCCCCCAAATCAGTCACGCTGGGAATGGCGATTCCCATCCTGCTGTACATGACCATCTACATGATAGTCATCGGCGTCTTTTCATCGGAGGTGGTCAGAAATCTGACCTTTCCCACCATCGAGCTGGCAAAAGGTGTGGAGGTGCCCGGCGGGTTTATCGAGCGGGTCGAATCCGTCTTTTTCACCATCTGGATCATGACCATCTTTAACACCTGCAGCATCTCGTTTGATCTGGCCATAACCACGCTGCAGTCCGTGTTTACCCGGATTTCAAGATTTACGTGGATTCTCATCCTCTCGCCGATTATCTACCTGATTGCGATGATGCCGCAAAACCAGACCGAGTTTTTTACCTTTGGCGACCGGCTCGGCTATTTCGGAGTGGTGATCGCCTATGTCATCCCGCTCGTGCTGCTGGCGATCGCCAAACTGCGGGGAGTGAAGGATGGCAGCTGACCGCTGATTTGTGCGCATTGAAGCGCCAGACGGGCCGGTGGGATGGTGGCTGGACTAAAAAAGGCAGCGGGCTGCTGCCTAGCCCGCCGCCTGCCCGGTGCGGACCGGGAGCGCTTAGGCGCGCTCGGCGGACCGCAGCAGCCGCATGCCGTTGGCGATCACGATCAGGGAGCTTCCCGTATCGGCCAGCACAGCCATCCACAGCGTGGACCAGCCAAACGCGATCATCAGCAGAAAGACCGCCTTCACCAGCAGCGAAAACGCGATGTTCTGCTTGATAATGCGCAGCGTCCGCCGGCTGAGATTGACGGCGTAGGGAAGTTTGGACAGATCGTCGGCCATCAGGGTGATGTCGGCCGTTTCCAGCGCCGTATCCGATCCGGCACCGCCCATGGCGATGCCCACGGTCGCCGCAGCAAGCGCCGGCGCGTCATTGACGCCATCCCCCACCATGGCCACGCTGGCGCCAGCAGACTGCCACTCCCGGATGAGGGTCAGCTTGTCTTCCGGGAGCAGTTCGGCATGGCAGTCGATGCCTCCCAGTTCGCTGGAGACAGCGCGAGCCGCGCCCCGGTGATCTCCGGTCAGCATGACCATCCGCTCTATCCCCAGGGAGCGCAGTTCCCGAATCGCTGTCCTGCTGGACGGACGGACCGCGTCGGCCAGCGTGATCAGCGCCACCACCTGCTGTTCCGTGCCCAGCACCATCAAGGTGTGGCCGGACTCTCGAAGCTGCTCGATCCGCTGCTCGACCCGCTCCAGCGAGAGCCCCGCGTCGCCGGAGATCCACCGGGGGTTTCCGATCATGTACGTGATGCCGTTCACCCGGGCTTTCACCCCGCCGCCGGGGACGGAGACAAACTGATCGTTGTCAGGGATGGCCACGCCCTCCTGCTTCGCCTTGCGGACGATGGCTGCCGCCAAGGGGTGTTCCGATCGGGCTTCCACGGCAGCGGCGATGGCGAGAACCTCCACCTCCGTCAGAGCAGACACAGGGATGATCCCGGTTACTTCGGGAAGCCCCTGGGTGAGCGTCCCCGTCTTGTCAAAGGCCATCACTGAAACGGCACCGAGCCGTTCCAGATGGATGCCCCCTTTGATCAAAATCCCGCTGCGTGCGGCATTGCCGATGGCGGAGACGATAGAGACAGGGGTGGAAATGACCAGCGCGCAGGGGCACGAGACGACAAGCATCATCAGCGCTCGGTAAAACCAGTCCGCAAACGGCTGCTGGAACAGAAGCGGCGGAACGGCAGCAATCGCGACAGCCACGGCGATCACCGCCGGCGTGTAGTAGGCGGCAAAGGCGTCGACAAAGCGCTGCGACGGCGCCTTCTGCGCCTGTGCTTCTTCCACGAGATGAACGATCCGGGACAAGGTGTTGTCTTCGGCCCGTCTGGTCACCCTGACCGTCAACGCTCCCTGCTGGTTGATCGTGCCGGCGAACACCTCGTCTCCGGCTCCCTTCTCCACCGGTACGGACTCGCCGGTAATGGGCGCCTGGTTGACGGTCGACCGCCCGTCGGTCACGATGCCGTCCATCGCGATCTTTTCCCCCGGTTTGACCAGAATCGTGTCGCCGACGCGAATCTGTTCCACCGGAAGCGTCAACTCCCGACCGTCGCGCAGGACGAGAGCTTCAGCCGGCGCCAGTTCCATCAGGCTGCGCAGCGATCGTCTCGTCCGGTCCATGGTATAGGCCTCCAGCGTTTCCCCCAGCGAAAACAGGCAGACCACCGCCGCTCCTTCCGCCCACTCGCCGATCGCCACCGCCCCGATGACAGCGATCGTCATCAGAAAGTCGATGCCGACCGTTCGCGACTTGAGACCGTACAGGCCGCTTTTGGCGATGCGAACGCCGCCGGCCAGGATGGACAGCGCGTAGAGCAGCGTGATGAGCGGCTCCGGTGCCGCCGGCGCGAACCCCAGGCCCCAGGCGGCGAGAAACAAAAGGGAGGCAGTCACGGTCGACCAGGCTTTTTTGTTTTGCCGCCAAAAGCCCCGCTCTTCCTCCCGCCTGTTCGCTTCCTGCTCCCGGACGGCTTCGTAGCCCGCCTGGCGCACAGTGTCGATCACGCGGTCAACTGCCGTTCCGTCATGCTCGACGGTCATGATCGCCGCGCCGAAATTGACCTGGACGCGATGCACGGCGGGCAGGGCTCCCACCTTTTTCTCCAGCTTTTGCGCACAATCGGCGCAGTCCATCCCGCGGATGCGGAAGCGAGCCGTGACCGTCCCCCGCTGCTGCGGGGCGACGTCGTAGCCCAGTTTCCGGATGGTGTCGACAATCTGCTCATAGGTCGTCCGATGCGGATCGTAGCTGACGCTTGCCTTGGCGGCGGCAGCGTTCACTTCTGCCCGCGCCATCCCGGGCAGCCGGGCCAGGCTTTTCTCCAGACGTGCCGCACAGTCGGCACAGTGCAGACCGATCAGGGACAATGTTTCACTGCAGGTCTCAACGGCAGTACCGTTGCCGCAGCATCCTGTTTCCGCGTGGGAGGCCGCTTTGCAGCACTCATCCGTATTGGCCATTCGTTCCACCCCGCTCAAACACATGATTAATTGTTCATGTATTTTATCCTCACAATCATCTTATTTTTTCCGGCTGCAAAACGTCAACACAATTTTTCCCGGGCGGACAGCCGTGCATGCAGGCCGCAGCGCAGACAAAAAAACCCGCCTGCCAAGCAAGCGGGTCTCGGACGATCAGCCGTGTTTCATGTGCTGAAGCGTCTGCACGAATATCTGTTCAATATGATCGTCGTCCAGGGAGTAAAAGACGGTTTTTCCCGCCTTTCGCCGTTTGACGATGCGCAGATTTCGCAGATAACGGAGCTGGTGCGACACCGCTGACTGCCCCATGTCCAGGGCCGTGGAGATGTCGTGGACGCACAGCTCCCTGTGCAATAAAGCGTAAATGATCTTGACCCGGGTAGGATCGCTCAGCGCGCGAAACAGATCGGCGAGCGCCCCGGCCGTGTCGTTATCAATCATGGCTTCCTTTATTTCAGCGGCTGTCGGTTCCGTTCCTTGACACGTATCGTCACAGGAATCCTGCATCTCGTTTGATATCATCCAGTCACCACCCCAAAAGAGAACCGTTACGATTTCCATTATAACAGACAAATGAGTCAAAGTCGTGCCGAATGCCTGCCGCTCCAGCGTCGGAGTGTTGCACAAAGGACGAAATGTTGCACTAGAGAAACTTTTTGTTCCTAAGAGAAAAATTTTGTACTATACTAACAGTAAGAACCTGATCTACTTTTGTCACATATTTTTTTGTAAGCAAAAATTTGCCCTTGGCAAACATTTTGTCCCATGCGAAAACCACAGGGGGTGGCATCACATGGCTTCGCCCACAATTCCGCTTTCCGAGGCAAAAACCGGAATGCGGCTTGTTTTATCGGGAATCAACGTGCAGGGGGTCCTGCGGCGAAGACTGCTCGACCTGGGATTCGTCCCGGGAAACGTCATCGAGGTCCTGCAGAAAAGTCCGCTCGGCGATCCGGTCGCATTTCGTGTGAACAATACGACGATTGCCCTGCGCCGGGAAGAAAGCTCGCAGATATTCGGAAACATCCTGGGAGGTGAATGATTTTGGCTGCGTACACAATCGCTCTGGCCGGCAATCCCAATACCGGAAAGAGCACGCTGTTCAACACGCTGACCGGCCTCCGCCAGCACACCGGAAACTGGGCGGGAAAAACGGTGCAGTCAGCCGTCGGTGAGTTTGTCCACGAAGACGTCACCTACCGGGTGATCGACCTGCCGGGCACCTACTCACTGTATTCCAATTCCGCCGATGAGGAAGTGGCGCGCGATTACATCATTTTTGAACAGCCCGACGTAACTGTCGTCGTCGTGGACGCCACATCGCTGGAGCGCAACCTGAATCTGGCGCTGCAGGTGATGGAGATGACCAACCGCGTCGTCCTCTGCGTCAACCTGATCGACGAAGCGAAGCGGTTGGGCATTCACGTCGACGTAACCAAAATCAGACAAAAGCTGGGCGTGCCGACGGTTGCCATCTCAGCCCGCAATCGGACGGGAATCGACGCGCTCCTGGCCGAGGTGGAAAAAGTGGCGTCCGGCAAAATCATCCCGCAGCCCGTGACGATTTCCTACAGTGCGGACATCGAGCAGAAAATCAGGGAGCTGGAGCCGCATGTCACGCACCTGTTGGGCACGCGTTTTTCGCCCAGATGGATTGCGCTCCGCCTGCTTGACGGCGACGAGAAGCTGCTCGCCTCCCTCAAGGCACGCCTCGACACCGTCGGAGCGACCGGGATGAAGGAGGTCGTGCCCCATGAGCAGATTTCTTGCCACTGAGAGGCCGGATTCGCTCGACTCGCTGTTTGCCCTGGCCCAGTGCATGGCCGGCGGAGACGCGATCCGCGACGGCATCGTCCGCGACATTTACCAGACATCCCGGAACATCTGCCGGGAGGCCGTCCGCTACGAAGACCCCAAAAAGCTGGAAAGCACGTATCGGCTGGATAAAATCGTCACCTCGCCGATCTGGGGCTTCCCGATCATGCTGGCGATTCTCGGCGTCGTGTTCTGGATCACCATCGCCGGCGCCAACGTCCCGTCCGGGATGCTTGCCGACATGTTCGGATGGATCGAAGGGCACCTGACGGCCGCGTTTCAGGCTGTTCACGCCCCTGACTGGCTGCACGGCCTGCTCGTGCTCGGGCTGTTCCGCGGGACAGCCTGGGTCGTCAGCGTCATGCTGCCGCCAATGGCGATCTTCTTCCCGATCTTTGCGCTGCTGGAAAACTTCGGCTATCTGCCGCGGGTCGCATTCAACATGGACCGGTTGTTTAAAAAGGCGGGCGGGCACGGCAAGCAGGCGCTGACCATGTCGATGGGCTTCGGCTGCAACGCGGCGGCGATCATCTCCACCCGGATCATTGAATCGCCGCGGGAGCGGATGATTGCGATCCTGACCAACAACTTTGTCCCCTGCAACGGGCGCTGGCCGACGCTGATCCTGCTCGCCTCACTGTTCGTGGCCGCCGGTGTCGCCAGCCAGTACCACACGCTGGTCACGGCGCTGATCGTCATGGGCATGGTGCTGATCGGCATCGTCGTCACCCTGACCGTCTCCTGGATTTTGTCCAAAACGGCGCTGCGCGGCGTCCCCACCCACTACACGCTGGAGCTGCCGCCGTACCGGAAACCGCAGATGCTCAAAACCGTGCTGCTGGCGTCCAAGGACAAATCCCTGAGCGTGTTGACCCGGGCGGTCCTCGTCGCCGCTCCGGCCGGCGTGATTACCTGGATACTGGGCAACGTGACCGTGGGCGGCGACAGCATCTTGAATCACCTGGCTTCCTTTTTCCATCCATTCGCCCACGCGCTCGGACTTGACGGGTACATCCTCATGGCCTTTCTGCTCGGGCTGCCGGCCAATGAGATCGTCCTGCCGATCCTTCTGATGGGATATCTGTCCTCCGGGGCAATGGTGGACATTGACGGCCTGGACAACATCAAGGACATCTTTTTGGCACACGGCTGGACGTGGCTGACCGCGCTGAACATGATGCTGTTCTCGCTGCTGCACTATCCCTGCGGCACGACCCTGTTCAACATTTACAAAGAGACCAAAAGCGCCAAATGGACCGTGCTGTCCGCTCTGATCCCGCTGTCCATCGCGATTGCCGTGACGTTTGTCATCGCGCAGACAGCACGAGGATTGGGCTTGGTGGCGTAATAACAGCAAGACCGCCGGAGATCTCCTCCTGGCGGTCTGTTTTGCATCTGAAAAGCCGCTGTCCCTATTTCCATACCGGCGTAGGGCTTGTATGCCGCCCCTTGGGGCTTGGTTTTCTGCCAACAATGCTGAGCGGCACGTCCGTAAAAATAAAAATGGTCGGGAAGACAGGATTTGAACCTGCGACCTCTTGGTCCCGAACCAAGCGCTCTACCAAGCTGAGCCACTTCCCGACTGGAGGCGAGATAGGCTCTCGCCTCTGCATTATGGCGTGCCCTGAGAGATTCGAACTCCCGACCTTTTGATTCGTAGTCAAACGCTCTATCCAGCTGAGCTAAGGGCACGTATCTGTTTGTTGTTTCGCACCGTGGCGACAATTCAATACTATACAGGGGAGACAAGAAAAAATCAACCCGTATTTTTTTCATTCACAAATTTTTTTCGCAAGCTCCCGGAAAAGGCAGGCGCACAGCGGACAAACACAGCCAGCGTGCCCGAAAAAGACAGGCGGAACTGCCGGCGGGAAGTCAGCGGGCGTAAACCGGGCGCATGGCCGTATCGCCGCCCTCGTCCGACATGACGGCCATCGCGCCTTTTTCCGATCAAACAAAGCGGGAAACTACTGCTTCAGTCGCTCGGCGGTCGCTTTCGCAAAAACAGAAAGCTCACTAACCCGACAGCAGCAGTCCATCGGCTGCCCGCCTATTTTTTCAGCCTGGGCAGATAGGTAAGCGTCAGCGCTCCTGCCAGCACCAGCCCCTTGACGATGTCCTGGGCGTAATACGGCACGTTCATCATCGTCAGCCCGTTCATCAGCACACCCATCAGGATGGCGCCGCAAAAGGTGCCGAACGCGTTGGGCTTGCCCTGCCCGAAGATGGAAAACCCGATAAACGCAGCAGCCACGGCGTCCATCAACAGCGGCGATCCGGCCATCACCTGGCCGGTGCCGATCCGCGCCGTCAGCACGATCCCCCCGATGGAGGCGAACAGCGCCGACAGCATGTAGGCCAGCGTGCGGTACTTGTTGACCGGTACGCCTGAGAGGCGGGCCGCTTCCAGATTGCCGCCGGTGACGTACAGCATCCGTCCGAAACGGGTGTAGTTGAGAAACACGTGCACGCCGACGACGGCCAGCGCCATCAGGATGACCGGGACGGGGATGCCCCATATTTCCCCCTGGCCGATGAAGAGAAACGACGGAATGATGATGCCGGGAGCGGACGAGCCGTCGGCCATCGGCATGTTGTTGTAGATGGAAAAGCCCTGCGTGTAGCTGAGGTGAATGCCCTGAAAGACGTACAGCGACACGAGCGTCGCCAGGATGTCGGGAATCCGCACCTTGACCACCAACAGCGCGTTGATCAGCCCGATCACCAGACCGGCCAGGAGCGGAACAACCACCGCCACCAGCAGTTCCTGCCGGTACCACACCATGAGCGAGGCGGAGAGCACCGTCGCCACGCTGACCGTCGAACCGACGGACAGGTCAAAGCCGCCCACGATCAGGGAAAAGGTAACCCCGATTGCCACCAGCGTCACGATGGAAATGGAGCGCAGGATGTCCACCAGATTGGCGTAGCTGAGAAAGTTTTCGTTGACGATGCTGAAAAACACGATCACGGCCAGAATGGCCAGGAGCGCACCGTACCGCTGCGCCAGCGACCCCCGCGTCTGTTTTGTTTTTTCACCCTGCAGCACTGCTTCCATGATGATTCCCTCCACTCATGTAATACATCACCGTCTCGGCCGTGATCCGTCCTGTCGTCCATTCGCTCCGGCTCCACTCGGCGGCGGTCCGTCCGTTTTCCAGCACGATCAGCCGATCGGCCAGCGCCAGCGCTTCGTCAATCTCGCTGGAAAAGTACAAGACGCCTCTGCCCTCGTCCGCGAGTTCCTTAATCAAGCGGAAAATCTCCTGCTTGGCGCCGATGTCCACGCCCTTGGTCGGCTCGTCGAAGAGGAACACGCTGGCCGTGGTCAACAGCCACTTGCCGATCGCCACTTTCTGCTGATTGCCGCCGGACAGGCTGCCCGTCGGCTGATCCAGCCCGGCCGTCTTGATGCCCAGCCGCTCCACGAGGGATTGGGCCGCCTCGCGCTCCGCCTTGTCCGAGAGAAAGCCTCCGCGCGTAAACGCCTTCAGGTGGGCCAGTGTCAGGTTGTGCTTCACCGGCTCCTCCACCAGGATGCCCTGCAGCCGCCGCTCTTCGGGAATCAGCGCGATGCCGTTTTGAATCGCCTCACCAGGATGGCGGAGGCGCAGAGTCTTCCCTCTCAGCCGGATCTCGCCGCCGTCCAGCCGGTCGGCGCCGAACAGGGCACGGGACACCTCCGTCTTGCCGGCGCCCACCAGTCCCACCACCGCGACGATCTCCCCCTGCCGCAGCTGAACGTCAAACCGCTTCACCTTGTGGCCGATCCGCAGCTCTCTCGCTTCCAGCAACACCTCGCCTGCCCGTCTGCATCTCTCGTCCGTCTGATTGGCTTCGCGGCGGCCCAGCATCGCCGCCACCGCCTCTTCCGGACTGGTCTGTTCCGTCCGCTTTTCCCACACCCGGCTGCCGTCCCGCAGCACAGTGATGCGATCAGCGATGGCAAACACCTCCGGCAGCCGGTGGGAGATGTAGACAATCCCCAGCCCTGCCGCCTTCAAGCTGGCAATCAGCTCAAACAGCGCCGCCGCTTCCGTCAGGCTGAGCGGCGCGGTCGGCTCGTCAAAGATGACGAAGCGGACATCCTGGGCCACAGCCCGGGCCAGCAGCACCAACTGTTTCTCCGCCAGCGTCAGCTCCTCCGCCTTTGCCTTCAGCGGCAGGGAAAAACCGCACCGGCTGAGTATCTGTTGGGCCTGTTCCACCGTACGCTTCGGCGAATGCCACCAGGCGCCGGCGGAGACAGTATGGTCCAGAAGTATGTTTTCCGCGACGCTCAGGGAGGGAATCAGCCCCGTGTCCACTTCCTGCTGCACGAGGTGGATACCGGCCCGCTTGGCATCCCGCGGTCCGCTGACGGCCAGCTCACGGCCGTCGATCAGAATGCTGCCGGCCGTCGCCTGCTCTGCGCCGGAGAGAATTTTCATCAGCGTGCTTTTGCCCGCTCCGTTGGCTCCGAGGATGGCGTGCACCTCCCCGCCGCGTACGGTGAAATCCACCCCGCGCAGGGCGTACACCCCGCCGTACTGCTTGACGATCCCCTTCATTTCCAAAACAGAGGCCGTCATCTCGCATCCCTCCCTGATCTGTCCGTTTCGGTCACTTGTGCTTTGCCTCCAGCGCAGCCATCCACGGCGAGATGGCGGCGTCGCTTCGACCCCATCCGCTCACGTATTGCGTCAGGTCGGACATGTTGACCGGTTGGTCCGGCAGTTTGTCCTGGCTGACCAGATGCGGATCGAGCGAGAAGTACTTGGGCGTGTGTTCGCCGGCGATCTTTTGGTAGAGGAAGCGGCTCTGCACCCGTCCGATGTCCGCCGGATCAGTCGCCGCCGACGCTTTCCACGGGCTGTTCGGCTCCTGGATGAGCTGCAAGTCCTCGTCGGACAGGTCGATGCCGAACACCTTGATCTCCGTCCGTCCCGCCGCCTTGATCGCCCGTGTGGCCCCTTTGGCAAATTCGTCCCACGGCGCCCATACGGCTGCAATGTCGCCTTTGTTGGGGAACTTTTTCAGGATTGCATCCATCTGCGCCTGGGTGTCCAGCGCCGTATTCGGCGTGGCCGAACCGAAGCGGGCGATCTCCTTGATGTTGGGGTAGCGCTTGAGAAAAATCTCGTAGACGCGGTTTCGCTTTTCCATCGGCGCAAAACCGCCCACCCAGATGTAGACGATGTTGCCTTTCCCGTCGATGGATTGGGCCAGATTTTTCAGCCCCTGCCAGGCCAGGCTGTAGTCGTCCTGGTCAATTACAGTGACGCCTTCCACCTGGTCCAGGTCGTTGTCAAACGCGACGACGGGAATCCCCGCCTTGACCGCCCGCTCCACCCCCGGCTGCAGCGCTTCCGCACGGCCGTGGTTGATCAGGATGCCGTCCACTTTTTGGTTGATCGCGGTGTCCAGGTGGGCCGCCATTTTGCCCAAATCGCCGTCCGCGTTGTAGACGACCAGCTCGCCGCCGAATTTGCTCACCTGCTCTTTGACTCCTTGCAGGTACTGGGCAGAAAACGTCCCGATGGAAAACTCGCTGACCAGAGCGATTTTCAACGGTTTGTCCACTGCCGCCGGAATAGCTGCCTGAGTTGCCGCCGCCGGTGATGCGCCTGGCTGCTGCGGCGCGTCCGCCGGCTGTGACGACGATGGCGCGGCAGATTGTGCAGACGGCGCCGGCGGCTGTTCATTGGTGCAGGCCGTCAGCAAAAGAGCCGCGACGAGACTGACAGTCATCCATTTGTTGATCGTTTTCATTTGGTACATCCCCCTCATGAGTGCGTAAAAAATAATGACATGGACGGAAAAACCGAAAAAACAAACGCCTCTTTTCCTTGAGAAAAGAGGCGCGGTTTGCTCGCTCACCTCTCATCTCTCAGGAAAATTCCTGCAGGAGTTAGCACCGTGCCGCAAGAGCAGCATGCTCTTGACAGTCGGTTGCCGGGCGTCATCGGGCCAGTCCCTCAGCCTGCTCTGGATAAGAAGGCATGTGTAATTCCAAGTTTTCCACTATGCTTTTTAATATTGATGACATCATACATCGAAGCGGGATGTGCCGTCAATCCCGTTTTTCGATCGCTTCTCCAAAAAATTCACAACTGTCAGCATCTTCCGCTGACAGTTTTCAATCGACGAACAGCGAAGGTTGGGCAGGCGTAAAACGCCAAGGAAAACGGCTCTGCTGCAATCAACGCGAGCAGAGCCGTTTTCGTTACTGTTGTTTCCCCTCCGTGTTGATTTGGAAGGTCACGCCAAACTTGTCCGTTACAATCCCATAGGCCGGGCTAAAGAACGTCTCTTGCAGCGGCATGTTCACCTGACCGTCCTGCTTCAAGGCTTCATAGATTCGTGTCGCTTTTTCCTTGTCGTCCGTCGAGATACAGATGGTGATTTGACTGCCGCTCTGATGGGGTTGGCCCGGAGACGTATCGGAAAACATGAGGTCCGACTCGCCGACCCTTATCATGGCATGCGACACGCGATCCTTTGCCTCTTCCGGCAGGGGAAATTCCGGGTTTTCCGGCATCTCGCCAAACGTTTGGTAAAACAGGATTTTGGCATCCAGTGCTTGTTCGTAAAAGTGAATGGCTTCCTTGGCATTTCCGTCCATGATCAGATAGGGGATCAAGCGCAGTGTCATCAGGAATCAGCTCCTTGGATTTTCATTCTGCCCGCCGCAAAAATCCGTACGGGCCACAGATTGACACGTATTAAAGCAAGCCATACTCTCTATTATTTCCGATTCTCTGATTTGAAAACGAATCCAGTGTCAATGATCGTGTTGTTCACAGGAAGGAAAATGAAGCATGGCTTGAAACAAGCGAGATTTTGCTAGATCCCCCACTCTTTTTTCAGCAAATAAATCAGTTCTGCTTCCCGCTCGTCGTTCTTCTTCTGCAAAAATTCCTTTGTCCATTGATAAAAACCGTGTCCGTTTTTCTGGCCGTATTTGCCTTCGTCCACCAAACGGCGCATCATACCGAGAGAGGCCGAGTCGGTGCTGAGGTCGGGAAACAAATTATTCCAAAAACAGTTTGCCGGCGAACGATTCACGATAAATGGTTTCGATGTCCGCAGCCGTCAGCCAGCGTGGATTATTGTTCAGCAGTCTGTCGATTTTGCTAGCTTCTGCTGCCAAGGCCGGAATGTCTTCTTCTGTCACGCCAACATCTCTGATGCTGGCGGGAATGCCCACGTCGCAAGACAGTTTGGCGATGGCGTGGACCGCCTGCATTGCTGCATCGCGAAGCGACAACCCGTCTACGTTTTCTCCCATCGCCCTGGCCACTTCCGCAAATTTGGGAATATTCGAAACTACATTGTACTTCATGACGTAGGGGAGCAGCAAGGAGTTTGCCACCCCGTGGGGCACTTTGAATTTGCCTCCCAGCGGATAGGCCAGCGCATGGACGGCTCCTACCCCGGCGTTGCCCAGCGAAATGCCGGCGAGCAGACTTCCCATCGCCATGTCTTCGCGCGCTTTGAGGTCATGTCCCTGATACACGGCTTGGCGAAGGGAACGGGAAACCAGTTTGATCGCGTGCAGGGCAATCGCGTCCGTCAGTTCATTTGCCCGAATCGCCGTATAGGACTCCACCGCATGAACAAACGCGTCCATCCCCGTCGCGGCCGTGACGGATGGAGGCACCGTCACCGTTAGTTCCGGATCGACGATGGCCACATCCGGGAGCAGGTACGGTGAGACAATTCCCTTTTTCACCTGGTCGCGCGTGTCCGTAAAAATGGCGTTGCAGGTAACTTCCGACCCGGTTCCGGAAGTGGTCGGCACGAGGATGAAGGGCACGCCCTTGTTCGCCACCTTGTCAATGCCCACCAGGTCGCGCACATCGCCCGTGTTGGTCATCATAATGGACAAGGCCTTGGTCACATCCAGCACGCTACCGCCCCCGATCCCGACAAACACGTCATAGCCCCGACCCCTGACCTGGGAGGCAAGCTGCTCCAGATTTTCAAACGGAGGCTCCTGCATGATTTCATCAATCACGTGAACGGGCAGGCCTGCTTGCGTCAGCGGGGTTACGGCCTTGTCGACCAGACCTGTTTGCTTCAATACCTTGTCGGTCAAGACCAAAACCTTTGTTGCCCCCAGCTTCTTTGCCTTCTCCCCAATGTGTGCAATCGAGCCGATTCCCGTCACGAGTTCAGTCGGTGTTCGAAACACGCTAATGCTCATCGTCCATTCCTCTCCTATCCCGCACATATTTTCCGTCTACAGCAGCTTCACACCGATAAATTTCACTTCGGTCATATCCTCAACGGCGTATTTCACGCCTTCTTTACCGATCCCGCTCCGTTTTACGCCACCGTATGGATAGTTGTCCTGGCGAACGGTTGACACTTCGTTAATCCACACCCCGCCGGTTTCCAGCTCGTCGGCCAGGCGAAAGGCACGATTGATATCCGACGTGAAAACGCCTGCCTGCAGGCCGTAGTCGGAAGCGTTCGCGAGTGATACCGCTTCTTCTTCCGTGTCAAACGGGATGACGACAACGACAGGGCCAAATACTTCCTGACATACGACTTTCATGTCCGGCTTGACATCCACCAGAACGGTGGGATGGTAAATGGATCCTTCCCGCTTGCCGCCGGTGAGCACTTTCGCACCGTTTTCGACCGCTTCCTGCACCCATTGTTCCACGCGTACGGCCGCCTCTTCCGTAATCAGCGGACCTACATCTGTTGTTTCCTCGGCCGGATTCCCTACGCGCAGGCTCGCCACCCGCGGCACAAGCCGATCGAGAAACGTCTGGTACAGCGTCCTTTGCACATAGATGCGCTGCACTGAGATGCACGCTTGGCCGGCATAGGCAAACCCGCCCGTCACGATGCTGGAAATCGCTGCGTCCAGGTTGGCGTCCTCGAAGACCAGATTGGGCGAATTCGAGCCCAGCTCCAGGGTTACTTTTTTGTTGCCCGCCAGTTGTTTGATTTTATAGCCGACTGGCCCGCTTCCCGTGAAGGTCACCTTCTTTACCAGCGGGTGGGTGACAAGCGGTTCCCCCAGGTCGGGACCGGTGCCCATCACGACATGCAACGCCCCTTTCGGCAGCCCTGCCTGTAGCAGCAGCCTGGCGAGTTTCAGCGCGGACAGCGGCGTTTTTTCGGCCGGCTTTATGACCACGGTGCAGCCTGCTGCGATGGCCGGGGCCACCTTGTGCAAAACGAGATTCAGCGGGAAATTGAACGGCGTTATGGCGGCGACCACCCCAACCGGATAGCGGCGGGCAAATCCGATTCGGTTTTCTCCGCCGACCGCACTGTCCATTTTGATGAGTTCGCCGTCGTTGGCTTTGGCCACGTCGGCAGCGAAACGCAGTACCTGCACCGCACGTCCCACTTCTCCCCGCGCATCGCGGATCGGCTTGCCCGCTTCACGAGACAGGAGGTGAGCAAAATCCTCCCGCTGCGCCTCGAGGGCATCGGCAGCTTTCCGCAAAATCTCGGACCGCTGGTGCGCGGGCATTTTTTTCATGGTTTGCTGAAAGACCCGGTGGGCGGTTTGGATGGCCTGTTCCAGATCTTCTCTCGTCGCAAAGTCCACAACTCCTATCAGTTCGCCATTGTACGGACTGCGAACCTCGTGCCGAATCCGGCCGCCCCCGGTAACCTCGTTGCCGTCGATGAGAGAGCCGACGTGCATGACGGTGATCTCGCTTTGATTCATCTCCACCACTCCTCCTGCGGGTCGTTACACCTTTTGATCCAATGCTGATTCTTTCTTAAATCGCCCCTATGAATACGTATTCAAAAACATCGAAAAAGAGGTGTCCCGGCCATGGCTACTTGCGGCGGGCAGTCGTCTTGCGAACAATCAGCTCGGGCTGCAGCACAATCTGTCGCAGCTGTTTCGGGCGCTCCCCTTGCTGAATCATCTCGATCAGGTTTTCGGCTGCGATCTCCCCCATCTTGAATTTGTGATGACCGATACTTGTCAATTGGATGGCGCGATGGGAGGAAATCTTGATGTCATCAATCCCGACCAGACTTACGTCATCCGGGATGGACAGCCCCATCGACATGATCGTATCCATGCAGGCCAACGCCATGGTATCGGTCGCACAGATGATCGCCGTGGGCGGTTCGTCCAGGTTCATCAACCTCCAGGTGATTTTTTCCACCTCGGCTGACGTCGTGTTCGTAACAAACACCAGCTGCGGATCGATCTCGATGCCGGCCTCTTCCATCGCTTTTTTGAACCCTGTTTCCCGTTCAAGAAAGGTAGAGATCGTGGGTTCGCCCGTAATGTAGGCAATCCTTTCATGTCCCAGGTCCAACAGATGCTTGGTAATCATTTCGCCTGCCCGCGTGTTGTCCAGAACGACGTAGTTCCCACCGTTTCTCGGGCGGCGGTTGAAAAACATGTACGGGATGCCGGACTGCTCGATCTCGTGAAACAGGGGATCGTCCAGCAGGATGGATGACATCAGGATGCCGTCCACCTTGTTTCCCATCACGGTGTTCACAATGTCTTTCAGCTTTGCCTCGCCCTCAAAGTACACCATGGTTTTGTAGCCGTGTTTGGTCGCCAGGTTGATAATGGAGTCGGTGGTTTCCACGAAAAAGCCGTTTTTGAGCGTACCGGAAATCAAGGCGATGGTTTTCGTGCTGTTCGTCACCAGGCTCCTGGCGATGAGATTGGGCTGATAGCGCAGGGTTTCCATCGCCTGCAGCACCTTTTTTCTCGTCTCGGGCTTCACGCTTTTCGCGTTGTTCAGTACGCGGGAAACGGTGGCTTGGGACACCCCCGCCAATTTTGCAACATCTTTGGAAGAGATCATGGAACGTTACCTCGAATGTATACGTATTCATTGGTAGAGAATAGTATACCGCCTGTTTGGTAATCTGTCCATATTCAAACGTCGTTGGAGATATAGTACGCGGACGCTGCCAACTTCTTGGCTGGTCGTCAAGAGAGCGAGCGGGCCCTATCACCACCCATGCCCCACGGACTTTGTCTACAAGCAAAGGGGACTGTCTGCACAGTCCCCTCTTTGACTACAGTCCAACAGGTTATTCATCTAATGTAAAAAGTCCGTGGACGGGCGGAGGAGGATTCCTTTTCCCTACGCCTCTGTAACGGTACCCGTATGCACCGGCGTTGATTGTTTTTGTGTTTGCCGGCTGTGCACGAGCATGATGTTCAGCACGACAGCCGTGATCGAACCGGTGACAATGCCGTTTTGCAGAATCATTTTCGCCATCGTCGGCAGTTGATCAAACATCTGCGGGACGGCAGCGGACCCAAGCCCGACGGCAATGCTGCAGGCGGCAATCAGCAGGTTCTCGTTTTGGCGCAGATCGACTTGCGACAAGATATTGATCCCGGATGCCACCACCATGCCGAACATGGCGATCATCGCGCCGCCCAGCACCGGATTGGGGATGACGGTGGTCAGCGCGGCCAGTTTCGGGAGCAGGCCGAGGACCACGAGAATGCCGCCGGCGGCTACCATTACGTCACGGGTCTTGATTTGCGTCAGGGACACCAAGCCGACGTTCTGAGAAAAGGCGGTGTATGGGAAGGCGTTGAAAATCCCGCCCAGCATGATCGCAATCCCTTCGCCGCGCAATCCTTTGACGACGTCCTGGCTGCTGACGTCCTGTTCCGTCACTCTGCCGAGGGCAAAATAGACGCCGGTCGATTCCACCATGCTGATGATGTTCACGAGGATCATGGTGAGGATCGCAACGATGTGAAACTCCGGCACGCCGAAATAGAACGGCTGGACAATGTTGACCCAGGATGCCTCAGTTACGGCGTCAAAATTGACCATGCCCATCACGTACGCCGCTGCCGTTCCGGCCACCAGGCCGAGCAGCACCGAGATGGCGCGAATAAAGCCGGTAAACAGACGATTGATAAGCAAAATGATGACCAGTGTGCCAAATGCCAGCAGCAGGTTGCGCGGTTGGCCAAAATCCGGGCTGCCTGCACCGCCGGCGGCGTTGTTCATGGCGACAGGAATCAGCGACAGACCGATAATCGTCACCACGGAGCCCTGCACCACCTTCGGGAAAAAGCGCAGCAGCTTGCCAAAGAGCGGTGCGGCCAACACGACAAACAGACCGGAGACGATGATCGCTCCGTAGGCGGTGGCCAGGTTGCTGCCGGAGGCGATGGCGATAATCGGCCCCACTGCGGTGAACGTACAGCCGAGCACGACCGGCAGTCTGATCCCGGTGTAGCGTGTGCCGATCACTTGCAGCAGAGTGGCCAGTCCGCAGGTGAACAAGTCGGCTGCGATCAGGTAGGCAATCTGAGTGGGAGTCAGTTTCAGCGCGCCGCCAATAATCAGCGGGACGATGACTGCCCCCGCGTACATGGCCAATACGTGCTGCATGCCCAGCGTCAGCAGTTTTTGTTTGGACAGCATGAGTGTTCTCCTCTCTTGTGAATGGGATTCCCCGCGTACCCGACTAGACGCGAGCAGACACAGGCTCGATAAACTGGATGTCACCCGGCTGCATCGATTGGATGCGGGCCAGCGACTCGACGCGAACGCCCATCTGCTCCAACAGACCGCGCCCTTCCTGGAAGCTTTTTTCGATCACCGCGCCGACGCCGACGAGGTGCGCCCCCGCTTCCTTTACGATCGTAGCCAAACCTACCAGCGCCGCTCCGGTGGCGAGAAAATCGTCGACGATCAAGACCCGGTCATGAGACGACAGGTACTGTTTGGCGATGCTGATTTGGTACGTCTCCTGGCGGGTGAAGGATTGGACCGGCACCGAATACACCTCGTCGCTCAAGGTGACGGCTTTTTTCTTTTTCGCATAGACAAACGGCACGCCCAGCGCGTATGCCGTGGCCATCGCAAAGTGAATGCCGCTCGCTTCCACCGTCAGCACCCTGCTGACCCGCTCATCGCGGAAGAGCTCGGCAAAGGCTTGGCCGATCTTCATCGTCAACTGCGGGTCCACCTGATGATTCAAAAACGCATCCACCTTCAGCACCGTCTCGGACAACACCTTGCCGTCCCGGACGATTCGCTCCTTTAATTCTTTCACGTTGTTTTCCTCCTCCTATCGGCTGCACTGCCACAAAAACAAGAAAACCCAGAGCGGACAGTTCACCGGCTGGCAGGCAGACCAACTCCAAGTGAAACCTGTCCCTCTGGGCTTTTTTCCCTCAGGTGTAGCACGAAAGATGTGCCAGCGCCGCTCGGACCGGGCTTTTGCCGGACGGCCGCGATACGGACCGGCGGTCAAAACGGAACCCTAGGCGCTCTTTCACTCGTAGTCAGGCGATTTACGGTCACCTGGTAGAAACTTATGGGCCATATTCCCAAAATTATACGAGCTTGTGTCGATGTTCGGTTGATACAGACAAATCTACCACACTACCTGTCGGCGGGGCAAGCGTAATTTTGCCGCAATCAAGTCAAAAAAAAAAGCGCGAACCCTCGCGCAATGGGAGGGTTCGGCAGGATGGAACAGCAGGCCGCCTACCGCTTGGGCTTAGCGTGGCGCATGGCCATCGTGATTTTCTTCCACTTGTTTTTTTCGGCCGCCTGCAATCTGGCGTCATCCTTGCGGGCCAGATGGGCCAGTTCCCGCTGCAGTTTCCGATAGCTGTCAAAGCGGGCCCGCTGCAGCGAGCCGTCGGCCAACGCCGCCTGGACCGCACAGCCGGGCTCCCTTTCGTGACTGCAGTCGCGAAAGCGGCAGGCTTCCGCCAGTGTTTCAATGTCGTCAAAGGCGTCGCGAAACCCGTCATCCGCCTCCCACAACTGCAGTTCCCGCATGCCAGGCGTGTCGATCATCAGGCCGCCTGAGGGCAGCCGGAACAGCTCGCGGTGCGTCGTGGTGTGCCGGCCGCGGTCGTCTTTGCTGCGCACGCCGCTGACCCGCTGAAGATCCATGCCGGCCAGCCGATTGATGAGCGTCGATTTGCCCACCCCGGAGGAGCCCAGCAGCGCGACGGTCTGCCCCTCCCTCAGGTACGGAGCCAGGCTGTCCAGCCCCTCGCCCCGTTCAGCGCTGATCGCGTGGATCGGCACTCCGATGGCGACCGACTCCACTTCGGCCACCTTGCGCTCCACATCCTCGCACAAATCGGCCTTGCTCAACACGATGACCGGGTTGGCCCCGCTTTCCCACGCCAGGATCAGATAGCGCTCGATCCGGCGCAGGTTAAAATCGTTGTTCAACGCGTTGACGAGAAACACGGTATCCACGTTGGCGGCGACGATCTGCTCCTCCACTGTTTCGCCCGCCGCCCTGCGGGAAAACTTGCTCGTGCGCGGGAGCACGGCGTGGATGGAGGCCCGCTTCTCTTCGACGCGGGAAGTGATGACCACCCAATCCCCCACCGCCGGGTAGTCTTCCCGTCCGGAGGCCGTAAAACGGAACTTACCCGTCACTTCCCCCAGGAGTTCGCCGTGTTCCGTCATCACGCGATACAATCGTTTGTGTTCCAGGACAATGCGTCCCACACATACATCCTGCTCCGCAAACGGAGCGAAATGGGCTGCGAAATGGTCGTTCCAGCCCCATGCCTGCAAATTGTTGTTCACTTACGGATTCCTCCTGCAAAGGTATTGTCTGGTCCAGTCAACAGGACAACAACCCGTCACAGGGAATCCTCTGGCAAAAAATACGGTTAGCGTCCGGCTGAAAGGAGGATTCCCGTGACTACATCACCTTGAACAATCTCGACAATCTGCGTTTTTACCATCGTGACATCTCTCCTTTCAGACCGGCGAACCGGTCAATGCATGTGGTTACCGCTAATTGTACCACGGTTTTATGGGGAGCAACAGTACGGGATGCCCCGGATTTTCTGCCTGACGCGACGACGTCAGTCGCCGCCTCCACCGTCGCTTCCTCCTCCGCCGTCTCCCCAGATGCCGTCGGACTTGTGGTCTTTACCGTCGCTGTCGATGTAAAACGGTCCGGACGACGAACTGTCACTGCCGTACGCGGAGGATCGACCAGTGCCCGCCCTTTTGACGGCCGACACGAGCACCAGCAGCAGGAGGATCAATAATACGGCACCGATGATGATTGCTTTCATCTTTCTCCCCCAGCATTTGCAATTTTTGATTGCCATTTCATTATTCATGCAGCGGTCTTGCAGTCAGGCAGGCCGAATGCCCAGGAAAAGCGGCCGTACGTCCCCCCGCTGTTTGCCTGGATAATTCTGTGGTACGCTTACCTTACATGCTGTGCAGTGGGAGGGGTTTCTTATCCATGGATACGGTCACACACGCGCTTATCGGCGCAGTTCTCTACAGGTCGATTCGCACTGAACACCTGTCCAAAGCGGAAAAGCGGGCGCTCTTGTTCACCTCGCTTGCCGGAAGCGAACTGCCCGACATCGACGTCGTCTCCCAATTGTGGGATACAGGCGGCCAATACCTGATGTGGCATCGCGGCATTACCCACTCGGTCCTGCTCGTGCCGGTGTGGGCGGCGCTTTTGACCGGCATCGCCCGATGGTGGTGGCGGGTGGCTGACAAGCGCATTTTCCCGCTCGCCATGCTCGCCCTCTTTGTCCACATCACCACCGACATTTTCAATCCGTGGGGCACCGGCTACTGGGAGCCGTTTTCCCAGCAGCGCGTCTCCATCGGCACCGTCCCGATTATCGATCTGGTCATGTGGGCGATCATGCTCGCCGGCTATCTCCTCAGCCGTTTCGGCAAATGGCCGCGCCATCTCGTCTTTCGCGCCGTTGCCTGCCTACTGGTGCTGGAGATCGCCAGCCAGACGGTGCAGGGCCAGATCGTCAAGCATTCGTTTGCAGACCGGTACGAGCAGGTCGTGCTGGCCGCCGACTTTGTGCCTGGTTCGTACAAGGTGATCAGCAAACAGGGAACCACTGTGGACATTCACCGCGCCTCCGTCTGGTCGGAGCCGGTGCTGCTTCAGCGCCTCACCACCGCCGAGCAGGCCGATCTGACGCCGCTGTTCGAGCAAAATCCGGCTGCCCGCACGCTCTATCAGTGGGCGCCGATGGTCGTCGTCGTTGACACGCCTGAGCGTCTGGCCGTCTTCGATCCGCGTTTTGGCGACCGGGGCGAGTCGTTTTTGTACGAGTACATCGACAAGTAATCAGCACACGATCACGACTGTGTGCTCGCCGCGTCAGCGGCACAGCGGCCGGAATGTCGGCTGACTCGCGAAACGCGCGGCGAGCGAAGCAGTCCGTCTGGTATCAGGAAGAGGGGATGAAAACGTCCTTCTCTTCATCATAGTGATAGACTTGTGAAGTTTCTTTGGTCGAACTTACGTGTTCGAAGTCCTCGTTATAGTTGTAGGCAGTCTGCTTGTAATACAGGGTGCCTGTATGTTCATCGATAAAAAACGTGCCAAACTTCTTGTGTAACGGCGGGGGGCCGTTCGCCAACACATCATAAGCTACGCCATTCCACACTTCTTTGTAACCCTGCTTTGTGTATTTGATGAGATGGTAATTGTTTTTCTGTACGCCGGAACCGCCAAGCCCGGATACAAATGAAATCATGTGATCAACGGCACCGTGAACCTGCAGACCATATACTGGCTCACCCTTGGCATACACCTCTCTGTATGCGCCGTTTTCTTCCGCATACAGGACAAACCAGCCTTCCATATGGCTCGTTGTCAGGAAGGCGGCTATTTCGGGTGCCCTGTTTTTTCGATCCATCCGAAGATACACAAGCGTAATGCTTTCTTTCTTGATTTCATCTGGTTGACTAAACTTTTGTCTGAATGAATCGAACAACCAATCGGGGATGTTGGTTGCATCCCCCTCTTCTGATTGAACAGGTTGTTTTCGTTCCCCTTGCTCGCTGTTCGATGACGTACAGCCGATCAGGACAACAGCTGTCACAACAAGCAGCAGCCATTTCTTCACTAGAGTCTTTTTGCCTCCTTAGCTGTCTCTGCAAGCCCATCTTTCGTATAAGTACAGCCTACTGCTTCCTGTTACTTCCGCCCCAGGAAGTCGAGCACCAGCCGGTTGAACGCCTCCGGCTGGTCCATCGGCGGAATGTGAGCCGACGCCTCCAGCACTGCTTTTTCCGCGCCGGATATGCGTGCCGCCAGCTCGTCGGCGATCTGCAAAAAGTCCTCGTAGTCTCTGCCGCCGGCAATCACCAGCGTCGGTACCTTGATCTCTTCCAGCCGGTCTTTCGGCAGCGGTGACAGCCACGCGGGCATTTGGGTCACCGGCGGCAGCGAGTAGGCATGCGCGGTCATCTGCCGGAAGTTCTCCCTCTCTTCCCCCGCCTCTGTGTTGACCGGCTGATCCGGCCCGTCAAACCACATCCGCGCCGCCAGCTCCACTGCCTCTTCCCGGCTGCCTGATTCAATCAGCTCTGCTATGCGGCCTGCATCCCGCTGCCGTCGCTCCGATCGCGGGTGGCCGAGCAGACCGGACGAGACGAGTACGAGCCGCTTCACCATCTCCGGCCAGGCCAGGGCAAACTCCTGGGCCACCATCCCGCCGAATGACAAGCCGACAACATGGGCCCGTTCCACACCCAATCCTTCCAGCACGGCGCGGGTATCCCCGTACACCGTGTAGGGCCCCTCCCCGATGGGCGTCCGGCCCATGCCGCGCAGATCAAAGCGGATGACGCGATAGAATTGGGCAAACACCGCCGCCTGTCTCTCCCACATGCGCGTGTCCAGATTAAGTCCGTGAATCAGCAGCAGCGGCTCTCCCGTTCCCTGTGCTTCGTAGTAGAAGCGGGTGCCGTTCGCTTCGATCCATCCGGATTGCGTTACGAGATCGATTTCCATTTTTTATCACCCCGCCACCACTATTGCACACATCACCCGGATGTGTCCAGACAATTCACACAATATACGAGATACCCCCCAAAAAGTCCGGACGTCACGTATGGGTCGCGATGTGCGCTGAAAAAAACAACGGCCCGACACACGGGAGATGTCCCCGCTGCCGGGCCGGATGCACGCGTCCCGCCGCCGCCACATGTGCGGTGAAACGGGACTTGCGCTTATTCACGTCCACTCTTTAGTTCAGTCCAGTACCGGTCGTACTCCTGCAGCGTGTCGCCCACGTCGACAAGCCATTCGGCCCGATCGATGTCCGCTTTGTCCAAGAAGATCATCTTGTTGGCGCGGTATTCTTCGCTGTGCAGCGGGTACGCCTTTTCGTTCGGGTTGCTGTAGCCGATGAACTCGTAGTTTTTCACGCTGACCTGCGGGTCCATCAGGTAGTTGATAAACTTCTCCGCCAGTTCCTTGTGCTTGGCTCCTTTGGGAATGGCCAGCGTGTCCGCCCAGATTGTGGCCCCTTCTTTCGGGATGACGTACGCGACATCCTGGTTTTGCGCGTTGATAAACGACGCGTCGCCGGACCAGACGGTGCCAATCCACGCTTCTTCGGCGATCATTTTCTGCTTGATGTTGTCCGTGTCAAACGCGATCACACTGGGCAAAAGGCCCTTCAGATCCGCAAACGCCTTCTCCAGTTCGCCCTTGTCCTTGGTGCTGTTGGAGAAGCCGTTTTTGATCAGCGCCATGCCCATGACTTCGCGCGGGTCGTTCAGCAGGATCACACGTCCCTTGTACGCAGGGTTCCACAGGTCCTGCCAGCTGGTGATCGGCTCTTTCACGTACTTTTTGTTGTAGGCGATCCCCGTAATGCCCCAGGTATACACGATCGAATACTTGTTGCCCGGGTCAAACGGCGGCGTCTGGAACGTGGAGACGATGTTCTTCAGGTTGGGGATGTTCTCCTTGTTCAGCTCTTCCAGCAAGCCGAGCTGGATCAACGTTCCCACCATGTAGTCGGACGGCTGGATCAGGTCGTAACCGGAAGCGCCCGCCTGGATTTTGGCCAGCATCTCTTCGTTGCTGCCGTACACGTCGTAGTTTACCTTGACGTTGTACGTCTGCTCAAACTCCTTGATCACATCCGGGTTAAAGTTGTCAGCCCAACTGTAGATGTTCAGCACCTGCTCCCCTTGCTCGGAAGAGGAGCAGCCGACGGCGGAAAAGGCGAGGGCGGCGGACATCGCGCCGATCAACAGGGACTTCAGCACTTTCATGTGACGAGTTCAACCTCCCGTAAACGGTTGTTTGTGTCCTGGTTACAACGTGATCGATTTGGAGTCCTTGCGCCGGAGAAGCTCGGCGATGACCACCAGCAGCACCGTGCAGGCGATCATCAGCGTGGAGAGCGCGTTTACCTCCGGAGACACGCCGCGTTTAACCAGGCCGTAGATGTACAGCGGCAGCGTCGTCGAGTTGGGCCCGGCGACAAAGAACGAAATAATGAAGTCGTCCAGCGAGAGCGTAAAGGACATCAGCAGCCCGGCGAGAATGCTGGGCGAGATCAGCGGCAGCGTCACATGGCGCAGCGTCTCCCAGGGGGTGGCACCCAAATCCTGTGCCGCCTCTTCCAGTTCGCTGCCCATGTCGGCCAGCCGCGCCATGATGATGACCATCACAAACGGCATGCTGAAGGTGACATGCGCCATCACCAGCGTCGCTTTGCCCAGCTCGATGTGCAGTTGGCTGAACAGCACCAGCAGCGACAGCCCCATCATGATTTCCGGGATGACGATCGGCAGGTAGATTAGGGATTGAACGATGCTGCGCCAGCGAAGCGAGAAATGCTTTAACGCCAGTGCCGCCGCCGTCCCCAAGAGCGTGGCCAGCACACTGCTGATCAGCGCGATGGACAAGCTGTTGCCCAATGCTTCCATCACCTGCCGGTTTTCAAACAAGGAAACGTACCATTTCCACGTAAACCCGCTCCAGACGGCATTGATGCGCGACTGGTTGAACGAATACAGCATCAAAACGGCGATCGGCAGGTACAAAAAGACCAGCATCGCCCAGGAATAACCGGATAGTGCTCGGCGCCGCCAGCTGCTCATGCTGCTCCCTCCTTTGGCCCGGCCGCTTTGGTGGCACGGTAGTAAAGGAAGATCAACAGCATCGACAGAAGCATCAAAACGATCGAAAGCGCCGAGCCAAACGGCCAGTCGCGTGCGGAGAGGAACTGGTTCTGGATGACGTTGCCGATCAGGGCCGATTTCGCCCCGCCCATCACGTCAGGCACGACGAACATGCCGATGGACGACACGAAAACCAGAATGGAACCGGTGACCACGCCTGTCTTGCTCAGCGGCAAGGTGACGTGCCAAAAGGCTTTCCACGGCGTCGCACCCAGGTCGTACGCCGCCTCCAGCTTGCGCCGATCCATCTGCTCCAGCGAGACGTAGATCGGCAGCACCATGAACGGCAGCAGGGTGTAGACCATCCCCAGCAGCACCGAGCCGGAGTTGTACAAGAGCGGCAGCGGTTCGTCGATCAGACCGAGCGACTGCAGCACGGTGTTGATTACACCTTGCGAGCGCAAAATGATCACCCAGGCGTACGAGCGAACGAGAAAATTGATCCAAAACGGGATCATGACCAGCAGCAGCCAGATTTTCTGCGCCGACCGCCGCATCCGCGAGATGTGGTACGCCAGCGGATAGCCGCAGACGAGCGCGAGAAACGTCGTCAGCACGGAAATGGCCAGCGTGTCCAGGAAGATGTCTCCGTACAGCGGATCAATGATGCGCGTGTAGTTGTCCAGCGTCCCCTGATACACGATCTGGCCGTAGGTGCCGCGTTTCAAAAAGGAAAGGGCAGCGATCATCAATAGCGGCAGGACGAAGAGCGCCCCCAGCCACACCAGGGCCGGCAGCGCCAATAGCTTGAGCCGTTTGGTGGTCATAACCAGAGCGTCACCTCGTCCTCGGGTGCCCATCCGATCGCCACTTGATCGCCCTCCCGCCAGCTGCGGCTGTCGCCTGCGTACTGGTGGGCCAGCACGGTCATGTCCTCCTCGTACAGCCGAATGTACAGCTTGCGCAGGTTGCCGAGAAACACCATGTCAATGATCCGGCCGGTCATGCGGTGCTTGTCCTGCTCCGCTTCAAGCGGATACAGCCTGATTTTTTCCGGCCGGACGGCGATGTTGGCGTCACCGCTGCGGAAAATGTTGTTTTCACCGATGAACGTGGCGACGAACAGGGTGCGCGGTCGGTTGTAAATCTCGGCCGGTGTGGCGATCTGCTCGATCCGCCCCTTGTTCATGACTGCAATCCGGTCGGACATCGCCATCGCCTCTTCCTGGTCGTGCGTCACGTAGACAAAGGTAATACCTAAATTTTTCTGCAAATTCTTTAATTCCAACTGCAGATTTTTGCGCAGTTGATAGTCCAGCGCTCCCAATGGCTCGTCCAACAGCAGCACCTTCGGGTTGTTGACGATTGCCCGGGCAATGGCCACGCGCTGCTGCTGCCCGCCGGACAGCTGTTTCGGCGTCCGCTTGCGAAGCTCAGCGAGATGCGTGTACTGCAGGGCTTCCTCCAGCCGCCGCTGCTGTTCCGCAGCAGGCACTTTCTTCATTTTCAGTCCGAACAGGATGTTCTCTTCCACCGTCATGTGCGGAAACAAGGCGTACTGCTGGAACACCATGTTCATGTCGCGCCTGTAGGGGGGAACGTTGGTCAACGGCTTCCCGTCCAGATAGATCTCCCCGGCTGTCGGCTCCTCAAAACCGGCGATCATGCGCAGCAGTGTCGTTTTGCCGCAGCCGCTCGGCCCCAACAGCGTCAGAAATTCCCCTTCACCGATGGTTAGGGACAGGGGAGGAATCACCACGGAACCTGAAAAGTGCTTTTCAATTGACTCCAGGGCAATGATCGTTTTCATCTGGTCATCGTCTCACCATATGTCAAAATACTCATAACCAATCTAGGTAAATATAACGTGGATGACACGTTTTGTAAACAGGTGGAGGGTCTTGTCGATCAAATTTTTCCGAGCGAGTTTTCGGCGCGATGGCGGCGGGCAAACACGCCAAGTTGAAAACGTTTCCACCTCTTCCTATAATAGTCTCAAACATAACGATGACAGGAGGCTACAACGTGAATCCGCTTGCGTACGGACTGCTTGGGCTGGTGGCGCGCACGCCCAGCTCCGGTTATGACTTGATGCTGCAGCTTCAACCATTTTGGCAGGCCAAACACAGCCAGATTTACCCCCTGCTGGCCAAAATGGAGCAGGAGGGGTATGTGGAATTTACCCGCGTACACCAGATAGACCGGCCGGACAAAAAAGTGTATTCGATTACCGAAAAGGGACGCGAGGCTTTGCGGGAGTGGCTGGCGGAACCGACTTCGGAGCCGGTGTTTCGCGACGAGCTGTTTCTCAAGTCGTACTGCCTGTGGTTGACAGATACTGAGTCGGCCCGCAACCTGTTTGCCGAGCGGGAAGCGTACTGCCGGGAGCAGCTGCAGATGTTTGAGACCTTTTTACAAGAGCTGGAGAAGGCTTGCGACGGCCTGCCGCAAGACCCCCGCACTCCCTCCTTTGGCGAATACATTCTGATCCGCCGCGCCATCAGCAGCATGCGCGAGGAAATGGAGTGGTGCCGCTGGGTGATGGACCTGTTGGACAACTCCCGGCCTTAAATCCAATCCATGCGCAAAAAAAACCTCCCGCCGTACAGACAGGAGGCCCATTTCCGGTGTTACTTTTTCGTCACCAGCTCCAGATCAACCGGGATGAAGCTGTCCACTTTCTCTCCTTTAGCCACGCTGATTGCCGTTTGTACAGCCGTCTCCCCGATTGCAGCCGGTTTTTGCGCGACGGTTGCCGCCATTTTGCCCTCGTTGACCGCTTTGACTGCGTCGTCGGTAGCGTCAAAGCCGACCACCAGGATCTGTTTGCCCGCCGCTTCGATCGCCTGCAGTGCGCCCAGCGCCATCTCGTCGTTGTGGGCGAAGACGGCCTGAATGTCCTTGTTGCCCTGCAGAATGTTTTCCATTACACTCAATCCTTTGGCGCGGTCAAAGTCAGCCGGCTGCTGAGCCACCACTTTTACACCGTCCTTGTTGTCAACGGCTTCGTGGAACCCTTTGCCGCGGTCGCGGGCCGCGGAGGTGCCGGCGATGCCCTGCAGCTCGACGATGTTGCCCTTGCCGCCCAGCTTCTCCAGAATGAACTCGCCCGCCATTTTGCCTCCTTTTTCGTTGTCAGAGGCGATGTGGGAGACGACGTTTCCGCCTTCTGCCGCACGGTCGACGGTGATTACCGGAATGTTGGCCTGATTGGCCGCTTCCACTGCGGTGGTGATGGCGGCGCTGTCCGTTGGGTTGATCAGGATGACGTCCACCTTTTTCTGGATCAGGTCTTCCACGCCGCTGATCTGCTTGGCGGTGTCATCCTGCGCGTCGACGACGATCAGCTTTGCGCCGGCCTCGCTTGCCGCCTTTTCCGCCCCTTCCTTGAGCGTGACAAAGAACGGGTTGTTCAGCGTGGACACGGCCAGACCGATGGTGATTGTGCCGTCTGCCGCAGCACCGGAGCCACCTTGGGACGACTGATCCGGTGCCTTGTTTTCCAGACTGGACGACGTGGAGCAGCCGGCCAGCACCGACAGCACCAGTGACGAAGCCAACGCCAACTTCAAAAACCTTTTCATGTGTACCTTCCCCCTATGTGAGCATTATTTATTGGATTTAGACCGGTCGAGCAATACTGCCACCAGGATGACTGCCCCTTTGACCACCGCCTGGTAGAAAGAGGAGACATTGAGCAGATTGAGACCGTTGTCTAACACACCGATGATCATCGCCCCGATCAGGGTGCCGACGATCCAGCCGCGTCCGCCGGCCAGACTGGTTCCGCCCAGCACGACGGCAGCAATCGCATCCAGTTCGTACGCAGTCCCCGCCGTCGGCTGCGCCGAGTTGAGGCGGGAGGCGAGGATAATTCCGCTCAGAGCGGCAAACAGCCCGCTGATCGTGTAGACCCATACCTTCACCCGGGTCGTGCTGATGCCGGACAGCCTCGTCGCTTCCTCGTTGCTGCCGAGCGCGTAGACGTGACGCCCAAACGTCGTGTGACGCAGAATGAAGTACAGCACGACAAAGGAGAGCACCATCCAGATGACCGGCATCGGAATCTCCAGGAAAAAGCCTTTCCCCAGCATGGCAAAATCGGGATTCAGGCCGGTGATCGGCTTTCCTTCCGTATAGACAAGCGTCAGTCCGCGAAACACGGTCATCGTCGCCAGCGTGGCGATAAACGGGGCGACTTTTCCCTTGGCGATGATCAGGCCGTTGACGGCTCCCATCGCCATGCCGGCCATCAGGCCAATCAGGACGGCCAGCGTCGTGTCCATCCCGCCGGTCATCAAGCCGGCCGTGATGGCGCTGGACAGGGCCAGAATGGAGCCAACGGACAAGTCGATCCCGCCCGTCAGGATGACGAAGGTCATCCCGAACGCGATCAGGGCGTTGATGGAGATCTGCCGCAGCACGTTGAAAATGTTGCTGAGGGTCAAAAAGTCGTCGCTAATAATGGACAGTACGATGACAATCAAGGCCAGCCCGAGGAGCGGGCCCATCCGCTGCAATAGGTTAAACCGCATGGGTGTTCGTCCCTCCCGTCGCCGCATGCATGATCAATTCCTGTGTCGCTTCCGCCCGTGAAAACGATCCGGTGATGCGCCCCTCGTGCATGACTAGCACCCGGTCGCTCATCCCCAGCACCTCCGGCAGTTCGGAGGAAATCATCAGGATGGCCACGCCTTCCTGGGCCAGGCGGTTCATGATGTCGTAAATCTCTTTTTTCGCTCCGATGTCGACCCCTCGGGTCGGTTCGTCCAAAATCAAAATCTTCGGCTTGGTGGCCAGCCATTTGCCGATCACCACTTTTTGCTGATTGCCGCCGGAGAGCGAGCCGGCCGCCTGTTCCCCGCCGGATGTCTTGATTAACAGCCGCCGAATCGTCTCCTCGCTCAATGTCCGCTCCGCATGCCGGTTCATCACGCCCAGCGACGAGAGCTTTGCCAGATTGGGCAGTGCGATGTTTTCCCGCACAGAGAGCGGCAGCACCAGCCCCTCCTCTTTTCGGTCCTCGGTCACCAGCGCAATGCCCGCCCGGATCGCGTCGATCGGCTGGCTGATGCGGACTTGCTTGCCGTCGACGAAAATGGCGCCGCCGTCCATCTTCTCCGCGCCGAACAGCGCTTTGGCCATCTCGGTGCGGCCTGCTCCCATCAAGCCGGCCACGCCGACAATCTCACCGCTTCTCAGGGAAAAGGAGATGCCGGACAGCTTGCCGCGGACGGTGAGGTTCTCCACGCGAAGCCGTTCCTCGCCAGGCTTCACTTCCACTTTCGGGAAGCGATCCGTGATTTCCCGGCCGACCATCATTTTTACCAGTTCATCCAGGTTGGTCTGTTCCGTCGTCACTGTTCCCACGTATTTGCCATCCCGCAGCACCGTGATCCGGTCGCTGATCTGGAAAATCTCCTCCATGCGGTGGGAAATGTAGATCATGCCCACCCCTTTCTGTTTGAGGGCGGCAATCACCTCAAAGAGGGCGTCGATCTCCCGGTTGGTCAGCGCCGCCGTCGGTTCGTCCAGCACCAGGATATCCGCCTGCATCGACAGCGCTTTGGCAATTTCGATCATCTGCTGCTGCCCGACGGACAGGTTGCCCACCAGCGTCGCCGGATCCAGGTCGATCGCCAGCTGCTCCAGCCAGCGCTTTGCTTCCGTCCGCATCCGGGACCAGTTGACAAGCCCGCTTTTGCCGTAGGTAAACTCGCGGCCGAGAAAGATGTTTTCCATGACGGACAGGTGCGGGATCAGGTTCAGCTCCTGGTGGATGATGGCGATGCCCCGTTTGGCGGCGATGTCGGGGGTCATCGTTTCCTGCGTCTGCCCCTTGACGACAATCGTGCCGCCGTCCCGCTGGTAGATGCCGCCGAGAATTTTCATCAGGGTGGATTTGCCCGCCCCGTTTTCGCCCATCAGCGCAAGCACTTCGCCGCGCTTCAGGTTGAGCATCACCCCGTCCAGCACCTTTACCCCGGGGAACGACTTGCTGATCTCCTTCATCTCCAACAAGTAGTCACTCATGCGCTCTCCCTCCCTTCGCCTCGCGCTTTAGAAGATGACGCCTGCCTGCAGGATCACGTTGGCGTACGGCGTGCACTCACCCGTACGGATCACCGCCCGGGCTTCCCTGGTCAGCTGCTTGAACGTTTCGTGGCTGACGATGTCCCGTTCGGCGCCGGGCAGTTCCGCTTCCAGCCGCCGGACGGCCTGCGGGTTGACCCGCTGCCATTCCTCCGCGTAGATCACCCGCTCCACCTGCATCTCGATCAGGACCGCCTGCAGCACGTCAAAGAACGACGGCAGTCCCGGCAACACAGCCAGATCAATGCGCGGAACGAATTCGGGAATCGGCAGGCCGGCATCGCAAATGACGATCCGGTCCGTGTGTCCCAGTCTGCTGATCAGCGCCGACAATTCACTGTTGAGTATCCCCTGTTTTTTCATGGCGTCCTCCTACTCTGCGGCAAATTCCTGCACCTGTGCAAGCGTCGGCATTCCGGCGTGCGCCCCCAGCCTGGTGACGGCCAGCGCCCCCACCTTGACGGCAAACGCCACCGCCGCAGGCACTGTCTCGCCTGTTGCAAGCGCAAAGGCAAATCCGGCGTTGAACGCATCGCCTGCTCCTGTCGTATCCACCACGTCTACCTTGTGGCCGGGAACGCGGCCAAACGCTCCGTCTTCTGTCAGATACGCCGCACCCTTGGCGCCGAGCGTGGTGACGATGGTCCGCACCCCTTTGTCCTGCAGACGGCGCATCGCATCGACCAGCTCGGTGCGTTCGTCCGCTTCCGCCAAAAGGTACAGCTCCGTTTCATTCGGAATCAGCACATCCACATGGGAGAGCAGGTCGTCGGGCAGCGGCCGGGCCGGAGCCGGGTTGAGCACGACCGCCTTGCCGAGCCGCTTGGCCGTCTGCGCCGCGTACTGGACCGTCTCCAGCGGAATTTCCAACTGCAGGAGCACCGCGTCCGCCTGTCTGACAAGCTCCTGGTGCCGGTCGATGTCAGCCGGAGTGCAGTGACCGTTTGCCCCGGCGACGACGATAATCTGGTTGTCTCCTTGCGACAGCAGGATTGAGGCAACGCCGGTGTGCGTCCCGCTTACGGTTTTGACTGCCCTTGTGTCGATGCCTTCACGCTGCAGCGATTGCAGCAGTTCCGCGCCAAACGGATCGCCGCCGACAGCCCCGATCATCGCTGTTCGCGCTCCCAGCCGGGCAGCGGCCACCGCCTGGTTGGAACCTTTGCCTCCGGGAATGAAATGCACCTGGCTGCCGGACACCGTTTCGCCCATTTGAGGCGGCCGGTCCGCTTCCACCACGATGTCGATGTTCAAACTGCCGATTACGACAATCGAAGGGATCTTGTTCATGCTTCCGCTCTCCTTTTCGTGGATTCCCGCGCAACGAGGGTGACCTCCAGCTCGTACAGCCTTGGCTCCATCACGCCGGTCTCAATCGTTTCCATCAAGACTTTGGCCGCAAGCACTCCCATCTCGTAAATGGGCTGGGCCACCGTGGACAGCTCCGGCTGGGTCAGTTCAGTCAACCCGATCCCGTCAAAACCGATCAGCGCCACGTCCTCCGGCACTCTTACGCCCAATTGGTACAGCGCTTTTAACGCGCCGACCGCCATCAGATCGTTGCCGCAGAAAATGCCGTCCACGTCCGGGTGCCGCTTCAACAGCTCCTTGACGGCATCAAATCCGCCATCCACGCGGAAGTGGCCGGGCACCATCAGGCTGGGCGTGTACCAGGGGAAGTGCATCACCGTCTCCTCGTAGCCGAGCAGCCGTTTTTTCGCCGTGATCAGCTCCTGCGGGCCGTAGATGTGGGCGATTTTCCGGCACCCCACGTCCAGCAGGTGGCGGACCGCCAGTTTGGCCCCTTCGTAGTTTTGTGAACGGATCACGCTGCACAACTGCCGAGTGGGCGCCCGGTCGAGCACGACCAGCGGAATGTTGTTGCTCCGCATCTGCTCCACGTCTTCCTGCCCCAGGGTGTTGGAGGCGAAAATGATGCCGTCGATGTACTTTTTGCGGAGCATTTCGATGTATGACTTTTCCTTTTGTCCCTGGTCGTCGGAGTTGCACAGAATCACCGTGTACCCCTGCGCCTGTGCCGCGTCCTCCACGCCGCGGGCCATCTCGGGAAAAAACGGGTTGGTGATGTCGGGCAGTATCAGGGCAATCGTGCCTGTCTGTTTGCCGGCCAAGCCCCGCGCCACCGCATTCGGTTCGTACCTGAGCTGCTCAATCGCTCTGCGCACTTTTTGTTCCGTTTCCTTGTTCACGTAGCCGTTTTGGTTGAGCACCCGGGACACTGTCGCCACGGAGACGCCCGCCAGTCTGGCTACATCGCGAATCGTCGCCATGTCTGCTTCACCGTCGTCATCTGATCTGTAACCGGTTACACATGATTGGAAAAAAATGAATGATCGGAGTATCCAACCATATGTAACCGGTTTCATGTATACGCTTTCAATATACGCCTGTGCATCCGAGGATGTCAACACTTTTCTGACGCGCCCAGTCCGGACCAAGACGATGCGGCCGTCGTTCACGCAGCGGCGACAATGCTTTTTATCGCCTGTCCGCTTCCCCAACGCAAAAGCGGGCGTCCGTTGAAGACACCCGCTTTTGTTTACTGACCACACTTATACCTAACTATTCGTCGTCGAGGACCAATGCGTAGACGATCCCCGGTCCGTGCACGCCGATCGTCAGGTCGTTCTCGATGTCGGCCGAACGGCTGGGGCCTGTGATAAAGTGAATGCCCGCCGGCAGCCCGCTCCCGCTCCATGCGGCGATCTCGCGCAGCACCTCGCCCATTTTCGTCTTGATCGCGGATGCCTTCACAATGCCCATGAACGCAGTGGGCAGCAGGCTGATCAAGCGGCCCTGAGACGGCCCGGAGGCGATCACCACCGAACCGGTGTGAGCAATGGCAAAGTCGACGACGGCGATTCCCAGGTCGGCGTCGGCTGCCTTTTCCAACAGGCGCGAACGCCCGCCGTTTTCGCCCGACTCCTTTTTCCAGACGTGAACCTCGGCCGGTTTCATGCGGACGTCCACCCGCAGCTCTTCCATCAGCGGATGATCGGCTCGGATCACCTGCTTCACGCCTGTCTCGGCGGCAAACGTTTCGAGAAATTGACCGAGAGCGGCCGTGTCTGCAAAACGCCTGGCAACTCCGCCCAGACTCTTCCAGTTTTTGATGAACAACTCCACGTTGTCCTCCCTGTCCAGCGCATAATCGTTCCAAAAATCGGGCGCTCCCTTTACCGTGCGCTGCGGCGGCTTGGTGAGCTGCGGCCGTCCCAGGCGTTCTGCAATCCGCGCGAAGAATGCCTGTTCCTTTTCCAGAGACTCGCGATGCAGCCGATCAATTTCCTCATGGCCGGTTGGGGATAGAGTGCGGTTCATCAGCGTTTCCTCCTTTGCTCGAGCTGATCCTGCAGCCGTTTTCGAATCTCGTCGCTCATCTCCGTGCTTTCATCACGCAGCTCCTGTTCCAGGGCGGACCAGCGCTCGCGGAAAGACTGCCCGGCCAAACCCGGCAGCACCCGCCCCGCGTTCCATCCCTTGAACGGGCCCCACTTGGCGCGGATCACGCCGTTTCGCAGCAGCGCGGCCTGTCCGATCCGCCCCAGCTTGATCGTTCGCCGAAACGCGTGGCGACTGGAGGCAGCCAGTCGAAACACCTTCATCCCCAGCCTCTCCGCAGGTGCGGTCAGTCCACTTTCCACATTTTTCCTGCGGGTGTAGACCAGCATGTCGTGCAGGGGGATTTTGACCGGACACGCTTCATAGCAGGCGCCGCAAAGACTGGAAGCGTTCGCCACCTCTCCCCACTTGGCCCGGTCTTCATTCAGCAGAGGCGTGAGCACGGCGCCGATCGGCCCGCTGTACACCCAGCCGTACGCGTGGCCGCCCACGTGCCGGTAGACCGGGCAGGCGTTGAGGCAGGCACCGCAGCGTATGCAGTTGAGTACTTCCTGAAACTCCGGGTCGCCCAGTTGGCGGGACCTCCCGTTGTCAATGATGATGACGTGCAGCTCTTCCGGCCCGTCGCCGTCTCCGCTGCGCCGTGGACCGGTAATCGCCGACATGTACACGGTCAGTTTCTGTCCGGTGGCGGAACGGGGCAGCAGCGTCGCCATCACTTCGAGATCTTCCCAGGAGGGGATGATTCGCTCCATCCCCATGAAGGTGATCTGCGTCTTGGGCAACGTGCTGACCATTCTGCCGTTTCCTTCGTTGGAAAAAAGCACAATCGAACCGCTTTCAGCAATAGCAAAGTTGCAGCCGGTCATGCCGATGTCGGCGGCGAGAAACTTCTCCCTCAGCTTGGTGCGGGCAAATCCGGCAAGAATCGCCGTTTCCGCCGGGAGATCGGTTCCCGCCACCTGGGAAAACAGCTGCGCCACCTGGCTTTTGTTCTTGTGGATCGCGGGAATAATGATGTGGGACGGCGTTTCCCCGGCCAGCTGGATGATGTACTCTCCCAGATCGGTCTCCACCGCCTCGATCCCGTTCGCCTCCAGCGCCTGGTTGATGTGCAGTTCTTCAGACACCATCGACTTGGACTTCACCACCGATTTCGCCTGTTTCGCCCTGGCGATGCGCAAGGTGATGTCGACAGCCTCCCTGGCGTCCGCCGCGAAGTGAACGTATCCCCCCGCCGCCCTGAGGTTGGCGACAAATTGGCTCAGGTAGTAATCCAGATGGGCGATCGTGTGCAGTCTGATCTGTCGCCCGCGTTCGCGCCAGGCTTCCCAGTTGCCCAGTTCGTCCGCCGCTGTCTGCTTGCCGGTGCGCAGCTTCTTGGTGGTAAACTTGACGGCATTTCGCAAAAACTGGTCGCGCAGGGCGATTTTCGCCCGCTGCTCCAAGGTATCAGCCGTATGATGTCCGCTCATCGTCTGCTGTTCACCCCTTCGTACAAGAGTTCCGCCAGGTGCATCACCCGCACCTGTTTGCCTTCGTGCATCAAGCGGCCCCCGATGTTCATCAGGCAGCCCATGTCCGTTCCGACCAGGACCTCCGCCTCCGTCTCCAGCACGTGCTCCGCTTTTTCCGCCGCCATCGCCAGAGAAATGTCGGGGAGCTTGACCGAAAACGTCCCGCCGAATCCGCAGCAGTCTTCGGCATAGGGCAGCGGAACGAGTCGAAGCCCGGCTACATTGGACAAGAGGGACAGCGGTTCGTCCTTGACGCCAAGCAGCCGGCTGGCATGACAGGACGGATGATACGTGACCGTGTGCGGAAAGGTCGCCCCCAGATCGGTCACCCCCAAAACATTGACGAAAAACTGCGAAAATTCATAGGTCTTTTCGATCAGCGCTTCCGCCTTTTGCAAATAGACCGGGTCGTCTTGAAACAGCGCGGGATAGTGATGGTGAATCATTCCCACACAGGAGCCGGACGGGGCAATCACGAAATCGCTTTCAGCAAACGCGTCGATAATGGTCTTGGCCGCGTCTCGGGCCGCATCCCAGTACCCGCTGTTGAACGCGGGTTGGCCGCAGCAGGTCTGCCCGTCGGGAAAGCGGAGCCGGATGCCGTACCTGGCGCACAGGCGGGCCACCGCTTCTCCCACGCGGGGATAGACGGCATCAGACAAACAGGTGACAAAGAGCGAGACGTTCATCCATGCTTCTCCTCCAGTTCGTCGCTTGGGTATGCCTGACCAAAAATATGTCAGGTTATCTGATGAATTTACACCAGACTATCATAATTCAGGAAAAAAGTGTAGAGTGGAATTATCACTGCCATGGAGGTAACCGGATGTTTCTGCATAAAAAAAGCTATGAAATTATCGCCGAAGAGTTGCAGCGAATCATTGAATCCGGCCTGCTCAAGCCTGGTGACAAACTGGATACGATAGAAAATCTGGCCAAGCAGTATCACGTCAGCCGCTCCACCATCCGTGAGGCGTTGAGCCACCTCAAGGCCCTGGGGCTGATCGAGTCGCGGCAGGGCGGCGGGACGTTTGTCAAAAGCGCCCCGTTCCAATCAGCGGAAACCATGCTGCAGTTGAACAACCCGCAGGTGGAACTGCTGCAGATCATGCAGGTGCGCAAGATTTTGGAGATCGGTTGTGTGGAACTGGCCGCATACAACCGCACGGACGAAAACATCGAAGAGCTGGAGCGGATTCTCAAGCAGATGAAAGAAGCGCTGGGCAACGAAGAGATCAGCCACCTCTACGACGTCAACTTCCACCTGGCCATCGCCCGCAGCACGCAGAACCCGATCCTGCAATCGCTGATCGAGAACTTCGCCTCTTCCCTGTTTCGCACGATGCAGGACATACGAAAGCTGTGGCTGCATACCGAGTCGGCCATGAAACTGTACGAGGAGCACAAACAGCTGGTAGAAGCGATCAAAAATCGTGACGCCAAACGGGGGATGGAGCTGATGGCCAAACACCTGCAGCGATCCGAACTGCCCCTGACCAAGGAAAACAAATGAGCAGCGAGCCCTCGGCTCCGCCTTTTTAGGACGGGCGGGGGCTCGTGCCGTTTTTTTGCAGCGCCGACCGATCAAAAGATTCAAAATTTTTCTTGAATCTTTTTTTCCTGCTTTTTATAATCGAGGTAATCATTCACCAAAAATTCATCAGATGACCTTACTACATGATGAATGGCTCTCGTTCATGTCCACCGGAAAGGAGGGCGCTGCCGGACATTTGCCTTGCTGTTTTTGCAAACGCTTTCTTTAATTCGCATGCAGTACGCTCGTGACGGAACGGACTCTCAACCACCAATTCATCAGGTGACCTTATTACTTTGTCGTGTTTCCTGCTTTGAACTCATGTTGAAACGGGGTGTTTTTCCATGACGTGGACACAAACAGTCGCTCCCCTCAATGGGAGTATCGTACTCTCGGCCCTGGCGGCACTCGTCCCGATTCTGTACTTCTTCTGGGCCTTGGCGATCAAGCGCATGAAAGGGCACGTGGCCGGAATCACCACGCTGCTCCTCGCCGTGCTCGTCGCTGTATTGGTCTACGGCATGCCGGTCCGGATGGCGGTCATGTCGTCGGTTCAGGGAGCTGTTTACGGCCTGCTGCCGATTGGCTGGATCATCATCTGTGCCGTGTTTTTGTACAAGCTGACGGTGAAGACGGGCCAGTTTGATTTGATCCGCGCCTCTGTCGTGTCGATTACCGAAGACCGTCGATTGCAGGTGCTGCTGATCGCTTTTTCATTTGGCGCGTTTCTGGAGGGGGCGGCCGGCTTTGGTGCTCCGGTGGCTATCACGGCCGCACTGCTGGTCGGTCTGGGCTTTCACCCGCTTTACGCCGCCGGCCTCTGTCTGATTGCCAACACTGCACCCGTCGCATTTGGCGCGATCGGCATTCCCATCCTCGCCGTGGAGGGGCCGACCGGGGTGCCCGCGATGGAGATTTCCAAGATGGTCGGGCGGCAGCTTCCGTTCCTCTCCGCCTTCGTGCCGTTTTACCTGATCGTCATCATGGCAGGGGTAAAAAAAGCGGTGGAGGTCCTGCCGGCGATTCTCGTCTCCGGCGTCTCGTTTGCGCTTACCCAGTACCTCACGTCCAACTTCCTGGGACCGGAACTGCCCGACATCCTGTCCGCGCTCGTCTCCATCGTGGCGCTGGCGCTCTTTCTGAAAGTCTGGAAGCCCAAGCAGGTGTTTCGCTTTTCCGCCGAGCAGGCCTCCTTTGAACTGACGGCCGCTGCCGCTTCAGCAGGGCACGCCGGCCCAAAGCATTCCTCTTTGCAGGTAGTCAAGGCGTGGTCGCCGTTTGTCATGCTTACCGTCTTCATCTTTCTCTGGGGACTCCCCCCTGTCAAAAAGGCCCTGCTCGGCACATACGAGGGGAGCAATCCCCTGCTGAACCTGCTTAATCCGCTCGGGAAGCTGCTTACCTTTACGCCGGAAGTCCCCGGCCTGCACAAGCTGATTATCGACACCGCCGGCAACCCGATGGCCGCCGTGTTCAAGCTGGAACTGCTGGCTGCTGCCGGCACATCGATCCTGGTCGCCGCTGTCGTGACCAAGTTCATCGTCAGGATATCCTGGAAAGATTGGTGTTCCACTTTTGCCGAAACGCTGCACGAACTTCGCTTCCCGATCGTGACCATCGCCTCGGTTGTCGCGTTTGCCTACGTGACCAATGCGTCCGGCATGAGCACGACACTGGGGACCCTGCTGGCTTCAACCGGCGTGCTGTTTCCATTCTTTGCGCCGTTCCTCGGGTGGCTCGGCGTGTTTATCACCGGTTCCGACACGTCGTCCAACCTGCTGTTCGGACATTTGCAAAAAGTGACGGCCACGCAGTTGGGGGTTGATCCCGTCCTGGCGATTGCCGCCAACACCAGCGGGGGTGTCACCGGAAAGATGATCTCGCCGCAATCGATTGCAGTCGCCTGCGCCGCCGTCGGATTGGCCGGCAAGGAAGCCGACCTCGTCCGCTTTACGCTGAAGCACAGCATCATCCTGGTGGTGCTGGTCGGCCTGATCACGTTCCTGCAATCCAACGTCCTGTCGTGGATGATTCCGTGACGCGCTCGAATCGCTGATGGGCGCCGCGACTTGGCATGAAAAAAGAGCGAAGCAGACTCGTGCTGCTTCGCTCAGCGTGTAGACCATAACAGGAAAATGGCCGTCACGACAAAAGGGAGGCCGAACAGAAACAAGCGTCCCGCCCATTTCTGCCGCTGCTTGCGATCCTCCGCCGTTTCCGTCGCGTAGTTGGCGCGAATGCGGTCGCCGCTCAGCAGCGCTCCCGAACAGACCGCGCTGAACAGCCACACCGCTCCGCCGACGACGGCAAACGTGTTCCAATAGCCGAAATACAGTCCGGCCGCCAAACAGGCCAGCCATAGCCCGGCACATACGACCGCGTACTTCACGAGACCACCCTCCCCCTTTTGCCTGCCATTCCTTTATTCGCGATTCGGATCTGCTGCGCCGATGCAGCAGCAGATGATGCTCATGCTGTGTCAGACGGCATCCCCGCTGGACGGTGCCATCCCCCACGGGACAGTCTTTTGTGCCATTGATCACGCCTGTGCGCGGTACACCTGTCTGCCCATTACATAGGTGGCCTCCACTCCGTACGACAGGTTCAGCACGGTAATATCCGCGTCGTACCCCGCCTCCAGGCGCCCTTTTTGCCCGCCCAGGCCCACGATCTCCGCCGGTGTCTGGGACGCCATGGCGACCGCTTCCGGCAGCGGCACGCCGCACAGGGTCACCATGTTCTGCACCGCCCGGTTGAGTGTCAAAATGCTGCCGGCCAGCGTGCCGTCCGCCAGTTTGGCCTGCGTTCCCCGCACGTGCACTTCCTGGCCGCCCAGGTCGTACACGCCGTCGCCGAGCGCCGCCGCCCGCATCGAATCGCTGACCAGGGCCAGGCGCCCAAACGACTTCAGCCGATACAAAATGCGCATCACGGCCGGGTGCACATGCTCTCCGTCGGCGATCAGCTCGGTGCTCAACTGTTCGTGCACCATCGCCGCACCGACCACCCCCGGCTCGCGGTGGTGCAGTCCCGTCATGGCGTTGAAGCAGTGGGTAAAGTGCTGCACGCCGCACTCCACCGCATGCTGTGCCTGGGCAAACGTGGCCCCGGTATGCCCGGCGGAGACGATGACCCCCTGCTCCTTCAGCCAGCGGATCGCTTCCAGCGCTTCCGGCTGCTCCGGCGCGATCGTCACCACCTTCAGCAGTCCGCCTGCCAGCTCGTACAGCCGGCGCACCTCCGCCAATTTGGGTGCGACGATGTGGGCCTCGTTTTGCGCCCCTTTGTAGCGCGGATTGATCCACGGCCCTTCCAGGTGAATGCCCGCGACAGCCGCTCCCTCCGTCCCGGCTCGGCTGACCGCGGCGATGTTGCGGATCGCCTTTTCCAACTCCGCGTAAGGGGCTGTCATCGTCGTCGCCAAAAACGACGTGACGCCGTAACGGGCCAGCGCCCGGGAGATCGTCATAAGCGACTCCGGCGTGCCGTCCATCGTGTCGCAGCCGGCGATGCCGTGCATGTGTATGTCGACGAACCCCGGACAAATCCAGCCGTCCTTCACCGTCTCCACCCGTTCCGGCAGCGGTCCGGCGTACCCGGCTGACGTTCCCGCGTAGGCGATTGTGCCGCCGTCCACGACGACCAGGCCGTCAGCCACAATCGTGCCGCCTGTGACCACCGTTCCCCGCAGGGCAAATGCTTGCTTCATCCTCCATCCCTCCATCTGCTGTCTTGCTTCATCGCGTGCTGCCGCCCGGTCGGATGATGGCCGCAGGTGCCTGCCGGCGCTCTCAAGCGATGCCGCGCGGCTACGGCGATAGCCGCTTTTCCAGCTCAATCTCGTCGCGCAGCGGGATGCCGTCACTGCCAACGGTCGGGATTTGCGGCTTGAGCCGACGCGCCTGCTCCACAGCATTGCGGTGGACAGCGACCAGTACGTACCCCCGCTTTTGGTAAAAGCGCAGGGCATTCAGGTTGTCGTTGGTCGTCAACAGCCAAACGCGATCCATTCCGCTGTCGCGCGCCACCCGTTCCACCGCCAGCATCAAGGAGGTGCCGACGCCGATGCCTTCCCTCACGCTGTCCAGCGAGACCACCTGCAGCTGGCCGTCGGCGACAGCGTAGGTCACCAGCCCGACAAGCTCCTCGCCGCAGAAAGCGGCAAATCCGGGCAGCTCGTCACAGGCAAACACCTGCAGTCCGTGGCCGTACACCATGTTTGAGCTGCCCCAATGCTCACGGAGAAAGCCGCCCAGCCACAGCCGGTCCGACTCGACCAGGGCTCTGACACGAATTTCGTTCATGCTCGTTCCCCCTCTATTGTATCGCAATCACCCCGCCAGCCGAACACATAATGCGCCGATAGAGGCGAGGTTCCCGACGGGGTTCCGTCAGCACTCTGGCGAACAGCATTACGTTCTATTTTTCAACCTCGGTGCCATCGACGGCCGACAGCTTGACAATCAACGCCCACTTTGCCAGTTTTAGCCGCTCGGGGGAGAAATCCATCACGTGCATGACGTTTTCATCCGTCGCCTGCATGCCCCAGACGGCTACTTGTTCCCCTTCCGAAACCTGTACACTGTCGTGAAGTTGAATCAGCCCTCTTGCCATATGTTTACGCCCGGCGTCCAGTTCCGTCCGGACGCTGGACTGTTCGCTGTCGTCGGCAAAAGCGGAAGTGACCACGTATCGCGTGCTGGCTTCGTTGTTGGCGTCCGACTCTCGTACGGAGATGAGAAACTGGCCGTCGTAATGCCTGTTATTGGTTGACGCGCGGGTCATTGTGTCAAACGCCTGCCCAATGTCCGTTTTGACGCCGTTTTCCCACACCTCAACCACAGCCCGGATCGTCTCTTTCTTTCCTTCGTAGGACACTTTGACGGCCCCTGACATGTCTCCCAGGAACGGTTTGAATTTTTGGGCATCTCCGGCGAACAAATCGACAGGTTCGATGTGCAGCATGCCCGGCTGCGTCCGCTCAGAATTGGAGCATGACAGGAGCAAAAGCGACGACAGCACAAACAGAACAATGCGCAGGATGCCCAAGGTGTGCCATCCTCCCTTCTCCCGCATGAATGATTTCATCTCATCTGTCCGTATGCTGCTCACCGCCGCGCGGGGACGTGCGGGAGCCTTCGACGGCCGCGATCCCGGCCGTGATGCCATTTACGTCCGGCCGGCGAAACGTGCCATCGCCTGTTCCGTTTCCTCAACCAGACGGCGCATCAGCGTCCCCGCGTCCATCTGGCGGGAGAGACCGCTCCCCTGGCCAGCCCACATCGACAGGTAGTCGCGCTCGCGCTGTTTCGCCGCGGCCTGCCGGATGTCGCGGGTCAAGGCGTTTTGCACCGGATAGGGCGGCACTTCATCCCGGTACGGGGCAATCTCGCGCATGAACCGGTTGCAGACGCCCCGCGCCGGCTTGCCGGAAAACGCGATCGTCAGCGCCGTCTGGTCATCGCCTGCCTCCAGGATCGCCTGTTTGTGCAGCGGATGGGCGCCGCTCTCCGTGCAGACCAGAAACGCCGTGCCCACCTGTACAGCCTCTGCCCCCAGTGCCAACGCGGCAGCGATCCCCCGCCCGTCCATGATGCCGCCGGCGGCAATGACCGGGATATTCAGCCTGTCCGCCAACTGCGGCACCAGGGCCATCAAGCCGATCAGGTTGTCGGGGGAATCGGGCAAAAACGAGCCGCGATGCCCGCCTGCCTCGCTGCCCTGCGCGACCACCAGGTCGACGCCGCTCGCCTCCAGCGCCACGCCTTCGCGCACCGTGGTGGCGGTGCCGATCACCGTGACCCCTCGCCGCTTCAGCTCCGCCATCCAGCGCTGCTCGAGGAGGCCAAACGTGAAGCTGAACACTGGCACCTCTTCCTCCAGCACCGCCGCCATCTGCTCTTCAAACGGTTCGGCAAACCGGCCGACGTCCGGGTCTTCGGGGATGCCCAGCCGCCGCCTCGCTTCGTTCATCAGCCGCCGGACGTTTTCGCCCGGACGCGTATCGCCGCTGACCTCCTCCGGGATGAACAGGTTGACCGCAAACGGTTTGTCGGTCAATTGACGGATGGCGCGAACCGCACTGCGGATCTGCTCACCGCTCATGTACCCTGCCCCCAGCGAGCCCAGCCCGCCCGCATTTGAAACAGCGGCGACCAGCTCAGGTGTCGTCGCCCCGCCGGCCATCGGGGCCTGGATGATCGGCCACTGCACCTGCAGTCGTTTGGTTGCCTCGTTTGTTGGCCACATGCATGATACGCTCCTTTCGCAATCGGAATCAGCGTTCGGCTTGTCCTTCGCCGTCAGGACCCACAAGTTCCAGAAAATGTGCCAGAATCCGTGCGGTCAGCCCCCAGATCACGCGCCCCTCCACCCGATAAAACAAGTGGTGGACGGTGCCGGTCCGCCACGGATACCGCTCGCCGCCCGGTATCAGGTGATAGGGATAGTCCGCTCCCGGCTCCACCTTCATCTTCACCGGATACACTTCCGGCCGGGTGGCAACAAGCGTTTGCAGCGGCACGCAAAACACCTCTTCCACTTCGGCCGGGTTGGGCGACATGTCTGCAAGCGAGTCGATCTGCCCGACAAACGGGTAGATACAGGCAAACGGCGTCACCACCGTATCCAGCGTCCCCACTTGGCGGATGCGTTTAGCGGCCAGCCCCAGCTCTTCGCTCGTCTCACGCCGGGCCGTCTCCCACGGGGAGGCGTCTCCCTCTTCGGCCCGCCCTCCCGGAAAACAGATTTCTCCGGCCTGCCGCCGCATCGTGCGCGCCCGCTTTTCAAACAGCACCGCCAACGTTCCGTCATCCCGCTCCACCAGCGGCACCAGCACGCTGAAGCGGCCCAGGTGCTTCTCTCCCATGATGCCGGGCTGGCGCTGCCCCAGCGCGTCGGCAATTTCGGCAACAGACAGAAAATGGTTACGGGTCGGTTCCTTGCTGTTCACTCGCCGCCCTCCTTTTCATGATGGCGTTTCTACATGATGGCGCTTCCACGGAGAGCAAGCCGCTTCCCCCTGTACTGCCAGGCGTGAACAATCGGACGTCCAGTCGTTCGCCCCCTGGCGCCGCCAGTTCCGCCGGCTTGCCAAAAAAAGACGCAGTCCCTTTTCATCAGGGTACCACGTCTTTTGACAGGATGAAACTGGAATTTGATTTACTCTGCTTTATCCAGCACGATCAAATTAGATGTTTTCTCTGCTCGATAACCTGCTCGATATACTCATGCAGCAGGGCAAGGTCGGTATCTGGAGGCAAGCATTGTTGATTGCGATATTCCCAATCCTCAATGACTTCGATCTCGACAATGTCGCACGTGATATTGTTTTTGTGAAGCAACTTGCTGCATTCTGAAAAATCGATACCCTTTCTTGTATAAAGGGTGATCTCCAGCACGGCACCCATTGGCTCACCTCAGTCTGGTATGCGGTCCCGAAAATGCTACAACTCCATCACCGGAATCCCGTTCTTGGGCGCGACCGGTTTCACGGGTTGGCCGCCGGAACGGACAAGCGTGTAATACTCGTAGCAACCAATCACCCCGTTGTCTCCCTCCATGACCCCGGGGTAGGCGCGGTTGACGGAGTAGACCTGGCTTTGGTGGGCCCGGAGCGCCTCCCCCTTGCGGTCGCGGTAGCGGGTGATGTCCACCTTGCCGGTGATCGGCACGGCGGGAGCAGGTCCTTTGTCCGGACAATGGTCGTAGTAGTGCGGGATGGAGACGAAGTAGAAATCAGGCCACTCATCCGTCGGCAGCACCTGCTCCGCCTGTTCCACCGCCATGCCCGTCGCGCGGCACACGGCGATATGGTCGGGATGGCCCGTCACTCCGTCGGGGGGAAACGTGACCACCACGTGCGGCTTCCATTCCACGATGGCGGACGCCAGCCGTCCGGCCAGTTCGCAGGGATCCACTTCGGCCAACCCGCCGTCTGGGTAGCGGTACAGCTCCAGCCGCGTAATGCCGAGGATGTGCGCCGCGTTGCGCAGCTCCTGTTCGCGGTGACGGGCCAGCGCTTCCCGGCTGTCGAACGCAAACGGCCCGGAACGTCCCTTGCAGCCGGACGTGACGCAAATCAGGCAGGTCTCCTGTCCGGCATCGCTGCATTTGGCCAGCGTCCCGCCGCAGGCAAACGATTCATCGTCAGGATGGGGAAAGACAAACATCAGTCGTTTCATCATCACACCTCGCTCTCGCCGGCCTGTTTCTCCAGATAGGCCAGCCCTTTGGCTATCACGCCGAAGATCGGATCGTTTTGCGCCTTGTCGATGGTCACCTGCGGCGTGTAGCGGCGGGCGTGCTCGATGACGATGCGGCGGACGCGCTCGTCGTTTTGCAGCACGCCTCCCTGGAGGATCATTTTGAACGGCTCCTCTCTCATCCTCAGCCGCTCGATGACGGCGCGGGCAGCGAGAAACAGCTCTTCACCGGCGGCCTTGAGAATTGACGCGGCCACCCGATCCTGCGAGTCGGCCGCCTGGCTGACGAACGGCGACAGTTCGCCCACCTTTTCCACGGAGTAGTCCGGGCCGTACGTCCAGTTAAACAGTTCCTCCACCCGATCGAGCCCCAGATGCGGCAGCAGCAGGCTTTCCAGCAGCGTCGGCTCACCGCGGCCGTCCGCCGCTTTCAATACAGCCATGATCGCTTGTTTGCCGATCCAGTACCCGCTGCCCTCGTCGCCGACGCGGTGACCCCATCCGCCTGCGCGCGCCGTCTCGCCCGCCCGGTTCACCCCGAACGCGATCGAGCCGGTCCCGGCGATCACGAGAATGCCCGGCTCTCCGTTGGTCGCTCCCAGCAGGGCGGCAAAGCCGTCATTTTCCACGATCAGGTGGCGGACGCGAATCCGCAGCATCTTCAGGACGTCGCGGACCATGCCCGTGATCACCTGCCGGTCGTGCTCTGTATCCAATCCAGCCAGGCCAAATACGGCGCACTCAATCTCCCATGCTGTACGGCTCATGCTGTCGTGGGGAGCGGCTGTCGGCAGCCGCCCCGCCGCCTCATTCAGCGCCTGGCTGATTGCGGCCGCCAGTTCCCGCGCGGCCGCTTCCCTGCCAATCCCCTGGTAGTTGCAGGAACCGGCCCGTCCCGCACCCAACGTCCGCTTGGACCGGTCTGTCAGAACAGCGAGGCATTTCGTGCCGCCGCCGTCCACGGCCAGCAGGGGAATGTGTACCGCTGTCATTTCCGTTCACTCCATTCGGCCATGACCTGATCCAAATAGCGCATCGCCTGGTCGCACGCCTCGCGGGCCTGCTTCAGCCAGGCCATTTCTGCCTGCAGCGACTGCTTTCGTTCGCCGATCATCCGCTTCATTTCGTCCGCATTGGGTCCGCCGGGCAGCTTGCGAACGGCGACGAAATATACCGGATCGAGCGCCTGACGAAGCTGCTCGTCCGTAATCGTCAGCGTCCGTCCAATGACAGCCAAAGCGGCCTGATTGACCAGCTCGAGGCTGATTTGGTCCGCCCGCAGCCCTTGGGCCGCCGCCTCCTTCACCACGCGGCTGACGATGTGGTGCGCCGTGCGGAAGGACAGACGGTCGATGCGCACCAGCGTGTCGGCCAGTTCCGTCACCGTGGCGAAACTGCCTTTGGTCCGTTCCAGCAGCCCCTCCTTGTTTACGTCCATCGTGCCGACCACACAGGCCATCAGGCGGTACATCTGCTCCAGGACGGACAGGCTGCGCCAGGCGTACGGCTGCATGTCGTCCTCCGTGTCAACGATGTCGCCAAACGGCGTATTGTGCATCATCGTCAAGACGACAGCGGCGTTGCCCGCGCTGGACGATAGCATGGAGCGCATGTGTTCAAACGAGACAGGATTGCGCTTCTGCGGCATGATCGAGCTGATCTGAACATACGGGTCAGCCACTTTCAGCACGTCAAACTCCTGCGTGCACCACTGCAGCATATCCTGCACCGTCCGCCCCAGGTTGATTGCCGCCACCTGCACGGCGGCCGCCGTTTCGCCCAGGTAGTCCGCCCCGCCGATCGCGTCGTAGGAATTCTCCACCAATTCGTCAAAGGCGAGCAGCTGCCGCATTCGCTCCCGGCTGATGGGAAAACCCGAGGTGGTCAGCGCCGCCGCTCCCATGGGACTGCGGTTGCAGGTGCGGTAGGCGCTGATCAGGCGGCGGATGTCCCGCGACAGCGAGTCAGCCACGGCCGTGATGTAGTGGGCCATCGTCGTCGGCTGCGCCTGCTGGGTGTGGGTGTAGCCGATCATCACCGTCTCGGTGTGTTCTTGCGCAAACAGGAGCAAATGCTCTTTCAGAGAGAGTGCCGAAGCCAGCGTGGCCAGCAGCTTCTCGCGCAGCACCATGCGGTAGATGGTGACGCCCATGTCGTTGCGGCTGCGGGCCAGGTGCAGATTGCCGGCCACGTCCCCGGCCAGCTCCAAAAGACGGCTCTCTACCTGAAAGAACAAATCTTCAAACTGTCCGGTATAGGCTGAGCGGCGCAGCCCGTCCAGGTCGATGGCAGTGAGGGCGCGGGCAATCGCCTTCGCTTCGTCCTCCGTGATCAGCTTCTGTTCGCGCAGCATGATCAGATGCGCCTTGTTGATCGCCATCATCGGCGTCAGCAGATGGGTTTTCGCTTCCGAAAAAGCCGGTTCCAGCACGGCCTCCGCGTACGTCTTTCCGGGGAACCGGGCTCCTTCCCGTTGAAATATCCGCTCTTTGTAGTCCATTGACGTTTCTCCTTCCCTGCCGTTTCCTTTTCTGTTTTTTCGCGGTTCCCCACTGCCGGGGAGCCGGGAAAAGCGGGGAAGACGGCCGACTGCGGCCGTCTCTCCCGTCCCGTTTTCCTGTCTTATTGCTTCAAACTGACCATGTTGACGAACATGCGGATGGCTCCCGGCACCAGGGCGGGGATTTCACGGTACCAGACGAGCGAACTGTAGGTGTACGTCCCCTTGCCGTATTTTGCGGTCAGGAATGTGCCGGTAAACTCCTTCTCGCCCGGATCGCCGTTTGCAATCAGCTCCACGTACTCTTTGCCCCACTGCGACGGGTTGTAGGCGGAACGGTCCTGAATCCAGTTGTTCCAGTCTTCCTCCGTAATCTTGTTGGGTGTGTTGAAAATGGGATGATCCGGCGCAAGCATGGTAACTTTCGAGTTTTCATCGGTGACGCGCCATTCAATCAGCGGCGTGCCGATCGTGATCGGGTACGGCGCCAACTCCGGCTTCCAGTTGTCTTCCGGCTTGTGGTACTGCACCACCAGGTTGCCGCCGTTTTCCACGTACTTCAACAGGCGGGCATTGCTCGAAATCAGTTCGGGGCGGAACCCGTACGCCCGGATGCCCAGCACAATCGTGTCGTACTGGCTGAGGTCGCCAGACTCGATGTCCTTGGCGCTGAGGAGGGTGACGTTGACGCCGACCTGTTTCAGGTACTCGTCGATGTTGTCAAAACCGCTGGAGACGTATCCTACTTTCAACCCCTCCGGCACTTTCAGGTCAAACGCCTGGATCATCAGCTCCGCCGGTTGGACGTAATACGTGGTGCCGATGTGCGGATAGCGGATCACCTGGGCGCCATGGCGGCTTTCTTTTGCCCCCGCGCGCGCCACGGCCGTTACCGTGTACGTGCCCGATTTGACGGCGGCGGACGGCTTTACCGTAAACGCGACCGACTTGGTCTCCCCTTTGGCGGCAAACGCCAGCGGACTTGCCTTCGGTTCTACCGTCCAGCCTGCCGGAACGTCCAGCGAGATGTCCGCTTCCGCCGCACCCGGCTGGTAGTTCTTTACCGTCACCTTCACCGAAATCGGCTCTTGCGGCTTCAACGTGTTCAGAACAGCTGCGCCCGGGTCGAGCGACAGCGAGAACGGCGGCAGGACGGCGACAGCGTCAGACGGAACGACGCGGCTGACCGCGGTGGAGCCGAACGCCTTGTACGATACGTCCGCAGTGATGGACGGCGGCAGATACGGCTGGAACAGCGGGGCGTCTTTCGGCACCTCCACTTCGTACGCGGCCGTGACGGTCTGGTTGTACCCCACCTGGCCGAAGCTGGTCGCCCCCAACGGCTTGGCCCGCCATCCTTCCGGCACATTCAGCTTCAGGCTGACGTCTTTCAGCGGCACCTGTCCGCCGTTGTACGCCGTCACTTTTACGGTGGCAGTCTGACCGGCGACCAGTTCGCCTGTCTCCGGCCTTACTTTGGCCACCAGTGACAGCGCCTCCGCACTCGCCGTGTACAGCTGTCGTTCCTTTACCTTCAGACGGTGGGTCAGGTCTGCCCTGGTCGCTTCGTCCAGTTTGGCTTCCTGCACGACGGTCAGCGCCCTCTGCACGTCCGACAGCATGTCGTGCACTTCCCTGGCCACGTCGGCAAAGCGCGGGTAGGCGGCGATCACGTCGTCGGCGTCTTTTTGCAGGGTGCGAAGCTCCCTGGCCAGCTTTTCCCCGCCCGGCTTGCCGGCCACTTCCCGGGCCAGGTCGTCAAAGGTGTAGGCGATGCCTTCGAAAAAGTCCGATTCCCGGGCTTTGGACGGAACCGTCGACTGCTCCAGCTTGTAGTAGTTGAAGCTGGGCCCTTCGTCGTAGTGGCGCCCCATCCCCTGGCTCTTGTGCATGAAGCGGGATTCCTCGCCCAACTGCTGGTAAGACGCGCCGTACACCTCGTCGTACTCGCCGATCGGCACGCGAACCGTGTAGTCTTTCTCATCCGCCGGCACGTACAGCTTTTTGGGCTGCCAGGGGCGCAGCCCGTTTTTCAGATGCTCCGGAAACACGGACGGGTCGGCGGCGTCCTTGAACGCTTTTACCGTGATCACGTTGATGGCGCGGTGATGTCCGTGCGTGGAGGGTACGTTCAAAAACGCGGGGATGAGCACGTCCGGCCGCAGTTCGCGAATCTTGCGAATCAGCCGTTCGTAGACGACCTGTTCTCCCCATTTGGACAGTGTCTCATCCGGGCTCTTGGAAAAGCCAAAGTCGTAAATGGGGTCGTTGATCGATTCGCTGAGGATGTCCAGCGTGACGTTGGTGACCTTGGACGCTTCCTGCAATTCACGAGTACGGATAATGCCCAGTGCGTTGCCCAGCTCGCTGCCGATTTCGTTTTGGCCCCCTTCGCCGCGGTTGGCGATGATGCTGTACGTGTCCACACCCTTGCCGAGCGACAGGTACGCGAGCATCGCGCTGTGCTCGTCATCCGGGTGAGCCCCCGTGTTCATGGCGCTGGCGATGGTAGTCAACGGCTTGATCGCTTTGTACAAGTCGACCACTCCCCGGTCAGCATGGGCGGTCCGGGGCGCCATCGGCCATACCAGAGTGCCTGCCAGGGCCACGGCTGATACGACGGAAAACAGCTTGGCAAATGTCCCCTTTCTCAATGAACGCTCCTCCTTTTCCTTATTGGGATTGATGTATGCATCAATCATGGCCGTCCATGGAGCCGGTTCCTGCTGTCGCCATGGATTGACCTGAGGTAGCTGAAACGGACATGCACAGACGCTGCCGTCTGGTTTCGGGACGAGAAATCGAACGCAAACCTGCCTACACCGCAGTGCCCGCCTTGTCGCCAGCCAGTTTTCTGGAGATGAACAGGACGATGATGATGACCACAATCTGCAGCACGCCGTATGCGCACGCGGTGCCGAATTCAAACGTGTACATGCGCTGGAAAATGGCCACTGACAGCGGCATCGTCCGCGGCGTAAAGATCAGGATGGAGGCGACGAACTCGCCGATACACTGAACGAACGCCAACAGCGTGCCGGCCAAAATCCCGCCAAATGCCATCGGGAAAACGACGCGGCGGAAGCTGTACCACCACGATGCCCCCAGATTGCGCGCCGCTTCCTCCACCGACGGGTCCATCTGCATCAGCGTGGCCGATGTGGAGCGGAACACCAGCGGCAGGTGGCGGACGAAATAGGCGAGCGGGATGATCCAGAACGTGCCGATGAGCACCTGGCCAAAGCTGAATACGGTCGGCTCACTGAACGCGGCGATCAGGTTGACGGCGACAACAGTGCCGGGAAGCGCCCACGGCAGCATGATCAGCACGTCGAGCAGCGTTTTGCCGCGAAAGCGCAGCCGCACCATCGCGTACGCCGCCGCCACCCCGAACAGGACGATGCCGACGGTGGCGATCGCACTCAGCTCCAGGCTGTTGGCAATCGGCCGCCAGGTCTTGCTGTCCGTAAACAGGTCGATGTAGTGGTCCAGCGTGTACTGCGGCGGCAGAATCTGCACCGTCCAGGTGCCGTCCACCGAGAACGAGATCAACACCAGCACGAGGATCGGCAGCATCAGGATGACGATGCCGATGAAGGCCAGCACCATGCAGACATAGCGGCCCGCTTTGCTTTTCACCTCGGTGCGGTGTACGCTGATGCCCTTGCTCATGTTCTGGTAGTTGCGCACCCCTTGGTACCAGCGCATCAGCAGCAAAAAGGCAATGGAGACGACGGACAGGACGGTCGACTGGGTAGCCGCCATGTCCAGATCGCCGTTGGTCCGGGACAGGTAAATCTGCATCGTCATCGTCCGGTCGATGCCGAAGATCAGCGGCGCCGTGTAGGACGCCATGGAGATCATGAACACCAGCAGCGACGACGCCACCATGGCTGGCGTGAGCATCGGCAAAATCACCCGCCGCCAGACGGTAAAGCGGTTGGCGCCCAGGCTAGCCGCCGCCTCTTCCAGCGACGGGTCAAGACCTTTGATCGCCGCCGATGCCGTCATGAAAAAATAGGTGTACATGGTAAAGGTGTGGACCACAACGACGCCCCATATTCCTTTCAGCGAAAACGGCACCTGTTCCAGCCCGAACAGTTCCTTGAACAATCGGGGGAATATGCCGCTTTCCCCGTACAAAAACGTAAACGACAGCACGCCGATGAGCGGCGGCAGCGCCATCGGCACCAGGGCGAGGACGGAGAGGATTTTCCGCCCCGGGAACTCGTAGCGCTCCAGCAAAAAGGCCATCGTCACGCCAACAATGCCGCAGGTAATGACACTCAACACGGATATGTATACGCTGTTCCAAAGCGCTTCCAGATTGGCCGTGTGCTCCAGGCTGAAGAAACGGGCGTAGTTTTTCCACGTAAACTGCCCGTCCACGTTGACGCTGGTGGCAAACGTTTCAAACAGCGGATAGATGACGTAGGCCAAAAGGATCAGGAACAGCGGAGAAACCAGCACGTAGACAAAGGACGGCGAAGCAGTGAAGGAGATCCGTTTGGACGGTGTCGCGGCTGGCTGTAGTTCTGCTTTCACAAGCTCCTCCTCCTTATCCCGCAAAGTAGATGCTCGCTTTCGGAATGTGCAGGGAGATGGTCTCTCCGCGCTGTTTCAGCGGCCGTCCCTGGCTGATGGACATGCTGCGGAGCTGATGAGGGCCGACGCTGGTCACGTAGTTGACGCACGCACCCGTAAACTCGGCAAGCACAACAGTGCCCGACACCACGTTCTCACCGTCCGCTCCCGTGCTTTCCTGCACCGTTTCCGGCCGAATCGACAGCACGACTGTCTCGCCCGGCACGAGCCGCACCTGCGGCGACACGTTGTGCGCATATCCGGTCAGCACGAGGTCAGGAGCCACCCGCACCCGTACTTCGTTACCGTCGATGCCTGCCACGATCCCCTCCCACAGATTGGTTTCGCCGATGAACGACGCGACGAAACGGTTTACCGGCCGATGGTAAATCTCGTGCGGCGTACCCACCTGCTGCACTTCGCCGCCCTGCATCACCATCACCCGATCCGACATGGACATCGCCTCCGCCTGGTCATGCGTGACGTAAATGGTGGTAATGCCCAGTTCCATCTGCAGCCGCTTGATTTCATACCGGGTTTCTTCGCGCAGTTTGGCGTCCAGGTTGGACAGCGGTTCATCCAAAAGCAGAATCTGCGGCTCGATAACGAGCGCGCGGGCCAGCGCCACCCGCTGCTGCTGTCCGCCGGAAAGCTGGTCGATCCGGCGTTCGCCGTATCCTTCCAGACGGACGAGCTTCATCACCCGCTCTACCCGTTCTTTCATTTCCGCTTTCGGAATCTTGCGAACCTTGAGCCCAAAGGCGATGTTCTCAAATACGGTCATGTGCGGAAACAGGGCGTAGTTTTGAAACACCATGCCCGTGTTTCGCTTGTGGGGCGGCAGCGATGTGACATCCCGGCTGCCGAAGCAGATCCGTCCCCTGGTGGGATAGTAAAAGCCGGCGATCATCCGCAGGGTCGTCGTCTTGCCGCAGCCGCTTGGCCCCAAAAAGGTGAAGAATTCGCCTGATTCGATGTGAATGTGAACATCTTCGACCCCTTTTGCGTCGCCAAACTGTTTGCTGACGTGATCAAGTGTTACGCTGCTCATCAGGTGTCCTCCCTCTCGAGATTGGCAGGGCGCTGCCCGGCTTCGGCAGTCGCCTGTGCCGGACGGAACCGGACACGGCCAGACGGAAAGGGGTCCCCCTTCCCGTCTGTTCCTGCTGTCCTCACCCGCTTACTTCTTGCTTTTTCCCTTGATGTTTTCGTCCCAGTACTGCATCCACTCTTTTTCTTTCTCCGCCATCACATTCCAGTCGAGCTCCAGCGGTTTCAGCTCCAGGTTTTTCATGAAGTCAGGCAGTTCGTCCTTGCTGATGTCGGTGCGTGACGGGAACTGGTAGCGCTCTTTCGCCAACTGCGTGGCGATCTCCGGGCTGAACAGGAACTCGTAGAACTTTTTGGCTGCGTCCATGTTCTTGGCCCCTTTGACGATCGCGACCCCATCGACGAGGATCGGCGCGCCGCTCTCAGGATAGACAAAATCGTACGGATGGTTGTTCTGCTTGCTTTGAATCAGGACGTCCTGCAGGTTCCACAGGGAAATGACGCCTTCCTGGCGGTCCAGCTTCAGGTAGAGCTGGGTCGGGTCCTGGGCGTACTCCTTGGTGTTGGCGTCCAGTTTTTTCAGCCATTCATACCCTTTTTCCGGCGTGTCTGGCCCCTGACGGTAGATCATCGCCGCGTAAATGGTCCGCATCGTGCCGGACGGCAGGACGTTGCGGATCACGATTTTATCCTTGTACTTGGGATCGAGCAGGTCGTCCCAGTCCTGCGGCGCTTCTTCTTTCGTCAGCGCCTGCGAATTGTACATGATCACCTCGGGCAGCAGCATTTCGCCGTACCAGCGGTCCTGCGGGTCCTTGTACAGATCGGGAATCTTGTCGGCAAACGTCGGTTTGTACGGCTCCAACAGCCCCTCGTCCGCTGCCGTGCTCAGCGCGGACTGTGTGCCGCCCCACCAGAAATCGGCCTGCGGATTGGCCTTTTCGGCACGCACCCGCTCCAGGATTTGCTGCGCCCCCATCTCAAATGTTTCCACTTCAATATTGGGATATTTTTCCTTAAACTTGGGCAGGACGATTTCAAAAATATTTTTGTCCCGGGCGGTGTAAATGACCAATTTTTGCGATTCGCCGGATGCTGCCGGCTGCGCCTGATCACCGGACTGGCCGCCTGTACCGCTGTCCGCCTGTCCTCCGCCGGAACAAGCGGCGACGGTCAGGGCCAGCGAGCCGACAAACACGCCGCGAAGCCATTTTTTCCATGTGCTGTTGGACGTTTTCACAATCGAATCCCCCTTTTTTTCACTCTATTTGTCCAGCAATTTCGTAGATGGAAACGCTTCCAGGACGCTGTGAACGGCCCCGATCAACCCCGCCTCTTCACCAAGTCGCGCTTTTTCCATACGGGGCACAACGGGCACCCATTCCGCCAGCCACTCGCGAATCTGCTTCACCCCTTTTTCGTCGATATGAACCATCTCTCCGCTCAGAATCAACAGCTCCGGGTTCAGCACGCTGACGATATTGGCCATCGCGTAGGCCCAGTGTCGGTATACGTCATCCAGCAACCGCGCGGCCTCCCGGTTGTCCTGCCGAGCTTGACCGATCAGCGTCTCTATGATACTCGACCCTTCCTGAAGGTCGGAGAGAAAGGCCTTCGCCTGTGCTTTGACGCCAGGGACGGAGTAATGCGTCTCAAACACGCCGTACGCTCCGTCGCGCCGGCTGTGTACGGGGCCGATCAGCATGTAACCGATCTCGCCCGCTGCGTCCCGGCTTCCCCGGTATAACTGGCCGTCCAGGATGATGCCGGAGCCGATCCCCGTGCCGACGTAGATGTAGACAACGTTGGAATAGCCGACACCGACACCGCGGACGCTCTCGCCCAGAGTCATCATGTTGACGTCATTGTCGATGATGACCGGCACCTCCAGCCGTTCCTCGATGGTCTGCCTGATCGGCGATCCCATCCAGCCCGTGCTGGGAGCAAAGCTGACCGTACCGCTGCCCCGCTGGGTGACCCCGGGCAGGCCGACACCGATGCCCAGCAGCCTGTCGCGCGGCAAGCTGCTCTCCGCCAGCAGACGGTCCAGTCCCGCTGCCAAATCCTCGATCACCCGTTCTCCGTCGGCCGGCTGGGCCAGACGTTTGCGGTACCGGGCCAAAAACTCGCCTTTCAGGTCGGCCACCGCCATCTCCAGCGCGGAGCCTTCAAACACTGCGCCGACGATCGCGTACGCCTGGTAGTTGTACTCCAGCAGGATCGGCTTTCGGCCGCCACGGGAGTCGCCCATCCCCACCTCCTGGAGCAGCCCATCCTGAATCATCTCCTCCACCAGGGCGGAAACGCAGGGGCGGCTCAGCTGCGTCTGTTTGGCAATGTCGGCGCGGGAGATCTGACCGTGCTGAATCACCTGCTGCAAGATCTCTTCCTTGTTCCACTTTTTCACCAGTTTGCTGCTGCCCGTTTTTCTGGACGAACGCACGCCTTTTCACTCACCACCAAACAGTTAGTTAACCTAACTAACAAAGTTATCCAAATTATACCGCCCATACACAGAATAGTCAAACTATTTCGCTTCAATGATATGCACCACCCACAGGTTATCTTGCCAAACTCCGCACTCGCTCAGCGTTCTTCGCCCCGCCTCTGAATACACATGTAGTACGTTTTGGACGTTTTCCCGCTCGTATCACACTATCCCAGCGAAGAAGGAAGTGGATCAACGTGAAGCGAACCGGGAGTACCGGGAAAACCGGCATCTCCATTATCACCTGCACCAAACGTCCCGGCATGATGCGCAACCTGTTTCAGAATTATCTGCGGCAGCGCGGAGTCAACAAGGAATTGATCGTAGTGCTGAACAACGATGCGATGAGCGAAGCGCGCTACAAAAATTACGCCCGTTCGTTTCCCAACGTGTCCGTCTACAAACTGCCCGGACGGACGTCACTCGGCGCCTGCCTGAACTTTGCCGCAAGCAAGGCACGCTATCCCTACCTCGCCAAATTTGACGACGACGATTACTACGCCCCCCGCTACGCGGCTGACACGCTGCGCGCGTTTGCCCGATCAAAGGCGGCCGTCGTCGGGAAGCGCTCGTATTTTATGTACTTTTCTGGTTTGCGGCTGCTGACCCTGCAATATCCGGGGAACGAACACAGGATGACAGGGCGGATCGCAGGCGGGACCCTCGCATTTCGGCGAAGCGTATGGAACCGTGTCCGTTTTGCCAACCGCTCGCTGGGGGAGGATGTCGCGTTCCTGCGGAATTGCCGCCGCCTCGGCTTTCGCATCTACTCGGGCAGCCGTTTTCACTACTGTGCAATTCGCCGAAAAAACGTCGGCAGCCACACCTGGAAAGCAGGCCACCGGTACCTGCTCTCCCGGCCGCACAGGCGGATTGCCCGCACGGTCAACTATCGCAAGTTTGTCGTCGGATAGGAGTTGCCAGAAAAACAACAGCCCGGGAGGGGGTGATCCCTTGATCTTCCCGCGCCCGGGCAATCTGAATACGCACAGATCGTGCTTATACTTCATGTACGGTTATACTTTGAAACTGCCTACCATCTCCTGCAGATCTTCGGCCATCTTCGCCAGCGCCGTGGCCGACGCGTTGATCTCCTCCATGGAAGCCAACTGCTGCTGAGCTGCGGCGGAAACGTTTTGCGTACCAAATGCCGCTTCCTCTGCCACTTCCCGGATCGTATGCGTCGTCTCCACCACGCGTTTTGTGCCTTCGGTCAACTGCTGCACCGCGCCGGACACCTCCTGGATTTGTCCAGCCAGCTCTTCCACTGCCGCACGAATCTCTTCGAAGGAGGCCCCAGCCGCATGGACCACGTCAATTCCCGCGGCCACCTCCTGGGTCACCGTGTGCATGGAACGAACCGCATCGTTCGTCTCCTGGCGGATCACCGCAATGAGTTCGGCAATCTTTTGCGTGGATTGCGTCGTCTGCTCTGCCAGCTTGCGCACTTCATCCGCCACCACGGCAAATCCCCGGCCGTGTTCACCTGCCCGCGCTGCTTCGATAGCGGCATTGAGCGCCAGCAGGTTGGTCTGATCGGCAATCTCGGAGATGACGTCGACGATGCTGCCGATCTCCTGCGAGCGCTTGCCCAGTCCGTCCACGGTATGCGCCAATTCCTTGACGGTGACACTCATTTCCGTCATTTGGTTGATCGCTGTTTGCACGGTCTGGCTGCCGGAAGCTGCCTTGTCCGAAGCCTCGGAAGCCAGTCCAGCCACCTGCTGCGTGTTGCCGTTGATCTGTTCCGCAGCGCTTGCCATCATGTTGACCACCTGGTACGCCTCTTCCACGCCAGCTACCTGCTTGTCCGCCCCGACGGCCACTTCCTGAATCGCGGACGAGATTTGTTCGCTGGCCTTGCTGCTCTGATCCGCGCTTGCCATCAGCTCCTCAGCCGACGCCGCCACCTGGACGGCACCCTGGTTCACCTTGGCCAGGACAGACTGCAGCGACAGGCGCATGCCCTCGAAGCTCTCCGCCAAGCGGCCGATTTCGTCCCTGGCATTTACTCTTACTGGTTCAGACAGGTCGCCCTCGCTGATCTTGGCGGCGGCCGCCATCAATACGGCGAGCGGACGCGTGATCAAGCGGACAATCCACAGCACCAGCACGGCGCCGCCGATCACTGCTACGGCCACGATCGTCAAAATGGGAGGCAGCACGTCGGAGGCCTCTGCTTCCGCTTCACTCACGTAATAGGTGCCCAGCAGCTTCCAACCGGTCAGTCCGTTGGTGACAAACGCCATTCGCTTGCTCTGTCCGTCCTGGTTGACGAACTCAAACGTGCCCGCTTCGTTAGCATACACGTGGTCGATATAATCTGCTTTCTCCGCTTCCGTCCCCGCTTTCTGCTGGGGATGGACGATGAACTTCCGCTGTTTGTCCATCAGCACGACGTAGCCGAATTCGCCGATTTTGACCCGGCTGGTGATTTCGGCCAGTGCCTGCAGACTGAGGTCGAGCCCGACCACTCCGTGCCCGTCTTTTGTCGTCCGGGCAATGGTGATGACGGGGAGGTCTGTAGACGCAGAAATGTACGGATCAGTGATGACCGTTTTTCCCTTGTTCTCCATGGCTTGTTGGTACCAGGGTCTAGTACGCGGGTCATACCCGGCCTTTACCGACACCGTGCTGACAAACGCCCCCGTCTCCGTTCCGATGTAGATACCTTCCCACTCGTTGTGGATGGTGGCGGCCTCCTGCAAATACGCATGCGCTGCGGAATCGTTGCTCGTCAGCCCCTGTCCCGCCAGATGAGAAGCGACCCGCTCCACCTCCTTCATCTGCAAATCCAGATAGGCATCAATTGTTCCGGCCAGGGTCTTCACCTGCTCGTCAGCCCGCTGCAGCAGTTGGTCCTCGATTTCCTGCTTGGCGCTGTAGAACGAGACCCCTGAGATCAGCAGACTCGGCAACAGCAGAATCACGGCAAAGGTCAACAGCAGTTTTCCTTTCATCTGCAGCGAACGTGTTCGTTTTGGCTCGGTAGGCCCATTCATGTCGATTCCTCCTGTTGTTGATGAGCTATAATAAACACAAAAAAAACAGGCCATTCCAAATAAAAAGAACAGCCGTTCATCATTGTACAAATATTTCCCGAAAATGACAAGACAAGTATATCCTTCATGCCCATTTTTTTCTTTTTTCTAGATCTTTTTTCGCGGGACGCACGTCACTTCGGTTTCCTAACCTCCAGAAGCGCCTTCATCAACTTGGCAGCCTCCGCCCGGGTCAGCGTTTTGTCTGGTTGGAACGCGTCGGGTGACCCGGAAGGAAGCAGCCCGTAGGCATGGGCCAGGGCGACGGCGGGCACCAGCCGCTTTTCTACATCCCGATACGGCGACGCAAACAGCCCCGGTTTTTCCAGGAGTTCACCATACCCCAGCAGGCGGGCGGCCATTTCCGCCGCTTCTCCGCGGGTCACCGGGCGATCCGGCTCAAACCTGGTCCCCTCCTTGGGGATCAGTCCGTATTGAATCGCTTTTTTGATGACACCGTACAGCGGGTGGTTCTCGTCGACGTCAGCAAACCGGTACGGCTGGCGATCTTCGTCGTCATCATCGAGCCCGCTGAACTGCCGGTGAAACTCGATGCGGTTGACCATGCGCGCCATCATCTGCACCATGTCACCGCGCGTCGCCGCTTTGTCCGGTTCCACCTTGCCGTCAGTCACCGTCAACAAGCCCTCCCGAATGGCAAACTGCAGTGCTGCCTGCCCGGGATGGTTGTCAATGTCCTGCGGAATTTCTTTTTTCCGCAAGTCGGCAAAACTGAGCCACTCCCCGGTCACGGCGTCCACGACTCCCTCATCGCCGACGTAGCTGTAGACAAGCAGCGGTTTGGACTCGCTGTCCGGCAGGTGATAGGCAAGCATCAGTTTCTTTTGCTCCTGCTCCGTTTTGGCTGCTGCCTTTCGGTCAATTTTGGCCGCCGTTTCCTCTGCACTGACAGGTCCATATTCGTACACGTTCAGCTCTTCCGCTTCCCCGGTTTCGGGATTGACGATCACGCGGAAATTCCTGTCTTCGATCGGAATGCCGTTCTTCATCCAGCCAAACGTAAACACGTAATACTGCCCCTGCTCCCGCACCTCCTCCTCGATCGTGCGGGATGCATTGCGGTCGATGAGATAGATGTCCCCCAGCCGTTCGGACAGCAGCGTTTTTACCAGCTTGACCGCACTCTCCTGCGCTGCTTTCCACGAGACCGCCTTCTCGATTTTCCGTCCCCGTTCGTAAGAAAACCGCCCTTCCCCGGTGCGGTATTCGACCAAATCCCCGCGGTCGCTGATGCTGATCTCAAGCGGCTCCACATTTTCCCCCTTGACGTGCAGCGGAGTGAATTCAAAATGCCAGTATCTCGATTCCACGCCATCCACTCCCGATCTGGCACCGCCTCCCCTGCTTCCATCGGAACGATAGCTGCCGGGGAGCCGCTTGACCAGCTCTTCGGCGATCTTCTGCGCCTCTTCCTTGCCGATCAGCTTGTCCGCTGCACGGCTGTTGACCGTGCTCCCCAGCGGCTTGATGCCGACTTCTTCGGCCGGCTCGCCGAGTGCGTTCAGCACCTTCCCGGTCGTAGCGTCCACGAACTGCGGATCAGTTTGCACGTAGCGATAGACCAGGCGGTACCGATTTGAGTTCGCCGGGTAACGGCCGTTCAGATCACTCTCCCGCGAGTAGACCAGTGAGGGCGCCGCTTTTTCCGCCAGCAGCCGCTCCGCCTCGTCAGGCTGGATCACTGCCTTGGCGTCAGGCAGTTCTCCCTGGTACCAATTCCTGATAAACATGATCACTTCGCCGGTTCGATCGACGATCACCAGAACGCCGTTGCCGAGAAAAGGCGTGTCGCCTTCCATGCGCGTATAGGAAAAGACGCGCGTTCTCCACGGGTCACCCGTAAAATTGGGGAGGCCGGGGTATTCGTTTGGCTTGGACAGCTTCTCCCGCTCTGTTTTGGGGACAACCCGCTCGAGAAACTGCTCGGCCTCCCGCAGCGCTTGTTCCTCGCTGACCGCCGACGACGAGTCGCTTTCCCGCTTTTCATCGTAGTGTGAATAATACACCAATTGTCCCGTCACCGCATCGACGTTGACAGACACACGTCCCTCCCCGCTGTCTTTTACCCAGGTCAGGCTCCACAGCGGATGGTCGAACGGATTTTTTTGATCTTTTTTCTTGTAGTACGACCGCTCCGGCTTGTAATCGGCCGGTATGTTCAAAAGCTTGCTCATCTGTTGAATCGCCTGCTCCCGCGTCAACTCGTCCGCCTGCTGCCCGGCGGCCAAGGCGCTCGGCAGGCTGTTCTCCCACACGCCAGCAAGCGGGACGGGAATACCGGCCAGCAGCACCGCTGCCGAAAATCCCGCTGCTACCCGCAGCATCTTTTTTCTGGTCATACCGAAAAACACCTCTCCCCTCTTGGCTTTGCAATTACGAACACAATCTTACCATTTGTCACGAATTGATACAAATTATTCCATATACGAGAGGATCATCTATCCACCTGATGCTTTGCATGCAAAAAAAATCTACCCCGGCTGCACCGTGGGTAGATTATGGTTGAAAGGGTTACACCTGCAGCATTTGCGCAAGCGATTCGGGCGTGACAATGTTGCCCACCAGGAAGTTGCCGAACTCCCCATAGCGTGCGCTCACTTCGTCAAAGCGCATTTCGTAGACGATGTGCTTGAACTCGAGCGGGTCGTTGGCAAACAGCGTGACGCCCCACTCCCAATCGTCGAAGCCGACCGAGCCGCCGATGATCTGCTTCACTTTGCCGGCGTACTTGCGGCCGATCATTCCGTGCGAGCGCATCATTTCGGCACGCTGTTCCATCGTCAGCATGTACCAGTTGTCCTGCAGGTTGCGTTTTTTGTTCATCGGGTAGAAGCAGATGTGCTCCCACTTCGGCAGAATCGGGTAGAGCCGCTCCCGGATTTGCGGATTGGACTTCGGGTCTTCGCCGGGATTATGTACGTAGTTGCTCAGCTCCACCACAGAAATATAGGAGTACGGCGCCTCGGTGTACGCGGCGAAGCGGGTCTTGTTGAACGCCGTCTTGATCGCGTCCAGTTCCTGCATCGTCGGGCGCAGGAACAGGAAGACCAGGTCCGCCTTGTGCCCCAGGATGCTGTAGATGGCCGTGCTGCCTTGCTTCTCCTGTTCATTTGCCTCCCACTCGCGGATCAGGCCAAACAGCTCGTCCAGTGCGGCCTGGCGCTCTTCGGCCGAAGCCGCTTTCCACTTCTCCCAATTGATCGTGCGGAAATTATGATAAGTATACCAGCCTTCCAGCGTAAGCAATGCCTCGTTCGTGCTCATCAGGTTCAACTCCTTACGGTAATCTGGTGCATTCTTCTTGGACACTCCCAGTATAGCATAACGAACGAAGCGTTATGCGAAACGAATTGGTGAACAAGCGCCGCAAACAACGGCCGTTCACACCAGGCGGCCGCTGTTTTTCGTCTCGGCTGACAGCAGCGCTGCCGCCTCCTTGTCCGCGATGACGGTCACATCTGAATGAAGCTGCAGCAGCGACGCGGGCACGTCAGGCGTCTTCTCTCCTTCCAGCATGCGGCGCACCGCATCCGCCTTGGCCTCGCCGCTCGCAAGCAGCATGATCCGCTTCGCCGCCAGAATCGTTTTGATCCCCATCGATACAGCTTTCGTCGGCACTTCGTCGATCGATTCGAAAAAGCGCGCGTTCGCCTTGATTGTACTTTGTGCCAGTTCCACGATCCGCGTGGTCGTCTCCGCGTCGGACCCCGGCTCATTGAAACCAATGTGGCCGTTTCCGCCGATACCCAGCACCTGCAGGTCGATGCCTCCCGCCGCCGCGATTGCCGCTTCATATCGCCGGCACTCCGCCTGCAGGTCGGGTGCGTCTCCGCGCGGGATGTTGGTCTGCTCCAGCGGGATGTCCACATGGCGAAAAAAGTGTTCCTGCATGAACGTGTGGTAGCTTTGCGGATGATGCGGCGGCAGTCCGACGTATTCATCCAGGTTAAACGTCGTCACGCGGGAGAAGTCAACTCCCTCCTCGCGGTGCAGCCGCGCCAGTTCCCGGTACATGCCGATCGGTGTGCTGCCCGTAGCCAGTCCCAGTACGGCAGTGGGTTTGGCTGTCACCACCTGCGCCACGATGTGCGCCGCAGCTTTGCCCAACGACTCGTAATTCTCCGCAATCAGCAGTTTCATGCGCTCTCCCTCCGTCAGCCGCTTCAGTATTTTTTGTCCAGCACCGCTTTTGCCGTCTTTTCCTTGTAGGTCAGCGCTTTCTCCTGGATGCGCATGGCCAGTGCCGTACACAGGATGTCGATGACGTGCAGTTGGGCGATTTTGGCCGCGAGCGAACCGCCCTGCAGCGGCCCTTCCTTTGCTGCCGTCAAAAGCGTGACATCAGCCACGTTCGTGATCGGCGAGCGGCGGTAGTGGGTGATGCACAGCACTGTTGCCCCTGCTTCCTTCGCCACTTTCAGCGAATCGATCGTATCCTTGGTGCTGCCCGACACGGAGATGCCCACGGCGACGTCGCCGGGCCCCAGCGTGGCGGCAGCCATCGCCTGCAGGTGTGCCTCGTAAAAGGCGTCCACTTTCAGCCCCAGGCGCAAGCACGTGTATTTGGCATCCTGGGCCGTCACCCCGGATGTTCCCACGCCGTAAAAGTGGATCGTGTTGGCGGCTTGCAGCAGGTCGACACACCGCTCCAGCTCGACCGGGTCGATGAGCGAGCTGGTGTCACCAACCGCCTGCATGTTGGTGGCCGTCACCTTTTGCGCGATGGTCGTCAGCGAATCCTCCTCCGTTACCTCACCGTGCAGGTTTTTCACCGGATGGACCAGCTCCTGGGCCAGCGCCAGCTTGAACTCCTGGTAGCTGCGAAAACCGATCTTGCGGCAGAAGCGCAGCACGGTGGTTTCGCCCACGCCCGCTTTTTCCGCCAGGTCGATGACGGAAGAGTAAATTACGCTCTCCGTCTGGCTCAGTACGATCTCCGCCACTTTTTGCTCAGATTTGGTAAACGACGGCCGCAAACTCTGAATGCCCAGCAGGGTGGCATTGGTTTTGGCCGCGCCGCCGGACGCGCCGGCCGTCTGCTCTTTCTGATTTACCGTCATCGGCGTCCTCCTCCGTTTATCACCAAAAGAAAACAGCTTTATTCCTACCGCCATTATATGCAAAAGCGGAGCATTCCGCCATATTGATTGATATATGTGGAGAAGTTCTCCATTCTATATCAGACCGTTCTGATTCGCGGCGCACTCCGCTTCCGCGAGCATCCGCCGCTCTTGGCGCCGCTTGTCTTAGCGAACAACAACAAAAAAAGCCTCCACCCGGAACCTTTTGATCCGAGTGAAAGCTTTTCGACGTGTGTGCAAAGCACCCGCCGCCTACACGATTACGCGGTACCCGATCAGGATGACAAGCACCATCAGCGCGAGCGCGCCAACGAAAAATCCGATGCTGGCTTCCTGGCGGCGTGCCCGTCCCAGCGCCATTTCCATCAGCCCGAAGACGACAATCCCCAGCAGTCCCTTCACATAGTACAGGACGTCTCCCGTGTGGAACTTAAACAACATCCAACCACCCGTCACGACCACGATCACCATCATCACGCGCAGAAACATGTGAACGATGTTGCCCACTTTTTCCTTGCCGAGACGGAAAAGGATGTACCCGACGATCAGCAGGATGAATGCCACTTCCCAACCGCCTACGTGGGCTTTAAGATACGCATAGCTCACCGTTTGCTCACTCCTTGCCCAGTGCAATCTCCATACTCGTCTCATTATAACAGATTGGCAAGGGAAAAGCAGGGCGCGCAATGCTTGGCGGTTTTGTGACAGCTAGTCACTGGACCGGACCCGCTTTTTTGGAAGCTGCCAGCCAAGATCAGTCTTCCCTCCCACAACATATTGTGTTATAGTACCTTCATACAACCATATATAGTGTGCTTTGTGGTGCGCTTGCCCAGGATTCCGGCAAGCGCTTAAAAGGGAAGACCGGTGCAAGTCCGGCGCGGTCCCGCCACTGTAAATGGGGAGCGACTCTGTCAGATGCCACTGTCGATCGCATCGACGGGAAGGTTCAGAGAAGCGATGATCCATGAGCCAGGAGACCTGCCACAAAGACAACACCGTTGGAACCACGAGGATGGGGAGGTGTGGAATCGGTCATTCGCGGCGTGCCGCTCTTTCGGGCGCACGTTCCGCTTTGACACAGGCATGTTTGTTTCCACATGGGCAACATCAGCATCCTCTACCCGGCGGGAGAGGATGCTTTTTTCATGAACCGCAAAGGAGAGGGATAGATTGCAAACGGTTGTCTCTGACATTGACCAACGTATTACATCGCTGATTGGCGACATTCTGGCCGATTTTCCCCGGCTGCGCGCAGATGCCGTCATCCAGTCGGCGGCCATCAGAGCCAAACACAAAACGCTCACGGAACAGGAAGCGGCAAAAATCGTTGCCATGTCGGCCGCCGAACTGATTTCCAAAGAGGAGCCGGAATGGACCTACGTCGCCGCCAGGGCGTACCTCGCTGCCCTGTATCACGAAGCGGCCCGCAGCCGGGCGTATTCCTTTAGTCCTGCGCGTCCCTACGGTTCGTTTTTGAACCTGTTGAAACAGCTGGTGGAAAAGGGCATTTACAAACAGGAACTGCTGACCGCCTACCGTCCGGAAGAGATTGCGGAGCTGGAACGGGAGATTGATCCGGAAAAGGACAAGCTGTTTACCTATTTGGGGATCGTGACTCTCGCCGAGCGGTATTTGGCGAGGGATTACACCGGCAGCCTGTATGAACTGCCCCAGGAGCGGTTTATGGTCATCGCCATGCACCTCATGCTGCAGGAACCCCGCGAAAAAAGACTCGCGCTGGTAAAGGAAGCCTACTGGGCGCTCAGCCATCAGTACATGACCGTGGCAACGCCCACCATGGCGAATGCCGGCAAAGCACGGGGCGGACAGCTCTCCAGCTGCTTTGTCGACACGGTCGACGACTCTCTGCAAGGCATCTACGATTCCAACACCGACGTCGCCCGGCTGTCCAAGATGGGCGGCGGCATCGGCGTGTACATGGGAAAAGTGCGGGCGCGCGGCTCTTCCATCCGCGGCTATGAAAACAAATCCAGCGGGGTCATTCCGTGGATTCGCCAGCTGAACAATACGGCGGTCAGCGTCGACCAGCTCGGAACGCGCAACGGCAGCGTTGCCGTGTATCTCGACGTGTGGCACAAGGACATCCTGGCGTTTCTCGATTTGAAAATGAACAACGGGGACGAACGCCTGCGGGCGCATGACATCTTTACGGGTGTGTGCATCCCTGATCTGTTCATGGAAGCGGTGGAAAACCGGGCCGAGTTTCACTTGTTTGATCCGCATGAAGTGCGCACCGTCATGGGCTTTTCGCTGGAGGATTGCTACGATGAGGAGCCCGGGCGAGGCACGTTCCGCGAACGGTACGAGGCGTGCGTGCGGCATCCCCGCTTGAGCCGCGTGACGGTACCCGCCATCGAGATCATGAAGCGGATCATGATCTCCCAGCTGGAGACGGGCACGCCGTTCATGTTCTACCGGGATACCGTCAACCGCGCCAACCCCAACAAACATGCGGGCATGATTTACTCCAGCAATTTGTGCACGGAAATCCTGCAGAACATGTCGCCCACCACGGTGACAGAAGAAGTGCTGCAGGACGGAGAGATCGTGATTCGGAAAACGCCGGGCGATTTCGTCGTCTGCAATCTCTCCAGCATCAACCTGGGGCGCACCGTGCCTGCCAACGTGCTGGAGCGGCTGATCCCCATCCAGGTGCGGATGCTGGACAACGTGATCGATGTGAACCGGATCGACGTCCTGCAGGCCCAGCAAACCAACAAAAAGTACCGAGGCATCGGGCTGGGGGCGTTTGGCCTGCATCATCTGCTGGCCCTCCAGGAAATCAAATGGGAAAGCGAAGAAGCGGTCGCCTTCAACGACCGGTTGTTTGAACGCATCCATTACTTGACGATTCGCGCCTCCACGGAACTGGCGAAGGAAAAGGGCGCCTATCCGCTCTTTTCGGGCAGCGAGTGGGAAAGCGGCAGCTATTTTGCCCGCAGGGGCTATAATTCGCCCGAGTGGGAGGCGCTGGCCAAAGAAGTGGCCCAGCACGGCATTCGCAACGGGTATCTGATGGCGGTCGCTCCCACCGGCTCCACGTCGCTGATCGCCGGCTCCACCGCTTCCATCGACCCGGTGTTTGAACCGGTCGCCTACGAGGAGAAGACGACGTACAAAATCGCCAATCCCGCTCCCGATCTGACTGCCCGCACGATGTGGTACTACAAGGGAGCCTATCACCTAGACCAGCATTGGTCGATCAGACAGGCGGCCGCCCGCCAGCGCCACCTCGATCAGGGGCAGAGCATCAATCTGTATGTCCGCCCCGACATCCACGCCAGAGAGCTGCTGCAGCTCCATCTGGAGGCATGGAAGCAGGGGCTGAAGACGACCTACTACGTCCGCAGCCGGGCCGTAGAGATTGATGAGTGCGAAGCCTGCACCTGATCGCGGAAAGGAGAACGGATATGCTGCAGAAGCAAAAGGTATTTGATACAAACGCGCCCAACAGGTCAACCAAAATCATCAACGGCGAGTGTTCCGGGGTGTTGAACTGGGATGATATCCGCCACCCGGCGATGTACAAGCTGTACAAGGTGCTGATCGCCAACCACTGGATTCCGTCCGAGATTTCGATGAACAAGGACAAGCAGCAGTTTGCTGAACTGACGCCGATCGAACAGGACGCCTTCAAGAAGATTATCGGGCTGCTGGCTGTGCTGGACAGCATGCAGACCAACTTTGTGACCGATGTCGGCCAATACTTTACCGACTCGTCCCTGGTGGCCATTGCCGCCATTATCAACCAGCAGGAGGTGATTCACAACCAGTCCTACTCCTATGTGCTCTCCAGTCTGGTCGACTACCAGACGCAAAAGGACGTGTTTGAATACTGGAAACACGACCAGGTGCTTCTGGAGCGCAATCTGTTCATCGCCGACATGTACCAGCGCTTCCGGGACGACAAAACCCCCCAGACCTTCCTGGAGGCGCTTGTCGCCGACATGATTCTCGAAGGGGTCTTCTTCTACACCGGGTTTGCGTTCTTCTACAATCTGGCCCGTCATCAAAAGATGCTGGGAACCAGCCAGATGATCAGCTACATTCAGCGGGACGAGGCGCAGCACACCTACTTTTTCGGGGAAGTGTTCCAGCTCCTGCTGGCCGATTTTCCCGAACTGGATACGGAACAAAACCGCTTCTTTGTGTATGAAAAGATGAATCAGGCGGTTGAATTGGAGATGAAATGGGCCCGCCATGTGCTGACAGGCGTCGAGGGTATTGACTTTGACGAATTTGACCGCTACATCCGCTATATCGTCAACAAGCGGTTGGACATGATGGGTCTGGAAAAAGCGTATGAGGGCGTGGATAACTGCATGCCGTGGATTCGGCCGTTTTCCGACGAAGCCCTGAATCAAACCAAAACGGACTTCTTTGAAGGAAAATCCCGAACGTATGCCAAGGTGACAAAAGAAAACGGATTTGACGAGCTGTAATGGCGAAAAACAACTTTTGTGTCAACCAAAAAACCAGCGGGCAGCCAATATCCCGCTGGTTTTTCCGTTGCTTACCGGACATCTGTTTGTGCGGTGAAATGATGCTGGAACTGTTCCCGCAAGGCGCGTTTCATGAATTTCCCCACGGTCGTCTTGGGAATCTCGCTCACGAAGACGATGTCATCCGGCAGCCACCATTTGGGAAACTGCGGAGCCAGGTACGCGAGCAGCTCTTCTTTGGTCACCTTGCCTTCGCTGCCCGCCTTTGGCACCACGCAGGCTACGGGCCGCTCGTCCCACTTGGGATGGGGAACTCCGATGCAGGCCGCTTCCAACACTGCCTCGTGGGCCATGAGCGCGTTTTCGAGATCGACGGATGAAATCCATTCGCCGCCGCTCTTGATCAAATCTTTCGTCCGGTCGACCAGCTTGATGGTCCCTTCTTCGTCAATCGTCGCCACGTCCCCTGTATGCAGCCATCCGTCGATAAACGCCTCCTGGGAGCGTTCATCCCGGTAATACTCATCAGCAATCCACGGTCCGCGGACGAGCAGTTCTCCCATTTCCTGTCCATCCCATTTCACTTCACCATGGGGTCCGACCACCTTGACTTCCAGCCCGGGTACCACCATCCCCTGCTTGGCGTACACATCCAGTTTGGCTTCCAACGGCAAATCCTGCTGATAGCTTTTCAGGCGGGAAACGGTAACGAGGGGGCTGGTTTCGGTCATGCCATACGCATGCAGGACAGGGATGTTGAACTTCTCCGCGTACGCCTTGATCATCCCTCTGGGCGCAGCGGAACCGCCGCAGACGATGTTGCGCAGGCTGCTGGTGTCGTAACGTCCTTTTTCCAGCTCCTGGTACAGGCCCAGCCAGATCGTCGGGACACCTGCAGCAACGGTTACCTTTTCGGATTCGATCAACTCGGCCAGCAGCTGCGGAGTGAATCTGGGGCCGGGCAGCACTTGGGTCGTCCCGAACCACGTAGCGGCAAACGGAAGTCCCCAGGCATTCACGTGAAACATGGGAACGACCGGCATGCAGACATCGGACTCGGACAGCGCGAGCGAATCGACCAGCCCAATGCCCATGCAGTGCAGGACAATGCCGCGGTGCGTGTACACTACTCCTTTCGGCTTCCCTGTCGTGGCTGACGTGTAGCACATGCCGGCAGGTTCATTCTCCTGGATATCGATGGGGTACTCAAAATGGGGATCGCCCTCCCGCAGCAATGCTTCGTACGAGTAAAGCGGTTGGAGGCTGGAGGCGGGCAGTTCCTCGTGATCCGTCATGAGGATGTACGCCTTCACTGAATGGAGGTGATCCTTGCAGCCCTCAATGAGCGGCAGTAGGTCTTCGTCGATCAGCAGCACCTGATCTTCTGCGTGGTTGATGATGTACGTGATGTGGTCGGGGGAAAGACGAATGTTGATCGTATGCAGCACAGCTCCCATCCCCGGGATGGCGAAATACGCCTCAAGGTGCCGATGGTGATTCCACGCCAGTGTCCCTACGCGATCGCCGCGCTTGACGCCCAATTTTTTCAGGGCACTCGCCAGCCGGCGCGTTCGTTCGCCGATCTCTCCATACGTCAACCGATGAATCCCGGTCGCCGTTCGGGAGATCACCTGTTTCCTGGAAAAGTATTGTTCCGCCCTCTCCATCATAGGCGCGATGGTCAACTGGACATTCATCATGCGCCAACCACCCCCTGTACAAGTACAATTATTATTTTGAAAATACATACTATTTTATACTATATTGCCATGCGGAATCCTTCTGCAAACGAGAAACGAGCCCTGGGCTTTGCCTGCCTGCAAAACCCAGGGCTCACATTTGTTTCGGGGTACGTGCCTAAACGCCTGTCACATCTATGTCGCATAATCAGGAGCGAACAGTTTTTTCAGCACCAGCGTGACCGCGCCGATCGCCGTGGCGTGATCGCCCAGCCTGGAGAGTGTGATGGACGCGGCTTCTGCGGGCGTCTGCAGCGCCCGGTTGCGCACCGTCTCGTTGACCGCCTGCAGCAGAAAATCTCCCGCTTTGGCCACTCCTCCGCCGATGATCACCCGTGCCGGATTAAGGACGTTGATTACAGCGGCGATCCCGATGCCCAGGTAACGTCCCGCAGCCTGCAGCACCTCAATGGCCAGCGCATCCCCCTGCAGCGCGGCTGCATGGACGGTTTCGCCAGTGACCGCATCCAAGTCTCCGCCCGCCAGTTCGGCGATGATGCTTGTTCGGCCCCGCTGCAGCTCCGCCTTGGCCCTGCCGGCGATCGCCGGACCGGAGGCGAGGGCTTGCAGACAGCCGTAGTTTCCGCAACTGCACTGCGGCCCTGCGGGATCGACAGTGATGTGACCCAACTCGCCGGCCGTGTGGGTGGTTCCGTCAAACAGCTTTCGGTCGATGATGATCCCGGCCCCGACCCCCCGTCCTACATTGACGCAGACGAAGTGATCGATATTCTGGCCGCTGCCGAACCAGCTTTCGCCCAGCGCCATGGCCCGCACGTCATTTTCCACTTCCACCGGCAGTCCAAACGCAGTCTGCAGGCTCTCACGAATCGGAACGTTGCGCAGGTTCAGGTTGGGGGCGTAGATCGACACCCCTTCGGCCGGATTGACCAATCCGTGCATCCCTACGCCAATCCCGATCACGGACGCTTTGTTCAACCGATTCCGGTCCATGATGCTGCGGACAGCCTCTGTCAGCAGTGCCAGCAGCCGTTCGCCGGTCAGGCCGGCGGGCATGCTGACCCTAAGCGAGTCGAGCATCTCCGCATCCAAATTGGTCAGCACCAGTTTGATGTCTTGCGTTCCCACGTCGATGCCGATTACCTGAAATGCCTGAGCATGAATGCGCAGCAAAATGGGTTTGCGGCCGCCGCTGGAGACGCCCAGATCGCTTTCGATCACCAGACCGGATTCCAGCAGTTCGCCGACGATATTCGTAACCGTCGGAGCGGTCAACTGCGTCCGTTTTGCAATGTCGGCGCGGGAAATGGGCCCTTCGGTGCGGATGACGTTCAGGATCAGCGACTTGTTCAGCGATTTCATCAGCTGAAAGCTTCCTGCCATGCCTCGGACCATGCATATCCCTCCTTTTACGTCAGCGTGCCCGATGTGCACAATCCACACACCAGTGATACCACAAGCCGCTGTCCGGTGCCAGTCCGGTCATTTGTTCCGCTGTCTTTAGACCTAGCGGATCAGGATGTCCGGCCGCAGGTACGTCCGCCCTTCGCTTGCCGCCTCCATGTACACCCATTCGCCCGTGTGCGTGATGAATTCAATCTCTTCCTCGTGAACGAGGAAGGTATCTTCCATCTTGATGCCGCGAATCGACGGATTCCAGGCGTAGGCCTGCTGCGCCCGGACGACGCCTGTTTCGCCCGGACCGACGAGAAATTCGCGGGGGACGTATCCGCTTGGCCCTCCCTGATGCAGCAGCTGCCAGTCGTCAGGGTATCCCGCCCGTTTGTACGCTTCAATCCCCCGCTGCAGGATGTCCGCCAGCTTCGCCCCCGGTCGCGTCGCCGCAATCATCGCCACCTCGATCTCCGCCAGCTTCCGCTTGTTTTCTTCCAACTCGGGCGCAAGGTCCCCGAAATGGACGAAGCGGGTGGCGTTTGCCACCAGTCCCCCTTTTTCCGCACACAACACGAGCATGGCGTAGCGATCCAGCTGCTTCTCCGTCGGAATTGGATGGCGATAACGGAAAATCCGCTCGTCCGTGGCGACCAACAGCACCTGCGGGTTGATTCCTTCTCTCAGCAGCTTGGCCGCGAGATGGGCGGCGATTTCGTGCTCCGTCCACCCCCGCTGGAGCTCCCGGCAGGTGGCTTCGAGCGCCTTGGCCGCCGTTTGCCCCAGCTGGCGGTAGCGCTCCATCTCCTCGCCTGTCAGCGTGGACCTGATCTGCGCCAGTTCACTGGCCACATTGGGCAGGTGATGGAACCAGACGTCGGCACCCACAGCTTTTCCCGCGCACAACTGCAGGATCGCTTCATCGGTTCCTTCATACCATTCAGGCGTGACGAACTCGCAGCCAAAGCCGGCCAGTTCCTCGTCACGAATGCGGGCGGCTTCCATCCGCGTTGTAATGCAGTACATGCGGTCGGACAGGATCAGCAGGTCCGCCACGCCCAACTCCGTCGTGTTGACGATGTGGTTGTCCCCTCCTCCGGTCGCCCAGGCGAAATTGGACCGTGTGCGGAGCAGCACCCCGTCCAGATTTTGCGCGTTCAAAAACGCCCGTATTTTCGTTACTGCCTCAGTGGGCATGGCACAGGTCACTTCCTTTCGTCATTCCGATAAACTGCAAAACGTCCGTTTTCAAGCGGTTGAGCCGTTCGCTCGCATCAGCCGCATCCGTTCCCTTTACGCCAAAGTAAAACTTGATCTTCGGCTCCGTGCCGGAAGGACGGGCCGCAAACCACGAACCGTCCGCGAGCAGGACTTTGATTACGTCGGCCGGCGGCAGCCCATCAATTCCGGGCAGATAATCCTTGCGTGCGGTCACCGCAGCATCACCCACCCGTTCAGGCGGCTCTTTGCGCAGGCGCTCCATCAGCTGCTGGATTCGCTTGGCACCCTCCCGGCCAGTCCACGTGAACGATACCAGCGCTTCCTGATAAAACCCTACCTGTTCATACAGCGCCAGCAGCACCTGATGCAGGCTTTTCCCCTGCTTGGCGTAGTAGGCTGCCATCTCCGCCGTCAACATGCACGCCTGCACCCCGTCCTTGTCGCGGCAAAAATCGCCGATCAGATAGCCGCAGCTCTCCTCGTAGCCAAAGAGAAACGTCTTCTCTCCCGTCTTCTCCCACTGCCGGATGGCTTCCGCGATATGCTTGAAGCCGGTCAGCGTCTCCACTGTTTCCACGCCGTACCGGGCGGCAATCGCGGCGCCCATCTCCGATGTGACGATCGTCTTCACGATCGCCCCGTTGCCGGGCAGCGCTTGTCGTTTTGCACGCTGGGACAGGATGTAGTCGAGCAGCAGCGCTCCCAACTGGTTGCCGGTCAGGCAGACAAATGCGCCGCTGCCGTCCCGCACCGCGACGCCAACGCGGTCGGCATCGGGGTCGGTGGCCATGGCCAGGTCGGCTTCCGTCTTTTCGGCCGTCTCGATCGCCAAGGCGAACGCCGCCGGGTCTTCCGGATTGGGAGAGGCCACTGTCGGAAAATCGGCATCGGGCCGCTCCTGCTCCGGCACGACGGTCACATGCCGGAAGCCGATGTCGAGCAGCGCCCTCTGCACCGGCGCGCTGCCCGTTCCGTGCAGCGGCGTGTAGACGACGCGGTAGTCTGCGTTGTTCTCCCGGGATTGGAATGCCAACGTGCGCAGCCGGGCGGCATAGGCCTCGTCCATCGCTGCGCCTATCTCTTCCAGCAGCCCCTGTGCCGCAGCATCCTCCGCGTCCGCCAGCGGCACCGCCAGTTCGTCCACGTCCGCCAATTCCGCTGCGATTACCTCCGCCGCGTCCGCGGTAAGCTGGGCACCGTCGGCTCCGTACAGCTTGCAGCCGTTGTATTCGGGCGGATTGTGACTCGCCGTGATCATGATCCCGGCGGCCGCCCCCAGATGGCGAACGGCAAAGGAGAGTTCCGGCGTGGGACGCACACCTTCAAACAAATACGCCTTTACCTGGTTGGCCGCCAGGACCAGCGCCGCCTCCCGGGCAAATGCGGAAGACTGTCGCCGGGAGTCGTACGCGATGACCACTCCCCGCCGCATCGCAGCGTCCCCCTGCCGGACGAGGAAACGAGCCAGGGACTGCGTCACCTTGCGGACCGTGTAGCGGTTCATCCGGTTGGTGCCGGCTCCCAGAACGCCGCGCAGTCCGCCGGTGCCAAACGTCAGCGACTGGTAAAACCGATCTTCGATTTCACGCTCGTCTCCTTCGATTTGGAACAGTTCCCGTCTCAGGTCCGGGTCCAGCTCCTCATGCCGAAGCCATCGTTCGTATTCTGCCTGCGCGTTCATTTCACATCTGCCCCTCCTCTCTCTTTACCGGTCCACACTGGCGTAGCCGTGCGGGTGGCGGCGGTGCCAGTTCCACGCGCTCGCGATGATCGTCTCCAGCTCAGGGCAGCGCGGCTGCCAGTTGAGCAGCCGTTTCGCCTTATCGGCGGAAGCGACCAGCACGGCCGGGTCGCCCGCCCGCCGGGGGCTAACTTTGGCGGGAATCGGATGGCCCGTCACCTTCCGCGCGGTGTCGATCACCTGTTTCACGGAAAAGCCCGTGCCGTTGCCCAGGTTGAACACATCGCTCCGGTTGTGCGTGCGGAGGTAGTTCAGGGCGAGCCGGTGTGCGTTCGCCAGGTCCATGACGTGCACGTAATCGCGAATGCAGGTCCCGTCTTCGGTCGGGTAATCGTCGCCAAACATCTCGATCTGCTCCCGCCGCCCCAGCGCTACCTGCAGGACGAGCGGAATCAGGTGGCTCTCCGGCTCGTGGTCTTCCCCGATCAGCGCATCCGGGTGGGCGCCGGCCGCGTTGAAGTAGCGCAGCGAGATCGACTTCAGTCCGTACGCCTGGTCGCACCAGCGAAACATCTTTTCCATGGCCAGCTTGGTCTCGCCGTACGGATTGGTGGGCACCGTCGGGTCTTCTTCCCGGATCGGGATGCGCTCAGGTTCGCCGTAGACGGCCGCTGTCGATGAAAAGACCACCTTGCGGACGCCGTGCTCCAGCATCGCCGACACCAGGGTATGAGTGCCGATCACGTTGTTGTCGTAATAGCCAAGCGGATCGCGGACACTCTCCCCGACGAGCGATTTGGCCGCGAAGTGAATCACCGCTTCGATCTCATGGGCGCGGAACACCTCGTCCAGAAACCGCCGGTCCCGGATGTCTCCGCGGTACAGCGTGCCGCCAAGCACGGCCCGCTCGTGTCCTGTGCGGAGGTTATCCACCACGACGACCTCTTCGCCGTGGGCGAGCAGCTCCGCCACGGTGTGACTGCCGATATACCCTGTTCCACCTGTCACCAGAATCGCCATTATGCGCCGCCTCCCTCGGGCAATCGCCCATCTTTTTGCAAAAACCGCCGATACGCTTCCCGCAGCCGGGGCGCCGTCTCTTCCACGGACTGCGGATTGGTCGCCGCCCACGCTCCCATCTCCGAAGAGGCGTAGAACTTGATTTTGTCCCGATCCCGCAGCGGCGTGTAAAACTCGATGTGGAAATGGTAATAGTCCTCCACGTCGTCGCCGTTGACGGGGCGTTGGTGCATGACCATCATGTACGGGAACAGCCTATCGAACAGTTGATCCATCGCTCCGGTGGTGTCGCGAAGGATCGCGGCCAGGCTGCGTTTTTCCTCCGCAGTAAAATCGGTGATCGCCGTTTTGTGCTGTTTGCTGACGATAAACACGCCGTACGGGTAATCCGTAAAAAAGGGCAGGTAGGCGAGAAAGTGGTCGTTCTCGATGATGACCCGCTGTTGGAAGTTCTTCTCCTCGTCATTCATCTGGCACAGCAGGCACTTGCCCGTCTCTTGATAGTGCAGCTTGCAGCTTTCCAGCTCCTGCCTGATTTTCAGCGGCATTTTGGAGTAGGCGTAAATCTGTCCGTGCGGATGGGGCATGGTGACCCCACATTCTTCGCCCCGGTTTTCAAAAATCAGCACGTACTGGTGGCGAGGGTCTTTTTCCAGTTCAGCAAAACGCTCTGCCCACAGGTCGACCAGCTTGACGATATGATCAACAGAAAGTTCCGGCAATGTTTTCGTGTGATCGGGCGAGTACAAAATCACCTCGCACTTCCCGTACGACTTCGCCGTTCGGTACAGGGAGGTCTGCACCGGGTCCGGTTCCGGCGGATCGGGCGTCAGCACGGGAAAATCGTTGTCGTACTTGTACACGTCGTAGTGGTCCGGCACCTTGCCCGAGCCCGGGCAAAACGGGCAGTAATCCTTGGGCATGTGCGGACGGTGCTGCCTGTTGGACGCCACCATCGTCCAGTCGCGCAGCAGGGGATTGTAGCGCAGTTCAGCCATTGGCCAGATTCCTCCTTGCTCTCGTTCATCTCTTATTCAGCATGCGTGCAGCCGTTACGCGGTAGGAGGCAGGACGATTTCGCCCGCTCCGTCTCCGAGCTCGCACACGTAAAAGTCGGGTACCAGCCCTGTGGCTTGCCTGTAACGTCCGGCAACCTGACGCTTGAACGCGTCCACGGCGTCCGCCTGCACCAGACTGACCGTGCAGCCGCCGAACCCTGCCCCCGTCATGCGGGTGCCGATGCAGCCGTCAGCCTGTGCCGCCGCTTCAAACAGCGCATCCAGTTCGCCCCCGGTCACTTCGTACAGGTCGCGCAGCGATTCATGCGAAGCTTTCATCAGGCGGCCGAACGCGTGCAGATCACCGGCTGCCAGGCATTGCGCCGCCTGGATGACCCGCTCGTTTTCGGCGACTACATGCTCCACCCGCCTGCGAATCACCTCGTTGGAGAGGGACGTGCTGACCTGCCGCCACTCGTTGCCGGAAAGATCGCCCAGCGAGCGGAGATGCGGCAGACGCTTCTGCAGTTCGCTTAATCCTTCCTCGCACTCCCGGCGGCGTTCGTTGTACGTGGAGTCGGTCAAGGACCGCCGCTTGTTGGAGTTGGTAATCACCAGCTTGTATCCGTCGATGCGAAACGGCACGTATTCGTAAGTCAGCGTGTCGCATTTCAGCATGATTGCATGCTCCTTTTTCCCCATCCCGACCGCGAATTGATCCATGATCCCGCAGCGCACCCCGACAAAGCGGTTTTCCGCCCGCTGCGCCAGTTTGACCAGTTCCATCATCGGCATGTCGATCCCCGCCAGGGCGGTCACGGCCACAGCGGCCGCCAATTCCACGGAAGCCGAAGACGACAGGCCCGCCCCGTTGGGAATGTTTCCGAAAAACAGCAAATCGGCCCCCTTCAGCAGCGGAGCGCATTCCGGCAGCGCCGTCAGTTCATGTACAACACCCTTGGGATAATTGGCCCATCCGTCTTCTGCCCGGTAGACGATGCGGGACGCTTCACACGAGGTTTTCCCGGGAAAATTGACGGAAGCAAACCGGTACACCCCGTCCTGCCGGGGAGCGGCCAGCGCCCAGGTACCGTACGTGAGGGCGGCGGGAAACACATAACCCCCGTTGTAATCGGTATGCTCCCCGATCAGATTGACCCGCCCCGGCGCAAAGAAGACGCGGACGTCTTCCCGTATGCCAAACTCCTCGCGAAATCTCGCGTGCAGCTGTGCGTAGATCTCCACAGACATCACCCTTTCCTTTCTCCTCTCGCCGGCATGATGTCGGCGGCAGCCCTTTCGATTCCAGGTGCTTGCCAACGTCAACCCCTGCTTTTCCGGCTGCCAACCGGCAGGGCCGTGGAGAGTGGGAAACATACTTTATTAAATTAATTAAATAATACTACGCACAAAGCTGATTCTCAATCATTGATTTTTTTGTTAGGGACGCCCTACTCAGTACCTTTTGTCTTTCGTGTAGATAAACTGCGGACTCATGAACGACGTAATCATTACTTTTGATTTGTCATTCTTCACTTCATATATGCGTTCGCCATGTTGTGTTTGCCCGATCAGTTTGCCAAACGTAAAGGCTGCCGGATCAGCAGAAATATCCCAGTAGTAAACATCACCATTGATCGTTACCTTACTGATGGAATATTCAGTGCCATTAAAAACCACCACTTGTACGTTGCGTTCTAACGAATATGTGGGGACGTTGAGCAGCTTGTAAATATTAAGGCTTACGAGCAATAGGATGATAAAAAATGCACAAATGATAAAGATTTTTCCCTTCATATATCCTCATCAGCTCCTTGGCAGCAATTAACGTTTTACTTGCGGGCAACTCCGGCGGATGGAGTCGTACCCTCTCTTTTCGTGGCCCAATCATTACGCATCCGCCGCTGCCGTCATTTTGCTCCCGGCTCAATGGCCGGGCCGTTCCAACATCAGCGTATGTAGCGCCGCTTTCACCGCCGCCACCTTCGCCTCGTCCACGGGCTTTTGCGCCTGGCCGTCTTCGCGGACGCCGGTGCCGAAATGGACTTCCGTCGCGCCGGTAGAGCGGATCACATCAGCCATCGTCGTCAGCGTCAGTCCGCTGCCGGCCATGATGGACAGATGCGTCCCCGCGGTCAACCGCACCAGGTCGGCGATCCGCTCCGCTCCGTCCAGCGCGCTTTTTTGTCCCCCGGATGTGAGAATCCGCCGCACCTGCGGATAGTGAAGCAGCACGCTTGCCGCTCCCAATTGGTCGGCGGCTTCGTCAAAGGCGCGGTGGAACGTGACGTCCAGCCCTTCCGCTTCGGCCAAAAGCTCTTCTAGCGCTGCCGTATCCACCTCACCCTGCGGCGTCAGGGCGCCGAGGACGATGCCCGCCGCACCGCTCTCGCGGATGACGCGGATGTCTTCGCGCATTACCCGCAGATCGTCGGCCGTGTAGCAAAACGACTGGCTGTGCGGCCGTACCATGACGTTGACCGGGATGGAGACGGCTTTGACCACCGCGTCGATCAAACCGCAGCTGGGCGTCACGCCCCCTTCCAGGATGCCGCTGATCAGCTCAATCCGATCCGCCCCTCCCCGCTCTGCCCGTTTGGCGTCCTCCACTGTCGTCGCTATCACTTCCAATACCATCGCACTTCCTCCGTTCTCGTGTCTTGCATAGGTAACTGGCCGCAGCCGATCGGACTGATGTAGCAAGCCAAATAACGGCAGTCCGCGCTGACGGCAAAAATAGTGTATAATCAGAATAGCCATGCCCATACCGACTGACAACTGCATACTGGAAAATCCATGCGCACGCATGGGAGAGGTTCGCGAACTCCCTCTATAAAAAACTAAGGTGAAAAACAGTACCCTTGGTATTGTTTTGTTTTTTTTGCAGGATTCAGTTCAAGAACTCTCTTTCTTCCACCACAACGCAAAGGAGATGGAGAGCATGAAACAGGAAAAAGCCGTCGTCGTCTTCAGCGGCGGCCAGGACAGCACGACCTGCCTGTACTGGGCGCGCAAGCAGTTTGGCGACGTGGCCGCGATTACGTTTGACTATCAGCAACGGCACAATCTGGAGATCGAATGCGCCCGGCAAATCGCCGAGGAATTGGGTGTAGAACACACGGTATTGGACATGAGCTTGCTTAATCAGCTGGCACCCAACGCGCTGACCCGAACCGACATTCCGATCGCCCAGGAAGACGGCCAGCTTCCCTCCACATTCGTGGACGGCCGCAATCTGCTGTTCTTGTCGTTTGCCGCCGTCTTTGCGAAACAGCGGGGGGCCCGCCATCTGGTCACCGGCGTGTGCGAAACGGACTTCAGCGGGTATCCCGACTGCCGCGACGCGTTTATCAAGTCGCTGAACGTCACGCTCAACCTGGCGATGGATTATCCGTTCGTCATCCACACGCCGCTCATGTGGCTGAACAAGGCGGAGACCTGGAAACTGGCCGACGAATTGGGCGCGTTTGACTATATCCGCGAAAAAACACTCACTTGCTACAACGGCATCAAGGGAGACGGCTGCGGCGAATGCCCCGCCTGCAAGTTGCGGAAAGCCGGCCTGGAGGCCTACCTGCGGGAACGCGGGGAGGTGAAGGCCTGATGAGCGGCTTTTTTGACTTCCGCATTGTCGACCGGCTGCAAACGCTGGGCAAAGAGATTCAAAAAGAACAGCTTCGCTATCACCGCAAGCGGGTGCTGGTCAGCAAGGAGTTTACCTTTGACGCCGCTCACCACCTGCACGCCTACGAAGGAAAGTGCAAAAACCTGCACGGCCACACCTACAAGGTGGTCTTCGGCATCAGCGGCTATCCGAATGAGATCGGCATCGTCATTGATTTCGGCGACATCAAGGAGATCTGGAAGCGGCACATCGAAGTGTACCTGGACCACCGCTACCTGAACGAGATGCTTCCGCCGATGAACACCACGGCGGAAAACATGGTGGTCTGGCTGTTCGAGCAGATGGAGGCGCAGCTGAGCTCGGAAGCGTACCGCGACCGATATGACGGTGCCCGCGTGGAATTTGTCCGCCTGTACGAGACGCCGACCAGCTACGCCGAAGTGAGACGGGAGTGGATGTACGAGTGAACACCATTCCGGTGCTGGAAATCTTCGGCCCCACCATTCAGGGAGAAGGCATGGTGATCGGCCAGAAAACGATGTTTGTGCGCACCGCCGGCTGCGACTACCGCTGCCGCTGGTGCGACTCCGCCTTTACCTGGGACGGCTCGGCCGCAGGCGAAATCCGGCAGATGACGCCCGAGGAAATCTGGGGAGAGCTGCGCCGCATCGGGCAGGACCGCTTTGGCCACGTCACCATCTCGGGCGGCAATCCGGCGCTGATTGCCAACGTCGGGCAGCTCGTCCGGCTGCTGCGGGAGCAAAACATCCGGACGGCGGTCGAGACGCAGGGCAGCCGGTGGCAGGATTGGCTGCTGCAGGTTGACGACGTGACGATCTCGCCCAAACCGCCCAGTTCCGGGATGACCACCGACTTCACCGCGCTGGATGCGATGGTGCACGCGCTGTCCGGCCGAGCCGGCGATGTGCGCACCAGTCTGAAGGTGGTCGTGTTTGACGAAGCCGATTTTGACTACGCCCGCCAGGTGCATCTGCGGTATCCGCGCGTTCCCTTTTATCTGCAGGCAGGGAACGACGACGAGGCGCAGGCCGATCTCGCCGGTCTGCGGGAGCGCTTGCTGGCGGCCTACGAATGGCTGATCGAGCGGACGATGACCGCAGCCGACATGAACGACGTCAAAGTGCTGCCCCAGCTTCACGCGCTGGTGTGGGGCAACAAGCGGGGCGTCTGACAAATGGCGCGTTTTTCAAACGAAACGGGGGAATATTGCATGGATAACCATCAGGAACGAGATCTTTCTTCGCTCACGCTGCTGGGCAACAAGCAGACGAAATACAGCTACACCTACGATCCCGATGTGCTGGAGACGTTTGACAACAAGCATCCGTACCGCGACTACTTTGTCAAATTCAACTGTCCGGAGTTCACCAGCCTGTGTCCGATTACCGGACAGCCCGACTTTGCCACCATCTACATCAGCTACATCCCGGACAAGAAAATGGTGGAGAGCAAGTCGCTGAAGCTGTACCTGTTCAGTTTCCGCAACCACGGCGACTTCCACGAGGATTGTGTCAACATCATCATGAACGACCTGATCAAGCTGATGGACCCGAAATACATCGAGGTGTGGGGCAAGTTCACCCCGCGTGGCGGGATCTCCATCGATCCGTACTGCAACTACGGCAGACCGGGCACCAAGTACGAGAAGATGGCGGAGTACCGCCTGATGAACCACGACATGTACCCGGAGAAGGTGGACAACCGCTGACAGAACGGACAGGTGAAGCCGCGGCGCATACACCGCCACCGGCCCACCTCAAAAAAATGCCAGACGAGCCGATCGTCTGGCATTTTGCCTGTAAAAAACGTCCTGAAAAGAATGGGCGTGTTGCCATCCGGAGACACAATGAGACGCGGGCCGCCGCTTCGTCTCCCGCTAGCGTGCCGCCTGGGCCGCTTTCAGCAGCAGCGGCGCCTGTTTATTGTACTGGCGGACAAGCTGTTCGAGGTGCCGTTTTACCTCAGCCTGCGGAAGCGGAAGCGGCAGTTGGTCATACTCCCGGCCGTTCACCACGATGAGGGATCGCAGCATTTGTTGCTGCGCTTCGCTGAGCGTGGCGAAGGACAGCGGTTTCGGCTTGACGGCCGCCGCCTGTGTCCGCAGCAGCTCCTGAAAAAAGGACTGCAGGTATTCGGTGTAGTAGCTGTCTATCGACTGCTCAACACCTTTTATCCATCTCTCCCGCACCAGCCCCCGTTTTTCCGCCCAGTCCCGCAACTGCTGCTGGGTCAGAGACTGGCTCGTCTTTCCATTCACGACGTAATACATCAGCGCGAAGAAGTCGTCATCCGACAGGACAGCGCGGCGGGGATCGTCCTTGATGATCCCTTTGGCGATCAGCGCTTGCAGGACTTCGCGCTTCCCGGAATTGACCGGCAAGTTAAAGTAGAGCGCCAGGTTGGCGAAAAACACGCGCTCGCTGTTGTCCGCCTCCGGCCATCGGTACGGTTTGCCGAAGTCCGCCAGCTCAAGCGGATTGTTTCGCAACAGCTCCCTGTAGGCTGCAAACGCCTGCGGCGTCAGCGGACGATACGAGACCGCAGGCTTTTTCGTGAATAGCGCCGTGCGGAACACCTCCTGTCCGCTGCTGTTCAGGTAGCCAAAATGGCCCCCTGCGGTAAATACGAACGGCGGTGCCTGGTCGGGTGACAGGCCGAACTGGCTGAATACCTTGTCTGCCGGCTTTACGCTTTCGTATTTCGGCGGTGTCAACACGCGGAGGTCTGTCCCCAACAGGCCGTACAAACCGGTGCGCTGGTCCTGGTAGGCGACGAACCGCTGCCCGCCGACGGTTTTGATCACTTCCAGCGAGCGGTATCCGCCGTTTGTCAGCCGGTTTCCGTCTGCCGCGTAGACATCCCAACCGCCATTACCCTGAACGAAGACTAGTCCGCTATTGCTATCGACACGATAGCCGCTGATCCCCTCCAACCTGCGGGCGGCCCCGTCTCCCCCTGCGAACCACAGATCGCGTCTGCCGTCCTTCTGTACAAACACGAACAGCGCGCGCTCGTTTACCTGCCAGGCGGTAAAGCTGTGATAGCGAAAGTCGCTTTCCACCTGCAGGGAGTCGTTTGCGATCTTTACCAGCGCCAGTTCGCCCGTGTCGTTTTTTGTCCCGGCCGTGTAGATGGCTTCGCCAATGTCGATCAACATGATCGGCCGCTCGATGCTTTTATACCGAGCCGCGATCTTCACGTCTGTCGTCAGCATATTGCCATCGGGCGTGTACAGGTCTGCGGCATCACCGTCAACAGCGACCACGAGCTCGTGATCAGTGTACACGGACTGGTATGGCTTGCTGATTGGCTGCCTGGTCTCCTTTTCGATAATGACCACGTCCCCTTCCTTGTTGACAGACGCGGACAACGTGTCCGTAAGTGGGTAGATGGTCGGCTCGTTCGCATCCTGGGATGAGCCGTCCGATCGATAGATCCGCTGCTTGCCGTCTGGTCCGGTGACGGTGGCCGTTCCCGCGTACGAATCGTAGCTGATCAGCGTGTGTTCCGCAGGCGGCACGAGCAGACCCGCCTTCTGCGAATACAGCCCCACCTTTGTCCCGTCCTGCACGCTCACCATATTGTAATCGCCGATCGTGGTCACGGCGTCAAACCAGGCGTCCGGCTCCTGTACGGGCCTGCCCCACTCGCCCCGCAGGATGCCTTTCTTGCCGTCGGAGCGGACCAAAAGCCGTATCCCCGACACCCGTTCCACGCGCGGGTAGACAAACGGCACAACCGTTTCACCCCGGACGTTTTTGACGCCGTACAACCCGGTGGACGGGTCCTGTCCCAACACATAACCGCCGTGCAGGTACTCCGACTGCTTGAGCGCAAAGGAGGTTCCCCCGGCCGTCGAATGGTACGTGATGCCTCCCCCAGACACGGTGTAATAGGCGTCCGGCACATCACGCAGGACACCGACATCAGTAAAGCTGGGGGGAGCCAGCATGCCGTCTTTCCACAGGCCGACGCCCTCCTCAGCTTCCACGCGGAAGAAGCCGTTTTCCAGTGGAACCAGCGCCTTGTACTTGGGCTCCAGGAGGTATCGCCCGTTCAGGTCGACCAATCCCTGCTTGCCGCCGGATGCGATCCGGATGTACGCCGGTTTCAACCCGTTGTTCGGAACCAGCGAGGCGCGGGGCAGAGAAAACAAGGGCTTGAGGGTAACCGGATCGTACACGGTCAGTTTTTGGGCAGTGGTCGCCACCAGATAACGGACGCTTTCGTCTTCATCATCCGTTCCCCGTACCGCCACGTCCACCATTTCGATTTTCCCCTGGAACGGCGGCAGCAGCACCTTGCCGGACGGGTCCAGCAGCATGGAGGTGCTGCCGCCCATCGCAATCACCGTGGGGTATGTCCGGGACAGAAAATATGTGTGGGCGCCGGCAAATTTGCTTGGGGAAAGGGCCCGTTTCGGCAGATCAATGTAATGAAACCAGCCGCCTTTGCGGACGACGGCGATGTTTTTCCCGTCGGGGATGTCGGCATCATCCCAGACAGACGGCGTAATCTCCTTGCCGGTGCGACCGTCGAGAATCCCTTTTTTGCCGCCTTTGGTCACGACATAATAATCTCCCCGCTTGGCAGCATCGTCGAAAACCGCGTTGGTGACCAGCGAGCTGCCGTCGGTGAAGCCGATTTTGTAATCGGTTATATACGGATGAACAGTGCCCTGGCCGGCAGCCTGCCCGGTCGGCATCATCGCGCTCCATACCAGCGCGACGGACGTGACCAGGGCTGCGATTCGTTTGTTCACGTTGGGTCTCCCTTCTGTTTTGGCTGTCAATTGTAAGACGTTTCCGGACCAAAATGGTTGCGTTTCCGGTTTTCCGTATTCGCTCTGCTGCGCTCCGCTTATGACGACGGCAGGCAGTTTCGGCACATCGGTCTGCCTTCACATGCTGATAAGCAGCGACACGAGAATGGGGGTGCCAAAAGCGATACAGGACCGCGCCCGCCGGGGACTGCTCCCGGGACGGACCGGTCCTGCTTTTTGTGCCGATACATCACGTCGGCTCTCGCCTTGTCACACGGATGACGCGAACTGCTTGTCAAACCATTTGATCAGCGCCTGGGTGCCGCTGTCTTCCTCACCCTGCGCGGCCAGTTCCTCGTACAGCGATTTGGAGAGCTCCAACCCGGGGGTCATCAGCCCCATCTCCTTGGCCGCTTCCAGCGCGATGGTCATGTCTTTGATGAAATGCTTCACGTAAAAGCCGGGCGCGAAGTTGCCGGCGATCATCCGCGGCGCCAGGTTGCTGAGCGACCAGCTTCCCGCCGCTCCCGCCTCGATGCTCTGCAGCACGCGGGTGGGGTCCAGTCCGGCTCGTTTCGCGTACGCGATCGCTTCGCAGACGCCGATCATGTTGGTGGCGATGGCGATCTGGTTGCACATCTTGGTGTGCTGGCCGGCGCCGGGGCCGCCCTGCCGAATCACGTTGGTGCCCATCACCCGCAGGATCGGCTCCACCGCCGCATAGGCGTCCTCATCGCCACCCACCATGATCGTCAGACGCGCTTCCCGAGCTCCCACGTCACCGCCGGAGACCGGTGCGTCCAAGGCAAAGAGCCCGCGCTTTTTCGCCTCTTCGTAAATCGTTCGGGCGAGCGACGGCTTGGACGTGGTCATGTCAATCAGGTAGGCGCCAGGCTTGGCATGATGCACGATACCATCCGCCTCCAGATAAATCTCTTCCACGTCTTTCGGATAGCCGACCATGGTGATGATCACCTGCGCCGCTTTAGCCAGGTCGGACACCCGGTCCATCCACGTCGCTCCCTGGGCGATCAACTCCTCCGCCTTTGCTTTGGTCCGGTTGTACACGAGTACGCGGTACCCCGCCTTTATCAAATGGGACGCCATGCTTTTCCCCATCACGCCGGTGCCGACAAATCCGATCACCACATCTTTGTTCTGTACTGTCATCGTTTCCGCTCCCTTCCGCTGATGGCTTGTTTCACACAGAGGGAACTTCTCCTGCCGCCGTCCAAAATCCTGCACGCCAGCGCCAACAGCGTGGCAATGCCATAATTGCCGGAATCAGCGCGTGGTTGACTACGGATTATACTGAATATTTCGAATACACATGCGCCGGGTCGCACGGCTGCCTCGCTTCCTGCCTGATTTTCGGCACTACGGCCGGCCTCCACAATGCTGTCACATCCGCAAGTGTCCTTTGTCCGCTTCCGGGCCCAGCCGGATGCCGTAGCTTTTGATCTTCCGGTACAGCGTGTTGCGGCCGATGTGCAGCAGCCGGGCAGCCTGGGAGATGTTACCCCCGGTCGCCAGCAGCGCCTCCTCGATCGCTTTTTGTTCGTGACAGCGCAGCGAAGTCGGCGCATCATCCCGCATGGCGGGCTCGTCTATGATCACGTGCTCCGGCCTGATGACTGCTCCCTCCGCCAGAAACGACGCTTGCTGAAGCACGGCCAACAGCTCCCGGATATTGCCGGGCCAGGAGTGCCTGCACAGCTTGTCCAGCGCTTCCGGGGACAGCTCTGCCGGCGTGTCTGCATGCTTGCGCAGAAGGTGTCCGGCCAATTGTCGAAGATCACTGCGCTCTCGCAGCGCGGGCAAATGCAGAATAATGCCTTTTAGCCGGTAGTACAGATCAGCCCGAAAACGGCCCGCCTGCACCTCAGCCGGCAGGTTCCGGTGCGTGGCGGCGATGACGCGGACGTCCACCCGTCTGGCCACGGCACTGCCCACGGGCGTGACCGTTTTTTCCTGCAGCACCCGGAGCAGCGCAGCCTGTGCACGGAGGGACATGTCTCCGATCTCGTCGAGAAAGATCGTTCCCCCGTTGGCCGCGACAAACTTGCCCGGACTCCCTTCTTTTTGCGCGCCGGTAAACGCTCCTTTCTCGTATCCGAACAGTTCGCTCTCGATCAGGGTGTCAGGAATGGCACTGCAGTTGACCGCCACAAACGGCCCCCGTCCGCTGGCCGCATGGATCGCCTGGGCGAACAGCTCCTTCCCGGTCCCGCTCTCCCCGGTGATCAGGACGGCCAGCGAGCTCCCTGCCGCTTTTCGGGCCAGCTCCTTGGCCCGGAGGATGGCCGGACACTCTCCGTAGATGTCGGCAAAGGTATACGGGCCCCGCTCCTGCCGGGATGCCTTTTCCCTGGAATGGCTTGTCCCGATCGCAACAGAGCGGTAGACTCGCTGTGTCTCGTCCTTGATCGGGATCACCTGGAAGTGGGATTTGGGCGAAAAGGTTTGACCGAGGCAATCTTCTCCCAGGAGGCGGAGGGCAGCCCGGTTGGCGCCGGTCACGCGCCGGTCGGCGTCCAGCGTCAGCAGCGGCAGCGGATGGTGGTCAGACACTGCTTCCAGCTGCCGCAGCGTAATCAGCTGCTCCTTTTCCATCTCTTCGATCATGAAGCGGTTTTGCAGCAGTTCGGCGGCAAGCGGCGCAAAAGTCGCAATCACCGGGTGGAACCGGTCGTGCAGACCGCTGATGTTGATGACCCCGAGAAAGTCCCCGTTTTTGCCGTACAAGGGGGCCGAAGCGCAGGTGAGGAAGCGGTTTTCCACAAAATAATGCTCGCTTCCCCTTACGAACGCCGGCTTTTTCTCCTCGATCGCCACTCCGATGGCGTTCGTTCCTTTTCTCGATTCGTGCCAGTTGGCGCCCACCTGAAGCTGCACCTGAGCGGCGCGGTTGGCAAATTCAGCATCGCCGCTGGCATACAGGATCGTCCCCTCCCGGTCGGTCAAAAAGACCACGCAGCCAAACTGCCGGATGACCGGATACAGCTTGGAAAAGACCGTTTCGGCATGGCTGACCAGAGAGCGGTGCCGGTCGATCAGTTCCTTGATCAGCGTGCCGGTAATAATCTGGTCATCCGCCTTGTCATCCGGTTTGAGCCCGCGTTCATGAGAGCGCTTCCACGACAAGGCAACATCAGGCGGGAAGTCTGACAGAGACACCTGATCGAACATCAATAGGCCTCCTTTCCGATCATTACGTACTTCTATGGTACCATAATCGTCCGAATTTTATAAATGTTCCGTTTTGGAGCACCGCTGTTCCATTATGGCACAGGCAGCCGGAGCAATGTTCCACATTTCGCCTGAAAACGACGCAGATTACGGAGTTGGCATCTTCCTTGCACATGGATAGAGGCAGCTGCCATCAACAAATTCATCAACATTTTTCATGAGGAGGGGTATTCCATGATCTATGCGCAACCCGGACAGGACGGCGCGAAGGTGACGTTCAAGAAACGCTACGAAAACTACATTGGCGGTCAGTGGGTCCCGCCTGTAAAAGGGGAGTATTTTGAAAACGTTTCCCCCGTCAACGGCGCGGTCTTTTGCGAAGTGCCCCGCTCCACCGCCGAAGACATCGAACTGGCGCTGGATGCCGCCCATGCCGCCAAAGCCGCGTGGGGCCGGACGTCTACAGCGGAGCGCGCCCGCGTGCTCAACCAAATCGCCGACCGGATGGAAGCCAACCTGGAGATGCTGGCGGTGGCGGAGACCTGGGACAACGGCAAGCCCATCCGCGAGACCCTGGCTGCCGACTTGCCGCTGGCGATCGACCATTTCCGCTACTTCGCCGGCTGCATCCGCGCCCAGGAGGGAACGCTGGCGGAGATCGACGCCAATACCGTTGCCTACCATTTCCACGAGCCGCTCGGCGTCGTCGGCCAGATCATTCCGTGGAACTTCCCGCTGCTGATGGCCGCCTGGAAGCTGGCTCCGGCGCTGGCCGCAGGCAACTGCGTCGTCATCAAGCCCGCTGAACAGACGCCCGCCTCCATCCTGGTCCTTCTGGAGTTGATCGGCGATCTGTTGCCCCCGGGCGTGCTGAACGTCGTCAACGGCTTCGGACTGGAAGCCGGGAAGCCGCTCGCATCCAGCAGCCGCATCGCCAAGATCGCCTTCACCGGAGAGACGACGACGGGCCGCCTGATCATGCAGTACGCATCCCAGAACATCATCCCCGTCACGCTGGAGCTGGGTGGCAAGTCGCCCAACATCTTCTTCCCCGACGTGTTTGCCAAGGACGACGCGTTTTTGAACAAGGCGATCGAAGGATTCGTGCTGTTTGCGCTCAACCAGGGGGAAGTGTGCACATGCCCGTCCCGCGCCCTGATCCACGAATCGATCTACGAGCCGTTCATGGAAAGAGCGCTGGCCCGTGTCAAGGCGATCAAGCAGGGCAATCCGCTGGACACGGAGACGATGATCGGCGCGCAGGCCTCTACCGAACAGATGGAAAAAATCCTCTCCTACATCGACATCGGCAAGCAGGAAGGCGCGGAACTGCTGACCGGCGGTGAACGGCAGTTGCTCGGCGGCGGTCTGGAAAACGGCTACTACATCCAGCCGACCGTCTTCAAGGGGCACAACAAGATGCGCATTTTCCAAGAGGAAATCTTCGGTCCGGTGGTGGCTGTGACCACGTTTGCCAGCGAAGAAGAGGCGCTGTCCATCGCCAATGACACGCTGTACGGCCTCGGTGCCGGTGTCTGGACGCGGGACATCAGCACAGCCTTCCGCATGGGCCGGGGCATTCAGGCCGGTCGCGTCTGGACCAACTGCTACCACGCTTACCCCGCCCACGCCGCGTTCGGCGGGTACAAGCAGTCCGGCATCGGACGGGAAACGCACAAGATGATGCTGGAGCACTACCAGCAGACGAAAAACCTGTTGGTCAGCTACAGCCCCGACGCACTGGGCTTCTTTTGAGAAGACCATGGCCAACGTGCAGAAGGTGCTGGCTACCGACGCCGCGCTGGCGCTGATCGAACGGCTAAAAGCCAAGTACGGCCCGCTGATGTTTCATCAATCGGGCGGCTGCTGCGACGGCAGTTCGCCGATGTGCTACCCGGCAGGAGAGTTTCTCATTGGCGACAGTGACGTGCTGTTGGGTGAAATCGGCGGATGTCCCTTCTACATGAGCCGGGCCCAGTACGAATACTGGAAGCACACACGGCTCGTGATCGACGTCGTCGAAGGCCGCGGCGGCATGTTTTCCCTGGAAGGGCCGGAAGGAGTGCGCTTTCTCACCCGCTCCAGCCTGTTTACCCCGGAAGAGTATCAACAGCTTCAAGACGAATGGAACCGCTGAATACGCAGCCCGGATCGCCGTGATCCGGGCTGTTCGCCATCCTCCGGGAGCAGGAGCGCCCCCGGGCAGAAAAAAAGCCGATGTTCCAAATGAACATCGGCTGCTTTCCTCACTACTCGATCTTGCCCAGGAAGGTCGTCTTGTCCTTCTCGTATTTGTAAATGAACACATCGGCAAATACGTTGTCCCCTTTGTCGTCAAACGAAACTTTGACGAACTGCCCCTGAAAATCCTTTGTGTTGTGGACCGCCTCCAGCACCTGCTCGCGGGTCGGCTTTTTCCCGCCGTTGGCCTTGATCGCCTGCTTGATGCCGTTGAGGATCACATTCATGGAGTCAAAGGCGTAGACGGAGTAGGTTTCTGGCTTTTTCCCCATCGCCTTTTCGTACTCCTCCGCCCATTTTCGCCCCTCTTCCGTCTGCTTCACGTCCCCTGCCAGCGAGGTGAACACCACCCCTTCAGCCGCCTCCGGTCCCGCGATCTTGATCAGATCGGGGGAGTCGATGCCGTCGCCGCCCATAAAGATCCCCTTGAAGCCTTTTTCCCGCGCCTGCTTGACGAGGATTCCGGCCTCCGGATAAATGCCGCCAAAATAGATCATGTCAGGGTTTTTCGCCACCACCTGGTTAATCACAAAGTTGTAGTCCTTCTCCCCCTGATTGACACCTTCATAGCCCAACACCTGCACGCCGTCCTTTTCAAACTGGGCCTTCACCTGGTCGACGAGCCCCTGCCCGTACGCCGTTTTGTCGTGCAGCAGGAAGACGGATTTGACGCCGAGCGTTTCCTTGGCGTATTTGGCGCCTTTGGGCCCCTGCGCGTCGTCGCGGGCACAGATCCGGTGTACGGTCTTTTTGCCTTCCTCCGTCAGCTGCACGCCGCTGTTGGCGGGTGAGACCATCACCAGGCTGCCCGTCTCGTACTTCACGGAGGCGGGGATGGCTACACCGGTGTTGAAATGGCCGACCACGCCGAGCACATCCGGGTTGGAGACCAGCATCTCCGCATTGGTCACGCCAATTTTCGGATCGGCCTGGTCGTCCTGCGGATACAACTGCAGGTCAAATCCCATCTGCTTGAACTCGTCCTGCTGCAAGCGCAGGGCGTACTCCGCCCCTGTCTTGATCGAGTCGCCGACTGCTGACTGAGAGCCGGACAGGGGGCTTTGCGTCGCAATCAAAATCCTGTTGGCGGACGACCCGCTCCCCGCGCCAGCCGCCTCCCCGGCTTGTCCAGTTTGACCGGCTTGTCCGGACGGTGAGCTTTGCGGGCTGCAGCCGGCGATGGAAACGGCAGCGAGAAGCAGCGGGATGAGGATGGACGCGCGCTTTTTACGTCTCATGATGTGTACCCCCTCGGTTAATATGTCTAATAATTCTATGAATTTAAATATATGAGAAAATATAGACTTCATGTTCTGACAACCTGTCCAATCATTTGTGCAAAAAATCTGACAAAACATCTCTTGAAATGAACATTCGTATTGGGGTACATGCGCATCTGGCGGTCAGCGCCTGGTCCGCTCGTTTCCCGTCGGGTTGGGCAAAATCGCCACCGCCACGCCGCGCGCCGACTTTACCATCATCAACAAAGTCCCGTACCCAAACTCCTACCCGGGCGGCCCGCTCAGCGTGTTCGGCACCTACTGGCTGGGGCTGAGCAAGCCTCATTACGGCATCCACGGCACCAACAACCCGGCCTCGATCGGCAAGTACGTCTCCCGCGCCTGCATCCGCATGCACAACCGGGACGTGGAGTACCTGGCCAAACGGGTGCCGATCGGAACGCCGGTGAAAATCCGCCCGTAGCCGGACGCCGGACAGACAAAAGGCACAGCTTCCTGTTTGGATGCTGTGCCTCAGCGTGTAGACAAAGTCCGTCGCGCATGGGTGATCGGGCCCGCTCGCTCTCTTGACGACCAGCAAAGAAGGTGGCAGTGTCCGCTTCAAAACGCGCGGGCAGGGAAATCTGGCCGTTTCACTGGATGTCATCGATAAAAATCTTCACCTGTTCCGAGCGGCTCTCATACAATTTGTCCTTGTAAGATTTCCATGCCGTTTGAAAGGACTCAGGGTCTCCAGAGGCATTTGGCAGTACCCCGTCTTGGACGAGTTTATTCAGCAAATGTTCGATGCTGAGCTGGCTTTTGTACGCTTCCGGAGCATGCTTCTCCCAGTATTCATCTTCACGCAGACCGGTCAGGGCTATGACCTGCTGCTGAAACGCTTTTGCTTTTTCATCGGCTGTACTTTCCAGAATGTGTCTCATCTCGTCGGAATACGCTCTGGCCTGCTCCAGACTGACCGCTACCCCTTGCTTTTCAGCCTCCAGCAGCAGCAACTTTTCGATGATCAAATCTTTTAACAACTCACTGTCGGACAATTCATCTTTACGGTTATTGAGTTGTTGATTGGCCCGCATGTACGCCTTGTAGGTCTGAAACTCCCCGCTCGTGATGCCGATATGTTCAACCTGGGCAATGTATCTGTCTTTTGTGGCTTGGATCTCCTTCAGCTCTGCGCTGAGTGAACGAAATATGTCAGATTTCTCTTCCGTTGCGAAAGAATAAAACACCCATGCAGAGCATGCCAGAACCACTGCGGACAGAGAAATCACCAGCTTTTTCATCGGCTTTTCCCCCCCCCACTAATTACTCCCATATATTGTAACGCCTTTGTGTTAGCAAATGTTTCCTAATCTTCGAGGTTTTCTTGCAGCAAAGGCAATATCGCCGCAATCCCATAAAAAAAGCAGATCACCTTGAAGCCTGGCAGCTTGGTGATCTGCTCATTTTTGCAGTTGCGCCTCCCCATAGCAGGGAACGGGAACGTCTGTTGTACAGGGCCAAAAGCGCGGCAACGCTTTGGGCGAATCCGGCTGTTCGCACCGGACCGCGTCCGATCCGCACCGGATCATGCTCAGATGGAGTAGGCATGCGCTTGATTGTTGGCGAAAAACGGCTCCTCTACCCGCGCACCCAGGATTCTGTCCAGAATCACCCGCTCATAGTGGGCAAAACCGTTGTCCTTCACCCGGGGCCGGGCCAGGTTGATCTTGATGTCCATCGCCACCTTTCCCTCTTCCAGGAGAACCACACGGTCGGCCAGGGCGACTGCTTCGCTCACGTCGTGCGTCACCAAAATGGCGGAGAATCCCTGTTCCAGCCACAGCTTTTCGATCAACCGCTGCATCTCGATCCGGGTCAGCGCATCCAGCGCGCCCAACGGCTCATCCAACAGAAGCAGCCGGGGCTCTCCCGCCAAGGCGCGGGCCAGTGCGACGCGCTGCCGCTGCCCGCCGGACAGGACGCGGGGCCATTCGCCGGCGCGTTCGGACAGACCGACAAGACGCAGCGCTTCTTCCGCTGTCCGCTTCGCTCCCGCCCTGATCCCGAGCGCCACGTTGTCGATGACCTTTTTCCAGGGGAGCAGTCTGGAGTCCTGAAACATGATGCGCACCTCCGGGTACAGGCCGTAGAGGGGCTGGCGATCCACGTAAATCTGTCCTTCCGTCGGCTGGTCCAGGCCGGCAATCATCCGCAGCAACGTGCTTTTTCCGCATCCGCTCCGCCCGACGACGGCGACGAATTCGCCGGGCTGCATCGCAAGCCGCACCTGCCGCAGCACCCGGGTGGCGCCAAAAGCCTTGCCCACATCCTGCACATCGAGTGACATGCCGTAATTCGCATTCATACCATCACCCCCACGCCGGATCACCGCTTGCTGTAGCTCGGATGCCACTGCAGCCACCTTCTTTCGATCGCCTTTGCGATGCTGTCGGACAGTTTGCCCAACAGCGCGTACAAGAGTATGCTCAGCACGACGACATCCATCTGCATGAACTCACGGGCATTGGTGGCCATGTAGCCGATGCCGGAATCGGAGGCGATCGTTTCCGCCACGATCAGCGACATCCACATGACTCCGAGTGCGTAGCGGACCCCTACCAGGATGGAGGGAAGCGCCCCCGGCAGGATGACGTTCCAGAACAGAGCGAATCCGCTCAGCCCGTATACCCTGCCCATTTCCAGCAGACCGTGATCTACTGTGCGGATGCCGTGAAAGGTGTTGACGTAAATGGGAAACAAGACGCCCAGCGCGACGAGAACCAGTTTTGCTTCCTCTCCGATCCCGAACCACAGGATCACCAGCGGGATCAAGGCCAGATGAGGAATCGTGCGCACCATCTGCACCGATGTGTCCAGCAGCTTTTCGGCAGGGGGAAACACCCCGTTGAGCAACCCCAGGAAAAAGCCGAGGCCGCCGCCGATCAAAAAGCCGATCAGAGCCCGCTTGGCACTGGCTGCTATATAGTCAAACAGTTCCCCGTCCTGAACCAATTGCACCGCCGCCTCCACTACATGGACGGGCGTCGGCAGAACGCGCGTAGAGATGATCCCCCAGTCGCCGAGCACCTGCCACACGAGAATGACCAGAAGCGGAATGCTCCAGGGAATTACGTGCGCCAGGCCGCGTGTTTTCAACGTCAAACGCATGGCGAATCTCCTCCCGGGCCCAAGATGATGTCAGCCATGGGCGACCACGCTCCGGGACGAGACTTTTTTCTCGGGAAAACGGTCATTGCCGATGATTTCACCAGCCGGAGCTTCCGGCGTTCGATTCGCCAGCGGCAGATGCGGAAACAGCAGTTCCGCTACTCGATACGCCTCTTCCAGGTGGGGATAGCCGGAAAAGATAAACGTCTCGATGCCAAGCTCGGCGTACTCCAACATGCGGGCGGCGACAGTCTGCGGGTCGCCCACGAGCGCGGTCCCCGCCCCGCCTCTGACCAGACCGATGCCGGCCCACAGGTTGGGGCTGATCTCCAGATCGCTGCGGTTGCCGTTGTGCAGCCGAATCATCCGCTTTTGACCTTCGGAGTCGTAGTTGGCGAGCGCTTGCTGCGCCGTGCGGATCGTTTCTTCATCCAGGTGCTTGATCAGCTGTTCGGCGGCGTCCCACGCTTCCCGTTCCGTTTCCCGGACGATCACGTGCAGGCGGATGCCAAATCGGACGGTACGCCCGTTTGCTTCCGCCAGCGCGCGCACCTTCCTGATTTTTTCCGCCACCTGCTGCGGCGGCTCTCCCCATGTGAGATACACATCCACGTGTTCGGCCGCCACTTTAAGCGCCGCCTCGGACGAACCGCCAAAGTACAGCGGCGGATACGGTTTTTGGAACGGGGGAAACAGCAGACGCCCATTTTTCACATGCAGATACTCACCTTGAAAATTGACCTGTTCCCCTCTTAACAACGAGCGCCAAATGGTGAGAAATTCATCCGTCAATGCGTAACGGTCATCATGGGACAGATGGAGACCGTCCCCGGCCAACTCGACCGGGTCGCCGCCCGTCACCACGTTGATTAACAGACGGCCGTCGGAAAAGCGGTCGAGGGTGGCCGCCATGCGGGCTGCCGCCGCAGGAGAAACAATCCCGGGCCGAACTGCCACGAGAAACTTCATCTGCCGGGTGGCCGCGATCAGGGAAGATGCCACCACCCACGCGTCCTCGCATGACCGTCCCGTAGGCAGCAGGGCACCGCTGAACCCCAGCTCATCCGCCGCCTGGGCGATCTGACGCAAATAGTTGAACGTGACGGGACGCCCCCCTACGGATGTTCCCAGATAACGGCCATCCCCGTGAGTCGGTATAAACCAAAAGACTTCCATGAGCCCACTCCCTTTCTCTTACCGTGCTGGTCGATAAATTGCTTCCTGGACGGAAATGTTTTGCGGAATCAGCTTCAGGGCGAAATACGTATCAGCTATTTCCTGCTGCCCTTTTACAATGACGTCGTCAATCGGCTGAAGCCCGTACTCTCTGCGTTTCGCCGCCTTCTCCAGCGCGGCTGCGTCGATTTTCAACAGCGGCGCCAGCAGCTGGGCCACTTCCTTGGGATGTTCGTTGGCCCACGCGCTCACGTGCTCCACTTCTTCGAGCAATACGTGGATTATGTCGCCATGCTCCTCGGCAAAGCGTTTGGAGGCGAGGTAGAAATCGCGGTCCTCCGCCAGGCCTACGCCGTTGGCCAGCACCCGGACCTTGCCGGTGATCTCGATGTCGGCGAAATAGGGGTCCCACACTACCCACGCGTCGATTTTTCCCTGCTCAAACGCAATGCGGGCATCGGCCGGGGACAAAAACGACAGGGTCACGTCGCTGTACTGGAGGTTGGCCTTTTCCAGCGCCTTCACCAGCAGGTAATGAGCGCTGGACCCCTTGGCCAGGCCGATGTTCTTCCCTTTCAAGTCGGCCAGCGTGCGTATGCTGGACTCATGTTTGACGAGGATCGCAGAGCCTTCGGACTTTGCCTTGCCCGCAGCCACGTACACCAGGGGAGAGCCTGCCGCCTGGGCAAACACGGGAGGAGAATCGCCTGTTCGCCCGACGTCAAGATTGCCCGAGCTCAGCGCTTCCAGCAGCGGAGGACCGGCCGGAAACACGTGCCAGGTCACGTCGTATCCCCGTTCCTTCAATTGTTTTTCCAGGGTGCCGCGCTCTTTAACGATGTTCAGCGGATCCCCTTTCTGGTAGCCAATGCGCAGGACCTTCGCCGTTTCTTCCGATTGGGCAGCGGCCTGCCCCGCGCTTTCGCGGCTGTCCCCGGAGCATCCGATCAGAAAGGCGGCCGCCAGAAACAGTCCTGCGAGAAAAGCGGCAGCAGCACGGGTCCGCGGGTTTTTCCGTGAATCTGTGAGTGTCAGCACGAGTTTCCTCCTCTCATCAAATGTGGAGTATCAACAAAAAGGCTCCCACATGCTTGCATCAGAGCAAACAGGCAGGAGCCTTCAGTTGACTGATCGGCTGCGGATGTTTTATTTTTTGAACCCGGTGTCGTTGCTTACGATACAGTCTATTCCAACTATTCATACCTGTCAAGTATGTTTTTGGCACGAGCAAAGGGAGTGAGGGATATGGCTGTTGCCGTAACAGCTCATTCCCTGCACTCCGGCATGGCGCTGGCCCCCAGGGATGGGACCGGCCCCGCAGCACGGGGACGAAACTGCCATGTGGCCCATCATCATTTTCGCATATTGCGCTTTTCAGCCAGCTCGACGTAATACCCGGTTTCCTTCGCCACATCCTGCGTAAACTGGGCCGAGTCGGCATAGTCCGGCTCCACCTGTATGCCGTGCAGCTTTTTCACAAATGCGGGGTCGTTCACCATTTTCGCCACGGCTTCTTCCCACTTGTTGATCACGTAGTCGGGTGTCCCCTTGGGAAAAGAGACCCCGGTCCACCAGAACACGGTCAGCCCCTTTACTCCCTGCTCTTCGGCGGTGGGAACGTCGGGGAGAAACGGGCTGCGCTCGCTGCCGGACACCGCGAGAATCCTCACTTTCTTTGCCTGGAGCATGGGATTGATCTCGCCGACAGTATGGACAGCGAGGATCGCGTGTCCGCCCGCCACTTTGGGCAGTGAATCGGACGCGCCCTTCGTCACAATCATCCGGGTCTTGGTAAAATCAGCCCCGATCGCGTCCATCCATTCCGCCACACCGAATGCGGAAAATCCGGCAGGTCCGACGGAGGTCCAGGTCAACTGTTCCGGGTGCTGTTTCACCCATTGGGAGAATTCGGCGAAGTCCTTCCACGGCGCATCTGCCTTGACCGCGAACGCCAGCGTCCCTTTTCCGATCCGGGCGGCGTACACCTGGTCCTCATTGGTGATCAGGGGCTGTTTCATCCCCGCCGACAGCATGGACGTGTTGGAAACGTTGACGGCCAGCGCCGTGTAGCCGTCGTTTTTCGCCTGTTTCAGAGCGTACTGCGCCCCGACCGTGCCGCCGCCCCCCGGTTTGTTGACGACGACGACCGGCTGCCCCCACTCTTTGCTCAAATAATCTGCCGCAGCCCGGGCAACCAGATCTACCCCGCCCCCGGCGGAATAGGGAACCACGTACTCAATCTGTCTGTCGGGATAGACGGGAGCCGCCTGACCGGCAATGGCCTGCGTCTCAGAACCGACATCGGGTTGGGCAACGTCCGCCCCGCAGGCCGTCACCGCCACGGCTGCCAGGCAGGAGACGATCCCGCCGATCCATTTCCCATATGCTTTCAAACAACACTCCTCCTGTACAACAAGCTGCTCTCAATGATGCTAGGCCACGTCCGCGCCGTGTTGATGCTCTTCCCGCACCCGCTTTTGCGTCCGCCTGTTGAGCGCGAGGGAGATCAGCATCAGAGCGGCTGCCGCCAACAGGATGACCAGCGAGATGGGGCGCTCCAGCACGATTGCCACATCGCCGGACGACATGACCATCGTCTGGATAAACGACTCCTCCAGCAGCGGTCCGAGAATAAAGCACAACACCAGCGGCACGACCGGCCAGCGGTAGGTGTGAAACAGGTAGCCCAGCCCGCCGAACGCAAAGGCCACCGCCACGTCAAACAGGCTGTTTCGCACGCTGTACGCCCCGATGGTGCACAGCATCAGAATGACGGGCGCCATGATGCCGTACGGAACCTTCGTCAGTTTGACCCACACCCAGACCAGCGGCAGATTGAGTACCAGCAGCATCGCATTGCCGACGAACATGGACGCGATGACCGTCCAGACAAAGAGCGGGTGCTGCTCAAACAGCACGGGACCGGGCGTCAAACCGTAGATCATGAATCCGGCCAGCAGGATGGCCAGCGGCGGGGAAGAGGGAATGCCCAGGGAAAACAGGGGAATAAACCCGGCGCTGCTGGTGGCGTTGTTGGCCGCTTCCGGTGCAGCCACGCCCTCGATTGCACCCTTGCCAAACTGCTCCGGATGCTTCGACACTTTTTTCTCCAGATCGTAGGCGAGAAACGAGGTGATCGCGGCGGAACAGCCCGGCAGCAGCCCGAGGAAAAACCCAACCAACCCTCCTCTGATCGTGGGCGCGGCGCACTTTTTCACATCATTTTTTGACGGGTAAACGCTGCCGCGCGTGCCGATGACGGTGGCAATCCGCTTTTCCCCGATTCCCTTCAGCACTTCGGCAATCGCAAACAGGCCGATAATAATGCTGATCATGTCAAACCCGCCGCTCAGCAGAGGGATGCCGTAGTCAAACCGGGGCATCCCGGAAGACGGCCCCAGTCCCACCAGCGACAGCGTATATCCGAAGGCCCCCATCAAAAACCCCTTGATCAAGGAGCCTCCCGACAAGCTGACCATCAGCGTCAGGGCCAGGATCATCAGGGCAAAGTATTCGGGAGGACCAAACTTCAATGCCTGGTCTGCCAGGACGGGCGCAAAGCAGACCAATCCGACGACGCCCATGATCCCGGCCGCAAAGGAGGCGATGGCCGAAATGCCGAGGGCCGCCCCCCCTTTTCCCTTCTTCGCCAGCGGATAGCCGTCCAAACAGGTGGGGACCGACGAAATCTCTCCGGGGATGTTGAGGAGAATCGCCGTGGTCGATCCGCCGTACATGGCGCCGTAGTAAATGCCGGCCAGCATGATGATCCCCTGCGTCGGTTCCATTACGGCGGTGACGGGCAGCAGGATGGAGATGGCGGACGTGGGCCCCAATCCTGGCAGCACCCCCACAAACGTGCCAACCAGTGCGCCAAGTGCGGCCACAAGCAGGTTTTCCGGCGTAATCGCCTGTGCGAATCCAGCCAACAACAGGTGTAAGGTGTCCATGTTACCGCGTCCCTTTCACAGAAAAAATCCAGCAGGAAACGACATCTGCAGCCACATGATGAAAACCACGTACAGGCATCCAGTCAGGACCGCAGCCGAGGCGATGGCCGTCCCCCATCCGTACCTGCCGACGACGCGGAATAGAATCGCCGACACGATCATCGTCGCTGTCAGGTAGCCGACGATGTCAATCAAAAGGCAGTACGCTCCCAATAGAGCCAGGCAGCGGAATATGCTCGTTCGGTGGGGCGACGGCGGTTCTTTGTCCCGCTCCTGATCCCGGAACGAGCGAACCAGCAGGACCGCACCCAACAGCAGAAATCCGAGCCCCAGAATGGCCGGCAGCGTATGATCGCCCACATATGGGGACAGGGCGTAGGCCCGCAGCCGATACGCCTCAAGAATGACCACAACGCCCGCAATGATAGACAACACGGCCCCCAGAAAGTCAGGTACGTTGTACGGAAGTCTCACGTCATCACCTCGCCATGCGGTAGCCCTTCTTGCTGCACGTCCCTGACTTTCAGCGACGGCCGCAAGTCATACCACAGCCTATGGCACAGGCGCCCAATGTGTGCCGGCACAACAAAAATCCGAGGCGCTCGTACACCTCGGATTTCTTCTATTCCCCTGATGCAAAATCAGCCCGCGTCCTTGACCCGGGAGGGCAGCATGACGGTAAAGCTGGAACCTGCGCCCTCCTCGCTTTCCACGCGAATCCGGCCGCCGTGGGCATCCACGATCCACTTCGCGATGGACAGGCCCAAGCCGGTGCCTTCCATCTTTCGGGAACGCATTTTGTCCCCGCGGTAAAACCGGTCGAAGATGAAGGGAAGATCCTCCTTGGCAATGCCGATGCCGGTATCGGCCACGACCATCGTGACCCAATGGTTGTCCCGTCTGCACGTGACCTTGATCGTTCCTTTTTCTTTCGTGTATTTCAAAGCGTTGTCCAGGAGAATCACCAGCAGTTGGTACAGCCGTTCCCCATCTCCGCACATGTCCAGCGGCTGCTCGATGTTTGCCTGCACGTCAATCTCCTTCAGCTCGGCAAGCTGCTGAAAGGACTGCACCGCTTTCCACGCCAGCTCGTCCAGTCGGACGTGCTGCTTCATAATCTGCAGTTCGTTGGAATCAGAGCGGGCCAGGGTGAGCAAATCGGATACCAGCTTGTTCAACCGCTTCGTCTCTTGTATGCTGACCCAAATATTTTCGCTTTCCTGTTCAATCGTATGGTCGGGATTGCGGAACAGCCGTTCGAGATGAACGAGAATGACCGACAGCGGCGTGCGCAGTTCGTGGGAGGCGTCCGCGATAAAACGCTGCTGCTTCTCCCACGACAGTTGAATGGGAATCAGTGCCCTCTTGGCAAGGAACAGCCCCGCGAAGACAGCGATCACGATGCTGACCACACCGCCGATTCCCAACACGTACAGGAGGGTGTTCAGCATTTTTTCTTCCGGTTCCAGGTTGACCACCATCTGGATCCGTTTCACCTTCCACACCCGTCCCTCCGCAAACACCCGCTTGTCGATGGACAAGGTGTAGACGCGGTAGGTCTGCCCGTCCACCGTCAAGGTTTCAATGCCATCCGCCACTCCGTCCGGCCGGAACTTCAGCAGTTCTGCCGGGTCGATGGAGTCGCCGTATTCCTTGCGAATCAGCTCTCCCCGATCGTCCCAGAGCAGGAAGACCATCCGCCTGTCCACGTCGAGCATCCGCCTTTTCTCTGCCCGAAAAAACGGAAACGGATCAAACAGCAGACGTTTTCCGATCTGCTTCAATTCTGCGTCCACCTGAGCATACAGCCGATACTGCATGGAGGCGTACAGCGCGCCCCCCAGACCGTTCAACAGCAGGACGAACACGATCACATTCAGCGTGACCAGGCGGATTCGCGTCTTTCTAAACATGCTCATTGTTTCCCTTCAGGATGTAGCCGACGTTCCGAATCGTGCGGATATAGTGGTCGCACCCGTGATCGGCCAGTTTTTTGCGCAGATAATGGACATACAGGTCCACAATGCCGTAGTTCGCCTCGGATTCGATGCCCCAGACCCGGTCGAAAATCTGGTCGCGCGATAAAATCTGTTCCCGGTTGTAGAGAAAATACTTGAGCAGATCGTACTCCTTGCTGGTCAACCGCAGCGGATGGGGTCCCACATACCCGTCGTGCTCGTACTCCTTCAGGCAAATCGGGCCATAGCTCAGCTCGCCTTCCTTGGCAAACTTCCCGTTGCGCCGCAGCAGCGCTCTCGTTCGCGCCAGCAGTTCTTCCACCGCAAACGGTTTGACCAGGTAATCGTCGGCTCCGGCGTCCAAGCCTTCGACCCGGGCTTCCACGCTGTCTTTGGCGGTAAGAAACAAAACCGGTGTCAAATTGCCTTTTGACCGCAACGTTCTTATCATCGACAAGCCGTCCAAACCAGGCATCATGATATCCAGCACCAGCAGATCGTAAATGCCTCGTTCCGCCAGCAGCAGGCCTTCATCTCCCCGGTCGGCACAGTCTACCTGATATCCTTCTTCCTTAAACACGGCGCTAATCGCCTGAAGCAAATGACGTTCATCCTCTACTACGAGAATTCGCATACCCACCCCTCTTTCCTACTCCTGTCCCCTGCCTTCTGCGTTGCGGGCGACGGCAGGGAAGAGCGCATTTCTATGTTTATATACTACACCAATTGTGCCTGTGGCCGTACGCTCCCAATCTATTAGTAAACCATCCGTTTTTTTGAAACAGATTTGAAAAAGGCAGGTGATTGCTCACCTGCCTCAGTGTGTAGACAACGTCCATGTCGCATGAATGATCGGGCCCGCTCGCTCTCTTGACGACCAGCAAAGAAGCGGATCGCGTCCGCTCCAAAACGCGACGCGGGCAGGGGGCAAACATCTGGGTATTTCGATGAAGTGAGACTTGTGCCCCCTGTTTTCCCCGCGTCGTCTTCCGTTTTTCCGCTGGGCAGGTCGTCAAAGGAGCTCGCATGGCCCATCACTCCATGCCCGTACTTTATCTCCACCTTCGGTTGATCAATGTGCAGGCCTTTCGGCCCGACAACAATGGAAAGATCGTTTCCTTGCGGAACCTCAATGAAAAAGTACAGTTTGTCTGCAGTCTGAGGCAGGTGATTGCTCACCTGCCTCAGTTTCGCTGTTTCAACAATTACTGTTCTACCACGGTCTTTTCAGCGTGACCGGCGGGAAAGGTCCGCTCGATCAGCTTCTTCACCACGTTCTCGATCTCTGCTTTTCGCTTGTCCGCCTGCTCCTGTGTCAGCTTGCCTTCCTTCACTGCTGCTGCCAGGCGTTCTTCCTCCTGCTTGGTCAAGAGGCTGACCAGCTCATCCGTGGACACGCCCTGCTCCTTGGCCACGTCGGCCAGTGATTTGCCGTCTTTCAGCTCGCTTTGCAGTTGTTCCTTATCCAGCTTCAGCAGATCCAGCAGCTCTTCATTGTCGCCGAATCCCGGGAACAGTGCGCGGAACTTCACGAAGCCTTTTCCCGGATGAGTGTTTTCCACGAAGTGCTTCACCCGCTCGGCAATGTTCTCCTTCAGTTTATCCGCCTGCTCTTGCGTCAGCTTGCCTTCCTTCACCGCTGCTGCCAGACGTTCTTCCTCCTGCTTGGTCAAGAGGCTGACCAGCTCATCCGTGGACACGCCCTGCTCCTTGGACACGTCGGCCAGCGATTTGCCGTCTTTCAGCTTGCTTTGCAGTTGTTCCTTATCCAGCTTCAGCAGATCCAGCAGCTCTTCATTGTCACCGAATCCCGGGAACAGTGCGCGGAACTTCACGAAGCCTTTTCCCGGATGAGTGTTTTCCACGAAGTGCTGCACCCGCTCGGCAATGCTCTCCTTCAGTTTATCCGCCTGCTCTTGCGTCAGCTTGCCTTCCTTCACCGCTGCTGCCAGACGTTCTTCCTCCTGCTTGGTCAAGAGGCTGACCAGCTCATCCGTGGACACGCCCTGCTCCTTGGACACGTCGGCCAGCGATTTGCCGTCTTTCAGCTTGCTTTGCAGTTGTTCCTTATCCAGCTTCAGCAGATCCAGCAGCTCATCGTTATCCCAGAGGGACGGCCCTTTTACGAATACTTTACCTTTTCCGAGTTTCTCCGCGCTGAACCAGCCCTTATGTTCGAACTTGACGCCTTTATCCACAGGCTGCTGATTGTCGGCAGCGGCGTAGACGCTTCCGATGCTGCCAATGCTCAACGCCGTAGCCATTGCTCCCAACAGCATTCCGATTTTTGCTTTGCTGAACATGATCTCCATCATCCTTTCCAATATTTTAAACTTGTACCCAGGTACAGCTTTAGTGTAGGGTTTCAATCTTTGATTCGCCTTAGAGAACTGTGGAAAACTCTAGGAATGATCGTGGAAGAGTTGTGTGTCGGGTGAACGCATGAAAAAAGGAACCCGCTGTTTTCAGCGAGTTCCCTGTCGCAAGTGTCCCCCGATGTTTCCCCCGGGGATTCATTCAGATTTCTTTTCCGTCCAATTCAATGTCGCCGCTGCTGGCATCACCGTAGAAGTCGTGCAGTTCATCGTCGTCGGCGATGTCAATGATGACCCCGTCGATATCAGCATCCTCGAATTCATCCCAGATATCGTTGCAGATATTTTCCACCAGTCTCTCGATGTCTCTGGTAGAAAGATCGTCGTATTCATCCTGATACTCGTCAAGGTCTACTTCAATCTCCACCTCAATCTCATCCTCGTCGCCGCTCAAGTAAATCGACCATTCCAGATCCTCATAATCTCCATAGTCGTAGTTCAGGTCATCTTCCAGCTCTTCGATCCGGTCATCGACGTCATCGTCTTCGGCTTTTGCCAGCTTGTCCTCCGCATCCTTCAATTTCTTCTCCAGCTCGGCAATCCGGGCATCTTTTAGCGCAATTTCCGCCTGCAGGGTGGCAATGCGGGGGTCTTCCTTGTCCGTGACGCTCACGGTATACGTGTTCCCGTCCCACGCCACATTCTTGTTAAACACACCGGCCATCATCCGCAGAGGAATGTAGGTCGTGCCGTTGATCAAAAACGGTTCGATGTCGGTGGGAACAAGCTGGCCGTTGTACGTCACTTTCACATTGTTGTATTTAACCTGCACGTTTTTGGTCGCGACCGCGGCATCGGAACTGGATGCCAGAACGCCTGCCAGCAGTACGGAAGACAGGACAACGGCCGACGACTTTTTCCACATGCCCGCTCTCTTCCCCTTGGTATTTTTCAACACCATGTCTCACCCCTTCAGCCAATTCCTGATTTTGGTACCGACCCCGGTACAAGCACAGTGTATCGTTTCTTTTTTTGAATTCTCTTTGAAATCGGACATTTTTTGCACAAATCCTCACCCGCTCAACTGGCGCATGTTTCGCGTCATGCCCTCCACGGTGTACATGATCCGGGACAGTCCCCATGACAGGAACACAGTGCCCGCGTAGATCACCAGCAGGTAGAGCAGTGTCAACCCGATGTTGGCGAAAATCCACGACAGATCCCCCGTTAGCTTGATCAGCGCGAGGTTGCAGCAGATCATGACGGCCGAATGGGTCAAATAGATAAACAGCGTGAGCCCTTTCCGGAAACGTATCGGAATGGAATCTGCCCAGCGCTCCAGCACCATGATCAGCACGATCAGGGAGACAAACGCCGCCAGCACGAATCGCAGGTGAACCGCCACATAAATGGTGTCAGACAGGATAAACAGGACCGCGCTAACAACGGACAGCAGCGCACAGGCGAGCAGCAGCCCCCGATGCGTTCGCAGGAAGTGCATCATCTCATGCCGGTACCAATACAGCAGATGGCCCAGGTAAAAGGTGAAGATCCAGGCGGGAAAGAAATGGCGCGTCGTCAACCCCAGCCATCCGTGATGCAGGTAGTGAATGTACACGTATTGAAGTCCCATGAACAACCAGATCAGGACCGTGATGTTTTGCTTGGTGATCATGTTTCGAAACAGGTAGGCAAAGACGTAATACTGGCACAGCATAAACAGAAAGTAGAGCTGATCGCCCGTCTTGCCCAAGAGAATCGAGACAAACGCTGCTTTCGTATGCGGCCATTCGTCGTAGAGCAAATAATGATACACCACTCCGGCGCACAGGAACGGCACAACTACATACAGCAGCTTTCCGGAAAAGAACTGCCGCGCCGTTGGCCGTTTGACATCAAAGGTGTGGGCCGTAAAAAACCCGCTGATCATCGCCAGGAGAACAGTGCCGTACCGGCTCAGCTGATTCAGGGCAGTGGCCCAGAAAGCACTGTCGTACTGAAGCACCAAGGCCGTGTAATGACCCGAAAATACGAGAAAGGATGACAACAACTGCATAAGAAAAAGCGTTTTAAACAACCGCGACTCTTTACCCATTTCAACGCTCCTTTGTATAGGGATTGCCGGTCCCAAGCTGCCCGATCCTCTTTTGGGTAATGTTTTTAATATAAAATAACAATTTTTGATTCAGATTTGAAACGGCGATGGCTACACGGTCTGCTCTCTGGACCTGGCAGCCACAGCCTTTTTCGCCAAATGAAAAGACCCGCGCCAGTCATTGACGCGGGTGGAGATGTGTGCCGCCAGCCAGCAGTTGGCTTACGCGGTTTTCTTCAGTTTTTTGGCTGCCCAGTTGCCGAGCGATTGGATTGCCTGCACCAGGCAGATCAGAATGATCACCGTCATGATCATCACTTCAATGTCCCACTGCTGATAGCCGTAGCGCAACGCCAAATCGCCCAGGCCGCCCGCGCCGACCGCTCCCGCCATCGCCGTCGCCCCGATCAGGCCGATGGTCGCGATGGTCAGGCACAAGACGATGCCCGGTCGGGCTTCGCGAATCATGATGCGAAAAATGATTTGCGAGCGGGACGCGCCCATCGCCTGATACGCCTCGATTACGCCCCGGTCCACTTCGAGCAGTGCCGTTTCCATCAGGCGGGCGATATACGGCGTGGTGTACACGATAAGCGGCACGATCGCGCCCTCGACACCGATGGAGGTGCCGACGACAAACTCTGTGAATGGAATGATCGCCACCATCAAAATGATGAAGGGAAGCGAACGAATCACGTTAATGATGACGTTGAGACTGTGGTAGACCCATTTGTTGGGGGCAAGGTGATCCGGACGGGTAATGACCAGCAGCACGCCCAGCGGGATGCCCAAGAGCGTGGCGATGAACAGGGAGACCCCGACCATGATCACCGTTTCTTCAAACGATTGGTAAAACAACGGCAGCAGTTCCACCAGTCGATCCATTATACCCCCACCTCCGCTTGTGATACGACATCCACCCGGTACACGGACTGGCGCAGATACGCAATTCCCTCCTGCACCGCCTTGTCTTCACCGGAAATATGCAGCAGCAGAATGCCGAGCGCGGTACCTTTTATCGAGCTGATCGATCCGTACAGCAGGTTTGTTTTGACCGGATAGCGGGAGGCAAGCGTTCCCAACACAGGATCGAGCGCCGCATCGCCGCGGAACGCGACGCGCAGGATGTACGCGCTGGGACCGGCGTTCTTGATTTTGGCCAGCATCTCTTTCGGGACCTTGTCATCAAAAACCGTCTTGATAAAGTTGCCCGTCGTCGGCTGCTGTGGATTGCTGAAGACATCCAGTACCGTTCCCTGCTCGATGATGACCCCGTTTTCCATAATCGCGACGCGGTCGCAGATTTTTTTAATGACCTGCATCTCGTGGGTGATCAGCACAATCGTCAGGCCAAACTTTTGGTTGATGTCCAACAGCAGGTCAAGAATCGACTCTGTGGTTTGCGGGTCAAGCGCCGAGGTCGCCTCGTCGCATAGCAGGATTTCCGGGTCCATGGCCAGCGCCCGGGCGATCCCCACCCGCTGTTTCTGCCCGCCCGACAATTGGGAGGGGTAGGCGTTTGCCTTGTCTTCCAAACCTACCAGGCGCAAAAGTTCCTCCACTTTTTTACGAATCTGCTCTTTCGGCACCCGATTCATCCTGAGAATTTCGGCCACGTTGTCAAACACGTTGTACGACGACAGCAGGTTAAAATGCTGAAAAATGACGCCAATCTTTTTGCGGGCCTGGCGCAGTTCCTTTTCGGACAGCTTCAGCATGTCCTGCCCGTTGACCACAACCGATCCGCTTGTCGGCTTTTCCAGCAGGTTGATCGTTCGCAGCAGGGTGCTCTTCCCTGCTCCGCTGAATCCGATCACGCCAAATATTTCTCCTTTGTTGACGTGGAGCGTTACGCCCTTTAATGCGTCTACCTGTTTGCTGCCAACCTTGTATGTCTTGTGAATATTCGTCAGCTGTATCATCTGCCCATGCTCCTCCCTGTTGGGACGCTCCCCTCCTTACCAAGAAGGGAGCACCGATCCGGAAAACTCTTCTTCGATGAACTTCTTGACTTCTTCCGACCGATAGAGCGTGACCAGTTTTTGATAGAGCGGGTTGTCCTTGTCCTTTGCGTTGACTGCGATAACGTTGACGTACGGGGAGTCCGCACCTTCGGCAAAAATCGCGTCTTTTTTCGGGTTGTACCCTGCTTCCATGGCAAAGTTGGTGTTGATGCTTGCCGCATCCAGGCTCTTCAGCGTCCGGGCGAGCAGGGCCGCCTCCAGTTCTTTAAAGACCAGTCTTTTCGGATTTTCGATGATGTCCTGCGGCGTTGCATTGTCGCCGACGCCGTCTTTCAGCTTGATCAATCCCGCCGCCTGATAAAGCAGCAAAGCGCGCGCCCTGTTGGTCGGGTCGTTTTGGATGCCGACCGTGCCGCCTTCCGGGATGTCTTCTACCTTCTTGTACTTGGTGGAGTAAATCCCCATCGGGAAGGTAACGGTTTTGCCAATCTCGACGATCTGCGTTTTGTGATCTTCATTAAATTTCTCTAAAAACGGAATGGTTTGAAAGCTGTTTACGTCAATGTTTCCTTTATCCAACGCCTGATTGGGAAGAACGTAGTCGTTGAACACGACGACTTCGATGTCCAATCCTTCTTTCGCGGCCACTTCTTTTACCTTGTTCATGATTTCTTCGTGCGGGCCGGCCGTCACACCCACCTTGATCGACGTTTTCTCCCCAGCAGATGCGGCCGAATCGTCCGACGAGTTACCTCCGCAAGCGGAAAGCAGCGTGCCGATCACGAGCAGCATGATCATCAACAAACGCGTTTTTTTCATGTTGTGTTTCTCTCCTTTTCTCCGATCACACGATGATTTTTGCATAAGTGAACATCATATCTTTGTGTTTATAATTCCGATATGATTAGTTGGATTATAGCGTGTCTCCCAATGTCTGTCAATGACCACCAATAATCAGAGAATTGCGAACATATCAAGCACGAATGTCAACGATGCAGATGATTTGTCAAATACGTGCCGAAGGAAGTGGAACCTGAATGTGCGAAGAAATGATGTGCAGGATCGTGAATGCGGACAAAAACCGGGAGAGATTTGAGGATCATGCTGGGGGACAGCAAATCGGGGGTCAGCTGGAGCAAATATGTTTGGCTGACTCAACAGCGGTGAATTGAGATACTCGCTATGACGGTGTATAATTAGAGATTGTCACATTGCCTTATCGTTCATCGAAAACAAATGATCTACGTCTTCTGCCATGCTTCCGGAGCTTGAAATCGTCCATGCCGTTCCATGCACGAAGCGGACGAACCTGGAGCAGGCGGTTGTTTGATAAAAAGCTCCGACCATCTAGTCTTTAGATGATCGGAGAAGTAGTACGTGAACGATGTCATTATAATTGATCAATATAATAATTTCCTTATATAAATCATGGTAGCTAAGTGAAGTATCTCCTCATTTGGTGCTTTTGCGAAAAAAAGGAGGCAGTCTCCTGCACAATTTGACTGCCTCAAATTTATTCCCAAGAACATTTGTCGAGGAATTGCCTCTTCACCATGTTTATCGGATGGCCAAGCGGACAAATTCATGCATAAATTATGGTAATTGGTCTGACCACCTGCACTTCAATCAATAACCCACCTTGTGATTATATCGTTTCTGACCTTTCCTCCCTTTTCCATTTATCAATCATTTCCTGTGTGATCATGTGTCTGGAATCTACAGCGTCCATCAGTTCATCATGGGGCATTGAATTTTCTCCGTTTCCATAAAATAACGTGATATGTACTCCTTCTGATTGAGCTATCTCTACTGCGGGGATAAAATCACTATCCCCTGTGATCAAGATTGCGTGAGTTATTAATCTTTTCGTACCATGCATCACTAAATCAGTAGCTAAAGCAACATCGACTCTTTTTTGTTCAAACAAAGGTTTTCCGTCATCCGTTTTTCCTCTGTATTGTAATTTACCCTTCCGAACGGTAAAACTATTCAATCTACTCAATCTTCTGAGAAATCTCTCCGCAGATGAAAACTTTTGTTTTTCCTCAGGTGTCGGCTCGGCGGATTGGTAAGGTAAACAGTGATAATAATATGCGCGCAGCAAGGGATTTTCGCCGGTCAAGTCTTGAACCATCTTTTCGTAATCGATTTTCGCCTTGCCATAATGAAGCAATACATTATCCAGGTACCCGCCATCAATGAAAACTGCCGCCCTTCTCTGCAAGTTGCTACCCTCCCCATAACGAAATAGCGGGAAAGGTTGCCCTTTCCCGCTGACTACTCTTGACCTACCATCCGTAAAAGAACGGTAGCGATCATCTCTAGAAATTATTATACGCATAAGCTCCGGTAAAGTAAACGGACAGCGTTAAAACGGTCTTTTTAATCCCACGCAAACCGCTGCTCTTTCCACGGGTCGCCGTACATGTGATAGCCGTTCTTCTCCCAGAATCCCTGCTTGTCTTTTTCCAAAAACTCGACGCCGCGCACCCATTTGGCGCTTTTCCAGAAGTACAGGTGCGGGATGACGAAGCGGAGCGGCCAGCCGTGTTCCGGGGTGAGGTCCTGTCCGTTGTGCTTGTAGGCAAACAGGTTGCCCGGCCTGAGGAAATCGTCCAGCGGCATGTTGGCCGTCCAGCCAAATTCGGCGTGCAGCATCACGTATTTGGCCTCCGGCTTCACCTTGACCAGCTTCACGATTTCTTCCACGGGAATGCCTTCCCAGACGTTGTCCAGCTTGCTCCAGCCGGTGACGCAGTGAATGTCGTTGGTCACCTGGGTTTTGGGCAGGGCCATGATCTGCTCATAGGTAAGCGTCACTTCCTGCTCGACCAGGCCGAAAATGCGAAAGCTCCACTGGGTTGCCAAATCGGTGTACTCCGGTACATCGCCGTAGTGCAGGACGGGAAAGCCGGTCGTCACTTTCTGATTGGGGGGCACGCGGTCATGCCTGCTTTCCAGGGGCTTGTTGGTAACCATGGGGCTTCACTCCTTTGTTCCGACAGGCGTGATCGATTCCCGGGCACAATGCCGTCCCGTGTAGTATATGCGGAGAGCGGCCGGCCATACGGAACCGACTCATTGAGGTATACCACCTTCTTACCATATCCTGCAGATCACTGCAAGAAAAACACCCCCGCCAATGTGCAGGGGGCGTCCTTCGCAATGCGGGACAAATCCGCCTGCCGTCCGCTGACGGACGGCGGCGTCCGCCGGTTTATTTTTTCCCCACGCGCAGGAGGGCGTGATCCACCTTGATGCACAGGTCCATGATGACCTCGATGCCGTGCTGTTTCGCCAGCGCGGCCGCCTCTTCATTGACGATCCCCTGCTGCAGCCAGAGGGCTTTGGGTTTCAGTTTGACCGCTTCTTCGGCGACCGGCGGCACGTCTTCACTGCGGCGAAATACGTTGACGATGTCCACGGGCTCGTCGATCTCGCTCAGGGAAGCGACCGCTTTTTCCCCCAGGACTGTCTCGCCGGCAATCGTCGGGTTTACCGGAATGATGCGATAACCGGCGTTTTGCATGGCAGCGGCGACCATGTGGCTGGTGCGCTCAGGCTTGTTGGAAAGGCCGACCACCGCGATGGTTTTCGCTTCCTCCAGCAATTGGCGGCGGCGTTCGTCACTCGGATTTTGAAACATGGTTTACCAACTCCTTTACGCATTGGATTGATTGCGATTCATCACAAACTGGGCAAGCGTACGGACCATGACGCCCGTACCGCCCGCCGGCTGCATGTCTTTCGCGCTGCTGGTGTACGCCGTGCCGGCAATGTCCAGGTGGACCCACGGGGTATCCTCCGCGAATTCCCGCAAAAAGGCGCCGCCGATGATGCAGTGGCCGTAACGGCCGCCCGAGTTTTTCAGGTCGGCATAGCGGCTTTTGTTCAATTCGCAATACTCCTCAAACAGCGGCAGCTGCCAGAGGCGTTCCCCGGCCTGTGCGGCTGCGGACAGGAGTTCGCTGACGAGCGCCTCGTCGTTGGTCAGCGCGGCGGAGCAGTAGTGGCCCAGAGCGACGACGGCCCCTCCGGTCAGGGTGGCGGCATCCACCAGGCAGGAGACACCCTGCTTTCTGGCGTAGGTGATGCAATCGGCCAGGACCATCCGTCCCTCGGCGTCGGTCGTGATGATTTCCACGGTCTTGCCGCTCATCGTGGTAATCACGTCGCCCGGCTTGAAGGCTGTTCCCGATGGCATGTTTTCCACGCAGCCGATGACCGCGAGCACGTTCGCCCGGGGTTTGATCTGTCCCAGCGCTTCCAACGCCCCGATCACCGCTGCCGCGCCGCCCATGTCGGACTTCATGGCTTCCATACCGGCAACCGGCTTGATGGAAATACCGCCCGTATCAAACGTGACGCCTTTGCCGATCAGGCCGATCACGTCTTCCCAGGTCTCTGTTCCCTGGTATTTCACCACGACGACATACGGCTCCTCGACGCTGCCCTTGGCAACGGCAAGCAGGCCGCCCATGCCCATTTCCTCCAGCTTATCTTTTGTCAGCACCTCGTACGCCATACCGAAGCGTTTGGCCACAGCCACCGCTGCGTCTTTCAGGGCGCGCGGCGTCAGGTAATTGCCCGGTTCGTTGACCAGTGTCCGCGCCAGGTTGGTCCCCTGCGCCAGCGCTTCGCCGCGCATCACGCCCAGCATGGCGCTGGCCGCTTCCTCGTCGCTGCCGACGAGCAGCTTCACCGTCCCGAGCGGCTCCGCCTCCCGCTTCGGCTTTTGCCGATAGCCTTCGTAGTGATACGACGCCAGGCAAAACGCCTCTGTCACCGCCTGTGCGAAGCGGCTGGTCGACAACTCCCGTCCGCCGCGCAGATCCACGGCCACGGTTTTGCCGCTGCCTTTGCCGCCGACCGTCTTGGCAGCACGCCCCCAGGCAGCACGGATCGAGACGAAGTCCGCCTTCTCCCGGTCACCCATGCCGATGACAATCAACTTTTTGGCCTGAAGCCGGCCCATCGTGTGAACGACAGCCACCGACTTGGCCTCTCCGCTGATTTCCTTGTCCTGCTGTAGCGCGGCCAACCCGCCTGCAAACCGTTGATCCAATTCCGGATACACCTGCGCCAGTTCTTCCTCTTTCCACAGCGGGAGCACCAGCTCATCGCACGCAACGGTCCACCATGCGCTCCGTTTTTCCACAGTGACGTTCATATACCTTTCCTTCTTTCTCTGTGATAGGATAAAGCTACGGGCACATGAATGCCTTAGGGCCTATCCAGACTCAGATGGAGGGAAGGAAACGGAATGGCTTTCGCTTCCGTATACGGAATGACGTCCGCCTGCGGCAGTGCGTCCATGCAGTCGTCGAGAAACCGGAGAATTGCGTCGACATCGAGATCCCAGTGGCGCGGACCATACCTGGCCAGATATTTGCGGGCATTGGCCAGCATCAGTCGCGCACCCTTGACGTTGCCGCTGGAAAAGTGGTACAGTCCGACCGCCATTTGCAGCAAACCCTGGAGAAACTTGTTCGCTTTGTCTTCCATCCAGATTTCCTCAAGCAGGTCGTGGCATTCGTAGTACTCGCCGGCGTTGAACTTCTCGATAAACCGTATGTACTGCTCGGGGTATCGCATGGTCAACCGCCACCGTCCTTCCGCTTTCCATCGTAACACAGTTTGCCCGGTCTCGAAATCCTGACGAAAACTTTACGGATGCCCGAAACGCTGTTCTGTTACAATATACATACGCAGACGCATCAGATCAGAAAGGAATGGATCTTTCTATGGCAGCAATACTTGACAACTTTCCGTTATGGGCGGCTCTGATTGCCATAGGAATTGCCCAATTGATCAAAATCCCGCTTCACTACATCGCCACCCGGACCTGGCAGTGGTCGCTGATGTTCAGCACGGGCGGCATGCCCAGTTCTCATTCGTCCGCAGTAACTGCCCTTTCGACGGCCGTGGGCATCCGGGAAGGGTTCAGCAGCAGCATGTTCGCCATCTCCGCGATTATCGGGGTCATCGTCATGTTTGACGCGGCCGGCGTCCGCCGCCATGCCGGCATGCAGGCTGTCGTGCTGAACAAGCTGGTAGACGAATTCAACCATCTGCTGGAGGGGATGAAGACCTTTAAGGTGCGTCCCAAGCAGGAAAAGGCCCAAAAGCTGAAAGAACTGCTCGGCCACCAGCCGATCGAGGTATTCGTCGGCGGATGGCTGGGTGTCATGGTCGCGCTGATTACGCATCGGCTGCTGTAGACGAAAAGAGACGGACAGAGTTGTCCCGCACCGGAAACGGAGCCGGACAGCGACGTTTCGGGGAGGGAGAGCATGCGCATCGTTTCCATTTGTCCGAGCAATACGGAAATCCTCTATTACCTGGGACTGGGCGATCAGGTGGTCGGTCTGGACGACCACTCCGACTGGCCAGATGAATGGCAGCACCTGCCGCGCGTCGGCCCCGACTTGTCAATTGACATACAGAAAGTGGAGGCGCTGCAGCCCGATCTGGTTGTCGCCTCGCTCAGCGTTCCCGGTATGGAAAAAAACGTGGAGGAACTGGCGGCTCGTCGGATTCCCCACATCGTGCTGAATCCGTCGCGGATCGCCGACATTCCCCGCGACATCCTGCTGGTGGGCGAAGCCACCGGTACGATACAAGCCGCCGAACGGCTGGCGCAGCAATTTGCCGAAAGAGTGGAAATAATCCGTCAGACGGCAGCGAAGCAGAGCACCCGGCCGAAGCTGTATTGGGAATGGTGGCCCAATCCAATCTACACCCCAGGACGGGACAACTGGCTGACCGATGTAAGCGAAATTGTCGGGGGCGTCAATGTGTTCGCCGACTTTCCCTGTGCCAATGTCAAAGCAACCCCTGACATGGTGCGGGAGCGGAATCCTGATCACGTCTGCGTCGTCTGGTGCGGCATCGAGCTGCGCCGAATCAAACCGGCAATGATCACCGATCGGCCCGGGTGGGGAGAGATGGACGCCATCCGCCATGGGCACGTCCATCTGCTGGAAGAAGGACTCTATTGCCGCCCGTCCCCCCGTATTCTCAACGGATTGGAACACCTGGTCAAACTACTGTACCCGGACGATCGCACCTGACCGTTTGATTTCTCCTGTACACAAGCAAAGGATTTGCCGCCGGCTCACTCCGGGGCAAATCCTTTTTGTGTTTCCAACCCGCTGCAGTCAGTTGATGGGGTCGGCCATTGCCGCGATTCCTTTTTCGTTGAGTTGGGTCATCATCGCTTCCGTCACCTTGCCGTCGCCGCGGCGGATGACGTACACGTCCAGGGCTTTTTTGCCCCACTGCTTGTACACATCCTGTTTTGTCTCAAAATAGAGGTCGATCTTGTGGCCGCGAATGGCCCCGCCTTTGTCCGCAACTACGCCGTAACCGTAACCGGGTATGTAGAGGACCGTTCCCAGCGGAAACACGCGCAGGTCGGCGGCAATGGTGGAGTATTCATCCCGGCGAACCCTTACGCCCGAGTACGTAATCCCGTAAGACGGATGGGACGGGTGTTTGCCCGTCGACTCATACCCGGCGTAATACCCGGTCGCCACGACGCGCACCTTGGGATACTGCTCCAGCATCAGTTCGTTCTTGTCGGTCATCGGGGTGAAGGAGCTGGTGGAAACCGTCCGTTTCTTGACGACCTGCCGGCCATCTCTCATCTCCGAGACGCCGAACACTGTCTTAACAGAATGGTCTGCCATCACATTGTACCCCAATCCGTCGGTCGCGAATCCGGTCAGTACGGTAACGCCCAGGACGATCATACTCACCAATCGCTTACCAATCATTCTGATATAAACCTCCTCTCGGTACTAGTCTTGTCCCGAAGAGAAGGAAACTATACACAAAATGACCTGATTACAAAAATATTCTGCATCTTGCGGCACAATCAGCCGGCCTGTGCAGGAGACGCATCAAAAAAGGCAGGCCCGCAACAGGCCCGCCAAACCAACGGTTAAAACATACGATATCCTTTTTTGCGCAGCGTTTGAATCGTCCAACCGCTGAGCACGGTTCCCGCCATGCCGCATCCCAGAATGATCGCGTCCCAGGGGCCGGGAACGATTTTTTTGTACACCAACGCCCCGACCACTACGCCGCCGACGAGCACCACAGGCAGCCAGGTCGTCCGCAATATCATGTTTATGATAAAGCCGATGCCAAAGCCGAGCACGGCAAACAGCACAATTGACACCATAAATTGCAGCAAATCCATTGACCGTTCAATCCTCCAGCCTTCTGACGTATCGGGATTTCATCTCAAACACGTCCGTTTCCGTTTTTTAGTGTAGCCCAATCGCAGGATGAGGTCAATTGGAAAAGCGGCGGAACCACTATGGTCGGCTCTAACGCTCGCGTTCGGCGCGGCCCGTGCTCGCCCAACAGGGAAGCACAAACTGCACGCTCCGCATCGATTGCGGGGGATCGCCAAAGCCGCATCGCTACGCAGCCCATTTAGAGGTGGCGCTCCTTTTCTATGCTGGGCGTCAAGCGAGCGAGCGGGCCCGATCTCCCATGCACCTCGGACTTTGTCTGCATGCTGAGAGCCGACTTTGGTCGGCTCAGCTATGCCTTGACGGCAGAAGCGGTCGGCATCGGTGCGGACAAAGTCCCGGTGCCGTCACAGCCCGGACAGTTCTCAGTGCCGCCCAGCAGCAGTTGGAAATACCCCTGTCCCTTGCAGTACGGGCATTGTTCTTGTTCGCTTCTCATGGTGATCTCTCCTTTCCCATCCATTCGGGAAATAAATTGTATTTTCTGATTTTTTTGATGTGTCTTACTATAGCAGAGAATTCGCAGCCTCGACAACGGGAAAATCACTCGGAAAACAGAAAAAAACCGGGATGTAAGCGGCTGCATCCCGGTTTTTCTTGCTCATTCTCACAAATGCGTGAAGATGGATAGCGCGGGCGTGGCAGCGTGCACGTCTGCCCCGCATTTTACACTGCCCGCGTTTCTTCGCTCTTGTTTTCGCGCTACTCGTCGTCTGCGTCGAGCAGTCCGTTGTCGATCATGTAACGGAGGTTTTCCCTGTCCCGCTCCCGCCCTTTTTCTTTCAGACGCTCAATCGCGGGCAGGATCAGGATGTCGACTTCGCGCTGCACGTGCTTGGACAGATCGTAGCGGCCCTGTTCCTCCAGATAGGCGCCTACTTCCATCAGCGCGTTGTAGCGCTCCAGTTCATCCCTCGTCAGCAGTCCTCTGACCTGAACACTGGCGTGACGCATGGCTGCCTCTTACAACCGCACTTTTTTCATGGCCAGGCCGACTCCGCCGATCTTCCACAGGTAGCGGAGGTCGCTCGCCTTCTTCATCAGGGCGGCGGTGCTGCCGAACAGCTTTTTCGAACCGACCATTCCGATGCCTTCGCCTTTGCCGAGCGATGCGAGGGTACCCTGCAGCGCAGGAACGAACGGCTGCATCACTTCACCGCGAATCAGGGCCGCCAGGTTGTCGCCCAAGCATTCACCTTCCTGGACAGCGATCTGGGCGGTCGGCGGATAAGGACGACCCTCAGCGTTAAAGATCAGCGCGCAGTCGCCGACCACAAACACGTTTTCGTAACCCGGCGCGCGCAGGTACTCGTCAACCTTCACGCGGCCGCGCATAACTTCAAAGCCGGATTTCTCCACGATGCTGTTGCCGCGCACACCCGCCGCCCAGACGACGGTTTTCGACTTGATCTCTTCGCCGTTCGCCAGCAGGACGCCATTTTCGGTGCATTCCTTGATCGGCGTGCCGATCTTGAATTCGATGCCTTTGCGGCTCAGGACGTCCATCGCGTAGTTGACCAATTCCGGATCAAAGCCAGGCAGGGCGGTCGGTGCCGCTTCGATGCAGTAGATTTTGACCAGGTCCGGATCGACGTCAAACTCTTGGCACAACTCCGGAACGCGGTCGGCCAGCTCGCCGCAGAACTCGATGCCGGTGAAGCCTGCGCCGCCCACCACAAAGGTGAGGTAATCGGTGCGCTCCGGCTCGTTTTTGTACTTGGCGAACATGTACTCGATGTGCTCGCGGATCTGGCGCACAGCGTTGATGCTGCGGATGCTGAACGCGTGTTCTTTCAAGCCCTGGATGCCGAACGTTTCCGGTTCGCTGCCCAGACCAATCACCAGGTAGTCGTAGCTGAGCACTTCACCGCTTTCCAGGGTGACAGTTTGTTCTTCCGGCTGGATGGACTGAACGGTGCCTTTTACAAAGTTCACCTTGTTCATGTCGATGATCTGATCCAGGTTGACGCGGGCGTGGTCAGCAGAGGCGGTGCCAGCAGCCGGCTCGTGCAGCCAGGTGGTGATGTAGTGGTAATTGTGCTTGTTGACCAGCGTGATTTCCGCTTCGTTGTAATTCAGCTTTTTCTGCAGCTTCAGCGTGGTCAGCAGGCCTCCGTACCCGGCGCCGAGGATGAGAATTTTGGGTGTGCTCATGGTATCCCTTCCATTCGTGTGGTGATAGTCATTTCCTGGAAGTTTGTGCGAAATTTCACGTGATTGGATACTCTTAAGATGCCCTATGCGGCTGCTCCAGTATGAACGGAATAATTGCCCTGTCAGATCTGCTGCCCCAATCTGTGAAAAAATGCACAATCCAGGAAACAAAAAATTTTGTCAAATTCGTTACATTCACACTCATATTAAAAGGAGTCGACAAGATTTTCAAGTGATTTCTGACCTATCCCACTTTTTTCCCTTCTTTTTTTCGTTTACAGGTATGGTTATAATAGGAAAAGATGCTTTCAGAATATTTCGGAGGTGCTTGAGATTGAATCTTCTGCAAAAGGACGAGCAGGTGTATGACATTACCATTATCGGCGGCGGACCTGCCGGTTTGTTTACCGCATTTTACGGCGGGATGCGACAAGTTAGCGTGAAGATCATCGAAAGCATGCCGCAGCTTGGCGGACAGCTTTCTGCTCTGTACCCGGAGAAATACATATACGATGTGGCCGGGTTTCCGAAAGTGCTTGCCCAAGACCTGATCAACAATCTGAAAGAACAACTCTCCCGGTTTCAACCGACTGTCTGCCTGGAGGAAAAGGTGGAAAACGTCGAGAAGAAACCGAATGACATTTTTGAAATTACCACCGACAAAGGCATTCACTACTCGCGGGCGGTCATCATTACCGCCGGCGTGGGCGCGTTTGAGCCCCGCAAACTGGAACATCCTGACGCAGCCAAGTACGAAAATGCCAACCTGCACTATTTCGTCACCGATCTGAACTCCTTCAAGGGACAGCGCGTCGCAGTCGTCGGCGGCGGAGACTCCGCCGTGGACTGGGCGCTGATGCTCGAACCGATTGCCAAGGAAGTCACCCTCATCCACCGCCGCGACAAGTTCCGCGCTCACGAACACAGTGTCGAAATGCTGATGTCCTCCAGCGTCAAAGTCACCACGCCGTATGAAATCGCCGCCCTGCACGGCGACGAACGCATTGAACGGCTCACAATCGTCAACAACGTCACCAAGGAAGAACGCGAGCTGGAAGTGGACGCCGTCATCGTCAACTTTGGCTTCATCTCTTCGTTGGGACCGATCAAGAACTGGGGACTGGAACTGGAAAAGGGAGCCATCCTCGTCAACTCCCGCATGGAGACCAACATCCCGGGAATCTACGCGGCCGGCGACATCGCCACCTATCCGGGCAAGGTCAAACTGATCGCCGTCGGCTTCGGCGAAGCGCCTACCGCTGTAAACAACGCGGTCGCCTACATCAATCCGGATGCGAAACTGCAGCCCGGCCACTCCTCCAGCATGGACAATTTCAAATCGTAATCCATGGCCAAAAGCGCCCTGTCAGCTGTCATCTTCGGCTGGACAGGGCTTTTTTGTCATCCATCCTTCTGCGCGGGACGGCCTGTGCTGGCTGCGCCAGCCGGTCTGCATAGGGGATGCGGCCCCGGCGCACAGTAGGGAAAGAACCACACCACAAGAGAGGAGGGATTCAACTGGCCATGGGCCACCTCTGCCCTATCTGCAATGGCCTCGCGCCCTACCAGGAGACGTGCCCCCGCTGCGGCCGCCCGTTGGACGATGCCGGACGGCTGTATGACTACTACGGCGATTACAGCCCGTACCGGGAGATCGACGACGCCAAGCTGAGCAACGGCTTTCCCGATCGGCTCCACCACCACTGTCTGCATGTGGGCTGGTGTCCCGCCTGCCGGCAGGAGCATCTGTCGGTCATCGAGGAGTGGAGCGCTCAAGCGCTGCATGACCAGTCCCCCTAGACCTTTTTTAAGCGGTGCAGGTGAATCTCCTGGCGGTAAAGCAGACGCCACCATCCGTGTTGACCAACACGAACACGCAGACCCGTTCCACGAAAAAAGGACGCGCACCGGGACACGTCCTTTTTTTGGTTCCAATTGAACCGGAAAACCGGCCCGCTAGTTTTTCTTTTCTTCCAGCTTTTTGGCGAGGTGCTGGTTGACCGTTTTTACCTCGTCCAACAGCTTCGGCAGCACTTCCTTGATCTTTGCGGCGTCACCGGATTGGATCGCGGCGTCAAACGCCTCGTGGGTCTGTTTAAACTGCTCTCTCACGGTGCGCATGGCTTCCGCGTCTTTTGCATCGTGCTCGCCAAAGTTCTTGACGCGCCATTCCTTCAACTGCTGCTTCATCTGCTCGCGGGTGATTTGGCCATTTTTCACCTGCTCGTGCAGTTTTTCTTTCAGCGCTTTCCATTCTGCCCGCAACGTTTGTTTGTCTGCGTCCTTGCCGTTTTGCTCCCGCGATGCCTTCAGCTGTGTCATCAGGCGTTCCCGTTCGGCAAAAGCGGCTTTCCACTCGTCCACGCGGTCCGGTGTGTACTTCTCGGCCAGCAGGGTCAGGTACATCTGACGGTGCGCATTCAGGTGCAACCCGCAGCGCCATTTATGCTTGTAGTGTTCAAAGTGATGCTCGTGATGCTCGTGATCCCCGCCGACCTCTCCGCCGGGGATGAGCGTTGCCGCCGGCCGCGCCTGGATGTCGGCTGCGGATACGCCGGCCGGAATCGCCAGACCCGTCACGAGTGCTGTCGCCAACAAGTGTTTTTGCCAACGTTTCATCTTTCATCACTCCTTTTCGCGTACCGATCTGGTCGTAGTGCTTCCCGGCTGCGGGTGACAGCCTGCGCAAGCAGCGATTGGCAAGCGACTGTGGACAAGCGGCGCGAAATCATGGCTAAAGCGGCCGCAGCCCGTCCCTGTCCAACCCCAGCCTCTCCACCAATCCCATCTGTTGGAGATCGTTCCGGGTTTTCGGCGTACCCAGCCGGTAAATCATGCGGTAAATCTCGCGCAGATTGTCGTCGTATTCATCGTTGTCCCGATCCGGCATGTCGCTCCACAAGGTATGACCGTGCATCCACATCATGAAGTCCCCGTGCGCGCAGTGATTGAACAGGTCGCGCAGCATCCCCGCTTCCACCTCGGTCGCCTCGATCTCAAAGTCGTAGGTGGAATCGCCCTTGACGTCGCGGATCTCGGCCACGGTCGTACCCGACTGCAGCGTGATGTAATACCGTTTTCTTTCCAGGGCCATCAACTCCTTTGCATCAAACTCGGCCCTGCCGTAAGCGGAGCCTGTGGAGATTGCATGCACGCATTCCCTTTCTATCATGCGCGGGGCAGAGGGAAAATATGTATCTCGCAATCTAAAAAAATTGTAATTCTGCAGCATTTTTTGCCTTGACGCCGCACATGAAGACATCTTATACTGACCTCGTTGGTGATAATGATAATCGTTATCATACATGCATTATTCCGATTTTTTAAGGAGGCTCATCCATCATGAAGTTTCATTTGCTCAAACCACTCACCAGCACGACCTTGATTGCCGCGCTTCTCACAAGTGCAACACCCGTCCTCGCCGCTCCTGCCGATACGGGTGCAGCCGAAACTGCTGCTGCTGCTCCGTCAGAAATTTCCGACCTCACACTTGAGCAGGCGATCGATAAGGCTATTTCCAGCAGCATGGACCTGAATCTGCTCAAGCTTGACAGTGAATCCGCTTATTACACGACACTCCAGGCCCTTATGGGTACGAGAAACACAAAAGTCGAATCCGTCAGAACCTTGAGCAGTGCCAAATCAAAATTTGAGACGGAAGCCGACGCCATCAGGGATTACAAGGTCGCAGAATCCAACTGGAGGATAAAGGAAAACGATGCCCGCCTCAATGTACACAAGGCGTATTATGAGGTACTGGCAGCGAAAGAGAAGGCCGACCTGCAAAAGAAATACGCCGACGCGAAGTACGGTGACAACAGCGACGCTCAGAAAACACTCCGCGAACTGGAAGAAACGTATCGCGAGGCGCTTGCCAAACTGAACCAACTGATGAACGAAAAAAGCGACCAGGCGTGGAATCTGGCAGCCGTGGATTATTCCACCTTCCAACTGCTCCCGATCGAGGAATACAAAAAAATCGCCCATCAAAAGCGGCCCGATCTGGTGAAGGCGTCTGCTGAAGTCGCTTTTTACCAAGCCAAGGTAAACTACATCCGCGAGTACGCCGCCCTTAGCACATACCCGGGGCGCATTGCGCAAATTGAGCTGAAAAAGTACGAGCTGCTGCTGCAATCGGCCCAACGGAAAGCAGACGCGGAAATCACAGCCAACTACGAGAAAGTGGTTCAGGCGAAACAAGCCTTGGAGGAAAGCATCGCAAGCCAAAAAGCGGCAGAAGAACGCTACCGTCAAACCTACATGGACTACCTGAACAAAACAGCATCCGCATCTGAACTGGCCAATCGGAAAGAAAAATGGCTGGACAGCATTGCCGAACGCATCGATACCACACACCAATACAACGTTGCGGTAGCCACTTTGCAGCATTCCATCGGATTTTAAGTCAAACAAAAGCGTGGCGGTCAAGAACGTGTACACACGTTCCGTTCGCCACGCTTTTTCGTGCTGCTGCACTTCTATAGGTTTGTTTTCCGTATCGTTTATTTTACCACAAGTGTGGCCAGCATTTTGCCGTGATCGGGACCGCAGAGGACGTTGCAGAAGATTTTGTACTCGCCCGGCTTGTCGACGGTCAGCGTCTTGCTGCCCTCGTTCTGGATGTCCACGTCCAGCCCTTCAATGCCGATGCCATGGAACCCTTCGGTCGACTTGAAGTTAATCGTAAACGGTTCACCCGCTTTTACTTCAAATGTATCCTGATTGAACTTCCAGTTGCTCGCCTCAATGTTGATCGCCGTGCTGGCCTCCGCTGCCGCAGGTTGGCTGTTTCCTTGAGACGCTTCCTGTTTGTCGCCGCCGCAGCCTGCCAACATGACGGACAGGACTGCTGCCGAGATCATGAAACCCCACATTTTTTTCATAAGACACCCTTCTTTCATGCAATGTCTTTACGTTCTACAATTTCATTGTAACGAACGAAGCCAGTCCAGAATCTGCCAACCTGTGAACGAATCTTGACGAACCGGCGAACGATTGGTGAACGTCGCTGAATCGCCCCCCTCTTCCCCGGCAAAAAGAGAAACCCTCGCGGCATCGCATGACCGTCATGCAATGCCCACGAGGGTAGCGTCCTCTCGTCTGGCGTCTTACTCGTCACACTTCTCCGGCTTGCCCTCGGCCAGCGCCGTTCGGAACGACGCGCCGCAGCCGCAGGAGGCGACCGCATTGGGGTTGTCGATGGAGAACCCGCCGCCCATCAGCGATTCCTTGTAGTCGATTCGCGTGCCTTCAATGTATAGATAGCTGTCCTTGTCGACAACAATCTTGATGCCATCCTGTTCGAAGGTGTGGTCACCTTCCTTCATTTCCTGATCCCAGCCCATTCCATAGGTAAAGCCGCTGCAACCGCCCGGACGGACGCCTACGCGCAGGAACAGGTTGGGCTTGTTTTCCGCAGCCAGCATCTCCTTTACCTTCCGACTGGCTTGTTCCGTCAATGTAATCATCTCGTTACCCTCCTTTACCGGCGGTTTCCATTCCATGCTTGCACCACGCAAACGCCGTGTTCCTGATAACAGGGTGCCGCTTTCTGCTTTCAGTATACAAAAGGAAGCCGCGTTTTCTCAAGGCTGCCCTGCACTTCGGGCGCCTGCCCCTTCCCCCTGCAACACGCAGCGAAACAAAAAAAGAGGGATGCCCCCCTTTATGCAAAATGCGCTTTGTTTTCCAACAAGAAAACGCGATACGGTTTTGACTTCTTCACTACCTTAGACAGACTATGATCCAATTGGTTTAGTTCGTTGTGAAGTTGATCAATCTGCTTACTGTATGCCAGAACATCAGGATGATCCAACCCAAACTCTAACCCCATTTTCACCATATCCTGTCGAAGGAGTTCGATTTTTTCTAGTACCATATCTCGCATTGCTGAAGCTCCTCCTCAAGATGGATAAGGCGTACAAGCCTTCGTTCCACTTCCATTTTACAGGAACCACAGCCATAAGGCAATCAAAATTTCCTTATATAACCAAGAATATGCAGGGTTTTTGGTGAAATTTGCAAAAATTTTACAGTACGTGCGTTGCTAAACTTCTGATATTGTTCCACCTTCCCAAGAGGTTTATAATATAGATGCTTTTGTGAACGATTGACGGATCTGCCCTGATCATTCGCATCAGGGCAACGGACCGGACGAAATCTGAGAAGGGAAGTGTTCGGATGGCGCTTGATACGTTAACCATCCAAGACCCAGCGCTGGCCGGTGTGTCGGAAAAAGTCATTCGCGGCGAGCGGCTTACACTGGAAGACGGCCTGACGCTGTTCAACTCAAACGATCTGCTGACCATCGGCCAACTGGCCAACCTGGTCAATCAGCGAAAAAACGGGAATAACGTCTATTTTATTCAAAACATGTACATCAACCCGACCAACGTTTGTGAGGCGCACTGCAGGTTCTGCGGTTTCCGTCGAGATCTCGGGGAAGACGGCGCATACACGATGAGCATGGACGAACTGCTCCACTACGTCGGCACGCGGTATCGCGAAGGCATCCGCGAGTTCCACATCGTCGGCGGCCACAATCCGCATGTGCCGTTTGACTATTACGTAGACACGATCCGCACCCTGAAAAAGGCGTACCCGCACGTGACGATCAAAGCGTATACCGGCGCAGAGATTGAATTCTTTTCCCGCCTCTCCGGCCTGTCCATCAAGGAAGTGCTGCAGGAACTGATGAAAGCGGGCCTGGAAACCCTGACCGGGGGCGGCGCGGAAATCCTGACGGAGCGGTACCGCATGAAGATGAGCCCGGAAAAGGCCAGCACGGACATGTACCTTGAAGTGCACCGCACGGCTCATCAGCTTGGCCTGAAGACCCACACCACGATGCTGTACGGCTCCATCGAGACGCTGGAGGAGCGCCTGATCCACATGATCCGCCTGCGCGAACTGCAGGACGAGACCAACGGCTTTTTGGTGTTCATCCCGCTGGCGGTGCAGCCGATCAAGGCAACGGCCGGCATCAAGCGGCGCAACTCGGCGATTGACGACCTGAAGACGATGGCCATCAGCCGCCTGATGATGGACAACTTCCAGCATATCAAGGCGTACTTTATCAACATCGGCACGCAGTTGACGCAGGTGTCCCTGACCATGGGGATGTCCGACGTGCACGGCACGCTGATCGAAGAGCGCATCAGCCACTCCGCCGGCGCGCTGACCCAACAAGCCCTCACCGTCGACGAACTGGTCTGGCTGATCAAGGGAGCCGGCAAACGCGCACTGGAACGGGACACGTTCTACAACGTCATCAAGGAACACTAAAAACCAGCCGCGCGGCACGACATGCCGTCACCCTCACTGCAAGCTGACGCCTCTCTTACGGGCGTCAGCTTGTTTTGTATTGCCCCGCTTCGGATGGTCGTTCCGGAGGGTTCGCCGATCACGTTCAGGTTCGTCTGCATTCGAATTCAACAAAAAAGGGCACGCCGATCATTCAGCCGTGCCCTCTTCATCTCCCTGTCGCTAAAACGGGAATCCGTCATCCTCTTTGTCTTCCTGCAGCTTTTTTTTGATGGCCGCCAGCAGCTCCTCTGCGGTAGCCGCCTGGACCAGCTCGCCGTTCACCAGCGCAAACGGCTGCATGTAGCATTCGCCGCAATAGCCGAGGCAGCCGTACTCCAGCACGTCCACATCCAGCTCGGGATCGTGTTCCAGCGCCTCCATCACGTGCTTTGTATAGGAAGAGACGTTGCTCGCGCAAAATTCAACTAATGGCTTCATCTACTTTTTCACCTGCCGTCAACATGGACTGTTCTCGCCAGCGAGGCCGTAAGACCCTTCCCCTATCATAGCAAACCAAGTCCTGTTGGCAACTGGTTTTCCCCTTGGCAGGTGCAGTTATCCGCGAATGGACGGGGAAAAAGATTCTGCTTGCAATTTGCGCAAAAGAGACTAACAATAGAATGGGTGCTGTAAAATAACGGACTGAAGAAAGGACTAGACCTTCTATGAAACGACTTGTGATCCTTGGCGGAGGGTACGGGGGTCTGCGGATTATCGAGCGGGTCCTGTCCCCGGATTTACCTGACAATGTCTTTGTGACACTTGTGGACCGGATGCCGTTTCACGGCTTGAAAACGGAGTATTATGCCCTCGCGGCGGGAACGGAACCGGAAAAAGCCGTGCGCGTCCCGTTTCCAAGCGATCCTCGTTTGACGATCAAATTCGGGGAGGTAACCGGCGTAAACATGGACGAGCGGATCGTCACATTCGCAAACGGCGACACCCTCGCCTACGACTGGCTGGTTATCGCGCTCGGATGTGAAGACCGTTATCATGATATCCCGGGAGCGGAACAATATACCCACTCGATTCAAACCATGAACGCGACCCGCAACACGTACACAGCCATCAACAACCTGGGCCCGTACGGTACAGTGACGATCATCGGCGGAGGGTTGAGCGGCGTAGAGCTGGCCTCCGAACTGCGGGAAAGCCGCCCGGACCTGAACATTCGCATTGTGGACCGCGGTCCGAGCATTCTCAGCCCGTTCCCGAAAAAACTGCAGCAGTACGCCTCCCAGTGGTTTATTGAACACGATGTGCAGTTGGTCTCCATGGCCAGCGTGACCCGCGTCGAGCCGGGGGTGGTCTACAACCACAACGAGCCGGTGGAAACCGACGTCACCGTCTGGACGGCCGGAATCCAGGCCAGCCGCATCGTGCGCGCTCTGCCGATCGAGAAGGACAACATCGGCCGTGCCAAGCTGAACCAGTATCACCAAATCCCCGAATATCCCAACGTGTACGTGGTGGGCGACTGTGCCAGCCTGCCCATCGCCCCGAGTGCCCAATCGGCGGAACTGCAGGGTGAACAAATCGCCATGATGCTGAAAAAGGACATCAAGGGCGAAGAATATCCCGCTTCCCTGCCGGACATCAAGCACAAGGGATTTCTCGGCTCGCTGGGCAAAAAGGAAGGCTTTGGCGTGATGGGCAAAGTCTCCCTGGTCGGCCAAATGCCCCGCGTGATGAAGAGCGGCGTGCTGTGGATGTACAAAAAGCATCTCGGATAATGCGCAGCAAGATGAACAAAAAGCCTTTCGGTATCTTGGTCAAGACCCCATTTTGTAGACACTTAAAAAACCCCCGGCCGTTAGGCCGCATGCTGACGCCTGTACTCGACTGGCGTCAGCTTATTTAATTTGATTTGCAAACGCTCTTCATTGTAAAAACGAATGTACTCCTCAATTCGTCTTTGCGCTTCATCCAGACTTCGAATATCATAAGGATAGAGAGCTTCTGCCTTTAAGTGCGAGAAGAAACTCTCCATAGGGGAATTGTCTAAACAATTGCCCCTTCGCGACATGCTGATTCGGGCGTCAACCTTTTGCAGCATGTCGTGGTATGCGTGGGACGTGTACTGGGAGCCTTGATCGCTGTGTACGATCAGTCCAGTCACGTCCTTATGCTTTTCAAATGCTTTCCGAAACGTCTCCAGGACAAGGGCATTGTCATTGTGTAAGCTCACATGGTGCGCCACGATTTCGTTGTGAAACAAGTCTTTAATCGCTGATAAGAAGATACGTTGATCTCCTACACGAAACTGGGTAACATCGGTGACCCACTTCTGGTTTGGTTTCTCGGCTGTGAAGTCACGCTTCAACAGATTTTCGGCAACACGACCATCAGATTCAGCCGCTCGATACGTGCTCCGATACGCTCGCTTGCCACGAATAATGGCTTTCAGCCCAAGAATTTGCATGAGTCGTAACACCTTCTTATGATTCACAACCTTGCCGTATTGACGAAAGAGTTCCGCTTGAATTCTTCGATACCCATATATTCCTTTTCGTTCATCATAGATGGTTTGAATCTGCTGTTTCAGTTCTCCGTCTCTATCCCACTCCTTCTGTGCAAGATACCGATAATACCCACTCCTCGATACACCAAGAAGTTTGGAGAGTTCGGTAATCGGGTACAACGCTGCGACATTCTCCATCACACGATACTTTTTTCTTACACCTCCCGCATCCAGATTTCCAAACACTTTTTTAGAATTTCGTTCTCCCGTTTCAATTTTTTCACATGTCGATCTTGATCGATGTACGCTGTACGTCGTCCACGCTGATCCAAAAGACCGAACTCCCCAAGTTGTTTGTATTTCCGCATCCACTTTTTTACTCGATCCTTATCCTGGATTTCTAAATGCTCAGTGATCTGTCTGTATGTCCACTTCTCCTCTACATGCAATCGTATTGCCTCCATTTTCAACGACAAAGGATAATGCTTGAACTTTTGACCTTTGATAGCCATAAAAAATTCACCCCTTAAAGTAACATCGGTTTTCCCAAGGGGTTTTTCCAATGTCTACTTTAAGGGGTGCACTCTATCTCGCCGAAAGGCTTTTCCCTTAAATGCCGTTATCGCTTTTGCACGCGCAGGACAGGAATCTTCTTTAGCTCGTAAGTTCCCTCCAGGATGCCGTCGTGAATCACGTTCAGCTTGAGCAGACTGGCGATTTTTCCGGCGTCCGCCCGGGACATCAGCCGCCACAGCGATGGATCGGGCAGAGCGTTGTAAACCCGCTCATCGTAGTACTCCCGCCGCTCCTGATAGTGGATGGTCAGCTTGTACGCCCCTGCTTCGGCGCCTCCGCTATCCGCATATTCTGCCAACAGTTTCTGCCTCAGGTCGTTCAGCTCTTCCTCGATTTTCTTTTGTGCCTCTTTCAGCTCGTAATAGCGAGCCAACTGCTGTTCCATGCAGGGCCCCTCCTCGATTACGGTTTTTCCTCTGGATGTATATGAATCGGGTGGGACAGGTAGAACTCACGTCCTGGGAGGCAGCAGCATAATTTTAGAAAATTACGAAAACAATTTTGTTCATTTGCAATGAAGCGACACATGCAATAGGTGGCGACAAGGATTATGCCAGTATCTTGCTTCTTCCGTGCGACACCCCGCATACAAACGAAAACGAGCGGGATTGCTCCCGCCCGTTCTTACTTTGCCTCGTCGAGCGGGGGTACCCCCAGCTCTTCCAACTTGGCGTATATATCTTTCAGTTTCGGATTTCCCTCACCGACAATTTCCCCGGAAATTACGACAAGCGGATACCACAAATCTTCTTCCACAATCCGTTTGGCCCAGCTTTTGTCATCTTCTGTCTCGGGTTGTTGAAAGTCCTTGTAGACGATTCGGACGCTGTCGTTTCCGTATTTGCGTGAGATAGCCGCCTGCAGCCATTCGGCCGTCTCCTTGGCCGACGGCAGGTTGACACAGCTCGCACACAACTGCTCGGTACCGTAGACCTTGATTTCCACGCTCATCTGCCATGCCCCCTGCTGATCTTTCCTGTGTCTTTAGGAAAGAGCTTGTTCCAGGTCGTCAATCAAATCCTGTACGTCTTCAATCCCTACTGAAATGCGGATCAAACCGTCCGTGATGCCCAATTGCGCCCGCCGCTCGGCCGGAATGGAGGCGTGGGTCATGCGGGCCGGGACGCTGATCAGGCTTTCCACCGCCCCCAGCGATTCCGCCAGCGTAAAGTATTTCACCTTGGCGAGCACTTCGTCTGCTCGTTCGGCGCTTCCGACGTCAAAGGAGATCATGCCGCCGAAGCCGCGCGCCTGCTTTTTCGCCAGCTCGTGGTTGGGGTGGCTGGGCAGGCCGGGGTAGATGACGCGTTTGATGTCGTTCCGCTCGGCCAGCCAGTTGGCCAGTGTCCGCGCGTTTTGCTCGTGCTCTTCCATGCGTACGCCCAGCGTCTTCATCCCGCGCAGCAGCAGCCAGGAATCCTGCGGCCCGAGGATGCCGCCGATCGCGTTTTGCAGGAAGTGCAGCTCTTCGCCCACCTTGGCGTCTTTGGCCACGACCAGGCCGGCCACCACGTCACTGTGTCCGCCCAGGTACTTGGTGGCGCTGTGGTAGACGATGTCGGCGCCCAGTTCAAGCGGATTTTGCCAGTACGGGGTCATGAACGTGTTGTCCACCAGCAGCAGGATGTTGTTCGCTTTGGCGATCGCCGACAGAGCGGCAATGTCGCTTACTTTTAACAGCGGGTTGGTCGGTGTTTCCATGATGATCGCCTTGGTTTCCGGGCGAATGGCCGCTTCCACTGCAGCCGTATTGCTCGTATCCACGTAGGTGGCATCCAGTCCCAGGCGGGAAAAGACGCGGGTAATCACCCGGTACGTGCCGCCGTATACGTCGTCGCCCACCACCAGATGATCTCCTTTGGAGAACAGGGAGAGTACCGTGGACAGAGCGGCCATGCCGGAGCCAAATGCCAGGCCGCGCGCCCCGCCTTCCAGCTCCGCGATGTAGGTTTCCAGCGCGTGGCGAGTCGGGTTGCCCGTGCGGGAGTACTCATAGCCCTTGTGCTTGCCGACTGCTTCCTGCTTGTATGTGCTGACTTGATAAATCGGAACAGAAACGGCTCCCGTATGGGGATCTCCCTCAATTCCTCCGTGGATCAGGCGTGTTTTGATCCGCATCTTATACTCCTCCTTGGTAGATTTTTTTGCTCAGATAACGCTCGCTGCCGTCGGCAAACAAGGTGACGATGTTGGTTCCCGGCTTGGCTTCCCGCGCTTCCCGCAGTGCAGCCGCCATCGCCGCACCCGCCGAACTGCCCACCAGCAGTCCCTCTTTGGCGGCCAACTGTTTGACCATCTCAAAAGCGTCCACATCCAGGATGGTGTGGATGGCGTCAAAGTAGCTCGTGTCCATAAACGGCGGCAAAAACTCCATCCCGATTCCTTCCGTCTTGTGCGGACCGGGTTCGCCGCCGTTCAAAATGGAGCCTTCCGGTTCGACAATGACGGTTTTGATGGACGGCTTTTGTTCTTTCAGGTAGCGGGCTACCCCCATGAAGGTGCCGCCAGAGCCGGCCCCCGCCACAAACACGTCCACTTTCCCATCCATTTGTTTCCAGATTTCCGGTCCCGTCGTTTTGTAATGAGCTGCCGGGTTGGCCGGATTGGCAAACTGTTGGGGTACGAATGCGCCGGGAATGGATGCCGCCAGTTCCTGTGCTTTGGCGATCGCTCCTTTCATGCCCAGTTCGGTCGGCGTATTCACCACTTCCGCACCCAGTGCGCGCATCAGTTCCTGCTTTTCTTCGGAAAACTTGGCCGGCACGCAGAAGATTACGCGATAGCCGGTACCGATCGCTGCCAGCGCCAGCCCGATTCCCGTGTTGCCGGCCGTCGGCTCGATAATCGTACCGCCCGGCTTCAGCTGCCCACTCTCTTCGGCGGCGCGGATCAGTTCCAGTCCCAAGCGGTCCTTGACGCTGCCGCCCGGGTTGAAATACTCCAGTTTCGCAAACAGTCGAACGCCTTCCGGCAGATCAAACTGTGTCAGTTCGACAATCGGCGTGTTGCCGATCAGTTCCTTCACGTTACGGTATACGTTCACGACACCGACCCCTTATCTTCTTGTTCCTTTTCGCTCCTCTATTATAACATGAGGCCAAGCGAAAAAGTCCATGCGGCACGCCGCCCGGGTTCACGATCCGCGGCAAAGTGCCACTTCGGGCGCACCGGTCATGGATTTATCGGCTCCAGGGGAGTATAATAGAGGGAGGTTGGAAAGGAGTGAAATTCCCATGGACATGTTCGATCAAGTACAGGAAGTCCTTGACAAACTGCGTCCGTACCTGCAGCGCGACGGCGGCGACGTACAGCTCGTCGACGTAGAGGACGGCGTTGTGAAACTGCGCCTGATGGGTGCATGCGGAAGCTGCCCTTCTTCCACGATCACGCTGAAGGCAGGGATCGAGCGCGCACTGCTGGAAGAAGTGCCGGGAATCAAAGAAGTACAACAAGTATTCTAATCGAGCAAAAGCCCTTACCGGTTTTACGGCCGGCAAGGGCTTTTTACTTTTTCAGCAGCAGCGCCTTGCGGAAAAAAGCGGTCACTCGCTTTATGTACTCGTCCGGCATCATGGCGAAGCTGCGCACATGGCCCGCCTGCGGCACCAGCCAAAGCGCGGAATCCGGGTGAGCGGCGAGCTTCCGAAGCTGTTTGCTATTGCTGCACGGCACGGTTTCATCGCCGGTGCCGTGAATGAACAGGATCGGCTTGTTGGCCCGCTTCACTGCCATGTACGGCCTGACCTCCGACGGATTGGCCCGGAGCATGATTGGACTGAGCGTCAGAATCAACCAGTTGAACGGTACCCGTGGCAACCCTGTCCAGTGCGGCAGGTTTTCCTGCAAATACTCGCGCAGCGAATAAAACGGCGAGTCGGCCACCACGGCCTGCACACGCTCGTCTGTGCAGCCGACCAGAAGCGAAGTGGCTGCCCCCATGGAAAACCCGATCAGACCGATCTTTTGCCCGGGACGCCTTTGTTCCACGTAATCGATCGCCCCCGCAGGTCCTGCTGCTCGCGAAGACCGATCGTCGTCAGGGCAGGAGTTGACTCTCCCGCATTGCGAAAGTCAAACATCAGCACGTCGTATCCGGCAGCCAGCAGCCGGGCGGCCAAAGCCAGGGCAGGCAGATGCGGTTCCAGCCGGTTTTGCCCGTAACCGTGGGCAAAGACGAGCGTGCAGCCGTTTCTGTCGTGTCCATTGGCTTCCGCCGCGATGTACCAGCCGCTCAACGTGATGCCGTCCTCCCGGCTGGGAAAGGTGACAGATTCCACATGGCCGATGCCGAAGCGGGACGGCTCCATGTCCACCGGCTTGCGGGGCGGGTGCGTCAATTTCCAGGCTACGTACAGCGACACGGCGGCCGTGCATGCCGCTGCCAGCACCAGACCGGTCACCGTCGCAATCATCCAGTTCATACGGGGGTTACAGGCTCCTCTCCGCTCAGCACGGCGGCGATGTTGGCCGCAGCCAGCCGAGCCATTTCCAGCCGCGTCTGATATGTTGCGCTGCCAATATGCGGCAGGGCCACGACGTTGGGCAGCGACAAAAGCGGGTTGTCAAGCGGCACGGGCTCCTGCTGGAACACGTCCAGACCGGCCGCCCAGATTTGTTTGTCGACGAGAGCCCGGTAGAGTGCCGCCTCGTCCACCGTGCCGCCACGCGACACGTTGACAAACACTGCGGTCGGTTTCATCAGGGAGAACTCCCGCTCGCCCATCAGATTCCGCGTCTCCTCCGTCAGCGGCGTCAGCAGCACGACGTAGTCCGATTCCCGGAGCAGTTCGTCAAACGGCGCATACTGCGCACCTGTCGTTCGCTCCGCATCCGGACGGCGGCGGCGGTTGTGATAGAGAATCCGCATGCCAAAACCCGCCGCCCGCCGGGCTACCGCCTGTCCGATGCGGCCCATGCCGACGATGCCGAGCGTCGCTCCGTAGATGTTTTGCCCGACCATCAGGTGCGGGTTCCAGGATGTCCACCCGCCGGCCAACAAAAAGTGGTTGGCCTCCACCAGCCGTCGGCCCGCCGCCATCAGCAGGGCAAAGGCCAAATCGGCGGTCGCCTCCGTCAACACGTCCGGCGTGTTGGTCACGATGACGCCATGTCGTTTGGCCGCCGCCACGTCGATATTGTCGTAGCCGACGGCCATGTTGGCGACGATCCGCAGCCGTTTTGCCCGCATCAGCAGTTCCTCGTCAATCCGTTCCGTCAGCATGGTCAAGAGAGCGCTGGCTTCTTCCGCCTTTTGCAGCAGCACGTCTCGGGGGATGGGACGATCCTCCGCCCACACTTCCACGTCCGCCACCGCCTCCAGCATGGCAATGGCTTCATTCGCCACTTGCCTCGTCACGTACACCATCGGTTTTGTCATCAGCAGGCCTCCACAACCAGTCAATGTGCGGAACCGGCGCCCCGTATCGCTGCGCAATCGTCTGCGGGTAGCGGCGAAGCGCCTCTTCCATGTTGATCAGTTCTTCCTCCAAAAGTTCTTTCCACGCCGCGGCGTCCACTTCCTGCCTATCTTCCCACGGCAATGACCGATACGTCTCCACCAGTTTGAGAAAACGCCCGGGGTACAGCATCAGGCCGTAGACCACGGCGTATTCGGATTCCAACAGCGGGCAGACGCTGTTGTACCCGTCCAGGAAATGAGTCACGACGTCTTCCTGCCAGCCGTTTCGCCGCACGGACGCCTTGATCCACTGGCCGATGTCGCGCGCCCGCATATCGAGCACCCAGTTCCATTCGCCGCAGACATAGCGAACGTAGTCTTCATTCCACAGGATATACCCCTCATCAAAATTTTGGTAGGCTACTTTGCCGCAGTGGGCTGTTTCCTTCACCACGCTGTCGTAACCGGCATGGTACAGGTACTGCACCGCCGTCTCCCCCAACTGATTCACATAGGTGTAACTGGTCAAAAGATACTCGTCAAACGGGAAGATCTCACCGTCCGCTTCCTCCATGTCCTCCCGGTACCCGTTGTACTCGCGCAGTTTTTTCCGCCACATGACGGGCCAACGCCCAAGCGTGGAGGATGACGAAAACAGCTTGTCGCTCTTGAACGAACGGGTCGCCTGATGAAACTGGGCAAGCGCCTGCCCTGCGGCAAACGCCGGATCGTCCGGAACCCCTTCCCGCACACCACGGTACAGGTAGAAAATCTGATCGTCGCTGATGACGTACGGGTATCCCTCTTTCGACTTGACCAGCGTAAGCATGTTCACTTCCTGCTGCTGCGCCAGTTGTTTTTTCACCCGCTCGATAAACCTGCTTTTGTATTTGAATCCCGCCGGCGCGGTATACAGGTAAAACAGCCCCTGATCCGTCTCCAGCACGGTTCCCGCCCCTGCTGATCGGCAGCCGTGCAGGGAAAATCCGTACGCTTCTTCCAGCAAGGCTTTGTACTCCATGAGAACAACCTCCCCACACACCTTCTCATGGAGCATGGTATGTAACGCAGGCGGGATAGGTGCCTATCTCGTTGCAGATACTACCGACGTGCACATGCCCTCACACCTGCCTGACCGGCACGCGCCGCAGGCAGATTCCCAAAAAGCGGTGGCGAGAGGAGGACAGCGGTGAACGGCAACAATCCGCTCAACAGCTACACGTGTTACGACGCCGTCGTCTCGCTGCTGGAACAGCGCGGCGTCCACATCGACCACATTGCCGAGATTGTCATGTTTCTGCAAAAAGACTACATTTCCAACCTCTCCATGGACACGTGCCGCGAAAGCGTGCAAGCCGTACTGAAAAAGCGGGAAGTACAGAACGCCCTTTTCACCGGCATTCAGCTCGACATGCTGGCCGAAGAAAAGAAACTAATCCCTCCGCTTCAGGAGATTATCGCCTCGGATGAACCGCTCTATGGCGTGGACGAGGTGCTGGCGTTTGCCGTCGTGAACCTGTACGGCAGCATCGGATTCACCAACTACGGGTACGTGGACAAGCTCAAGTACGGCAAGCTAAAGGATCTAAACGACAAACGCTTTGGCGTCCACACTTTTCTGGACGATCTGGTCGGAGCCATAGCTGCGGCGGCGTCCAGCCGCATCGCTCACCGCCAGAAACAAGCGGAGGAAAACTGCCTACCCCCCGATTCTTCCGAGCCAATCGGCTAGATCGGATGCGATGTGCGTGGGACGGCAGGGATGCGTCTCCACGTCCTCCCGCGTGGAATAACCGGTCAAGACCAGCAGGCTGTCCATGCCCGAGCAGTTACCCGCGGCAATGTCGGTATCCAGGTTGTCCCCGACGATCAGCGTCTCCCCGGCGCTCGTGCCCAACCGCGTCAGCGCGTAGTCAACGATGATGCGCTCCGGTTTGCCGACGACTACCGGCTTGACTCCGGACGCCGTGGAGACAGCTGCCACCAATGAACCATTGCCGGGAAACAAGCCTTGTTCGGTCGGCAGAGCGGCATCGGCGTTGGTGGCGATCAGGTTGGCTCCTTGCCGGATCGCCCGGGCAGCTGTCGTCAATTTGGCGTAATCAAACGAACGGTCAATCCCCACCACCACGTACCGGGGACGCTCCTCGCTGATTGTAAAGCCGCTGGCTTTCAGCTGCGCAATCAGTCCCTCTTCGCCGATCACATACACCGGCGTGCCTGCCGGGGCCAGCTCCTTGAGATAGTGGGCGGTCGCCATTGCAGAGGTATAGACCTCTTCCGGCTCCGCGTCGATGCCCAGCCCGGTCAAGCGCGCCGCCACCTGCTCCGGCGAAGCGGACGAATTGTTGGTCAGATACAGGTACGGAATCCCCTGTTTGCGCAAATGCTGGACAAACCGGGCAGCTCCCGGAATGGCCTCCCTGCCGCGATAAATGGTTCCGTCCAAATCCAGCAAATACCCCTTGTACTGCTTCATGCTGCCTCATCCTTTCCCCGTTCACAACAAAATCCACCCGGCGACGAGTGGATTTACGCACGTTGTCATTCTGTTAGGCTTGCTTCGCTTCCTTGATCTCAAACACGCATTTTTCTCCGCCCTTGGCCATGCAGGTAGTCTGTACCACGTCGGCTTTCAGCACACGGCGGAACAGGGAGAGCTCACAGTTGCACGCCTGGTTGAATTCGCGCGCCACTTGGGAGATGGGACAGTTGTACTCGCGGATGCGGTAGCAGCCGTTTTGTTCGTCCTTTTCCCACTCTACCATATAGCCCTTTTCGTTTTGCAGTTCGGCCAGCTTGGCGACACGCTCTTCCAGGGACTCCTGCTGGATCTGCTTGCGGTATGCTTCTTCCAGACGGTTTTCCCGGCGGCGGAACAGCATTTCCACCTTTCCGATTCCGTCCATTGCTTCCAAATCGCGCAAAAAGTCGAGCGTCAGATGAGAGTAGTTGCGCGGAAACAGCTCATCTGCCTCCTGCGACAGCGAATAGACATTGGTCGGGCGTCCCATCGCTTGGCGTACCAGCGTCGATTTGATCAGATTGTCCCGCTCCAGCGTATTCAGATGACGCCGCACAGCCATCTCCGTGATCCCCAGCTGGACTGCCATGTCGCTGACGGACAGCGAGCCTTTTACTTTGAGCATGTTGAGGATCTGGTCGCGGGTGGAAGTTCCTTCGTTAGCCATCGTAATCACCGCCCTTTCTCTCTATTGTATCGAATCGGGCCTCTTTAGTAAACAAAAGAAAGTGTTTTGTATAAAAAATCCGCGTTTCTCGCCTTAAAACAGTTCGTTTTGCAGATACGTACGCACAGCCGGCTCAAACTGGCGCAGCGTCGGCAGGCTGTCCTGCACCAGCGCCACCATTTCCGCCGCCGGCACGCTGGTATACTGGTTGACCAGATGACGGCGGAACTCCACCACGTCTGTCAGCACCCGCGCCTGCTCGTCGCTGATGACCCGCTCATCCCGCAAAATTTCCACAATGTCGGTATAGCTGCCGGGATCGCGCATGATAAAGCCGTCAATCAGTGCGTTGCCCACGTCGATCACCGCCTCAATGGACAGATGCAGCGCCCTCTCCATCGCCGCCTCGGCCACTTCGTCGGCGAGAACGTCATTCGCTCCCCGGGCCGCCAGCTTGTCCAGCAGGTCGAGCATCCGGGACATGTGTGTCAACACTTCGTCGATCTTTTTCGTATTTACGTCGTACATGGGAGATCTCCTTTATCACTTTCGCTTTTTCGCTGCCCATTTTGCATACAATACGGTAATGACAAACGTCAGCACCAATACCAGAAGAACCAATTCCCCTTGCCGCAGATAGGAATCGTTCATCACCTTCACCTCTTTTCATCATCAGTATACCAAAATTGTCTGCACTGTCACGAATCCCCCTCTCAATTGTGTTACAATGAGGGGTGAGTTTTTGGCGGGACAAAGGGAGGATACAACACAGTGGAACGCGAACTGGCACTGGAAGTGGTGCGTGTAACGGAAATGGCAGCGCTGGCCTCTTCCCACTGGTTGGGGCGCGGCAGGAAAAACGAGGCCGACGACGCGGCGACGAGCGCCATGCGCGCCATGTTTGAGACGATCAACATGCGCGGAACGGTTGTGATCGGCGAGGGCGAGCTGGACGAGGCGCCGATGCTTTACATCGGCGAAAAACTGGGGCATCCGGACGCGACCGGTCCGGAGGTGGACGTGGCCGTCGATCCGTTGGAAGGTACCACGATTGTCGCCAAAGGACACAACAACGCGATGTCGGTCGTGGCCATCGGCGACAAGGGGACGCTGCTGCACGCCCCTGACATGTACATGAGCAAAATGGCGGTGGGCAGGCGGGCCGCCGGCAAGATCAGCCTGGACGACCCGGTGGAAAAGATGATCGAAGTGGTGGCGGAAGCCAACAACAAGCGCGTTCAGGACGTCACCGTGATCATTCAGGAACGGGAGCGCCATCAGGCAATCATTGATGCTGTCCGGGAAAAAGGAGCGCGCGTCAAACTGTTCGGCGACGGCGACGTGGGCGCAGCCATCGCGGCCTGCATGCCGCATACGGGGATCGACTTGTTCCTCGGCACAGGCGGCGCACCGGAAGGCGTGATCAGCGCGGCGGCGATCAAATGCCTCGGCGGCGACATGCAGGCCAGGCTCCGGCCGCAAAACGAAGCGGAACGGCAGCGCTGCATCCGAATGGGGCTGGCTGATCCGGAGCAGCTGCTGACCCTGAACGATCTCGTCAAAGGAGACGACGCGATCTTTGCCGCTACCGGCGTTTCGGACGGAGAACTGCTGCAGGGCGTCCGCTACCTTGGGGACGACATGGTCGAGACCCACTCGATCGTGATGCGTGCCAAGACCAAAACGATCCGCTTTATCCGCGCGCTGCACAATCTCACCCACAAGCCCAATCTCGTGTGGAAGTAAGGGGGAAGAAAATGGCCAACGACCTGTTTTTCCTGTACGACGAGACCGAGGAGACCAAGACCCGGTTCGTCAGCTTTATGGGCGAAGCGACGCGCTTTGATCTGGCAATTACGACCACCAACCGCTTTTACGGCAAAAAACTGGTGATCAACATTCAGAACGGCCGCTCCGCCATCATCGGCGACGACGATCTGAAAGAGGAAGGCTACCTCGAGTACGCCTTCAACCTGAACGAAAAGGAAGCGGAAGAACTGCGCTCGTTTTTGCACACCGTCATTCCCTGATCCGGGACATGACAGACAAGGGACGGCCTGACCAACAGGCGCGTCCCTTTTTCACTGCGTGCACCTTGTCCTTTAACCGATCCGGTACACCCGCCCATTTCCCTCTGGACAACGCGCCACCCGGGCAGACGTCTCGTATACTGCAACATCAAAACAGACAATATGAGAGGAGTGCCACATCGCGCGATGCAACCGTATCCTTCTGCTCAATCAGTCAATTTTCCGTACGAGTCACGCAGCCAAGTACACCACAGGGAAGATCTCGCCGCTCCGGTGTTCTGGCGGCGGCGGAGACGGCATCCCCATTTTGATGTCATCATTCCCTTTGTCTTCCCGTTCGGTGGCTTCTACCCGTATTATTATCCCTTCTACCCGCCGTATCCTTACCCATTCTACCCGTTTTATCCGTTTTAGGCTGCCGAACGGTACCTACAGCGTGACGGCATGCCGCAGAGCCAAAGGCATCGATCCGCGCTCAACGGACGGTGCCTTGTTCCGTTTTTACGTGGCAGCTGTCGCCTGGCTGGCCGTCAAGAGAGCGAGCGGAAACCAATTCACAGGACACCACTGACTACATACTGACAGCCCGATCCATTGGATTCGGGCTGTTTTTACGATCAACTGTCAATGGTTTTTTACGATTCACGTTTTGGCGGGGTGGGACCTGCGGTGATCTTGTCCCGTTCGCGGTTGGCTCGCGGCGCATGTTGGCGGCGTTCTTTTCCGCCGTCGCGTCCGCCTTTTTCCCCCTTGGCGAACTTGCTCTTGTTGTCTCCCCGCTCATGGCGGCCGCTGCGCTCACCGGACGAGCCGCTCCGCTCGGTTCGCTCCTGTCTGCCGTGGCGCGGGTGAAAACGGCGGCGTTCCTTTCGTTCGATATACAGGGATGGTTCGTCCCTGTCCGATTCCTTGCGCTGTTCGGCATCCGTCCCCTCTGCTCCGTCTGCTGCTTCCTGCCCATGCTGGTCTGGCGAGGCCGGTTTTACCTTTTTCAGCACAAAATAGGGACAGCCAAAGTTGCAAAATTCGTGCAGGTACTCATCCAACGCGGCGATTCGCTGCTCGAACGGCACTTTGCGGTTGCTGTTGTCGTAAAACCCGCGCAGGCGCAACTGGCCGTAACCCCAATCCCCAACGATGTAATCGTACTTGTCGAGAATGTCACTGTAGCGTTCCTTGAACGCTTCCGGGTTCCACCCGTCGCGATTTTCCTCCATGACCTCGTACGTACCGGCTGGCGTGCGAATCAAGACCGCTTCCTCCTTACACTTTGCATACTACGTCCATCTTATCACATTTTTCGCAGAGGGAGTTAAATTTCCCACGAAAACTCCCCATCCGCGGGGGACACCCTAGCTGTAGGGGGTGGAACCATTGAAAAAAACATGGCTGTTTCCTGTTCTCGCAGGTCTTGCTTTGGTCGCGTCCGCTTGTACGCCAAATGCCGCTCCGAATGACCGTCATCCGGGCACAACGGTTCAACAAGCCGTTCCGCGCATGCATATGGACGGTATCGGCATGCGGAACAACGACGGCATAGGCGCCCGTCCTTTCGACGTTCTCGGTACGCGTCCCTTTGACGGCATGGGTATGCGCGACTACGATCTGGGCGTGAGAAACACACCGTACGGCACTGACTACATGAACAACAACTACAACGCGTACACCAGCGGCGCCCGCTCGTACAATGCCTTTACGGACGACGGACGGCGCCCGTTTGACGGTGTAGGCACTCCGTCGATTTATCGTGACCGCAGCCGCGTAGGCACGATGGCGACGACCATGCCGCGAATGGGCTTTGCCCAAATCGACCGGAAGCACGTCCGTACGGCCGGAGTGAATAATGTCTATGTCGACCGGGAGGCGCTGGCCCGCGCCGTGGGCAACGTGACTGCCAGCTGCCCGGGCGTGAACCGCTCCACCGTTCTCGTCACAGACGAGGAGATTTTCGTCGGCCTCAACACCCTGGGCGGGGACAACCGCGTGACCAAGGAACAGGCACGCATGGGCGCTCAGTCGATTGCACCTCGCTACTACAAGGTGTATGTGACCGACAACGCAAACGACATCGCCGAAATCGCCCGCATCGCCAGCCGCGCAAACAACGTCACGATGGGACGACACGCCGATGAACAGCGCAGCGTGGATGCCCTGATCAAGCGACTGGGCGGCAAGGTGGACGGCGAAGAAATGAAGACCAAAGGCTCCAAAATGACCACAACCACCCGCTAACGGCAACAAACCCCTATGACTGCCATAGGGGTTTGCTTTTTTGTCTACTTTGCCTGTGCGATCGATTCCTTGGCGGCGTTTGCCTGTTCGTGGGCGTGGTACGAGCTGCGCACCAGCGGACCTGCCTCCACGTGGCTGAAACCGCGCTTCATGCCTTCTTCCCTGAGGCGGGCAAACTCGTCGGGGTGGTAGTACTTTTCTACGGGCAGGTGTTTTTTGGTCGGCTGCAGGTACTGGCCGATGGTCATGATGTTGACATCGACCGCACGCAGATCGTCCATGGTTTCCAAAATCTCCTCGAACGTTTCACCTACCCCGATCATCAGGCTGGACTTGGTCGGGATGTCCGGCTGGAATTCCTTGGACTTTTTCAGCAGTTCCAGCGTCCGGTCGTACTTGGCGCGGGCCCGCACCCGGTCGGAGAGGCGGCGCACCGCTTCGATGTTGTGGTTAAGCACGTCAGGACGGGCATCCATGACCACTTTGAGCGCATCCCAGTTGCCCATGAAGTCGGGAATCAGCACCTCCACGGAGGCGAGCGGCAGACGGCGGCGTATCGCCTTGATCGTCTCTGCGAAGATCAGCGCCCCGCCGTCCGCCAGGTCATCGCGGGCAACCGAGGTGACGACGACGTGTTTCAGCCCCATCTGTTCCGCCGCTTCCGCCACGCGTTCCGGCTCGGCTCGGTCCAGTTCAGTCGGCAGACCGGTCTTCACGGCGCAAAAACGACAGGCCCGGGTACATATATCACCCAAAATCATGAAGGTGGCCGTACGATTGGCCCAGCACTCATGAATGTTGGGACACTTTGCTTCCTCGCATACGGTATGCAGCGTCTTGCTGCGCATGGTCTGCTTCAGTTCCTTGAAGTTGGCCAGTTCTTTTCCTGATACAAGGTTGATCTTGAGCCACTCCGGTTTGCGTAGCGTCATTGGGCTCACTCCTCATTGGACTTGGTCACCCTCCATTATAGAGGAATGCCTTTGGGGGGACAATATCCGCTCCCGTTTCGGGTGTATGTATGCCCGCCACACTCGCGACCTAGCGAAGCCCGCCGGGAAAATCCACATACCCAGTCGGTGAAATCCGCGGGACCTGTCCGTGAAATGGTCGCGTTACAGCCGGTGCACCTTGTGCCAGTCCGATCCCCGCAGGTACGGTTCCAACAGCGTGAGCTCCCGCTGCTGGCAGGTGAACAGGAACACCTGGTGCTCTTCGCTCAACTCCGCCACATAGGCCAGCGTCCGCTCCAGCCGCTCCTGATCGTAGTGGGCAAAATGGTCGTCGAGAAACAGCGGCAATGGCTCCGTCTGCCGACTGACCAGACGCAGCAGCGCCACCCGCTGTGCAAAGTGGAGCTGATCCTGCGTGCCCAGGGAACACTGTTCCTGCTCCACGACCCGCTGCCGGACGGGTTCCAGCAGCCGGACCGCAAACCGTTCGCGCGGGTCCAGCCGCACGTCCCGGTACTTGCCGCCCGTGATCCGGGCCATCACATCGGAAGCCAGTCCGTTCAACACAGGGGAGACGTCCCGATTCCATTCCGCCAAAGCCTCCCGCAGCGTGTCACGGGCCAACTGCAGCGCTTCCCTTCTCATCTGCAGGCTGCGCAGGGCGGCGATGGCGTCCTCGTATTCACTGCGTGCCCGCGCAACCGATACGGAATCATGGCTCCCCATCTCGCCCGATGCCCGGGCGATTTGCTCACGCAGTTCCTGCAGCCGCTCTTCCGTCTCCTTCAAGGACTGTACGAGGCCATCCCGTTCCCGGTCCCGTTCCGCTTTTTCCGCTTCCAATATGGAGCGCAGCTCATCCCCCCAGCGGGCGAGCAGCCGCGCTTCTTCCTCGCGCCGCTTCCACTCCTCCGTCTGCCTGTCCGCTTCCCGCTGCCGGCTCATGTTCAGCAGCGCTTCCCGAAGCTGGAGAAACGCGACCCAATCAGCCGCGTTCCATGCCTGATAAATCTCGCGAAGTGTTGCTTCCAGGCGGTCCGCCTCCTGCTGCAAGCGCCGCCACTCCTCGATGACGGCCGGCACGTGCTGGTTTCCGCGTGCACGTCTGCGCCTCAATGTACCGACCGCAGCCAAGAGGACTGCCAGTACGCCGGCAATCCAGCCATACGTTCCTTTCCCCGCCAGGAAAGCACCTGCCGCTGCCGCCAACAGCAGGCCGCTTCCCGCCCGCAACAACCGATCTGAAGAAAATTTTCCCGTCGCTTTTTGCCGCGGCCGCTCCGTTCCGACGATGGCGGATGCGGCCAGGCTATTTACCTGTTCCCGGCAGGTTTCCCACGCCTTGCGCAATTCGAGGGCCCGCTGGTAGTCGGCTTCCAGCCGTTCCCGTTCCGTTTCCGATCCCGTATCGGCATCAGAGGCAGATCGGGCGGCCAGCGCAGCCAACAGCTCCCGCGTTTCCCGGTGCAGACGGCGCTCTTCCGCGGTGACGGCATTTTCTTCCCACGCTTCCCACTGTTCAGGAGAAGGAGCAATGTAGCTTTGGCGCCAGCGCGCCTGCCATTCCGCCTCTGCCTCCTGCACCCTGTGCAGGCGCTGCCGCAGCTTTTCCCGCGTCCGCTCCCGTTCTTGCCGCTCCGCTTCCCAATCCGCGATCTGCCGGGCCAGCCTGCTAGCAGCAGCCCACCCCGCTTCCGCTTCGGCCAGGGCACGCTCTTTTTGTGCGACGCGCGCACCTGCTTTTCCCAGGAGCGTATTGTCCGCCCGCTCCTTTTTCCCGATCGTCGCCAGTTCCCGCTCCAGTTCCGCCAGGACCCGATTGACCGCCGGGTCGGCTTCGTCCGTACCCAGCGATGGCAGCAGGTGCTCAGCCGCCGCCATCTGTTCCCGCCTGATCCAGGTGACATCGGTAAACAGGCTGCGCGTCAACCCGAGGTGCAGCTCGAGAAAATTGCGCTCCTTTCGCCGGTCTTCCTGGTACAGGCCGGTTACCTCCGACCAGTCCGGATTGAGAAACAGCCGCGCCTGCTCCCGCTCCTTTTCCAACCAGCGGTGCAGCCGGTATGATTTGCCCGCCACTTCGTACTGGACGATGGTTTCGTACGTCCCGCCATCCCAGGGCAGGTACTTCTCGTACTCCGGCAGGTAGCGGGCCGTCCGGACGTAGTCTTTTTTCATCCCGTACAGCGCGGCAAACAGCCCCTCCAGCAGGGTGGATTTGCCCGCTTCGTTGGGGGCGCAAAACAGGTTGATCCCTGGGGCAAAGCGAAAGACCGCGTCACGCCACTTGCCAAATCCCCGCAGCTGCAGTTCGTCGATTTTCACCGCAAGATCCCCCCGATCCGCGCCAGCGCTTCCCGGCGAGCCATCCTGGCGATGTCACGCTGCCACTCGTCGGCACCTTCCGCCTCTGCTTCCGCCAGCTTGGACAGCCATCTGCCCCAGACACCGGATTGTGCTTGCAGCTGGTCAGCGTCCAGATCGGGCCAGGTGCGATCCGTGCACTGCACGTAAAAGAAGCGGGACAGCCGCTGCTCCACCACTTCCACCGGCGGGGTGAAATGGGCGGACCTCTCCCCTGTCAGGGTCAAATACAGCAGACAGTCGTCCTCCTCGTCGGCCAGCTCCCGCTCCAGCACATTGACGAGCTGTTCCGTCGTCTCCGCCCCCGCAACGTCCACCTCCCGCCTGGAGATGATGCGGCTTTGCACCGGCACGTGCTCCAGCCGGAGGCGTCCGTCTTTCTCCAACTCGCCGTACATGACAAAACGCTCCCCCGCTTCTTTGGCGGAGAGCCCTTCCGGCGAACCGGGATAGGCGGCAAACGGCGCCTGGCTGACCGGGTGGAGAAACACGGCCGGCTTGTGGATGTGGCCCAGCGCGATGTAGTCCATGCCTGCTGCAGCCATTTCTTCCAGCGTCATCGGCGCGTACGGATGGTGCCCGTCCGCCCCGCCGTTAACCACGCTGCCATGCAGCACCATCAGGTGGTGCCGATACCCGTGCAGCCGGCCGGGAAAGGCGGGCAGCGGCGATTCGTACACGTGCGGCTGGGGGAAACCCCATCCGTAGACGACGCATGATTTGTCCGGGAATTCGTACGCCCCCCATTCCGGTGTAAACCAGAAAACATTGCCCGGCCACTCCAGCGTCTGGTAATAGGAGTCGGGATGCCACGGATCGTGATTGCCCGGCGCGATGCAGACCGGCACCGGCGCCACGCTGGCAAACAAATCGCGCAAAAAAAGCGCGGTGGAGCGCCTCCCTCCGTGGTATTCCAGCAGGTCTCCGGCGATCAGCCAGAAATCGGCCTGCTTGTCCAGCACCAGGTCGCGGATGGTGCGCATCGTCCGGCGAAAGTCCTCCTGCCTGAGCTCGTACAGGGCGGACAATGTCTGAAGCGGCGCATCCAAATGGACGTCCGCGGTATGGATAAACCTCAGCATGTGAACCTCCCCGACATGACAGCGCCCCGCTGCCGTGTTACACTTTGGTCAACGGTTGTATCGTCACGCGAACATATTTTCTCTTTCATGATACAGGAAGCAACAACCGATTGAAAAGGAGCGATTGCGATGCGAATAGCGTACCTGGACTGTTTTTCCGGGCTCAGCGGCGACATGATGCTGGCCGCGCTGGTCGACGCGGGGGCAGACCGCGATCGAATCGAACAGGAATTGCGCAAACTGCCGCTGGGACCGTTTCGACTGGAGTGGAAAACCGTCGTCAAAAAAGGCGTCAGCGCACTAAAACTGGACGTTGTCGATGAGGAACAGGAACGCGCCCGCGGGCTGAAGACGCTGCCCGTCTTGGCCGGAAGCCATCACGCACAAGGTGAGCACAGTCATGAGCATCAGCACCACCACGGCCACGGTCACGGGCATCACCATCACGGCCACCACCATCACGATCACAGTCACGAGCATCGCGGCCACGATCACCATCACCACGACCACAACCACCATCACCGCCGCTACAAGGAGATCGCAGAGATAATTGAAGCAGCCGATTTGGCACCGCGGGTCGCCGCCCGGGCTCAGGCCGTGTTTGAAAAAATCGCGGTCGCCGAGGCAAAAATCCACAACGTCCCTGTGGAAACCGTCCACTTTCACGAAGTGGGGGCACTTGATTCGATCGTGGACATTGTCGGGATCGCCCTGGCCCTGGAAGACCTGGAGATCGACCGGTTGTACGCCGGTCCCGTCCCCACCGGAAACGGCTATGTCCGCTGCGACCACGGACTCTATCCGGTCCCCGCTCCGGCGACGATGGAACTGCTCAAAGGCATTCCCTTGCGCCAAACCGACATCCAAAAGGAGCTGACCACTCCCACAGGGGCAGGCGTCGCGGCAGCCCTGGTCCGCCAATTTGGGCCGCTGCCGGCGATGACCGTGGAAGCGATCGGCTACGGGGCGGGCACGCGCGATCTGCCCGACCAGCCCAACGTCCTGCGCGTCCTGATCGGCCATCCCTGCTGAGCAAAAAAACAGCCTTGCCCGCTTGTCAGCGGACAAGGCTGTCGCAGACTGAAGACAAACTGTTTGTTTATTGAGTGTCCACATGGAAACGATCTTCCATCTTTTCCAGGCCGAAAGGCCTGCACATTGATCAACCGAAGGTGGAGAAAAAGGACATGGCATGGAGTGATGGGCCAAGCGAGCTCCTTTGACGACCTGCTCAGCGGAAAAACGCTAGACGCGGGGTATACAGGGGGCACAAGTCTCACTTCATTGAAATACCCAGATGTTTGCCCCCTGCCCGCGTCGCGTTTTGAAGCGGATGCCGCCAACTTCTTTGCTGGTCGTCAAGAGAGCGAGCCGGCCCGATCACCCATGTGCCACGGACTTTGTCTACACGCTGAAACAGCCTTGCCCGCTTGTCAGCGGACAAGGCTGTCGTTTTTTCACTAGCGGAGCAGGCGAATAAACTCGCGCATGAACCCTGGCAGATCCGGCCAGGCGTGAGCCGATACCAGATTGCCGTGCACGTGCAGCGTGTCGGTCTTGTAAACGGCGCCGCACGCTTCCACATCGGGACGGCATGCCTGGTAGGCGGTCAATTCCCGGCCGCGCAGGTGTTCCTTGACCAGAGTCAGGACTTGCGAGCCGTGGCAGATTACCGCGACCGGCTTGTTTGCTTCAAAGAAGTGGGCGAGGATCGGCTTTAAGTGTTCGTTCAGCCTGATGTACTCCGGCGCCCGTCCCCCGGGAATGATCAGGCCGTCGTACTCTTCCGCCCTGACGTCGGCAAACGCGACGTGGGAAGACAGCTGGTAGGCGGGTTTTTCCGTGTACGTCTCGCTGTGTGCTTCAAAATCGTGACAGACCGTGTGCAGCGTCTTTTTGGCGGGGGAAGCGATCACCGCTTCAAATCCCTCTTCCAGGCAGCGGTAGTACGGATAAAAGACTTCCAGTGCCTCCACCGCGTCACCGGTGACAATTAACACCTTTTTACTCATCGCACAGCCTCCCTGCGTCTTTCTGAGGAAACTCTTCCTCCCTTTTCCATTTCTCCACGCAGCCTGTTTCCTCCTGCCTGGACTGTGCCTGTGCAGATTCCGCCAGCAGCAGCGCCTGCTGGTACACCTGTTTCAGCGGCACTCCGGCCTGCTTTGCCAACCGGGCGCAGACATCGTATTCCGGCGCCGCCTGCACCCGCTCACCCCGATGGTAGCCCAGCTTGACCGGCACGTCTCCCCACTCGGTGGTCACGGTCACGACACGGCGCGCCAGCCTGTGACAGGAAACGGGGAAATAGCGAACGCCAAAGGTGGTCGTCTCCCGAAACAGGATGGATTTCAGCTCGTCCAGCCGGCTGCCGTAGCACAATGCCTGCAGCAGCACGCCTGGACGGCTCTTTTTCATCGTCGCAGGCAAAAAGTGGACATCGTTGGCTCCCGCTGCCAACAGCCTGTCCAACACATGGGACAGCCACTCGGGACTGCTGTCGTCCAGGTTGGCCTGGAGCAGGTACATTCCTTCGTCAATGTGTTCCTCTTCGTGCTGCCGCCGTTCCTTGACGACAGGCACGTCGCTCCCGTTCCCCCGCGTATCGCTCTCCAGCCGGATCACCGCCACTCCTTCCCCGTACTCCACCTGCGTAATCCGGCCGTCAAGCCGAGCGAGCGGCCGGGCGCCCACTGCCTTGAGCCACAGCATGGCAAGCGGGGAGAACTTTTCTGGCGGCCAGTTCTCTTCGCGGATCATCCAGCCCTCAAGCAGTGTCAACAGCGGAACAGGCAGACCGGCAGGGACGGGCAGGCACTGTATCCCCAGTTGGAGACGATGATCGTTTGCCGGCAGGAGTGTCGTCAGTGTCCGCAGCGCTTTCTCTTCCGCCGCCCAGTCGTCCTCCCGGCAAAACGAGCGGTACAACGCTGCGCGTTGCAGGATGGCCGCCGCGTGTTCGTCTGCGGAGAAACGGTCCGTTCCCCCGGCGGGCATAAGGCGCATCAGCGGTTCGGCCAGTTCGCGCAAAAACAGCGGCCGTTCGCTGCGTATGACCAGTTTCATCATCACCCCTCCTTTTGGCACGATTCCTTTTCTTGCATCATACACCAATCCAGCTTGCAGCGCCTGCCGTTTGCGTATGCCATTTGGCAAAAAGTAATGCGGATAATGCGGCCAGGCTGGCAGAAACTACAACGAGAAACTACCTGGCTGGAGGGAGACAAAATGTTTGTTTTCCGCCTAATCGTTCAGATCAGCTTGTGTTTGACAGTTTCCACCTGTCTGCTGTCTTCCGCTGCAACCGCTGCTTCCTCTGTCTCGTCCGGCACACAGGACGATTCCATCTTCAAGGAGCGGCTGGAGTTGTTCCAGCAGATGGAACTGGTCTACGGTATCCCCTGGCCGTATTTGGCGGCCATTGATCAATACGAACGAAGCATGCAGAGACGGACCAAACAGGATTCCCCTGAAAAGGAGCAGCAGCGGCGCTTGACCGCAATTAACATTCCCCCTGCCCGGTGGTGTGGAGAGCTGAATCCTGAGGATGACGACACGGACCCGGTATCCATCCGCTTTTTTGGCGGAATCGGAGCAGACGGGGACGGGGACGGAAAAGCGGACCGCAACAACGACATGGACGTGCTTGCGGCGATGATCCGCTTCCTCGCCTCGTACGGCTTCCAGCATGACGACTGGCGCATCGGCTTGTGGGCCTATTACAAGTGGGATTGGGCGGTCAAGACCATCACCCAGTTTGCCGCCGTGTACAACAAGTACCAGCGGCTGGATCTGCACGACCACCACTTCCCCATCCCCAAACGGTACAACTACAGCTACCACAGCACATGGGGCGATCCGCGCGGCTGGGGCGGGCGACGCATCCATGAAGGGACGGACATCTTTGCCGGATACGGGACACCCGTGCTTAGCACAGGGTACGGCGTAATCGAAGTGGTCGGCTGGAACCGGTACGGCGGGTGGCGCATCGGCATGCGCGACATGAACAACATCTATCACTACTTTGCCCACCTTTCCTCGTTCCGAAAGGGGCTGAAGCCGGGAGACATCGTCGAACCGGGAGAAGTGCTGGGCTACGTCGGCAGTTCCGGCTACGGCAAACCGGGTACATCCGGCAAGTTTCCCCCCCACCTGCACTACGGCATGTACCGGGACAGAGGCTACAGCGAATGGGCGTTTGACCCGTATCCCTATCTGAAACGCTGGGAGCGGCAAATGTACAGCAAAAAGAAGAAGCGGTGAGCAGCCGCTTCTTCTCAGACTGAAGACAAACGGTTCATTGAGTTAGCGGCCACAAAAATGATTCCCAGGCCGAAAGGCCTGCCTATTCATCAACCGAAGCGAAAAGACAATGGGCATCGCATGGCGGGATGGGCCAAGCGAGCTCCTTTGACGACCGACTCAGCGGAAAAACGAAGACGCGGGGACCAACAGGGGACACAAGTCTCACTTCCTCGAAATACCCAGATGTTTGTCCCCTGCCCGCGTCTCGTTTTGGAGCGGACATCATTCGCTTCTGTGCTGGGCGTCAAGCGAGCGAGCGGGCCCGATCTCCCATGCGCCGCAGACTTTGTCTACACGCTGAGAAGAAGCGGTGAGCGGCCGCTTCTTTTTTTGACAGCCCTTTCCTGTCCTACATACAATGGAAACAGAAAAACTGGACAACCATAAGAGGTGATACGCCATGGGCGTTCTCACGATGCAAAATCCGGCCACCGGCGAAATCCTCGGCGAACTGGCGGAAGCGACGCCAGACGAGGTGCGCCTGGCGATGGAACGAGCCAGGCAAGCGTTTCCGGGTTGGTCAGCGCGGCCGCTTCCGGAGCGGCTCCACTACCTGACTCGACTGCGCCACTGCCTGGCGGAGCAGGCAGAAACACTGGCGGGAAAAATCAGCGCTGACACCGGAAAACCTACGCTGGAAGCGCTCATGACGGAAATCTTTATCACGGCCGACACGATCCGTTTCTACGAAAAGCACGCGAAGCGCATGCTGTCCCCCAGACGGGTGCCCACGCCGCTGGTGCTGTGGCCGAAACGGTCGTCCATCCACTACAAACCGCTGGGCGTGGTCGCCGTCATTTCGCCGTGGAATTACCCGTTCCAGCTTTCCGTCATTCCTGCCCTTTCCGCGCTGGCGGCCGGCAACACGGTCCTCTTGAAGCCGTCGGAAGTCACGCCGTACACCGGCCTGGTCATGGAAGAACTGTTCCGGACCATCGGCTTCCCCGAGGGCGTCATCCAGGTGCTTCACGGCGGCAGGGAGGTGGGGCAGGCGCTGGTGGCTGCCAGGCCGGACAAAATTTTCTTCACCGGCTCGGCGGCGACGGGCCGCGCCATCATGAAGCAGGCCGCGGAATATCTGATCCCGGTAGAGCTGGAACTGGGCGGCAAGGACCCGATGATCGTCTTTGCCGACGCCCATTTGGAGCGGGCCGCCAATGCCGCCGTCTGGGGCGCGTTTACCAACGCGGGACAGGTCTGCATGTCCGTCGAGCGTCTCTACGTCGAGCAAAGCGTATACCCGCAGTTCGTGGAGCTGGTCAAGGCGAAGACGGCAGCGCTGCGCCAAGGTTTTCCCCGACAGGCCGACATCGGCTCGATGACCTTTCCCCGGCAGGCCGAGATTGTCCGGGACCACGTGGCCGACGCCATCGCCAAGGGAGCCGTGGTGGAGATCGGAGGCCGCTTTGACGAAGACGGGATGTTTCTGTCCCCGACCGTCCTGACGGGCGTGACGCACGCGATGAAAATCATGCGTGAGGAGACGTTTGGCCCCGTCCTGCCGATCATGTCCTTTTCCTCCGAGGCTGAAGCGATCCGTCTGGCGAACGACTCGCCGTACGGGCTGAACGCGTCCGTCTGGTCGCAGGACGAAACAAAGGCCAAGCGGGTCGCCCTCCAGCTGGAAACCGGCAACGTCTGCATCAACGACTGCCTGGTCAGCTTCGCCAACCCGCATCTGCCCTTTGGCGGCGTGAAGCAGAGCGGCATTGGCCGCTACCGCGGTCCGGAAGGCTTGCGCGCGTTCACCCACGCCGTCTCCGTCATACACGATCCCGGCAGGCAAAAACGGGAGGTCAACTGGTATCCCTACACCGAGGAGCAGGAGACGATGTTTGTCGGGCTGATCAAAGCCCTGTTCGGCAGGGAACGAAAATGGAACCGCCAGGCCCTTTTGGCAGCCTGGCGGGAGTGGAAGCGTCTGCAGGAATAGCGGACGCCCTTTTTTGCCTTTTTAGGCGAACTGACGGTTCAGGTTGGCCATTTCGATGGCAGCCGCAGCCGCTTCCCATCCTTTGTTGCCTGCTTTGGTGCCGGCCCGCTCGATCGCCTGCTCGATCGAGTCTGTCGTCAGCACGCCAAAAATCACGGGAACGCCGGTAGCCAGGGAAATGGACGCCACCCCTTTGGCGCATTCGCTGCACACGTAATCAAAGTGAGGCGTCGCCCCGCGAATCACCGCGCCAAGCGTGACAACGGCGTCGTAGCGGCCGGACTCCGCCATTTTCTTGGCGATCAGCGGAATCTCAAAAGCCCCCGGCACCCAGGCCACGTCGACGTTTGCATCCTCCACGCCGTGCCGCTTCAGCGCGTCCAGCGCGCCGCCGAGCAGTTTGCTGACAATCAATTCGTTAAACCGGGCTGCCACAATGCCTACGCGCAGACCCGTTCCTACCAGATTTCCCTCGAACACTTTCATGGTTGTTCACTCCTTATTCAAAGTTGGAGCAGGTGACCCAGCTTCTCGTGTTTGACGGCCAGGTACCGCTTGTTGTGCGGATGGGCGGGGATCTGTATCGGCACGCGCTCCGCCACTTCCAGTCCGTAGCCGCTGAGGCCGCGGATTTTTCGCGGGTTGTTGGTCAACAGCCGCATGCGTTTCACGCCCAGATCGCGCAGAATTTGCGCCCCGATCCCGTAGTCGCGAAGGTCGGCGGGGAATCCCAGCTTTTCGTTTGCTTCCACGGTGTCGTAGCCGTCCTCCTGCAGCTTGTAGGCTCGCAGCTTGTTGATCAGGCCGATGCCGCGCCCCTCCTGCCGCATGTACAGGAGAACGCCCCGCCCTTCCGCTTCGATCTGCCGCAGGGCGGCGTGCAGTTGCGGGCCGCAATCGCAGCGGTGCGAGCCGAATATATCGCCGGTCAGGCACTCGGAGTGGACCCGCACCAGCACCGGTTCGTCCGGCGTGATCTCGCCCTTGATCACCGCCACGTGTTCTTTGCCGTCCAGTTCGTTGGTGTAGGCGGCGATGCGGAAGTCGCCGTATTCGGTGGGCAGCTTCACCTCGATTTCCCGTTTGACCAGCCGCTCCGTCCGCATCCGGTAGCGGATCAGGTCGGCGATGGTGATCAGTTTGAGATCAAAACGTTCGGCGATCTCGGCCAGTTGGGGCAGGCGGGCCATTGTCCCGTCCTCGTTCATGATTTCGCAGATCACCCCGGCGGGAAATGCACCCGCCAGCCGGGCCAGATCGACGGCTGCCTCGGTGTGGCCGGCCCGGCGCAGAACGCCGCCCGGTTTGGCGATCAGCGGAAAGATATGGCCCGGGCGCCGAAAATCGTCCGCCGTTTTTCGATCGTCCAGCATCGCCAGCACCGTGCGCGAGCGCTCGTGAGCGGAGATGCCCGTATGGGTGCCGGCTTCGTCGATGGAGACGGTAAACGCCGTCCCCTGCCGGTCGGTATTGGCCTCCACCATCGGCTTGAGCTTTAGCCGGGCGGCGTGTTCGTCCGTGATCGGCACGCAGACGAGGCCGCGTCCGTGCGTCACCATGAAATTGATCATCTCCGGCGTGGCCGCTTCCGCCAGGCAGACGAAATCCCCTTCGTTTTCCCGGTCCTCGTCATCCACGACGATCACCGCTTTTCCCCGTTTCAAGTCTTCCAGCGCTTCTTCTATGGCATGGAACATGATCGGTTCCCTCCCTTCTGTTTTGACAGCACCCGTCGATTCCATCAGAGGAACCCGTGCTCTCGCAAAAACTCCGGCGTAAGCCCCGTCCGCCGCTCCTGCTGCGGCTGTTCAGAGCGCCACGCCAGCAGTCGCTCCACGTACTTGCCGATGACGTCCGCTTCGAGGTTGACCGGATCCCCGATCTGCTTGTCCCGCAGATTGGTGTGGGCCAAGGTGTGCGGGATGATGGAGACGGAAAAGCTTTCCGCGTCCACATCGACGACCGTCAGGCTGATGCCGTCCAGGCAGATTGAGCCGCGCGGCACCACGTATTTGAGCAGATCCGGCTCCGCTCCGATCCGAAACAGCACCGCGTTGGCATGCGGGTGGCGCGAGAGAATGGTTCCCGTCCCGTCCACGTGGCCGGAGACGATGTGGCCGCCAAAGCGGTCCCCCAGCCTCATCGCCCGCTCCAGGTTGACGATCTGCCCCCGTTTTGCCTGCCGCAAACTGGTTTTGTTCAGGGTCTCCGGCATTACGTCCACACTGAAGTGACGGTCGCTATGGGACGTTACGGTCAGGCAGACGCCGTTGACGGCAATGCTGTCGCCGATGCGGACACCTTCCAGCACCCGTTCGGCACGGATCACCATGCGGCATGCCTTGCCGTCACCCGTTACGCTCTCCACTACGCCCACTTCTTCCACCAGTCCGGTAAACATGGCGTCGCACTCCTCCTCGTTTCTCACGATTGCGCATCCCAGACGGGGTAACCGGTGATCCGCAGGTCGTGCGGTCCCACCTGCTCCCACTCGACATCGGCCAGCTGCACCGCCTCGTCCATCCGTTCCAGCCCCTGGCCGCCAAACGGAGTGGGGGCGCCGGCGCCGCCGACCAGCTTCATGGAGAGGTAGGCGACGATCTTTTGGACCGCCCGCGCGCCCAGAAACGAACCGTTTACCTCCGCACCGCCTTCTACCAACAGCGAGGTGATGCCGCGCGCTCCCAATTCGTCCAGCACCCTCTCCACCGTGACCAATCCGTCCGGCACGATTACCGTAACGCCGCGCTCCTCCAGCGCCGCCCGCTTCTCTGCCGGCGCATCCGCCGAGGTGACAATCCACGTCGGCGCCTTGCCGTCATTCACCACGCGGGCATCCAGCGGTGTGCGCAGCTGCCTGTCCAAAATGACCCGCACCGGCTGACGTCCTGTCACCCTGCCCGACGTCCGGGCGGTCAGCTCGGGGTCGTCGGCGATTACCGTCCCAACCCCGACGAGAATCGCGTCGTTTTGCCGGCGCAGTTCGTGCACCTGCCCGCGCGCTTCCTCTCCCGTGATCCAGCGGCTGTGCCCCGTCACGGTGGCGATTTTGCCGTCCAAAGTGCTGGCCGTCTTCACGGTGACGAACGGTCGCCGGGTGGTGATGTAGTGGAAAAAGACTTCGTTGAGCCGCCGCGCCTCCGTCTCCCCAATGCCGACGGTGACCTCTACGCCAGCGTCGATCAGGCGGGACACCCCCTGCCCCGCCACCTGTGGATTGGGGTCCAGCACGGCCACCACCACACGGCTGATCCCCGCCTGGATGACTGCATCGGCGCAGGGAGGCGTACGTCCGTAATGGCTGCACGGCTCCAGCGTGACGTACAAGGTGGCTCCTCTTGCCCGTTCGCCGGCCATCCGCAGCGCGTGCACCTCCGCATGCGGCTCGCCCGCTTTCAGGTGGGCGCCCATGCCGACGACCTCGCCGTCTTTCACCACCACGGCCCCCACCAGCGGATTGGGGCTGGTCTGTCCCGCGGCGGAACGCGCCAGCTGCAGCGCCAGTGCCATGAATCGTGTGTCGTGTTCCATCGTGCGCTCCTTTCCCGCTTCGTTTTCGCCCCAACAAAAAATGCCCTGATGTCGGATCAGGGCATAGGGGAATAAGCCTGTTGCTGTCCGTTTTTTCAACAAACGGATGCACAGGCTCACCAAATACCTTCTCCCATCCGGACTGTACCGTCGGCCTTGGAATTTCACCAAGTCAGTCGCTGTCGGCCTAAAGCCAAAAGCGAGTCGCGGGCTGAGACGTGCGTTCGTCATCACCGCCGGTCGGGAATTTCACCCTGCCCTGAAGGTTGGTATTCAGTTACGGGCATTATACCACATATTCAGACGGGTCCAACACTTTTTTCGGTAATTGACTCGTCGTGCTTCTCCTTACGGCATGTCGTCCGGTTGATCATCCGGTCTTGGCACGTCCGGTTTTCCGTCAGGATTGTTGTACAGGTACTGCGGCACGTCGCCGATGACGAGCGAGTGAGTAATCGGAATTTTGGTGGTCACCGTCTTCTGGTCGGTGGCAAACGGGATGACGATCCGTAAATCGACTTCGACGTAGATGTACACCGTGACCAGGACCATGTTGATCCCCGCTTCTTTCATCTCCGTATTAAGGCGCGTCTTTACCGCTCCGATCGGCACAAAAGTGACGGGAAGTTCCGGCCCCATCTGCGCCAGGAAGCTGTTGCCCGTCGCCAATCCGAGGGGGATGTACCGATCCACTTTTTCGTCTTCCAATTCCCTCAATCGCTGCTGTACGCGGGACGTGGTTTCCCCCACAATCCGCGAATACTCCTTGAAATTGAACTGGTACGCCTGAATTTTTCCCTCGTTGTCCTTTTCAATCTTGACGATCTGGTTGAAGTCTACACCCTGCTGCGTGATCCGCTTCGTCACCGCGTCGGTGATGGCCTGTTTGGCCAACTGCTCCGCCTTTTGTGACGCCAGGATCAGCAGCGTCGGCTTCAGACGTTTCTCGACAAACACCAGAAACTGGATCATCAACACGAAAAATATGACCAGCGCGATAAAAAAAGCTTTCGTGCGCGAAAGCGGATTTCTCCATCGCCGACGGGGTCGAAAAAGCGCCACGCCCGTCACCTCCCAGTTGGTACATCCTATGCGGGAGGGGGGCAAAAGAGAAGCCGAACCTGCCTTAGGCGGTTCGGCTCGGCTGCTCGATGCTGCTTTTCGCTGCTGCCGTCTGCACGTGACAACCGACTCCCTCGGCCTCAAGAAAGGGGCAGAGGAGGTACAAGCGTTATTTCACGTGGCCAATCAGTCCTGTCGCTAGCTCCGGGAAAAACGCCAACAACGCGATGAACGCCAGCATGATCACGGCGTACGGGGCCGCGCCGCGCACAATCAGGGCGATCGGCGTGGACGGGTCGACGCCCTTGAGCACAAACAGGTTCAGTCCCACGGGCGGCGTAATCAGGGCCAGCTCCATGTTGACCACCATGATGATCGCAAACCAGATGGGGTCAAAGCCCAGAGACGTGATGATCGGATACAAAATGGGCAGAGTGATGACCAGGATGGAGACCGTCTCCAGGAAGCATCCGAGCACGAGCAGGAGCAGGTTGATCAGGATGAACACGACCCACTTCGAGACCGGCAGGCTGGTGGCCATCTCCGTCATCGCCTGCGGAATCTGCAGGGAGGTGAGAATGAAGCCGAACAGCATCGCCCCGACGATGATGAACAGGATCATCGCGTTGGTTGCGACGGTTGACAGCAGGATGTTTTTGATGTTGGCCCAGGTGAGGCTGCGGTAGACGATCCCCGCCACCAGCAGGCTGAATACTACGCCGACGGCAGCCGCCTCGGTGGGGGTGAACACCCCGGTGTAGATGCCGCCGATGATCAAAACAGGCATCAAGAGACCCCAGACTGCTTTGCGCGTCCCCTGCCAACGCTCCTGCCAGCTGGCCGGCGCGTCTTTGATATGGCGCATGCTCCACGACGCGTACACCATAAAAATCACCAGCAGCACAATACCCGGCACGACTCCGGCGATAAACAGCTTGCCGACCGATTCGCCGGTGACCGAGCCGTAGATGATCATTGGGACGCTGGGCGGGATCAGGATGCCCAAGGTACCGCCCGCCGCCAACAGACCCAACACCGTTTTTTTGTCATAACCCCGTGTGGTCATTTCGGGTATTGCCACCGTGCCGATCGTCACTGCCGTCGCCACGCTGGAACCGGAGATGGCGGAAAAGATACCGCAGCACAACAGTGTGGCCAGCCCGAGGCCGCCCGGCAGATGACGCAACCAGCGGCTGGCCATTTCGTACAGCTCCCTGCCTACGCCGCTGTAGAGCAGAATCTGACTCATCAGCACGTACATCGGCAGTGCACTGATGGTAAAGTCATCCAGTGATTTGTATGCGATGATGGGAATCTGGTGCAGCCCCAGCACGCCGCCATTGAACCAGTACAGGCCGATTGCTGCCAACAGCGAGAGGGCAAAGGCCACCGGCACACCGATCAAGAGCAGCGCGGCCATGCCGCCTGTAAAAAACAGGCCCATTACGCCTCGCCCCCTTTCCCGCCGCGTATGCAGTCCACCGCCTGCAGCAGAAAGGCGAGACTCAGCAGGGTGCCGCCAATCGGCAGCAGCATTTCAGGAATGTACATGGGTATCTGCAAGAGCGAGGTGGAGGTAAAACCGAGCTCCATCGACCGCTTGACGTGTTCCCAGCTGAAGATGGCAAACAGCAGGCTGAACGCGAGCCCCAGCAGGGCGGAAACGATCAGCAGCCAGCGCCGCGCGGCGGCCGGCACGTTGTGCAGGAGCAAATCCACCTTGATGTGGGCGTCTACCCGGACCGCGTACGCCGCCCCGATGAAACAACTGCCGATGATCGCGTAAACGGACAGCTCGGTGGCCCAGGCAGTTGGGGCGTCAAAGAGCGAACGGGAGACAATCTCGTAAAAAATCATGCCCGTCGTCACCACGATCAGGATCCCCGCCGCAATTCCCCCCCACAGGATCAAGCGGTCCAGCCAGCGGTACAGGTAAGAAAACCATTTCATTCAGCGTCCTCCCTTTCTCGCATTCTGCCGCACGGTTACTTGATGTTCTGCACGTCGTCCAGCAGCTCTTTGCCCAAGTCCCCGGCGGTTTTCAGGTACTCGTCCCAGGCGGGCTTGGCCGCTTCCTTCCACTGCGGCAGGTCGCTCTCCGGCACCACGTACACGTCCATGCCTCTTTGTTTCAACTGCTCGGTCGTCTGTTTGTCCTCTTCTTCTGCCTGTTTGCGGATCCACTCTTCCGTCTCCCTGGCCGTCTCGGTCAACAGTTCCTGCGTTTTGGGCGGCAGCGCGTCCCAGTACTGCTTGTTCACTGCGAGCAGGAATTCCAGGTAGGCGTAGTTGACGACGGTCAAATAGCGTGACACCTCGTCGTACTTGCGTTGCACCATCGCTGTCGTGCCGGAGGTGGCGCCGTCGATCGTCTTGCGCTGCAGCGCCATGTACACTTCACCTGCGCCCATAAAGACAGGGGCCGCGCCGTACCCCTGGATCATCACCGACGGGATGTGACCGATGCTGCGAATTTTCAGTCCGTGAAAGTCTTCCGGCTTGGTCAGCGGGCGGACGCTGTTGGCGAATTGGGCATAGCCATAGTCGGCGTACATCAGCACTTTGGCCCCCTTCTTCTCCATCTCCGCATTCAGCTTTTGTCCGACAGGTCCGGCCAGGGCCTTGCCCGCCAGCTCGTAGGTGGGAAACGCGAACGGCACGTCAAAAATACCCATCGCCGGCACCACCGACGACCACAGCGTGGACGAGTTGACCCCCATCTCGACGCCGCCCGTCAGGATCGCTTGGTTCATTTCCTTGTCGCTCAGCAGTTGCCCGGCCGGATACACCTGGATTTTCACCTTGCCGCCGGAGCGCTCCGTCACTTTTTTTGCGAACTCTTCCACCCCGCGCGCGATGTGATGGTCCTGCGGCAGGTTGTAGGCGAGACGGATGGTCGCCTCCTGGTAGCCGTCAGCGGATGCCACCTGCCCGCCTGACGTGCCGTCAGCCGCAGTGCCCCCTGGTGCCGCCGCTCCGCCGCAGCCGGCCAGCAGACTGCCCAGTAGTCCGATCGTCGTCCATACGCTGATCCAACTTTTTTTCATTGTGGTTTTCCTCCCTTGGTCATCAGTGAATCGTTAATCATTGGCGTTTTTTCGATTCAACCAGCCGGATGCGGCCAAGCGGCTTGCGCTTGGAAAGGCTGACGGCATAATCGGCAGCGTCCAGCAGCTTGGAAAAATCTACTCCGGTACGCACCTTCATCCGTTCAAACATGTACACGACATCCTCCGTCGCCGCGTTGCCGGCAGCGCCCGGCGCAAACGGACAGCCGCCCAGTCCGCCGACCGCTGTCTCGAAGCTGCGGATTCCCGCCGTGTAAGCGGCGTACGTGTTTGCCAGCGCCAAGCCGCGGGTGTCGTGCAGATGCAGCGCGATTCGCTCCGTCCCCACGGCGTCGATCAGCCGTCTGGACAGCGCGTACACTTCGTCCGGAACCGCGATGCCGATCGTGTCGGCGATACCGATCTCATCCGCACCAGCGGCAATCGCCTGCTCGGCCAACTGGAGCACGACGTCCGGATCTACCCTTCCAGAGAACGGACACCCGAAACTGGTGGCGATGGAAAAACGGATCCGCTGCCCCGCCTGCCGGACCAGCGGAACAAGCTCGCGGAAGGCATCCAGATTTTCCTCAATCGTCTGGTTGATGTTGTGCCGGTTGAACGCCGGACTGGCGGAAGTGACCCAGTTGATTTCGTCCAGCCGGCACGCTGCCGCCCGCTCAAATCCCCTCCGATTGGGAATGAGCGCGGCAAACGAGACCCCGGACACCCGGGGGAGCCCGTCCATCACCGCTTCAGCATCGGCCATCTGGGGCACGCGCTGCGGATGGACAAACGACACCGCCTCGATCCGGCGCAGGCCCGCATTGACAAGCATGCCGATCAGACGCAGCTTTTTCTCAGTCGGGATGAAGCACGGTTCGTTTTGCAAGCCGTCACGCGGCCCCACTTCGATGATCGTCACGTCTGTCGTCATATGGCTTTCTTCTCCTTCAGCCGGGCTAGCTCAGCATCATCCAGTCTGAGCAGACCCTTGAGGATTTCCTCGTTGTGCTCCCCCAGCCGCGGCCCCACCCACTCGTGTCCGCCGGGCGTCTCCGACAGCTTGGGGACAACTCCGGGAAACAGCACCGTCTCTCCGTCAGGCAGACGGATTTCCTCCAGCATGTTACGTGCCCGGTAGTGTTCGTCCTCGACAATCTCCACGATGCTGTAGATTGGCCCAACGGGAACAGCCGCCTCGTCCAGACGGCGCTGCACCTCCTGGAGTGGATGCTGCTTTGTCCACTCCTCAATCACCTGATCGATGAATGCTACGTTTTCCGCCCGTCCCTGATTGGTGGCATATCGGGGGTCTTCCGCCAGGTCGCTGCGGCCGATGGCGTGCATTAGCCGCTTAAAGATGCTGTCCCCATTGGCGCCGATCACGACGTACTTGCCGTCAGCGCACAGGTAGGTGTTGGATGGCGCGATGCCTGGCAGCGAACTGCCTGTCCGCTCCCGCACCACCCCTTTCAGGTCGTATTCAGGCAGCACGCCTTCCAGCAGGCTGAACACGGCTTCGTACAAGGCTACGTCCACCAGTTGTCCTCTTCCTTCCGGCGAGCGGCTGCGGGCGTGAAGCGCCATCAGCGCCCCAATCACCGCGTACAGGCCCGCCGTAAGGTCGCCGATCGCGATGCCCACCCGCACCGGCGGTCGATCGGGAAACCCGGTCAAGTAACGCAGGCCGCCGATTGCTTCCGCCACGCTGCCGAATCCCGGCTTGCTGCTGTAGGGACCGGTCTGCCCGTAACCGGAGATGCGGACCATGATCAGCCCAGGGTTGATTCCGCTCAGCACCTCGTAACCAAGTCCCCATTTCTCCAGCGTCCCGGGCCGAAAATTTTCGATGACGATGTCCACCTCACGGGCCAGCGAGCGGATGATCTCCTGCCCTTCTTCCTTGCGCATGTCAACGGTTATCGATTTTTTGTTGCGTGCCTGGACATACCACCAGACGGACGTGTCGTGGTGCATTGTCCGCCAGTTGCGCAGCGGGTCACCCTTCTCTGGGGGCTCCACCTTGATCACCTCTGCTCCGAACTCGGCAAAAATCTTGCCGGCGAACGGCGCGGCCACCAGTGTGCCCAGTTCCAGCACGCGCACACCCTGCAGCGGTTTTCGTGCGTTCATCGGTCCCCTCCTTGTCGTATTGTTCTGCGTTTGGTTTCCATGCACAGGCGAAAATCGCGGGTAATGTGCTCAGCCATTCGCGCTGCAGCCGCGTCTGCGTCGCGCCTGCGAATCGCGTCGAGGATCGCCCCGTGCTCGGCAATGACGGTCTCCGGCCGATGCGGGTGCACCTGCAGGATGGCGTTGCGGTAGAACGAAATCAGCACCTTCAGATCGTTCATGATTTTGGCCATGTATGGGTTTTTGCTCGCTTCCGCGATGCGTTGGTGAAAAGCGAAATGGAGCTCGTGCGTTCTGCGGGCGTCGCTGTCACGGGCAATGTCCGCCATTTGTGCCAACAGTTCCTGCAGGTCGGCCAATTCCTCTTCTGTCCGGCGCTCGGCGGCAAAACGGGCGGCCGCCGGTTCCAGATGGAGACGGCACTCGAACAGCGAGGTAAAATCTTCGAACGTCGGCTCGTAGACCGTGACCCCTCCCTGTGCCTGCACCACCACCAGACCGTCCTTTTCCAGCCGGCGGATCGCTTCGCGTATCGGGCTGCGGCTCACGCCCGTCTCTTCACACAAGCGCTCCTCGATCAACCGCTGCCCCGGTGCAAGCCCGCCAAACAGTATCTGTTCCCGCAAATATTCGTACACTTGTTCCTGAAGCGTCTCGCTGCGCTTAATAATCCTGGGCATGATCCTCAAACCCTTCCCCTGTCATGAATACTGTATGCTGTATACAAATTGTTTTCCAAATAGTAATTTAATTCCGAAAAGAATGTCAATTATTTCTGGTTGAAATATGTCCGACTAGAAAATAGCGCCTGCGTGCGCCGCCCAAAACCGCGTACAGACTTTTTGGGAAAAATCGTCTACAATGAGGGAAACGACTGGAAAAAAGGGGAGAGATGAGCATGGCAGTGAAAAAGATCGAACACGTCGGCCTGATGGTCAAGGATCTGGAGCGGTCGATCGCCTTTTACCGGGATGTCGTGGGCTTGGAATGCCGCGGTACGCTGGTCCACACCAACCCCGGGATCACGCTGGCGTTTCTGGGGTTCCCCGGCACCACGGAGACGGAACTGGAACTGATCCACGGCTATAACAGCGAGCTGCCGGTGGAAGGCAAGGTGCACCACCTCGCGTTTACGGTGGACAACCTGGACGAGGAAATCGAGCGGCTGAAACGGTTGGGCGTCACCTTTGTGGACGATGCGCCGACGACGCTGCCCAACGGTTCGCGCTACATCTTTTTCGAGGGGCCGGACGGGGAACGGCTGGAACTCTTTGAATCTACCCGCTGACGGCATAGGCCCGTCACGCGAGACGGAGGGATGCCGATGAGGCTGCACAAAGGGGACGTCCTGTTTCGCCAGGGCGAGCGGGGACCGCTTTTTCGCATCCAGTCGGGCCTGTTGAAGGTGGTCAGGGTGCAGCAGGACGGCTCACCGTTTCTGTTCAACATTCTGCTGCCCGGAGAAATCGTTCCCCATCATTCGCTCCTGTCGGACAAGGAATACCACGGAACCGCAATCGCCCTGATGACCAGCGACGTGGACGTCATCCCTCCGGACGAGTGGTACCGCTCGCTGGAGGAAAACCCGCTGATGTACCGGGACATCGCATTGCAGCTCCAGATGAAGCTGCGGCTCACCCAGCAGCGCATGGACCAATTAACCGCTTCCTCTCCGGCGGACAAGCTGGCTCTGTTGACCGATTGGTTTCGCACGTACGTGGGCGATTACGCCTTGACCGAGCTGCTCACCCAGGAAGAGATCGGCCAGTTGGTCGGGCTGCGGCGGGAGACGGTGAACCGGCTGCTGCGTAAAAACACGTAGGCACACCATGGAACAGCACCATAGTGTGCCTGTTTGTCGTTACAGGCTATCGTTACAGGTCTTCCGTGATCGCGGACAGCTGGTCGGCGGAGACGGCCACCTGCGATACCGATTTATTGATGTCTTCCATCACCTTGAAGAAGCGTTCCAGTTCCTGCTGGATGTGCGTACTCTGCTCTTTGCTCTCGGTCACCGCCTGCAGGATTTCCGCGAAAAAGGCGGTAGTCTCGGCAGTCATCGCGGTGCTGGACGCCACCATCTGCTCCACTTCCTTGACCACTGCGGACATGCTGACCGTCTGGGCGCTGGTCTTTTCGATCAGTTCCGTCACGCCGGAGACGGACTGTTTCGTCTGTTCCGCCAATTTGCGCACTTCGTCGGCCACGACGGCAAACCCGCGCCCTTGTTCTCCGGCACGAGCCGCTTCGATCGCGGCGTTGAGCGCCAGCAGGTTGGTCTGTTCGGCAATGGCGGTCACCACGTCGACGATGCCGCGAATTTTTTCGGCAATCTCCTCCAGTGTGCCCATTTCCGCAGCGATCTGCTGGGCGCTTTGCTGGATCAACTCCATCTGCTTCTGCTGGGTCTCCAGCTTTTCCCTGCCTTCCTGGGACAACTGCTGGGCGCGCAGGGAATGGCTCGTGCCGCTCTCTGCAAAGCGGAGCACGTCCCGTGATTGTTCCGTCAGCTGCTGCACCGACGTGTTGGTCTGCTCCGAAATGGCTGCCAGCTCGTGGGCGGACTGGGCCAGGACCTGACGAAGCTGCTCGTTTTTCCGCTGCGTTTCCTGCCGCATCCGCTCGTGCTCATTTTCGTACTCTTCCAGCACGAGCTGTTGTTCGATATTGAGGAGTTTCGTCACCACGGTCACGGCCCGGACAAAATCCTGCTTGTCCGCAATTGCATCGTCCATAATCTCGATCAGCGAGGCCAGCAGATTCTGAAACGAGCCAATGTACCATTTCGGTTCCAGCCCGATGTTCACGTGAACGATGGCGATCCGTCTGCGCTGCTCGATATAGGCGGCGTCGATCCGGCCGTTGAACATCTCCTGAATGTGCCGTCTCAGCGTCTGTTTGAGCCGTTCGATCGAGCTTTTATTCTCGATGATGGACATCAATTTCGGCTCTTGCTCCAGCTTGTCATAAAAGCTGTCAACGATGTTGTCGATGTGTTGGGCAATCAAGGGCTGAAGCGCTTTGACCACGGCCAGATCCTCTTCGGTCAAATAAATCATCGACAATTGTCTGGCCAGCTCGGACTGCGGATCGATGAGGATTTCTCCTTTATCCCGCATGTCCCGAAAAAAAGATTCGTCTTTGCGGCCGCTCTTTCGGCCGAACCAATTCGAAAATGGGCTTTTGCTCATTCTTTGCTCTCCTTTTTTTCCAGTAATTTTCACCATAACCCCCATTTGGCACCATCATCTACATACTTATACCCCGATCATGCTGCCTTCCAAACCCGTGCGTCTTCGCTGCAGCAAAAAAATGTCAGTCCGTTGTTTCATAATCGTTTGAAATAATCGTTTGAAAACCATTTTGTTTGGCGTATTCGCATCGGATCAAGTCCAGTCAATACGCGACGAATAGGCATTCCCCAAGGAAACAAATAGCGGAAAGTGAGGCACACTACAGGAAGGAAACCGGGCTGTCCGTCAACACGAAAACGGCAAGCGGACGGGCGTGACGTCATACCCTTGATGGTGACACCGATCGGAAAAAGGAGGCGGTATCCCATGAAGACGTCCGACCCGGACCAGGTCGTCCGCAGCGCTCCAAGCAGAGAGGCGCTGCGGACGGCTTACGAGCTGATCCTGACGCGCATCTGGCCGCGCATGGCTGCCCGTCAGTCTCCGAGCGACGGCGCGTCCCAAAACGCACCCCCTCCCTCATCATCCATCGGCAGGAGCATGGTTCATGAAGATTCGACTGATACAGAACGGACTGATCACCCAGATTGACGACCTCGACGAGACACGCACACCGCCCGCCGTCGGCTTTTACTGGATCGACGCCACCCTGTTTGACCTTGATGTGCTGCAGCCGCTGTTCGGGCTGCACGACCTGGCGATCGACGACTGTCTGGATGAGGAGGAGCAGCGACCCAAGCTGGAGATTTACCACGATCACTATTTCATCGTCATTAACAATGCGGAATTCCGCGACCAGGATATCTTTTTGCGAGAGGTCAACATTTTTTTGGGCAGCCACTACATCATCACTGTCAGCAAGCATCCCCACGAAATCTACTCACGTCTGCTGCAAATCGTCAGGGAGGAAGAGCTGAACCGGCCGGACGCGTTTCTCTACCATCTGGTGGACCAGATCGTGGACCGGTATTTTGAGGTGGTCGAACATATCGAGGAACTGATCGAAAAACTGGAGGAAGACATCCTGCTCAACGTGCACAAGACACAGTTGAACCAGATCGTCGGCCTGCGGAGTGAAGTGCTGTACGCGCGCAAGATGCTCCTGCCGCAGCGCGATCTGATCGATGCGCTGCATACAAAAGAACTTCCGCTGATCGAACCCCGTCTGCGGAAGTACTTCGGCGATATATTGGAAAACGCGGTCAAGATCGTGGAAAGCTTCGATACGTTTCGCGACCTGATCAGCAACCTGCGGGAAGCGTACCACTCCGCCGTGGCCGGGCGGACGAACGACATCATGCGCATTTTTACCGCCCTGACCACGATTTTCATGCCGCTGACCATCGTGACCGGCATCTACGGGATGAACTTCGAATACATGCCGGAGTTAAAATCCCCATTTGGCTACTACCTCGTCCTCGCGTTCATGGCCGCGCTCGGCTTGACGATGTTCTGGATTTTCAAGCGAAAAAAGTGGCTTTGAAGGGACTCCCCGCGCAGCTTCATACCAGGCCGTCGCAGGCAACGATCATCAGTTGCAGCCGCTTGGACAGGTCGTATTCGTACGGCGACGCCACCGGCTCGCCTTTTTCGTCGTAGAGGATGCGGACGATGGGCCTGCTGGGCATGCCCTTGTTGGAATCGACGACCACGCCCGACTCGCCCGTATTGAGCGTCACCGACAAGCCCAGCGGGTAGAGGGAAATGGTGTCCCGCATGCATTCCACAAACGGCTTGGCAAACAACGTTTCCGTCCCGGCAAACAGCTTCTCCATCGCTTCGTGGGGCAGAAGCGACGGTCGGTAGATGCGGTGTGTAGTCAGCGCGTCAAACACGTCGCAAACGGCCACCAACTGGGCGTACGGATGAATCTCCCCGCCCTTCAAGCGGCGCGGATAGCCTGTCCCGTTCAGCCGTTCGTGGTGCTGGTACGCGCAGTGGGCAGACAGCAGCGGAATGTCTTCCTGCCGGCGCAGCAGTTCAAACCCGTACTCGGCGTGCTTTTTCATCACTTCATACTCTTCCGGGGTGAGGCGGTTCGGCTTTTTCAAGATTTCGTCGGGAATGGCCATCTTGCCGATGTCGTGCATCATGGCACCGATGCCGATCTCCAGCACCTCTCGTTCTGAAAAACCGGATTTGATTGCCAGCGCAGTGGCGTACAGCGTGACGTTGAAGGAGTGGGAGAAAATGTAGTGATCAGAGGCGCAGACATCCGCCAGCAGGTTCATCGCCGAACGGCAGGCTCTCAACTCGTCCGACACCCGGGACAACACCTGCCGCAGTTGACGGCCCAACTGCTTGTCCGAAAACACCTGCTGCCATTTGTGCGGAAACTCATGCACCGAGCGAAACGCGGTCTGGATGACGCTCATCGCTTCCCGCCGTGTCTGCTCCGACACAGGCGTTTCCAACACGATGTCGTCCGTGCGCTTGTCCTGTATATACAGCGTGGCGATGTTCATCTGTTTCAGCCTGTCCAGCATGCGCTGCGTCAATTCGACACCGGCGCCCACCAGAACGGTTCCGTTTTCCGCGTAAATGGGACGGGCCAGCGTGTCGCCCGGCCGAATCTTGTGGATCGAGGTCAATCTCATGTCCATTCTTCGCCTTTCGTCGTAGTACCCCTATTATAACGTGATTCGATCGGCTTCTACATGTTTTTCTCAACAAGGCCGCTCCTGTCGAAAAGAGGCACCTGTTTGCAAATGCAAAAAAATCGCCTCCGTCTCTGCCGACAAAGGCGACTTTTTTCCGCATTTCGCAAGGCTTCACATCCGGACAGGCTAAAACATTTTGCGGACGGCATCGCGACCGATCATGCCGGGGGTGATTCCCAGGCGCTCCGCCGTCACTGTCACCGATTCCAAGGGAGCGTCCAGCAGTTCCTCAATCGTTTTGACCCCCACAGCGCGGCCGGCGACGATCTCCCGGCTGGCCAGTCGTTCGTTCAACAAGCCGACATCCAGCGCGCCACACATGATGTACCCTTTGTCCGTGGTGACGGCAAGCAGTGTGGTTTTGGGCAAGCGCACGGTCACGGCGATGGCCGTTCCCTCTTCAAAACGGACGGGTGCGACCTCGATCATCGCAGATTCCTCCTTTGTCTCCAACTGTCGGTGCGCTTCCATCCTATGACATCCAGCCAGAAAGGGTGTTATCGCGAAAGCTCAATGCACCTGCGGGGAGGGAGACAGCTCGTCTTCCATCGCCACCTTTCGCTTCATCACTTCGATCATGTAGGTGGCCAGCATCTGAAACAGCTCTTCCTCCTCCATGTCCGACACCAGACGGAGCAAATCCTCCCGGGACTGTTCCGCCAAGATGCCGACGACGATGGCGACGATGTCCTCCTCGCTGCCGTTGAAGTGGCCTTTGTACAAATTGTACACTTCGTCGATAAACCGCATGATTCGCTCCTCCTTTCCCCTGTAGCATGCCCCATTCGCCGGGCAGGTGTTCAGGAATTCCGTCAGATGGTCACGGGCAGCCAGCGCGGTTCAAAGCCGGCGCGAACCAGTACGTCATCCCCCAGCGTCACCGCGAGGATGTCTCGTAAAAGCTCCGGGAGGTAAAACCGAATCTCGCCGCCGTCGGCCAGTTCCGGGAACAGGCGGCTGAACATAAACATATCCACAGTGCCTACCCGGTACGACCGCCCGAGATCAAGCGGCTCACCGTTCACTTCGACCCGCTCGATGTCCGGCTGCTCACCCGGGCGATACCACACCCGCAGGCCGTCCACGCCCATCCAGCCGATCTGGTTGCCCCGGAAGCCATAACCGCGCAGTTCCCGCTGCACCATTTCCGGCTGGACAGCCCGCTTCAGCACGCTCAGCAGCTGCTCCCCCGTCAGCGTGACGGCACAGGGATTGATCGGATGCGGCACGCAGGTCAACAGGTCTTTGTACGACACCGGGCCGTGCTTCAGCGTCGTAAGCAGCAGCCCGCCGTTGGCCAGACCCACCTCCGCTCCGGTCCACTTGCGCAGGCTGGCGGCCAACACCGAGCCAAACGGCGTTTCGTTTGTCCATCCGATGTCCAGATCGGTCGAGAGAGAAACCGCCGGACGATCCAGCAGGGTTTCCGCCGCCAGTGTTTCCCGCCGCAAGTAGTCGTCCAGCTCCGGTTCGGGCTGATAGTCGTTCGTGCGAAACAGCTCGGCGCTCAGACCGCTTACCTGTTTGGCCGCCGCATCCCAGGTCAGACGCACGTGTCCGACCAGCTCGCCATATCTGCCCGCCTGGGCGATCAACGTGCGGCCGATGCGCTCGCCATGCTCCAGTATATGATGGGTGTGGCCGCCGAGGATCACGTCCAGTCCATCCACCTCCCGGGCCAACTGGCAGTCCGCCTGATAGCCCAAATGGGACAGGAGCACGATTACGTCCACCTGAGGACGAAGCATGGCGACCTGCTCGCGGATCAGCGGCAGCGGCTCGCGCAGGTCCCACCCCATCATCCGGTAAAACGGGACAAACGGGATCGTCACCCCCAGAATCCCCACCCGCAAATCGGGCCAATGATGTACCGCGTACGGCACCGCCCACTGCGGCGTCTGCCCGCTCGCCGGCTCGATCAGATTGCCGGCCACCACTGTAAAGTCGGCGTGTTCGTATAAGGCGTCCAGTTTTTCTTTGGGGAAGGTAATCCCCTCGTTGTTGCCGATCGTCACGTACTGGTACCCGCTCCGGTTCAACACCCCGACGTTGGCCCGCCCCCACGTCGCTTCCGTTTTGAGGCTCATGCGGTCCACGTGGTCGCCGATGTCGACGGTCAGCACCCGCTCACCCTGCGCTTCCCACCTCTGCCGGTTCTGGCGCAGGCAGGAGGCGATCTGCGGCATGTTGGAAAAGTTGCTGTGCACGTCGTTGGTGTGCAGAATGTGCAAGGTACAAGTGTCCGCCACAGCTCTCCCCTCCCTCTCGCTACTACTTCCAGATCGCATCGCCAATCATCTGGATTCCCACTGCCAGGATCAGAACCCTTAGCAGCAGCACAATCGTTTTGCCTTTCAAGCGAGCGGCCACGGCCGCCCCCAGATTGCCGCCAATCCAGGCCCCCGGCGCCAACATGGCGGCGTACAGCCAGTGCACGTGATCATGCAGGATGTTGGTCGCGGAACCAACAGCGGCGGAGAACAGAATAACCAGCATCGACGTGGCGGTCGCAATGTGCGGCGGAAAGCGGAACAACACGATCATCGCCGGCACCATCAGCAGGCCCCCGCCCACGCCAAACAGCGACGAGACAACGCCGACCATAAAGGCGACTGTCACGGCTGCCCACCGCTTGTACCCGTACTCGTACTCGACGCCGTCGGGATCGACGAAGCGGCGCTTTACATCCCATGACAGGTTCCGCGGCTTGATTTTGTCCTTGACCATCATCAGGGCAAACATGCCAAATTGAAACAGTCCGAACAACAGTGAAAACGTCTTTACTGGAAGTAGTGTATTCAGGTACACGCCTGCGACAGCACCAGGGGCGCTGCCCAAAAAAAAGAGCAGGGCAGTCTGCACGTCCGCCTTTTTCTGCCTGATGTAAGAAATCGACGACGAGAGCGCAGTCACTCCGATGACCAACAGAGACGTGCCCGCCGCCACCTGCGGGCTGACGGAGCCCGGTTCGTAGGCGTTGGCAAAGTAAAGCAGCGCCGGCACAAAAAACATCCCGCCGCCCAATCCGGCGATGCTGCCTATCATTCCGGCCCCCAGTCCCACGACGAGAAACAAAGCTGCCATAGCGAAAACCATCTGCAAACCTTCTTTCGTACTGTTAGAACAGCTCCAGTTGACGCGGATTCAGACCCGTCGGCCGGACATCCAGCATCTCCATGAACTGCTTGGCGTTGCCGGCCGCGTGCCCTCCCGAGTTGTTGTTAAACAGGATGCACACCTCGGCTGCCTCCCGGGCCACTTCCTGAACGCGCGGCACCCATTCCGCCAGTTCCGCTTCGCTGTACTGATAGAGATAGCGGACATCCCGCCAGTTTTGCCCCTCGCCCGGATTGTTCCAGCCGGAGACGTTACGCCCGTGAAAGCGGATCAGCACCAGCTTGGGATCGGTCACGGCGACGACGACAGGAACGCAACTGCTGCCCGCCTGCGGCTCGTCGCAGATGACGTGGACCGCCCCGATGGTTCTGAGAAAATCCAGAGTCTTTTCACGGTAGCGCGGCTCAAACCAACTGCGGTGGCGGAATTCCACGGCAAACGGATACGTATCCAGCGCCTGTCGGCAGGCCTGGACATACTGCACGTGCTCCCGTGTACAGTCAAACCAGGGGGGATATTGAAACAGCAGCGCTTTCAGCTTGCCCGCCGCCACCAGCGGCTGGATGCTCTCCTCAAACTGGCGAAACAGTTCCCGCCGATCCAGGGGCGCTTCACTTCGTTGGTGGCCGGTCATTGCCTGGTGCGGCTTGACGATGAAGCCAAAGCAGTCCGGTGTTTCACGCACCCATGTCTCGTAATTGCGCTGCGGCAATATGGCATAAAAAGAACTGTCCAGTTCCACGATGGGGAAATGGCCTGCATAGACGGACAGCTTGTCCCGGCTGCGCGTCCCCGGGGGATACAAGTCGTAGTGGTCTCCCCAGCCGCACACTCCCACTTGGATCGAATTCATTCAACACAAACCTCCAACCCCAATGGAGGGAAGAAATGACCAACTGTCTGCGTAACCGGCCCCTGCCTGTACATTCATCTACATTCATGGCGGGACCCCTTTGCGATTAAGCATACCAAACTATGCCTGGAGCGAAAAGTGGCGAATGCCTCCCCGGTTGCCCGCCAGACGGCCCATGGTACAATCATCGTATCGAGTCATGTTTGCTCCTGCAAATTTCGCCACATTCCTAGACGGAGGAAAGCCGCATGTACGACGATCTGATCGGCCGTCCTTTTGCGAGTCAAAACCAAGGTTTGTCTTTTGACCGGCACACAGCCAAACGCCTCCTGGCCGAAGCACAGGAGGCGCTGCCGTATGAGTATTCCGCGCTGCTGACAGGACACGGCTCCATGGTAACCGGTTATTTGCCGATGCGCTCATCCAGCCACGGCAGAAACTCGTTTTCGTGGGACGCCCCTTCCTTTTTTCAGGCGCTTGCCAGCGTGCGGAAGGCAGGCGTGCAGTGGGTCGGCATCCTGCACAGCCATCCGACGAGCCCGCCCGTTCCCTCTAAAGCGGATCAAATCGGCTGGCACTATCCCCAGCTGGCCTATTGGATTCTCAGCTTTGCGGGGGGAATGCCCGACCTGCGGCTGTACCAGTGGTCAGACGGTCGTTTTGTCGAGCGCCCTTACACGCTTGCGGACATTGCCGAAAGCGTCGGGTCCACAGGCGACATGCCGCCGCGCAGTGATTGAATAGCGAGCCACGCCTGATGCGAGCAGGTGATCACGGCTTCTCTTGAAGACTCGGGGTTTCGAGCGAACTGCCGATCGTCCGGATCCTCAGCTTGACGTTTACATCGACGACCATCTGTTCCATAAAGGTTTTGGGATCGTTCCTCAACGCCTTGTGAATGTCCGGGTAGTTTTTCAACCGGGTGGTCAGCCGGAACACGTCCACTTTGTACTTGTCTTTCAGCTTGTTGGCCGTCGTGATCAATCGTTTTTTCAACTCGGCGCCGTACAATCGTTCAGCCTTTCGGATCTGTTCCTGTTTGTCAAAGGAAGCGCCCAGACATTGGTATTCGATCATCTCCGTTTCGAGAAAGAGCTCAAACGTGAGATGCGGCCGGCCATTTTTCATGACAGGTTCCAATTTGCTTCTCCCCCCCAGGATCTGAAACGATGTTCTTTTGCCTGCAGAGCACGGGAAGGACAATAGCCCCCGTTCAATTTCATTCCGCAGCAGGGACAGCAACTGCATTTCGTCCGTTGTCAGGGTGCCTACCATTTTTTGATCCGTAAATACGGCTGCATGTCTCATGCTGATTTTATTGGAATCGTCCAAACTCGCTTTTATCAGGATGAACGGCATTTTTCCCCGAACGCTTTTTGAAACTTCCCCCAGGTTGGAATCGGGCATAACCAGCGTCTGCTGGACATTTGCCGCCATCTCCGACATGTGCAGCGCCGGGGTGGGTTGAGAGATACTCTGCGTGGTAAAGAACCGGCTAATTGGACCATCCAGCACGACGATTTCCGTGTGGCGGCGCATCTGGGGCAGGCGGGTCAAGAAGTCGTACAGCTCGTTGATGCCGTTTTTCGCCATCGTTTCCCCCACCCCGATCAGCTGCAGGTGAGCCAAATTGGGGATGCGATCACTGAGGGCCACGGTCCGTTCGATTGCGTTTGCAAACGACGGCGAGGTGACGACAATGTTGGTGTAGGCTTTCCGGCTGGTTGCCTCCGTACCGCCGCTCGAGCCCAGATTTCCCCCTGCTCCTGCCGGCTCGACTACCTGTACGAGAATCTGGTACATCCGCATCTGTTTGCCCTTTTCAGTGAGCGGGGGCAGTTCGTCAACGCCGATGCCGACAATGACTGCACGCTTCTCCAGCTCCCGGTAATCCCAGCATCCGGCAAGCAAAAGACCGATCAAAAGGATAACCGTGACGGCTGCAAACCAATTTCGCCGCCGTTTTGTCATGTCACATCACCGTCCTTGCGGGGAGGAGGGAAATGCCCCAGCCTGCGCCGCACGGCTATGCACACCAGCATGATCAACGGGTACGGAATCGTCAAAAACAATCCCACAAGGCCCACCTTGTCCGACCACGTCTGCATGTCGATAAAATTGTCGGGAATCAGCGACAAGATGAAGACCAGCGGCAGCAAGATCACCATCCACCACCGCAGCTTCAGTCGCGGATACGTGCGATGGAACGAAAACGCACTGCTGAAAAAGAAGCCGAGATGGGTGGTGTACGCGAGCGGAAGCCACAGGATAATCAGCAACAATTCGGCCCGCTCCACAAACTGGCGCACCACCTCGATTGTCTTTGCCATGGTCACGACGGGAAAGGTCTGGGACATGGTAACATCCGGACCAAGGGTCACCAGCGTTCCCAATACGAGAAAGGCGTAAAACAATCCCACCGCGGCGATCGCAAACGATGTGCTGGCGAAAGCCTTATCCTTGTGGGTGACGAACGGATAGTACAAAAACAACACTTCAAAGCCGAGGTACGAATAAATCGTCTGGGGGAGAGCCGAAATGATGGGAGTGACGCCCTCCTGGAACGGAATGCGCAGTTCGGCCCAGTCGGCGTGCAGATAGGCCAACAGAAAAAACATGACAATCAACAACAGCGTGAAAGGCAATCCCGATTCGAACATGCGGATAATGGGCATCAGCCCGTTCCACGCCGGGTATATGATTACCAGCAGCATCGCACCAATAATCGCTTCCACCGGCGTAAACGGCAGCATTTCGTCCCTCACCACTTCCGCCATGACACGAATGCCGGTCACGGTAAAGAACAGGAAGTACAAGCCCCACAGGATGTTGAACAAGCTGCCGATAATGCTTCCAAACAGCTTGGTATTGTAATCAAACACAGTATCATGCGGAAACATGCGGGCCACCCGGGTGATCAACCACAGCGACAGGATGGCGCACAATCCCGCCAGGATGACAGTCAGCCATGCATCTTCCCGGGCTTTCTCCATCGCGCCTCTGGGCATGATGAGGAACCCCACCCCCACAATAAGGCCGAATGCTAACATGAAAAGTTGAGTCGGACTAATCGCGGGACGCTGTTCCAGTCCTTGCACGCGTGATCATTCCTTTCATGAGGAGATGTTGCCTTCACGTGTTCCGCTTGTCGGGGCGCATCATCGGGGTGTTCTCTCCCTTTTTTGGCTTGCGCGTTTTCAGAAATGCTGGACGCGTATGCAGCTTTTTCATCGGAATGCGAATCAGCATATCCGTCCAGTCGCGCAAACGCAGCGGCGACAGCGGCGCCAGATAGGGAACCCCGAACGAAACCAGCCTGGCCACATGGGCATGGATGAAGAGCAGGCCCAGGATGAATCCGTACGTCCCCAGCAGACTGCTGCAGATCAGCAGAAAGAAACGCAGAATCCGGTACGTGATGCCGAGATAATACACAGGCGCCGTGAAGGAGGAGATCGCGGTCAACGCGACGATGACGACCGTCACGGGACTGACCAGATTGGCGTTCACAGCCGCTTCCCCAATCACAAGCCCGCCGATGATGCCGACCGCCTGCCCAACCGGTTTGGGCAGCTTGACACCAGCTTCGCGCAAAATCTCGATCATCAGTTCCATGATGAAAATTTCCACCAGAAAGGGAAACGCCACCTTGACCCGAGCGGCGTCCATGGAGATGAGCAGCCGGGTGGGAATCAGCTCCGGGTTGTACGCGACCAGCGACAGGTACAGCCCGGGCGTCGTGATGCTGAAAAACAGGGCGATCATCCGCACGAAGCGGATCAGCGTGGCGTACTGCCAACTGGTGTAGTAATCGTCGACGGTTTCCAGCAGTTGAAAGAACGTGATCGGCAGGATCAGCGCATGCGACGTCCCCTCGACCATGACCGCCACGTTTCCCTCAATCAGATAGGAACAGGTGACGTCAGGCCGTTCCGTGGGGCGCATGAGGGGAAACAGGGAGAACGAATTGTCCTCCAGATATTCCTGAAGCTGCATCTGGCCGATCAGGCTGTCTGTTTCGATGCAGGAAAGACGCCGCCTTACTTCTTCCACGATCTGCGGATTGGCCACGTCCGCGAGGTACAATACGGCTGTTTCCTGCTTCGTCCGTCTTCCCACCACGACGGATTCCACCCGCAGATACGGGTCGCGCAGGCGCTGGCGAACCAGGCCGATATTGGTGTTGAGCGTTTCCACAAAGCTGTCTTTCGATCCGATGACGCTTTGTTCCGTTTCCGGCTGCTCGATGTTCCGGCTGTATTCCTTTTTGACTCCCACCGCCAGACCGACCGACTCGCCCTCCACCAGGAGCAGCGCTTTGCCGTGCAGGATCTGCTCAATCGCGGCCTGCCAGTCCTCTACCCGCAGTATGTCACTTGCGGATATGATGTTCTCCTGGATAAACACGATCAGGCTTTTTTCCTCGTCCTCGGCCAAAGACGTCTCCACAGCAGTCGGGAACATGCCCGCTCTCTGCTGGAGGGGAACGATCACCTGCCGGTTCAGGCGGTCGGAATCAGCCAGGCTGTACAGAAAGAACAGGCTGACATTTCTGTTCATACACGTGAAGTGGCAGGCGGCAAAATCACTGTTGCGGCCGAGCCGCTCCGTCAGCACCTCCGCGTTTTTAACCAGCGACGCGTGAAGGGGCGTCTTCTCGATTGTGTTCACCGCTTGTGTCTCGCGTAACAGGAACCGTTTCGATCTATCCACCGATTTGCGCCAAAACAGGTTGAACTTCATAGGGGGTTCAAACCTTTCCTTCCATTCATTCCCTTCAAGCCTCTATAGTGTTGGCGAAATGCGGTCCAATTATGAATAAAATCTCCGGGATTTATGCATGCTGCTTCGATTCCCATTACGGGGCCTGCACGTTGATAAACAAAGTTGGAGTAAAGCATGATGCTTGGAGGGATGGCACCTTTGCCGACCTGCTCAGAACAAACAAAAGCAGGCTTCCCACCTGCGAGGGAAACCTGCTTCAGACCGAAGACAAACTGTACTGTTTCGTCGAGGTTCCGCAAGGAAACGATCTATCCATCGTTGTCAGGCCGAAAGGCCTGTACATTCATCAACCGAAGCTGAAGACTACGTACATCGCATGGAGGGATGGGCCAAGCGAGCTCCTTTGACGACCTGCTCAGCGGAAAAACGAAAGACGCGGGGAAAAACAGGGGGCACAAGTCTCACCTCGTCGAAAACACCCGGATGTTTGCCCCCTGCCCGCGTCCCGTTTTGGAGCGGACAACATCCACTTATATGCTGGGCGTCAAGAGAGCGAGCGGGCCCGATCACCCATGCGCCACGGACGTTGTCTACATGCTGAACAGCCTTCCTCCTGCGAGGGAAACCTGCTTGTGATGTACGTAATCCGATGAACGTATTGAAAATGTCCCAACCCTGTCAAGGGAGAGTCTGGTCTATTGTTCCGCTGCGGAACTTGCCGGACGTTGGGCTTGGTCCGCAGTCGGGAGCGGCTCGGCCGCGGCCGCAGCCTGCTGAGCCGCCGGCTGCGTCACGGGCGGGGCCTCCGGTTGGGACGGCTGCATAAAGCTGGCGATCATTTTGTTCATGTCCAGTCCGGAGACGTCCTTCAACATTTCCGGAAGTTGGGCCATCAGCTTGGTCACGTTGCCGCTCAGCCGATTCACACCGTCGCCCTGCCCGCCGCCGGTGTCGATGATCGTCACCTTGTCAATCGCTTTCATCGGCTCGGCCACCTTCGCAGCCAATTCAGGCAGCATCTTGGCGATGATGTCCAGCACGGCTGCCTGTCCGAACTTTTCGAACGCTTCGGCCAATTTCTCCTTCCCTTCCGCCTCCGCTTCCAGTTTCAGGCGGGTAACCTCCGCCTCGGCGCTGCCTCGTGCCTTTTCCGCCTCGGCGATGGCCAGACCTTCCAGCCGCTTCTGTTCAGCCAGCGCTTTTGCTTCTGCCTCGATCCGATACTTCAGCGCGTCGGCTTCGCGGATTTTCTTTGCCTTCTCCGCTTCCGCCGCCTGTTCCACGGCATATCGTTCGGCGTCTGCCTTTTTCTTCACTTCGGCGTCGTACTGCCGCTCGCGGCGCAGGATTTCCTTTTCCTCCAGCTCGATTTGCTTTTGCTTGCGGACGAGGTCGATTTTCATCTCCTCTTCCGTCACCTTTTGCTTCGCGACGGCTTCCTGCAGCTTGTAGGCCTGGTCGGCGACGGCTCTCGCCTTGTCCTGCTCCTGCTTGAAAGCGGCGATCTTCAGTTCCTTGTCCTTCTCGGCCTCGGCGATGTTCGTCTCTTTCAGCAGTTCCGCCTTGCGCGCCTCTTCTTCCGCCTGGGCCTGGCGAATGCGCGCTTCCTTGTCCGCTTCTGCCTGAGAAATCATGGCATCCCGCTTGACGGCCGCAATCTGCGGAATCCCCAGCGCCGCCAGGTAGCCGTTTTTGTCGCGCACATCCTTGATCGTGAAGCTGACCACGGCAAGCCCCATCTTTTTCAGATCCTTGGCGGCGACCGCCTGCACCTCCTGGGCAAAGCGCTCCCGGTTTTTGTAAATCTCCTCCACCGTCATGCTTCCCAGGATGGCGCGCAGGTAGCCTTCCAGGACTTCCTGGGCCTCCGCTTTCAGCGCGTCGTCCGACTTGCCCATGAACTGCTCCGCGGCTGTGGCAATGTCCTCAATCGACCCGCCTACCTTGATAATGGCGACACCGTCTGCCATCACCGGAACACCCTGCTCGGTGTACACTTCCGGTGTGGAGACGTCCAGCTTGTGGGACAGCAGGCTGAGGAAGTTGGCCTGCTGGAAAATCGGCAGGATGAAGGCGCCTCCGCCCCGGACGATTTTCATCTTGCGGCCGGATTCATCGCTGAGCACGTTTTTGGTGCCCAAAAAGCTGCCGGTCACGATCATCGCCTCATCTGCGCCCACGGTCTTGTACCGGGCCCAAAAAGCGATGCCCAGCACCACGAAGACGCCGACAACGACAGCGACGGTGACAAGAATGGTCGATTCCATCAAAGCATGGCCTCCTTTTCGTCAAATTGGGGAAATGGTGTGACATACAAAACGTGGTCACGCACCTCTACCACCACGACTCGCGTCCCTTCCCGGATCGGTTCACCATCTACGCTGGCAGCCATGTGGTGGGTAGTGCCGGCCACCATGACAATCAGCACTTCTCCCAGACCGCCCGAGGGGATCGATGTCCATACTTCGCCAATTTGGCCGACGAGCTGCTGCATCGAGTAACCTGTCGTGTTCTCCGCCTTCGCCATCGGCTCCACCCAGACGAAATACGCCAGAACTGCCAACGCCACTCCCGCCAAAGCAGCCAAGCCGAGCACCGTCCACGCGGAAAAGGAAGTCAGACGGGTCAGGAGCAAGCCCGCAGCGCCAAAAGCGGTAATCCCGCTGACCAGCAGGACGGGCTGCAGCACCGGCAGCTGGAGCTGTTCCAGCCAATCGGAGACAGCATCGCCAAAAAACAATGTCGTCAACGTATAGACAAGGCCAAATACGATGCAGATGAGGTAGACGGTATCCATCACGCCCATGTTTGTCACCCCTTTCCATTCCTGTCACCTCTTTCATACGAATGGATAGGCCAAATGTTTCGATTTTTCGGCACGATTCTTCACCGACAGGGGGACAAACGTACCGGTGCCGCCTTTTTGATCGCCCCCGCCAACCTGCGTATCCCCTCCTCCAACGCCTCACTGCTCTCCCACGAATACGTCAAACGCATCCAGCCGGGCTCCGCTCCAAACACCTCGCCAGGCGTCATCAACACGCCGGCCTGGATCGCCGCCTCCAGCAGGTCCAGTCCGTCAATGGGCGTGTTCAGTCGGCACCAGATGTGGCAGCTGCCCGCCGGCACGTTCCACGATGCCTCCTGCCTCAGGTGCGTATCCAGTGCGGCCAGCATCCGGTCCCGCTGGGCGGTGAGAAACGGACGCAGCCGCTCCATCTGCCGCTCCCACAGCCCGCCTTCCAGAGCCAGCCGGGCCAACTGCTGCGATACCGAGCTGGTGCCGTAGTCCATCTGCTGTTTGGCGTCAGCCAGCCGTTCGATGACTGCACGCGGCCCGACCAGCCAGCCGATCCTTAGTCCGGACGCGATCGTCTTGGACAAACTGCCGACGTACAGGACGGAATCGCCGCTGTCCAGCGCCTTCAGCGGCAGCGGCGGACGCTTGTCCTCGTCCAGAGCGAGCGCTCCGTACGCGTCGTCCTCCACCACCGGAATCCGCAGTTCGCGGCAGACGGTCAACAGCTGCCGGCGACGCGCTTCACTCAGCACGGTGCCGGTGGGATTGTGAAAAGTGGGGTTGAGAAACACCATGCGAATCCGGTGTTTTTTGTACAGCGTCCACATCTCGTCGGGAATCACCCCATCCGAGTCCATCGGAAGCTGGTAGAGGCGAAGGCCCGCCGACGCGAACAAGGGCAGCGAATAAGTGTATGAGGGTCCCTCCATGGCGATGGCATCGCCCGGGGCCAGCAGGCAGAGCGAAATGAGATGGAGCGCCTGTTGAGCGCCCGAGGTAATCAGGATCTCTTCGGAAGAGACAGCAATCCCGTAATGGGTCCGCAGGTGAGCAGACACGGCTTCGCGCAGCTGCGGCTCCCCTTTGGGATGGACGTACCCCAAATCGATAGCCTCCATCTTCCCCCCGGTCAAACGCTCAAACTCCAGTGTCGGGATCATTTCCGTCGCCAGTTCTGCCTTGGCCAGATTGATGATCGCCGGATTCCACCCGGCTTCGCGGATTCGCCTGACGAGCGGCAGTGCCGGCAAAAACGCCCCGCCGGTGGTGTACTGGTGCCAGTTGGGCACTTTTTGTACGCCCCACAGGTGCCGGCTGACCCACGTCCCGCTTCCCTGCAGGGACTGGATCAACCCGGCGGCGCGCAGCTCCTCGTAAGCTGCCGAAACCGTCCCCCGATTGACGCCGTACTGGCGGGCCAGCGTCCGCTCTGGCGGCAGCGGAGCCCCCGGCGGCAGCGCCCCGCTGACGATCTCACGTTCCAGATGCGCTGCAATCTGCTTGTAGACCGGCATTTCCGCATGCTTGTCCGGCTTCCAATCCATGTCACATTCCCTCCCGTGGCCCTCGTTTCGTTTCTTGTTCTCTCGTTCGACAAATTGGCCTATCAACCCTGCGACCAATTGGCTCAAGACTTTTCACGCAGCCTCCCCTACCATGGAAAGTGCCAGAGCATGCTGAGAAAAGGATGGGATCATCATGAAAATTCAAGTCCGAAGCCGGATTCGTCAACCTTCGTCACGGGAAACCTCAGTTCAACGGCAGGAACGTGTGGGCCTGGCCTGGGGACTGCTCGGCGTCTTCAGCTTCAGCCTGACGCTTCCGGCCACCAAGGCAGCCTTGGCCTCCCTCTCTCCGCTCACCGTCGGGCTGGGGCGGGCGCTGGTTGCCGCTGTGCTGGCCGGAGTGGTGCTGCTGCTAAAGCGGGAGCGGGTACCAACCTGGCAGGAAACCAGGCAGCTTTTGATCGTCGCCGCGGGAGTGGTCGGCGGCTTTCCATTTTTATCCGCCTGGGCGATGGAACGTGTACCGGCCACCCACGGCGCAATCGTACTGGCGCTGCTTCCGCTGGCGACTGCGGGAATGGCTGCGTTTTTCGCCGGGGAGCGTCCTTCTCGGCGGTATTGGCTCTCCAGCGCGGCGGCCTGTCTGACGATCCTGGCGTACGCAGCCGGCACCGGACTGGGCGGACTGCAGCTGGCCGATCTGGCGCTGCTCGGTGCCGTGCTGGCCGCTGCCGTTGGCTACGCCGTGGGCGGACAGCTGGCGCGCACGATGGGCAGCTGGCAGGTGATCAGTTGGGCACTGGTCTTTTCCTTGCCACTCCTCGTCGTCACCATGACCGGCCCGCTCATCTCCGAACTCCGTAACGCCTCATGGAGTGCGTGGCTGGGTTTTGGCTATGTCAGCGTGGTCAGCCAGTATCTCGGTTTCTTCGCCTGGTATCACGGCCTGGCTGTTGGGGGCGTGGCTCGTGTCGGCCAGACGCAGTACCTCCAGCCGTTTTTCACGATTGCCGCTTCTGCCCTGCTGTTAGGCGAATCCATCACGCTGGGGGCTATCGCCGCTGCCGTCATCGTCGTAGCCGCCGTAGCCCAGGGACGCCGTGCCGCTGTCATGCGCATCGAGCGGTCGTGAATGAGATCGCAGCAAAAACGAAAACGGTTTGCTCGCCTCCGTCATTGTCTGGCCGGGTCATTTGGTCCCAAGCCCTTGATCGACTGGACCGCCGCTGCATCCAGCTTCTTCAGAAGGGCGACGAGGAGTTTTACCGCATGGTCCAAATCATCCCGGTGGACGACGGAGACGTGGCTGTGAATGTAGCGGGCCGGCACGCCGATCACCATGGAGGGGATGCCGTTGTAAGCGGTGTGAATCTTTCCGGCGTCGGTGCCGCCGCCCGGCATCACGTCGATCTGAAACGGGATATTGTGTTCCCGCGCCGTCTCGATGACGAAGTTTCTGAGCTTCAGATGGGGAATCATTGTACGATCCAAAAATCCCAACAGCGGCCCTTTGCCCAATCGGGTCCGCCCGTCCTTTTGGGCCATGCCCGGCGTATCCCCGGCCACGCCGACATCCAGTGCAAACGCGATGTCCGGCGATATCTTGTGCGCCAGCGTCTCGGCGCCGCGAAGTCCCACTTCCTCCTGAACGGTGGCGCCGGCGTATACGGTATTGGACAGGGTTTCCTGTTGAATCTGCTCCATTACTTTCAGCGCGAGATAACAGCCTGCCCGGTTGTCCCACGCTTTTGCCAGCAGCAGTTTGGGGTTGGGGAGGACTTCAAACGGACACACGGGAACCGCCGGGTCGCCCACCTGGACGCCGAATTTCTCCGCCTCCTCCCGGCTGGACGCTCCGATGTCGATGAACATGTTGTCGATCTCCAGCACGTTCCTGCGCTCTTCCAGGGAAAGGACGTGAGGCGCTTTGGAACCAATCACCCCGGTCAAATCACCTGAGCCGGTCAGCACTTTCACCCGTTGGGCCAGCATCACGTGTCCCCACCAGCCGCCGAGCGGCAGAAACCGCAAAAACCCGTCATCGGTGATGTGCGTAATCAGAAACGCCACTTCGTCAAGATGCGCCGCCAACAGGATTTTTGGTCCCGAATCCCCTTTTTTCCCGACGATGCTGCCCAAGTTGTCGGTAATCAACTCCGCTTGCAGATCGGCCAGGTGTTTTCGCATCACCTCGTGGATGCGCACCTCAAATCCGGGCGGCCCGGCCGTCTCCGTCAGTTCCTTCATCAGCAGCAAATCCTTCTCCAAAACCCATACCTCCTTTTGGCACCTCATAGTCGTTGACTTCCCCATTTGGTCAGCCGCCATGTTTACCGACACGTGGTTCCCTCCTATTGTCACCCTGTCGTGCGGAGGTTCATTCCGGTCCAGCCTCTTCTCCAGACAAAAAAACCCTTCCCGGTTTCGGAAAGGGCTCGTATCCATTACTCATTTTTCATATTTCTCTTTTCGTTCAAACCAAAATCTAAATAGAAACGGAGAAAACATAATCAGCAGAGGAACCCAGACTAAAACAGAATCAAGGATCCGATCAAGTATCTGAGAAAACATGCAGAACCCCTCACCCCCGGATTGGTAAACCTGGCACCGCTTCATTCCTGTTGGGAATGGCTGCCGATGTAGCCGGGGATGTACCCCGTTTTCGTCAGCGCCTGGATCACCTGCTCGCGACGCAGCGGATTGTACTCCGGACACGTGCAAAACTCCTCCACCGGCACCCACCCGGCCCAGTCAATCTCTTCGTCGTCCAGCCCGCCGGGGATGGGCGCCGTCTCCTCCCCGACCAACCGGGCCAGTACACCGATGCCAATCGTGTGCTTGCCTTCACCGGCGGTATCAATCCGTTCATCCACCCAGAGCATCCGCTCAAACTCCACCAATAGGCCAGTCTCTTCCCATACCTCGCGCCGCACCGCCTCCGGAATGGTCTCCAGAAACTCCACGCTGCCGCCGGGCAAGCTGTAACAGGGCTTTCCGTCGCTTTTTTCCCTAATCAACAAAATCGCGCCCTGGTGTTCCACCACGACGGTGACCCGCATACGAATTGCTTTCATTCCGCTCGCTCCCTTTTTATAAGACAGGGGGACGCGTCACATCCAGAGAATTGACTCCGGTCTCTGCAAAGCGTCTCTCCAGTGCGTCAAGTCCTTCGTTCGTTACAAAAGCGGCCTCCGTTTCGGAGATGGCGTGCAGCATCATCATCCGAACCACATCGCTCCCATTGGTAAACAGCTCAAAGCCGTCCGCTTCAAAATAAGGGGGCGTGGCCAGCGCCCAACGCAGGCAGGAGCCCTCGGCAATGGGTTCCCGGAGCAAAAAGACGTCCCCGTCCCCAAGCCGCCTTCCCTGTTCGCGCCACAGCCGGGCCACCTGTCCGGCCACGTGTCCGAGGTGGGTGACCATCGCAGGTGTGAACCGGTAGGAATAGAACACGCACTCCGTTCCTCCCGTTTGATGCAGTTCCAGCGTCGCGTAGGTCCACCAACCCCGTTTGCGCGTAGCCGGATAGACGGCGATCAGCACATCCGCCTCTTCGGATTGATACAGTTCTCCCCGGCTGCCAAACGCGTGATTATAATGGTGAAGCAGTTGGGTTACGACTTGCATATGTACGTCTCCATTCACAGTTATGTCAGCATCCCCGCGGTCCAGTGTATTCGCTAATTCTAGTATATAGAAAGAAATGCGCCATTTGCCATGCCGAGCGGGGAGAAAATCGCGCATCCGCCCCTCACTATCCATCATCCATCAGGCGGCAACCCTCCTACAAAAAAGAACCCCCATACCAGCGGTGCATCTGCTCGTTGGGGGCAATTTGTCTGTATGGGAGAGGCTCCTCAGGAAGCATCCAGGCAACCCGCTGCTGCACTCCCCCGGAGAGATCATGAATTTTCTGCTTGAACGAAATGTTCAACCCGCCCAAAATCGATTGTAATATTGTAAAATAAGGAAAACCAGGCATTTCACGGATTCGTCCATATGTCCGAATGTAAGGATGTGCACTCAATCATGAGCGAATTTATTCATACCGTAATGGCTATTGTTGGTTTTTTAATCCTTAAGCACTTTTTTGAAAAGAATCCGCCAAAACCATTAAAATACCATTTATTTGATTTAATTGGCATTGTTTCAATGATTTATCTTTTCAAATTCATATTTAGCATATTTTAATAAAGCTGATTTATAGCGTAACCAATCGGGATATTGGGGGCTCCCAACAGCACACCGGATAACCTCGCATCCGGCCTGCATCATACCGCAACAGTTCAGGATCAAACCGCTTGCGATCAAGCCAAAGGTCTTCATCCTCCGGCCGCAGAATCACCGAACTTTCACTTATTTTTTGTCTTGCTATTTAGCAGGAACAATACCCACCATACAATTAAAAACAAATAACCTATAATTGCATATATAGACCAAATTGCCCCTTGTTGTAATTGACTAATTAAATGTTCAAATTCATTCAAACCTTCTGCCCTTCCAATACTATTTATCAAAGCAATGAATGGAACTGTTACAGCAAACATAATGGCTAAAATGGACAACCTTGTCATTTTCTTTCGTATAACACCAAATATTGCAGTCACTAATGTTGTTGATAAAATTAAGTAATAAATTACCCAAAACCAATCAGGAAGAGTCTCCCAATTCATTTTTCCACCTCTCTATTTGCAGCAATGTTTCCAGTCAAACCGATGTGTGAGCCCTGCCAAATGGAGCAGCGATTTGCAAAATAAAGGAGCGCCTTCTGGAGTATCAACGGGGTAACGTTCAAGGCAGGCAGCAATAATCTTACTGTAAGATCAAGGTATGGGGCCGGGAATCTGTGTTAGCAAAAAAGTTTCGTCCGTAAAGTGTCCTGACGTAACACGTTAATCCGTCTAGTCGTCAACCGGTCGCCCTCTTAAAAAATTTTCGACTGTACGGTATCTATCTGTTGACACGCTCAACAGCAGGCGGCTTCCGACACCACATACCTTGAGCTGGCTTTACACCAGCTTTGGAGAATAAACCTCGTCGCCATGGTTTATTCCCCAAAGCTAGTGTAAAACACTAGCGCATGTATTGTTCGACAAACGGAAATTCAAACTCCGCGCGATGGTTGGCACTGTCAATCAAAGAAGAAAGAAAGTTTACCTTACGCTGCATTTTCAACGCTGTCTCACGGACATGATCCGGATTGAACAATGCACGACGATCAATGTAAGTCTGCATTGCCAGGTTACACCTGTAATGACATTCGCTCCCGACTCAAGTGCTATAGTATAATTTTATTAAACTTACAAATTTGCCGATAAACATGCCGAAAATTATTATACCAAATTATAGAAACAATGAAAATGCATAGAATCATAAAATAATGTTTCCAATGATAAGGCAGGCTTGACGACGTGGAGGGTTGGTTTCCCGCCCCCAACGACTCTAACGCCAGCTTGACGGCACCCGACAGGCCAGTAAATTACCGCAAGCTTTCCCGTCTTTTCTGTCACGCACTCCTTTTCTTCATCTTCACGGTTTTCGTCGCCTGTTCCCACTCAACGTCCAACGCGAGGATGGCAGCCAACTCCCGCGCAGGGGCATACGCTGTTCCGTTTTCGATGCTCTCCGTCAGGTCTTGGCCGTTCACCTTAACCTGCCTGGTGGTTGCATTCCACTCCACTGTGGCGCCGACTGCCTCGGCCACGGCCCGGATCGGAAGCCACGATACGCCGTCACGCAGATAACCCTGAACCGGCAGGAGACTGCCGTTTAATTCGATGGACACCTTTTCCACAGGCTTTGCAGGTGGAATGTAGGGCACTCCGATGTAACCGCAAAAGGCCTTAACCACTGCTTCTGCGTAAGTTTTCCAGTTATCTCTTAGCTTTTTTGCATCGACGGGATGGTCAATAAATCCATATTCCAGGATAATCGTTTCCACTTTTCCAGTATCCCGGTGCATGAAAAAATAATCTTTCCCCCCAGGTCCCACTTTGGTGTATATTTTACGAATTTTCTGACCACAATCTGCAACAGCTTGGGCAAGCAGTTTGGGAAGGGTATCTTTTGCGAAAATGGAGTAGATCGCCTCAACCCCCTCTCCCCCACCGGAGTTAATATGGTTGGAAATACAGTAGGTGGCACCGCTGTCTCGTACCAGCTTCGTGCGTTGTGACGGCGTGAGGGACGTATCTGTTGTTCGGGTGAGCACAACAGGAACACCCAACGCGTGGAACCGTGCACTTTGGTAGGTGCTGATCTGCAAGGTGAGGTCCTTCTCCCTTAGACCGTTCCCCATTGCGCCCGGATCAGTCCCGCCGTGTCCGGGGTCGATAATCAAAATGGGTGTTGTCACACGTTTTCACCCCCTCCGATTATCGTATTCACAAAGCTTGTACTGTTCGATTATTCGCATCCGTTCCATGCAGTAATTCCGCTCATGCAGTGCAGTATGTGCGTGGAAATAAAAAAAGAATCCGCATAAAAAATATACGGATTTCATCATGGATGTAATGTTTTGGTTTCATCTTCTTGGTATGATCGGCAGAATAATGCAAGAAGGATGTTCGGCATCATGAAAGACGGTTTGCCGCGCGATCACAACATCCTCAGCCCGATCCTCACCGAATTGTCTTCCGGTATTGGGATTTCGGTCCCAACGCGGAAAATTACTGCTCGTTATATCCAGGCGGATTCGATGTCCTTTTTTGAATACATTGCTTGTTGACCATAAATCGATTTCATATAAATAAGCTTTTCCAGGCTTGATTAAGCTTGGAGCCTCTCCTTTGGCAGCATTCCGATAACGGGCACGGATAATGCCGTCTGTTAGATTTTGTGCATACCCGTCGGGATGAACATCTACCAATCGTGCGACAAAGTCTGTATCTACGGCACTTGAACTTGCCCACAGTTTCACTTTAACCGGTCCTGTAACTTCTACATCATTTTCTAATACGGGGGTTGTATAAACCAATACGTCATTGCGTGATTCAATCTCTCTCTGATCAAATGCACCGCTGCTGAAATCGGGAGGCATCATGATCGCTCCGCCTTTCGTTATGACCGGATTCAACGGATCATACGTATAATGATCGGCTGGCTCTTGATCTGGCATGATTGTACTAAGCACGCCATCGCCGTGAAGCGTATTCGCATGTCCCTGGCTGTGCAGGTAGTACGACGTATAATTTGTCCGGGCAAGCGGCCATTCATATTCATCGCGCCAAACATTCTCGCCCATCACAAATATCTTGACAGGCGCTTCATTGATGATACCGGTGTCCTTTCCTTTTACGAAATGATCAAACCATCGCAACTGGAGTCCGACCATATCCGCGACAGCGTAGTTTGCAGCCAATCCAAAATTTATTTCGCCAGCTTGATGACTGTGATCCAAATGCATCCATGGCCCGATGACTAATTTGCTCTGCCGAGCTTCCGGACTGCCGCCTTTGTTACGCATTTTAAGAAAATTTTCTATGGTTCCTTGCAAAAATATATCGTACCAACCTGCAATGTTGAGTGCAGGGACTGTGAATTTGTCATATTTCCCCTTCAACGATAACGCATCCACATAATCTTGATCCATGCCGCGCTCAACATGTTCAAGAATGAAGGGAGCCACTTTATTTCGGGCAAAGGGAGCAAACTGTTTCAATGGCAGTGTTTTCATCTCCGTTTTTAGTTGATCAATATCTGAAACTAACTGCGCCAAAGCATCAGCTCGTTCTTGCTCATCCGCATAACGTCTTGAGAGCGTGTCCAGATACATCCCTAATTGCCAATAGGACAAAAAGCCGAGTTCAAGCGCTCCTCCCCGGTACATGAATCCATCAAAGGGATCGCTCCAGGAAAAAGAAGGAGTCGCTGCTTTGAGTACACGTGGATTCTTCAGCATGCCTGCCCACTGTACAAATGCGGAATAAGATTCACCAAACATGCCAACTTTACCGTTGCTGTAAGGAAGCGTGCTTGCCCATTGAATGGTCTCAAAGGTATCAGAAGCTTCTTGTTTACTGGTCGAAATCAGCTCCCATTCTCCCTCAGAAGCGAATCTCCCCCTTGTATCTTGAACGATGACCACATATCCCTGCCGAACTGCACGGGAAATATCATACAATCCAAAAGAAATGGGGGGAGTATCTTTATTATAAGGATGGCGATGGAGCAGAACGGGCCATTTTCCTTCCTGATTGGGCCGATAAATATTAGCACGCAACACGATTCCGTCTCGCATCTCAACGGGAACATCAAATTCTGCAATCATCTGGTTTTCCAATTGTTCTGACATATCGAGCACTCCTTTTTCATTGCATGAACCCTGCTCGCAAAATGGGCATCTGACTCTCGGTCACATACCACAATTTGTTACCTTCTTGAGGCGATAAATAAATCTCTCTGCTTGGCATTTCCGGGCTGATCTGGTAGCCGTTCTCCTCAATCCAAGATCCTAGATCAATGCTCACTGGCGTATCCATGTCTGGACGGCTTATATGGGTCACCGCCGCAACGGTCAATTCCGGCAGCTCCATCGTCCGAAAACGAGCTGTGTCCTGAAGCTTGCGCGGGATTGGGCAAGCTATTTCCAGATCGATGCTGCTTTCACATTCCGGACAACCATGCCACATCACGATATGGGGGACAGGAAGCGGAATTCCATTCCATTTTAAATATTCATCGATTTCGAATAACCCGGGAATATTTGCTCTGCTTGTGGTTTCTTTCAGCGTTGCAACCATTAAGGGCTCAACCTTCTTAACTACAACCTCACAATGAGAAAGACTGTCACTTTTCCGTTCAATTTGTTCCAGTCTCACCTCAATACGTCGTAAACGCTCCATTTCCGACTGAATCAGCGAGTGAAGTTCCGCCTGCTTGAGTCGAAGCATTCCTCGAATTTCCGCAGTAGATACGTTATCATTCAGAAGCTGTTTGATTTGTTCAAGTGTAAAACCGAGGTCCTTAAACGCCAGAATTCGGTGCAGATCAAGCAGCTGTTCGCTCTTGTAGTAACGGTAACCGCTTTGCTGATCCGTGTAGGCAGGTTATAAAAGATCAATTTGATCATAAAACCGCAGCGTTTTAGCAGGCACCTGGCTTAATTTTGAGAACTCGCTGATTTTAAACATGGGGTTCACTCCTTTCCGTACTCGAATTATAAACCTTCCATCCAAGTGGAAAGTCAAGCAATAAAAAATGTTGCCAACCGACAGAAAACGTCAGTTTGCAACAAATGAATGTTCGTCAATGGCTGGATTCCACCATAAAATCATAAATGCCCAAATAAAATACGTGTCCGAGCGACTCGGACATGCAAGTGTCAAAGTCACTGCGAACACGTACGTAAAACATTACCAGGAAAGATTGAGGATTAACCGATAGAACCTTCCATTTCACAAATGATCATGTTGACCGACCTTAGATATGTGTCAGATAAGAACTCCCCTGTTTTTTTATTTCCGACGCAGACATTCTATATTTTTGCACGTAAAAAATGTTCCCCACCATCTGGTTCGATCTGGTAAAGTAACTATAACATCTATATTATTATCGTGTATGTCTTCAGCTTCAGAATAATCTGCGTTCGTCCAAATATGCCTTTTTTTGGCCATGCGTTCCCCCTCCTTCATCCATGATCAATTTTTTCCAGATGTAAAGCACAATACCTGACAGACACTGCCGAAAACCAACTCTGGCAAAATCATGCGCCGCGTACTGAAGGCATGGGAGCTTGGATTGCCAACTGGCGATTTGTCCACCATGGAATCTTGAGAGTCGGCTGCTCGGACAAGCAACGTGAAATAACAAAAGAGTCGCTTGGCAGCAAAACGCATCCTGGGACCAACACTTCCTGGCCCGGGCTGCGTAATCTCTTGCATCATTGTTTACTTAGGTAACAAAAAAGTCAGCAGTTTGACGTCTGAACAGTGCTCACTCGCTCTCGCCCCGCCAGTGCTTCCCCACTCATGTGGAATATCCATGAAACACGCCAAGAAATATGTTGTAATTAACCAAAAAGGAAGTGAGTGTTTCTTTTAGGCAAGCTCCCTCTCTGGGTTTCTGTCACTGCAATCATCGTCATTGTGATTGCCGTAACTTCCCTTCTAATCGATGTTCCTTTTTTAGAAATCTTGAATACGCTTGGCCTGGTTGTTCTCATGGTTTCTTTAGGGCATTTGCTTGGAACAAAGATAAAGCCAGAGCTTACACTTTTTTGGGTGTCAGTATGTTTTTGGTTTTTGTACTGGCTTTTCAGATTTTTACTTTGTAGCAAAATACAACGATCGTTCTGCAAAAATTGCGAAAGCCACCTAAAATACTGCCCTAACAAGGAAGAAAGGGCGTCCAGAAGTCAGTTTTCCCTGACTTTCTGGACACGCCCCTTTAACAAAAAGCAGTTAAGCGGAAAAGGCCATCGGAAATTGTTGAATGATTCCCCTCGTCATCACGTCTGCCGTTTCCAGCGCTTGTGATTCGATCCGATCACTTAATGCGATGTTTTCAGCATAGTTTCCGGCAATACGGGAAGTCACTTCGCTACTGAGAAGCCTCAAATGCTCATCCATCATGTGTCTCCATTCCTCTGTGGACCAAAAAGGATTAATTCTCCCCAGGAAGACAGCAATGTCATCTGCGTTAGCGAACCAACGTTTCTGAGCATCTGCAGCGGCTGAGGTATTGCCTGTATTCAGTGCCTGAACCAGTTCGGCCGCAATCGTAAGATGTCGCTTCATCAAATCGCCAAATCGTGCGGCAATGGCCTTTCCATAAAAAGGTTCAAAAGCAGCCGCAAAATCTGTATCGTTCCGCAGAAGCCTTTTTATCGTTTCATCCTTATCAGGCAGGTCGCCTACTATTCACCGCCAACCTTGTCCAGTAATCATGTTGCTCCCACCAAACCCTTAGCTTTCGATTCAACGCCACTTCGGACAGCGTCCAAGCCATGATAGCGATCTGTCTAAGATCGTAACCGTAATAATTCGGGGAAAAACCGTTTTCAAGGAAGCCTTCTCCATAGTCAGCCTCTGCCCCAAATGGTACATCTTCTATTTTCGCCATGAAAATAAAAACACCCCTCCCTACATCGATTGATTAGGGAGGGGAGCTACGCCTACATTGTCTTAAATTCACATGAGTAATAATTTGAGAGTCTAATAAATACCCTCCACACTCTTAGTATCCGCTAACAGTCTTCATTCTTACATTCGTCCAGTTTTTGTAATTCAATTCTTTTCTAGCGTTATCTAGATTTTCTGCTGCGATATTTGAGTAACCCAAGACCGCCCCTGAAGCATAGGCTTGTGTTGTCCAAAGGGCTAACTTAGCAATCATGAACGCTTTTCCAAGGTACTTAACTCCTTTAACCCATCCCGCTGGCCCTTTTAAAGCTTGTCCTCCGTATTGGCCAATAGTAAGGAAGGAAGAAATACCGCTAGCCCAAGCATTTACCTCATCTCTAAACTCTTCTCGATTCATTTTTGTAATAACTGCATCTTCATAAGCTTTTATATAGCTCTTGAAATTCGACAAAGAGTCAGCGTTATCCCCATCATTTTCATTACCTGTAATCCTAATATATTCATGTGCTGAGGCACTCAAAGCCTGAATTTCAAAGTCTCCCGATTTATTATCATGGTTGTAATAATTGTCAAAAGCTCCCCTGGCTAAAACAGCCATTAAACCAATGGAATGATTATTCTTTTCAATTTCTTTATTTAATTTTTCCTTCTCTTCTTTAACGTCTTCTAGGGTATGCCCTTCGATTTTATCAAATGATCCCTCTTCATCTTCAAAATAACTTTCAATCTCTTTTTCAAAATCAGCAATCTCAAAAGAGAGAGATTTTTTACTTGACAACTTCTTTATTCCTTTTTCATCATAAACTGTTTTAGTTAGGAATTTATTCTTTGCCTCTCCAGTCTCAAAATCATTGTGGAAAGAAGAAATCTCAAGGACAGTATTTTGATATTTACCGTCATTATCAAAAAAATCCTCTCTTGAATAAACTGATGTCTCAATGAAATCATCATTTTTGTTGATTCCAACACTTTCGGAAACAATTTTATATCCATCATTTAACTCAATCTTATAAGAATCAAATTTAGGCTGAAGAATTTTTTCATCACCCTTGCTACTTTTCGCGAAAGTTGTAGGTATTACAGCAAAATTAGAAAATATAGACATTCCTACAACCGATAAAGCTAACAGTGTGCTTGTAATTTTCTTCATTATCCGTGACTCCTTTACTATTTATTAGTAGGGAAATAAATGGTAATATTGTGTAATAAACCCCAAAAGAGGTGTTTACTTTGAAAAACAATGATAATCAAAACAAAAGCTTTGTAGACAAAGCTTTTGAAAATATCACGTTTTTCTTTACAGTTGGTTTCTCTGGTTTTATTCGTGACTCGATTAAGAATCCAAAAGAGACACTAATAATTTTTATCATTGTATTTCCAACATCATTAATCTTCTTTTTTTGGCTTTTCAATTATCTCTCAAAGAAATAACTCCCCTTTCTTACAATATTACCCATACTCCCCAATCAAAATATATACCATAATTTTGGATTCTTTTCCACTTTTTCTCATTTTTTATCGCACAATCGCATTGTGAAAAAGCAGAAGTGGAATACAAGGGTACCCATGATACTCGAGTCTGGTGCCAGTCTAGTCTATGTATCAAAGCGGCTTGGACATAAGACGATCAAACCGAGCGCCGACACATATCTGTCCATCACCGAAAAAATGAAGAAGACGAACTTAAAAAAGTTCGCCTTCTATACCAAAAGAAAGAATTTGAATCGGCACGAAATCGGCACGATTATTTTTTTAAACTCGTATTCCACTTATAAAACGCTGGGGCAACAACGTTTTATAATTTCCTACCCGATGCTGCCTTCCATCTCAAACTTAATCAATCTGTTCATTTCTACCGCGTACTCCATCGGCAGTTCCTTGGTGAACGGCTCGATGAAGCCCATGACGATCATCTCGGTCGCTTCTGCTTCAGTCAGACCGCGGCTCATCAGGTAGAAGAGCTGGTCTTCGGACACCTTGGAGACGGTCGCTTCGTGCTCCAGGGTGATGTTGTCGTTCATGATCTCGTTGTACGGGATCGTGTCGGACGTGGACAGTTTATCCAGAATCAGCGTGTCGCATTTGATGTTGGACTTGGAGCCGTCAGACTTGCGGCCAAACTGGGCCAGACCGCGGTAGGTCACTTTGCCGCCGTCGCGGGAAATGGACTTGGAAATGATCGTAGACGTGCAGTCCGGCGCCAGGTGAACCATTTTCGCGCCAGCGTCTTGATGCTGTCCTTTCCCCGCCACCGCGATGGAGAGAACGGTCCCTTTGGCGCGCGGTCCTTTCATGATTACCGCCGGGTATTTCATCGTCAGCTTGGAGCCGATGTTGCCGTCGATCCACTCCATCGTCGCGTCCGCGTATGCGACAGCGCGCTTGGTCACGAGGTTGTAGACGTTGTTGGACCAGTTTTGGATGGTCGTGTAACGGCAGCGGGCGCGCTCTTTCACGATGATTTCCACCACGGCCGAGTGCAGCGAGTCGGTGCTGTAGATCGGAGCGGTACAGCCTTCGACGTAGTGCACAAAGGCGTCCTCATCCACGATGATCAGCGTGCGCTCAAACTGCCCCATGTTTTCCGAGTTGATGCGGAAGTACGCCTGCAGCGGGGTCTCCACCTTCACGCCCTTCGGCACGTAGATGAAGGAGCCGCCGGACCATACTGCCGAGTTGAGCGCCGCGAACTTGTTGTCCGCCGGCGGAATGACGGTGGCAAAGTACTCCTTGACGATGTCCGGGTAGAGCTTCACTGCGGAGTCCATGTCACAGAAGAGCACACCCAGCTTTTCCAGGTCTTCCTGCATGTTGTGGTAGACAACCTCGGATTCGTACTGGGCGGAGACGCCGGCGAGGAACTTCTGCTCCGCTTCCGGAATGCCCAGCTTGTCAAAGGTCGCCTTGATTTCTTCCGGCACTTCGTCCCAACTGCGTCCGGTCTTTTCGGACGGCTTGACGTAGTACGTGATGTCGTCGAAGTTGAGGTCATCCAGGTTGCCGCCCCACTTCGGCATCGGCAATTTCAAAAAGATGTCCAGTGCTTTCAGACGGAATTCGAGCATCCACTCCGGTTCGCCCTTGATCCGGGAGATTTCCTCTACGATCTCGCGGGTCAAGCCCTTTTTCGTCCGGAAGACGGAGACGTCCTTGTCGTGAAAGCCGTACTGGTATTCCTGCAATTCAGGGGCTTTCTTCGCCATCCTTACTCACTCCTTTTGTTGAACATGGTGGCTTGACAGCCTGACGGACTTACGACTCTCCGGCCTGTCTGATTCCTTGCTCCAGCGCCTTCCAGGCCAGCGTGGCGCACTTGATCCGCGCCGGAAATTTGGCGACCCCGGACAGTGCCTCGATATCACCCAGGTCGATCGAATCGTCGATTTCCTTGCCCTGCATCATGTCGGAGAAGATGCTCGCCAGTTTCAGCGCCTCTTCCACCGACCTGCCCTTGATCGCCTCCGTCATCATCGAGGCGGATGACATGCTGATCGAGCATCCTTCACCAAGAAACCTGGCATCGACCACCTTGCCCTCCTCCACTTTCAGGGAGAGCGAGATGCTGTCGCCACAGGTCGGGTTATTCAAATTGACTACAAGTCCTTCCGATTCATCCAGCTTGCCGCGGTTGCGCGGCTTCTGGTAGTGGTCCATGATCACGCGGCGGTACAGATCATCAAGAGAAGACATTGCCAAAGAACTCCTTCGCCTTTTTCAACCCCGCCACCAACGCATCCACTTCTTCTTCCGTGTTGTACAGGTAGAAGCTGGCCCGGGCAGTAGCTGTGACGTTCAGCCAGCGCATCAGCGGCTGGGCGCAGTGATGGCCCGCGCGAATGGCGATGCCGTGGCTGTCCAGCACAGTCGCCAGATCGTGTGGATGGACCTCGGCCAGGTTGAAAGTAATCAAGCTGCTGCGGTTTTCCAGTGGGCCGTAAATTGTCAGCCCTTCGATTTCCCGCATCTGCTCCAAAGCATATGCCACCAGTTTTTTCTCATGCCGTTCAATGTTGTCCAGTCCGATTTCCTGCAAGAAGTCGATAGCCGCTCCCAATCCGATGGCACCGGCAATGATCGGCGTTCCGCCCTCGAACTTCCAGGGAAGCTCTTTCCAGGTGGAATCGAAGTGCTCCACAAAGTCGATCATCTCGCCGCCGAATTCAACCGGCTCCATCCGCTCCAGGATCGCGCGTTTGCCGTAGAGCACGCCGATGCCGGTCGGACCGCACATCTTGTGGCTGGAAAACGCGTAAAAGTCGCAGTCCAAATCCTGCACGTCGATCTTTTTATGGGGAGCCCCCTGGGCGCCGTCAACGAACAGCAGCGCACCGTGACGGTGGGCAATTTCGGCGATCTCCTTCACCGGTGTGGTGTCGCCAAGCACGTTGGAGATGTGGTGGATGGCGACCAGTTTGGTGTTGGGGGTAATCGTCTGCTCCACCGCTTCCAGCGTCACCGTGCCGTCCTCTGCCAAGGGAATGAACTTGAACGTCGCGCCGGTCGCCTTGGCCGCCTGCTGCCAGGGAATGAAGTTGCTGTGGTGCTCCACCAGGGTGGTCACAATCTCGTCGCCCGGCTTGAGAAACGTACGGGCGAATCCGTAAGCCACCATGTTGGCAGCGGTGGTCGTTCCCCGGGTAAAGACGACTTCTGCCGCCTCGCGGGCGTTGATGAAGGCGCGGACCTTCTCACGCGCGCCCTCGTATCCGTCTGTCGCCCGGCTGCCCAGCGTATGCACGCCGCGGTGCACGTTGGAGTTGTACTCCTTGTAGTATTTGTCGACCGCTTCGATCACCTGGATCGGCTTTTGCGAGGTAGCCGCGTTGTCCAGATAGACGAGCGGGTGGCCGTTTACCTCTTGGTGCAGGATGGGAAAGTATTGACGAAGCTCCTTGGCGTTCATCAGCCCAACTTCCTTTCGAGCGCCTGGCGCAGCCGGTTCTTCACTTCATCAATCGGAATTTCAGCGACGACCGGTTCCAGGAAGCCCAAGATGATCAAACGCTCCGCTTCCTCGCGGTCGATCCCGCGGGACATCAGGTAGTAGATGCTCTCTTCGCTCACCCGACCCACCGACGCGGCGTGACCCGCTTTCACGTCATCCTCGTCGATCAGCAGAATCGGATTGGCGTCGCCGCGCGCTTTTTCGCTGAGCATGAGAATGTTTTCCGCCTGCTCGCCGTTGGCCTTTTCGGCGCCTTTTTCGATTTTGGTGATGCCGTTCAAAATGGTCGTTGCTTCACCGGTCATAACTGCCTTGCTGACCATGTCGGACTCGGAATGCGTGCCGATGTGCTGCACCTGGGAGGTCAGGTTCTGACGCTGATCGCCGGTTCCCACGGAGACAGTCTTGGTCGCGGCGGAGGAAGCGGTGCCCTTGAGGATGGTCGTGTTGTTGGCGACGGTGTTGCCGTCGTTCATCTCACCCAGGATCCACTCCATCTTGCCGTCGCGGTCAACGGTGGCGCGGCGGAACGTGTAGTCGTGGACGTCCTTGGACAGGGAGCGAACGGATGCCACCTGCACGGACGCGCCCGGGCCGACGTACACTTCCACGATGCTGTTGGCCACCATGTTGCGGCCTTCGCCGGAGACGTAGGTATCCACGTAGGTCACTTTGCTGTTCGCTTCCGCCACGATCAGCACGTGCGGGCAGAGCAGCGCGTTGTCGCCTGCCACTTCAAATACGGCCTGCAGCGGCACGTCCAGCTCCACGTTTTTCGGGACGTAGAGGAAAACCCCGCCGTTGACCAAAGCCGTGTGCAGCGCCGTCAGCTTGTGCTCGTCGTACGCCACGACGTTCAGCAGGTATTGCTGCACCAGTTCGCCGTGCTCGCGCAGTGCGGTCGCCAGGTCGGTAAAGATGACACCCTTGCTCTTCAGCTCGTCTGCTGCTGCGTGAAACACAGGGGAGGCGTTTTTCTGCACGATCAGGCTTTTTACCGCGTTTGCGTCGATCTGCGCCTTCACTACGTCGTCCAGTTCGGTTGCGGCAGATACGCGGGCGCTGGTCACAAACGGTTCATACTGATCGAAGTTCCAATTGTCGATTTTCGTTTTCTCCAAAGCGGGCAGCGGCAGTTCGCCCGCCGCCTTCAAACCGGCCAGTCGCTTTTCCAGAAACCAGGCAGGCTCCTGGTTGGCCTTGGAGAACTCGGTGATCGCTTCACGGTCGAAGCGGAGATGTACATCCACACTCATCTGACTGCTGCCTCCTTCTTCCTACACGTTCGCGTTTACGGTTTCATCCACGATGCCGAGCTCTTCTTTGATCCAGTCGTAGCCTTCCGCCTCGAGGCGCTCTGCCAGCTCCGGACCTCCGGATTTCACGATGCGGCCCTGCATCATCACGTGTACGAAGTCAGGCTTGATGTAGTTCAGCAGGCGCTGGTAGTGGGTGATGATCAAGAAACCGCGTTCGGGGGAACGCATTTCGTTGACACCGTTAGCCACCACTTTCAGCGCGTCGATGTCGAGACCGGAGTCGATCTCGTCAAGAATACAGATCTTCGGTTCCAGCATCATCATTTGCAGGATTTCGTTGCGCTTCTTCTCACCGCCGGAGAAGCCTTCGTTCAGGTAGCGGTGAGCAAAGGATTCGTCCATTTCCAGCGTTTTCATTTTCTTGTCAAGTTCACGGATGAACTTCATCAGCGAAATCTCGTTGCCTTCACCGCGGCGCGCGTTGATCGCGGAGCGCAGGAAGTCGGAGTTGGTCACCCCGCTGATTTCAGACGGATACTGCATGGCCAGGAACAGACCGGCGCGGGCGCGCTCGTCCACTTCCATCTCAAGCAGGTTTTCTCCATTAAGGATGACTTCGCCTTCGGTAACTTCGTATTTCGGGTGCCCCATCAGCGTGGACGCCAGCGTGGATTTCCCAGTACCGTTCGGACCCATGATCGCGTGCACTTCGCCGCCTTTGATTTCCAGAGTGAGACCCTTGAGGATTTCCTTGTCCTCGATTTTGGCGCGAAGGTTTTTTATTTGCAAATGCGGTACTGCTGTCATGTGCTTTCCCTCCATCAGTATCGTGAAATGAATGGGTTATTCTCAATTCATTCTCAATGACTATCTTATAATAAGAATAATTTTAAATCAAGGAATGGAACATATCTGTAATTTTTAAATAATTATGTTTAGTATATTGGGGAAGTCGTTTCTGCGTACTGGGCATTCATATCATTTTTACTTGCTTTGTAATGAAAAATCAATTCCATCTGATTGAAAAAAATTGCCATGAATCATCCGGGCAGCAGTCTGCCATGCAGGCCTTTCCCCTGCTCGCGAAAAAAGGCGCCCGGCGGCCATGTTCGGCCGGGGCGCCTTTGCGTATGCTGGTTATTGAACGCGCGGACCCGCCTTGGCGATCTCTGTCGCGTCGGGGAATTTCTTCTCGAAGTTCTCGATAAAGCGGGCTGCCAGTTCGCGCGCCTGCTTGTCGTACGCTTCCTTGTCCGCCCAGGTGTTGCGCGGCTGCAGCACATCCGCCGGCACGTTCGGGCAAGATGTCGGCACCTGCACGCCAAAGACGGGATCGGTCACGTAGTCCACGTGTTCCAGTTCGCCGTTCAGCGCGGCAGTTACCATCGCGCGGGTGTAGGCCAGCTTCATGCGCGAACCCACGCCGACCGGTCCGCCGGTCCAGCCGGTGTTGACCAGGTAGACCCGCACGTCGCGCTCGTCAATCTTTTTGCCCAGCATCTCGGCGTAGACGACCGGATGCAGCGGCAGGAACGGAGAACCGAAGCAGGTGGAAAACTCCGTCTGCGGAGTGGTCACCCCGCGCTCAGTGCCGGCCATTTTGCTGGTGTAGCCGGACAGGAAGTGATACATCGCCTGTTCCTTCGTCAGTTTGGAGATCGGCGGCAGCACTCCAAAGGAATCAGCGGTCAGGAAGATGATCACGTTCGGATGGCCTCCGACGCCCGGGATGACAGCGCCCGGAATCGCTTCAACCGGGTAGGCGGCGCGAGTGTTTTCCGTGTAGGCATCGCTGTCGTAATCGGCGACGCGGCTCACTGGGTCGACCACCACGTTTTCCAGCACGGTGCCGAACTGGATCGCCTTCCAGATTTGCGGCTCGCCTTCTTCGGACAGGCGAATGCACTTGGCGTAGCAGCCGCCTTCGATGTTGAAGACGCCGTCGTCCGACCAGCCGTGCTCGTCATCGCCGATCAGGAAGCGGTTCGGGTCAGCCGACAGCGTCGTCTTGCCCGTGCCGGAGAGTCCGAAGAACAGCGCCACATCGCCATCTTTGCCCACGTTGGCGGAGCAGTGCATGGACAGCACGTTGCGCTCGGGCAGCAGCAGATTCATCACGCTGAAAATGGATTTTTTCATTTCGCCGGCGTACTCGGTCCCGCCGATCAGCACGGTTTTTTGCTCAAAGCTGATGATGATGAACGTCTCCGAGTTGGTTCCGTGCACAGCCGGGTCGGCCTTGAACGTCGGCGCGTAAATGACGGTGAACTCCGGTTTGTGCTCGGCCAGTTCTTCCGCGGTCGGGCGAATGAAAAGCTGGCGGGCAAACAGATTGTGCCACGCGTATTCATTTACCACGCGAATCGGCAGACGGTAGGTTTTGTCCGCGCCGGCAAAGCCGTCAAAGACGAACAGCTCTTTCGTCTGCAGATACTCCAGCACGTCCTGGTAGAGAGCCTGAAACTTCTCCGGAGAGATCGGCTGATTAACCGGTCCCCAGTTGACTTTATCATGCACGGAGACTTCGTCCACCACAAATTTGTCTTTGGGCGAGCGGCCGGTAAACTTACCCGTTAACGCGTTGAGCGCTCCCTTGTCGGTCAGAATACCTTCACCGCGTTTTACCGCCATCTCAACGAGTTGGGCGACAGGCAGGTTTGCGTGGACGGTCGCCGTCGCCAGTACGTCAGCAAGTTTGTAAACCGTCTTGGTTTCCATGTGTGAACGATCTCCTTCCCATAAAAATCCGAGTCATGCCTTTTTCATGTCACGTGATTTGTAATTAGTATATCACATTTCGCCAAATAAGCTACAAGATTTTATTTTTTTGGGTGTGAACAAACTGTGAATGACTGTCTGCCAACACATACGGCCGGGGTTCCTTGTTTCTAGGGTTCCCCGGCGCGTCCGCTTCCTCCGCCTCCGCATCGCTTTTGTCCGTTCCAGATCATGGCGGCACCGCCTGCATGGCGCCGAACGACAAAAGCCTCCGCCGGATGACGGAGGCACCGTTGCCTGTGATTACGTTGATTGCTCCCCGTGGAGGTGGGCAAATGTCCGAACCACGACACGCGCGAGGATTTCCGCACCGGCAAGCAGAGCGGTGCGATCGAAGCGCATGTGCGGATGGTGCAGCCCAGGCGTCAGATCGCAGCCGAGCGCGAGCATCGTCGCCTTGATGTGCGGCCGCTGCACGGTGTAGAAATGAAAGTCTTCCGCGCCGGGACTGACCGGAGCAGGCCGCAGGTGCTCCGCTCCCAGGACGTCCACGATCGCCTGTTCCATCAGCCGTCTGGCTTCTTCGTCCACTTCCGCCGCCACCATCTGCGAACCGGTCGTCACGCTGATGTCGGCCCCAAACATCGCGGCCGCGCCGTCAATCACCTGCCGGACGCGGGCGGTCAGCTCCTCCATAGCCTGATTGGTCTGCGCCCGCAAGTCCAGCGCGAAGCGGGCCTTGTCGGGAATGATGTTGTAGCTGTCCCCTCCTGCCTGCAGCATGGTCATTTTCACGGTCGCTGGCACCATCGGATTGGTGTGCACCTGCCCCAACCCGTTGAGAATGGCCCCCGCCACCTCGATGGCGTTTACGCCCAGGTGCGGCCGGGCACCGTGCGCCGACACGCCGGTAATCTCTCCGGTCATGAACATCGCTGCGCCGTTGTAGATTGCCGGCCCTGCTTCGCCTGCAGCCATTTCCTGAATGGGCCGCAGGTGGACGCCGTAGAGGAAGTCGATATCATCCACCACCCCTTTTTCCACCAGCTTGAGCGCGCCCTCTCCCTTTTCCTCGGCAGGCTGAAACAGGATTTTCACGGTCCCTTGCGGCTGGTATCCGGAAGCGATCAGCGTCTCCACCGCCTCCAGCACGATCGTCATGTGAGCGTCGTGACCACACGAATGATTGGCCCGCCATACGCCGTCCACTTCCTGCCAAAGCGCGTCGATGTCGGTCCGAAGGCCCACGACCGGCTTACCCTCGCCCCACTCTGCCACCAGTCCGGTACAGTCGTCAAACGTTGTCACGCGCAGCCCCAGGGCGCGCATCCGCTCGGCCAGATAGCGGGTCGTCTCCCATTCGTTCCAACTGGTTTCCGGATGGGTGTGCAGATGGTCAAACGTGCGGTATACCTGGGCTTCCCGCGCGGCCAGCGTCTCTTTCAACGGCAACGCTGTCGTCATGTTCCCCTCTCCTTCTTTCATTTTTTTGCGAATGTTCCGTCATTATCAACCATAGCTGCTCCCTGCTGTCTCGTCTTCCGACCGGAACGTTCTCCCGGCACCATTATAACACAAGACCCACCGGGCTCCGCAGCGTACCGTCACGGCACCCACGACGACACCAGGTCCCTTCCTGGCCAGCCATCCGCGATAGATCGTTCAGCTCGATAAGCGGATCAGTGCCTCCAGTTTCAGCCGATCGCCGATCCGTCCCTTGGTGGACACCTGCTGCCTGGCGTACTGGTAGGCCAGCTCATCGCCCCCGAACAGCATCGCCAGATCACTCGCGCGCCCCCGCACTTCCAGATGGACCGGTTCCTGCCAGGCCGTACACGTCACAGCGCCGCCGGAAAACATCAGGCAGTAGCGCGCCGGCACATCTTCCGCGACAATCCCCACGATGCGCTCCCATCCGGCCGTCAAGGGTTTCAAGTGGGGTTTTTGCCCTACCCGCTCCGCCTTCTCCGCCAACAGCCGCTCCAGAGACTTCGCCAACGCCATCTCCCCCTTTGCTTCTTCCCTTACGTTCGCGGAGGTCCGGGTCGAATCCTTTGACGAGCAGTCGGAACCGATGTCGGCTGGTGTCAGCCGCTCCCATTTTTTCTCGACACTTATCCGCAGGGCAGAGGGACGGCAATTGGCCCTCGGAACAGCAAAACGGCACCCAGCGCTGCCTGCAGGTGCCGTTCTCCATATCTCTCACATATCTCCAAGCCATTGTCTGGCTACTCGTCAAACTCGTCCTTGTCCAGGCGTACCTCCAGATGGTGGCCGTCCGGCGTTTCAAAATAGAGGTTATAGCTGGTCGGCCGGGCAATGGGGCCGCGGTAGCAGATATTGCACGCCTCCAGCTTGTCAACCAGATAATCCAACTCAGCCCGGCTGGTCACGGAAAAGGCGATGTGATCCACCTGTCCGATGCCGCCTTTTCCTTCGTTATCGGTGCAGGGATGGAGACCAATCCGCGTGTAAGTGCCAATTTGAAAGTAGATAGGTGCTCCTTCTGTCATGTGTTCTTCAGGGATGGGAACTTCCAATATGTCTTTGAAAAAACGAGCTACCTTCACGACATCGCGGCAATTTAAGGCGATGTGGTGTACACCTTTCAAATGAAACATTTACACTGCCTCCTACGTCAACTCAATCACACGCTGCGCTTTCCCTTCGCTTGTTGTACTGCTTCAGTCGTTCGCTCAATCGCTTGAGGCGCAGCATCAGCGTTTCCCGCCAGTCGTCGTCGTTCAGCTCTTTGGCCACGCCCAGCAGGTCAAGGGAAATGTCAATCTGCTGTTTCAGCACGTCGGCGAAGCTGGCCGCTTCGTCCGTCATGCTACAATTCTCAAACAACTCGGATGTATTGTCAACACTCACAAAGTCGGCAAAGTCGACTTCCGGTGCGTTATCACCTTGCGCATATTCTACCAGGATCTCGTACTCTCCCTCAATGGCCGGATGGACTTCGATCCGGTCGCAAACCGGACAAAACAGGATGGGCACGTTGTGCACAACCGTCTTGTAATGGCGCACGGTTCCGATCGAACCGACCATTCCGGCTCCGCAGCAAAAGCTCATTCCTCTCCCTCCTTTTCGCCAAACGCTTGCACGTTTGCACGAATGTACCTCTGTATAGGCATTGTAGCCTACAAACGGACGTCAACTCCAGACGCAAATGATACCAGTCCCTGTTCGGAAGCGTACATTCGTATTCCCATTGTATCTGAAAACAACAGCAGCGACCACTTTTTTTCTGACTAATCAAAACATTACAGGCGCGATTTTCCGCTCCCGCCTGGACGCCGCCGGCCGCAGCCGCTGGCGTTTTCTCCCCTCGTCCGGGCAGCAGTTGCGCTTGGCCCCGGGGCCCGGGACCCGAAACCCGCCGCTTGTCCCGCCCCGGAGCACGGCCCGCCCCGTGAGAAAAAGGCCGGAGCATGCTGCTTCCGGCCTTTTCGTGCACATTCCTATTCTTTTACCATTGCTTCGTATTTGTCCGCATCCAGCAGCTTATCCAGTTCGCTCGGATCAGACATTTCCACGACGATCATCCACGCCTGCTCGTACGGCGACGTGTTGACCAGTTCCGGCGCGTTTTCCAACTCGCCGTTTACTTCCACCACTTTTCCGCTGACAGGAGCATACAGCTCGGATACAGTCTTGACCGACTCCACGCTGCCAAACGGTTCATCCTGCTTGATCTCGGCCCCTACTTCCGGCAATTCGACGAACACGATGTCGCCCAGCTCGGATTGGGCAAAAGCCGTAATACCGATATACGCCTTGTTTCCTTCTACGCGCACCCATTCGTGCTCTTCACTGTAACGAAGGTGTTTCGGGAATTCCATCGCTTACGTATCCTCCTATCAGGTACATTCGGTTACCCCTTACTTATTGGACAAACGTTCTAGGATTCCTCTTCAATCCCCAAAATTCGATGAAGGCGTTTTTTTACCAAATTGAGCCCCTTCTCGCCCGCCTGGAAGTGACGGAGCTGCAGGTTTTCGTCAAACAGGTAGAAAGCCGGGACGTATTCGTTTTGGAACGCGTCGGTGGTCTTCATCTGGTTGTCGATGGCAATCGGGTGCGTCAGCTTGTACTCGGCAATGGTTTCCTTGATGGCCTCCACGTTGGTGTCCGCTTCGGAGCGCGGCATGTGGATGCCTACCACCTGCAGGCCGTTGGCGGCGTATTTTTCGCGCCACTCGTTCACCTGCGGCAGCGACTCCTTGCACATGTAGCAGCTAATCGACCAGAAGTGAACCAGGACCGGTTTGCCGGCCAGTTCGGACTTGCTCGCCTGTCCGTTGACCCATTCGGTCACACCGGGGAAATCAGGCAGTTCTTCGCGCAAACGCATGGAAAGCACATCTCCTTTCGGTTCCCTACAGAAAAGCTTATGCCAAAAACGGCCCTTCTATTGAAACAGGAGTCGCTTGCTCATCGCTCCTGCAAAAAAAGGGTCTAACAGCAGGTTGTTAGACCCTTTTTCATCTGATGCCGCGATGCTTAGTTCGCCGTCAGGTGAGCTTCACCCGGACGCCAGTTGGCCGGGCACAGACCGCCGGATTGCAGTGCTTGCAGCACGCGCAGCGTTTCGTCTACGGAGCGGCCGATGTTCAGATCGGTTACGACTTGGTAGCGCAGAACGCCTTCCGGGTCGATGATGAACAGACCGCGGAATGCTACGCCAGCTTCTTCATCCAGCACGCCGTAAGCACGAGCGGTGGTTTTGTTGAAGTCGGAAGCGAGCGGGTAGTTCAGGCCGCCCAGACCGTTTTTGTCGCGCGGGGTGTTGATCCATGCACGGTGGGAGTGCTTGGAGTCAACGGATACGCCGAGCACTTCCGCATCCAGATCTTTGAAGTCTTCGATAGCATCGCTCAGCGCGATAATTTCCGTCGGGCACACGAACGTGAAGTCGAGCGGATAGAAGAACAGTACCAGCCATTTGCCACGGTAGTCGGAGAGGGAAACCTTACCGAAATCCTTGCCGTTGCCAAGAGCGGTTTCCAGCGTAAAGTCAGGGGCCGGAAGACCAACAAGACGTTGTGCCATATGTAACAACCTCCTTAGGATTTGTTTTATTGCCTACAGTTCTCATCATATCAACGTAGCTCTTTATAGTCAATATAATGTAGGAATCATTTCAACCTGTAATTCCATCTCAATGGCACAACAAATAGCATTCCCACTCGCAGGAACGTTTATGCGCCGGTCGGTTTTCGAGACAATATGCCGGATGCCGCGATTCTGTCGGCCGCTTCCCGCAGCACGTCCGGCGGCTGCACCAGAGCAATGCGCACGTAGCCTTCTCCTTCCGCGCCGAATGCGCTGCCGGGGACGACCACCACGCCCGCTTCTTCCAACAGGGCAAAGGCAAACGCCCGCGAACTCCATCCGGCCGGCACCGGCGCCCAGACAAACATGGTCGCCTTGGGCGGCTCGATCGCCCAGCCCGCTTCCCGCAGCGCAGCGAGCAACACGTCACGCCGTTCCTGGTAGAGGGGGCCCACCGCGTTTGACGAACCCGACTCCCTGTCCAGCCGCAGCGCCGCCACCGCCATCTGCTGCACGGGGAGAAAGACGCCGTAATCCACGTTGGATTTGACCGCGGCCAGCGGCTTGATGATCTCTTCATTGCCCACCACGTAGGCGATCCGGCAGCCGGCCATGTTGAAGCTTTTGGAAAACGAGTTGAACTCGATGCCCACGTCTTTGGCTCCGGGCGCCTGCAGAAAACTGGGCGGCCGATAACCGTCAAACGCCATTTCCGAGTAGGCCAGGTCGTGCACCACGATGATGTCGTGCCGTTTGGCAAAGGACACCACCTGTTCAAAAAAGGAGAGCGGCGCCACGGCAGACACCGGGTTGTTCGGATAGTTGAGAATCATGAAGCGGGCGCGCCGGGCCACCTCTTCCGGAATTTTCGCCAGATCGGGCAGGAAGCCGTTTTCCGCCCGCAGCGGCATCGGGTACAGGTCGGCCCCCGCCAAACGGACGCTGCCGGCGTAGATGGGATACCCCGGGTCCGGCACCAGCACCACGTCCCCGGGGTCGGCCCAGGCCAGGGCAAAGTGGGCCAGACCGTCCTGGGAGCCCATCAACGAGTGTACCTCCCTGTCGGGATCGAGCGCGACGCCGAACCGGTACCGGTACCAGCAGGCCACTTCGGCGCGAAATTCGTCCGTCCCGTCGGTCATCGGATAGCCGAACGCTCCCGGCTGCCGCACGGCTTCGACCAGCGCGTCCACCAGTTCAGGCGCGGGCGGCTGGTCCGGACTGCCGATGCTCAGGTCGATGACGGGACGACGCTGCGCCGCGCTCCGCTTGCACCTCGCGAGTTCGGAAAATATCGCCGACGACAGGTGCTCCAAACGCCGCGACGGGGTCCGCATCGTCAGCGCGCCCCCCAGGCTTTTTCGAACTCATCTTCCTTAAAGCCAACTGTCACCGTATTGCCGTCCGTCACCAGCGGGCGCTTGATCAGTTTGCCGTTGGACGAAAGCAGCTCCAGCATCTCTTCCTCGCTCATCGCGGGCAGCTTGTCCTTCAGTCCCAACTCGCGGTAGTGCTGGCCGCTGGTGTTGAAAAACTTGCGCAGGTCAAGCCCGCTCGCCTGCCACATCCGGCGCAGCTCCTCCTTGGACGGCGGTGCTTCCACTATCGGAATCTCCTCAAAGGCGACACCGTGCTGATTCAGCCACTGCTTCGCTTTGCGGCAGGTGCCGCATCTGTCGTAGAGGTATGCCTTGATCGTCATACTGATTCACCTCGAACGCGTGATAATTAACAATGGAAAGAATTGTTCCTGCTACTAGCATACCACGATGTCCCTCGCGGCAAAAACGATTCAGACTGGAGCCCGCAAGTAACGTGCAGGAGAGGACAGGTGCCCCCCTCCCGAAGTTACGCGGGCTTTTTTTCATGCGACCAGGGCAGTCCTTAAAAAACGGCAGCCACGCATCGCTGCTGGCTGCCATACCCTGTCATCCGTCTTTTAATTGGTTGTCCGTACCGGTTCACCAGGCTCGCCGCCCGGCTCCGCCGTTTCCGTACCCGGATTGACCTGCCACGTCTGCGCCAGCGGCGAAAAGGGCACCCCCAGCGGGTCTGCTTCTGCCGCTTCTGCGAGCGTGCCGGTCAGCGGTTCCGTGTATTGGATCTGCTCTCGGGTCACGTGCGTTCGCCTCCTCCGCTCCGATTTCTTTCAGTGTGGAGCGAAGGGGGCTGGTTTATGCACGTCAGGCGGTGACGGTCACCTGCACCTGGTAACCGGCGTGTTTTTTCGCCTGGAAGACGCCGTTTTCAAAAATCAGGTACTGGGCCTTCACGCCGATCAGCTTGCCGCCGAGACTCTCCTGCTTGTCCAGCGTCAGCGATTTGATCTTGTCCAGCGACTCCAGGATCGGATAGGTGATGTCTATCCATTCGTCTTCCCGGTACTGAAACGGCTTGAACTCCTCAGGGAAGTGGGCGTACACCTCTTCGCGAAGGGCGAGGAGATCCACTTCCTTGACATCCCCTTTCAGCATTTTTCGCCAGTTGGTCTTGTCGGGCAAAAACTGGCTCAGGTGCACCTCCAGCTCTCCCGCCATGCGCCGGGTCGGCACCTCCGCGATCGGGATGGCGCGGATGGCTCCCTGGTCCACCCAGCGCTTGAGCTCGTTGTTTTTTCGCGTCAGCCCCACCTTCACGTCGCTGGATACGGCCAGGTAGACGTAGTGCGGAATCATGCAGTGCGCCTCTCCAAAGCTGGCGTCTCGACAAGTCCCCTGATCATAGTGGCATTCGTGCGGTTTGACGATGCACAAGTCGTTTTCCGGCAGCTTGGTAAAACAGGGGTAACAGTACCCGTTGTTAAACGTCTTGTTGGTCTTGCGTCCGCAGGCGATGCAGTTTTTCTCGCCGAGAAAGGCGATCGTCAGTTCGCGGCCCAGCCATTCATTCAACGGCAGCCGGTCTTCCCCCACCTGCAGATAGTAGTCAACAGGCTGATCCTTGCCGTGGTACTGGTGGACCAGCCCATGCAGAACACCGCGGAGTTCCACCATTACTCTCTCCTCCCCTATGTACGGTCCCTTCATTCTACCACATCCCGCTTTCCCGCAGACCGCTGTTTTCTTTTGGCAGCATGTTTTCCCGGGGCCCGGTGAAGCTAGAAAAAGACCATTCATGCAAAGGAGGCGGTAGTCTTGCGCCGCAGGATGCTGTTTGCCTGTCTGCTCCTCTGCCTCTTCGGATGGACGTCCCGCACCGCCGCGTCTGGTCTGCCTGTCCCCGCCTACGAGCCCATCCATCGCATCGACACCCAGAAAAAAGTGGTGGCGCTCACCTTTGACGACGGACCGGATGCCGTCTACACGCCGAAGATCCTGGAAGTGCTGCACCGCAACAACGTGTTAGCCACCTTTTTCGTGCTCGGTTCCAAAGCGGAGCAATATCCCAAGATCATGCAGTGGATCCAGAAAGCCGGGCACGAGATCGGCAATCACGGGTACCACCATTACGACCTGAACAAGCTGACCGAACAGGAGATTTACGACGAGATCAAGCGCGCCGAGCAGTCGATCCTGCGCACGACCGGCGTGCTGGCCCAGTACTACCGGCCGCCCGGCGGCGTCATGACCCACGACGTGTTGAACGCCGTCCAGTCATGCGGGTACGACATCATCCACTGGTCGGTCGATCCGCGCGACTGGTCGTTGGCCCGCACCGCCTCGGTGATTGCCAAAAGCGTTAAAAGCAGCGTCTCGGCCGGAGACATCATTTTGTTTCACGACGGCGGGCTGAACCAGCGGCAGACCGTAGCGGCACTGCAAGAGCTGATTACCGATCTCCGCTCCCAGGGCTACCGGTTTGTCACTGTGAGCCAGCTTCTTGATGCGGCACAATAGGTGCTTGTTTTGCGCCAACCAAACCGCAGGAGGTATATTTTTCCACATTTTTCATTTGGTTTCAATGAAATACGCAATCATTGGAAACCGATTCGAAAGTAATCCGCCAAGCATTGCGCACAAAAAAGGCTGGCTCAAAAGGGGCTGTCCCGATAAAAATGAAAAACCCAGGAATGTTGATTTTCCAGCATTCCTGGGTTTTGTCTTTGTTAGTTATCGGGTTGAAAATCATGTTTGCACGCTTACGCCGACGTCCTGCCCAAAAAGGCGCGCAGCCGGTCGTTTCGCGGACTGGAAAAAATCTGTTCGGGCGTTCCTTCTTCGACAATGACGCCTTGATCCATGAAAATCACCCGGTCGCTCACCTCGCGGGCAAAGCCCATCTCGTGGGTGACGACGATCATGGTCATGCCTTCCCTGGCCAGGTCTTTCATCACACCCAGCACTTCGCCGACCAGCTCCGGATCAAGTGCGGAGGTGGGCTCGTCAAACAGCATCACTTTGGGGTTCATGGCCAGTGCACGGGCAATCGCCACCCGCTGCATCTGTCCGCCTGAGAGGCGGTCCGGGTAGACGTCCGCCTTGTCTTCCAGCCCCACCTTTTTCAACAGGGCCAGTCCATGCTGCCGCGCTTCCTCCAGCGGCATCTTCTTCACCTTGATGGGAGCGAGGATGACGTTTTCCAGCACGGTCTTGTGCGGGAACAGATTGAACCGCTGGAACACCATGCCGACTTCTTCCCGCACCTTGTTGATGTCCACCTTGGGATCGCTCAGGTCGCGACCGGCGATGACGATCCGTCCGCCCGACATCTCCTCCAACTGGTTGAGACAGCGCAAAAACGTGCTTTTCCCCGAGCCGGACGGCCCGATCACGCACACTACTTCCCGTTCCGCCACCTGGGTGGTGATGCCTTTCAGCACTTCCAGCTTTCCGTAATTTTTTCGCAGGTCTGTCACTTGGATGATCACGACTTGTACCCCCTGGTTCCGTCTGTCTGTATTCCTGTCTCCCTATTGTAGCCTAATGTTTCGAAAATTTCAGCAGTTTAACATATTTTATCAGCGGGTACTCCACCTTCGTGCATCAGATGACAGGATTAGTGCAGTTGGCTATAATCATGAATTTTATTTTGCTGTTCATGTAAAAACGTCTCTTTGTATACCATATTAGACGGGCTTGAGTTTTTCATTGCTGTATCCAAATCCTTCACGTTCGCTTTTCTTTTTGTTACGCGGTCATACACTACCCCAAAAACCAAAAGACCCCCAACAATGATGGACAGGAAGATCCACGTCGACATGATAATTCCCTCCTTATACTTGGGTTCGCGAAGGCAAAGGGAGCCAACTGCAGCGGGATGCGTCAGCGGTTGTTTCCACTTATACCATACGAGGTTCATTAGAAAAACGACAACCAACTGGATTAAAAAAACTAGTTCATCATTTTTACCATCATAGAAAAACCTAAAAAACAATAGGCTTGAAAGTGCAAAGGTAGCAAGAAAGATTAAAGCAATCCTGATAATAGTAAAAATATCCCTGACCAAGTTTTTCATGAATCCAGTTCACACCTTGTGTTACCGTTTTTTTATGTCAGCGAGTGCCTGCCATTCAATCGTTCTTTTTTTTAAAGTCTAGCTCTTTAACAAACTTCATGAATTTTATGCCCTTCCTTCCTGAGCCTTTCGACGTATTCATTGATATCTCCTTCCCCTCCAGGACAGCCCCCCAAACGTAAACATCCCGCACCACGTGGATTGTGGATACGGGATGCCGGGGCACGCCATGCATCTCGCCGGCCGGACTGGCCGTGAACGCGGGTATGTGTGCCGTCGCCCTATCGGACTGTCGCCTGCGGAGCGGCGGGAGCGGGCGCCGGATTGCTGTCATCTGTAAAGAAGGGAGCGACGACCAGACTCAGCAGAAAAAACAGAATCCAGATAATCCCGCGTTTAAATACGGATGGCGTAAGCATCGGGTCGACCCCTTTCGACAAAAAATGGGACTATCCTTACGTTTCCCCTGCTGTTCTCAGTTTATGCCGGGAGCGCCGCTTATTCTTTGGGTCTGCGCCCAATTTGAAGGACGTTCAGCAAAAACAGCCCGTTAGTCGGGCTGCATGACAGACGATATTGTGACGGCAGAGGGATGCTGCGCCTAGCTTTCCTGGGTATGAAGGCACATCTTTTCTGACTGGGTCCGCTTCAGCAGGCAGGCGACGGCGAAAGCGAGAAGCTGCCCGCCCATCAGCCAGAAGATGGTCCACGGCTCCCACACCTGCATCATGAGACCGTTCAGATTGGGCGCAAGAATGCTGGCCACGCCGAAGTTCACGCCGGCAATGATGCCCGCCGTCGGCACCATGGACGCCGGCAGGATGTCAGCCGCAAAGGCCAGGCCCAGCGAGTAAAACGACCCGACCGCCGCACCCGCCAGGGCCAACAGCAGCATCATCGCCCAGACGCTGTCGCCGCTCAAAGGGAACAGCAAAAACGCAGCTGCCCCCACCAATGCGCAGACACCCATCACCAGTCTGCGCCCAATCCGGTCGCTCAACGCCCCCAGCGGCATTTGCAGGATGATGCTGCCCACGACAAACGACGGCAGGATCAGCGACACCCACTCCACTGAGATGCCTGTTCGCAGCGCGTAGACGGGAAAGCTGCCGTTGAGCGACGTCTCCATGAATCCGTACAAAAACGACGGAATCAGCGCCAGCCACCCCAGCCGGAAGACGGCAGCGTAGCGGTTTTCCCGCCTTCCATCCGCAGCCGGCGGTACCGGATCGGGATACGCATTGCGGATACGGGCCAGCAGGCAAAACGCCAGCACGTACAGGACAGTGACCGCCGCAAACGGTGCCCAGATCCCGAACGGCAGCAGATTGATTCCCAGCGGTCCGATGCTAAAACCGATCCCGTATGCCAATCCGTACAGCGACAAATCCCGTCCCCGCCGCTCTGGCGGCGCAATTTTCGTCACCCACATCTGGCTGGCGTAGTGCAGCGAAGTATCGCCCACGCCCATCAGCAGGCGCAGGGCAAACCAGACAGCCAGATGGGTAAAGAACGGGAGCAGCACGGTGGAGGCGGTGACCAGCACCAATCCCCACAAAATGGTGGAACGGTAGCCGATCCGTCTGAGCGGGATCTCCAACCACGGTGAAGCCACTACCATCCCGATGTACAAGGCGGCCGCGTTCAGGCCGTTGGCCAAAGACGACACCCCCTGCTGTTCCAGCAGCACGGCCAAAAGCGGGATGGTCAGACCCTGGCTGACGCCGCCGATCACCACCACCAGGATCAGTACCCAAAAGGTATAACGCGATGACGACATAATTTCCGGTAACTCCTCTCAAACTCTTCCTTATTCATATGTGCAGCCTTCCCGCCACGTCAGCGGCACTCCCTGGCTGCGCCGCAGAGAGAAAACCTGCTGCAACAGGTACCTGTTTGGATGCAGCCCCTCCTGCGCTGGCTGGACAGCCGACTCTGTATCACGGTCAAAGCTGGCAGTGTCCCGCATCAGGCAGGCACGCCGCTTGACCTATTGCTTGTTCGCAACAAAGAAAGGGATGCGCTGCACGCAATCCCTTTTTCGCTAGTCATGTTACGATCGTAAGTTATCCAAATTTTCTTGTCAATCCAACATATTCTCTCAAATCCCGCTCCTGCTCATCCCCGCGGATCTCCGGCCTCGCCACTCGGCAGCGAGCATGCTGTAGACGGCGTGGTCGACGAAATGGTCGTACAAGAATTCGTTGCTGCGCAGCACGCCTTCCAGCTGAAAGCCAAGCCGCTCCGGTATGGCCCGGCTTTTTACATTGCCCGTCGCCGCCTGGATGGCGACGCGCTCCAGATTCCACTCGCCAAACACGAGATGGTCCAGGTAAGCGGCCACTGCCTGAGTCATCAGCCCTTTTCCCTGAAACTGCTCCCCCAGCCAATACCCAATGGACGTCTTCCGATTGTTCCAGTCGATGCTGTGGACGCCCAGCGTCCCGGCCAACCTGCCCTTGTACCAGATGCCGTAATGGGTGCCCTGGCGGCGCTTGTGCTGGTCAATCGTTAAGGCGATGAACTGGGCTGTGTCCTTTACCTCGCGCACGATGTCAAGCCACGGCAGCCACTGGCGCAAATAGGCCCGGTTGACATCCGTCAGCCAGAACAACTCCTCCGCGTCGGCCGGTTCCAGCTGCTTCAGGCAGGCCTCCATCGTCATGGGAATCACTCTCATGTCTCTCCTCCTCCAGGAAACGCAAACAGCGCCCGGGGGCGCTTTATCGGTGGGAAAAAGGACCTCCGGACGAGACGCCCTTCCCTGGGCCGTCCGGGGCTGTTTGCGTCAGCGTTTGCAGTTGCGGATTTCGTCCGGTTTGTAGATGCCGTTTTCGGTGACAATGGCCGTGATGTAGCGGGCCGGAGTGACGTCAAACGCAGGATTGTACACCTTGATGCCGTCCGGCGCCACCTGTTTGCCCAGTCCATGTGTAATCTCCTCCGCCGGCCGCTCCTCGATCGGAATGTCTGCGCCCGTCGGCGTGTCGAGATCGATAGAAGACAGCGGGGCCGCCACGTAAAACGGTATGCCGTGCGCGTGTGCCAGAACGGCAACACCGTAGGTCCCGATCTTGTTGGCGACGTCACCGCTGGCAGCCACGCGGTCCGTGCCGACGATGACTGCCTGCACCTTGCCCTGGGCCATCACCATCGCCGCCATGTTGTCACAAATCAGCGTGACGTCGATGCCCGCCTGCTGCAGCTCGTAGGCGGTGAGGCGCGCCCCCTGCAGCACAGGCCGAGTCTCGTCAGCGTACACTTTCAGGTTCCAGCCGCGCTCCTTGGCGAGGTAGAGCGGGGCCGTCGCCGTGCCGTAGGCTGCTGTCGCGAGCGCCCCCGGATTGCAGTGCGTCAGGATGCCCATGCCGTCTTTCAGCAGGGTGAGCAGATGCTCTCCGATCCGGCGGCACACTTCCGCGTCTTCCCGCTGGATGGACAGGGCTTCATTCAGGACTGCTGCCTTCAGCTCTGCCACCGGTTTGCCGGACTCGCGCTGCACGCGTGCTTTGATCCTGTCCAGGGCCCAGAACAGGTTGACTGCCGTCGGGCGAGAGGTGCCGAGGTAGTCAGCCTGTTCGCTCAGGTGTTGCCAAAACGTATCGAAATCGTTGGCGTCGCTGTTGCGGATGCCGAGGTACAAACCGTAGGCGGCCGCCATGCCGATGGCCGGTGCCCCGCGTACCTGCAGATGGCGGATGGCCGCCCACACTTCTTGTGCAGTCGTCAGTGTCAGGTATGTCGTTTCAACGGGCAGCCGGGTCTGGTCCAGCAGGACGAGCGCGTCATCCTGCCACTTGACCGGCGCAAATGGCGTGCTGGTCGTTGTCATACTACAGCCTCCTGGTAGTATCGTGCGGTAACCGTCCGAACGATATCTGTGATGTCTGTCGATACTTCCACCTTGTTCCGCTCCAGAATCAGCGCCTGGCCAATCGCCAGCGCCAGCCGTTCTGCTTCCGCGCGGGTCTGGTCATCGGCGATGCTGTTCAGGTCGGCGACGCCCGCCAGTCCGATGACGCGGCGCAGGATTTTACAGCCGGCAAAGCCTGCTGCGTCGCGGATCAGCCGCTGCACGTAGCCCTGCCAGAAGCCTTCGGTGTGGGCGCTCCGCTCTTTCGCCTGTTTGTGCCAGAGCTGGACGAACTGGGAGACAAACTCGTTCCAAACGTCTTCCACCGTTGCCAACAGATATTCTCGATAATCCCCCCGCTTTCCTGCGTCCGGCTGCAGACCGTGCTGGCCCGCGTAGTTCAGCAGCAGGTTGGCGATCACCGCGCCAATGTCGAAGCCGATCGGGCCGTAGTAGGCAAATTCAGGGTCGATTACCTTGACCGACGTCGGCGATACAAAGATGCTGCCGGTATGCAGGTCGCCGTGTATCAGCGCCTCCGCCCGGGTGAGAAAATCGTACTTGAGCTGCGCAATTTCCAGCTTCAGCTGCTTGTTGTTCCAGATCGCCTCCACCTCCCGCTTGATCAGCGGGTTGAAATTGTTGGTCGGCGCGTCTTCGTAAGGATCGGTAAAGACGAGGTCTTCCGTGATTTTGCACAATTCCGGATTTATGAATCTTCCGACAAGCGCTTTTTTGTCGTAGGGATGCGCCCCCAAGTCGGACGTGTAAAACAGCGTATGGGCGAGAAAGCGGCCGATCTGTTTGGCGAACAGCGGGTAGCGGTTGCCCTCGATCAAGCCTTTTCGCATAATCACGTGGTCGCTGACGTCTTCCATCACGGTCAGGGCCAGCTCCTCGTCGTAGTGATACACCTTCGGCACGAGATCCGGCACGTATTTGTGCTGGATGCGCAACGCCTCGCTTTCGATTCGGGCGCGGTCCAGCGTGAGCGGCCAGGATTCACCCACTACGCGGGCGTAGGGCAGTGCCTGCTTGACGACGACGCTTTTGCCCGTCGCTTCCTCCCTGATGTGGAATACCAGGTTGAGATTGCCGTCACCAATCTCCCGGCTGGTCAGTTCCGCTTCCGGCGCAAACAGGTCCGGCAGTTGTTTTACGTACTGCACTGCTTCTTGTTCGCTCAATGCGCGATACGCCATGGTCCAATCCCCTCTCCTTTGACAGATTCTCTTGTCTTCACATTCACTTGTCTTTGCACTTTCGCTTTGTCTATGTTGGCGGCCGCCGGGCGGCGTGTGTGCTGCTGCCGCCTCCAGCCGGAGCATTCCGCACATACAAAAAACCTCTTTTCCCGAAGAAAAGAGGTCTGTTCATACGCGTCTGCGTGTCGTCTCCCCCTTATCTTCCAGAATACTTTTGTTTCTGCAGGAATTAGCACCGTGCATGCGCTGCACGTCTGTCGCCAGAATCGCTCGAACAGCGTCATGTCGGTTGCCGGGTTTCATCGGGCCAGTCCCTCCACCTTCTCTGGATAAGGTATCCAACGTATGCGGTTTTGACGTTTGTTTGAATCATACAACCCCGTCTTCTCGCTGTCAACACCCTTTTTTGGGCGAATTGTCCAGTCTTCACGGACTGGTTCGCTGGCCCGAAGCACTCGGCCGGTCCCAGTTCCACCAGTCGATCCGGCCCACGAAGGCAGCCGTGATCGACGGCTCCTGCCGCAGCTTTAGCAGTTCCTTGACAGGGCCCGTCACGACCGCCCCGTAGAGGCGCACACCGTTCTGCTGCAGGTAGCGGCAGCGTTCCTCGATGCGCAGCCGGTTTCGGGCGGTCACAAGCCGCTCGCCAATGGCGTTCGTCAGCCGTTCCTGTCCCGCGAGATACTCCATTTCCGCCAGGTACGCCCGGGCGCGCCGCTCACCTTCGCCATGTGCCTGAATCGGTGCTTCGCCGTAATCGAGTTCTCTTTCCGCGTATCCCCACACGTCACCGGCCGACAGCAGCAGACTGCCTTCCGCCGCGTCCGGATGGTTTCGCTCCTGCCCCGTGTCCACGGCGAACCAGGTGGTATCCAAATCGTAGCCGGAAAAAAGGGCGTAGTACTCATCATGGGTCAGCAGCCGGTCAAACGAGACGGCGAGCTGCGCCACCGTTCCCTCCGGCAGCTTTTCCAGCGTGTTCCAGGCAGGATTTCTGCGGATGGCGCTTTCTTCCCGATCGTCCGCTGACAACGGAAAGAGAAAAAAGAGCCGCTCTTTCCGCAAACCGTCGGTCCATGCCGGCTTCGCGGAAATGATCGAGAAGACGTTGCTGATCGAAAAGGTTCCGGCGTTCTGATCGTCTCTCCCCACCTGTTCACGCAGTTCCATGGTTATCTCCCCGTACAGAAATCCGATTTGCGAACCGCTGCTGCCCACCGTGAGCCCCGGCTGGGTAAAGTGCACCATGTCCCGGGCCACCCGGTAGGCGTCCTCGTACAAATACCAGCCGATCCACCCGTTGGTGAAGATCAGGACGGCCCCGACGAGAAGCGAGATGGCCACCGTGTAAGCCGCGTTGCCGAGCCTGTGGCGCCATTTGCTGCGGCGGAGGATGGCGCGCTGCGTCTCTTCGGACAGCACGTCCGTTTCTCTCTCCTCCTCTCCGCCGCTGCCCAGCAAAAGCTCCTCCAAGCGTTCCGCATACAGTTCGTCCGCTGCAATCCTCGCACGGAAAGAGGCAGCTTCTTCCTTCGTCATTTCACCGCGCAGATATGCCAGCAGTTCCCGTTCCCGATCCTCATTTGCCTTGTCCGTCGTCAAGTTCATCCCTCCACATTCTGCGTAATTTTTGCCGCCCGCGAAACAATGAGCGCTTTACGTCCCCCGTGTCGATGCCCAGCACCTCGGCGATTTCCGCGTAGCTGAGCTGTTCGTAATGCAGCAGGATCACCTGTTTTTGCTTCTCCGGCAGCCGGTCCAGGCACGTCCGCAGCGATGACCACGCCTCTTGGCTCAGCAGCGTCCGCACCGGGTCCGCCGCCGCCCCGTCCGGCTGTTCCGGAATCTTCTCCACCAATCGCCACGGACGCTTCTTCCGCCTCCGATGCCAGTCCACAAACGTGTGGTAGGCCGCCTTGTACAGCCAGGGGCGCACCTTTTCCCCACGATAGTCATCCAGGTATTGATACGCCCGAAAAAAGGTCTCCTGCGTCAGGTCTTCCGCCTGCACCCGGTCAACGGTCAATCGGCAGAGGTAGCGGTATATGTCGTTGACGTACAAGCGGTACACGTCTTCCAGTCCGACCTTTTCCACGGATTCACACCCTTTCACTCCTATCCACGCACATGGCGGGGAAAAGTTCCACCGCGCCGCAGCATTTTTTCAAAAGGCCGCAGCATTTTTTCAAAAGATTGAGGTTTATGGTAAAATAAGGGGTATTATAACACGGTGTCCAAGGGGCGATTTGATGGGGTATGGCATCGACCTGCTGGAGCACATGCGGGCATTGGAGCAGAAACTGATACGGGAAGGACTGGACAGACCGCTGGAGTATATCCATTTCCGGTTTGCAGACAATTCCTTCCGCTACACGATTACGCCGCCCGACCTGCACGTCTTTGCCGAGACCGGCTGCGACGGCATTCATTACGGCTTTTTGACCGATTTCGGCCGCATCACAGATCTGGAAGAGGCCTCGATTGTTTGTGTCAGCCCGACGGACGACCCACCTTTGCGCATTATCGCACGTAATCTGGAAGACTTTTTCCGCCTGGTGGTGACGATCGGATCCGCCGGCGAACTTGGCAGTCTGGTGTCCGTCCGCACACCCCGGCAATGGGAGCGGTATTGGGCCGATCTCGCAGAAAGCAGGCATGAAGAGGCAACAGACCCGCAGTTACGAAACTTCGTTACGTGCCGCCAGACCGTTTTGCATCACATGCAGACAGACCTGGGCCTCGAACCGATTCCCGACGTCATGCGGTATCTGAACGACCTGGAGAGCCAGCGCCGATCCGCTGGCTGGATTCCGACCATCGACGGGCTGGGGGTCGTGCCAATTGACGGACCGGACGGAAAGCCTGCTGCTGACTACGTGTTTCCCTTTGCCGACACCAGCAGGGATCACATACCGCTGGACGACATACGCGCCTATCTGGCCGCCGCTCCGCCTGCACACCGATGCGCCTTTGCACGCGATGCCTTTTTCTGGTGGGTGGTGGACGAAACATCTGAACTGGGGCTCCTTCTCCATAACGTACACATCCAGCACTGAATCGGCGCCAGGGCCGGATTTACTACCGGCCGGACAACGCCAGGCCCGGCTCCCTGCAGCGTGACAACAGCCTGCACATTTCCACCGATCAAGGGTTGACTCCCTGCAAGGAACGTCATATCATGGGGGTAACTGCCAAGCAAAACCGCATAGCAGACGATTCACACTCTTATCACGAGCTGGCTGAGGGACTGGCCCTATGATGCCCGGCAACCGGCGCTTTCCCGTCTGGGGGCGTAACGGTGCTAAATCCTGCGGAAATGTTTTCCGAAAGATGAGAGGAGACGCTGACTGAACGACAACCGCCTCCCCTCCTCCATGGGGAGGTTTTTTGTTGGAACACAGCGGCCCTGTCCGGCTCGTCCACAGCACGGCGGCAATCCCGCCCGCAAGCCGGGAGGGCACAGCACAAGGAGGATCATCCCATCCATGAACGAACAACGCATCCTCGTCACCTATCTGACACAAGCGAAAGACCTGCGCAAAAAAGCAGAGGGGATCGCCGTCGGGATGACCGTCGGCACCTGGACTGACCTGCCCGCCGCCAAACAGGCGGAACTGAAACCGTACCTGGGCGAAGCGGTGGACGCTCAACCGCTGGAGACGCTGGAAAACGGGGAAACGCGCGGTCTGATCACCGTCAGCTACCCGGTGCGCAACTTTACCGCCGACATCCCGTCGCTGCTGACCGGCATCTTCGGCAAGCTCTCCATGGACGGCAAGATCAAGCTGATCGACGTGCAGTTCCCGGAAGCGTTTCTCAACGGCTTTCCTGGTCCCCGTTTCGGCATCGATGGTCTGCGCAAACGGCTCGGCGTGCATGACCGCCCGCTGCTGATGAGCATTTTCAAGTCCTGCCTGGGTATGCCGTTTGACGATCTGAAAGCCCAGTTCCGCGCGCAGGCGCTGGGCGGCGTGGACTTGGTCAAGGACGATGAAATCTTTTTCGCCGATGACCGCGCCCCGTTTCTGGAACGGATCAAGGCGTTTAAACAGATTGCCGCGGAAACGGAAGCACAGACCGGCAAACCTGTCCTCTACGCTGCCAATCTGACCGGTCCGGTGCACGAGTTGAACGAGCGGGCCAAGCGGGCCGTGGAGGCTGGCGCGGACTGCCTGCTGTTCAACGTGCTGGCGTTCGGCTTTGACGCCCTGCACCGCCTGAGTGCCGACCCGGACGTCCACGTGCCGATCATGGCCCATCCGGCACTGGCAGGCGCATTCTACCCGTCGCCCGACTACGGCATCGCCACGCCGCTGCTCTTGGGCAAACTGATGCGGATCGCCGGCGCCGACCTGGTGCTCTTCCCGTCGCCATACGGCAGCGTGGCTCTGGACAAGACGGAAGCCCTGCAGCTGGCCGAGCATCTGACCGCTCCCCTGAACGGCTTGCGGCGCGCCTTCCCGGTCCCGTCTGCAGGCATTCATCCCGGCCTGGTGCCCCAACTGTACGAAGATTTTGGACAGGATCAGGTGGTCAATGCGGGCGGCGGCATCCACGGCCATCCCGGCGGGGCGACCGCAGGCGGACGCGCGTTTGTCGCCGCGATTGACGCGGTCGTCGCTGGACGTTCGCTTGCCGACGCGGCAGCCGAGTCGCCGGAGCTGGCGGCAGCCCTGGAGAAATGGGGGGGCGGACGATGAGCAAATCGCTCGTGCTGTTCTGCGACTTTGACGGCACCATTACGGAAAAGGACAACATCGTCGCCATCATGCGCCGCTTTGCTCCCCCGCAGTGGGAGGCGCTGACGGAACAAATCCTCTCCCAGCAGGTGAGCATACGCGAAGGCGTGGGCAGGCTGTTTCAGCTCCTCCCTTCCTCGCTTAAGCAGGAGATTGTCGACTTCATCGTCGAGGATGCGGTGATCCGTCCCGGCTTTGCCGAATTTGTCCGCTTTTGCCGGGACGAAGGCATCGAACTGTTGATCACCAGCGGCGGCATCGACTTTTTCGTGGAGCCGATCCTCGCCCCGTTTGAGCTGAACGTGCCCATCTACTGCAACGGCAGCGATTTCAGCGGCGAGCACATCACCATCACGTGGCCGCACCGCTGCGACGAACACTGTGACAACGACTGCGGCATGTGCAAGACGTCGATCATCCGGAGATACGACCCGGACCGCCACTTCCGCGTGGTCATCGGCGATTCCGTCACCGATCTGGCGGGCGCCAAGATTGCCGATTTCGTCATCGCCCGTTCGCTGCTGGCGCAAAAATGTGCGGAACTGGGCCTTGCGCATCGGACGTTTGCCACCTTCCACGACGTCATCGACATTGTAAAAGATTTACGTACCAAACAGGAGGTCGGCTCACCATGACAGTGACTCTGGAACAACGCGCAGACGCGTTTCGCCGGCTGGACGAAGCGAAGCTGACGTTTGCCCGCCGCGATTGGTTTCCCGGCACCAGCGGCAATCTTTCGATCAAGCTCTCTGATGACCCGCTGCAGTTTGCCGTGACGGCCAGTGGAAAAGACAAGACCAAGCTCTCCCCGGAAGACTACCTGGTGGTCGACGGGGAGTCCCGCCCGGTCGAACCGACGACGCTCAAGCCCTCGGCGGAAACGCTGATCCACGCCGTGGTCTACAAGCGCATTCCGCAGGCGGGCGCCTGCTTCCACGTGCACACCGTGTGGAACAACCTCGTGTCCGAACTCTACTTCGGGCAGCGCGCCTTTTCCATTCAGGGGCAGGAGCTGATCAAGGGACTGGGCATCTGGGAAGAAAACGCGCGCATTACCATTCCGATTGTCGAGAATTTTGCCCACATTCCGACACTGGCGGCCGCGATCGAAAAAGTGATCACACCTGATGTCCCCGGCGTGCTGATCCGCAACCACGGCATCTACGCCTGGGGTGCCAACGACTTCGAGGCGAAGCGCCACCTGGAGTCGTTTGAGTTCCTGTTTGAGTACCACGTGCGCTGGCTGCAGCTTCGCCAGACCGCCGTGTCCCTCACACACCCTCAATAAATTGAAAATCATTAAAGGAGGTATTGCATCATGGCAAAAGTACGGTTTCACGACAACAACGAGTACATTACGGCACCGGAGGAAGTTTCTAAATTCCTGCAATCCCAAGAAATCATCTATGAGCACTGGGGAGTAGACCGCCTGGATGCCAATCTGCGCGACAACTACAACCTGACCGACGAGGAAAAGCAGCAGATTCTCGACGCGTTCCGCCCGGAAATCGAGGACATCAGCAAGCGGCGCGGCTATCTCACGGCCGACATCGTCGTCCTGTCCGATCAGACGCCCAACCTGGATGAACTGCTGGTCAAATTTAAAGCAGAACATCATCACACCGACGACGAGTGCCGCTTCTGCGTGGACGGCCACGGCATCTTTGCGATCAAAGGCAAGGACGGCCGCTACTTTGACGTGGAAATGGAGCCGGGCGACCTGATCTCCGTCCCGTCCTACTCCCGCCACTACTTCACGCTGATGGACGACCGCAAGATCAAGGCGATCCGCCTGTTCGTCACTCCGGCCGGCTGGGAAGCCATCTACTAATCCGAAAACGAAAAACAACGAAGCCGAGGGACATCCCCTCGGCTTCTGTTCATTTCACCCGTTACAGCACGTATCCGTCCGCTTCGATAACGCGGTCGGCGATGGCCCGTTTCAGGTGGACGGTGTTGATCGGCGTCCGGCGGGTCAGCTTTTTCAGGATGGACAGGCGCATGCGCAGTTCGTCGCCCTCTTCCATCGCCGCCAGCGCCTCTTTTGCCCAGCCCTCGATCCGGTCAAACGCTTCGTGTACATACAGGGTGGCGAGATCCAGCTTTTGCCGCTCGTTTTCCACGCCGTTTTTCTCGATTGCCTTTTCCGTCCGCTTCACGACGCTGTCCATCGCGTACAGCTCGATCAGCATGTCGGCGGCCAGCGCCAGGAGTTCCTGCTCCTTGGCAATCGCCTGCTGGTACTTCATCAGCGCGGAACCGGCCACCATCAGGATGATCTTGCGGGTCATCTCGATCAGGTGTTTTTCTGCCGCCAGCGGCGCTTCCTCGATTTCTTCCGGATAGTAGCTCATCAGCTCTTCCTGCAGGCCGGCGGCTGCCTGCATCAGCGGCAGTTCCCCTTTCATCGCCTTTTTCACCAGCATGTCGGGGATCAGCAGGCGGTTGATTTCGTTCGTACCTTCAAAAATCCGGTTGATGCGCGAATCGCGGTACATGCCCTCGATCTCGTATTCCTGGATATAGCCGTATCCGCCGTGGATCTGTACGCCTTCGTCCACGCAGTAATCCAGCACTTCCGAAGCAAATACCTTGTTGATGGAGCATTCGATCGCGTATTCGGCGATGGCCTTGGCCACTTCACGGCCGTCCTCCGCCTTTTCGCCAAGAGCGGAGAGGGCGGCATCGAACAGGCCGACCGTGCGGTACACCAAGGATTCCGCGGCGTAGATTTTTGCCGCCATGGTGCCCAATTTGTTCTTGATGATGGAGAAGTTGGCGATCGGCGTTTTGAACTGTTTGCGCTCCTTGGCGTAGGTGGTCGCCAGATGCAGGGCGTGTTTCGCCGAGCCAACCGCGCCGACAGCCAGTTTGTAGCGACCGACGTTCAAGATGTTGAACGCGATCACATGCCCTCTTCCCGGCTCGCCCAGCAGGTTTTCCACCGGCACGCGGGCGTCTTCGAGAATGAGCGGACGGGTCGAGGAGCACTTGATGCCCATTTTCTTCTCTTCGGCGCCGACCGATACCCCCGGGAAGTCGCGCTCCACGATGAACGCAGAGAAGTGTTCCCCGTCAATTTTCGCATAAACGATGAAGATATCGGCAAAACCGGCGTTTGTGATGAACTGCTTGGTCCCGTTCAACACGTAATGCGTGCCGTCTTCGGACAATTTGGCTGTCGTTTTGGCGCCGAGCGCGTCCGAACCGGAGCCCGGTTCCGTCAGGCAGTACGCGGCAATCCGCTTTCCGGTGGCGAGATCGGGCAAGTAGCGCTGCTTTTGCTCTTCCGTGCCGAAGTACACGATCGGCAGGGAACCAATGCCGACGTGCGCCCCAAACGTAATCGCAAACCCGCGCCCCAGCGCAAATTTTTCGCCGATCAGAGCGGAACTGATCTTATCCAGGCTGACACCGCCGTACTTCTCCGGCACGTCGGCAGCCAGGAGGCCCAGTTCCCCCGCTTTTTTCAGCAGCGATACGGACAGCTCAAAGTTTTGCTGTTCCAGCTCTTCCATATGCGGACGCACTTCATTGTTGATGAAATCCTCTGTCGTCTGCGCGATCAGTTTTTGCTCGTCGGTGATTTCCTCCAGCACAAACACGTCGTCCGGCGAACCGGCATTGATCAGAAAGCTGCCGCCGCGAATCAGATCTTTCGTTTCAGCCATCAAATCCCTCTCCCTTTTTATAAAATGTGGTGTTTCTCCGTGCCTACAGCATTTCGAACACGCCGGCGGCCCCCATGCCGCCGCCAATGCACATCGTCACGACGCCGTACTTGCCGCCGCGCCGCTTCAACTCATTCAACAGGGAAACGGTCAGCTTCGCCCCGGTGCAGCCCAGCGGATGGCCCAGGGCAATCGCACCGCCGTTGACGTTTACTTTTGCCGGGTCGAGGCCCAGTTCGCGGATGACGGCGAGTGACTGGGAGGCAAACGCCTCGTTCAGCTCAAACAGGTCCACATCGGCCAGGCTCAATCCAGCCATTTTCAGCGCTTTTGGAATGGCGACTACCGGACCGATCCCCATCACGTCGGGATCGACGCCGCCCACCGTAAACGAGCGGAATCTGGCGATCGGGCGAACGCCCAGACTGTCCGCCTTTTCCGCCGACATCACCAGTACGGCGGCTGCGCCGTCGCTCGTCTGCGAAGAGTTGCCTGCCGTGACCGTGCCCTGCACGTGGAACACCGGCTTCAGCTTGGCCAGCGCTTCCAGCGAGGTGTCAGCCCGCACGCCCTCGTCCGTGTCAAAGACGCGCTCCGTGACGTGCAGCTTGCCGTCATCGTCCACGCGGTGCTGCTTGACGGTCAGCGGCACAATCTCGTCCCGGAACTTGCCGGCGGCGATGGCGGCTGCAGCCCGCTGATGGCTTTGCAGCGCAAACGCGTCCTGGTCTTCGCGGCTGACGCCGTAGCGCTTTGCCACTTCCTCGGCTGTGTGCCCCATGCTCATGTACGCTTCCGGCATTGTCTCCATCAGCGTCGGATTGAGCGCCACCTTGTGGCCGGCCATCGGCAGCAGGCTCATGCTCTCCACCCCGCCGGCCACGATCACGTCAGCCCCGCCGGCGATAATCTGCTGGGCGGCGTAGGCGATGGTCTGCAGGCCGGACGAGCAAAAGCGGTTGACGGTAATGCCGGGAACGTTGGTCGGCAATCCGGCGCGCAGGCCGATCAGGCGGGCCATGTTCATCCCCTGCTCGGCTTCCGGTACGGCCGTCCCCATGATCACGTCCTCGATCTCGGCCGGATTAAGCTCGGGGACGCGGCGCAACAGGTCGCTCACGACCGCAGCCCCCATGTCGACGGGATGCACGTCCTTCAGGCTGCCTCGCTTCGCTTTTCCCACCGCGGTGCGGGCGCCGGCGACGATCACTGCTTCTCTCATGTCTTTCCCCCTCCCTAGTTACGCAATGGCTTGTTTTTCATCAGCATGTGCTGCATGCGCTGCTGCGTCTTGGGCGTCTTGATCAGCTCGAGGAACGCCTGCCGCTCCAGCTCCAGGATGTAGGATTCCGTCACCTCGGTGCCGGCCGGCACGCTGCCGCCGGACATGACGTAGGCGATCTTGCTGGCGATCAGTTCGTCGTGATCGCTGATGTAGCCGCTCTTTTTCATCGAATAGATGCTTTGCCGCAGGGTGGCATACCCCGACTCGCCGATGACGCGAATCTTGCGCGGCCGCTGCGGTGTATACCCCTCCTTGACCATCGTCAACACGAGCTGCTTGGCGTCGTAGAGGAGGTGATCCTGATTGATGCTGATCCGGTCGCTCGGGCGCAGGTAGCCCAGATTGATCGCTTCCTTCCCGCTAGTAGAGACTTTGGCCATGGCAATCGTCTCGAACGCACGGGCCACGAACGGGAATGGATCAACCGGCACGGTGCCGCCTTCCGGTACTTGTTCCATCGCCCGGAACAGCATCTCCTTGGTGCCGCCGCCGCCGGGCAAGAGGCCTACGCCCACTTCCACCAGCCCCATGTAGGTCTCGGCGGCCGCCTGCACGCGGTCGGCCAGGAAGCAGACTTCCACACCGCCGCCGAGCGTCATGCCGAACGGCGCCGCTACGACCGGACGGTGCATGGTGCGCAGCGCGTTCCCCACCTTGTGAAACTGTCTGACCAACATGTCCAGTTCAAACCAGTTTTCGTCCTGTGCCTCCATCAAGGCCAGAGCCAGGTTCATGCCGACACAGAAGTTTTTGCCCTGATTGCCGATCACCAGTCCGAGGAAGTTGCGCTGCACCTCTTCCACGGCGAAGGCCGCCATCTGCAGCACATCCATGCCCAGCGCGTTGTGCGGAGAGGTAAACTCCAGGCAGGCCACACCGTCGCCCAGGTCCACCAGCGCGGCACCCGCGTTTTTCCTGATCAGCCGGCCCTGTTCCTTAAGTGCCGCCAGGTTGATCTGCTCTTTCTTTTCCTCGACGTCCTTGTAGCGGCCGCCGACGGCAAATACAGCCACACGCCCGTCCTGTTTCTGATAGAACGAGGTCTTGCCGCTCGCCAGCAGTTCCTCCACCAGCGCCGGGATTGTCTCGCCCTCTTCGCGCATGCGGGCCACCGATTTTTCCACACCGATCGCGTCCCAGGTCTCAAATGGTCCCAGTTCCCAGCCGAAGCCCCATTTCATCGCCCGGTCGACAGCCACGATGTCGTCGGCGATTTCGTACGCCTTGGCCGCCGAGTAGAGCAGCACCTTCTTGAAGACGCTCCAGAGAAACTCGCTCCCCTTGTCCTTGCCGTACACAAGCGCTTTCAGCTTTTCCGGCAACGTCTTCGCCGTCTTGGCCGCCTCCAGCGACGGAAACTTCGCCTTGACGCGCGGACGGTATTCCAGCGTGTTGTAGTCGAGTACGAGAATCTCTTTGCCATTCTCCGTCTTTACCTGCTTGAAGAAGCCCTGACCTGCCTTTTGGCCGAGCCAGCCCTTTTCCACCAACTGCAGCACCAGGGACGGCACTTCGAAGATCGCTTTTTCCGCGTCATCCGCGGTCTTGTTTTTCACGTTGTTGGCCACGTGCACATACGTGTCCAGCCCGACCACGTCCAGCGTGCGGAAGGTGGCGCTTTTCGGACGACCGATCACCGGACCCGTCAGCGCGTCTACCTCGTCGATGCCCAGTCCGAGCCGCATCATCTCCTGGATCGAGACCTGCAGGCCGAACGTCCCGATGCGGTTGGCGATGAAGTTGGGGGTGTCCTTGCAGAGCACCGTTCCTTTGCCCAGCACGAATTCGCCAAAGTGCATCATGTAGTCGACAATCGCCGGATCCGTGTCGTTTCCGGGAATAATCTCAAGAAGTTTCAGATAACGGGGCGGATTAAAAAAGTGCGTGCCCAGGAAATGCTTGCGAAACTCGTCGGAACGTCCCGCGCATATCTCGTTGATGGAAACGCCCGACGTATTGGAGGAGACGATGGTGCCCGGCCTGCGGTGCGCCTCGACCAGTTCAAACACCTTTTTCTTTACGTCGAGGTTTTCCACGACCGCCTCGATGATCCAGTCAGCCTCGCCGAGATAGGACAGGTGGTCTTCCATGTTGCCGACAGTGATCAGGTCCAGGTTCGCCTTGTCGTAGAGCGGAGCCGGCTTTTCTTTCAGCAGCCGGTCCTTGCCGGACTGGGCGATGCGGTTGCGGACGACGGGATCAGCCAGCGTCAGTCCTTTCTTTCTCTCGTCCTCTGTCAACTCTCGCGGCACGATGTCCAGCAGGTAAACGGGGATGCCGACGTTGGCCAGATGAGCGGCGATGCTTGCTCCCATCACGCCGGAACCGAGCACGGCCGCTTTGTAGATGTTGCGTTCCATCCATTACCCTCCTCACTAAAGAAATGGGGTCCTGCGAAAAAGGCAAAACAGTCTGAACTTGCAGAGTTTTTCACGAAGGATTTCTACCTGTTCAAACGTATTCCTTTTTTTCGCCGCACATGTCACCCCTTGAATGAATGCTCATTCATTTTGCTGGTGTAAAAAAACACCCCACCGTATAAGCCCTCGCACCTGTGAGATGTTTGGCGATTCAGACGCGACTGAATGATCGCTCAGTTTTATTGTAAACGAAAAGGAGAGCGGTTGCAATCTTCATTTGCTGCTTATTCGCTCTCTCCCCTTCCCGGAAGTTTTCCCGCCGCAACAGCCAAAGACAGGGCAGGCGGCCACGTACAGGCAGCAAAGACGCAGCCGCACCTGCCGTTTATGCCATTACTTATGGATGATGTTGATCGACATCACCTTGCGGCCAAACGGATTTCCGTCATCCGGTTCCAGCAGGTACTCCAGCTCGTATTTGCCCACTTTGCTGTCTACGTAAGCTGCCGTGACCCACAGCTTGTTCTTGTCGGTGTCATCCTTGCGCAGCGTGAGCGTCACGCGATAGTCATGCAGCGGCACGCCGATTTTGTCGATGCTCTCCTGCGCAGACTTGCTCAGATACGCGTCCAGCCATTTCTCATTCTTGGTTTGGTGCGCATAGTTGGCGGCGGTCAGCAGCATGTTCACCGCTGTTTGCTGCCGATTTTGCGATTCCCGGAACTGTTTGGCGGCGTCTTCCGTGTAAAAATCGTACAGGCGCTTCAGTACGGTCGCAAACTCTGCGCGTGTCATGTTTTTGTACGGGTTAAACAGGCGCGTTTCGTTGAACAGATGGAATTCGCGAATCGCTCCCGCATAAGGCGAAGCAGTATCAGGATAATAGCTTGGCTGTTTCCATCCTTGGTACCCGGCGAAAAACGAGGCGACATCCTGCGATTTTGCATTCATGGTTCTCAACTTGTACGGGGCGAGCAGGTGAAAGAAGATCATGCTGGCTTCTTCCCGCGAAAGCGGATACTGCAGGAACTGGGTCGGCACCCACCAGTCGACCAGTTCTTTCTGCGGTGTTTTCATCAACTGCCCCTGCGAAACCAGATGGAGATAATAGAGAATCTTGTCACCCGGCCGGTATTCGTTGACAAAGCCTGTCTGGACGTCCAGCAGCACCTGCAGGTTGGCCGTCATCGCTTCGATTTCCTTTCGGAGCGGATACCTGTAATCGAGGTAAGCCTTCTGCTCGGGAGCAGCCAACGGTCCGTAGACGGCTTCAAAGACGCGGTTCGCCAGCACCAGCGCCTCGCCGCGGGTAATTGGCTTGTCCGGGTAAAAATGGCGCGTGCCGTTTCCCTTGTATATGCCCCGTTCGGTCAAGAACTGAATCTGCTCGCTGGCCCAGTGCCCCTTGACGTCGTCGTACGCGGTTTCGGCGTTTGCGCAGGGCACGATGACGACCTGGAACAACAGGCAAACCATGAGTACCCACAAAAGACTTCTCTTGAACATGATTTCTCCTTTCCTCTCCAAGTGAATTTGCGTCGAATGGTATGATTTGTACAGATGATTTCCGGGAAAAACTGCCTGTTTTACCGCCCAACCGCTGCTAAGTTATGAGAAAAAAATACCAACAGTTCCCACCTTTGTAAAGATAGCTTAAAAAATTTAGGATGGGATGCACAAGCTCTCCGCCTGACCCAATAGTCCGATCATCCTGCATTCAGGAAACATCATCCAGTTTTTAAGCTCTGTGTCGTGCGTCTTTCCGCTCCCTGTGCCGCACTAGGCCAAGCAAAAAACCGAAGGAATGACTCCTCCGGTTCAGCGTGCAGACAAAGTCCGCGGCACATGAGTGATGGGGCCCGCTTGGCTTTCTTTGCCCCATTTCTCCTTGCCATGCACTTTTTCTTACGACTTGATCTTCTCCATCCATTCTGGTCCTTTGGTCACCAGCACCCGCCAGAGCACCAGGTCGAAGACGGCAAACAAGCCAAACAGCAACAGGCTGATGCCGTACAGCGACGGCGTCACCTGGAACACCAGGTACAGCGTTGGCGCTGCGATGACCACCACGGCCGCCAACGAGAACAGCGTGTTCCAGTTCTGCTTGACCGCCTTCTGCTCTGAATCCCAGTCCAGTTTGGGCATCCTGAGGTCTATCATGATCCCGATCAGGTTGAGGAACACGATGCCCGGCAGGCTGGCAAGCAACGCGATCACGAGAAATTGCAGCGGCGGATGAAACACCAGCCCGAGGACGGCACACAGCAGCAGCATGCTGATGATGCCCAGTATCGTGCCCGGCACCACTTTGGCCGCGATGATCTGCACGTAAGAAACAGGCAGGTACTTGTTGACGAAAAAGGACTGCCCGTCGCGCGAGAAGGCCGTGGCGGAGACGCTGTTCATGACCGTCATGAAAATGGCGAGCACAAACAAGACCGCCACGCCAATTCCGGCAAAGGCGTCTTTCTGGAGAAACTGCCCCCACTCGCCCACTGTTTCAAACCCGTCCGGGCGGCTGAGCACGGGAATGAACACCAGCAAGGGAAACAAGAAGCAGGACAGGACGCAGTTGAGGAAAAAGGCAGGGGTGCGCAGCAGCACCTTCCATTCCTTGCTGGCGAACGCCAGCACAGGCGACCTTCGTCCGGTCAGCTTGTCAAACTCATCCCCGCTGACACGCCTGCGCCTGGCCGCCGTCTCGGAGATCCCCATGACACCCTTCAGGTACAAGCGGTCTCCCAGCATGACAAAGCCCGCGGCAAACACCGCCGACACCAGCACAAAGGCGAGCAGGTACCATAGGCCGGCGAGAGCTCCCGACTCGACAAGCGCCAACGCCCCCAGCCTGGTGTTCGGGAACAGTCGGGTGACCAGCGAAAGCAGGGCGTTATTATCCGAGATCAGCATTTGTGCCAACTGCTCGAAGCTGTGTTCCCCTGCGTTGTTCCGATTGATGGCAACTTGAACGCCAATCACGGCCGCGATCCCGATTACGCCGCTGATCAGGCGGAGCCGGTCCCTGCTTTTCCCCACGCTGGTCACCCGCATGAACAGCATGGCCACCAGCGAGGCGATGACCAGCGGGATGACCGGCAGCGTCAAAAAGACGACGGCCGCGTACAGGTAGTAGAGCGGTCCGGCGCCACTTTTCACCCCGTACGTTATCAGCAGCGGCAGCAGCAAAAACGCGGTCGGCACATACTCGTACACCAGCGTGACGAGGAACTTTGCCCCGAGAATGTCGGACGGCTTGAGCGGCAGGGGCAGCAGGTGCTCCACGTCCTGCGAGTAGTAGTATACAGTCAGAACGTAAAAAAGGGCGAAAATCAGGATGCCCATACTGGCAATTGCCATCCCCATCCCCAAGAGCGCGCTCTGCTGCCCGCTCGCCGCCAGTCCGTCGTACAGGCCCATGACCCCCATCACGTATCCGGATATCATCGGGAAAAAGGCGACAGCCAACAGCAGGATAATCAGCGCATTTTTCCACCAATTCCCCCGCTTCCCGCTCAAAAGGCCGCTGCCGTTTTTCATCAGCACCTTGGTCAACTTCCAGGTCCTATTCATGCTTCGTCAGCTCCAGGAACAGCCGTTCCAGCGATTCGCTGGAGCGGAAGTGCTCTTGCATCTCCTTGAACGTGCCGCAGAACAGAATCTCGCCCTTGTTAATGATGGCGACGCGGTCACACAGCTTCTCCGCCACTTCCAGCACGTGCGTGGAGAAAAACACGGTCCGGCCGCTGTCAGCGTGTTCCCGCATCATTTCCTTCAGGGTGAACGCTGATTTTGGGTCCAGCCCGGTCAGCGGTTCGTCGAGAATCCAGACTTCCGGATGGTGGACGAGGGCCCCCATGATTACGATTTTTTGCCTCATGCCGTGCGAATAACTCTGAATCGGATCAGAGAGGGCGTCGGTCATGTCAAACCGTTCGGCCAGCCGGGCGATCCGCTCCTTGCGCACGTCCTGCGGCACTCCGTACATGTCGGCCATAAAGGTGACGTATTCCAGCCCTTTCAGGCGCAAAAACAAGTCGGGACTGTCCGGCACATAACCGAACTGCCGCTTGGCCTCCAGCGGTTCGGTCCCGATATCTCGGCCGTTCACCCGGATGGTTCCCTGGTCCGGCCGGACGATGCCGGTAATCATCTTGATCGTCGTTGTCTTGCCCGCCCCGTTTGGCCCGAGAAAACCGAAAATTTCCCCGCGGGGAACGGTCAGGGTGAGGCGGTCAACCGCCTTGACAGTACCGCCGTAGCTCTTGCTCACGTCCACGAGTTCGATCATGGTCGTCCTCCTTTTGCCGGGAAGTGCGTCGTACTTACACGTAATACGAACCAGCCGATAATGAGTTTCGTATCTCCCCTGCACCCTGCGGTTCTCCTGCGCCTGAGAAAAGAGCCGGCAAGAATGCCGGCTTGCGTGTTACTGCGGGATAAAACTGCCGTCGCGAAGCATGGTCAGCTCGCCCATGAAGAACGCCACGTCTTCCGATTCAGGCAGCTGGCCGTTTGCCTCCAGCGTCTCCAGACGGCGCAGCAGAAAGTTGGCAAAGTCGCTGATTTGGAGCGGATGCGCCTCCATGTCGGCATCGTCCAGCACCTCATATCGGGTCATGGCCTCCAGGTGGATCATGATGCGGAATCCGCCCAGTTCCCCCAGGTATTCCCGATTGTTCAGCGGCGATTTTTCCAGCTTTTGCAGCATGCTGACAATGTCATTGGCATACATGCTGGGAAACGCGACCATGTAGATGTCGCGAAGTTGCGATTCTTCCGTCTTAATCAGCAATACATCGATGCCGTCCATCTTTTTTTCCTTTTTCCCAAAACCGAACATGCCTATTCCACCTCAACTGTTTTTCAACCTCATTCCATGATAGCCATAATTTCTCCACGGAAACAACCCCTATCTCGCAACCAGCTCACATCGTTTTGCCGCACCGTGTTTGCGCGCTGTTTTTCGCGGGAAACATAAGCGCAATCACGAGTCAGACGGTGTCGGGAGCGGCAGCCGTAATCCGGACATGCGAAAAAAATATGTGCGCAAACCCCCTTGACATTTGCACAGGCCCACGCGAATAATTATGAATTAACAAACGCGATTGAACAAAAGTGTATAGCCTATGGCGATGACGGGGATCAGTAAAACCGCCCTTCAGGTACAGAGAGCGAGATTCAGCGGCTGAGAGATTTCGCCCATGAACCGGTTTGAACCCACCCCTGAGCGGCCAGGGATGACCTGGACAGGTTTCTTTCACCTGTTATCAAAGAAAGAGAGCCGAACGGTTTGGCGGCTGAACACGAGGACAACGCCTCGTGCTTTACGCCTGCATACCGTTAAATAAGGTGGTACCGCGGAAGAGAGATACCCTTTCGTCCTTATGTGTGGGATGAAAGGGTTTTTTGCTTTTTTGTTGCTGGAATGAGGAGGGTTACACGATGAAGAAGGGAAAAATGCGGCTGGTGGTAAAAGTGGGCAGCAGTTCGCTGGCGGCGCCGGGCGGCGGGTGCGATCCGGCGAAAATGTCCCTGCTCGTATCGGCCGTCAGCCGTCTTAGAGACGCCGGCCATCAGGTCGTGCTCGTCTCCTCGGGAGCGGTGGCGAGCGGCTTTCGGAAGCTGGGGTACCAACAGCGTCCCCGCACGCTGGCGGCCAAACAGGCAGCTGCGGCCATCGGGCAAAGCCTCCTGATGCAAACCTACACCGAACTGTTCGCCGCATACGGCTACACCGTGGCGCAAATCCTCTTGACCCGGGGCGACTTTTCCGACCGCGAACGCTATCAGCACGCCTTTCAGACGCTGTCTCTGCTGCTGGAGAAAAACGTCCTGCCGATCATCAACGAAAATGACACCGTCTCCGTGGCGGAGCTGACCTTTGGCGACAACGACATGCTGGGCGCGCTGGTTGCCGGTCTGGTACACGCCGACCTGTACCTGATCCTGACGGATACCGACGGGCTGTACGACAAGGACCCGCGCACCCACGCGGACGCGGTCCGCATTCCCTATCTGTCCGCCGTCACCGACGAAGTGGAGGCGCTGGCTGGCGGAGCCTCCCGATTGGGCACAGGCGGGATGCGCTCCAAGCTGATTGCCGCCAAGACTGCCCGGCAGTTGGGCGTTCCCAGCTTTATCGGCCGCCTGGCGCAGCCGTCCGACCTGCTTGACGTGCTGGATGGCAGCGGCAGCGGCACCTACGTCGGCTTCCGTCCCGAATCGCCCGCCGGCCACGCGCTGCCGACCCGCAAGCAGTGGATCGCGCTTCACTCCCCCGTCCGCGGGCGGATCAGCGTGGACCACGGCGCCGCCGAAGCTGTGCTGCTACACCAGCGCAGCCTGCTTTTGGCCGGCGTGCGGGACGTGGATGGCGCGTTTGCCTCCGGCGAGGTGATCGAGGTGTACTGCGACGGCCAAATGATCGGTCGCGGCGTCAGCCGCTGGAGCGCCGCCGAGCTGCGGGCAAAGCTCTCTGCCGCCAGTCCGCCGAAAGGCATCGTCATCCACCGCGACCAATGGACGGAAGCAGCGTGCTTTGCGGCAATCGGCGGCAGCGAGAGAACGTGAAGCAGGCGGGGGATTCCCTCGCGTTAAAGGAGATGAGGAATGTGGAGAAGAGCCAAACTGAGAAAAAACCACACATGGAGCAAAACCTGAAGGAACGCGTGTACGAACAGATCCGCCTGGCCAAACAGGCGTCGCGGCACCTGGCCTTGCTGTCCCGCCCGGAAAAGGACCGCGCCCTAAAGGCAATCGGCGAACGTCTGCTGGCTGACGAAGCAGCCATCCTCGCCGCCAACGAGCGGGATATGGCCCGTGCGGAAGCGGACGGTCAACCGGCTGCCTATCTGGACCGGCTGCGCCTGACGCCGGATCGGCTGCGCGATCTGGTCGAAGGGCTTGGCCAACTGGTCGCGCTGAACGATCCGGTGGGCGAAGTGACAGCCCAATGGACCCGGTCAAACGGTCTGGTGATTCAGCAGGTGCGGGTCCCGCTGGGCGTGATCGGCATGGTCTACGAGGCCCGGCCAAACGTCACCGTGGACGCCGCGGCGATTGCGCTCAAGACAGGCAATGCGATCGTCCTGCGCGGCAGCCGCAGTGCCCGGGAAAGCAACCTCGCCCTGACGCACAGCATCCGCGCCGCTCTGGCGGACAGCGGGCTGCCGGCAGAGGCCGTGCAGTACCTGCCCTATGACGCACACGAATCGGTCGATCTCTTGTGCACGGCCAACGGCTTGATCGACGTCGTCATTCCGCGCGGCGGCGCCTCGCTGATCAGCCGTGTGCTGCGCACCTCCACCGTCCCGGTGCTGGAGACGGGCGTGGGCAACTGCCACATCTACATCGACCGAACCGCCGAGTACGCCATGGCGGAAACGATCACCCTCAACGCCAAAACGAGCCGCCCTGCCGTCTGCAACGCGGCCGAAACCCTGCTCCTGCACCGCGCCTGGCCTGAAGCGCACCGGCGCGACCTGTTGGCCCGTCTTATGGAGGCCGGCATCGAACTGCGCGCCTGCGAGGAGACGCGGCGGCTCCATCCGGAGCTGGCGGACCGGCTCGTACCCGCCACGCCGGCGGACTGGGATGCGGAATACCTTGGCTTGATCCTGGCCGTGCGCACGGTAGACAGCATGGACGACGCACTGGACCATATCTCCCGCCACGGCACCGGCCACTCTGAAGCGATCGTGGCGCAGGACGCCGCGCGAGCGGAACGGTTTCTCGCCGCCGTCGATGCGGCCGCCGTCTACCACAACGCGTCCACCCGCTTTACGGACGGCGGGGAATTCGGCTTTGGCGCGGAGATCGGCATCAGCACGCAAAAGCTGCACGCCCGCGGTCCGATGGGCCTGCCCGCGCTTACGTCCAGCAAGTACGTCGTGCGCGGCAGCGGACAGATTCGCTAACGGAAGGAGAATGCAGCATGAGTGAACATTCAACGCTCTCTTTCGATACGCGGCTCGGCTTTCTCGGAGCCGGTTCGATCGTCGAGGCCATGCTGGCCGGCATATTGAAAAACGAACTCATTGCACCGGAGCGGATTTTTGTCGCCAACCGCAGCGACCAGGCGCGGCTCAGGCATCTGGCAGAGACGTTCGGGGTGAACGCCTGTGAGGACAAAGCCGCTCTGGTGGAGCAATCCGATATTCTCATCCTGGCGATGAAGCCCAAAGACGCTCCGGATGCGTGCCGCAGCCTGCGCGGACTCGTCCGTCCCGATCAACTGGTGATTTCCGTCGTCGCCGGCGTTTCCACGGCTTGCATCAGCGACTGGCTGGGCACCAATGGCCCGATCGTCAGAACGATGCCGAACACGTCGTCCGCCGTCGGGCTGTCCGTCACAGGCCTCTCCGCCAACAACGCCGTGAGTGAGCAGCAGCTTGGCTCCGCCACTGCCCTGTTTGAAGCGATCGGCTCCGTCCACATCGTGTCTGAAGACGAGCTGGACATCATCACCGGCCTCTCCGGCAGCGGCCCGGCCTACGTGTACTACCTGGCAGAAGCGATGGAAGGCGCGGGCGCGAAAGCCGGCCTGTCCCGCGAAATGGCCCGGCAGCTCACCGTCCAGACCCTGCTGGGAGCAGCGCAGATGCTGCTCCACTCCAGCGATGAGCCCGCCCTTTTGCGGAAAAAAGTAACCAGTCCGGGCGGCACCACCCAGGCCGGTCTGGAAGTCCTGGATTCGTACCGCTTTCAACACGCCGTCACCTCCGCGGTGCTGCGCGCCGCTGAACGGGCCCGCGAGCTTGGCGCCCAGTACCGGTGATCCGTTTTGCGCCTGCGCCCGATCGTGTATACTAAAGAAAAAACACGGACGAGGAGGAGCCGATGGAGATTTACGCCCTCTACGGTACGAGCGGGACGGGAAAAAGCACGAGTGCGCTGCAGCTGGCCCACCAGATGGACATCAGCGCCATCATTGACGACGGCATCCTGATTTACCAGGGCCGCAAGGTGGCCGGCACCTCCGCCAAGTACGAAAAAACGAAAATCCAGGCGGTCAAGCGGGCCATTTTCCACTACCGCGACCACGCGGAGGAAGTGCGCCGCGCTCTCGCCGCCCTCCGCCCTCAGCGCCTGTTGGTGATCGGCACCTCGAAGCGAATGATCGAGCGGATACGGGAAGCGCTGGACCTGCCCACCCCTGTCCGCTACATTCCGATCGAAGCGATCAAACCAGCGCATGAGATCGAAGCGGCCCGGTACATTCGGGAGACCCAGGGAAAGCACGTGATCCCGATTCCCCGCGTCGAGGTGGAAAAAGACTTCTGGCAGCGGATGATCGCCTCCGCCCAACAGATTTTTTCCGCCAAAAAGGAAGTGATCGGGGAAACGACGGTGGTACACCCGCCGTTTACCGGCGGCCGCATCCTGATTCATCCGCAGGTGCTGCGCAAGATCGTCCAGGTGACGTGCAGCCGCTTTCCGTACGTCAGCCAGGTGAAGAACATGACCTACACGTTTGAAGACGTGCCCCGTCTGCAGGTATCCCTGGATGTCCGGCTCCCGTATGGGACGTCCATTCCCCCGTTGGCCCGGGAGATTCAAGAGGCGCTACATCAGGAAACGAGCCACTGTCTCAATTTTGCCCCGGTCAGCATTGACATACGGATTATGCGCTTGCAATTGGTTTAATGGATTTCCTCCCAAGTACTCCCACATACGCAACGGCTTCGCCGGTTTGCTGACTGTCATTTGACACGAGGCAAACCGGCTTTCATTTTGCCTGCAAATACAAGTCATGACCCGCCTTCCCGCTGCTCAAGCTATGGAGTGTATCCCATTTTACCTGAAAGGAGATCGCCTCATGTCAACGACGATGTTCACTCCTCAGCAAACGCAGGCACCGATGCCCCAACCGCCCCGCGTGATTTCGACCAAAGACGCCAGCTATTTGAAGGACGCCCTTTCCTGGGAACTGCTGGCGTTTAAAAAGCTGCACTTCTTCGCCCAACAGGCGACCGACCCGCAGGTGAAACAGGCGCTGGAAAAAGCAGGTCAGATGCATCAGCGCCACTACCAGAAACTGCTTAGCCACTTGCAGGTAAACAACGCGCAGGCGATGGCTGCCATACCCCAGACACAGGCACAGCAGCAACAGCAGCAACAACAGCAGATGCAGTAAAAGGAGGGATATGAGATGCCAAACCAAAACCAGATTGCCAATCCGCAGACGGGTGTTCCCAAGGTAAAAGGGCCGCAGATGAACGACCGTGACTTCTTGAACGACGGTCTGGCGACATGCAAGTACCTGACGGACAGCCTGAACGTCGCCGTACGGGAAGCCAGCCACCAGCAGCTCTACGACGACCTGCTGCACATCCTGACGGAGACGCACCACAGCGCCCGCGAGATGTTTAATCTGATGTTCCAAAAGGGATGGTACAAGCTGGAGGCGGAAGACCAGCAAAAGCTGCAGCAGGCGTATCAGCAGTTCAGCGGATATTCCACGCAGTTTCCGTATCACTGATAGACGATCGCTGCAAACCGGGAAATTTGTCTTCAGTCTGAAGGGACATCCGACAAGGGATGTCCCTTCTGTTTGCAGACAAGTCCGTAGCCCATGGGTGAGGGGGCCCGCTCGCTGCTCTGCCGACGGTCACATCATCTCTCTGATCAATCGGGACAGGCGGTGAAGCGCCCGCTCCATCTGCTGCTCATCGGCGTATGCGTACGAGAGGCGCAGGTGGCAGTCGTCCGTGCCGTCATAGATGTAGCCCGGATTCAGCAGAATGCCCTCGGCCAGCGCCCGCGAAAAGAGAGTCCGCATCGACACCGCCCGGCGCAGCCGCAGCCAGATGTAAAAGCCGCCCTGCGGATATCGCCATTCCGCCAGATCGGCAAACCAGCGCCTGAGCGACTCGCACGCGCACGCCCTGCGCGCTCGAAGAGCCTCCCTCACCGTTTGCAGATGGCGTTGGTACAGGCCGCTGCTCAGCCATTCCGCCGCCACCAGCTGGGACAGAGCGCTGGCTCCGTAATCGGTCTGCATTTTCACGTCGGCCAGCCGTTCGACAACCGGTTCCGGCCCGACAACCCAGCCAATCCGCAGCCCGGGGCTGAGCGATTTGGACAGGCTGCCCACGTACAGGACCAGCCCGTTGGGGTCGAGCGCCTTCAGCGGAGGCGGCCCCGGCTCGTCCAGCCACAGTTCGCCGTAGACGTCATCCTCCAGGATGGGCAGCCGCTCCCGTTCGCAGCCGGCCAGCACCTGCTGCCGCCGTCTCTCCGACATCAGGATGCCGGTCGGATTGTGAAAGGACGGTATGGTGTAGAGCAGAGCGGCCTGGTGAGCCTGTTTCAGCCGTGCCAGCGCATCCGGACGAATCCCTTCCTCGTCCAGCGGAACGCCCGTCAGCCGCATGCGCGACGACTGAAACACCGGCAGCGAGTACAGATAGGAAGGGCGCTCCAGCAATATGGCCGAGCCTTGGCGCAAAATACCCAGCGAGATAAGCTGCAGCGCCTGCAGTGCACCGGACACGACGAGAATGGACGACGGCGGAGCGTCGATGCCGCGCGTCCGCAGGTGGGCGCTGATCGCCTGCCGCAGTGACTTCAGCCCTTTGGGTTCCGTATAGCCGAGCTGGGCAATCTGTCCGCCCAATCGTCCCATAATCTCCGCCATGCCGGCAGACGGCAGCAGGTCGGGCGACAGTTCCCCCGTGCCCAGCCGAATGATCTGCGGATCGTATTCATGCCGGTTGATGGCCTGGATGGTCGGCTGATTGGGCGGATGTTCGCCCGCCTGGACGTAGCTCAGCCAATCGGGAGGCGGGGCGGACGCCAGCAGCGACCAGGTGTTGTTGCTGACCACGGTGCCGCTGCCCACGACCGCTTCGATCAGCCCTTCCGCCTTCAGTTCGTCCAGCGCCGTCACCACCGTGCTCCGGTTGACGCCAAACGCCTCGGCCAGGGCCCGCTGCGTCGGCAGTCTGCTTTTGACCGGCCAGTCGCCGGTGGCGATTTTTTCCCGGATGTAGGCAACAATCTGGGCGTAGATCGGCACATCCGACGCCCTGTCCGGCTTCCAGTCAATCGTCGGCACCATCGTGATCCCTCCTCCGGTCTTCATGCTTCCCCTATTGTAGCCAATTGGTCGGGTCGCTGCCAAACCAATTGGCTGGAGACAGACGGCCCGATTTGTCTTACTGTGGAAGCCATGAGATACACCGCAAAAGGAGGAGCTTTTCGCATGTGGGAAGCCGCGTTGCACGGATTTGTGCTCGCATTCGGATTAATCCTGCCGCTCGGCGTGCAAAATGTCTTTGTCTTCAATCAGGGGGCGGCCCAGCCGACGCTGTGGCGGGCGCTGCCTGTCGTCCTGACCGCAGCCGTCTGCGACACGCTCCTGATCCTGCTGGCCGTGCTGGGCGTGTCGCTGGCGGTGCTCACCTTTGCCTGGCTGAAAACCATCCTCTATGCCGGGGGCGTCTGCTTTCTCATCTACATGGGCATCCTCACCTGGCGAAGCCGCCCCTCTGCCGAGACGCAGGAGGCGGAGCAGTTCCCGCCGAAACGCCAGGTGATGTTCGCCGCATCGGTGTCGCTGATGAATCCGCACGCGATCCTGGACACGATCGGCGTCATCGGCACCAGCTCGCTGGGCTATGCCGGAGCGGCGAAGTGGGGATTCGCCGCCGCCTGCATTCTCGTCTCCTGGCTGTGGTTTTTCGGACTGGCGCTGGCCGGACGGATGGCGGGCAGACTTGACTCGTCCGGCCGGCTGCTGCGCGCCCTCAACGTCGCCTCCGCCTTTCTCATCTGGGGCGTTGCCGCGTACATGGCGGTTTCGCTGGTGCGGGATCTGACTGCGTAAGGATCGCCAGGAAGCAAGAAAGGGGAGCACGTGGCTTCCCTTTCAATCGTTTTTGGTTAATGTCCCGGATCCATTGTATGCATCTGAATATTTTTTTTATACAAAATATCAGCGCTAAAACTTCCCACTTTTTTTATGGGCTGATCATTCATAAATACAACAATAAACAGGGCTAATACAGTCAATGTCTTCAATGTTTTCATTATTACACACCTCTCCTTTGCCTTTTTTTATAAATTTTACCATACAACCCCTTATATTTTCCACATATTGTATATCAATTGATTTTTTCAACTTAGTGAACTGTGACAGAATGTCAGTCATACATTCGATTATTTCCTGGTAGGCACTCACTTCTCCGTAGGCGCACAAACCGTTAAGATAACTGTCAATCCCTTCCTCATGGGAGCCTGTCTGTATTTGAAACTCTCCCTTGTAGCGATAGTACTTTCCGATCGATCGATGTTTATAGGGAGTCTGTGGATTCTCCGGCAGGATTTCCTTTTCCTTTCTCAGCAGCTCGGCAATTTCATGATGATTGTTTGTCTGCAGATAAATGTCCAGCAGTTCATTCACAACATGAATGCGAGAATCCGGGCTAACCTCGCGTAAACACTCTTTCAGCATGGGAACAGCCACATCATATTCTTTTTTGCGTGCTTTTACGATCGCACACGTAAACTTGGCTGTATATGCAACAAATTCATAATCAAACCTTTCAAACACACGCAAGTGGGATTCAACAGCATCATACTCCCCCAACCAATAAAATGAGTTGATCATGGCCAAGTACGCTCTGGCTGTCAGTTCCGTTTCAGCCGTTTTCAATTTAAGGCCCGCTTCACAATATTCAATACACCGTTCGTATTGCTGGATGTTGTGGGCATGGAGCGCCATCCTAAAATAATAAATCGTTTGTTCATCTCGGCTTAAAAAGTCAATGTAATGCGTAATTTCTTCGCCAACTCGGAATGAATCGTCCAACCGTTTCAAATCATTCCTTTCAATCAGATATTTTTTGAGCAGCCCTTTGGCAATATACTGCGGGATTCCGTGTTCTCTCGCGTACTTGACAATGGTATTGAAAAGCGGCAGGCTGAGCTCGGTATTGGTGGTGGTGTCAGCGAGGTGATACAGCCGTTCCAATGCTGTGTAGGTGTCTGCCTGGGGAGATTGCAGGAACTTGACGGCCACTTTTTCCAACAGTGGAATGCTGCTGCCTCGTTGCATGACATCCTGCAGGATTTCATATAACGTCTCTGACCGTTGTTCGTCTTCCACGTAATATTCAATGATTTCTTCATAGGGCTGAGGCAGGACAGCAGCTAACGCCTTAACTGTTTTGTATTCCGGCCGCTTCGTTTCCCCGCTTTCAATCTTATAAAGTGCCCCTTTGGTCACACCAGTTTGTGCTTCCACTTCCGAAAAAGAAACCCCGCTTTGTTTACGGTAAAGAGATAATAAATCTCCGAGGGTTTTCCTTCGTCGTTGGTTTCTTTCCAACTATAACACTCCATTTCCAAACATTACTATTTTATAGAGATTATAAACAGAAAATAAAAACAGATCAATAAAAATCTTTTTGTCTTTATATCAGTGTATTAAAATGTCGAACGTTTTCTAAAAAGTGAAGTTGGTGACATTTGGTAAATAGTAGGTACAGTAAAGGAAGGAAATGGAATCGCACTATCAATTCTTGGAGGCATTCGGACATGGAGGGCTGGCGCGCCAAAAATCACGAAGACGTTTCGCAAATCATTGAGAACCTCCAAAAACAACTGAATGAGATTGTCAAACAAAAAGGATCGTTGACGGATTGTGCTGTATTGCGTGTAAGCCAGGAACTGGACAGGTACATCGTGGAGCGTCAGCGAATGTTGCTGGAAAGCAGGAAAGGCAGGTTTCTTCTCCGCTCACCTTACCGCAAACATCCCGGCTAGAGCGGGATATCCGAGCGATAAAAAGGAGTTGACGGCTTCTTGAAAAAACCTTTCGGATTCGCAGCAAGTGCCGTCATTGTCGCTGCGGTTGGAATCACATCGGCTGCCGCAGCACAGCTGACCGCTTCTCCCCCCGATCCGGGACAGGAGCGAACGGCTGTGTATGCCGCCGAGGTTCAGCGACTGGCAGAAAGCTGCACGTTTGTCGACAACGGATTGAACGTCCAGGCATTGGATGAAGCGGCAAAAGTGGATGAAAACACTGCGCTTGCAGCGGCGAAGCGATTCATTGGTTCCGCACGCGCGGCGACTGCCGAGAAGGTGACGATGGCGCTGGCGCGATTGACGGATGCGCATGGACAAGGTGTTCCCGTCTGGATTGTAACCTTCCACGGCGTGGAGATGCCGAGAAACGGGAAGCCCGGCAGGAACCAATACGTGAACGCTGATGTTCACGTGATGATTGATGCCAACACCGGCGAAGCGATCGAAATGATCGCCGGCAAGCGTGGTCAATGACAGCAAAAGCCCTGATCCCGACATCATGTTGGGAGCAGGGCTTTTTTCGCGCTCGGATCATCCATCATCTGCGCACCATCGCTGTGTTTATCCCCGCCCAGGCCAGGACAGGATAATAGTAACAGCACAGATCATGCACACGCGAAGGAGCTGAAGTGTAATGACTCGTCACCGTTTCAGGCAGCTTCGCTATCCGTTTATCGCGCTGGCGCTGATATCGGGGTTATTAGCCTTGCATGACCACTACCGCATAAATACCTCCCCGGTCGCGGCCCAACGGGTGCAAACCGTCACCATTGCCAGCGCCGGCTTTTTGCCCAACCGGCTCGTCTTTCACCAGGGAGAGACCGTTTCCCTGACGGTCGTCAACACGGACACCCGTCCCCACAACCTGGTGATTCGCGAGTTGAACATCTCTTCCGCCGATCTGAAACCGAGCCAGTCGACGACGCTCCAGTTTACGGCCAGCAAAAAAGGGCGCTATCCGTTTGTCTCGGATACGCCCGGTTATCCGGAAACAGGGTATCAGGGACTGCTGATTATCGACTAAGCTGTCCTGACGCGAACTGTTCCTGCTGCTCGGCCGAAGCGTGCTTCCACGGCCCAAAGCGGATGATCAGCAGCGGAATGAGTCCGGCTACCGAGGCCAGACCGAAAAACAGGTACGTCTCCAGGATGGAAAACGTGTCCTTGATCCAGCCGCCCAACAGGTTGCAGGTCATCGAGCCCAGACCGTTGCCGATGGAAGCGTAGATGGCAAGCGCGGTCACCTGCAAGGAAGCGGGCGTGTTTTCCCGCACGAACTGCGCTGCCGTGGCCAGATAACATCCGACGGAGAGACCCTGGATGAAAAAGAGGGCGATCACCCAGGTCGTGTCGGGAGCCGTGCTGTACCAGAGCCAGCGCAGGGCGGAGACCGTGCTCGAAAGCAGAATGGTCAGCTCCAGCCCCCAGCGGCGCACAAAGTAACCGGCGATTTTCATAAACGGCGCCTCACTGCCGGCAAAGAGCAGAAAGGCCAGACCCACGCCGGCCACCGTTCCCCCGATGTGCTGGTAGTACAGGGAAAACCAGATGTTATGGGCATTGATCGTCCCAAAGATAAAAAAGGTAGCCGCGAGAAACAGGACAAACCGCGGCAGGCGGATCAGCTGAGTCAGTCCCTTGAACACACTCACGGTAAACGGCGCCGCATCCGTGTGTTCCGGAATCCGGCGCAGAAACAGGCAGGCGATCAGGTAGGCGCCGCAGTACGAGTAAAAAATGGCGGCAGGCCCCCATTGTTCCACCGCCAACCCGGTCAGAAAGGCGGCGAGGGCAAACCCGACTGCGCCCCACATGCGAATGTCGCCGAACTGGACGTTGTGCCGTTTCGCATACCCCAGTGCCAGGCTGTCCGACACGGGTACGACCGCACTTTGAAACACGGACATGGCGATGTAGAGCAAAAACACCCAGGCAAACGTGGAAACGGCGGGAAACAGCAGCCCGATCGCCCCCGCTGCTGCCAGGGTCAGCATCAGGACCTGCTTGCGGATGTGAAAGCGGTCGCAGATCATGCCCCACAGCGGCTGTGTCACAATGGAGATCACCGGTGTCACGGCGCTGATCACGCCGATCTGCGTTCCGGTCAGGCGGATCGAATCGTAGTACTGGGTAATGAGCGGAAAAAACGAGCCGAATCCGTAGTAGGCAAACAGGTAAAATGCGTTCAGGTGGATGCGCTGTGCCCCGCGTTCGTCGCTCGCTTGACTGGTCAGTGCTTCAGACATAAGCTCTCCTTTGGTTCAGGCCGAAGAGACGAGCGTGCCCGCTCGTCTCCTCGGCCAAATTGCGCTTGGGTTCAGATGTCGGAAACGCGGTAATTTCTTGTGGTGACGGTTCTCGTCTCCGTCGGCAGCGGCCCGCTTTACTGCTTCACTGCCGGGAGGATTTTCTCCATGTTGACTGTCCGCTTTTTCTCCCAGGTCTCCGGCTTTGTCTCGTCGTACTGCTCCAGGAACTGGATCACCTCTTTGGTCAACGGCGTCGGCGTGGACGCACCGGACGTGACCGCCACCTTTTTCTTTCCTTTCAGCCATTCCAGATTCAGTTCGGACAAATCAGCGATGCGGTAGGCCGGCACGCCGGCAATCTCTTCCGCCACCTGCGCCAGCCGGTTGGAGTTGTTGCTGCGCGGGTCGCCGACGACGATGCAGAGATCGGCCTCTCCGGCCTGCTCCGCGACTGCCTCCTGGCGCACCTGTGTGGCCAGGCAGATTTCGTTGTAGACCTCCACCTGCGGGAAGCGTTTGATGATCGCGTCCATCAGGTGTTTGACGTCCCACTGGCTCATCGTCGTCTGGTTGGTCACGATCAGTTTGTCGACGGGCAGATTCAGCGCCTCGATCTCGTCCACGGTCTGCACCAGATGCACCCTGTCGGGAGCAATGCCGACAGCTCCCTCCGGCTCCGGATGCCCTTTTTTGCCGATGTAGATGACGTGATACCCCTCCGCCACTTTTTCGCGGATCAGGTCATGGGTCTTGGTGACGTCCGGGCAGGTGGCGTCTACCACGGTCAAGCCCTTTTCACGCGCCTTTTTCCGCACTTCGGGGGAAACGCCGTGCGCGGTGAAGATCACCGTCCCCTTGTCAATCTTGTCGAGCAGCGCCAGCCGGTCTTCGCCGTCCAGCGTCTTTACACCCAGTTTTTCAAACGCCTCAACGACGTGGGCGTTGTGTACAATCATCCCCAATATGTGAATCGGTCGGGGCAGGTCAAAATTTTGCGCCGTTTTCAGCGCCAGCACCATGGCGTCCACGACGCCGTAACAGTATCCGCGGGGGAAATCTTGATCACTTCCATGTGTACCCCTCCTCTCGAAATAAACAAACCGTTACTATTATACCTTATTTGCCTGCTTCCCGCTTCCGTTCGTAAACCTTCAGATTATTGTACACAACTTTGAGCAGCGGCGCGGCCACACCCAGTTCCTCCGCCCGCCGCAGCAGGTAGCCCTGCAGGTGATCCGCTTCCACCGGCAGTCCTTTTTCCATGTCGCGCAGCATCGAGGACTTCATTCCGTAGCCCAGATTTTGAAACGTCTTCATCTGCTTCTCGACGATGTCTTCGTCGATCGGGGCATGCAGCGCGCGCATCACGGCGGCCGCCTCTTCGGCCAGTTGGCGCGTCAGCTCCATCCCGTAGACGGCATCGCGGATCGGCCCTACCGCTGCGTTCATCAACGTGGTCATGCCCGACAAGGTGGTGATGAACAGGTACTTGTGCCACATGTCGCGCTGGATGTTGGCGCTCGCCCTGATCGTGGCCGCCGTCCCGGCAAAAGCCCGTTCGATCGCGTCCACCCGCTCGCTTCGCCCGCCTTCCCACTCGCCGAACACCGCTTCGTGCGTCGGGCTGGTCTGCACCACATCGCCATCCTCGTTCAGCGTCGTCTCGATAAAACAGAGACCGCCGAGGACCCGCTCCCGTCCAAAGCGCGCCCATAACTGCTCCATGTGGGCAATCCCGTTCAAGAGCGGTATCACCACCGTCTGTTCGCCCACGTACGGAGCAATCGACTCCAGGCTGTCGTCCAGATGATAGGCCTTGTTGGACAGGATCACCACGTCAAAGGGCCCTGCTGCTTCACCTGCGACGATCAACTGCGGTTGGTCGAGATGAATGTCGCCGTGCACGCTATGTACGCGCAGGCCCCGCTTCAACAGCTGTTCCTGCCGACGTTTTCGCACGAGGAAGGTAACATTTTCCCCTTTTTCCGCCAATCGGGCGCCAAAATAACCGCCCACCGCACCTGCTCCCAAGACCAATACGTTCATCCGCATTTCCTCCCCATCTTAGTTCAAAATAGTCTGTCTCCATTCTAATAAAACGGAAGCTGATGCGATACCCCGCACTATTATGTAATAAAACCTAACATTATGCGTCATAAAACCTATTGACAGCGCAAAAATCCAAACACTATAATCGCTAATATGAAATTAAAAATCGAACATTAACACAAATTTCACCTAAGAATATTCGTCATGGAGTGATCAAAATGGATATGAAATCAGTTCTTTCCCTGATTGAATCAGAAAACATCGAATATGTTGACTTTCGCATCGTCGACCTGTCCGGCCGCCAGCATCATGTGACCATCCCCGCCTATGCGGTTGACGAAGGGACCTTCCTCAACGGCGTCGCCTTTGACGGCTCCAGCCTGGTTGGGTATAAAGGCATCGAAGACAGCGACATGGTGGCGATGCCCGACCCCGCCAGCGCATTTATCGACCCGTTTGTCGAAGCGAAAACGCTGAACATCGTCTGCGACATTTACAATCCCGACGGCACACCCTACGAACGCGACCCGCGCGGCATCGCCCTGAAGGCGGAACGCTACCTGAAACAGACAGGCCTGGCCACCGACGCCTACTTCGGGCCGGAATCGGAATTTTTCCTGTTTGACAACGTCCGCTACGCTTCCGGACCGTCCGGTTCCTTCTTCCATATCGACTCCGAGGAAGCGTTCTGGAACACCGGGAAGGAAGGGCAAAACCTCGGCTACAAGGTGCGCAACAAGGGCGGCTACTTCCCCGTGCAGCCGACTGACACACAGGTGGACATCCGCAATGAGATGTGCACACTCATGACCCAAGCCGGCCTGAAAGTGGAGCGCCATCACCACGAGGTGGCCACTGCCGGGCAAGCGGAAATCAACTTCCGCTTTGACACCCTGACGCGCACGGCTGACAACCTGCTGCTGTTCAAGTACATCGTCCGCAACGTGGCGGCCAAACACGGCAAGACGGCCACCTTCATGCCGAAACCGATCGTCGGCGACAACGGCAGCGGCATGCACGTGCATCAAAGCCTGTTTGACGGCGAGCGACCGCTCTTCTACGAAAAAGGCGGCTACGCCAACCTGAGCCAAATGGCGCTCTATTACATTGGCGGCATCCTGTATCACGCCCCGGCCCTGATTGCGCTGACCAATCCGAGCACCAACTCGTTCAAACGGCTGGTGCCCGGCTATGAAGCGCCGGTCAACCTGGTCTTCTCCAAAGGGAACCGCTCCGCTGCCATCCGCATCCCGGTGGCTGCCATGACGCCGAAAGCGGCTCGCATCGAGTTTCGCACCCCGGACTCCACGGCGAATCCGTACCTGGCCTTTGCCGCCATGCTGATGGCCGGTCTGGACGGAATCAAGCGCGGGCTTGATCCGCGCGAACTGGGATTCGGGCCGGTTGACCGCAACATCTACGACCTCACCGATGCAGAAAAACATGAGATCAAGAGCGCACCCGGCTCGCTGGAAGAAGCGCTGAACGCGCTGGAACGCGACCACGACTTCCTGCTGGAGGGCGGCGTCTTCACTCACGACGTGATCGAAACCTGGATCGCCCTCAAGCGCGACGAAATCCAACAAGTGGAGCGCACCGTCAATCCGAAGGAATACGAACTGTACTACGATCTGTAAGCCAAGCGCTCGGGCAATCCTCCAATCTGGAACCGCGAGAAACCGAATCCGCCGCAAATACAGAAGCAACAAAAAGACCGAGGCATTGTGCCTCGGTCTCAGTTTGTTTGCAGGCAAAATCAGTCATGTGTGATGGTGCCCGCTCGCTCTCTTGACAACCAGCAAAGTAGTCGAATGCGTCCGCTCCAAAACGCGACGCGGATAAGGGGCAAACAACGCTACAACAAACGCAGCCGCTCCGCCAGCTCGCCCGTCGTCTTGGGCAGGCCGGGGCCGAGCCGTTCTTTCACATGGCCGGGAAGGGATTCCCACAGTTCCAGCACGGCGGGCCGTTTGAACTGCAAAACCTCCAGGATGTCCCGACGGGCAAAGACACGCTCCGGCTCCCCTGCCAGCACAAGCCGCCCCGCATCCATCACAAACACCCAGTCCGCCCAGGCGTATGCGAAATCCAGGTCATGCGTCGCCATTACAATTGTCGTGCCTGCTGCGTGGATGCGCTCCAACTGACGGACAAAGGCCTCCGTCTGCCACGGGTCCAGGTAGGACGTCGGCTCATCCAGCAGCAGCAGTTCCGGTTCCATCACCATCACGCCGGCCAGGGCCACCCTCCGCTTCTGGCCGAGACTCAGATGATGCACCGGAGTGTCAGCCCACTCACTCAGGCCGAATGCCTCCAGTGTCCGCCGCACTTTTTCCCTGATCTCCGCTTCCGGCAGATGGAGATTGCACAGCCCGTACGACACATCCTCGGCGACAGTGGCAGCGATCAACTGCTGCTCCGGGTCCTGAAACACAAGCCCTACGTTTCGTTTGAGCGCCTGCAGATCTGCCCGCCGCGAACTGATCGGCACGCCTTTCCACAGGACCTGTCCCTTGTGCGGGCGAAAAATGCCGTTTGCATGCAAAAACAGCGTCGACTTGCCGCAGCCGTTGCGGCCGAGCAGCGCACATCGCCGGCCTGCCGGCACGGCCATTGTCACGCCGTTGAGCGCAGGCTGAGCGGCGCCCGGATAGGTGTAATGCACATCGGCAAACTCAAGCACATGCGTTGTCACGTCTCATCCTCCGATCCACCATTCCCATGCCGCCAGCAGCACGCATCCGACCAGTGCCTCCCGTTCGTGCCGCTTGGAGCGGACATGTGTTGACAGGCTGACGACGCGAAAGTCCTCCGTGAAACCTCGCGCCATCATGCCCAGGTACAGCTGCCGATACCGGAGCATCGCACGTGCAAACAGCCGGCTGACCAACCTGCCGGTGTCGCGGAGCGCCGCGCGAATCCCCTGATAGCCGCCCCTCGCGATTTGCGCGGTCCGCAGCCAGGCTGCCGTTTCCAGAAACACAAACCCCAGACGGTACATAAGCATCACCAGATCGGTCAGCACCGCCGGCAGGCCGATGCGGCGCAGCACCTGGAGCAGTTCGGCAAACGGCACGGTAAAGAGCACGAAATACAAGCAGGACAGTGCCGCGAGGGAACGGCACATGAGGGTCACTGCCCGGGCGACGCCGTCCGTGGTCACATAGATCACCCAGCCTCCCCACTGCCAGGCGGCCAGGACATTGGCGCCGCTGCTCCACCCGGACGAAGGCGCCGCTTCCACCAACAGGGCCGGCATTCCCGCGGCCAGAAACGAACATGCGAGAACGAGCCCGACCAGGTAGACGCGCCAGGGAATGCGGGCGTAGGCGACAATCCAGATGCTGATCCAGACAAAGGCGGCAATCTGCACGGGCGGATGGCTGACCAGGACGATCAACATCAGCGCCACGGCAAACAGCAGCTTGCAGCCGGGGGACAGGCGGCGCAGCCGGTTGGTGTAGGCGAGCGTATCCAACTGGTCGATCATTGTTCTTTGCCGTTGTTCAACCGACCCCGGTACAGGCCGATTGCATATCCGATAAATCCGGCGCCCAGCGCGGCCTGCACGGCAAACAGCAGGCTTTCCGTCTCGCCGCCCGGCGGCTCCACAAGCGGCTGGAACCAGGGCTCATAGTCGGGGGCCACTTCTTTGATCGCTTCTTCCGCCGCGCCGTCCGCTCCGCCAAACTCCGAATCTTTCACCAATATCAGCGGCAGCACGGCCAACAACGCCACCAGCAGCAACAGCACCCAGTTTGACCAGCGTTTCACTTACATCCCCTCCCGTTTGAGCAGCGGCAGTTGCGACAGTTCTTTTGCATTGTACGACTGCAGCCAGTTCCAGACGAGCACCGTCAGCAGTCCCTCGCTTACGGCCAGCGGCACCTGCGTCAGCGCGAAGATGCCGGCAAATTTGGCGAACGAGGCGGCGACACCACCGGATGCTGCCGGAAACGCCAGCGCCAGCTGCAGTGACGTCACCACGTACGTGGTCAGGTCGGCCAGGGCAGCCGCCAGAAACACTGCCACCCGCTGGCCGCCGTTGGCCCGCAGCACCAGCCGATACACCCCGTAGGCCACAAACGGCCCGACCACTGCCATGGAAAACGCGTTGGCCCCCAGCGTGGTCAAGCCGCCGTGGGCGAGCAGCAGGGCCTGGAACAGCAGCACCAGGGTGCCCAGCACCGACATGACCAGCGGACCGAACAGGATGGCTCCCAGGCCGGTCCCGGTCGGGTGGGAACTGCTCCCGGTCACAGACGGAATTTTCAATGCAGACAGAACAAAGGCAAACGCCCCCGCCACCCCCAGCAGCAGCTTCAACTCGGGGTTATCCTGGACCAGCCGCTTGATGGAGCGCAGGCCCAGCAGGAAAAAGGGCAGAAACGCGGCCCACCAGAACAGCGCCCACTCCACCGGCAAAAAGCCTTCCATGATGTGCATGGCGTGTCCGGTCTCCGGCTCATTCAGCAGAAAGTACATGACAAATCCGGTCACAAGCATTCCGCTCATCAACGAACGCGAACGGCTCATCGAGCATCCTCTCCCTATCTGGTTCGACATCCAACGTCCAAGAAAAAAACTCATCCGGCCGGATGAGCTTTGCGCAATGTGAATAGACGACTACTTCCTCAAACAAAACAGTCGTACTGCCTGGGCTCACCTCTCCTTTCCTCGAAGGCTGTTGGGTGCGGCAGCTAGGTAGGTCTCCTGGCTTCCAGATCATCACGCTCTTTTGCCTTCCCCGTCCGGCGAGCGGCGAGTGGCCTGTCAAAAGAGAATTCCCTGGTTACAGTGGCGGGACCGCTCGGGATTTTCACCCGATTCCCTGTTACCCCTTATCCGCATAAGGGCACCTAGCTCCGTTGTATTCGGTTTTTTTCCTTTCCATCTTGGACGTTTGCGTCCATTATAAACGAGCCCCGCGAAAGCAAAAGAGGGGAGAATCGTCTCCGAGGTGCGCTATCTATCGTGCGTCCACGCCTACCGCGTCGCTGATGCGGGCAAACCCGTCCTTCTTCAACAGCTGCACCAGCCGTTTGTTAATCTGCCGCGCAATACCCGGCCCGCGGTAGATCATTCCCGTGTACACCTGCACCAGGCTGGCGCCGGCGCGAATCTTGCGGTAGGCGTCGTCACCGGTGAAGATGCCGCCCACTCCGATGATCGGCACCTTGTCCCCCACTTCCTGGTAAATTTCTCTCACCCAGGCGGTGGACCGCTCCTCCAGCGGCTTTCCGCTCAAGCCGCCCACTTCTTCTGCGTACGGGTGGTTTTCCACCCCATCACGGGACAGTGTGGTGTTGGTGGCGATGATGCCGGCCGCCCCTTCGGCCACCGCGGCCCTGACCACGTCACTCATCTGCTCGTCCGCCATGTCGGGCGATACCTTCACCAGGATCGGCTTCGCCTTGGCGCCGCGCATCTCCAGTTCGGCCGCCTTGGCCTTCACTTCGCGGAGAATGGACCGCAGGCTGTTGGCCTCCTGCAAGTCGCGCAGGTTGGGCGTGTTGGGCGAGCTGACGTTGATCACAAAATAATGGCCGTACGAATAGAGCAGGTCCAGGCACTTGCTGTAGTCGGAAGCCGCTTCTTCATTGGGCGTCAGCTTGTTCTTGCCGATGTTGATGCCGATCGGGATGTCGGCATAGGCGTAGTCCAACAGGTTTTGCGAGGCGGTGTAGGCGCCGTAATTGTTGAACCCCATGCGGTTAATGACCGCCTGCTTCTCCGGCAGGCGGAACAGCCGCGGCTGCGGATTGCCCGGTTGTCCCTGCGGCGTGATTGTGCCCACTTCCACGAATCCAAAGCCCAGCGAAGCCAACGCGTGATAGACTTCGGCGTTTTTGTCAAATCCGGCGGCCAGGCCGACTGGATTGGGAAAGCGAATGCCCCAGAGCGTTGTCTCCAGACGTTCGTCGCGGAACTGATACACCATCTTCAGGATGCTTTTGCCCGGTGCGGAGTTTTCCACTGACCGGAGCAGGTGTATGGTCTTCTCATGCGCTTCTTCTGCGCTCATCTTAAACAGGAATTTTTTGACCAGTTGATACATCACTGCACTCCTCACTCGTTCTACTGCCTAGTAGCATACCATATTTGCAAAAGGGTGCGCACTACGAGAGAAGTACCCTTTCCCTTCGGTTACGGAAAAACTTCTGCCGCGATACGAGGATAGACCCTGGTCCATTGGCAGCAGACGGCTGTTTCGGTTCCTACTCCTCCCGTCTGCAGGCAGCCGGCCCCTCTAGCAACTAGTATCCTCATTCCCTATGCCTGTATTCTCTTAAACCCGATCTCCCGAATCGAGTAGGAGGGGGTGGTTAACCCCCGTCCTCTCACACCACCGTACGTACCGACCGGTATACGGCGGTTCACCAAGCTTGACGAAGTGTGAAATATCGCTGTATCAAACTCATCAGCCCTTGTTGTTGCCAGTAGGCAATACCAAGGGCTTTGTGCATGTGTGGGGATTTTGTTGTCCGCCACGCCCCCTTTCGGGTGTTTGCGATTTCCAGTGCTCTGTTGTGAGAAAATCCAAGCGAACGAAGTTCGCGGTACCTCGTACGAACTCGTTTCCACTGCGTCCATAGACAGAGCCGGAGCCTTCGGCGAATCCATTCCTCTATTCGCAGAAGATGGGTTTTCGCCTCGGCCAGCGCAAAATACCCGATCCATCCCATGAGGTATTGGTTGAGTTTTTGAATCCTCTCCTGCATGGCCATGCTTCGATGTGGGTTGGTTAATTGGCGAATTCGTCCTTTTAACCGGGTGATCGATTTGGGATGCAGACGTATCCGCGCTTCCTTTCCCGGAATAAAGCTAAAGCCGAGGAACTTCCGGTTGCACGGGCGGTCCACCGCACTTTTCTGTTGATTTACCTTGAGTTTGTGTCAAGATCAAAAGAAAGCTCCTCAAAAAAATCAATCGAAAATTCCCCAGTAAGAGTTATTTTATACGCCCCTTAGGGGGCGGAAACAAGGACTACTCCTTTGGGTGTTCTTCATGCCCTTCTGGTCGGAAGAAACCCGCCTTTTTCTTTTCTTTGATGCGGTAACTTTCCCCCTTGATATTGATTGTGGTGGAATGATGCAGCAAACGATCCAGGATGGCTGTGGCCAGTATAGAGTCTCCAAAGATTTCTCCCCATGAACCATACGACTTGTTGGAAGTCAGGATGATAGAGCCGGTCTCGTATCGTTCGGAGATGATTTGGAAGAAGAAATGGGCTGCCGGTTCGTCCATCTTGCGATAGCCGATCTCATCGATGATCAACAGACGCGGCTTGGTGTACATGCGAATTTTTTGTTTGATCGTATGGTTCTGATCGGCCTGCTGAAGCGTTTGCACGAGATCATGGGCGGTTGTAAAATACACCGTATACCGCTGCTTAATCGCCTCCAAAGCCAGTGCAACGGCCAAATGTGTTTTCCCCACACCGGGCGGGCCGAGGAAAATGAGATTCTCCTGGTGCTCGATAAACCGAAGGGTCGCCAGATCCCGGATTCGCCGTTCATCGATGGATGGTTGGAAACGAAAGTCGAATTGATCCAGGGTCTTGTGAAAGGGCAAGTTGGCTAGACGTGTCCGGGTCCGGATATACCGATCCCATTTTGCCGCCAACTCCTCCTGCAGCAGCTTGTCCAGAAATTCCAGATACGATATATTGTGTTTGGAAGCTTCTTCGGCGTGGTGGTGAAGCACCTCGGGAATGCGAGTCCATCCGAATTGGTGGAAGGCATCCTCAAGACGTTCTTGCAGCCCAATCATTGGAGCCTCACCGCCTCGTCGAGGAATTGTTCATACACGGATAAGTTTCGTTCCAGCACTTCAGGGGCTGGTCGGTCAACAAGTTTGGGCATTGGGGCAGGAACTCGATGTTGACCGGTTGGGCGCAGTCCTTCGAAGTGCTTTTTGTTGATGACCAGCTGCCCTTTTTGGACGGCCTTGGGATGTTCAGCGATGAGTGTGTCTCCACTGTAAATCCGGATGCGTCCGTTCTTGTCGTCCTGGACATGCACGATTTGCCCCATAAAACGGAAGGGAACGGAGTAACGGTTGGCCTCAAACGATACCAGGCAGTCGGCTGATACCTTCCGAGCATGACGGTCGACGACCGCAAACGGCGTTGGGTTCATGGGTTTCAGCTTTTCCTCATGCCAGCGGTCAACCGGCCTGACGTGCGTGGTTCCATGAATCCTCACGTTGGCCACTTGATTTAGCCACTCACGAGCTTGACGATTCAGATCGTCTACTCCCTTGAATTCCCGAACTCGCGGCCAAAAGTTCTTGCGAACATAGCCAATTCCGTTTTCGACCTTTCCTTTAGTGCGAGCGCGATAGGGCCGGCAGCTCGTAAGAAGGAAGCCGTGGTGGCTGGCAAATCGGGAAAAACGCTCATTCCAGACGGGATGGCCCTGTTCATCTCTGTCTTTCACAACGGTCTTCATGTTGTCGTACAGCATCACCTCCGTACCCCCTCCAAAATACTCAAAAGCCCGATGGTGACAACTGATGAGCGTATCCAACTTCTCATCTTCAGTGAACTCCAGATACATCATGCGAGAATAGCTGAGGACCATGACAAACGCATAGAGCCGTTTTGGTTTGCCGTGCCAGTCCACCGTAAACCGTCCCCAATCGACTTGGGCTTGGTATCCGGGATCTGTTTCAAATCGGACGGTGGTTTTGCTGATGACGGTGGGCCGGAACGGTTTCATGAAGACTCGCAGAGTGGTAATCCCACCGGTATACCCTTTTGCCTTGATTTCTTCCAGGATAACTCTCGCATTCAGGCAACCTTCCTCCATTCGGCGGCGAACGTAATCCTTGAACGGATCCAGCTTGCCGAGACGAGTGACCTTTCGCTGATAGGATTCAGGTTCCTTCTTGTTTAGCCACTTACGAATGGTTTTTCGATCCCTCCCCATTTCCTGCGCGATCCGAGTAATACTCATGCCACGTTTCCTCATCTCGTGAATCATGTAAAACTCCCCATTCTTTACCATAATTTCTCTCTCCTCCAAGGAGAGAGTCTGCGATGAAAATGGGGAATTTTCAACCGATTCTATTGGGGATTTTATCGCTGATCTTCACATTTGAGAACCCTGGTCAAGTATCGCTCCACACTTGCCTTTACACGTTCACCCGCACGTTTGGAGCGGACGTAGATGTTGCAGTCGTCCGCATAGCGGCAGAAACGGTGTCCCCTTTTCTCCAACTCCTTGTCCAGGTCGTCTAGCAGAATGTTGGCCAACAGCGGACTTAAGGGGCCACCTTGCGGCGTGCCCTCTTCCGTCGTGACACACACTCCGTTGACCATGACTCCGGATTGCAGATAAGCGCGAATTAGTTTAAGAAGGCGCTTGTCCTTCACCTTGCGGGCAACCCGGCTCATTAGGATATCATGGTTGACCCGGTCGAAGAACTTCTCCAAGTCGATGTCGACCACATACCGGAATCCTTCGTTGATGTACTGTTGTGCTTTCCGCACAGCACTGTGAGCACGGCGGCCTGGACGGAACCCGAAGCTGGAGTCGGAGAACTCTGGGTCGAATATGGGAGTCAATACCTGCAGGATGGCCTGCTGGATGAAGCGATCTACCACGGTAGGGATGCCTAGCAACCGTATTCCCCCGTCAGGTTTCGGGATTTCGACCCTGCGGACAGGAGACGGCTTGTAGGTTCCCTTCTCGATTTGCGACCGGATGGTCGCCCAGTGCTGACGAAGGTAGTCGCGCAGTTGTTCGGTTGAAACACCGTCGATTCCCGCAGCACCTCTGTTGGCCTCCACTCGTTTGAGAGCGGCCATGAGGTTGTCCCGTGACAGCACTTTCTCCAGCATGCCCCTGACGATACTCCTCTCTTCGCACACATGTTGCTAAGCTTGCCGTACGATGCTCAGCCCTTCTCTGTACCCTCGGGGCTTCACCCCTACTATTCAGAGGAAGTTCCATTTCGGAATTCTGCTTCGACGCACCGTATCGAAAGGGATTAGAACATGTGTTGACTTGATGTTCGGCCCTTCCTCCTTCGAGCGTCCTCTATCGGAGTACTATGGCCTCTGCTGACTTCTGCATGTTCAGCGCCCCTCGCGGAGACGGTTGCCAACGGTAGTAGGCGTATCATGCAGACCTCCCCGGGTAAGGGCGGTAACTTTCGTCCCATGTACCTGCCCAATTTACTGCTGCACTCCTTGGCTGTATGGGGCTTCACCTTGTTCGGCAGGCTCGCCCGAGTACAACAGCCTCAAATTGGGTTCGTGTACCTCAGGTCAGGACTTTGCCGCCGGCTTCCTTCAGATTCCGCCTCACGGCGGACACCCTTGCCTTAAGCTAACGGTTGGTACAGCCAACCCCCGTTCGGGACTTTCACCCTATAGCTACCGCCCATGCCGGGCGCACCAAAAAAACTGCCTGCCCCGATTGGCAGGGCAGGCAGTTGGTCACGGTTTTGCTGTGTCGGCTGGGATCGTCCCGGCCCGGTTAGTTTTTCACCAGCAGCACGTCGTCGATAGAGACGTACGGCAGGTTGTGCGCTTCGGCGACGGCCTTGTAGGTCACGTTCCCCTCGATCACGTTGACCCCTTTGGCCAGCGCGCGGTTGTCCAGGATCGCTTGGCGGTAGCCCTTGTTGGCAAGCTGCACAGCGTACGGCACGGTCACATTGGTCAGTGCCAGCGTGGAAGTGCGCGCCACCGCGCCCGGCATGTTGGCAACCGCGTAGTGGATCACGCCGTGTTTTTCGTAGGTCGGGTTGTCGTGCGTGGTGATGCGGTCGATCGTTTCGATGGAACCGCCCTGGTCGATCGCCACGTCGACGATCACAGAGCCCGGTGCCATCGTTTTGACCATCTCTTCCGTCACCAGGCGAGGTGCACGGGCACCAGGGATGAGCACGGCGCCGATGAGCAGGTCCGCCTTTTTCACGGCGTTGGCGATGTTGAACGAATTGGACATCAGGGTTTGCACGCGACCTTGGAACAGGTCATCCAGTTGGCGCAGGCGATCAGCATTCACGTCGATAATCGTGACGTTGGCGCCCAGACCGACTGCCATTTTGGCAGCGTTGGTGCCGACGATGCCGCCGCCGATGATGACCACTTCACCTTTTTGCACACCAGGTACGCCGCCGAGCAGCACGCCCTTGCCGCCGTACGGTTTCTCCAGGAACTGCGCGCCGATTTGCACGGACATGCGGCCGGCCACTTCGGACATCGGCATCAGGAGAGGCAGTGAACCGTTGTCCAATTGAATGGTTTCATACGCGATCGCCACCACTTTTTTCTCCATCAGGGCGCGAGTCAGCTCCGGTTCCGGCGCCAGGTGCAGGTAGGTGAACAGGACCAGGCCTTCGCGGAAGTAGCCGTATTCGGACGGAAGCGGTTCTTTTACTTTCATCACCATATCGGCTGCCCACGCTTCCGCTGCCGTGGCGACGATCTCCGCTCCTACCGCCGTGTAATCGTCGTTGGTAAAGCCGCTGCCCAGGCCGGCACCGTTTTCGATGCGAACCGTGTGGCCGTTTTGCACCAGCGCAGCCACGCCGGCAGGGGTAATGGCTACGCGATTTTCGTTGTTTTTAATCTCTTTGGGAATCCCTACAATCATGCTGGTTATCCTCCTTCGCAACGCCGTATAACGAGTTACTGCTATTGTACAGCGTTTTCAAAACGCGTTTCCTTGGGGATTCCCTTAATCTTTTGCCGCTCTGTTTGTGAATTTTCACAAACGAACTAGCGTTCCTGGTCCAACTTATCCATTTTCAGTTCCAGATACAACGCGGCGCGCTGATTCATGTCCTCCAGGTCGACTCGCAGAATCTCCTCGATCCGGCGCAGGCGGTACCCAAGCGTGTTGATGTGGATGTGCAGCCGCTGGGCGGTGACGTTGGACCGGCCGGCAGCGTCCAGGTACGTCTCCAGCGTCTCCATCAGCGCAGTCTGGTTTTCCCGGTCATACGCCTTGAGCCGGGCCAGCCGGTCGTTTTGGTAGCCCTGCTCTTCGTCCCACTCCTTCAGTTTCAGCAGGTAGCGGTAGATGCCCAGTTCGTGGTACCCGTGAATTCCTTCTGTCTCACGCGGAAACAGCCGCTTTACCCGGACCGCGTGGAGCGCTTCCCGGTAGCTTTTTACGATGTCGGGGTAGGCCCTGTAGACGCAGCCGTAACCGGCCGTCACCTGGCCTTCGCGGACGTGGGTCACCAGCTTGCTGAGCGAGTCGGCCAGAAACTGCTCGGTTTTGCGCAGCAGCTCGTCTTTCCCTTCCTTGCCTCGACCGAAAAGACCGATCAGCAGCACGATCTGTCCGTCATCCACCACCCACAGCAGCTTGTCGCGCATCAAAAGCGGGTAGAGGTACTGCTCCAGCCCCGTTCCGGCCGCCTCGATGACGCAGATGAGGTAGGAGGAAGGCAGCTTCATCTGCAGGCTTTCCGCTTTTTGCCGAATCAGCGCGTCACTGGTGTGATTGCCCAACAACAACTCCCAGAGAAACTCCTTGCGCCGCCGCTCCTCCGCCTTCCGCTTTCCCTGCCGCTGCACCAGCCGGGTCACCGCTGCCCGCGCCGCCTGTCGCAATATTTCGTCGTCTTCCTCGGTCAAGGGGCGGTTTACTTCCTGGGCCCAGATGTATCCCAGCACGTCGCTGCCGCGGCGAATCGCAATCGCCACCCGCTTGCCGAGCCCCACCTCGTCTTTTGCCGGGATGTGCACGGGGGCGTCCTTGGTCAAAAGCTCCTGAAACACCCCGTCTTTCCACAACCGGGTCAGCACGTGTTCCGGCACCCGCCGGCCCATGATCGTCGACCAGCGGGCCTGGTCGGTGCTTTCGCCGTGGGAGCTGTAAGCGATCAGCCTGTGGTCGGCGTCTTCGATCGTGATCGGGTTTTGCAACAGATCCCCGATGATGTCCGCCAGTTCTTCAATATCCGCATGTTGGTACTTCTGAAAGTAATCAGGTTGAACAGACACGGTTCCACCTCTTTGCCGACCATGTGTACGTAGTTCTATTATACCGGAAAGGTGGAACGAGGCGGAACAAAAGATAGCGAGACACCGCAATGCCCGCCCGGTAGCGATACCTGCCTGACGTCATGCATGGACAGCCTGGCCGATCCCGCCCCGAACTGCCTCCCAGAGCGTTTCGGACAGTGTCGGATGGGGCGCGATCAGGGTTTCCGCCGCCTCGGCTGTCATTTCCGTGTGCAGCATCAGCGAAGCCTGACCGATTAACTCGGTTGCCCGCGGTCCCACCAGGGAAATGCCCACGATTTCATGATAGCGAGGTTCGATCAAGACTTTTGCCTTGCCGGCTGTCTCCTGCAAAATCTGCGCCTTGCCGTTGGCCGCAAAGGGAAACTCGCCGATCCGGATCTCGCCGTACGTTTCCCGCGCCTGCCGCTCAGTCAGTCCCACCGACGCCACTTCCGGCGAAGTGTAGATGCAGCGTGGCACTGTGCGGTAATCGACGCTGCGGTCCCCTCCGCAGATGTTGACGGCGCTCACCTCTCCTTCATGAAACGCCACGTGCGCGAGCTGAATTCCCCCGATCACATCGCCCGCCGCGAAAATGTGCGGCAGGTTGGTCTGCATCCGCTCGTTCACCTCGACCCCGCGCGAAGTGACGCGCACCCCGATCCGTTCCAACCCCAGACCGGCCACCCGGGGCCTGCGCCCGATTGCCACGAGAACAGCCTCTGCGGCAATTTCGATCACCCCCTCCGGTGTACGCACCCGCGCTGTTTTCGTCGCGTGATCCAGCGCTTCCACACGGCTGCCCAAATGAACGGTGACCCCCGCTTGCCTCAATCCCCGCTCCAGGACGGCGGCGATGTCTGCGTCTTCGCCAGGCAGCAGTTGGTCTGCCATTTCGACGACGATCACGCTGCTGCCCATCCGCCCGTACAGCGAAGCAAATTCACAGCCGATCACGCCGCCGCCCACGATCAGCAGGACGGGCGGGGCGGCGTCAAGCGACATGGCATGACCGCTGTGCAGGACCCACTCGCCGTCAAACGGCGCAAACGGCAGGGCGATCGGCTCCGAGCCGCTGGCGATGAGAAAGCGGTCCGCTTCCAGCCGCTGTTCACCGTCACTCCGCTCAATGAGCAGCCGGTGCTCGTCGGTGAAGGACGCCCTCCCGCGGATGACCTGCACCTGGTTTTTCTTCATCAAGTGATGAACCCCGCTGGTCAACCTGCGCACAATGCCCTGCTTGTACGCCTGCACATTTTTCCAGTTGACGCTTGTTGCTTCCGCCGGCACGTCAATGCCAAAGCGGCCGGCACGCTGAACATGCTGGTACATTTCTGCCGACTCCAGCAGCGCTTTGGTCGGCATGCAGCCTTCGTTCAGACAAGTGCCGCCCAATTCCTTTTCTTCGATCAAAAACACCCGTTTCCCCAGGCGCGCGGCGGTGATTGCCGCCACGTACCCTGCCGGACCTCCGCCAATAATCGCAACGTTTTGCATGTGATGTCCTCCCTAAAGCAGCAGGTTGTACGGCTCTTCCAGATAGCGCTTCACCGTCGCCAGAAATGCCGCTGCCGGAGCGCCGTCAAGCACCCGGTGATCAAAGGTGAGCGAGAGCGGCAGCATGCTTCGCCGCACAAGTTCGTCGCCGACAAAGACAGGCGTATCCTTTGCGGCCCCGACACCGAGAATCCCCGTCTCCGGCGGGTTGAGGATCGGGGTAAAGGTGTCCACGCCGTATCCGCCCAGATTGGTGATGGTGAAGGTGGAGCCTTTCATCTCATCCGGCGCAAGCTGGTTTTGGCGGGCGCGATCCACCAGCGACCTGATTGTTCCGGACAGTTCTGCCAGCGACAGCGTCCCGGCCCGCCTGATGACTGGCACCACCAGTCCTTTTTCCAGAGCGACGGCAATGCCCAGATGAATCTCCTCGTACCGCTCGATGTGATCGCCGAGAAACGCGCTGTTCATGTCCTTGTGGCGGGACAGGGCCAGCACGACCGCCCTGGCGATCAAATCGGTGACGGTCAGCTTCACCCCGCAGCGCTCCTGCAGCTCGCCAGCTACTTGTTCCTTCATCCGCAGCAAGTCGGTCACATCGGCATGCATCGTTATGGTGAGCTGGGCGCTCTGCATCAGGCTGTGTTTCATCCGCTCGGCAATGACCTTGCGCATGCCCGCCACCGGAATGCGTTCGGCGCTCATTGTCCCAACCGGCTCCGCGTCAACCTGTCCGGCCGACGCGTTTGCTGCGTTTTCCCGCGCCGCCAGCGCCGCCTCGATATCCTCCTTGGTAATGCGTCCCTGCGGACCCGATCCGACGATGCGCGTGTAGTCCAGTCCAGCCTCTTCGGCCATTTTGCGGGCCACTGGCGAAATCTTGACGCCTTCCCGCGACAGGGCCGAACCTGCCGCCGGTGTCCTTCCTGTCGCCGGTGCTCCCGGCGCGGCAGTCGCAGTCGTCACCGGCTCTGCAGCCGCCAGCGAAGCGGCCGCTTCCACCTGTGCAGCACCAGCTGCCGGCACCTCTGTTATCGTCTCGTTTGGTTGGCCTACCACACCCAGCACGGTACCGTAGGGAACGACACCCCCCTCAGCTACGTCAATGCGCAGCAGGATGCCATCGGCCGGTGCTTCCACTTCCATCTCGATTTTTTCCGAGCTGATCTCGACGATGCCCTCCCCCTTTTTCACGGCATCGCCCACTCGTTTTTTCCAGGCGATGACGGTCCCCTCCACCATCGCCATGCCCAGTTTGGGCATAATCACTTCATGTGCCATGCTGATCTCTCCTCCCCCTGCTTCGACGTCACCCAAAAACGAGCCAGGAGCACCCGGCGCGGCTGCCGCACCGAACCGAATGCTCCTGGGCAAACAACCATGTACCGGTCCCGCTCACTCCCGCGATCAGGACGGCCAGCGGGCTTTTCCGCCATCGGGCAGCGATTACGTCACCGCCGCGATGGACGCGTCACCGATCAGTTCCGAGACGGCCTCCACCACTTTCTGGGGCGAAGGCAGATACAACTCCTCCAGGGGCGGCGAAAACGGCACCGGAGTATGCGGCGCGGTGATCCGCTTGATCGGCGCATCCAGTGTATCGAAGCCCTTGTCCGCCACCAAGGCCGCGATATCGGTCGCCACGCTGCAGCGCGGATTGGCTTCGTCGACCACGATCAGGCGATTGGTCTTGGCGACCGACGCGAGGATGGTGTCTTCGTCCAGCGTCGAAAGCGTGCGCGGGTCCACCACTTCTGCCTCGACGCCTTTTTGGGCCAGTCGCTCCGCCGCCTGCAGCGCCGTGTGGACCTGCTTGCCGATGGCCACGATCGTCACGTCGCTGCCGACGCGTTTGATGTCCGCCTTGCCGAGCGGCAGGGTGTAATACTCTTCCGGCACGTCACCGGTAGTGTTGTACAGGGTCTTGTCTTCAAAGAAAATCACCGGGTCGTTGTCCTCGATGGAAGCGAGCAGCAGCCCTTTGGCATCATACGGGGTGGACGGGACGACCACCTTGATGCCCGGGATGTGGGTAAACATTGCGTACAGGCTTTGGGAGTGCTGGGCGGCGGCGCTAAAGCCCGCGCCGTGCATGGTCCGAATCGTGACGGGCACCTGCGCCTTGCCGCCGAACATGTAGCGGAACTTGGCCCCCTGGTTCATCACCATGTCGAGACAGCTGCCGATAAAGTCGTTAAACATCAGTTCCGCGATCGGGCGCAGGCCGGTTGCCGCGGCTCCCATCGCAGCTCCGATAAAGCCGGCTTCCGTAATCGGCGTGTCCAGCACCCGCTCACGGCCAAACTCCTGCACCAGTCCCTTGGTCACACCGAGCACGCCGCCCCAGGCTTCGTCATCCTGCAGATGGTCCACCTGCGCACCTCCGGCCACGTCTTCGCCGAGCAGGATGACGTTTTCGTCAGCCCGCATGGCCAGCCTGATCGCTTCGTTGACAGCGGCAGAAAAGCTGATTTTTCTCGTCATGTTCATCCTCCTTTCTTAGTAGGACACGTACACGTCGGTCAACAGTTCGCTCGCATCCGGATACGGGCTTTCCTCCGCGAACCGGATCGCCGCCTGCACGGCTGCGTCCACGTCGTGCTCGATGCCGTTGATCTCATCAGCCGTCAGCGTCTGCGTGGCAAGCAGGTGATTGCGGAACAGGGCGATCGCATCCCGTTCGTTGAGATGTTCGGCCTTCTCTTCCTCTGTTTTGTACTTTTGGGCATCACCTTCAAAATGGCCGTAATTGCGGTAGGTAATGCACTCGATCAGCGTGGGACCTTCGCCTCTGCGGGCGCGGGCGATCGCTTCACCCGCCGCGCGGTAGACAGCCAGCACATCCTTGCCGTCAACGACCACGCCGGGCATGTTGTAACCGCTTGCACGATCAGCGATACGGGTGCAGCTTGAGGCGTATGTGAACGGGGTGGCCTCTGCATATCCGTTGTTTTCCGCCACGAAGACGACCGGCAGCTTCCAGATGGCCGCCAGGTTCAGTCCTTCATGAAACGTTCCCTGATTGTTGGCCCCGTCTCCGAAGAAACAGACGCTGACCGCGCCGCTCTTTTTCAGCTTGGCCGTCAGCGCCGCTCCGCAGGCGAGCGGGAATCCGCCTCCGACGATTCCATTTGCGCCGAGCATGCCTTTGTCCAGATCGGCGATGTGCATCGAGCCGCCCTTCCCTTTGCACAGGCCGGTGGCTTTGCCGTACAGCTCCGCCATCATGCCGTTCAGGTCACATTCCTTGGCGATGCAGTGACCGTGGCCGCGGTGCGTGCTGGTAATGCTGTCCTGCTGGTTCAAATGGGCGCCAACTCCTACCGCGATCGCCTCTTCTCCCGCGTACAGATGAACGAAACCCGGCAGTTTGCCCTGCCCGAACAGCAGGTGAACCGCGTCTTCAAACTTCCGGATCTCCACCATCTTGCGGTACATCCATCTCGCCTGTTCGCGGGACAGTACCTGTGCTTCCGCTTGTGTCGCTTTCATCGCTTACGCCTCCCATCGTGATTTGTCGGCAGCAAAAACCGCTCTTGCCTCCTGTCTGAATTGCAACCACCGTGCCAGCCGTTTACGTCTCGTGCAAACAGCAATCGGATGCGGATTTTTCCCTATTCCGCATATCCCCGCGTCCGCAGCGAGCGGCACCGGATGAGACACATTCCCAAATCGTCCCGTTTTGTCTCATGCGCTGTGCGCGTGCGGACATAAAAAAACGCCGGTTCACAACAAACCGACGTTGCCGTTTCGCTCCTTCAACGAGGCAAGCGACCGTTTCGCGTCTGCTTCCAGCGAGGCGGGGCAGGCGCTCATCTCCTCCACCGTTCCCAGCCCTGCCAGCACGTCCCGCACCCGCCCGACAAATGCGTCTACGCCCCCGCTCATGCCCAGTTCGCTCAGGCTGGCCATGCGCTCCGGCACCACACGGGGAAAGGCGTCTGCCGGTGCACCTTTTCCAGCCATCCGGTAAAAGTCTCGCGCCGCTTCACCGTACGAGCAGCCGCTCCCTTCCGTCAGAACAAACGCCTGCACGATGACAGCGCGCGAGAGCCGCCTCTGGGCAATCCCGCAAAATTTGAGACCGTCGATGCTAAGATCGTACGAACCGGGACAGTAGGCTCCCTCCACTTCGCCTGTTTGCACCCGCTGTCCCGTCGTGCCAAGGACCGCTCGAATCAAGGCCGCCATGCGCTCGAAATGCGGTTCGGGGGTGAGATCATGGGCAGGCGCCTGCATGACCAAAGACAGGTTCACCACCCCGCCGTCGAGCGGAACCGCCGCTCCGCCCGAGTGTCTGACAGCCGTCTGGCACCCCCGCTCCCGCAGCAGTCGGACGGCCAGCGCTGCATTCGGCAGCTTGGCGTCCTGCGCTCCCAGCACCATCGCCCGCCGGTGCCTCCAGAGATGGACCAGCGGCGGCACCGCTTCTGTTTCCCGCGCCGCCAGCCGGGCGTATGCTTCGTCGATGCCAAACGGGATTAAAACGTCTCCGGTCTGGATGGATGCGGCCGTGTTCAGCATGCGGATGACAGGCATGTCATTCATTAGGTTCCTCCTTGCGCCTACAACTGATATTTTTTCAGCTTCCGGTAAAACGTGCTGCGCGGAATCCCCAGCATCTCCGCCGCCACGGAAGCGCTCCCGTTGCTCTTTTCCAACGCCCGGACGATCGCGTTTCGCTCCAACTGCTCCCGATACGTGAGCGGACGAGGGGAAGGGGATGGCGCTGCGGATTGCGGTGGCAGACCCGGAGAACATTCCGGCTGCACCGCCTCTAAAAGAAAGCGCTTCCATTCTTCGCGCGGCGACACCCTCATCCGTTCCAGCACGTTGAACAGTTCCCGGATATTCCCCGGCCAGTCATAGGCAAGCAATACCTCCATCACATCTGCCGGCAGTTCCAGCGCGAAGCCGTTCTGACTGCAATAGTGACGGATCAGAGACGGGATGTCTTCTTTTCGCTCCCGCAGCGGCGGAACCGTGATCGGCAGCACGTGCAGCCGGTAATACAAATCCTCCCGAAACGCTCCTTCCTTCACCAGTTGACGCAGGTTGCGGTGCGTGGCGGCGATGACGCGAACGTTCACCGAAATCTCCTCCGCACTTCCGATCGGGGTGACCTTTCGTTCCTGCAGCACCCGCAACAGCGCCACCTGCATCGCATGCGGTATCTCGCCGATCTCATCCAAAAACAACGTGCCGCCGTCCGCCTGAACAATCTTCCCGCTGTAACCGCGGCGCCTGGCTCCGGTAAAGGCGCCCTCGGCGTACCCGAACAATTCGCTTTCCATCAGCTCGCGCGGCACCGCTCCGCAGTTCACCGCCACAAACGGCCCCTCCGCCCGCGGACTGCTGTCGTGAATCGCCCGGGCGATCAATTCCTTTCCCGTGCCGCTTTCTCCGTAAATGACAACGGTGCCGTCCGATGGGGCAATCCGTTCGACTTCGCGCAGGGTAAACTGAAAGGCGCGGCTCGTGCCTGCCTCTCCGCGAAACCGAACTCGGGAAACGGCACGGCCGGTTGCCTGCTGCTGGAACCCGGTGATGGCACTGTCGGTTGCCTGCTGCAGGAGCCCGGAGACGGCACGGCCTGTCCCGTGCAGATGGACCCGGGACTCGCTGCGGAGCAGTTCGATCCGGTAACCGATCAGCCCTCCGTGCCTGAGCGAGTACAGGGGAATCTGAATGCCTTCCCGAAAGCCGGATTCCCGCACCTGTTCACGGGGCGCTTCAGCCCAGCCGCGCATCGCCTGCCGGACGCTGCGGCTGGCGTACACCACCCGCTGATCCTGATTGCAGACCACCCAGAGGCGCTCTTCTTCGTCCGGCTCCTCCACCGCCAACCGCATCAATTCCAGGTCATCCCGCTGCCGCTCTTTCATCCACTCCTGCTCGATCAAGAAAGCCAGCGAAGAGACCGTGGCCATCATCTGGGGATGGCTGCGGGCCAACGGAGCGGAAACATCCACCACCCCGATCAAGGTTCCGTTTCCGTCCCGGATCGGTGCCGCCGAACAGCTCCAGGAGTGAGACGCGACGGAGTAGTGTTCCGTACCGTTGACCATGATCGGCTCGCCCGCCATGAGCGCCGTGCCGATCGCATTGGTGCCCACCTCGTCCTCCGTCCAGCGCACACCTTCCCGAAAATTGATGGCGTGCGCCTCCTGAAGCGTTCGCTGTTCTCCCTGCATGCTGAGCACGTAGCCCTCCGGATCGATCACCAGGGCAATCATCCCGACATCGCGAATAAACGGAGACAGCCTGCTGATCTGCGGCAAGGTCAACTCCAGAAGGCGGCGGTTTTTTTCCTTTTGCAGTTCCCAGGCTTCCCCCTTCAGGACCTTCCTCCCTTTTCCTTCGTACGGATTGACTTTCCCGATCTTGCAACGATGCCACGATTCCGAGATTCGTTTGTTGAGTCGCGCCGAGTCCAATACGCCTTCTTGAACAAAACGTTTCCACATGCTGAGCGAAACGCTTTCCTCAATCATGCATCCTCCACCCTCCGCTCCTCAATTCTGTCCCGCTGCCTTAACAATATATTGAATTTTCTGTTTTTTCAAGAAGTTATCCAGTTAGAAGCGAAGGTGAGAACCGAACAGCACCGAGCCACTCAAAAACGGCCGACTTCTCTACGAAAGGCGGCCGTATCTCCTTACAGCAGTCGCGAAATTGCATCCATCACCTGTTCTTTTTGAAACGGCTTGACGAGAAAGTCCCGCGCGCCTGACTTCATCGCTTCCAGCACTTTCTGACGGTGGCCGATCGCAGAGCAGATCAGCACCCGTGCCTCCCTGTCGTACGCCAGAATCTCCCGCATCGCCTCGATGCCCTGCATCTCGGGCATACTGATGTCCATGGTGACGATGTCCGGTTTCAGTTCCTTGTACTTGGCAATCGCTTCTATCCCGTTGGCGGCTTCCCCGCACACCTCATGCACGTCGCCGACCATGTCGGCCAGCATCCGCCTCATAAACGCCGCGTCGTCCACAATCAACAAACGGGCCACGCACTTTTTCCCCCTTGAACCGTCTCGCACTTTCTCTTTTTACTTTTACAAAAAACGCGAGACTTGTCCACGAAAGAAATTGGCTGTTTTTGTCGAACTGCCCGTCATGTCCGTTATCGACCGGTGGTAAAACCGATCGGCTGTTCCGCCTCTCCCGCAGTGGCCAACGGGCTGTCCGGTTTCGGATGGGGCGTCGTCTCGCCGATCTCCGGTATTTCCACCTGCGTGAACTCGTCCGGGATGTCCACCTGGGGAATTTCCACAATCTCCTTTTCCATGATATCCTCCTTTGCCCAACGTATTGCCGGTGTCATCGGCGCTCCCCGTTATCGTTCCCCGAGCGGCCGCGCCCCATTCCCCGCCGCATGTTTTACCCGGCAGGACATGCGCATCGCCACACCTGCACCATTTTGCTCCGTCCCTTCTCTTTTTTTCCAAACGGAGGATTTTTGGCCTATGTTGTAGAAGTGTGTTCAATTACGTTTGTTTTTTAGGGAGGATCGAGTCATGCCCAAACTGCAGCCGTTTTCCGCCCTGTTCGTGGGTCTGGTCATCGCCCTGCTCCTGTTGATCACCAGCCAGTTTATGACCAGCATGACACACCTGCAGCAGTTCAACCAAACTGGGAATGCCAAGCACAAGCTGCGGGTGGCGCTCCTTTTGGAAGGGCCCACGTACGACCAGGGTTGGAACAGCAGTGCGCTGGAGAGCCTGACGGAATTGAAGAAAACGTACGGGTTTTCCCTGGAAGTCGCCAGCAATCTGAAGCCGGAACAGATTACCGCCGTGACGCAGCAGTACGCCTCCAACGGCTATGATCTGATCTTCGGTCACGGTGTCATTTTTTCCGAGCCGTTCACCCAGATCGCTCCCCTCTACCCGGAGACGCGTTTCATCTCCTTTAACGGGGAAGCGGTCCACCCCAACCAGACGACCATCTGCTACGATATGAAACCGGCCGGCTATCTCGTCGGGAAACTGGCCGCCACCATGTCCAAGACCCGCAAAGTCGGCTATATCCTGACGGACAAACCGACCGAGTACAAGCAGTTGGAAGGTTTCCAGGAGGGGGTCAGAAACACAAATTCGCGCACGCAGCTAATCGTCGAGAAAGTGCCTGATTTCAACGACGTGGAGGGTGCCACCCGGGCCGCCAAAAGCATGATTGCCAAAGGTGTGGACGTGATCTACACGACCGGCGACAGCTACAATCTGGCGGTCATCACGGAAGCGCAGCGGGCCAACATCTACGCCATTGGCTACATTGCCGACCAGCGCTACATCGCCCCCAACCACGTGCTCGCCTCGTTGATTCAGGACGTCCGGCAGTGCTACCGAACCCTGATGGCCCAGTACACCGCCGGCACGCTTCCTTCCGGTACGGTCACCTACGGTCTGGCCGAGGGCGTAAATCGGTTAAGCACGTTTGGCCCGATGGTGCCGCCGGAGGTACGCGCCGAAATGCAGCAGGAATTTGAACGCCTTACTCATCATCGCCAGCAATAGGTGGAGGATTATCTACATGTCTCCGTTTCGAAACTTAGGGTTTCAGAAAAAAATGATGCTCAGTTACCTTGTCATGATGCTTCTGATCGGCTGTGTCACAACGTTGTTCAGCTACCAGATGACCAAAGTCACCACGGACGAGACACACCTGACGCAAAACGTGCTGCCGCAGGCGAGCAGCCTGCTTGACATCAAAAACCAGATGTACATGAAAACGTATGCGCTGAAAATGTACACCATCACCCGAGAGCCGTCCTATCTGGACGAGTACTACACCAACCTGATTGACACGTCGCGCTTCGAATCCATCCCCAAGACAGACACCAACAGCGACTTGTTTGCCATCATTGAATCTATTAGTGAACTGGATTTTCTGTTCTTGAACAAAATCAACCCGTTGCTGAAAGCCAACAACGTGGAGGCGGTCAGCTACGTCCTCACCCAGGAAGTGCAGCCGCACATCGACAAGTTGGAAAAGCAGCTCACCTTTTCGCTCAACCGGCTGGAATTCCAGACGAACAAGGAGTTTCAGCGGACCAACGAGAGCCTGAAAGTCTCCCTCATCCTCACCTATTCAGTCTCCGTGGCCGCCATTCTGTTTGGACTGTTCTGCACGTTCTACTTCCGCAAGGAGCTGCTCCGGCCGATCCAATCGCTGATCCAGCAGGTGCGCAAAGTGTCCAAAGGCACGTTCGGGCAGCAGATCATCTACAGCACCCGGGATGAGTTTTACGAGCTGGCCCAGGAGTTCAACCGGATGTCGAGAAACATCGCCCGCCTGTTTCAGCAGGATGAAGCCCGCCGCCTGGTACTGGAAGAGGAGAAAAACGTGCGCGAGCAGATCCTGAACTCGCTGCCGGTCGGGGTCATCACTCGCCACTATCACTCTGCCTGGGTGCACATCAATCAAAAGGCGAACGAACTGGTACAGCTGGACAAGAACTACTTTCCGCAGACCGACGATCCCTCCGTCTGGGAACAATCGCCGGATACGGACGAGGCGCCGTGGTTTGAAAACCGGAAGATCACCCTGTACAAGCAGGATGGCAGTTCGTTCACCGCGCTGGTCTCCTACGTGCCGCTGCGAAACCAGCACAACCGGGAGGCAGGGTGGATGGTCACCTTTACCGACATCACGGAACAGGAAAAGGTGCAGGCGTACCTGCACCAGTCGGAAAAGCTGGCCATGGTCGGCCAGTTGGCGGCCGGTGCCGCCCACGAAATCCGCAACCCGTTGACCGTCATCTACGGCTTTATTCAACTGCTCCAGCAGCGCCTCCCCGACGAGGAGCGCGACCGCCACTACCTGCCGCTCATCCTGCAGGAGATCGAGCGGGTCAACAAAATCGTGACGGAACTGCTGATGCTCTCCAAGCCGTCACAGCCCAACTACCGGGTAGTGGCGCTGGCCCAGGTGCTGGACTCAATTCTTCCGCTGATCAAGGCGGAAGCGACGCTGCACGGCATCGAAATCGTCGACCTCTGCGACAAGGAGACACGCATGCCGGTGGACGTGGAACAGCTGAAACAGATTTTGCTCAACCTGATGAAAAACAGCATCGAAGCGATGCGGCAGGGCGGCGTCCTCACCGTGGAAAACCGGGTGGACGAGAATTATGTGAACATCCACATCCGCGACACCGGCGAAGGCATCCCGCCAGAGCATCTGAACCGGATATTCGACCCGTTTTTCTCGCTCAAGGAAGACGGCACCGGACTGGGTCTGCCGATCACCCGGCGCATGGTGGAAAACCACGGCGGAGACATGCGCATCTTCAGCAAAGTGGGAGAAGGCACGGAAATCGTCATTTCCCTCCCGATCCAGCCGCGCGCCCTCGAGGGCAGCGCTTAATCCCGGGCAACGCTGTCCAGCCAGGCAAACATCCGCCGGGTGTACGTCTCCATCCGCTCTCCCTGGAACAGGTGGCTGGCTCCGTCCACCAGCCACAGCTCACAGGGTTTGCCGCACCGCTGCAACGCGTCCGCCAGGCGAATGGCGTGCTCCACTCCCACGTTTTGGTCTTCTGTCCCGTGGATGATCAGCACGGGGCAGGCAATCTCCGCCGCCCGGTAGACGGGCGACCGCCAGCGGTACGCCTCCGGCTGCTTGCGCGGGTGGCCGACGACGCGGCGAAGCATGCGCCGCAGGTCAACTCGCTCCTCGTAGGTGAGAAACAGGTCGCTGACCCCTCCCCACACCACCGCCGCGCGAATCCCGGGACACTCGATCGCTGCCAAGAGCGACATGATCCCGCCGCGGGAAAACCCGTAGACGCTGATCCGCGTCCGATCCACGCCCGGCATCGCCCGCAGCAGCTCGTAGGCGGCGAACACATCGTGCCGGTCCTCGCCGCCGAACTCGTCCCGTCCCTCGCCTCCTTCGTTTCCGCGGTAGTGCGGAGCCAGCACCACGTATCCAAACGACGCCAATTGGCTGATCCGCTCAGGCCTCACCTTCCCGACGCCCTTGATGCCGCCACGGCAGTAGAGCAGCGCCGGAAGTTCCGCCGCTTCTGCATCAGGAACAGCCAGAAGCGCTTTGACGCGCAATCCCTGGCTGAGATAGGTGACGGTGTACAGCCGGACGCCCGGCTGGACCGGCAGTTCGGGCTTCAGCTCCAGGAACGGCGCGCACGCCATGTTGCCTCCTGTTTGCACACGGACTCCTCCTCGTCTCCTTCGTCTTGCATTAAGATGCCCCGTTTTGCCTCCTACGCCTGGATGGGCATGGCGAAAATGCAAAAAGGGAAGAAGGGACGGTAACCGGTCCTTCTTCCCGATATGTCAAACCAGTATCAACAAGGCTTAATAGCCGCGTTTTGCGTTCTTTTTGTTGATGGTAGCAAGGTTCTCTTCGCTGTGCTTCAGCCAACGCTTCAGTTTGTCCTCGAAGGAAGCAGAGCTGTCACGTCTTGCGTTTCCTCCGCGGTCTCCTCCGCGATAGCCACCGCCACGGCGCTCGTCGCGTTCGCTGCGCTCCGGCGCAGGCAGTGCAGCGCGAACCGAAAGCGAGATTTTGCCTGCATCATCAATGGAGAGTACTTTTACCTTCACCTGATCTCCCACGGAAAAGTGATCGTTAATGTCCTTAACAAAACCGTTTGCTACTTGGGAAATGTGGACCAGCCCCTGCTCGGTTTCGCTGACTGCTACGAACATCCCAAACGGTTTAATCGCTGTCACTTTTCCCTCGATGATGCTTCCCACTTGTACTGCCATTCAGTTTGCACTCCTTTTATCATTTCCCAAAAATGTAAGAGAACCTCTACCAGAAGCCTCATTTCATAAGTATAACAGAGAAATTCAAATACTGAAAAGCCTAATCTTTTGCCGAAGCACACCGGCCGGCAGAGGTGAAAAACGATGGAAAAAGATGCAGGGAAGGACGCCTGGGTGCGTGTCCGATCCCCCTGTATTAGGATGGATGAGCTGCTCATCTTTTATCACGCCGTTTTTGTCCGGGCCACGCCCGCGCAAGCACGATCAGCAGCAGCATCGTGCACGCGCCGCTGGCATCCAGCACCACGTCAGCCACCTGTCCCGTCCTGTCCGGGGTAAAAGTTTGATGCCACTCGTCCAGCACTGCCACCGCCAGCGCCAAAAATGCGCTCCACGGCAGTGCGACCGCAAACGGTGCGAAGCGGTGCAGCACGCGGTACCCGATCAGGGCGAGCAGGGCAAATGTGGCAAAATGGGTTCCTTTGCGGAGAAAAAATTCAATAAACCCGTCTATGCCGCTTGCCTCTACGCTGATCTCCTGTTTTCCGTAGCGAAACGACACGTCCTTCAGACGTTCGCCCACCGCTTGTTCGTCAATGAAGCGGGAAATGGTTCCGCGCATGTCTTGTTTGTAGTAAGGCTGGGACGACGAAACGTACAAGCCGGCCAATATGGCGACCAGCAGCAGCACGTCCAACAGCCGCATGAATGTCTTCACGCTCTTCTTCCTTTCGCGGGAATGTTCCGCTTTCATTGTACCAGGAATCCGCTCGTCGCACGCCTGCAAAATGTCACGAATGGGCGTCGCGCGCTGTCACCGGCAGCGGTTGAAAATCCTCCTCGGTCAGCTCGTGCCTGTCCCGTACGGGGACGGCCTCCTCCCCCTTTGCCACCTGCTCTTTTTCCTGCCGTTGTCGCATGCGCGCATCCCGGCGGCGGACCTGTTCATTTTCCCACCAGGCATGCAGCCGGCTGCGCAGTTCCGCCAGTGACAATCCGGCGCGATTGGCCAACCTCTGCTCAGTGGCGTGCTGCATCGCCGGCACAAGGACGAGAACGGCGTAGGCGGCCAGGAGCAGACCCGTCATCAGCGCGACAGCAAACGAGGCGTGAAGGGCGGCGCCTTCCATCCACCCGGCAGCCAGCGGCAGACAGGCGGCAGCCGTCGCCGCCAAAACGCACACCAGCGGCCGGATCGCCCGGACTGTCCCGACACGAATCCCTTTGAGGACGGAGGGAGCGGCGTCCGCGCGGAACAATTCGTCCAGATGGATCAACGCCTGCTGTGTCATCACGGCACAGACGGCAGCGATGCCGTACACGCCCATCAGGTTGAGCGGCCGATCCAGCCAGAGCAGCCCGACCGTCACCCCTCCGGCCAAAACGGGCAGCAGCGCGAGCGCCACCATCCCGTGCCGCATCCGCCGGTAAAGAAGCAGACTGCACAGAAGCACTGCGGCCGCCGCCACGGCTACTGCCAGCAACCGTCCGGCCGTATCCTTTTTGTTTGCTTCCGCTTCTTCCAGCTTGTCCCATTCGCTTGCATTGAGGATCTCGTATCCTTCCGGAATCGTGAATATCTCCTTCATGTTGTCAGGGATCACATATGACAAGCTCCTGATTCGATCTTGCATGGAAACGGCACTGCTCAATTTGATTACGTACATGCCGTCCACGCGGCGATAGACGGGCGGTTCATCGACAATTGTCCATTCCGTCAGGTCACCCAGACGGACGGCTCCCTGCGGCGTGCGAATCAGGATCTGTTTCACCTGGTCGGGATGCTCCATCCACTTGTCGGGAAAGCGGGCGGTTACCGGTACCGCCCCGTTGTCTCCGTACAGGGTTCCGGCCTGCTGCTTTCCAAGATAGGTGGCCAACTGCCGCTTGATCTCCTCCTCCGTCACGCGGTAGCGGACGAGCATCTCCGGTCTGGGGCGAATGGCGATATACGTCCCCATATCGCCTTCGCCGATGCGCTCGTCGGTGATGATCTCCCGCCCGTCTTTGTCCGTCCACCGCAGCTCCTGCAGGTAGGCGACCGTCTGGGAGGCGATCTCCCGGACTGTGTGCAGGGACGGCCCTTTTACATAAAATTCCAACCTCGTCTTCTGGTCCTCTGAAAGCACGACGGCAAACGGATCGGTGCCGGGGATCTCCCGCAGTCGTTTGTCCAGCTCTTTTTCCAGTTCCGTCGGCGTCCGGGTCCAGCGGCTCTTGTCAATCAGTTTCAGATGAAAGGTAAGCCGCTCCCGACTGGCTGTCGTGTACAGGTCGCGCACTTCTTCCAGTCCGGAAAGACGCTCTTCCGCCACCCGGGCGGCTTGAATCGCCTCATCCAGCGTGCTGCCCTTGACCATCTCCAGCGACAGCGTCTTCTCCTGTCCGTCGATATCCCCGTACGGTTCGGTCAGGACAAAGGCGTCCAACAGCACGACGGCCAACAGCGAGAGGGCCACGGTAATCCCGTACGGCAGAAAGCCCTGGTTGACAGAGCGCTCCCACCGGTTCTTCAGGAAGCGGCCCACCCTGCCGCCCAGCAGGCTGCCCGCCAAATGCTTCCGCTCTGCGGCCGGTCCAGCGGCCGCGCCGCCGGTCAGCCATTGAGCGGCCTGCACCGGCACGATAAACCCGTACACCAGAAGCATGGTCAACGTCCCCAGCGTAAGAACCGGCAGTGCGTCATATAAAAGAGGCAGGTCGGCTGCTTTGACAAAGTCGGTCACCATCAGCACGCACCAGCCGGCGGCACAGACGACGACAGCCAGCAGCAGCGGCTTCAGCAGAGACCATGCCTCGCGCAGGCCGAGCACCGGCGACAGCTGCCCCGCTCCGGCCAGCCGATGGATCAACGCCGCTGCCGCCCCGACGTACAGCAGAGCAAAGACGGCTGTCGGGCCGAGCGAGGTCAACGTCAGCGGCACACCAATCAGCCACATGCCGCCCAACAGCGCTCCCAGCGACAGACATGCCGCGTACAGCATCAGCAGGGCGGCCATCGCACTGCGGAGCCATACGCCAAGCATCACTGCCGCCCCCAACCCGGCCACGGCCACAAGCCAGCCGATGTCGCGCAGCGCCGCCGTCAACGCCTGTGACCGGTCTTCCACCAGATCCAGCGTGTACCTGCCCGCTGCCTGTTCGTTCCACTCAGCCACGGCCTGCGCCACTTTGGCCCGGATGGCGGGAACCTGGGCCGCTTCCGTCGCGAAGACGCTGATCCCCACCGCCGGTTCGCCGTGATAGAGTGTCACCTCTTCCCCTCTGCTCCCCCGCAAATCGCGCACCTCGGCCAGTTCTTTCAGCGGCACGTATCCCTTCTCCGTGGCGATCAGCTTTTGGGCCAGCTCCTGTGGGCCTGACAGTTGGCCCTTCCACTGGAAAGCGGTCCGCTCACCGCCGGTTCCGACAGCGCCCACCTGCTCGTCCGCGCCGACGCCGCGCAGCTGTCCCAGCACATCCCCCGGAGTCAGGCCGTAGGTTAGCAGCATGGAGGGGCGAAACACCAGCTCCACCTCTTCCCGGACGCTGTGGTCCTCCACCTCCACGCGGGCTACGCCCGGGATGGAGGCCAGTTTGTCATGCACCGCGTAGCGGGCCGCGTCGGCCAGTGCCTGCACGTCCGCACCGTGCAGCAGATAACGGCCGATCTGATTGTCGGCCAGGTTGGCCTGGCTGAGACGCCAGCCGCTTATCGGCAACCGCGCTGTCGTCTCTTGCAGTTTCTGCTCCAATCGGCCTTTGTAGGAGCTGGCCGGCCGTCCCGCCGTCTTGACTGTGAGCGTCGCCCCTCCCGATCGGGATTCGGCGCTGATGTGCACCCCGGCGTCCAGTTCGCGGACTGCATTCTCCACGGGACGGGTCACAGACTCGTCCACGGCTTCCGCCGACATGCCGGGAGCCTCCAGGGCAATGACGTACTCCGGCAGGGGGCGGTCGGGAAACAGCGCGACATCCATCCTGGAAAGGGCGCCGACAGTCAGCAGGCAGCAGACGAGCGCCAGCAGCCCGGCCAGCGTCGGCAACGTCGAAGTGTAAGTGCGTTTACTCATCGGCCACTTTCACCACCTCACCGTCCGCCACATAGGAGAGTCCGGAACTGACGATCATATCGCCCGGCTTCAGCCCTTCCAGGACTTCATAATGGGGGCCGTACACATTGCCCACCTTGACGGGTGTTTTCCTGACCGTGTTCTCCTCGATCACCATGACGTAGTGGGATTCTTCGGAGATGCCGACACTGCTCGCGGGCACCAGCACTCCCCCGCTCGGCTTCACCTGATAGCGGCAGGTGACGGTCATACCCCCTTTCCAGACGTGCTCCCGGCCGCTGATTGTCACCTCTACCGGATACGTGCCGGTTCCGGCGTCGATCACCGGCGCCACGAAGCTGACTGTCCCCTCCGTCTCCGTACCGTCCGGCGCTTTTACCGTCACCGTTTTGCCCACGGCAAAATTGCTGATTTGCTCACCGGTCACCTGCAGCTTGACCAGCCAGCCTGAGGTGTCCACCAGGCGCATCACCTCGCTGCCCGGCCCCGTCTGCTCCGACTCCGCCTGCGATATCGACGCCACCACGCCCGAAAACGGCGCCTTCAACACGGCGTCCGCCGCCTCTTGCCGGGCCCGCTCCAACTGTACTCTGGCCTGCTGCACTTCGGCGTTGGCCTCTTCCACGTCCAGCTTGTCCGCTCCCTTCAGCAGATTGTCGTAGCGGATCTGCTTCTCCTCCAGGTCCAGTTTCGCCTGTCGCTCGCGGAGAGCCAGGCTGTCCAGCTCCTCTTTGGAAATGGCGCCGTTGGCGTAAAGCAGCTTTCCGCGCGCGTGCTCTTCCGCCGCCTGGGCAGCCGTCTGCCTGGCCTTTTCAAGCTGTATCTTCTGCGCCTCCACCTCGTGCTGCTCCGGCCCCTGCAACGCCTTTGCCCGACGAATGGCGGCACTGGCCACCTGCCCCTGGGCCGCGTTCACCTCCTGCTGCCACACGGACGTGTCGAGTGTGGCCAATGTCTCTCCCTGCTTGACCACACTGCCCTTTTTTACAAAAATATTGGCAATCCGGCCCGATCGGCCAAACGAAAGCGGCAGTTCCTTGAGCGGGGCCACCACACCGGCGATCTCCTGGGTCATGCCGTCATGCTGTTCGACCGTGTAGGCTTTCACCGTCTTCACCTTGATCACGCTTTCTTCTTGCAGGCGCTTCAGGTTTTCCACGCTTTTCTCCAGTTTTTCGCACCCGGCAATCAGCAGGGCAGCGAGGGAAAGCCCGATCCATTTCTTCATTCCATCAACCCCTACCCCGGACTCGATATGTCGAAACATGAAACATAAACAGAAAATGGGACAATTAGTACAAAATAATTTTACCGAAAGGATTCTACTTGCGCCACTTTTCTGTCGATTTTTACGATTCTTTACTTTACGTCTGCCACCGCGCCTTGTCCTCTTGGGCAAACAGGCGGAATTCCCCCCTTCTTTTCAGCCGATCGCCACTTCTGGTAAGATGGAGGTAGCCCGATTTTGTCAGCGCTTTCACGCGTCGCTTTTTCTCAATATTTCGAATGGTGGGAGTGAGCTTCATGGCAAAGATCTACTCGTCCTATGCGGAAATCGTGCAAGACATCCACGACGGTGCCACCTTGCTGGTCGGCGGTTTCGGTCTGGTGGGCATCCCGGAGAACCTGATCATCGCACTTCGCGACAAGGGCGTGAAGGACCTCACCGTCGTCTCCAACAACTGCGGCGTCGACGACTGGGGGCTTGGTCTTCTGCTCAAGGAAAAGCAGATTAAGAAAATGATCTCGTCCTACGTGGGGGAAAACAAGGAGTTTGAGCGGCAGTTCCTCTCAGGAGAACTGGAAGTGGAACTGACGCCGCAGGGAACGCTGGCTGAACGTCTCCGGGCCGGCGGGGCCGGCATTCCCGCATTCTACACACCTGCCGGCGTCGGCACCCCGATCGCCGAGGGAAGGGAAACCCGCGTGTTCAACGGCAAGGAGTACCTGCTGGAACACGCCATCACCGGCGACTTCGCCCTGATCAAGGCATGGAAGGCGGATAAGATGGGCAACCTCGTCTACCGCAAGACGGCCCGCAACTTCAATCCGATGATGGCCGCCGCCGGGAGAATCACCATCGTCGAAGTGGAAGAAATCGTCGAGACAGGTGAGCTGGACCCCGATCAGATTCACACCCCCAGCATCTACGTGCAGCGTTTGATCCAGGCTCCGTCGTTTGAAAAACGGATCGAACGACGCACGGTGCGGCAGTAATTCCAGCAAAAGGAGGATGCAGTGATGGCTCTTACGCGTGAACAGATTGCGATGCGCGCCGCCCAGGAAATCGAGGACGGCTTTTATGTGAACCTGGGGATCGGCATGCCCACCCTCGTCGCCAACTACATTCCGGAGGGCAAAACAGTCGTGCTCCAGTCGGAGAACGGCCTGCTCGGCATCGGTCCCTATCCGACGGAAGACGAAATCGACCCCGACCTGATTAACGCCGGCAAGGAGACGGTCACCGCCATACCCGGCGCCGCCTACTTTTCCAGCGCGGAGTCGTTTGCGATGATCCGCGGCGGCCACATTGACCTGGCCATCCTCGGCGCGATGGAAGTCTCTGCCGCAGGCGACCTGGCCAACTGGATGATCCCCGGCAAAATGGTCAAGGGCATGGGCGGCGCGATGGACCTGGTCCACGGTGCAAAGCGGATCGTCGTCATCATGGAGCACGTCAACAAACACGGTGATCCGAAAATTTTGAACGAATGCGCCCTGCCGCTGACCGGCAAACGGGTGGTGAACCGGATCATCACCGACCGCGCCGTGCTGGACGTCACCCCGGACGGCCTGGTGCTGAAAGAGGTGGCGGAAGGCTACACGCCGGAAGACATTCAGGCGTGCACGCAGCCAAAACTCATCGTCTCCCCCGACTTGAAAACAATCACGCCATGAAGAAAACACCCGTGTGAAAACAAACCGGCCTCGTCCCTTCTCAAAGGACGGAGCCGGTTTTTTGTTTGGTGCTGAATCGCTTCCCGCCCGGGAAACCGTTTATAATACAAGGAGTAAACAATCTTGACCGAGAGGAGATTCACCATGTCCAATACGCTTGGCTGCCTCGTCCTGCACGGTTTTGCCGGCGATATCCGGGATGTGATGCCGCTGGCGAAGACACTGCGTGAAGCGGGCTACCATGTGGAGTGCCCCACCCTGGAAGGACACGGCTTGGGCCGACGGCAGCTGGCCAAAAGCACCCGGCACGACTGGCTGCGCTCCGCCGATGAAGCGTACAAACGGCTGGCCATGCGTGCCGACCCGATTGTTGTCATCGGCTTTTCCATGGGCGGCCTGCTCGCCATTCACGTCGCCCACCGTCATCCCGTCCGCCTGTTGGTTACGATCAATTCCCCGTACCATTACTGGGAGGTGCGGCAGGCCCTGCGCAATCTGCGCGACGATTTCTCCACCCATTCCCGCCGCTACATCAACGGCCTGGTTAACATTCCGCTGCGCAGCATGCTGCAATTTCGCCGCTTGCTGAAAGAGACAAAGCCGCTCTTGCCCGACATCCGCGTCCCGTACGTGCTGCTGCAGTCGAGACGGGACGATACCGTGCGGCCATCCAGCGCGGAGCATCTGGCCAATAGCGTTGCCCCGAGGCAGGCGCCCGCATCTATTGGTACGACAACTCCGGCCACATGCTGCTGCACAGTCCGGACCGCGACGACGCGATCGCCCGCATCCTGGACGCAATTCGGGAACACGGCTCGGCGTAAGTAAACAGCGCGGACGGTGAATCCGAGCAAGCCCTGTGCGAAACCGGAAGAAGCGGAACGTACGAGAAATGGCAAATGGCCGTCCAATCGGTTGGCGATTCAATCCACTATCTTGTTTTCTCCGGCTTGTTCTCTCCGGCCGCATGCGCCTGCCCCGCCCGCCCGGACCAGGCGGCCGCCATCGCCAGCAGGAAGGCGGCAGTTCCTGCGTACAGTCCGTTCAGGCCGAACCAGCCGTCTGCCCAAAACGCGAGCAGCGGTCCAGCGGCGGCGCCGAGATCGGTCACCACCGAGTAACACGTCAGCAGCTGCGCGCCGTTGGCCTGCCGGGACGCTTCGTCTGCCGCCAGCGTGTCCATCACGGTAGTGAGCACCGTGCCGGTAAGCTGTATCCCCAAAAGCACGCCCAACCAGAGCGCAAAGGGCAGCGGCACTGCTGTGAGGCCGAACAACACCGCAGCCGCCAGCACCGCCCCGACCAGCATCCGCCGCCGTCCGCAGCGGTCCGACCACCTGCCGAACCACGGCGCCGCCCACGGTTCCCAGACCCAGCGGGCTCCCTGCACCACGCCGGCGACGACGGCCGAGCCCACCACCATCCCGCCGATCACCGCAAACGGCTGCCGAAGATCGATCAAGCGGCTCAGTGTGGAAACCAGTATGCCTTGGTAGCACATGGCGACAAACATTCCCGAGGCCATGGTCAGCGCGACACTCCCCGTCCAGCAAAGCTGCGGCCGCACCGCTGCGGCGGACGCATCGCCGCTCTGTCCGGTAAAGGATGCGGGGATGAAGGCAAAAACGAGGACAAACGCCACCAGCGACACCCCGCCAGCAAAAAGGACGTCGTCCGCAAGCCCACCCAGGCGACCAGCAGCGGGCCGGCCAGCATGCCGACCAGGCTGCCCAGCCGGAACAGTCCGTTGTACAGCCCCATGAAATGGCCGCGATTCCCGTCGTCGGAGACGCTGACGATCAACGAATAGGCACCCAACCGCAAGAAGGTCCAGGCCGCTCCCCAGAGACAGCGCATCAAAAGCCACAGCCAAAATCCCTGAAACCCGTACGAGGCTGTCGTCACGAACGCCAGGAACACGGCGATCGCCAACCCCGACCGGCCGCCTGTCCGCTCATACCATTTGCCGATCAACGGCCCCAGCGGCACCCGCACCAGCCGGTTGACCGAGAGCAGCACACCTACCTGCCAGAGCGCGTCCAGTCCCGCCTCCCGCCAATAGAGCGGAAGCGCCACGTACAGCACGGAATCACCGAGCACGCACATCGCTGTCACGAGAGCCAGTGCCATAACCTGTGTCTTGCCGTGTTTGCCTTCCATCGCAATCTCCTTTGCCGGAACAAATCTATATGCTTTACACTACAAAGGAGACTGGCAAAAATCCAATACATATTGGCACCCGACTCATAAGCAATCCTTATGAATGGAGGAAAATCATGAACCTTCACGCGCTGCGCATCTTCGTGGAAGTGGCGGCACGGGGCAGCGTGACCGGCGCGGCCGATGCGCTCTCCATCAGCCAGCCGGCCGTGACCGCGCACATCCGCAAACTGGAACGGGATCTCGACATCAAGCTGCTCACGCCGCAGGGACGAGGCATTGCGCTCACTCCCGAAGGACGTTTTTTGTATGAGAAAGCCCGGCGGATTTTTGACTGGGAACGGGAGATCGAGTCCCAATTGGAGGAGATCAAACAGGGCAAGCGGGGAAAGCTGCGGGTGGCGTCCACTTTTCTCCCCTCCCATTACCTCCTGCCCAAATGGCTGGCCGCCTACAAACAGCAGCACCCGCAGGCGGACGTGGAAATCCGCGCCGGAAACTCGAAGCAGTCGCTGGAACGTCTGCTCCGCTGTCAGGCGGACCTGGCCGTGGTCACCAACGAGTCGTGGGACGAACACCTGCCCATCCGGCGTCGGCACATTACGGATGTGGCCTTTTGGTTTATCGTCCCCGCCGGTCATCCGTTTGCCGGCCGGACGGTTTCATTGGCAGCGCTGATGCGGGAGCCGTTTTTGCTGCGGGAAAAGGGCAGTTCCACGCGGGAGAGGCTGTTTTCCCTCTGCCGCGAGCACGGCGTCGCTCCGCCGAAAGCGGGCCTTGAATACCACGGCCTGTTCGAATCCATCCAGTCCGTCAGGGCGGGGTACGGCTCGATGCTGGCACCGGAACCGTCCGTCCGTGAACTGGTGGAACGAGGCGAAGTGGGGCGAGTGCTGGTCGACGGTGTGACGATCAAACGGCCGATCTACATCTGCACCCGCGAGGAGGATGATGCCCTGCGCCCTGCGGCCGCCCGGTTTCTGGAGATGATCCTGCCGCCCTGCATGCAGACGTGAGGATGAGAGGCGAGTCGCCGTCGTCCCAATCAAAAAAAGAATTGATTGATTATTAAAAAGAGTTGATTGATTCGTTGTTATTGTTACAATGGATACAATGCAAAATGATTGGTCGCCGCAACATGTCTGCTTAAACTGGGGGGATTCCAATGGAACATTATGCGTTGTTCGTGCTTATGTCGATCCTGCTGATCATTCTGCCTGGCCCCGATACCGGCGTGGTGACGCAAAACACTGTTTTCCACGGCCGTTCAGGCGGGATGAAAACGGTTCTGGGCAGCACGTCCGGACTGCTGATCCACACGCTGGCCGTTGTCTGCGGCATATCGGCGATCCTGGTGAAGTCCGCGTTTCTCTTTTCCATCATCAAGTACGTCGGGGCCGTCTACCTTCTCTACCTGGGAATTACGTCGTTGTGGTCGCTTCGGAATCAGAAAACCGCGGCTGTTGAGCAGCCAGATGCCAAGCATCAGAACAAATCCCCCTTTCTGCAGGGATTTTTGACCAATGTGCTCAATCCGAAAGTGGCTGTCTTCTTCCTGACATTCCTTCCGCAGTTTGTAACGCCCGGCAGCTACGCGTTTCTGCAATTCCTCGCCTTGGGTTTGACTTACACACTGCTTACGGTCGCATGGTTTTTCCTGTACGTCCGGTTCATTGACCGGCTGCGCGCCTGGATGAAAAAAGCGTCCACACAGCGGGCCATCCAAGGAATCACCGGCCTTGCGCTGGTGGCGTTCGGCGTCACGCTGGCCCTGGAAAAGCGCCCGTAAATGATCCCTCAACGGCAAAGAGCCCTTCCATTTAGGAAGGGCTCTCAGCGTGTATACAAAGTCCGTGGCGCATGGGTGATAGGGCCCGCTCGCTCTCTTGACGACCAGCAAAGCAGGTGGCAGTGTCCACTTCAAAACGCGACGCGGGCAGGGGGCAAACATCTGGGTATTTAGAGGAAGTGAGACTTGTGCCCCCTGTTTTCCCCGCGTCTTTTGTTTTTCCGCTGGGCAGGTCGTCAAAGGAGCTCGCTTGGCCCATCACTCCATACCATGTATTTTTCTCCACCTTCGGTTGATTAATGTGCAGGCCTTTCGGCCTGGTAACGATAGAAAATCGTTTCTTTACGGAACCTCAATGATAAAAATACAGTTTGTCTTCAGTCTGAGAGCCCTTCCATTTAGGAAGGGCTCCACTTTTACGGAAACACGATTGTCTTGTTGCCGTAGACCAGCACCCGGTCCTCCAGATGCCAGCCGACAGCGCGCGCCAGCACGGTCCGCTCCACCTGGCGGCCCAACTGTTTTAGCGCCTCCACGTCCTGCTCGTGCGTCACCCGCAGCACATCCTGCTCGATAATCGGGCCGGCGTCCAGCTCCTCGGTGACGTAGTGGGCGGTGGCGCCGATCAGTTTGACGCCGCGGCGGTAAGCCTGCTCGTACGGCTTGGCCCCGATGAAGGCAGGCAGGAACGAGTGGTGGATGTTGATAATCCGCATCGGATACTCCTGCAAAAAGCGGGGCGACAGAATCTGCATGTAGCGGGCCAGGACGATTACGTCCACGCCGCTGCCCAGCGCGGCCAACTGCTCCTCTTCCGCCTCCGCCTTGCGCTCCTTCGTCACCGGGATATGGCGGTACGGAATCCCGAACGACTCCACGGTCTCCCGCATGTCGGGGTGGTTGCTCACCACGACCTCGATGTCGGCGTGCAGAGCGCCCGACTTCCAGAGCCACAACAGCTCCAACAGGCAGTGGTCCTCTTTGGAGACGAAGATGGCCATGCGCTTCCGCTTCTTCGCCTCCACCAGCGACCAATCCATGCCGTAGCTCTCCGCCACCGGCCGGAACGCCTGCTTGATCGCCTCGCAGCGCTCCTCCAGATTGACCACGTCAAATTCAATCCGCATGAAAAAGCGGCCCGTTTCCGGATCGGTCGTGTACTGGTCGGACTGAACGATGTTGGCCCCCTGTTCAAACAGGAAGGTGGACACGGCCGCCACAATCCCGGCCCGGTCCGGACATGAAATCAGCATGCGCGCCCGGTCCTTGTTTTTCTGCCGGTACGCCTGCCATTCTCTCTCTGACAAACGAAGCATGGATCTCTCTCCTCCAATAATGAACGTCAGGATGATCTAGTCATGATATCATCATATCATCCATTTTTGTCGTTTCCATCCCTATCTTTTCGTCAGAGGAGGACAGCCATGCAATCAAGTTTATTTGCCCGATCAATCTGTGTTTCCCCAATCCGGGTATGAACCGATTTCAGAAAGCGGTGCTCAGCGTGTAGACAAAGTCCGCGGCGCATGGGAGAGCGGGCCCGCTCGCTCGTTTGACGCCCAGCACAGAAGCGGATGAAGTCCGCTCCAAAACGAGACGCGGGCAGGGGACAAACATCTGGGTGTTTCGATGAAGTGAGACTTGTGTCCCCTGTTGATTCCCGCGTCTTCGTTTTTCCGCTGAGTCGGTCGTCAAAGGAGCTCGCTTGGCCCATCCCGCCATGCGATGCACATTGTCTTTTCGCTTCGGTTGATGAATAGGCAGGCCTTTCGGTCTGGAAATCATTTCTTGTGGGCGTTTACTCAAGGAACCGTTTGTCTTCAGTCTGGAACCGCTTTCAGAAAGCGGTGCTGCAATGCTTATAGAGCTCCGGCGCGCGGTGCCTTTTTGCCCGAGACGAGCTGATTATTCCAGGGTCAGCACGACACGGCCGTTGATCTGTCCCTTTTCCATCCGTTCAAATACTTCGTTGATCTTTTCCAGCGGCTGCGTCTCAATGATCGCCTTTACTTTACCGCGCGCAGCGAAGTCTAGCGCCTCCTGCATGTCCTTGCGGGTCCCGACAATAGAACCTTTCACAGAAACGCCGTTCAGCACGGTGTCAAAAATCGGGACAGGCAGCTCGTCGTTGGGCAGTCCGACCACGACCAGCGATCCGCCGCGCCGCACCGAACGGTACGCCTGTTCAAACGCCTTGCGCGTGACAGCAACGCTGATCGCGGCGTGCGCCCCGCCGATTTTTTCGGTAATCTCCGCGACCGGATCTGTCTTGGCCCCGTTGACTGTCAGGTCGGCCCCCAGTTCTTTGGCCAAGGTCAGCTTTTCATCGTTGATGTCGACTGCCGCCACGTTGTACCCCATCGCTTTGGCATACTGGAGCGCCAGATGGCCCAATCCGCCGATGCCGTAGATGGCCACCCATTCCCCCGGCTTGATGTCGGCCACTTTCAGCGCCTTGTACGTCGTCACGCCGGCGCACAGAATTGGGGCGGCCTCCACGTCGCTCAGGCCGTTAGGGATGCGAGCCACATACGCGGCAGGCGCCTTGCAGTATTCCGCATAACCGCCGTCAACGGAGTACCCGCCGTTCAGCTGTTTCTTGCACAACGTCTCCCATCCCGTCAGACAGTACTCGCACTCACCGCACGCAGAATACAGCCAGGGAATCCCGACGCGGTCTCCCGGCTTCAACGAGGTTACCCCTTCGCCTACCTTCTCCACGACCCCGACGCCTTCGTGTCCGGGGATCAGCGGCAGCTTCGGTTTGACCGGCCAGTCTCCGTGCGCCGCATGCAAGTCGGTGTGGCAGACCCCGCACGCCTTGATCCGAACCAGCACCTCGCCAAACCCGATCTCGGGGATCGGCACATCCTTTACCTCCAGCTTTTCGCGAAAGTGATTGACAACTGCTGCTTTCATCTGTTCTCCTCCTTTGAAACATGAATTACGTGCTTGTACCGCTCCATTTCAGCAAAAAGCATACCAAGCTCAAAAAATGAACAAATATTAGGATAATTCAACCTATTACAATGCTGTCGGGACAATTTTTCGGCCATCTGCCAAAAAATCGGCCCGCGGGCCGTAATTTTGTCCTTGGGAAGCGAGCCGCCCCTGTTTACAATAGAACCTGACAGGAGGTGTTCCCATGCAAATCTCCAAATTCATGACGCCGGAAATTATCTTTGGCAACCAGTCGATCAGCCAAGTCGGCGAAAGTCTGATTCGGCTGGGGGCAAAAAACGTGTTTCTCGTCAGCGACCCGGGCGTGGTAAACGCCGGATGGGCAGAGCAGGCGATCCGTTACCTGAAGCAGAGCAGACTGGAGTGGCACCTCTGGACGAACCTCACCTCCAACCCGAAAGACGAAGAGGTGCACGCCGGCGTAGCCGAATACCTTCGCCACGGGTGCAACGCGATTGTCGGCATCGGCGGCGGAAGCGCCATGGACGCAGCCAAGGCGATTGCCCTGCTCGCGTCGAACGGCGGCAGCATCCTTGAATACGAAGGTGTAGACAAAATCACGCGTCCCCTGCCGCCCATGGTCATGGTGCCGACGACGGCCGGTTCCGGCTCGGAAGTGTCGCAATTTTCGATCATCGTAGATTCCAAGCGCAAGGTCAAGATGACGATCATCTCCAAATCACTGATCCCCGACATCGCCATCATCGACCCGCAGACACTGATGACCAAGGACAAGCAGCTGACGGCCAACACGGGAATGGACGCGCTGACGCACGCGATCGAGTCGTACGTCTCGCTGGCCGCCACGCCGCTGACGGAAGTCCTCTCGCTGCAGGCGATGCGGCTGATCGCCCAGCACCTGCGCCCGTCGGCAGCCAGCCGGTACAATGCCGAGGCAAAGCAGGGCATGGCGATGGCCAGTCTGCAGGCGGGGCTTGCCTTTTCCAACGCGATCCTGGGAGCCGTCCACGCGATGTCCCACCAGTTGGGCGGGCTGCTGGACCTGCCGCACGGGGAGGTCAACGCCGTGCTGCTGCCCTACGTGCTGGAGTACAACTTCCTAGCCGCCCCGGAAAAGTACAAAAAGATGGCGGAAGCCCTGGGCGAAAACGTCTCCGGATTAAGCCTGTCCGACGCTTCCCGCCTGGCGATGAAAGCGGTCAAGGAACTGGCGAGCGATCTCGGCATCCCCGACCACCTGTCCACGCTGGGGCTGCAGCCGGAGCACATCCCGGTGTTGAGCCGCAACGCCGTCCGCGACGTCTGTATGGCCACCAACCCCCGCGACATGACGGAAGAAGACGTGCACATGCTGTTTTGCAATGCATTGTAGGAGGACGCCATGCATCACAAACAAGAAATCCTGGAGAAATTGACCGGCATCCAATCCTCGCGCAAAAGCTACTACCGCGAACTGAACCTTGTCGTGGACGAAATGAAGAAAAAGAACCGTCAGCTGGAAGTCATCAACTGCTTGACGAAAATCAAGATTGATGCGGACTGGAGCGAAGTCAGCGCCTATCTGGCGGAGCAGTTGTCCCGGCTGATCCCGTTTGACCTGTTCGCGCTCACGCTGGTGGAGGGAACGTCCCTCTCCGCCTATGTTGCAAAGCGAAACGGGGCGGATTGGCGGGTTCGCACCCTGACCCAATCATTGAAACGGGGAGAGTCCGTCTCCACGAGCGCGCTGGACCGCCTGTTTCAGACCGAACACCCCGGCTGCCGCTTCACCTCCGTCGCGCTGCAAAGCCGGCTGAACAAACCGTTTGGCTTTATCACCCTGCTTCATCAGCAACAGCCGCAAGACGACGGAGAGCATCTCCTCCTCTTTCAGCAAATTGCCGAACACGTCGGGGTGTCCGTGGAAAACATCCTCCTGTTTAAAGACGTCAGTGAGAAAGTGCAGATCGAAGCCCGGCTGATCCAATCAGCCAAGCTGGCCGCCATCGGCGAAATGGCCGCCGGAGTGGCGCACGAACTGAACAGTCCGCTTACCGCCATTTTGGGGAACGTCCAGCTACTGCTGAGGGAGACGCACACCGAGCCGCAGCGGCAAATGCTGCAGGACGTGTTTCAGTGCAGCGTCCGCTGCAAGAAGATCATTCAAAACCTGCTGACCTTTTCCCGGCAGGAGGAGTACCAGTTTGAGCGTCTGTTCATCAACGACCTGGTCGAAGTCGTGCTCGGCCTGATCGGCTACCAGCTTACCGTGTCCGGCATTTGCATCACGAAGCGGCTGGCGGACGAGCCGCTGGCTGTCTGGGGAAGCCGGCACCAGATCGAGCAGATCATCATCAATTTGCTGTTGAACGCCCGCGACGCGCTGCACGGCGCATCCAGCCCCGAGATTGTCATCACAACCTTTCGCCAGGAAACGGACGACGGCGTCTACGTCGGCATGTCCGTTCGCGACAACGGCGCAGGCATTGACGCAGAGCATTTGCCGCAGATCTTCCATCCTTTCTTTACGACCAAGGAACAAACAAAGGGAACCGGACTGGGTCTGTCCGTCAGTCTGGGGATTGCCGAGTCGCACGGCGGAACGCTGACCGCCGAGAGCGTGCGAGGGGAGTACAGTACGTTTACGCTCTTGCTGCCCATTTACACAGATGAGGAGAGTGCTGATGAATCCGAAACAGGTGCTAGTCGTTGACGACGAAGTGGAGGTTACGTCCTTTTTCTCTTATTTTCTCAAAGCCAAGCAGTGCGACGTGACGGTCGCCCACTCGGGAAAAGCGGTCCGGCAGCTTTTGGCCGGCGATTTCCCGTTTCACCTGGCGCTGATTGATTTGAAGCTGCCCGATGCCAACGGACTGGAGCTGCTCTCCGCCATCAAGGCGCGACAGCCCGCCTGCGAGGTCATCATCATGACCGGCTACAGCACGATCAAGTCGGCGGTGACCGCCATCCAATCGGGAGCGCGAGACTATCTGGAAAAGCCGTTTGACGATCTGGACAGTCTGGAACAGGTGATCTTCTCCGTCTGGGACAAGCCCGGCGGCCTCTCCGATGAACTGGCCGAGACGGCTGCCCGCTTCGGCATCATCTACACGGCCGGCAGCCCGATGGCAAAAGTCCTGTCCGTCGCGGACAAGCTGGCCAAAAAGGCGATCAACGTGCTGATCGAAGGCGAAACGGGCACCGGCAAGGAACTGATGGCCCGCTTTCTGCACGGAGTCAGCGCCCGTTCGCAGCATCCCTTCGTCGGGATCAACTGCGGCGCAATCCCGGAGTCCCTGCTGGAAAGTGAACTGTTCGGCCATGAAAAGGGAGCGTTCACCGGTGCGGTCAAAGAGCGCAAAGGCATCTTCGAACTGGCCAATAACGGGACGCTGTTTCTCGACGAGATCGGAGAAGCCCCCCCGCTCATCCAGGTGAAGCTGCTGCGGGTCATCGAGACAGGCGAGTACATGCGGGTGGGCGGCGAGCAGACGCTGAAGTGCAACGTCCGGTTTATCGCTGCCACCAACCGGAATCTGGAACAGGAGGCGGAATCGTCCCGGTTTCGCGCCGACCTGCTGTACCGCCTGGAAGGAGTAAAGCTGACCATTCCCCCTTGCGCGAGAGGCCAAACGACATCCCGGCCATTGTGCACGCCTTCCTGGAAAAGAAGTTTGGCGGCGCCTGCCGGGTCGATCCGGAAGCGATGACGCTGCTGCAGCACTATGAATGGCCGGGCAACGTCCGCCAGCTCATCAACGTGGTCAACCAGGCGGTCGCCATCCACGACTGCGCCGTCTTGAAGCCGGAACACCTGCCGCAGCCGATCGTGAGCGGTGCGGGCACCCCCCGGGACAAAACAGCCGGACCGCCTGCTGTTCACCATGCGATCGAACAGGAAGCGGTCCGGTTTGTACAGAATGTCATCGGGCAAATCGGTTCGGTGGACGAGATTGACTTTGTCCAACTGCTGGGCAGAATCAGGAGGCTGGAGACGGAGATAGGCCGCCAGGTGATTGCCAAAGGGCTGGCCGAAACCAGCGGAGACCGGGAGCTGTTAAGCAAAAAGCTGGGCATCTCCAAACGAACGCTGCGCTACATCCTGAACGAAAAAGACTAGCGCTGCGCTTCACCGCCTCCCGCAACGTGCGGCCTTTTTCCTGGAGTCGTCTTCCCGCGTGGCGAACCGTCTAGCGGTTGGCGATACCGTACAGGAGCATGTCCACGGTGAGGGCGATCTGTTCCTCTTCGGAGCGCTTGGCGTATTCCTCCGGCTCCGTCACGTGCTTGAACAGGATCATCCCAAGCAGCGAAGAGAGCATCATGCGAAACACCGCCTCCGTCGGCAGTGGGCGCAGTTCGCCTGCTTCCTTGCGCTCCTCGATCAGTTTCGCCGCCAGCCGCTTCATCTCCTGAAAGACCGTCGATAGCATCGCTTCGCGGATTTCCTCGTGGAAAAACGCCTCCTGCAGGAGAATCCGGACGTGCTTTTCATTGGCCCCAATCAATTCCAGCCGGTTCCGGTACAGCTCGGTGAGCACCTCGGCCAGCGGCTTTTTCGCCTGCTCCTGAAAAATGACGCGCACGTCCTTCAAAATGAACGGGGCGGCAAACTTGACCAGCACAGGGGCCACCAGGGCCAGCAACAGGTCTTTTTTGGACTTGTAGTGGCGGAAGATGGTGCCCTCCGCCACTCCCGCCTCTTTGGCGATTTCAGCTGTCGAGCTGGCATGAAACCCTTTGGCGGCAAACAGCTTGAGCGACGCCTGCAGGATGCGGCGCTGCTTCTCCGTCATTTCGCTCTCGTCTTTCAATTCCTCGACAAACTGCATCAGGCTTTCTTCAAACGATCGGCTCATATCCTTGCAAACGCTCCTCCATCCGAGCTTCACATGCGCCGTGTCACTCGATCTTCTTGCGGAACCGCAGCATGGCGACCGTCAGGATCAGCAGGAAAAACACTGCCATTCCCAACGTGTCCTGCCACAGGGCGGACAGGTCTACCCCTTTTAAAAAGATACCCCTGAGAATTTCCAAAAAATAAGTCAAGGGGACAATCCCGCCTAACCATTGTATCACGAGCGGCATCGTTTCGCGCGGGAACATGAACCCGGACAGCAGCACGCTGGGCAAAATGAAGGCAAACGCGATCTGCATCGCCTGCAGTTGGGTACGGGACACCGTGGAGATGAAAATGCCGAGCGTCAGCGTGGTGACCAAAAACAGCACCGACAAGGCGATCAGAAGCGGCACGCTGCCTTTCACCGGAACGCCGAACCACCAGCTTCCCAAGAGCAGGACGAGGCAAAACGAGAAGAAGCCGATGCAGACGTAGGGCGTGATTTTGCCGAGCAAAAGCTCCAGCGGCCGGATCGGGGTGACGATCAGCTGCTCCATCGTTCCCCGCTCTTTTTCCCGCACCAGCGAAAATGCGGTCAGGATCATCGTCACGTTCTGCATGATCAGGCCGATCAGGCCGGGAATGTTGAACACGATGCTCTCCATGTTGGGATTGAACAGCACGCGCGCGTCCAGTTCGATGCTTGGTTCGAAGCGGCCCATCCCCTCTTTTTCCATCCGCTCCTGCACCAGGGTGACGGCCCGGTTCTGCACGATCAGCTGCGCGTTGGACAAGGCAGTCCGGGCGATGTTGGGATCGGAGCCGTCGATCAGCATCTGCACCGCTGCCGGTTCGCCGCGGTCGCGCTTGCGGGCGTAGTCGGGCGGGATGACCAAGGCCACGTCCGCGCTGCCGTCGTCCAGCATCGCTTCGATCTGCGCATACCCGCCGACGTGGGCGACCACCTGAAACACCCGCGTGTTTTCCAGGTTGGCCGCCAGTTCCCGGCTGTAGGGCGAGGCGCTTTGATCCCACACGACCGTCTTGATGTCGTTGACGTCCGTATTGACGGCGTAGCCGAACAAAAACAGCATCATCAGCGGCATCGCCAGCGCGATGGCAAGGCTGGGCCGATCCCGCCTGATCTGGATCACTTCCTTTTTCACCACCGACCAGTACCGCGCCCAGGAAAACCGCTTCATCTGCGTTCCTCCCCTCTGCCCGCGGCTGCCTGCCGGGCTTCCTCCTCCTTGACCAGGGTGACAAAGACGTCCTCCAGGTTGTTTGCGCCCATCCGCTCGATCAGCTCCTGCGGGGTTCCCTGGGCCAGCAGGTTGCCGAAGAAAATGAAGCCGATCCAGTCGCAGGTCTGCGCTTCGTCCATGTAGTGGGTGGTGACCAGCACGGTCATCCCCTGCTTCGCCAGGTCGTGGATCACCTCCCAGAAGATGCGGCGGGAGACCGGATCGACGCCCGCGGTCGGTTCGTCCAGAATCAGCAGCTCCGGCTGGTGCAGCAGGGCGCAGGACAGGGCCAGCCGCTGCTTCCAGCCTCCGGAGAGGGAGCCGGCCAACTGCCGCTCCCGCCCGGTCAGCCCGGCCATTTCAATCAGCTCTGCTTTGCGCCGCCTGCGCTCCTCTCTGCCCAGACGGTACACTCCGGCGTAGAAGTCGAGGTTCTCCTCCACCGTGAGATCTTCGTACAGGCTGAACTTTTGCGACATGTAGCCGATGCGCTGCTTGATCTCCTCGCTCTGCGTCATCACGTCATAGCCGAGCACCGTTCCCCGTCCGGACGTGGGGTTTATCAGGCCGCAGAGCATCCGGATCGTGGTCGATTTGCCCGAGCCGTTGGGGCCGAGAAAGCCGTAGATGGAGCCGGTGGGAACGGACAGCGTCAGGCTGTTGACGGCGACGCGATCCTGAAAGCGCTTGGTCAACTGCTCGCATTGGATGGCGTAGTTCATTGCGCGTCCTCCTTGCCGGGCAGCAGCACATCGGCGGGCATGCCCGGTTTCAGCTTGTCGAGCCCTTCGCTGATGCGGATCGTCACGGCAAACACCAGCTTGGTCCGCTCATCCGGGGTCTGCACGTTTTTCGGGGTAAACTCCGCCTTGTCGGCGACTGCGCTGATCACGCCGCGAAACGTCTCGCCCGGATACGCGTCCACCTGTATGCCCACCGTCTCGCCCGGACGCACGCGGCCCAGCTCCGCTTCCGGGATGTACACCTTCAGCTCCAGATGATCGCCCTTCCTCATCGTAAACAGCGTCGCTCCCGGTTTTGCCACTTCCCCTTGGGTCACGGAGGAACGCAGCACGACACCGTCCTCCGGCGCGGTGATCACCGCCTTCTCCAACTGCAGCCGGGCCTGCTCCAGACGCGCCTGGGCCTGATCCCTGGCCGCCAGCAGGGCGCGAATCGCGTAATCGGTGCTCCCCTCTTTCAATTGGTCAAGCTCGGCCTGCGCACCCGCCCGCTGCGCCTGCGCCGTGCCGGTCTGGGCGACAGCGGCGGCGACGTCTTCCCGGGCGGCAGCGTACTGGGAGCGGGCCGCCTCCAGTTGAGCGGCCAACTGGTTTACCTGTGTCCGGGCCTGATTGACCGCCTCCTGCTTCGCTTCGTACTCCTGTTTCGCAATCGCTCCCCGCTCGTACAACCGGGCCGCTTCCCGCAAGCGGTTCTCCTGGTAGGCGAGCGTCTGCTTTGCCCCTTCCAGCTGCGAGGCGACCTGGTCCACCAGTTCTTTGGCCCGGTTCAGCCCGGCTTCTGCCTGTTTTTGACGCGCCTCTGCCAGCCGGATGGCGGCGTCCGCCTGGTCTACGGCGGCGATACCTCGGCGGATGGTCGAGTCGCGGCTGCCCGCCTGGGCTTCTTCCAGCCGTGCCTGGGCCTGGGCCAGCACCGCCTCCGCTTCGCGCACGCTCGCCTGATAGCTGCGCTTGTCGATCTCCGCCAGCACCTGTCCCTTTTTCACGACGGCGCCGTCGTCCACCTTGACGGCCGTCAGCAGTCCCCCCACTTCGGCGACAACAGGCAGTTCCACCGCTTCAATCGTGCCGGAGAGCGGCCATTCGCGCGGCTGAAACCATGTGCACCCCGGCAGCGCCGCGAGCGAGCCGGCCAGACAGAACAACAGAAAACGACGATACATAAGACCACCTCGACCAATTTGTCGATGTGAGCACTCACTCATTTTGCTGTCAAAAAAACTTTCTGGTGCCTGATGCAAGCGTAGTCCATTTTGACGATACCAGTGATGATGATTATAGTGAGTGATTACTCACTTTTGTGTTATGTACATTATATGTATGCTCCCGCCTCCATGTAAAGACGCTTGTAAAAAAAACCCTGGCCGGCGGCAAATATTTGCCAGCATGCCGGGGCGGTCCGCCCGTCCCCACGATTGCCACCCCCGAACGCGCAAGAAAACGAGCAGGCTGCCCGCTTCAGCATGCCTGCTCGTCTCCGTTTGTTCCCGTATTACCCCTCGCTTGTATCTCGGGCCAGCTTGCTGTGACGTCTGCCGTACGCCAGGTAGACGACGGCTCCGACAACCAGCCAGAGCAAAAATCCGATCTTGGTGCTGGAAGGCAGACTGTAAATCAAATATCCGCAAAACAGAATCGCCAGGATGGGCACCAGCGGCACCATCGGCACGCGGAACGCTCGCCGCAGGCCGGGATTGGTCTTGCGCAGCACCATCACACCTGCAGAGACGACGATAAAGGCAAACAGCGTACCGATGTTGGTCAGTTCGGCCAGCTTGTGCAGCGGCAAAAGACCGCTGAACAGGGCGACGAGGGCGCCCACGATCATCGTGCTTTGACGGGGAACCTGCCGCTTTTCATTGACGCGGGAAAAGACACCAGGCAGCAGTCCGTCGCGGCTCATCGCAAAAAACAGCCGGGTTTGCCCGTACATCATCACCAGCAGCACAGTGGTAATGCCCGTGATCGCGCCCAAGGAGATGAATCCGGCCACCCAATCCTGCTGCACAAACTGCATCGCAAAGGCAACCGGGTTTTTCACGTTCAGCTGATCGAACGGCACGATCCCGGTCAGCACAAGTGAGACCGCAATGTACAGAAACGTACAGATCAGCAGGGAGGCGATGATGCCAATCGGCATGTTGCGTTGAGGATTCCGCACTTCCTCTGCTGCGGTCGAGACGGCGTCAAAGCCGATGAAGGCAAAGAAGACCGTCGCCGCTCCCGTGGCCACTCCCGCGAAGCCGAACGGCATGAAGGGCGACCAATTGTCCGGCTTCACGTAGCCGACCCCCACAACCAAAAACAGCAGGATGACGGCCACTTTGATAAACACCATCAGGTTGTTAAATCTCGCTGATTCGCGTGTGCCCATCATGAGCAGGGCGGTGATAACGCCGGTGATCAGGACGGCGGGCAGGTCGATGATCGTCCCCTTGGCCGGGTCGTACGCGCTGGTCAGTGCAGTGGGCAGATATATGTCGAATCCGGCCAACAGCCCCTGTGCGTATCCGGACCAACCGCTCGCGACGGCGGCGGACGCTACGCCGTACTCCAGGATCAAATCCCAACCGAGAATCCACGCGACCAGTTCGCCAAAAGCGGCATAGCTGTACGTGTATGCGCTTCCGGAAACGGGTACGGTAGAGGCAAACTCAGCGTAACAAAGCGCGGCAAACACACAGGCCAGCCCCGCCAGGACAAAGGAAAGCACCAACGCGGGACCAGCGTATTTCGCGGCGGCCACACCTGTCAGTACAAAGACCCCGGTGCCGATAATGGCCCCGATGCCCAGCATGGTGAGATCAAATGCTCCCAGTGTTTTGCGCAGCGAGCCGTGCTTGCTTTCCGTCTGCTCCAGCATCTGGGAGATCGATTTTTTGCGTAAGAATTGACTAATGTCCATTTTCCGTATAACCCCCGATGATTGTGTTCTCATTTACATAAGATGTGCCTGCCGCCTAAAAACCGGTGTCCGCACCGGAAACGCCTCTCATTATACATTGTCATATTTATCAGAACAATATTAAAATCAGAATTATATTTTTGTTATCGTTAAAAGATTTTTTTGCTATAAACAAAAACGGCCGCCGACAGACAGTTAGTCCCTTCCGAATCAGGCCGTTGCAAGATGCGTCTTTCTGGAGAAACGTTCCGGGATCCCTATTTGTAGCGTGCCGACAATGCTTTGCACATATACAGGTAATGGTTTCTAGGTAAAAAAATACATCCGGCTTCCTATTGGAAACCGGATGGTGATTCTATTGATGTCGGCTTAATGTCGGCTTAATGTCGGCTGTCGGGTTCGACAAGCACCTCAACCCCGCCCGCCAGCAGATACAGATAACTCTCCGCTACCTTGCGCGTCTTGAGAATCTGTTCTACGGCGCGGACGTAGAGACGGATTTGCGCTTCGTACCGCCGTTTCATCTCGGCGATAACCGCAGGCGACGGCTCTGCCGCGATCCGGTCCGTCTTGAAATCGATCAGGACCAGTCTGCCGTTCTCCTCCTCCAGCAGACAGTCGATCACGCCTTGGACGATGACGTGCTCGTCGTCCCCGATCTCCGGATCTACCTCATTGGCAGGCAGCGCCATCGTAAAAGGCAGTTCACGATAGACCTTGGCTGCCTGTTTCATTCGCGTTCCCAACGGAGAAGCAAAAAAGCGGGCAAGGTCGCGTGCGTTTACTGCCTCCGCCTGCTCCTCGGTCAAAAAGCGGCGCAGCACCAGCGAATCGATCTGCTGCCGGATGTCCGGCTCATCAAGTGGTCGGCGCAGGTCAAGCTGCTGCAGGACCAGGTGAGTTAGCGTCCCCAGTTCGGCGCTGGTCAGGCGATGGCGTGCGTCTTCGGCGAGAAAGCGCGGTTTCTCCGCAATCGACGGCAGCAGATAGGGAAAACCACTGCCCGTTTTGGCTCGCTGCTTCAGTTCGCTGACCGTCCACTTGGCGGCCAACCGGGATGCGGACGAATGGGGATCGCTCCAGCCCAGTCGGCGTTCGATCAGCGTGCGCAGCGTGTCGTCGGCCGGACGCTCGGGAATCGGTTCGCGTCGGGTCAGCCGCTCCCAGACAGAATGTCCCTCCGCCTGAGCGTCCGACTCCGCCTGCAGCCGATCCGCCAGATAAAAATGAAACGACCAGCTGGAATCGTCCGGCACCGTGCGGACCGACACCGGCTCACCGCCGCGTTCACGCGGGTAGTCCCTGAGCGGCGCAGCCTGAGGATGTCTGAGCAGCGCGCGGCCCACCCAATCCAGGTAGCCCTTGGCCTGAATCAAGTCTTCGTCATGCAGCCGTTCGCCATCCCCCTGTCGTCCCCAGGCGGTTACGCTTTTCCCCAGATCCTTGGCCGTGCCCACCAGCACCAGCTTTTCCCGCGCCCGCGTCAGGGCGACGTACAGCACCCGCATCTCTTCGGCCAGCATCTCCCGCCGCATCTGCTGCCGGATGCCCAGTGCCGCCAGACTGGGATAGCGGACCTGCAGTTGCGGCTCCACCGCCATCGGTCCAAATCCGAGATCCTTGTGCAGGAGAAACGAACTTTTTACATCCATGGTGTTAAACATTTTGCCCATCCCGGCGACAAAGACAACGGGAAACTCCAGCCCCTTGCTCTTGTGAATCGTCATGATCCTCACGACGTCTTCGCTCTCCCCGATCGTTCGGGCTTCGCCCATGTCGCTGCCCGCCTCCCGCAGTCTGTCGACAAAGCGAAGAAAGCGGAACAGTCCCCGATACGAGCCCGCTTCGTACTGCCGGGCGCGGTCGTACAGCGCGCGCAGGTTGGCCTGCCGCTGCTGTCCGTTTTCCAGGGCGGCGACGTAGTCCAGATAGCCGGTCTCCCTGTAGAGCGCGGCGATCAGTTCGGCCAGCGGTTCCCGCCGCGCCTGGGTCCGCCACCGCTTCAGGCTGCGGAAAAAGCGGTGCAGTTTTTCTTCCCACTCGCATGTAGCCGGCTGTTCTTCCACATAGCGGTGCACCGCCTGATAAAACGGCCCCGCCGGATAGCTGATGCGGATGTGAGCCAGCTGCTCTTCGCGCAGACCGACGAGCGGAGAGCGGAGCACGGCGGCAAGCGGAATATCCTGCAGCGGGTTGTCGATCACGCGCAGCAGCGAGAGCATCACTTCCACCTCGGTCGCGTCAAAGTACCCCTCGCTCTGCTCCGCGTAGACGGGAATGCCGGCGGCCCGCAGCTCTTCCATCATCGCCTCGCCCCAGCCGGAGACAGCCCGCAGCAGGATCACGATGTCCCGGTAGGCCAGAGGACGCAGCCCGCCCTCTTTTTTATCGTAGACCAACAGCGGTGCCTCTCCCTCGCCCGGCTCCATCCAGCGGCGAATCCGCCTGGCAATCAGCCTTGCTTCCAACTGGGCCGTGCTGGCCTCTTCTGCCGCCTCTCCCGCAGGGGGCAGACCGGTCTCCTCGGCCTCAGCCTGATCCTCTGACTCTTCGGGGGCGGCCCGATCGATCAGATGAACCTCCGGCCGCAACCGCTCCGGTTCAGATTCCGGGTAGGCGGCCCGGCAGATGAGTTCGGCGGAACGGTCGTAGTCGATCTCTCCCACTCCCGGCGACATGATCTGCCGGAACAGGAAGTTGACCGCGTCCACCACCTCCCGCCGGCTGCGGAAGTTGGCCGCCAGGTCGATTCGTTCGCCGGGACATTCGCCGATTGATCCGGATTCGTCCTCTTCCGTCGCATACGTCAGGTACTTGTCGAGAAACAGCTTCGGCTCCGCCAGCCGGAAGCGGTAAATGCTCTGCTTCACGTCGCCTACCATAAATCGGTTGGCCGCCCCGTGTGTCTCGGCGTCGCGGGAGACCATCCGCAGAATCGTCTCCTGCACCAGATTGATATCCTGGTACTCGTCCACCAACACCTCGACAAACTGGTCGCGCAGTTGGCGGGAGACGGCGGAAGGAATTGTCTGGCCGTCCTCCGTCCGCTCCGTCAGCACCTGCAGCGCGAGATGCTCCAGGTCGCTGAAATCGACCAGCGAGCGGGCCCGCTTTTCCCGCTGAAATGCCGCTTCAAACTCGCAGACGAGCCGAGCGAGCGTCCGCATGTGCGGAGCGAGCTGGCGCAAATCTTCCAGATATTGCGCTGCTGACATGGCAAAATACTGTTCCGTAAGCTCGCCCAGCGTCTTTTTCACCTCGTTGCGCAGGTCCTGCACCTGTTCTTTGACCTCGGGGGCCGCCTCCTTCACCGAAGGCAGCCTTCCAAACGATACGGCACGCACTGCCGACTCCGCCGCTTCCCATCCCTGACGGCAGGCGGCAGCAGCCCGGGCCAGTGCATCCGCCTCGGCCTCCAGGAGCGGCATGTAGGCCTGGGGGCCGTCCGGGGACGCGGCGAGGACAGCTGCCCGCCGAATTTTTCCTTCCAACGCCCTAAGCTCCAACGCCAGCGACTGGAGGACGCTTTTGGTCCAGGCCAAACTGTCCAACCCGCCGGGATCAGCCGCTTCAAACATTCCCGCCGCCTCGTCCAGCCAGCGCTCGGGCTCGGGATGGCTGCGGGAAAACTCATGCAGCCTGACGATAAGCGCTGCCAGCGGCGTGTCATCCTGGCCGTCAAGGATCAGGTCGGCCAACGCCTGAAACTCTGCATCTCGTTCGTACCACTCCTCCATCTGCTCGTCCAGCACGTCCTGGCGCAGCAGTTCGGCTTCCATCTGGTCGGCAATGCGAAAATCCGGGTCCAGTTCCACCAGGTAGTAATACTGGCGCAGGAGCGACAGACAGAAGGAGTGAAGCGTGGTGATCGTCGCCCGCTGCAGCAGCGCCAACTGCCGCCGCAGATGGGCGGAGTGGGGCTGTGTCTTCAGCGCCTTGCGCAGGGCATCGCCGATGCGGTGCCGCATCTCTGCGGCGGCCGCATTGGTAAAGGTGACCACCAGCAGTTGGTCCACCCCGACCGGATCGCTTTCATCCATGATTCGCCGGATGATCCGTTCCACCAGGACCGACGTCTTCCCGGAACCGGCTGCCGCCGCCACCAGCAGGTTGCGGCCGCGCCGCGTAATCGCCCGCCACTGCTCTTCCGTCCACTGCTCAGGCTTGGCCACTTGCTGCTGTGACATCGTCGTTTCCTCCTTTACCCGTTTGCTGTGGGCCGGCCAGCATGCTCCACACCTGTTTGTTGTTCCATTTGGGGAGTTGGCGCATTTCCCCGGCGGATTCCGCGTCAAACTGGCAGACCGGTTTGTACGCGCAAAACTGGCAGGCGGACACGGTCCCCTGTACATACGGGGCGATCTGGATCTCGCCGTCGATCATGCGCTGCCCAATCGCTTCCACCGTCTCCCGCACGTACTGCTGCAGCGCCTGGAACTGCTCCGGCGTGGCAACGGATGAACGCGCCGAGAGGGTGCCGTCCTTTTTCAGTTCAAACGGCAGCAGTTCCGACGGCCCCTGCTCCACGTAAGCATCCATCATCCGTGCAAGTTCCGGGTCGGCCAGCATCAGCCCCTTCATGCGCAGCTTTTTTGCCCGCTCCCGGGCAGCCTCGTCGGGCGTCAGCAGCCGCTTGGCAGTGACGAACGGATCAGCCACCTGGTAGTAAAAGACCCCCGCCGGTTCCGCCTTTTTCCCCAGCCAGGCCTCCGCGTTGGACACCACGACGTCCAGGTAGACCAGCAGCTGCAGATTGAGCCCGTTCCACACGTCGGAGAGCTGGAGCTGCTTGGGGCCGGACTTGTAGTCGATCACGCGCAGATACGGCACTTCGTCATCCAGTGACTGGTCCACGCGGTCGATGCGTCCGACGAGCAGCATTTCCGCCCCGTTTGCCAGCTTCAGCGCCAGTCCCGGCAGGTCACCGCCCGGCCCGAACGCCACCTCCAGTCCCACCGGAGCAAACCGGCTGCGCTTGGCGTGTTCTCCCAGCACGTAGATCGCCCGGCCCACGGCACGCTTCAGTTTGCCGGAGAGGAAGCGGTACCGCGCCGTCCGGGTCAGGATGCTGCTCCGCGTCGCCGGCACCAGCTCGTCCACCACCGCGCTGGCGAGTTGCATGCTGTCGGCCTCAGTCAGCCGTCCCCACTCCAGGTGTTCTTCGTTCATCTTTTCTACGGCCCGCTTCAGCGAGGCGTGGAACAACTCACCCACGTCAAACCGCTCCAGCTTGTACAGCCGCCGCTCGCCCAAGCGCAGGCCGTGCGAGGAAAAGTGGGAAAACGGACAGGACTGGAAGCGCTCCAGGCGGGAGACGCTCATTCTCAGCCGCTCGCCGTACAGCGCCCGGCTGGTCTTACCGTCGAGCGGCGCCGCCCGGTTGGTGTAACGCAGGCCGGAAAGCAGCCAGCCTTCCCGTTTTGCATCGGGCGAGCAGCGGATAAACCAGTCGTATACTTCCCACCAAAAGACAGGCAGGGCGCTGCTCTTTTTCATACCCCGCAAAAGCGTCAGCAGATGGCGAAACAGGCGGCGCGGGTTGCCGAGCAAAAAGGCGTCCGCCTCCGCCTCCCCGGTCGGCTCGTTGTGGAAAAAGCGGTGAGGCGCCTCGGGAAGCACCTCTTTCACGCGCGAAAAGACAGATGACGGCAGCAGCGCCTTGCCCTCCTCGTCAGCCAGGGCGCAGCTCAGCGCCAGACGCAGGGAGGGGCGCGTCATCGCCTGATACAGCAGGAACGGTTCGGCCATCAGCCGCTGTCTTGCGCTTGGCGCCAATTCCACCCCCAGCTCGGCCAGCCGCTCCCGCTCCGCCTCGTCCAGGATGCCTTCTTCCTTCGGCTTGAGCGGGATCACGCCCTCGTTGACGCCGAGCAGAAACAGCGCCTTGACGTCCGGCTGGCGGGATCGCTCCATCGACCCGACCAGCACCTGATCCAGCGCAGGCGGCACCAGCCCCAGTTCAATGCTTTCCAGGCCGCTGTCGAGGACGCGGGCGTACATGGCGATCTCCATCTGCTCGTCGCCCATCACCTCCACCACCTGGTCCAGCAGGTTCATCAGGCCGTTCCAGACCTGGCCGTGCACCTGGGCTTCCTCCAGATCACCAGCCTCTTCCGCCGTCCGCTGCCAACTCTCCAGCTTCTCTGGAACGTCCAACGCGGTGAGAAAGCGATACAGGGCAGCCGTCATCTCCCGCACGTTCTCCTTTTCCGCCCGCTTCAGCTCCGCCTCAAACCGCAGCAGCGGTGCAGCGTAACGGCGCCGCAGGCCGTCTGCCTCGGCGTCTTCGTCCGCCCCCGCCGGTCCGCCGAAGCGCCAGGGGGCCTCCTGTGCCCAGTGGGAGCCGTATACACCGTGCGCCAACACGTAATTTTCCAATGCGTCAATCTGGCGCCGCACTGCTTCTTCTGCGTCCGTCCCTGCTTTTTCTGCATCCGTCCCTGCTTCTGCGCCTGCCCCTTCTTCCGCTTGCGGCTCCGGACTGATCAGGTCGGTCTTGAAACAGCGAAATACCGCCTCGTACCGCCACTTCCCGGCGATTACCTCCAAGGCGGAGCGGACCAGTTCCACCAGCGGGTGGTGCATCACAGTCCGCTTCTTGTCCAGGAAAAAGGGGATGCCGTAATCGGTAAAGACGGTGGCCACCTCATCGGCATACGTCCCGATCTCCCGGAGCAGGATGGCCATGTCCCGCCAACGATATCCTTCGTCCCGAGCCAGCGCGAGGATTTGCAGTGCCACCGCCTCCACTTCGGCACGCCGGTTGGCGGCAGAGAGCAGCACCACTTCGTCCGCACGGGCAGGGGCGGGCGGCGCTTCCGGATCGCCCCATTCAAAGTAGCGGGCTTCAAGCTGCTTGAGCCACGGACTGTGAGCAAAGCGGACAGGTTCCGTCAACAGGACGGGCTGCTCCACGGCGACACCCGCTTCTCGCGCCATCGTCTCCAGCGCCCGGTACGTCCGCAGCGTGGGATGAAACAGGCCCAGTTCATCCAGGGACGCATCCCGCTCGGCCGGATCGAGACAGAGAGCGATCGTCACCCGCTTGGCATGGATCATCATCTGTTCGATCAGCCGCAGCTCCTGATTGGTAAACCCGCTGAAGCCGTCAAAATACACCTCCGCTTGGCGGATGTAGGCCGATTCGCTCACCTTTGCCGCCACGCGGTTGAGAATGTCGTCGGCATCGCAGTACCCTTCAGCCAGGTAGGCTTCGTACGCACCCATGATCAGGCGCAGGTCATGTATCTTCTGGTTGAGTGTAGCGCTCCCCCACTCCAGATTTTCCGTATGTTCAAAGGTTACCCCGTACGACTTGCACTCGCTGATCAGCCGTCCCAACTGCGCCGCAAAACCGGGCTGCAGGGCGGAACGGCCAAACACCTGCAGCTGATCCTTGTACCGTTCCAGCATCAGGCGCAGCACCATGTGCTTGCCCAGGTCGTCCACCTGCATCAGCGTCAAATCGCCCAGTTCCTGCTGCAGGCGGTGGGCCAACCGGCCAAAGCTGAGAACCTGCGTGCCAATCACGCCGCCCAGCCCGGACAGGGTGGCCAGTGTCTGCTCCGCCTGAAAACTGGCCTGCTCAGGCACCAGCAAGATGATCGGCGAGCCCAGCGGATCATCCTGCAAACGCCGGCTGATCCGCTCCAGAATCGTCCGCGTCTTTCCGGTTCCCGCCCGGCCCAGGACAAATTGGACCGCCATCCGTTTCCCTCCTCTTCGCTATTCCTCGCAGCGAGCCAGGGGCGCCATACATGCCTGCCCACCTGGCTCCCACGGCTGCACCGTTACATGTGCCGCCGCGTTTATTCCACTTCCATGCTGATTTTGCTGCCTTCACCCAGCGGTTCAGCCGGCGTCACGATCAAACGGCGCGGCACGCGCACGCGAATCTCCGGCACGTGGCTGATCACGCCGATGGTAAAGTCGTCCATGCGCAGGCGTTCCAGCGCGTCCATCACCACTTCCAGCAGCTCGGGGTCCAGCGTCCCGAACCCTTCGTCCAGGAAAAAGAACTCCAGGCGGCCGCCGCGCATCTGGATTTCCATCGAAAGCGCCAGCGCCAGCGCGAGCGACGTCAGGAACGTCTCCCCGCCCGACAGTGTACTGACGGGACGCCGCAGGCCTCCGGCTCCTTCGTCGCGCAGCACGAATTCGCCTTCGTCGCCGATCTCCAGCGCGTAGCGGTTCTTGGTCATCCGCTTCAGGTGATGGGAGGCGTCGCGGGCAATCGAGGCCAGCTTCTCTTCCGCGATAAACTGGACAAACGCTTTTCCTTCCAACAGCTTTTTCAATTCCTCCAGCCTGCTCAGCTCGTCCGTCTCCGCCTCCAGCAGCTTTTGCAGTTCCTGCCACTTGCCGTGGTTCTCCTCGATGGAGGCATACGCCTGCCGGGCGACCGCCACCTGTTCTTTGGCTGTGTGATACGCCTGTTCCCACTCGTCCCAGGCCTGCTTTGCCGCCTGCCAGTCCTCGCTGCTGACCGTACGGCCGTCCAGCGCCTGCACGAGCCGCTCTTCGTCGTAGCGGAGACGGGCCCATTCGCTTTCAAAGGCGGCAAGCCGCTCCTGGTACTGGGGCAGCAGTTCCTTTTCCCCGTACAGTTCCCTGACGCGTTCGGCCGTGCCGATGCCGCTCTCCATGAGCGCGCGCTGCAGTTCTTCCGCAGCCTCTGCCCGCTGCCGGGTAAGCACGGCGTACATCTCCGAATGCTTGACCAGATCGCTCTGCACCCGCTCCCTCGCCTCTGCAGTCTGTCTGCGCCGCTCTTCCGCCGCCGTGAGCGCCTCGCGCAGCGCCGACAGGGACCGCTCTATGAGAGTGAGCCGCTCGCTGGCCGGCGTGCCGCCGGTTCGCTCCTGCCACTGGGCCTGTTTTTGCTCCCACAGCCGGTTTCGGTCGTCATGCCGTTCACGCAGGGTAGCTTCCCGGGCCAGCAGTTCCGCGCGTGCCGATGCAGCCGCTTCCCGGCGGCTGCGCAGTTGCTGCATCTGCGCTTCCTGTTCGGAGCGAATCTGCTGCAGCCGGTTCGTTTCCCGGTCTTTTCGGCCAATCTCCGCAAACTGCCGCTCGATCTCCTCCACCGGCAGGTCGCCCCGCTTCGCATCGAGCGCTTCTCTTGCCTGGGCGACCCGGAAATCGGCCGCTTGCATGCGCTCCCGCATCTCCGCCTGCTTGCGGTGAAGCTGCTCCGTCAGCACGGTGATCCGTTCGTAGCGGCGGCGCTCTTCCGCCTCCTGTTCACGCAGCGCATCCGCCTGCTGCTGCAGCCGTTCCCGCTCGGCTGCAAGCTGTTCCCGGCGAGCGGCCTGCTCCCGCAGCGCGGCGTCTTCCCGCTGATAGGCTTCCAGCAGTTCCTCGATGCTGCCCGCTTTCCACTTGTCGCCGTAGCTTGCGCACTCCTGCCGGACGGCAGTGATTCGCTGTTCCAGCGCTTCCCGCTCTTCCCGCAGCACGTCCTGGCGCTGTTTCACGGCACTGTGCTCTGCCTTGGCCGCCTGCAGCGCTTCATAGGCGGTCCTGAGCTGCCGCTCCGCTTCCCGGAGCGCCTCCTCCACAGCTTTTGCCCGCTCGCGCAGTTCACGGCCCTCCTGTTCGCCGTTTGCGCTGTCGGCACTGCCGGACACCGCCCGGGGATGGTGCGCCGAACCGCAGACCGGACAGGGTTCGCCCTCCGCCAAACGCTCGCGGAGCAGGCGAGCCATGTTTGCTTCCTGCCACTGCTCCCATTCCTCGCGAAGCCGGTCACGCTCCGTCTGCAGTTGGGCGAGACGCACGTCCTCCTTCTGCCACGCCGCCTCCAGATTACGACAACGGGCTTCAGCTTGTTCGCCTTCCCGCACAGCGGCCTGCCACTTCTCCTGCCAGCCGGCCAGCTGCTGAAGCAGGTCCCGCCATTGGCGTCCCAGCTGCTTGATCTGCCCCAGCGTATCGCGGGCATGCTCCCATTCCGCGTCCGACATCAGCGGCTGTGCGTGTTGCACGTCCAGCTGTTTGCGCACCTCAGCCAGCCGAGCCGCGCTTGCTTCCCAGCTGGCGCGCAGTCTCTCTGCCTCGGCAGCTGCCTCCTGCTGCTCCCGTTCCACGCTGGAAAGCTCGGCCTCCAGCTCGCGACGCGCGTTGATCTCCCGTTCCCAGTGCTGTTTGGCCTCCCGCGCTGCCGTCAAGCGATCGCGCCACTCCGGCGTCACGACAGCCGCAGCCAGCTGTTCGGTCAGCTGCTGCCACTCGCGTTCTCCGTCTTCAAGTGCCGCTTCCACCTCGGCCAACTGTCGTGTTGTCCCGGCCAACTGCTCGCTTACCGCCCGCTGCTCCCGCTCCAGAACGGTTAACTCGTCTCGCAGCGCCGCCAGCTCTGTCTCCCACTCCGCGGCCTGAATCAGCCTGCTTTTTTGTTCGATCAAGAGCGGCTCTTCCTGCATGAGCGCGCTCTGGCAGCGCTGGTACTCGCTCTCGGCTGCTTCGTGTGCCTGCCGGGCAGTTTCTTGTTCGCGGCGGCTCTGCTCCAGCTTCTGCGCCGCTTCTGTCCACTCTGCCTCCAGCCGCTCCCACTGCTGCACCAGCGGCCAGAGGCGCACGCTGGCCTCCCATTCGGCGATCCGGGCCTTCCACTCATCCGCTTCCGTCTGCCGGGCCATCAGCGTGTCCAGCCGTTGCCGCACGCGCTCAAGCTCCTGCTGCCACTGGTAGAGCTGTTCCATTTCCTTTATTTTCTCAGCCAGCTCCTGCTTTTGTTCCGCGTAGACCTGCTCCTGTCGGGCCGCTTCCTCCAGCGCTTCCCGGGCCGCTTGCAGCGCTGTCGGGCCGGCATCGCCCAAGGACGCCGCCTCCAACTGCAGCTCGTGCAGCCTTGCCCGCGTCTTCTCCAGCGCGGCGCGCACACGTTCATTCAGCTTTTCTCCGTAGATATGTAAATGAAACATCCGCTGCAGCATCTCGTTTCGCTCGCTGCCCTTCAACGTCAAAAAGCGGGAAAACTGCCCCTGCGGCAGCACCACGGCGCGGGTAAAGTCCTGCAGCGTCAGGCCGATCAATTCCTCGACGGCCGCTGTGGCCTCCTTCGCTCTGGACTCCAGCACCACGTCCTGTTCGTCCGGCGTTTGACCGCATTGGATAAGCCGCACCTCCGGGGGACGACGTTTGCCCTTCTTGTCCAGGCCAAATTCCCGCTCGATCGTGTACCGCCGCCGTTCGCCCGCTTTGCCCAGTTCAAAGGTAAACGAGACGAACACCCGCTGCTCCAGTTGGTTCAGCACATCCTTGGGATGGCTGCCCCCTCCCTGCCGGACGACCTGTCCGTACAGGGCCAGCGTGATGGCATCGAGAATCGTCGATTTGCCGCTCCCGGTCGGGCCGAAGATCCCGAACAATCCGGCCTCGCAGAGCGTCTCAAAATCCACTTCCTGCATCTCCCGATAGCTGTGCAGGCCGGCCAGCTTCAAGCGTATCGGCTTCATCCCGTCTCCTCCTCCCTGGATTCTTCCGTCAGCAGGCGGAGAAAGAGTTCGACCAGCCGCTCGTCAGGCTGCGCGCCCCGCCTGCGCTCGAAAAAGCGGCGAAAAAGCTGGTCAGGCTGCAATTCCGCCAGCTCGGTCCGCGTTTCTTCCTGCGCTTGTTCCCGCTCGCTCTGCACCACCACGCGCCGAATGCTGACAAAATCGTCGCTCAGTTTGCGCAGCCGCTGAAATTCGGCGGGATCGATCACTTCTGACACGTGCAGTTCCAGATCGATCCATGCGCCCGCGTCTCGTCCTTCTTCCAGCCAGCGTTCCACCTGGGCGATGCCCTCCGTCGCCTTCCAGCGGGCGAGCGGCTTGCCGCTTTGCAGGTAGACGATCTCTTCCCGCACTTCTCCGCCTGGAACGATCTCCACCAGTACGACAGCCTTGCTTTGGCCGGCTTCGGAAAAACTGTACGCCAGCGGCGAACCGCTGTAGCGGATCAGGGGGCGCTCCCCCAGTTTTTGCAGGCGGTGCAGGTGGCCAAGCGCCACGTAATGGGCCTGCGGCGGGAAGGCATCCGGTGAAACGGTCAGCGCCCCGCCGATCTGAATCGGCCGCTCCGATTCGGTTTCCTTGCCGCCCATGACAAAGAGATGGCTCATCACCAGATTGACGGTATCCTCGCGAAACCGGCCGGCCAACTCGGCAAACAGCGTCTGAATCCGCTCGGAAAAGGCGAGCTGCATCTGCTCCGGCGTGAACGTCTCGCTCACCAGCTCTTTCAGCCGCGATTCCGACGGATACGGCAAAGCCAACACGACCGCGTGATGGTCGACATCCGGCACAGCCAGCTCCAGCCACGACGGCCCTCCGTCCACGACGCGCACGCGCTGTGGCGATGCCTCCGGCCCGGACAAAAGCGGCGCTTCCTTGGGCAGGCCGAGCAGGACGATCCCGTGCTTGGAGGCGAGCGGTGCGGCCGCGCGTACACGCTCCGGCTGGTCATGGTTCCCGGCAATGACGATCACGCCGCGCCTTCCCCCGCGGACAACCGCTCCAGCGCTTCGTAAAACAGCTCTTCCGCCCAGGCCGGCGGATTGACCGAATCGTACACGTCTCCGGCGACCAGCACCAGGTGGACTTCCCGCTCGTCCGCGATCCGGCACAGCTCGTCCACAAACGCAGCCTGCTCCGCGCGTCGGTCGCGTCCTTCCAACTGCCGCCCAAAATGCCAGTCGGCCGTATGTAAAATGCGCATGCTTTCACCCTTTCCCGATCATGTGTTTGCTTTTATTGTAACAAAAGCAAAGCAGGACGCGGCAAGAAAAAGCTGCTGTGACTGTTTGCCAGGCATCTCCGTCCGCCGGTTCCTGCGGTAAGGAGGGATTTTTCCGACCAGAGCGGAAATCATCGCCTCACAAGCAAAAAGCCGCACACTCGGCATACGGCCGAATGGCGGCTTCGCTCGTTTTCACTTGTCAGTGACGAACAGTGGACTTGTGCGGCTGTTTGAGCGACTGCACGCACATGTAACTGATGACGCCAAACAGACAGGTAATGACCAGCGAGTGGAACAAGGTCGCGTACAAATGCAGTTGGAACAGCACGACCAACCCGCCGCTCAGGATCTGCAGCGCCGTCAGCACGAAGGCCAGGATGCTCGCCACGTACAGGTCGTGCCGCTTCTCCTTGAAATGGCGAACGGCGTAGATCATGGCGCCCAGGACCAGCAGGAACAGCACGGCAGCAGCCGCCCGGTGTGCGAAGTGAATGCCGGTCTGACCCACCAAGTCGGGAATCAGCCTGCCCTGGCAGAGAGGCCAGTCACTGCATCCCATGCTGGAACCCGTATGGCGAACATAGGCGCCCAGATAAACGACGCCATAGGCGTACGCGGTCACACCCCAGATGTAATTGCGAAATCCCTTGGAGACGGGCATCTGCACCCATTTTTCCCGCTTGTCCCGCTGCAGCACAAACAGGCTTAACAAAAAGACACCGGTGAAGGCCAGCAGGGAGAATCCAAAATGCAGCGCGAGCACCCCGGACGACTGCGGCCAGATCACCGCGGATGCGCCCAATATGGACTCCAGGACGATAAAGAACACGCCAAAAATGGCCAGGTTGCGCACTTCCCGGTTGCCCCGGTAGTGACGCCATGCCATCACGGAAAACACCCCGACCACGATGCCGGCAATCCCTGTGACAAACCGGTGCATGTATTCAATCAACGATTCCAACGTGTATTCCGGGACCCATTTGCCGTTGCAGAGCGGCCAGTCGTTCCCGCATCCCAAACCCGATTCGGTCTTTGTTACCAGCGAGCCGCCAATCATCACGCCCAACATGACGAGCGTGGCAACGACAGCCAGCGTTTTCAGCCATTTTTCCATCTGTGAACACCTAGCTCGAATAAATTATTGTTGTCCCTCTTTACAATAGTAAAACATCCCCCGCCATGCAAGGGATGTTCCGTTGCCATTTGTGAGCGTTAAGTGTCAAAAGTTCGCGATCATCGTGCTGACGACGACGGCCGCGCAGAATACGGTCAGGTACAGAATGGAAAATCCGAACAGCTTGCGCGCCCACGCCAAGTCATCCTTGGTATGGAAGCCCTGATACAGAAATACGATGTACAGCACACCCATGACTGCCATGACTGCCAGATAGAGGTAGCCAACGTTGCCGTACACGAACAGCAGCAGCGAGGCCGGCAGCAGCACGGAGCCCCACAGGAACATCTGCCGTTTTGTCTCGGCAAACCCTTTGACCACTGGCAGCATCGGAATGCCGCCTGCTCGGTAATCTTCCGTTTTCAGCATGGCCAACGCCAGGAAATGGGGCGGCTGCCACAGGAACAGAATCAAAAACAGCAACCACGCGCTCGGGTCCATGTTGTTGGTGACCGCCACCCAGCCGATAACCGGGGGAGCCGCACCGGAAACGCCGCCGATAACGGTGTTCAGAGTGGTGACGCGCTTGAGCGGTGTGTAGATCAACACGTAGAAAATATGACCGATCAAGCCCCACACCGCTGCCAACGGGTTGGCAAAGACAGCCAGCACGACCAGACCAACAAGCAGGAACACAATACCGATCAGCAGCGCATGACGGGGGTGAATGCGCCCGGCCGCCAGTCCGCGGTCCTTGGTGCGTTTCATCTTTTGATCTAGCTCACGGTCGTAGTAGTTGTTCAGTGCCGCACCAGACATGATCACCAAGGCGGTGCCGAGCATGGTGAACAGTGCCAGTTTCCAATCGGGAAAACCGTGGGAAGCCAGCCATAGACCGGTAAATGTAGCCATCAGGTTCGACATGGTGATGCCCGGTTTGGTGAGCTGCACGTAATCGCGCCAAGTAGCCTGCTGCACCGGTTGGGGCGGCATGGCGGAATCGGTATTGAGCGATTCCTGCATCGTCACTTGCTGGTCCACGTTTCGTACCTCCTGTCTCATTTGTGCAAACATCCCTTTACATGGGCATACCGCTTCTGACGAGGAAGCGGCGGCCCGAATCTCTCACACATATTCGTTTCGGCGAATAAATCAGCTTACATTGTAACGAAACAAGTCCTGACAAGTCAACCTGCGGGGTGCGAGAGTGCGCCCGCAACTGTGGTTGCGCTGCGATTACCGTCATTGTATCAGAATAAGCAAATCCAAAACGCCGATATTCTTGACAAAATTTCAACAGGCGCTTATTTGCCGAAGATGACGTCCAGCACCCCGGCTGTTTCACCGCCCGGATATATCAGGTACAGCAAGGTGTATACGGTTACGCCCGTGATCGCTGAGCCAAACCAGACTATCGAAGTCCAGGGGCCGATTTTTTTGTGCTTCGCGTACTGCTTTTTGTACCCGTAGTAAAGAGTAACCAGTCCCATCACGCCCCCCACCGTGGCCAACACAATGTGGAAGAGCAGAAAAATTTGATAAAAGATGCGAATGTTGTCCGGACCGCCAAATTGCGTATTGCCCACGAAGGCAGTGCGGGACACGTAAGTGATAAAGAAAAGGGTGGCGAAAATGGCCGCCCATGTCATCAGCTTGATGTGCGTTTCCGTCCGGCGGCGGCTGATGTAGTACCAGCCGAACGCGACAAGAATGCCGCTGATGGCAATAAAAGACGTACTGATGGTCGGGAGAATGATCGACATGACTTACACCTCAAATTGTCCGCTAATGTCTGTTATGCGTTTCCCTGATCTGCGCCGGACGCAGCCAGATCGCCCAATTGCGGTATGGGCGCCTGCTGATCCATTGGCAAATCGTTTTGTTTCTCCTGCTTGTACCATTGGAAGAAGATGTATGCCAGCACTGAGCTGTATACTCCTTCCTGCACCAGCTTCATGATGATGCCGCCCAGGCGCTGATCCGCAAAGGCGGTATGGCTCGGAAACAGCAGCGGCGCATTCATGTAGCTTTGATACAGCGGTTCACTCGCGAAAATGATCAGGGCACAAGACGGCGTAATCAGGACGCCATTGAGGAACAGATACGCCACTTTCCGCAGTCCTTCCAACGGCTTCTCCTGCACGGGAAGCGGGTTCACGATCGGCCACCACATGCAGAAGGCAGCAAGAAAGATCACCGCGTGAATGGCGTTCATCCAGTTGTGGTTCTGGGCCGCATAGTCCAGAACCTCCGGAAAGTGATAAAAGGAAAGCAGGCTGTTGAACAGAAGTGCTGCTACCACCGGTCGGGTGCAAAAACGAAGGATGGCCTGCATCCCCCGGTTGCGGAACATGACAGCCCACAGCCAGCCCGGAATGCCCAGCATGATCATTGGCGGCAGCGCAATGAACAACAGCGCCATCTGCAGCATGTGCATGCTGAACAGGTAATGGTGCCCCAGGTAGTTGATCGGACTGCCTGCTGCCGCGTATAAGATCACCATCGCCAGGACAAAGACGGTCTTTTTCTTCCCGGTCACTGGCTCTGCGCCATCAAAGCGGCTGCGCAGCGGTCCGGTCACCAAAAAGTACAGGATGACCAAAAGCAGGGTGATCAGCAGGACTTCCGGATTCCACAGATCGGAAAACGAGCCGATCCCCGTATCGGCCGCGTTGTGATGCTGATGGTGGTTATGCATGTATCCCTACTCCTTTCTTACTAGAAAGGGTGCCCTCCATTTAAACTTCATTATACCGCGAATTTGCGCTTTCTTGGTCTTGTAAAAATGAACAAACTCGCACAAATATTCGGCTGTTGGCAGCACGTCCACTGTCGGCCACGCCCCTGCCCGCGTCGCGTTTTGGAGCGGACATCATCCACTTCTTTGCTGGGCGTCAAGAGAGCGAGCGGGCCCGATCACCCATGCGCCACGGACTTTGTCTACATGCTAAAAGGGCAGACTTTTTCGTCTGCCCTTTCTTCTGTATCAATTTGTTACACCCATACCCACAACACGAATACGATCACGAATGCCAGCACGAAGAACACACCGGCAAAAATCGAGATGCGCGCAAACTCGTGTCCCTTTTGGTCCATGTGCATCCAGAAGAACAGCTGGAACAGTGCCTGAACAAACGCCAGACCGATGATAAAGGGTACGGTAAAGCCGCTCGGCACTACCTCATACGCGACAGCGATGAAAGCGAGGGCGGTGAGCACGAGGGAAGCGATAAAGGCGACAATGTGGTTCTTCGCGCTTTCCTTTTTCACTTTGGGTTTGCGTACTTCTTCATTGTGCGTATGTGCTCCCATCGATTATCCCACCTTTCCACCGATCATACCCATGAGATAGACCACGGTAAAAATGAACACCCACACGACGTCGATGAAGTGCCAGTACAGGCTGGCGACGTAAAACTTCGGAGCGGTCACCACTGTCAGGCCTTTTTTCACAGCCGCCAACTGCAAGGTGACAATCCAGAGAATCCCGAACAGCACGTGGCCCCCGTGGAAGCCGACCAGCGTGTAGAACGCCGAACCAAACGCGCTGGAGGAAATCTTGTGTCCTTCATGGTAGTAGTGCATAAACTCGTAAATCTCCAGACCGAGGAAGCCAAGGCCAAGCAGGACCGTCACGGTCAGCCAGGCCTGCAGCTGTTTCAGGTTCTTCTTGTGCATTGCCAGCACCGCGAACACGCTGGTGAGCGAACTGGTCAAGAGCAGCAGGGTGGCAAGCGCCACGAGCGGCATGTCGAAGAGCTCTTGCGACGTAGGGCCGCCGTTGTTCTGATCGCGCAGAGCGATGAATGTCGCGAACAGGGAACCGAAGAGAATGGTTTCCCCGCCGAGGAAGAGCCAGAAGCCAAGGATCTTGTTCTTCCCTTCCAGGGTGGCTTTTTCCGGTTCGTCAGGCAGAACCGCATGTACGTGATGTGTAGCCATTACGCCTTAACCCCCTTCTCTTCGATCTCATCCGGTTCAATGTGATAGCCCGGGTCGTCATTGATCGAACGCAGCAGCATGCACGCAAAGGTGATTGCCAAGCCGATGACGACGACCACGTAGTTGTGATACATGAACCCGAAACCGGCGATAAACAGTCCCACAGACATGACGAACGGCAGGAAGGAACCGGATGGCATGTGGATGGAGCCCAGCGGTTCGGCCGGAGTCATGCCTTTGTTGCCCGCCATTTTTTCTACCCACAGTGCGTCCAGACCGCGTACCAGCGGCGTTTGCGCAAAGTTGTACTCCGGCGGCGGAGACGGAATCGACCATTCCAGCGTGCGGCCATCCCACGGGTCGGCCGGAGCGCGTTTGCCGCTTTTCGCGGTAACGGCGACGTTCACCAGGAACAGAATCGTACCGATGCTCATGCCAAATACGCCGATCGTACTGATAAAGTTACCCAATTCCAGACCTTGACCGGCCAGGAAGGTGTAGACGCGGCGCGGCATCCCCATCAGACCCAGGAAGTGCTGCGGGAAGAAGGTCAGGTGGAACCCGACAAAGAATGTCCAGAAGTTCCATTTCCCAAGCGTTTCGTTCAGCATTTTGCCGAACATTTTCGGCCACCAGTAGTAGAGTCCGGCAAACAAACCAAATACGAGACCCCCTACGATTACGTAGTGGAAGTGTGCGACGACGAAATAGCTGTCGTGGTATTGGTAGTCAGCAGGCGGATTCGCCAGCATTACACCAGTCATACCGCCAATGGTAAAGGTCGGAATGAATCCGACGGCGAACAGGTTTGCCGCGGTGAAACGGATTTGACCGCCCCACATGGTGAACAGCCAGTTGAAGATTTTGATACCGGTCGGCACCGCAATCAACATCGTCGCCAGACCAAACAGAATGTTGGCAATCGGCCCCATACCGACAGTGAACATGTGGTGCGCCCACACCATGAAGCCGAGGAAACCGATCAGCGCGGTCGCGAATACCATGGAGCTGTAACCAAACAGACGCTTTCTCGAGAAGGTACTTACGACCTCAGAAATGATACCAAACGCAGGCAGAATCAGGATGTACACTTCGGGGTGACCGAAAATCCAGAACAGATGCTGCCAGATCAGAACGTTACCGCCGGCATCCGTGTTGAAGAAGTTACCCCCAAACAAGCGGTCAAACATCAACAGTACCAGACCGACGGTGATCGCCGGGAATGCGAACAGAATCAAACCGGAGGTCACGAAGGACGCCCAGGTAAACAGCGGCATGCGCATGAAGGTCATACCCGGCGCGCGCATGTTGATGATCGTCACCAGGAAGTTGATACCACCGATCAGGGTACCAAGACCGGCGATTTGCAGACCGAGCACGTAAAAGTCGATCCCGCGTCCGCTGTATTCATTGAGGGCCAGTGTCGTGTAAGACGTCCAGCCCGCGTCAGGCGCACCGCCCAAAAACCAACTGGTGTTGAGAAGCACGCCACCGAAGAAAAAGAGCCAGAAACCGAGTGCGTTGACAAACGGAAACGCAACGTCACGCGCACCGATTTGCAGCGGTACAACCGCATTCATCAGGGCGAAAATCACTGGCATGACCGCCAGGAAGATCATCGTGGTGCCGTGCATGGTAATCAGTTCGTTAAACGTCTTGGCACCGACGACGTTAAGCTCCGGATACATCAATTGCAAACGAATCAGCAGGGCCTCAATCCCGCCGGCCAGGAAGAAAATCCCGCCGGCAATCAGGTACAGGATCGCGATTTTCTTGTGGTCCACTGTCGTGAGCCAATCCCACAGCCCTGACCGCTTGGGTGCATGAGAAGCATGTGCAGACACGGTTTTACCTCCTTTTTTGCGTCACTGCCTCATGACGGTCACTTACTGTTTGTTACTGTTCTGTGCCTCGTCCTTCACGCTGAGCGTGTACAGGTAATCAACCAGCGCATTCACCTGATTATCATCCAGGTTGAGGTTTGGCATGGTGTTGCCCGGCTTCATGCCTTGCGGGTCTTTCAGCCACTCTGCGAGGTATTGCGGTTCGTTCGGTTTAATGCCCGCCACGCGCATGCGGTCGGCAAAGTTGGTAAGGTTCGGCCCCAGTTTTCCGCCTTTGCCGCCTACAGCGTGGCAGCCCAAACAGCTCTTTTCGAAAATAGCTTGGCCTTCTGCGGCACGGGCGGTAGCATTCTGCGGTTCGGCAGTCTGCGCTGCTTTCATTCTCTGTACCCACTCGTCGAATTCGGCCTGTTCCACTACGTCCACTTTGAAATCCATCAGAGCATGGGACGTCCCGCACAGCTCGGCGCATTTGCCGTAGAAGGTTCCGGTTCTGTCGGCCTGCAGCCACATTTTGTTTTCCATACCAGGGTTGGTGTCCATTTTACCGCCCAGCGCCGGAATCCAGAACGCGTGGATCACGTCGGCGGTGTTCAGGGTGAATTGAATCTTTTTGCCCACCGGCAGCACCAGATCCTGCGCGGTAGCTACGCCGAGATCCGGATACTCGAACTCCCACCAGAACTGGTGAGCGGTTACGTTAACTTGAAGCGCTTCCTTATTGTCGTATTCTTTGGAAAGGGCGAAACCGGTGGTGACTGTCGGGATAGCCATGATGATCAGAAGCAGGAACGGAATGGCCGTCCAGATGATCTCCAGCGTGTGACTGCCCTCCACCTGTTTTGGAATGCCCTCTTGTCCTGGGCGCTTGCGATAACGAATAAGGACATAAGTCAAGATCAGCATAACAACGATAAAGACGCCGGTCATGATGAAGAAGGACAACTTCATCAGATCGAACTGCATTGCTGCAACCGGCCCCTGCGGCTTGAGCGCGGAGAGCTCTTGGATGCCGCAACCGGTAAGTGTCAGCGCCAACAACCCAAACAGGAAAAGCTGACGCCAAAACTGTTGCCAACTCTTCATACCATTGAACCCCTCTTTCCTTCGTGTTGGTAACATTCCGCCCACAACTGCCGTGCAGCCGAATGTTTATTCGTACTCCTTTGTCTGTCAACCATCACTCCGCCTGCTGCTATCCCTCACTATAATACCCAATGCTGAAAAGTATTAGCAACCGGAGCGCGACAAACAAATAGAGCCAGGGCCATTCCCTACACCTACCTATACTGGTAACCTCTTTAGTATACAAAAATTTCTTGCAAGCTCCCATGCCATTTGTAATAAATCTGTTAACAAATTTATGAACAATTTTGTGAAACTATTTTTTAATGGGTTGACAAGCAGGGGATGTAGCGTGTCCTCCAAGAAGTTTTTGCGTCCATCGGCAAAAAAGCCCTTCGGAAAGACATCTTGTCTTTTCCGAAGGGCTTCGCTCGTCACGCCTTTTCCGCTCGTCCGCTCCTGATCAGCCAGAGGTGCTGCAGGTATTCAGCCACGCCGAGCAGGATGGCGGCAAAACCGGCGCCAATGGGGGCGATCCGTGCCCCGGGCAGGACAAAGGCGCTCAGGTTGACGATGAGGAAGGCGGCGATAAAATCGACCGCCGTGCTCAGCCACAAGGTGCCGGGCCTCAGCAGAAACAATTCCAGCACATGTCCGGCAATGGCAAAAACCAATCCCACACCGATCGACTGATAGAGGGAGGCGTAATTCAATTCCGGGAACAGGGCGTCGGCGAGAACGACCACTGCCGGGGAGACAAACAGCTTTAGGAGCAAACCGGCCACCAGCATCCTTCCTCCTTCTGTTGGACTACCATCAGTATGTCCGCCGCTGCTGCCGATTAACCCGCCGAAAAGCCGCCGCTCTGCCCTGCAGCGCAAACCACCCGCAGGGGTAACGGTCGCCGCCCAATCGGCACTGCTTTTCGCCTGTGAAAGCCTTCTGTTACGCCGCTTCCTGCCGCTCCTGCCGCGGATACGCCAGCGTCACCACCAGACCGACGACTGCCAACAACGCCAGTACGACAAAGATCTGATGCAGCCCGCCGGCCAGCGCTTCCCGCGCCGCCTGCAGCACGTCTGCCGGCAAGTGTCGGGCCGTCTCCGGGTTGAGGATTTTGTTGACGTCGATCCCCTCCGTCCCCTGGATGCCTCGTACCGACTGGTTGAGCATCAGACCGAACAGGGCAATGCCGATCGTCTGCCCCAGCGTCCGGATCAAGGTGTTGGTCGCCATCGCGGCTCCGCGCAGGTTCCAACCGACGGACAGGACAGCGCCGGTAAACGAGGTAAAGGCAAAGCCGAACCCGAACCCGACGATAAAGGTGATCACAAACAGCACCACGTGCGGCGTTTCTGGCGAAATGAACGCCAGCCAGAGCGTCGCTCCAATCAGGGCGATTACCCCGATCAGCGAGGTGGTGCGAATCCCGATGCGGGCCAGCAGCCGGCCGCTCCACGCCGCTCCCAGCGGCCAGCCGATCGACATCGGAATCAGCGTCAGGCCGGAGCCGGTCGCGCCCTGACCGTAAACCCCTTGAATCCACATCGGCAGATAAAAGGAGACGGCTACCAAGACAGCCGACAGCAAAAAGCCCGCCAGATTGGCAACGCTGATGGCACGGATGGAGAACAACTGCAGCGGCAGCATCGGTTCAGGCGACTTTTTCTCGATGTAGAAAAACAGTGCAAGGCCGCATGCAGCTGCGACCAGCAGTCCGATGATCAGCGGCGAATCCCAGGGGTGATCCGTCCCGCCGCTCAACAGCGCGTACAGCAGCGCGGTCATGCTGAAGGTAAACGTCGCCACTCCTGCATAATCGACATGCTTCCGTTTCTTTTCGATCTGCTCGTGCAAATACATCCCGATCAGCGCGATGGACACAAGCCCGAACGGCAGATTCATGTAAAAGATCCAGTGCCAGGAGACGTAGTCTACCAACAGGCCCCCGGTCAGCGGCCCCAGGATGCCGGAGATGCCCCAGATCCCGCTCATCCACCCCTGCACTTTTCCCCGCTCTTCAAACGGATAGATGTCCCCGATAATCGTATAGGTAATGGTGATAATGGCGCCAGCGCCCATCCCTTGGAAGGCGCGGAACAAGATGAGCTGTTCCATCGTCTGGGACAGCCCCGACAGCACCGAACCGATCAGAAACAGGCTGGCCCCGATGCTGAACACAATCTTCCGTCCGTACAAGTCGGCCAGTTTTCCGTAAATCGGGGTGGTGACCGCCGACGTCAGCAGGTAAATGGACACCACCCAACTGATCAGATGAAGTCCTCCCAGATCGCTGACGATAGTGGGCATCGCCGTGCTGACAATCGTCCCTTCGATCGCGGCCAAAAAGGTGGCGATCATCACGGCAATGGTCACATTGCGCTTGTTTGTCACGCGTTTCATCATAGCTCCTCCACTCTTGCTGTTGCCGGCGTTTTTTCCCGCCGGTCATGAACCTGCCCGCGGGACAGCCTTAGGCTATGCGATGACACAAAACGAACGACCTGTGCCGCCAGTAATCTCGAGGCCCAGGTCGCCATGCACGCGCGCCCACGCTGTTCCTATTGGCTCGCTTTCTGCTTCGCCAATACGGGGTCGAACAGGGTCGGGCCGTACTTTTTCTCCAATCCGTTTATCCACTCGTCTTCGTATTTGGCACGGAACTGGCCCGCCAGTTTATCCTTGATTTTCTCCCGCACCTGTTCCAGAGCGGGCACGGGATTGCCCAGTTTTTCCTTGTTCTTTTCGTAGTATTCCTTGATGTGCTCTTCCGTCACCGGATACGCCTTGTCAAACAGCTTGTCTTTCAGCATTACGATTTTCAGCGCTTCCCGGAACGTCTGCTCGTTGTACCCTTTCTTTTCCAACGATTGGCGGAATGCTTCCTCCGAACCAAGCGACTCCTTCAGCGCCTCCACCTGTTTGTTCAGTTCCGCTTCGTCAATCGTGATGCCCTGCTGCTTCGCTTCCTGGGTGATCAGCGCATCCGCAATCAATTGGTCCATGACCCGTACTCCGTACTTGTGTCTCAACGCGTCGCTGAATTGCGACTCGGTGATCGTCACGTCTCCCACCTTGGCGACAGCCGGATCTTCCGACTCTCCCTGCGAAAGACCCACCACTGCCAGCGCCAGCAGCAGTACGGCGGCAGCCAGGATGGATACATCAAACTTTTTCATCAGGTCGTCCTCTCTTTCTTCCTTTGCACTTCTTACGCCTTTATGTCCATTATGTCATTATAATAGAGTGCAGTTGCGGAAGAAAGATGGAAACACGCTTCCACAACCTTTCCACAAAGGTGACGATTCTGTGACACTCTTGTAATCTTATAAAAAATACTTGGCAAACAAAGCGGAAATGATGGAGGCAAGCACTGGCCCCAATACCGCCCAAATTTGCAAAAACCGCTCCTGCTTTCTCCCCTTGTCTCCCTCGATCATTTTGGTAATATGTTCCATGTCAATTCTGTCGTGGTCCAACAATTTCAGGATAAAGTCCTTGTCCGTGATCCGTTTCAGTTCCAGCTCCGTCTGCAATTTGGTGATTGCCTGCAGCAGTTCGGCCCGAACCTCCTCCATCCTCTCCAGGCGGTGTTCGATGCGCTCCAGCCATGTGGTCGCCACGGACATTTTTCCTTCCAGCTGGTCAATCCGTTCCTCAAACTTGTCCAGGCGTTGATAAATCCGCTGCGCGCTGTCCGTCTCATTTTTCCCCGGCGTCATGGCTCCCACCTCCTCCAGCCTCCTCTTCTTCTACTCTTTATGTATGACAAGCAGCCGTGCTTTGCTTGTACCGCCGCCCCTTGGAGCAGCAGCAACAACAAAACAGGCCCCTCCCATCAGGAGCCTGTCGACAGCCGGGAAAACAGAGGCGCGCGACTGCGGACGTTCCTCACGATTCGATCCAGCGAAAGAGCGGCTCCAGCGCCCTGCTTGCATCCTGGTAACCCAGGTTGTACAAGTCCAGCAGACCGGCCGGATTGCGTTCCACTCGACGGATGCGAACCGGTTGGCTTGGCGTAATCACGAAAGCCCGCTTCTCCTCGCGCAGCGACCTGATCCGTGCCAGTGCCTCATTGTATCGGCGGTGATGATCGAACAAGACGCGCACCAGATTTTTGTACCGGGGAAACAATCGCTCTCCCAGCCAGGACAGGTTGACCGGCTGCCGGACGTACTCTTCCGTCCCTGTTCGCACGACAATGACCCGTTCGTTGCCATCCTGAAGCGACTTTTCAATCGGGATTGGGTCGGCCAGCCCGCCGTCCAACAGCGTCACCCCCTGGTACTGCACCACCCCCGACAGCAGGGGAATGCTGCAGGAAGCACGCACCGCCAGCAGAAATTCCTTGTGCTCGTCTTTGGAAAAGTAGACGCTCTCCCCAGTCTGGAAGTTGGTGGCCGCGACCACCAGCTTTTCCTTGGACTGGGAAAAGACATCAAACGCCAATGGACGTACGTGCCTGCGGATCTCGTCAAAGAGACAGTCCAAGCCCAGCATGCAGCCGTAGCGGAACAGGTTGCGCCACGAAAAAAAGCGCATGTCGCACAGGTGTTCAATGTAGATCGACTTGCCCAGTCCTTTCTCCCGCGCCAGATACGTGAGTGCATTGCAGGCGCCTGCCGAGACGGCCACCACGTACGGGGCGATCAGGCCATGTTCCAGAAAACAATCCAGCACACCGGCCGTGTAGATGCCTCTCATCCCGCCTCCCTGAAGCACCAGGCCAAACCTGCTCATGCTGCGTCCTCCCTTCCGTCGAGACGGTATCTTTTCGTTAGTATTTCTGGGATGTACACAGACATGCACGGGCAGGCGGTCGTCAAAAGAGTGAGCGGGCACCGTCACACATGCGACCACGAACTTTGTGCAAAAAACAAAAGCACCGTCTGCCATCGACGGTGCTTGTCGTTTTCTCGATACGATTCGGCCCGGCTGCTCCGGACTTATTTCCCCATCTAACGCTCACAAGAGAAAGTCGTTACTTCACCGCGACCAGCAGAAACCGATGCGCGGGTCACCACCTAGGATAAAAATTGAAAGAAAACGAAGCCGACGCAGGCTACATTCAACAAAAAGGTAATGCCCATCCCGAGCATCATGCCCTGAAGAATGCCGGTTCGCTTGCGAACCACCATCGCGGTCACGACGATTACCGGCAGCATGTAAACGAGCTGGCTGACCCCGATGAACAGAAAGGCTTCCGGATAAATAAACAACAGCAGATGCAGCAGGGCCGTGATCCCGACCCCGATCCACACATCGGTGGCGTGATTTACCGGCTTGTCAGACATGTCTATCCTCCATTTGCCGTTCGTCTCGTAACGCTTTCAGCACCTCTTCCCTTCCGTCCCGATAGAAAAGGTTGTAGGTGTCAAACGGAATGATCCGCCCGTCGGGATGGACGATGTGGACGCACGACTTCTTGACCGAGCGGACGTCAAAATTGTGCGCGTCCAAAAACTGCATGATGATGACCCGAAACACGTTTTCGTACCCGATCGAGTCGGGCAGGGCCACCTGCGGCAGACAGCAGAGCAGACTTCGCAGCGACAGCGCCGATGACTGCGGTGAATGGCTGGTGGAAAACAGGTGGAAGATCCGTTCTTGGAGTGACTGGTCCTGCTCAAACACGATCGTGTTGCGACCGCCCTCCAGCAAAATCTGCGGATCAATCAGTCCCGTCAGCGGGATGACGTTTCCGTTCAGCTTGAGCGCATACCCCATCGCCAGACAGTCGGGATGACAGGGAACAGGGATGATGTCCTCCGCCGCAAATACGCCGGACTGTTCGATGATCTTCTGCCGCACTTCGCTTAGCGTCAGCCGGTCGCGGGAGGGGTCAAACGCCTCCGTCCGTCCGGCCGACTGAATCGGCTGAAAGGTGACGCCGCGTACGGCAGGCTGCTCCAGCCCGTACTGGATCACCCTGCCGATTTCCCCGTCGTTCACTCCTTTTTTTAGCGTCACCACCAGCGTGGTGGAGATGTTGAACTCATTCAGATGCTCGACGGCTTTACGGCGAATCTCCCGCAGGTCGGCGCCGCGCAGATTCATCAGCGCCTCCTTTTCCAGACTGTCAAACTGCAGGTAGATTTCAAAGCCCGGCATGTATGCCGCCAGCCGCCGGACGAACTCCCGATCCTGCGCGATCCGAATGCCGTTGGTGTTGACCATCAGGTGACGAATCGGCCGCGCCTTGGCCATGTCCAATATGTCAAAAAACTGCGGGTGAAGCGTCGGCTCGCCGCCGCTGATCTGAACGATGTCGGGCTCCCCTTCGTTGCGGACGACCGCATCCAGCATCCGCTCAATCTCCGCAAGCGAGCGCCAGGTAGTCCTATTTGGAGACGATTCCGCGTAACAGATAGGGCACTGCAGGTTGCAGTGGTCTGTCACTTCCACCAGCGTCAGGCAGCTGTGCTGTTCGTGATCCGGGCAGAGCCCACAGTCGTAGGGACAGCCGTAGCGAATCGGCGTGTTCCACACCTGCGGCATCTCCGCCGGTTTGAGGAATTCCCGGCAGCGTTTGTAGTAGTCGACGTCGGTGGAGATCAGCACCTTTTCCCGCCCGTGGCGCGGGCAGTGTTTCCAGAGATAGACCCGCCCTTCCTCGAAGATGACTTTGGCTTCTGTCTTGCGCAGGCATTGGGAACAAATGCTGTTGGTCAGTTCGTAGAAAAGATACGGTCTGTTTTTCGGCATGGTTTACTCCTTTCCGTGCAGCGGCACACTCTTTCGGCGCGGCCACTTCCGCATGAGCGACATGTAATAGGCAAGTCCGGCCAGACACGCCAGTTGGATGTTGTTCAGACCCAGGTAGACGTGCGGCGTCGGTTTGATGAAATCGACGAGAAAACGGAAACTCAGATAGCCAAACATGAAGCACTGAAACAGCGCCCCTTCGGGCAGTTCCCATCGGCCAAGCCTTCGCCTCCGTTTGACTGCGAGCAGAAAGACAGCCAACAGCCCGAGAAAAGCGATTTCGTACAACTGGGTCGGATGTCTGGGCACACCGTCGCCGAAATCCACGCCGGTGATCCAGTCGGTGGGGATGCCGTGGGTATGATCGTCCAGGCCTGTCAAAAAGCAGCCGATCCGGCCAATCGCCATGCCGGTGATGAGGGGAAACACCATGTCGTCTCCGGTGGATTGGCGCAGACCGATCCAATGTTTTGTCAACTCCACGCCAATCAAACCGCCCAACAGGCCGCCCACGATCGTCTTGCCTCCCATGATATACGTCCATTCGTTCCAATGGGTCAGCGTCCTCGCCGGATCTTCCAGCAAAAACAGTAGTTTGGATCCGATAGCCGCTCCCAGCGTGGCCCCGACCAACACCCAAAACGCCTGGTTGACGGGAATTCGCCCTTTGCGCCGCGTCAGCAGATAGAGCCGAAAGCCGATGAAATAAGCCAGCGCTTCAAAGACAAAGTGCGGATGCAGCCGCAGCGGACCGATGTCAATAAAAACTGGAAAGGTCATGAATATCATCCTGAAAAATTCAATATCAACCATATTAGACGATATTATATCAAGAAATTACCATAGACACACAAAAACTTCCATCCGCCGTCACCCGCTGGTGCCGTTCCCGTCTGCTGACCAGATTCCTTGACTCGCGCACAAATCCCAGCAGCAAAGAAAAACTGCCCCGAAAGGGAAACTGCCCGGAACAGGAAAAAACCGCCCAAACGGCGGTTTTCCCCTTATTTCTGTCTTCGCTTTTTCGCGGCCAGCAGGCGATTGAAGGTCTCGCCTGTCTTGTCTGCCGGCGTTTTCCCGCTGTCCGTCTGCGCGGCAGCGGTGCTGTCCGTTGCAGAAGCCCCTGCAGATCGGCTGCCGGCGGCGGAACGGCTCAACGCTTCCCCTTGCTCGCTGCTGCCGGATACCTGCGCGGAATGCCCGGCGGGAGGAGCTGCTGCAGCTGACATGCTGCTGTCCGTCGCGGCCCTCGTCTGCCCTGCCACGTCGGCCGTTTCCGCCTCATGTTTGGCTGCCCGGCTTCGTTTCCACTCTTCCTGCTTTTCTCCCAAGCGGGCAAACACCGACTGGTGGCCTTCATTCCCGGCAGACCCGCGCTTGCGGAAGCGGGCCGCAAGCCGTGTCCACCATGCTTCCGGGAGCTGCAGACGGCGGCTGGCGACATCCAGCGGCCACAGCAGGGCGGCCAGCATCAGCAGCCATTCACCGATCGGCTGCGTATCCCACTTGGCGGGCAGCTTGCCGGTAAACACCTCGTCCGGTCTGGTAATCAGTCTCCCTTCACCCGCCGTCAGCCATTGTCTCAGTTCGCTGTCCCCGTCCCGAGGCAGGCCGTACTCCGGCGAATACGAGACAGTCAACCCGGCGGTTTCGCTTGCCGTTACCTGTCCGTTCGTTTTTTCCGTGATCTGTATCAGATAGCTGCCCGGTTCAGCGGCGGAAAAACGGCCCTCCAGCGTACCCGGAGCCACCGGTTTCAGGCGCACGGCCTCCCGGTTCATCTCCTGGTTGACCACCACCGCTTCCAGTTCCTGCGGCAACTTCTCCCCTTTGGGGACGGTGACGGTTATGACGCCGCTCGTCCCGTCCAACCGGGTCTCTGTCTTCCAGCGGCCCGTCGCGACCTGCGGCAGCGTCCAGGCCACCACCTCGTTCCACATTCGGCTGTAGCCTGGCCACGTCACCCATGCCGGAGCCCATTTCCCCTCCAGATCGCTGGTCCAGGCGACCGACCGTCCCAGCCCGTACTGCCAGCGGATCAGAATCGGGTCCTCGTCCAGGCTGGTCAATAGCTGTTCAGCCGTCTGTTTTGGCGTCGTCGCCACGTATGCGTGCAGCGGCGGCAAGGGCTGGCGGAGCGCGGACCAGTCGTCGCCTCCGGTGCGCTTCGGCACCTGCGGCTGTTCCACGATATACGTGCGGCTGGCCAGCGCTGTCTCCTTACTGAAGATTTTCGGCACCGACGTTGCGTCTTTGGCGAAGTAGTAGCGCCCGTTTCCCCATTGGGCGATATCCTCCAGCAGCAAAGTATCGGCGTCATCACCGACGGCCACGGTGGACACGGTGATGTTTTCGCCCGCCATCTGCTGCAGGAGCGCCTGATAGTCACTGCTTCGGCCCGACTGTCCGTCGGTCAGCAGGATCACGTGCTTCCGCTTTGTCTGCATCGTCTTGATCCGCTCGTACGCCATCTGCAGCGCCGGGAATATATCCGTGCCGCCGTCGGCGAAAATGCCGCCGATCTGCCGATGGATTTCGTCCAGGTCGGTGACGGATCGGGGCGGAACCACTTCCCAGGGACTCCCGTCAAACGCAATGACGCCGATCTGATCCTGCCCGTTCAGCATCGTGGTGGCCCGAATCGCCGCTTCTTTTGCCAGCTCCATCTTGTCCACGCCGTGCGCGTCCGCAGACATGCTCCCCGACTTGTCGATCACCAGCACCAGTCCCAGTGAGGGCAGATCTTCCTTGCCGCGCAAATCCATATGGACCGGCAGCGCTTCCTCGATCGGGGTCTGCAGCCAGCCGCCCATCCCAAAGCTGTTGGAACCGCCGGTCATGATCAATCCCACGCCTAGATCGCGGACCGCCGTCCGTATCCGCTCCATGTCGGCGTCGCTCATCTGGGTGGCCTCCACATCGGCGAGGATAATCGACGCGTACCGCTTGTATCCATCCAGCGCCTTGGGCAAAAGTGAAGGGTCCTTCACGTCCGTCTTGATGCTGCCTGCCGCAAGCGCGCTGACCAGGTTTTTCGCCGCGCCGGGATGTCCCTCCAGAACCAGCACGGTCGGGGCGCCTGCCACCTGCGCGTACGCGTGTGCCTGGTTGTTGGTCTGTACCGTGTCACGCTCCGGTTCGATCTCGACGCGGTAGCGCTGAAACCCTTCCTGCAGCGCTTTTTGCGTAAACAGGAAGCGGTTTTTCCCCTTTTCCACCTGTATGGTCTGCCGGCCTGCTTCCCGATTCCCCTCGTACAGGCGGAGGGTCGCCCGCGTGGCCGTCGTGCTTTCGACGTCTACCTTGATCGCGTACTCCTCGCCTGCGTACAGCCGCTCCGGCACCTGTACAGCCGTGAGCACCACTTCTTCTCCCTGCGGCTGCTGCAGGGAGACCGCTTCGACGGCAATGCCCCGTTCCGCCGCCAGCTTTGCTTCCCGCGCGGCATCGCCGTGCGTGGCCAATCCGTCCGTCAGGAGTACAATTTTGCCTCGCGCATGGCTGGGGATCATCGCGGCGGCCAGGCGGATCCCTTCGGCCAGATTGGTGGCATGCCGGTTCACTTCCACCCCGACCGGCTGCACGTCCTGCCGGGTCGTCAGCGGCTGATCTACTGCCGCTTCCGCACCGACAGCCACCACGCCGAACTGATCTTCGGCCCGCTTCTCCTCCACCGCGGCGCGAATGAATTCGTACACCCTCGGGTCATCTTTCATCGACGCCGACCGGTCGACGACGACCACCACTGTCTCCGCCCGCACCGGATGGAGAAGCTGTGTCCCGGCGAGCGCCAAAATCAGCAGGAGAAAGACAGCACCGCGCACGGCAGCGATCAGCGTCTTGCGGCTGTTCGGCATCCTGCGCTGGCCGCGCCACCAGGAAGCAATCATCCAGGCGGCGGGAATCAGCAGGAGCAGAAACCACGGCTGCTGCACGTCAATACCCACGTTGATACACCCTCCATTCCGCAAACACCACCAACAGTGCCAGCGCCGCCAGCCACCCGGTCAGCTCCCGGCTTCCGGCAGCCTGTCCGTCCTGCGGCTTGGCTTCTCCTTCGCCGGCCCCGCTTCTTCCAACCGTCAGCGAACGCGGCGCGATGTCCGACTCCGCCTCGTCCATGTGAACCGCAAAGTAACGGACCTGTGCCGTTCCTGCGACTTCTTCCGTCAACCGGTACAACCCCGTCTGCTCCGGAACCCGGAACAGCCAGGTCGTTCCCTGCGCCTCGACGGCCTGCTCCCGTCCGTCCGGGTAGGTCAGCGTCCGTTTTTCCGCTCCCGGCGTCAGCGGAATCGCCAGCGTCTCTCCCGGAACGGCGGGGCCGATCGGAACGTTCTGGGCGGACGACAGCCAGGAGGCCACATTTTGCATGAAAATCGGGAACGCCGGCCGCAGCGGAAAGTCGGAATCGTGCAGGTCAAAGTTGACGATGACACCCTTTCGTCCCGCCAATGACCCGGCCAGGACGAGGTTGGTGTCTCCTGCCTTCACCAGCGGCCGCATGCCCGGCATTTCGCTTACCACGGAGGTCCGGGCCACGTGCACGTCCTGCCAATCCACGTGCTTCACGAGCGGATCGTCCGGCCGGAGTGTTTCCGGCCTGTGCTGCACAGCAGCTGCACCGGTGTACGGCAGCCAGTCTGTTTTTCGATCGGGAGCGATCACCAGGATGTTCCCCTCCGGCAGCCGGTCGGGCACCACGCCGTCAAACACCCACACGTCGGCCCTCTCGGTGCCATCCGGCAGCTCGGAGCGCGTCTCCACTTCCAAACGGCCGACTGACTGCAGGGCCTGGTGCAAAAACCGGTTTCCCTGCGGACTGACCAGCACGGCCCGCCCTTTTCCGGCTGCAAATGGCACGCTCCACCGCTCGTTGTCTTCCGCCAGCCCGTCCTTTTCCGGTTCGATCACCGCCCGGTAGACAGGGGCGGCGGGCAGGCGTTCAAAGGTAACGGTGCGGGACGCCCCGGCCTCCACCGCAAACTCGCTTACGTCCAGCACTTGTTGCTCGGGGCCGTAGATCGTCGCCCTGCCCCGCACGGGCTGACTGCCGTAGTTGTCGATCCGCAACAGCCCTTCTGTCCCGCCTTGGCCCGGCTGAGTAACAAAGGCGCCGATTGCCGCGTTTTCTTTTGCCCGACCCGCTTGCACAAAGCGATACGGACCGGATACTGCCAAGGCGCTCTCCTGTTCGGCCGCGCGGGCGGTCCCGCCGTCGCCAAACCACATCACCCCGCTGCCCGGCTCTGTCGCCGTGATCGCCGCGGCCAGCGACAGGGCCGCCTGCTGATCACTCGTCCCCGGACGAGGCGCCAGCGATTGCAGTGCCTGCAGCAGCGCCTGCCTGTCCGTACTCTTGGACACCAGAACCCGCGGCTCCAGCCCCGCCTCGATCAGTGTGATCGCCTGCCCGCCGCTCAACCGTTCCACGATGCCGCGAGCGGCATCGAGGGCCTGCTCAAAGCGGGAGTGCTCCCCTTCCCTGGTCAGCATGCTGCCGGACGTGTCGATGACAAGCACGGTATGGTCGGCAATTGCTCCCGCCGTGGGCACGGCCGGACGGACCAACGCCAGCACCAGCAGGACGGCGGCCAAAAGTTGGAGCAGAAGCAGCAGGTTGCGCTTCAACTTTTCCCACGGGCGCACCGCTTCCCAGCTCTGCAGCGTCCGCTGCCACAAAAGCGTGCTGGGCACCTCCAGGTCCTCCGTGTTCCGCTTGAGCAGGTAGAGGGCGACAATGGCCGGCACGATCAGCAAAAATCCCAGATTGCCCAACGCCATCCACTGCATGACTGCCTTCTCCTCCTCTCTACCGAATCAACCCTGCCTGCCGGAACACCCGAAAGACCATTTGCTCCAGCGGCGCTTCCGCCTCCACCGCTGTGCAGGCGATTCCCCGCCGGTAGGCGAAATTGGCCAGCTCCGCCTGATAGTCCCGCACGGTCTGTCTGTAATGGTCGACGAGCTGCCGGGTAAGAGACACCTCTTTAAACTGCCGCGTCTCGCTGTCGATCAGCCGCCGCTCTCCCTCGTACGACGGCTCTCGTTCGTCTTGCGCCAGTATCTGAACCAGCGCGACCTCCTGCCGGGCAGCCTGCAGATAGGCGATGCCCGCTTCATAACCCGTTTCAAACAAAAAGTCGGACAAGACGATGGAGATGCCCGGTTTGCCCCGCACGGCGCCCGGTGAGCGGAGCGCCCGGTTCATGTCACCTGTCCCTCCCGCCTGCAGCCCGGAGAGAAAGGAGAGCAGGTGGGCCGCCTTGTGTTTCCCCTGCAGATTGCACAGCGACGCCGTCACCTTCTGGTTAAAGGCGTATACCGACACATAGTCCAGATGGCAAAGCGAGATATAGCCCAGTGCGGCTGCCAACTGCACCGCCCGTTCCAGCTTCCGGGGTTCCCCGTAGGCCATCGACCGGCTGCAGTCGATGTACAGCGTGACATGCAGTTCCTGCTCATCGAGAAATTTTTTCAAAAACAGCTTTCCCGAGCGGGCGTAGGCGTTCCAGTCCAACTGCCGCAGATCGTCACCGGGAGCGTACGGCCGGTAATCGGCAAATTCCAGCGAACTGCCTGTCCGTTTGGAACGTCGTTTGCCCGCGTGGGTGCCGCTGGCCATCCGCCTGCTCAACACCTGCATCCGCTCCAGCCGGCTGAGCCACGCCGGGTCCAACAACTGCCCGCTCATGCCTTGTCCTTCTCCAGCGCGGCCAGAATGTCGGTGATAATCCGGTCAGGGCGGATGCCGTTTGCTTCCCCTTCAAAGTTGAGAAACACGCGGTGCCTGAGCGCCGGCAGCGCAACCGCGTCGATGTCTTCGTAGGCCAGGTTGAAACGGCCGGCCAGCAGGGCGCGCACCTTGGCCAACGCCACCATTGCCTGCACGCCGCGCGGTCCCGCCCCGGAACGGACGTACCGGTTGACCGACTCCACCGCCTGTTCACCGGGATGGGTGGCCAGCAGCAATTTGACCGCGTATCGCAGCACCGGATCAGCCACCAGAATGTCGCGCGCCGCCTGCTGGATCTCGGCGATCTCCCGTGCGGAGGCCACCTTTTCCACAGACGCCGGCTGTCCCGCCGTCGTCCGCAAAACGATCTCCCTCAGCTCATCCTCGCTGGGAAACGGCACGTCGATTTTAATCAGGAACCGGTCCATCTGCGCTTCCGGCAGCGGATAGGTCCCTTCCTGCTCCAGCGGGTTTTGCGTCGCCAGCACGAAAAACGGCTCCGGGAGCGGCCGCGTGCTCCCGCCCGCAGAGACGGTCCGCTCCTGCATCGCCTCCAAAAGCGCGCTCTGCGTCTTCGGCGTAGCCCGGTTGATTTCGTCAGCCAGCACGACATGGGCGAAGACGGGGCCTGGTTGGAACTGGAACGACTGCTGCCCCGTTTCGTCCACGCGCAGGATGTTGGTCCCCGTGATGTCGGTGGGCATCAGGTCGGGGGTGAACTGAATCCGCTGAAACGACAGTTCGAACGCCTGCGCAAGCGTCTTCACCAACAACGTCTTGCCCAGCCCGGGCACGCCCTCCAGCAGCGCGTGGCCGCCGGCAAAAACCGCCCAGAGCAACTGCTCCACCACGTCTTTTTGCCCCACCAGCACTTTTCCGATCTCCTGCCTCACCCGTTCCACCCGGCTGAGGTACTCTTCCACTGCATGTTGTGTCATCGCCACGTCTCCTTGCTTCACGTATTCGCTTAGGGTTCGATACTGCTGAAATACGCTTTGACCGCGTCCTGGTAATCGTCCGGAATTTTCCCGTGTTCCAGGCTCTCGCGGACAAACGAAGCGTATTGGCTGTATACCTCTTCATAGGGACGGGCAGCTCCCGACGATACCTGTGTCGTGGTGCTGGCCCGGGACTGGAGGGACCGGCTCCGAGCGGACCGCCCACGGTATCGGTCGGCCCTTCTGCGCCGATGCGGGGCGATGGGACGGTCACCAGTTCATGTCTGCCTGCGCCCAGACCCGCACCCGGGCCCTTGCCGCCACCTTTGCCGGAACCTCCCCCCACCCCGGCACCGCTGCCGGAGCCTGCTCCATTCCCGGAGCCATTACCCGCACCGGAACCGCTTCCTCCGCCTGCCTGGCCGTTTCCACCTGCACTGCCGGCTGGGGATGTCCCTTGGCCTTGTTGGGAGCCTGCTCCCGAGGAATTCGCCCCCGCAGACCCGGAGGCGGGGACTGCCGTTCCCGCGCCGACTGATCCCGCTGTTCCCGCGCCAAAGCCCATCCCTGTCTGGCCGGCGCTGCCGAACGGGGAACCGGCTGCTGCCAGCATCATCTGCGACTGCTGCAGCACGGCCAGTGACTGTGCGGCCAGCAGCGCTCCCTGCTGCGCCTGTGTCACCTGCTGCATGGCCTGCAGCAAGCCGGATTGCAGTGATGCCATGGCCGACTGCACGTTGCCATGGGCCAACTGCTCGGCCGCCTGCTTCAATTGCGCCGCGGTGGCGGCGGCGTCATCCGTCCCGGCGTCAGCAGCGGCCTGAGCCAACTGTTCCGCCGCTTTTTGCAGCTCCTCGGCAAGAGATTGCCGCTCCTTGGCAGACAGCGCCTCCAGCGCTTTAGCCGACTGGCGCAGCGCTTCTACCAGCGCCTGCCGGTCCTCTTTGCTGAGAGAAGCCGCCGCCTGCCGCAGTCCTTGATGCTGCGCCAGCGACTGCTGCAAACGCTGCAGTGCCGCCTGCTTCGCCAGTTCCGCCTGCTTCCATTGATCCAACTGCTTTTCCGCTGCCTTCAGCGCCTGGAGCCGTTCGGTCTGACTGTCCGCCTCCGACAGCGCCTTTTTGGCTTGCGCCAGTATCTCTTCCAGCTTCTTTTTTTGCGCGTCGCTCAACCCCTCAGCGGCTTTGGCCTCCTGCTCCAGCTTCGTCACCGCCTCTTGCGCCGCTTTCTTCGCCTCCCGCTCCTGGGCCAGCTGTGCCAGCCGCTCATCCTGCGGGTTGGCCCAGAAAACCAGCAGGAGACAAAGGGAGAGCAGGCATCCCGCTGCGTACGCGGGCCGTTTTGCATCTGGCAGGACGGGGATGCTCTCCAGCACCTGCGGCAGCGCCTCGCGCAAGCGGCGTACGGCGTCCTCCCGCTGCATAACAGCTAGCGGCGACGTACTTTCACGGTGCTCCAGCGCCGTCACGACCCGCTGTGCCAATCCCTGACGGTCGGCCAGCAGCGCGCACTCCCGCTCATCAGGACGGTGAATAAAGGCGACAATCGCTCCCGCCGCCACTGCGAGCAGGCAGATGGCGGCCGCAATCGCCTTGTAGTACGGGATGGGCACCAGGCGGGCGATGAGAAGAACCATCAGGCTTCCCCCCAGTCCCCACAGGACACCCGCCGTGAGCCTGAGCACAAGCTTCTGGACGCTCAACCTCCTGCGGATCGGCCGGAGCAGCGCGGACAGCTCATCCTTCTGTTCCTTCTGTTGCCGGATGGACACGACCCATCACTCCTTATTCGCCGCTTTTCGCAAACGGGGGCGCACCGGCTTGATCAGATAAACAGCCAGCGCCAGGCAGATTGCGGTGACAAACGTCAGAAACAGCACGTACAGCCAGAACGGGTCAACCAAAACGAACGAGAACTGGCTGCTGAGCGTCCGGCGCAGATCATGCACAGGTCCTTCGTTAAAAATGCCCAGCATTCCGACCAGCGGATTGATGCTGTGCAGCAGATCAGGCAACAGCGGCTCCGTGCGCACCGGCGCAGGGTTTTGCCGCTGCTGGTACTCGATGAACTCACGGATTACTTCGGCCAGGATGACGGTGCCCGCGGTATACGCGAAGACGACCGCATAGCTCAACACCGTAGCGACTCCCGTCCGTTTGATCAATGTCGAGATCAGCACCCCGACGCTGCCCAATGCCAACATGGTAACCAGGTAAAAGCCGAACACCTTCAGCAGTTGGGCGGGAGAGATGCCGCCGTACAAAAAGACGATCGCGTACAGCGGGATAGTGGAGAACACGAGAAACGTCACAAAGCTGAGTGACGCCAGCCATTTGCCCAAAATCAGTTTGGTCGCGCTGATGTTGGTTGTCAGCAAGACGTTCAGCGTCTGACGCTCCCGCTCGCCGGAAATCACCCCTGCCGTCAACCCCGGCACGACAAAGCAAATCATCCCCAACTGCAGGATTGAGAGCACGATGAACATTTCGCGCGAGTTGTTCATGTTGTAGTAGCCGCGGCCTCCCGTCACCAGATAGATAAACGTCAGCGTCACCATGCCCAACGCCAGCAGGTAAAAGGCGATGATCCACGGCGAACGGCGCGTCCGCATCCGCAGTTTCCACTCGTTTACAAGCACAGGGTTGCGCAATCGCTGCATGAGGTTCATGAGCCCACCCCCTTCGTGATTTCCAAAAAGATTTCTTCCAGATTGCCCTGCTCCTCGTTGAACGCGGCCACCGGCAGTCCCGCGGCCGCCAAATCGCGCAGCAGCGCTGCCTGCTGCTCGTCATTTCCCGTAAACCCGGCTACCACCCAGCTGCCTTCGCGCGTGACGTCTGATACGGTCGGCACTTCACGCAGCCGGGTCATCGCTTCCTCCACGCGGTCCAGCAGGCGGATGCGCAGCACCCGCTTTTCCTGCATCTTCTGGTAAATCTCGTCCACTCTGCCACACGCGACCAGGCTGCCGCCCTCGATGATGCCGATCACGTCGCACATCTCGGCCAGCTCCGGCAGAATGTGCGAGCTGATGATGATGGTCTTGCCCATGTCGCGCAGTTCCTTCAAAATCTCGCGCAGCTCGATCCGGGCCCTGGGGTCCAATCCGGATGCCGGTTCGTCGAGGATCAGCACTTCCGGATTGTGCACGAGGCAGCGGGCCAATCCCAGGCGCTGCTTCATCCCCCGCGACAGCGAGTCTACATACGCGTCCCGCTTGTGGCTCAGATTGACCAGCTCCAGCAATTGCGGAATGATCTGCCGGCGCTCCTGGGCGGGAATGTCGTAGTTGGCTCCGTAGAAGTCCAGGTACTCCTCCGCCGTCAAATTGTCGTACACCCCGAAAAAATCAGGCATGTAGCCGATCAGCTTGCGCACTTCACGCGGATGCTTTGTCACTTCGTATCCGCCGACGTACGCCTGGCCGCTGGTCGGCTCCAGCAAGGTGGCCAGAATGGACATTGTCGTCGACTTGCCGGCTCCATTCGGGCCGACGAAGCCAAACACGGTGCCCTTCTCAATCTCCAGCGTCAGCCCTTTCAACGCTTCCATTTTGCCGTATCGCTTTACCAGCCGATTGATCTGGATCATGGACGCATCACCTTTCCTTCCACGCTGATCACCGGGGTGCCGAGGTGGCGGTAATCTTCATACCGGTGCGAAAACTTGATCCGAAGCGTGCCTTCGGGCGAGAGGTACACCGGCGTCTTGTCCCCGGTCATCGTGTTGTTGGCAAACGCCTTTTCGAACGGATCAAATTTATGGGTCTTCCAGTTGTACACCTGTTTATCAAACTGCGTATTGCTGTCCGACCAGGTGTAGAGGTAAATGTTCGTGATCTTCACCTGTTTGTCCCCAAGTTCGATCGGGAAGTCAAGCGTGATCTCGCCCGCCTGCATCATATACCCGTCGTCGCGTTCATCAACCTTCACCGAACTGCTCGTTTTGATAGGCACAATCGTTCCGGGCGGGTAGACAATATGGCCGTCCGTGGAGGGCTTCAGCGACAGCGGCTGCGTCACCAACGTCAGGCTTTCCGTCTGAGACCGCCTGTTCTTCACGTCCGTCTCCACCGCAAGGGTCTGTGTCCAGCCAAAAAGCATGAGTGACGCCGGCCGGAAGCCGCTTCCTCGATCCAAATCGTGGATCATCTCGCCTTCCCGACTCGTTTCATACGGGTCGTACCAGTCCACGTGCGGCGGGAGAATATCGGTTCTGGACTGATAGACAGAATTGTCTATTTGTGCCGGATTAAACGGCAGGTTGACCTGGACACTCGATCCCGGCGCCAGTTCGGGCACCTTTTGCACGTTGCGGCCCGAGACGATGACGACGTCCCGCAGCGCATACTTTGACTTGTTGGTCACCGTCCCTTTGACGGTGCCGTCGGCGTAGACCAGATCGGCCTCAAACAAACCAGCGTCGGTGACGATGTGCTCCATCCCCACCTTGCGCATGGACCAAAACTCGACGTCGCGGAACTGCACGAGCGACCGATCCGACTGCATCGAGACCCACGCCTTCGTCGACGCTTCACCGAGGTAATGGTGCTGAATCGGCCACACCTTGCCGTCGCCCTTTACTTCCAGCTCATAGTCGCCGCTCGTCGGCACAAACAGCGCCGTGACCGCCTTGGCCCGCGCCTGTCCGTCCCCCTGCAAGTGGATGATGCCGGTTTGATGCACGAGCGCGCCAGTTCCCCGCTGCAGCGCGCCGTACGAAAAAATAGCGACGCCGGTGATGACGGCAAACACCGGGACAACCACCCACATGTAGCCCTGCTTTCGCTTGCGGCGCAGCAGGTAATAGAAGACCGGACCCGCCAGCAGCGCGTAGCAGCCAAAAAACAGCGCTGTCCACTTCACGTCCGGCAATTTCAGCTGGGGAACGCGGTCGGCGGCCTGGTTTAATCCCCACATGCCATCCATGGGATCTCTTTCTGTTCGTTGCAGTGATGAGCCAAACGCCTTGGTCAGCGTCTCCGCCCAGAAACGGCTGTTGCCGCTCCAGCTTGCCACCGGCTCTTCCGACAGGTCGTAGGCAACGTACAGCACTTTGCCCTCACCCAGCGAACGCACCGCCATTAACGGAACGCCCCCCTCCGCATGGACCACGCTGCCCGTTTTCAGACGTCCCGCACTGATCGTAAACGGCTTTTCCAGCACAAGCGGCTTGTTTTTCTCCACCGCCAGACTGGAAAAAGCGGTCAGGCTCGTAACACCGGTCACCTCTACCGGCGAAAGGTCGGCAAGCACCCCCGCCGTCTTGTTGTAGTGGGCACCGCCGGCCAGCACGAGCATGCCTCCCCCCGCTGTCCAGTCGCGGATCGCCTGCACCTGCTGTCCATTTAACCCGTCCAGGGCAAAATTGTTCAAAACCAGAATGTCGAGCATTTCCAACTGCACTTTTGAAGTCGGGATCTGCTCCGGTTGCATCGGCAGGACCCGCACCGGATTGGGTAAGACCGATTGGGGCATCGCCCCAAGGAAGTTGGCGGTGTCAACGTCGGCCGCCAGCACGCCCACGAACAGCGTGTCCGGACCATGCCGGCGTCCGCCGATTTTCGTTTGGGCCACGATCTCATCGCCTTGAATCAGGGCCACGTATCCGAATGGGTCGATCGCGTTGCCCGGTACGGTGATCGTTACCTGCTTGGTCGCTCCTTTGGCGACGGATACAGGCTGGTAGTACCCTACAGAAAAGTCGTCATTCTTACTTCCGGCTACGACCAGACTGCCTTCCACATCCGCTCCGCCATTGCTGACTGTCACCTGAACCGGGACCACGCCTGCTTGCTTGTACTCACCGCGAATGCCGGGCGTGACGCCCAGTTGTACAGATGATTCCGCATGTACCGTTGCTGCCCGGCTGTCGGGCGGTCCGGCCAACAGCAGCAGGCAGACACATATGTGCAGCAGCCAGTGCTTGGACTTCGCCATATTCATTTCCGCATAACCTCCGCGAACAAATTTGTCGTTTACCTGTAATGACGTATGAATTCGACAAATGGCTACAAGTTGGATTCAAATCAATTGCCCTTTGTCAAAATATACAAACTTATCGCCGTAAAAATAAAGGATAAAATGCTGCCAGTCCCTGTGATGAAGAAGGTGCTGGACCAGCAGGCCCGGCAGCAAAAAAGACACCGCCAAAAAGCGGTGCCGGAGGATGGAACATACCGTATGGGGACGTGAAATGGCGACTCGAAGCACCCGACTGCTCACGCTGCCCTACGGGATGTGATCAAGCCTTGCCCGGAGCCGATACGACGGGCTGCTCCCGAAAAAAACGAGGCAGAAAGAACTGCGGATAGATCAACAGGTACAGGTTGGGAATCCACCAAACCGGATCAAAATCCCCTTTGAACAGCCAAAAGGAGATCGCCTGCAGACCGGAACAGGACGTCAGCACCAGCGAGATCAGCGCCAACGGCCGCCAGCAGCTGTTTTTCCTGCGGTACGCGTACAGACTGGCAAATCCGGTGATCGAGATGAACAGATCGAGAAAAACCCTGTCAGCCGCTTCATTTGGCCTCACTCTCCGCCACAACGCCTTTTTCCGGCCCGGCCGAAGCGCTTTCCCCGTGCGCCGCGCCACTCAAATTCAGCATTACGCAGCCGACGATGATGAGCGCGATGGCGATGATTTTTTGCGCAGTGAGCACATCCTTGAAAAACAGGAAGCCGATGACGGCAATCGCCGCCGTCCCCACTCCCGACCAGATCGCGTATGCCGTGCCCACCTCAAGCTGTTTGAGCGCCATGCTCAACGACGAAAAACTGATGACGTAAAACACGAACATCAATACGGTAAAAACAGGCCGGCTAAGCCCGTTCGACAGCTTCATGAATGTGGTGCCCGCCACCTCGAAACAGATGGCCAACGCCAGATACAACCAGCTCATACGCTCTCCTCCTGTCGTTTTTGGGTACGGACCACTCCGCCCAGCAAGATGTCGATCACCGCGTCAAGCGCCTGATCAAGAGTCATGTTGTTTCTCGTCAGCCACTGCCGGTTGATTAACTGCTCCCAGGCGCCCACATACATCTGAATCAGGATGTCCGTGTTCACCCGGCGAAACACGCCTTTGCCCATCCCTTCTTCCAAAACGGCCCGGACCTGGTCCCACTCTTCCTGAATGCACGCGTCCACGAGTGCCCACTGGGCGGGATAGTATCGCTTCAATTCGTACCACAACCGCAGGTCGGTGCCGCCAAACCCGCTCGGCACATAAGTCAGCAGCCGGCGCAGCTTCTCCGTCACATCCAGATCCTGCCGATTCACGATGGTTTCCATGCTGTCCCGCACGTCCTGAATTTCCTGTTCGATCAGATGACCAATCAGTGCTTCCTTGGACGGAAAATGGCCGTACAGTGTCTTCGTGCTGACACCCGCACGGCGCGAGAGGTCCGCCATCGTAAATTTGAGGCCTCTGGTCTGGATTTCTTCAATCGCCGCCTGAACAATGCGTTCCTGCAAGGGCATCCCACTCCTTCCACTCGGAAACCAAGGAAAATATTTTATTTCTATCATTTTCCTCACGCCTGCAGTATAAGAGGAATGCGAGCCAAGTGTCAATCCTTTCCAAACCCGCACATTTTCAAGCATGGGCAATTTTGCTATTGTTAGGAGAAAAGGAGGATTACCATGAACAATCAGGACACCCCCACTGCGCCCGTGCGGTTCCTCGAGGGTGACCGGGTGTACTTGCGCCCCATCGGCCTTGACGATACCGATCTCTATTTCCGGATGCTGTTTGACCCGGAGGTGCGGAGACTGACCGGCACGCAGAAAAGCTTTACCCGTGAACAAATATACCGATACATCGAAGGAAAAACGCAGGACCCGTCGTCGCTCCTACTGTTGATCGCCTTGCGGGAAACGGACGAGGTGATCGGCGACATCGCCCTGCAGAGCATCGACAACGTGAACCGCAATGCCAATATCCGTATCGCCATTAATTCCCAGGAACACCAGGGCAGGGGGCTTGGCACGGAAGCCATGCGTCTTCTGCTCGACTACGCATTCGGGATTTTGAACCTGCACCGGATTGAGCTGAACGTCTTCTCCTACAACTCGCGGGCCATTCGCGCCTATGAAAAACTCGGCTTTCAGCGGGAGGGCGTGCAGCGCGAAGCCTTGTACTACAACCACCAGTATCACGACTCGATCATCATGAGCATCCTGGAAGACGAATACCGAGCGCAGCACCTGAAGAAACACGTCTAGCCGCCATAAAAAGACTGAAGACAAACTGTACTTTTTGCCATTGAGTTCCTCAAGGAAACAATCTACCATCGTTCCCAGGCCGGAAGGCCTGCACTTTTTACAACCAAAGGTGGAGATAAAGTACGAGCATGGAGTGATGGGCCAACCGAGCTCCTTTGACGACCTGCTTAGCGGAAAATCGAAGTCGCGGGGAAAAACAGGGGAGCACAAATCTCACTTCGTCGAACTACCAGATGTTTGCCCCCTGCACGCGTTGCGTTTTGGAGCGGACATTACAACTTCTTTGCTGGTCGTCAAGATAAAAGGGGGGAGAAATTTATGAAGCTGTCTATGAAGTTGTTCAAAAGAATTTTTTCTCCTGTTTTAGCTCTGTCTGTTTTGGCGGTAGCAGTACCTACTTCTGTTTTTGCCGCAGAAACAAACACGGTGTCACAACTCAACCCTTCTGTGGCGAAGGTCAACACAGTGTCGCCAAAGGTAGAAACACAGGGTGTCAAAACTGCAGCACTCCAGAAAGCGGTATTGAAGTTAGCAGATATGCTGGAATCGCAAGCCATAAAAAAATTGCTCGACTTTGTTGAGGATTACGGCAGTAAAAAAGTAGCAGATACTATCAGGAAATATGCCGATGATATTGCTGATACCTTGCGGACCATAGCTTCTTGGAAAGACCTTTCTATCAAAATCATTCAAGATCAAGTTAGCGGGGTGTTATATGATCTGGGAGTACCACTGAGTACAGCGAGACAGGTTGGTTGGGTCATTTCAAAATTCGTAGACTGGGTATTACTATAGTACAAGGAGGGTGCTATGTACGAGGAAAGAATCAAGGATCTTGAAGCAAAATTGAGTCTAGCCACCGACGCAATTACGTTACTCTTAGATATGGTGAACAAGGAGCATAAAAGCTTTGCGATTCTGGCCTTAGCCACTGGCTTTACTGCCGACGAGTTGGAACGCCTGGAAAAGCTGTTTTATCACGCTGGCAAATCACAGTGGGACAAGGACACATTTGTGGCAGAGTTCGAGAAGCGGCTTCCCAAAAGAAGTGCAATGTTGAAAAGCATTTTGGAAGGGCTCAAGTCAGATGGAAAGTACGTATCACTATGCGAGAAGTATTTGGATTGACAGAAGAGGCTGTCCAATAAGTCCCCAAAATAAAAAATGGGCGGAAAACCGATAAGGTTTCCGTCCATTTTTTGGCTACTTGGTTTCTTTAAGTTGATGGCAGTCAGATGGATGCTCGCCACCTTCATTAGATTATGGGCCAAGGTCACAATCCCATTTCGGTCAATTAGTCTGCAGCCGGTCGCAGTAGAGTTGGACCGCTTCCCGCAAAAAGGCGGCCAGCCCTTCCCGGTATTTGTCAAACGTCGCTGTAAAGCGTTCGTCGGCTACGTACAGCTCACCCAGCCCCCTGAAAATCTCCGGTGTGCACTCGTAGTAGTAGCGGGTGATGTGCTGTCTCAGCTTTCCGACGCCTTCCTGAACCTGCGGATCGGCCGGTCCGTTTTCCATCGCCTCGACGATCCCGCGGATAACATTCTCCCATTCCCCCATGATGCGCGCCCAATCGCTCTCTGTGTAGGCGTTCGTTCGTCTTTCCGTCTCGTCGACGATCGCGCTTCCGTACTTCGCTCTCGCTTCCGCCGCATATTTCTCCTGGTGTTCCTTGATCTTTGTCATGTCAAACCCGCCAAACATGTCCTTTTTATCCATTGTGATTCCTCCTTCAATGGAAGAGAGGGTTTTGTCCACGGTGCGGATGATCTCTTCCAATCGTTTCTTTTTTTCCAGCAGCAACTGCTTGTGGTCCCTCAACGCCTGCGCGCGGTCAAATCCGGGACTGTCCAAAATCTGCTTGATCTCCTGCAGGGGAAAGCCAAGCTCTTTGAAAAACAAAATCTGCTGCAATCTCTCCAGGTCCTCGTCGGTGTACAGCCGATACCCGGCCGGGGTTATCGCCGCCGGTTTCAGCAGCCCGATCTGGTCGTAATAATGGAGTGTCCGCACGCTCACACCTGCCAGTTCGGCCACTTCCTTCACCATGTACGGCACGTCATCACCTCCACCTCGATCATAATGGCTGACGCAACGTGAGGGTCAACAAAAAAAGGAACAGGAATCATCTGGTCCTGTCCCCTCATTGTTTCCTTTACGCATGCTGTTCCAACCGCTGCTCCAGCCGTTCGATCCGCTTGCGGTAGGCAGCTTCCTCCGCCTTGGACTTGCGGCGCAGCAGGCTGCTTTTTTTCTTCCACAGGTCAAACGCCCGCAGTGTGCAGTGCAGCGCCTGTTCATAGTCTTTAAGATGATGCTCGTAGATTTTGGCCAGCTCGACATAGACGTCTTCCGGCACGTAGCTGCCCGATCGGACCACTTCTTCCCACAACCGCATTGCCTGTTTCCAGTCTTTTTTCCGCTTGTAGCAGTGGCCCATCGCGATTGTCGCCTTCACGCCCAGCGGATGACCGCTAGTTGCGACCAATCGGTAGGCGCGGAGGGCGCTTTCGCCGTCGCCCAATGCTTCATACCAGCGGGCGATGTTGAACCGCTCCTCCGCGGAGACGTCCTCCCTGTCCCAGGCGAGCAGCAGGGAAGAGAGGCGGATGTACAGCGTGATCAAGGAGAGCACGTCCATCTCGTTGTGGGCGAGGACGCCCTTGATCGTATCCGGGTCCTTGTCCGTGAGATAGTCAAAGTACCGGATCGGCGCCAAATAGCCGGGAAGATCGTTCTCCCGCCGGACGCCCAGCTTCTCCTGCTCGATCAGCGACAGCCGGCAGGACTCCAGATCCTCCCGCCACAGCCTCCTCGCCCCGTGCAAGAGGTCGTAATGGCCGAACGACGGCAGACGGGGCACCAGATCGCGCAGCAGCGTATGCCGCGTCTTGACCTGCGGCCAGTCAAATGACTTGCCGTTGTACGTAACCAGATCGGTCGCTGTCCGCGCCGCTTCCAGAAACGAGTGGTAGAGGGCCGCCTCCGCGTGAGGAGCGGTCAAAAAGTGCTGGCGGACGACGACGCAGTCTCCCTCGAACCGGCTGTGTCCCAGCAAAAAGACGGCATTGCCCGCTCCGCCGTGCAGACCGGTCGTCTCCGTGTCAAAAAACAGCAGGTCTTCCGCCGTTTTGCCTGCCGCCGACAGCGGATGGCGGATGCCCGCACGCTCCCAGGCGTCGATCGTCTCGTACAGCTGGGCAAACGTGTAAGCTCCATGCCGCGCCGTTACCGGGTAGCGGACCTCACGCACCATCACGTACTCGCCGTCGAGCACGTACGGTTTGGCCTGCAGGCCGGCCCACTTTTCCCGGTACGGGATTTCCAGAAGCGACGCCGTATCGGAGGCCGCCGGAGAACTGACAGCCCCGCCGGGTATCCCGTCCCCCTCCGGCTGCCTGGGGGCTTCCCGGGTGAGATGCGGTTTGAGGCGGTTCAGCTTCGCTTTAAGAGACATGCGGGCTACCCCCCTGGGCGACCCGCAGCAAGGAGAGCGCCAGTTCCTTGCCGCCTCCTTCTTCCGCCGCGCCGACGCAGGACGGGCAGCCAGACTCGCACGGGCAGGAACAGATCAGCTCCTCCGCCCGGGCCAGGATCGTCTCCATCTGTTTGTACACCTGCTCGCTCAATCCGATGCCGCCCGGATAGCGGTCGTACAGGAAAATCGTGGGCTGACCGGAGTGCACCGCTTTGCGCTGCGGAATCACGTGCAGATCGAGCGGATCGCACATCACGAACAGAGGGGCGACGTGCTGCAGCACGTGAGCCAGCCCCACCAACCCGCGCTCCACTTCGCTTGTCCCCACTTCCTCCAGCAGCGCTTCGGAAAATCCGATCCAGGCCGCGTTGGTGTGCAATTCTTCCTCCGGCAGGTGGATCGGACCGGAGCCGATGTTTTCATGTGTCTCAAACTTGATTTTCTTGAAAATGGTCGCCATGGCGTGGACCGACACTTCCCCGTAGGCGTATTCGGTCTGCGGCCCGCGACGGGACTGATCCTGCTCCAGCACCTTCAGCTGGACGGCCAGGTTGGCGTCCGTATAGTAATCCACCTGCACTTCCCGCACGTACGCTTTCTTCTCTTCGTAGTCCAGTTTCTCCACCTGATACTGAACGCCCTGGTGAAGGTAAATCGCTTCGTCGTGCAGAAGCGTCAGCGAACTGAAGCGGTCCATCTCCCCGATCACCTTTTCGTTGCCCCGCTCGCTGATGTCGATGATCACCACGTTTTCCTGGGAAGCCGAACGGAGGCTGATGTTGTGCGCTGGAAACGAGTCGTTCATCCAGAACCACTTGCCCTTGGCGTGGTGCAGAATCTGCTCTTCCGTCAAAAACTCCAGGATTTCCGTGATCTCCGCCCGGCCGAAGCGGTCCCCTTCGGAAAAAGGCAGTTCGTAGGCAGCGCATTTGATGTGATCGACGAGGATAATCAGGTTGTCCGGGTTGATCCGGGCCGACTCCGGGCTGCGTTCAAAAAAGTATTCGGGATGCTGAATCACGTACTGGTCCAGCGGCGTGGAGCTGCCGACCAGGACGACGACCGACTCCCCCTGCCGCCTCCCGGCCCGGCCCGCCTGCTGCCAGGTGCTGGCGACCGAACCGGGATAGCCGGTGATCACGCACGCCTGGAGCTGGCCGATGTCGACGCCCAACTCCAGCGCGTTGGTGCTGACCACGCCCATGATCTCTCCCTGGCGCAGCCCCTTTTCGATCGCTCGCCGCTGGCTGGGCAGATAGCCGCCGCGATAGCCCTGGATCGTCTTGGGCCCCAGCTTACGTTTGACCAGCTCTTGCAGATACTTGAGCAGGATCTCCACCCGCACCCGGCTGCGTGCGAACAAAATCGTCTGAATCCCGTTGGACAGAAACAGCTCCGTGATGTCCCGGGCTTCCAGCGTGGCGCTGCGCCGGATGTTCAGCTGCCGGTTGACGACGGGCGGATTGTAAAACAGGAAGTGTTTTTTTCCGGTGGGCGCGCCGTTGTTGTCCACCAGCACCATCGGCTCTTCCGTCAGCTGCTCCGCCAGTTCCCGCGGGTTGGCAATGGTGGCCGACGTGCAGATGAACTGCGGACGGCTGCCGTAAAACGCGCAGATCCGCTTCAGCCGGCGGATGACATTGGCCACGTGGCTGCCGAACACGCCCCTGTATGTATGCAGTTCGTCGATGACGACGTATCGCAAATGTTCAAAAAAGGAAACCCACTTGGTGTGATGAGGCAGGATGGCCGCATGCAGCATGTCCGGGTTGGTGATCACGATGTTGCCGGCCTTGCGGATCGTCTGTCGGATTTGGGCGGGCGTATCCCCGTCGTAGGTTTCCGACTTGATCGGCAGTCCCGATTCGTTGATCAGCTCATGCAGCTCGCTTTTCTGGTCCTGGGCCAACGCCTTCGTGGGAAACAGGTACAGCGCCCGTGTCTCCGGGTCTTCCGCAAGCGCCTGCATCACCGGCAGGTGGTAGCACATGCTCTTGCCGGAAGCGGTGGGCGTCACCGCCACGATGTGCTTTCCATCCCGCACGTGGCGAAAAGCCGTCTCCTGATGGGTGTACAGCGAGGAAATCCCCCGTTTGGTCAGTGTTTCCCGAATCCGCCCGTCCAGGTCAGGGGGAAAGGGAACCGTTTGCGCCTCGCGGGGTTCGATGGTTTTCCAATGCACGATGTTTCGCGCAAAGCGCTCGTCCTGGCGCAACCGTTCCAACACCTGCGCCATGTCCAGCTTGATTTTCACGTCGAACACCACCTTCTTTCTCTATTCTACGAATGTACGTTCGACAAGTAAATGGCTCGCGGGAAATCCACTTCATGGGATGGACATGGGAGGGGAAGCCGCCGCGTTACAACGCCGGCGGCGCTTGCCCCGGCGGGTTCTGTTCCAAACCACCCGTTTTTTTCGCCACGGCCAGCCCCGGACCGCCCAGGACCAGGCCGGTCAGACCGTATTCCGCCTTCGCTCACCGACGGAGCGCCCACAACACAATCCGCTCGTACCATTTCCAGGGCAGCAGGCTTCTGAACAGATTCATCGCCGCTGTCCCCCGTCCCACGGGATAACGCAGACGAGGCGCGGGAGCGAGCGCCGCTCTCACCACCGCCGCCGCCACTTCCTGCGGGGGCGGCGCCGTATCTGCCGTCTTTCTGGCCATGCGCAGGACGGCCTCCAGCATGGGCTGATAAGGGGAGTCCTTTCGCGCGGGGATGGTCGCAAATCCTTTGCGCCAAATCTCTGTCTTGTACGCTCCCGGTTCGATTAGAACAGCGTGGATGCCAAACGGCAGGACCTCAAGTCGCAGCGCTTCGGTAAACCCCTCGACGGCAAACTTGGTAGCGGCGTAGGGGGCGAACCCCGGGAACGCGATCCTCCCGCTGACGCTGCTGATGTTGATGATTGTCCCCCGCCGCTGTCTTCTCATGTGCGGCAGGACGGCCCGGGTGACGGCGACTGTCCCGAAGAAGTTGGTCTCCATCTGCGCACGCCACGTGTGATCGTCCACTTCCTCGACGACTCCTCCGGCAGCAAATCCGGCATTGTTGACCAGCACGTCAATCCGGCCGTAGTCCGCGGCGATCTTTTCGAGGGTTTGGCGAATACCCGCATGGTCGGTGACATCCATCCGCCGCACGTCGATGCTCTCCCGCACGCCGGCTGCCTCGGCCGTATGCAGCAGGGCATCCCGCTTTTCCGGACTGCGCATCGTGGCGACGACGCGATACCCCGCCTGCGCCAAGCCAACGCTCGTGTGCAGGCCAAATCCGCTGGAGGCTCCCGTAACCAGAGCGACCGCTCGTGTTTCCCGCTCTATCGTCATGACCGTTCCTCCTTTGTGCAAGTGCCGCCCAACAGGCCAGCCACTGCACAATCATCTGGTTTCTCTCATCATATCTCACGCAGCTCGCATGAACCAGGACAAAAAAGGACGCCGCGTGTGCGCGAGCGTCCCGTTTGCTTTCTTACTTCTTCAGGTCCTCGATCGAGGTGATGTCCATGTAGCTCGGCACCACCAGACCGATCCTCGTGCCGTTGAGATTGGGGCCGAGGTCTTCGACGTCCTTGCCCAATTTCTCGTAGTAATCCGCATGCGTCGTCGGCAGCCAGGCCGCCACCATGCCGTCCACGTCGCCGTTGGCCACGCCGGCCCACATCGGGCCTGCTTCCACCTGGTTCAGCTCTACCTTGTAGTTCAGCTTCTCTTCCAGCACCTTTTTCACCACGTGGGTGCTGGCGATTTCGGAATCCCAGGCGACGTAGGCCAGGGTGATGGTTTCGCCGTTGCCCGGCTTGATGCCCTGCACCCATTTATTGACGAGTTCCTGGTTGTTGTTTACCCATTCAGCTGCCGCTTCCTCCGGGTTTTTGCCCTCGGAGATGGCCAGCATCACCTTTTCCATATCGCTCGGCGTCCAGGTGAAGTTGTCCAGGAACGCATACGCGCTCGGGTGCGCTTCCTTCAGCCCCTTGCGGACGATCGTATGAATCTGCTCTTCTTTCCCGTACACCCCTTTGGGGTCTTCCAGATACTTCAGGTCAAATTTGGAAAACATCCAGTGCGGAGTCCAGCCGGTCACGATGATCGGCTTTTTGTTTTTGATCGCCTCGCTGAGCGCTGCCGTCATCGCCGCGCTGGAGCCTTCCACCAGCTCCCAGTCCTTCAGTTCGTACTCCCCGACGGCCTTTTCCGTCGCTTTCATCAGGCCGGCACCGGGGTCGATCCCGATGATCTTGTACCCCACCTGCTGGCCGACACTGCCTCCGCCGGCGTCCTGCGGCGTCTGCTCCTTCGAGGAACAACCGACCATCAGCATGCTGATTCCGAGGAGAACCGCCAAACCTTTGACCCAACGTTTTTTCATTATTTATCCCTCCCGCAGGTTTTTCTTTTTCCCCATGTTTTGGGTGATGCGATCCAGCAAAATGGCCATAATCACGATTGCCAGCCCCGCTTCAAACCCGGTGCCGATATTGATTTGGGTGACTGCCCGGTAGACATCGGCTCCCAGCCCCTTGGCACCGATCATGGATGCGATCACGACCATGGACAGCGCCAGCATGATGCTCTGGTTGACGCCCGCCATGATCGTCGTCTTGGCCAGCGGAAGCTGCACCTTGAATAGCTTTTGCCAGGAGGTGGCGCCAAATGCGTCCGAGGCTTCGATCAATTCCCCCGGCACCTGGCGAATACCCAGATTGGTCAGGCGAATCGTCGGCGGCATCGCAAAGATTACAGACGCGATCACACCCGGCACCTTGCCAAGACCGAAGAAAAAGATGGCCGGAATCAAGTAGACAAAGGCCGGCATTGTCTGCATGAAGTCGAGCAGCGGCGTGACCACGTTGCGCACCGAATCTTTGCGGGCGCACAAGATGCCGGCGGGCACGCCGATCACGATCGAAATCAACCCGGCGGTAAGCACCAGCGCCAGCGTTTCCATCGAATGTTCCCAATACCCCAGATTGGCGATCAACAGCAGGCCAATCAGCGTAAACAGGGCGACGCGCAACCGTCCGACCATGTAGGCCAACAGTGTGAAAACGAGAATCAACAGCCAGTCGGGCAGACTGGTAAAGATCAGTGCAAACAGATCCACCGTGCTGCCAATGATGGCCGAAATCACGTCAAAAACCAGGCCGAAATGCTCATCCAGATACTGGACCAGCCGCTCCACCCAGCGATCGAGCGGCAGTTTCGGAAACAGCTCACTCACCCTCTACCACCTGCCTTTCTGCTTCTGTATCGGACGGCGTTATCCGGTTAACCTTGCCGGCTAGTCCACCCAATACCGCCCCTTTCACGACGACACCCAGCAGGCGGTTCTGCTCGCCGACGACGGCTACAGGGACGTCGGAAAACGCCACCAGGTCGAACATTTCGTTTAACAGCGTATGGGCCGAGACGGTCGGCACCTCGCGTTCCATCACGTCTTCCAATGTCTTCGCTTCCCGCGAGGCGGCATTGACCGCGTCCGCCTTGATCACACCGATCAGCCGTTTCTTTTTGTCCACCACGTACAGGCTGGAGACGCCCCGGTCTTTCATCAGCTGCAGGGCGACCCGCGGCCCCTTGTCCAGGGTGATGGTTTCCGCCCGCTTCATCACGTGTTCCGCTGCCAGCACTTTGGAGCGGTCCACGTCTTCCACGAACTTCTCCACGTACTCGTTGGCCGGATTGGTCAGAATCTCTTCCGGCGTGCCGATCTGGACGATCGCTCCATCTTTCATCAACGCGATCCGATCCCCGATTTTCAAGGCTTCGTCCAGATCGTGGGTAATAAACAGGATCGTTTTCTGCATGGTCGTCTGCAGTTCCAGCAGTTCATCCTGCATGTCTTTGCGGATCAGCGGGTCCAGGGCGCTAAAGGCTTCGTCCATCAAGAGGACGTCCGGATCGTTGGCCAGCGCTCTCGCCAGCCCGACCCGCTGCTGCATCCCGCCGCTCAACTGATCGGGAAAGCTGTTTTCCCAGCCGCTGAGGCCGACCAGCGCCAAGGCGTTTTTCGCCTTCTCTTCCCGCTCTTTTTTGGGAATATTCTGCACTTCCAAACCAAATTCCACGTTTTCCAGCACCGTTCGGTGGGGAAACAGCGCAAATTTCTGAAAGACCATGCCCAGCTTTTTCCGCCGGACCTGCTGAAGCTGTTCGGCGTTCATCCGGACGATGTCTTCCCCATCGATCAGGATGCTGCCGGCCGTCGGTTCGATCAGCCGGTTAATCAGGCGCACCAGGGTCGATTTACCGCTGCCGGACAGACCCATGATGACAAAAATCTCGCCCGCCTCCACCTCAAAGCTGACCTGATTGACCCCCACGGTCAAGCCTGTCTCCTTCAAGATGTCCTGCTTGGACCATCCCCGCTTCAGGTAGTCAAACGCGCGATGAGGCTGACGTCCAAAGATTTTCGTGAGATTTTCCACCTTGATTTTCGGCATAACGTCACCTCCAACGTTTTTGTACGGACGCAATCGCTCCCCCTCATTGTAGCGAAGCGAGGTTGGCTGCCACAAATTTGGTAATCCGCGATATTTGGGACTATATAGCGTTCAGAAAAAACTTTACGTACTTTTTTTACTATATACTAAGAATATCTCGTATATACTGTATGATGTGGTCATTTACTTCTAGTCGTTTCCCTAGTACAATTCGAATCAGGTAAAATGGATAGAGGAGCTGCTTTGTTTGCTATGGATGCCAAACATGAAGAAATCCTTCAACGGGCTCAAGAACGGGTAATCGAAGCTCTCGCCAAAAACATGGATCTGTACGGAATCACCATGTCCACGGGGTTGCTGTACGGAACCCTGCTGTTTCAAGACAAGCCGATGACGCTTGATGAAATGGGCAAAGCGATGGGCATGAGCAAGACGAGCATGAGCACCGGTGTGCGCACCTTGATGGAATTAAAAATGGTAGAAAAAATTTGGAAAAAAGGAGCACGAAAGGATCACTACGAGGTAAACCTCGATTGGTACCAGAATTTCATTGACTTGTTCTCGCTCCGTTGGAGAAGCGCGGCCGAATACAACGTGCATGCGATGAAAAAATCACTCCAGGAGCTGCACGCCCTTCTCCAAAGCGAAGACCTGTCGGATGAGCTGAGAGAACGCGTGCAAACAAGCATTCAACGCATTGAGAACGGTTTGGAATACTACGACTGGCTTTCCCGCTTGATCGACTCGTTTGAAACACACGAGATATTCCAGTTTGTGCCAAAGAAACCGATGAGCTAGGCATGTCCTCAGCCGCTTATCGCACAAAAGCACCCGCGCTGCTGCGATCTGGCAGCAATACGGGTGCTTTCATTGTGCCCTTGCGTGGCGATTCATACGTGCTTGCGTGCGGCAGCCGCTCCTACCGAGGCAACAAGTCAAATGCCTCTGCCAGCAGTTGATACGACTTCAGCTTAGCCTCAAAATCGTGTGTAATGGTGGCCACCATAAACTCCGTTGTATTGTATCGCTCGCTCATCTGCAGGATTCGTTCCTTCACCTGTTCCTTGGTGCCCACGATCATGCGCTTGCGGTTTTCCTGAATCCGGTAGCGGTCATAATCCGTATAGGGATAACGAAGCGCCGCCTCGACGGAAGGGGTGCCCTGACTGCCGCCCCCTTTTTCCAGCAGCAAGAGGGACAGGTCGAGACTGGAAGCAATTCGATTCGCTGCTTCCTCAGTCTCGGCACAGATGACAAAGATCGCCACCATCGACTGCGGTCGATCGTTTACGAGGGACGGCTGAAAATGTTTCTGGTACCACCGCATGGCCTCTTCGCCGCCTTCCCCGTTGATAAACTGGGCAAAGGCAAACGATGCTCCCCGCTCGGCGGCCAGTCTGGCGCTCTCCCCGCTGGAGCCGAGCAGCCACAACTGGGGCACGGTGGGGACGATGGGCGTTGCCCGCAGCCCCGGAAACTTGTGGTTCTCGTCAATCGTGTCGTACAAATAGCCGATCAGATCATCCAACTGCTCTGGGTATCGGTCGATGCCCGCTACTTTTCCCTCCTGCAGTGCTCTTGTGGCGAGCGGCATGCCGCCAGGTGCCCGGCCTACTCCCAGGTCGATCCGGTTGGGGTGCAGTCCTTCCAGCACGCGAAACGTTTCCGCCACCTTGTACGCGCTGTAGTGGGGCAGCATGACGCCGCCAGTACCTATCCGCATGTTTGTGGTGACCGCCGCCAGATGGGCCACCAGGACTTCCGGGCTGGACCCGGCCAACCCCAGCGTATGGTGATGTTCCGATACCCAAAAGCGATGAAAGCCCAGGCGGTCCAGTTCACGGGCCAGGCGGACGGTCTGGGACAGCGCCTCCGGGGCCGTGCTGCCCTGGGCAATCGGGGATTGGTCCAGTACGCTCAAGCGAATCATCTTGCTTCTCACCTCTCCCTTATGATTTCACGTTTTTCCTCCGACAGGCAATAAACCAAGTGTACCCGAGTGCAGTTTGGGCGTCGCAAGGCAAAAGAGCTGGCGCTTCTCCCCGCCCGTGCTGCGGCAGTAACGAAAAAACCCTGCCTGTCCGCCATTACGCGAAAACAAGTAGGGGCTCGATACATATATTTATAATGATGTTCCTCGGTTCACAGCCTTCGCCGATCCCCGCAACGACTATTTCAGACCGGCTTCTACCTCTTTCACCATCTCCGCGACAGAAATCAGTCCGCCGCCGGACAGGTACCAGTAGTTCGGGTCGAGATAGACCACATTTCCTTCTTTATAGGCTTTCGTGTTTTTGACCAGTTCGTTTTCGACCACTTGTTTCGCCGAAGACTGGCCGCCTACGGCCGCCCCTCTGTCCACCACAAAGAGGTAATCGGGATTTTTCTCCACGATGTATTCAAAGGAAATGCTTTGCCCGTGCGTAGAGTCCTCGATGTTCGTGTCCACCGGCCTGAAGCCAAACTCGTCGTGAATCAAGCCGAAACGGGAACCCGGTCCGTAGGCACTTACTTTTCCGTCGTTGGCCAGGATGATCAGCGCATTCTTGTTGCTGGCCGCTGCTTTTTCATGCAGCTTCTTGACGGATTCATCCAGTTTTTTCAGTTCTTCTTCCACAACAGCCTGTTTGTCAAAGATGTTTCCAATCGTCTTGGCATTCTCTGCAAAAGACTCCATGTACCGCTTCGTGTCTATCCCCAGGTAGATGGTCGGGGCAATCTTTTTAAACTCTTCATACAGGTTGGCTTGGCGGGCGGAAATGATAATCAGATCGGGCTGCACTTCGCTAATTTTTTCGAAGTCCGGTTCTTTCAGGCTGCCCGCATTGACGTACTTCTCATCGTTGTATTTGGAAAGGTACGGCGGAAGATTGGTTTTGGGGAGAGCCGCCACCTCAATGCCCAGTTTGTCCAGCGAATCCAACGTACCGTAGTCGAAGACAACCACTTTCTGAGGATTTTTCTTGACGGTTGTTTCGCCCAGCTCGTGCTTGATCGTCAGTTCTGCGCTTTGTGCCGCGCCCGATCCTGCCCCCGCTGGCTGACCGGAGTTGTTCGATCCGCATGCAGCCACAAGGACGGCTGCCAGTAACGACATGAGAATTACAGACAGTTTCTTGGTCACTCTGCTCACCTCTATGATTGTTTGTGTATATTCAATAATTTGATGGCTGGACTTCACGGGCGCAGGCCCTGCGGATGTGTATCACCGGAGATGTGCAGGCGGGGACCCTTTGCCCGCGTCGGTCAAACCATCAAATAATTGAAACCGTTAGGGATGTAACTCATGCGTAATAGACACAGATCTTGTTTTGATCGATCTCCTTGATCTGAATATCCATGTCATAGATGCTGCGCAAGACGTCAGGCTGAATAATCTGGTTCGTGCTGCCTTCCTTGATGACTTTGCCGTCCTTGAGCGCGACGATATAGTCGGAATAGCACGAAGCAAAGTTGATGTCATGAATGACGATCACGATGGTCTTGCCCAGTTCGTCCACCATTTTCCTCAGGGTCTTCATGATCTGGACGGAATGCTTCATATCCAGATTGTTGAGCGGCTCGTCGAGGAGAATGTATTCCGTGTTCTGGGCGATGACCATGGCGATATAGGCCCGCTGCCGCTGCCCGCTGCTCAATTGGTCCAGGTATTTGTGCTGGATCTCCTCCAGTTCCATATAGCGGATGGCTTCATCAACATAGCGCCAATCCTCCTCGGAAAGTCTGCCCTGCGAATAGGGAAAGCGTCCAAAGGAGACCAGTTCCCGTATCGTCAACCGCAGACTGATGTGATTGGACTGCTTGAGGATTGAGATTTTCTTGGCCAGTTCGCCGCTTTTCCACTGACCAATTTCCTGGCCGTCGATGTATATCTCTCCCTGATCCTTGGAAATCAGCCGGCTGATCATGGACAGCAGCGTGCTCTTGCCTGCCCCGTTCGGGCCGATAAACGACGTGATCTTCCCTTTTTCGATGGTGACCGATACATTTTCCACCACGTTTTTCGAACCGTACCGTTTCGAGACGTTTCTCACATCTACCATGCCTTATTCTCCCTTACCAGCAGATATAGAAAATAGACGCCGCCAACGAAATTGATAATCACACTCAATGGCGTGGAAAAAGAAAAGACCCGCTCCACAACCAATTGTCCACCGACCAAGGCGATGATGCTGATAAGTGCCGAACCCACCAGCAGGTATTTGTGACGATAGGTCTTCAAGAACTCATAGGTCACGTTGACCACGAGCAGCCCCAGGAACGTGATCGGTCCCACCAGTGCGGTGGAGACGGAGATCAGCACCGCGACGACGATGAGCAGCCGTTTGACCACGTAATCGTACTCGACGCCCAGGTTAATCGCCTGCTCTCTTCCCAGGGACAGGACATCCAGGTATTTGACAAACCGCGCAAAATAGAACAGCACGAGCACGACAGCGATACAGGCGAGGACGAGGATCTTCGTATTGACGTTGGCAAAGCTGGCGAACATCCTGTCCTGGACGACGAGAAACTCATTGGGATCAATGAGCACCTGCATGAACGTGGTCATGCTCTGGAACATGGTGCCGAAGATCAACCCGATCAACAGCAAGTAGTAGATGTGTTGATTCTCCCGCTTAAACAGCACGTGGTACAGCACGCCCGAGAACAGAATCATGACCCCTACGGAAAGGAGAAAGTTTACATTGTGATTCATCATCGTCAGGGTCTTCGAGCCAAACAGAAAAATGATGACCGTCTGGATGAGCATGTACAGCGAATCCAAACCCAAAATGCTGGGGGTCAGGATTCGGTTGTTCGTAACGGTCTGAAACACGGTCGTCGCCAGGGCTATGGCGCCGCCCGTCAAAAGAATCGCCAGAACCTTTCCCAGCCGTTTCGGCAGGACGTAGTCCCAATTGCCGCCGAGTTTAATAAAGAGAAATACGCCGACCAGTATCACACAAACCGCGGCCAGAGCGCCGACTTTTGCTTTATCCCCCATGTGCCTGTCTCCTCATCAACAAGTACGCAAAAATGCCGCTTCCGATGACCCCAACGGTAAGACTGATGGAAATCTCGTACGGATAAATAATGATCCGGCCGAGTATGTCGCAAAACAGGACGAAGACTGCACCCAGCAAAGCCGTGTGAGCAAGGCTTTTCTTCAGATGATCGCCCAAGTAGAGGCTGACGATGTTTGGGATAATCAACCCCAGGAACGGAATCGTTCCCACCGTCAATACCACGGACGACGTCACCAGAGCGACGATGATTAACCCGACATTCACCACTTGCTTGTAGTTCAGCCCCAGGTTTTTGGAAAATTCCTCTCCCATCCCTGCCACGGTAAACTTGTTGGCGTACAGGTACGCGAGGATGAGCAGCGGAATGCTTATGTACAGCAGTTCATATCTGCCTTTCATAATCATTGAGAAATCCCCTTGGAGCCAAGACGATATGTTTTGAATCAGGTCGTATTTGTACGCAAAAAAGGTAGAAATGGACGTAATGATGTTGCCAAACATCAGCCCCACAAGCGGGATAAAAATGGAGTCTTTCATCTTGATTCGATCAAGAATTTTCATAAACACGAATGTTCCGATTAGCGCAAATGCAAACGCAACAATCATCTTTTGCAGAGGACTTGCGCTCGTAAAGAGCAGCAAGGATACCAACACACCCAGCCTGGCCGAGTCCAGCGTTCCCGCCGTCGTCGGGGAGACAAACTTGTTGCGGCTGAGCTGCTGCATGATCAATCCGCAGATGCTCATACTCGCGCCCGCCATGATAATGCTGATCAGTCGAGGCAGTCTGCTGACCAACAAGATCTGCGCCTGGTCTTCACGAAGGCCGAACAGATCCAGCGGGGAGATGTCCTTGACGCCGATGAAAATGGATGTAACCGATAGTGCGATAAGCGCAGTAAACAGATATCTCTTTTTCATGTCGCTTCCTTACTCTTCCCTGATCGACTCGGGATGTTTTCTCGCGGATAAAAGCCACTGGCACCAATAATGATATTAATTATCATTCTCATGACAGGTACTATTCTAACACGTTCCGGGTATCTGTCAACAGCGTTTTTGGAAAAAAGCGCCGTATCAATGAGTTGTATGTCCCAATATTTCATATCACGTTTTCCCATGAAAAAAGACACCCGGTCACAGGTGTCTCAGCGTGTAGACAAAGGTCGCGGCGCATGGGAGATCGGGCCCGCTCGCTCGCTTGACGCCCAGCACAGAAGCGGATGAAGTCCGCTCCAAAACGAGACGCGGGCAGGGGACAAACATCTGGGTGTTTCGATGAAGTGAGACTTGTGTCCCCTGTTGATCCCCGCGTCTTCGTTTTTATGCTGAGTCGGTCGTCAAAGGAGCTCGCTTGGCCCATCACTCCATGCCCGAACTTTATCTCCACCTTCGGTTGATCAATATGCAGGCCTTCCGGCCTGGAAATCATTTTCTTATGGACGCTTATTCAATGAACCGTTTGTCTTCAGTCTGAAACACCCGGTCACAGGTGTCTTTTTTCGCGGAATGCCGTCATCGGTGCGGCTAGCTGTGCAAGCTCCCCTCCAGACGGGCGGCAGGGCGGCAGGGACCTACCGGGAGCTGGATCAGGCAGGTTTGGCCGCGTGAGGCGATGCCATAAATCCCGTCGCACACATCCGCATCGTATCCAAGCAGCGGATGCCCCGCCATTCCGAGGGCTGTTGCCGCCAACAGCACATGCTGCACGAGCATGCCCGCTTCCATCTGTTGAATGCGGTATCCCCTGTAGCCCAGTGCCGTTTTGAGGTGATCCCGCTCCCCCGCCAGATGCAGGCATAGCGGGGTTTGCAGCAGATTGACGTTGTCCAGCGTCATGGCCTGTTGGAGCGACAGCCGATGATCGCCGGGACGTTCCAGCTGCAAGGCATGCGCACCGCTGTCATAGCGGTAGGCACCGTCCGGGATTCCTTCCACACGATGCAGACAGAGATAGAGCGAGATGCGAGGGTGAGGATTCGCGCTGCTGCCGTCCAAATCATTTCGGTAGGCGAAGGAAGCAATTGCCTCCCGCAGCATTGCGGCCAGCTGCTCCTGGCTTACCCGGCCCAGCACGAAGTCGATCCCCGGCGAATGCCGCCCTCTGCACGCTGCTGCCAGGTCATAGACCAACCGCTCTGCCTCGGGCAGGAACACCGCCCGCCCCTTTACGGACTCCTGCCTCTCACCCTCTATCTGCACAAACGCCCGTGTCGATTCCAGCAGGGAGGCTTCGTTCATCCTGACCAGCATCGGATACGGGCGGACCCGCTGCGATCGGACGTAGTGCTCATGCGCAACAGGCATCAACTCCCGGCACAATTCACTGGCCGTGATCACCTCATCACTCCCCCTGTCAGAAAACCAGGTCATCCCCGGTTCCACTGACAGCGGAATGACCGCATATACGCTCTCGTCCTGTTCGGACAGTCCGAGCAAATGGTTAATGGCCCTGTCAAGAAACTGGAAGTACACTCCGGCCGAAAAGCCAAATCGTTTCGCCACCTCCAGCATCTGCCCGATCAGCACTCCGGCATCCAACCCCTGCAGCCGGTAGGAAAAGTTATGGTATTTAAAAAAATTTTTCCAAAACACCGTCGAGACAAACACCGTGCCGAAGCACGCCGACACGTCACAGCGATTGCCGAGAGCCCTGGCGACATAGGAGTCAAAATTGCCTTCCCGCAGCAGCACCAGGCGGTGATGTGCAGCATCGTAATGGTAGACCCCTGTCGGCAGTTCCATGATTCGCAAATACAGGTACAATTCGTTGGGATACAGTGCCCCGCCGGAAGGAACAAAGCGCCGGAACGCATGCATCACGCCGCCTTCGCATCCCATTCCATCCCCGGGATAGTCCCATTGGCTGACCTTGGTCAGCCCGTACACATACCAGAGAAAATGGCCGATGTCGGACAGCGCAGGCGTTCCGGTCACCTCCCGTCCTATCAGCGTCAGCGGCACTTCCGCCGAAAGCGGGACGACAGGCAGGCCGCGGTAAAGTTTATACCCGAGGGGCGCGTCGCTCCAATCCACCTCCCAGTCCGGCGGCTCAAGCCTGTCAATGTTACCGTGCAGGTGGTGCAAAAATGAATCCAGACGCATAAGACTTCCTCCCGTCCGGGATTATGGAAACGGATGCGGATGGGGATTGAGCTGATCCGGTGTCAACGGCTGCCTGACATATCCCAGCTCCATGGGGACACGCAGCACCCGGTCCAACCCTTCCAGGCGGGTCAGGTGATACCCGAACGTCATCGGCAGCATCCCCGGAATCAGCACTTTTACGCAGTACAGGCTGTTTCGCCGCATCTCCGGTGTGGTCTGGTCCACCACGATGACATCGAGGTTTACGCGCCGAAATGCCTGGAGCATATCCTTCAAGTCATCGGTCAGGTCGGCCGACTTCTTCTGCTGCGGAAATGATTCGTCAAACGTGTGCAGCGGGCGGTCTTCATTCAGCAGAAAAGCCAGGCGCTTCTCCGCTTGCGGCAACCCGTACAGCATGGAGTGGTCTTCCATCTCCTGCACCAGAAACGGATCGTCCATCATTCGCTCATACTTCTCCCGAAACGCCGCAAATTTGCCGTCAATTGTACCCATCATGTCAGCCAGTTCGTGGACCGCCCCTTTCACCGCCCGGACCGGGTCCGGATGAGCTCCGGCCGCACAGATGAGATTCACTCCTGTTTGTTTTCTGTTTTTGGCCAGCACCCACACGCTTGGTATGCCGTTCTCCATCGTCGCGTTGTAAAAATGCAGGTCGTAGCCTCCCACCGTCTTCGCACGCTCGATCATCAATTGCAGTTCTGTATCGTCGAGGGAATCGGGGTCAAGGCGCGGAAGCGGCAGCTGGGCGTACCAGGTCATCAGGAACGAATCGCGCTCCACCACTTCCAAAATGCCGTAGAAGATTGCTTCCTCCAGACTTCCCCCCAAGGCGCATCCGTTGGACGTCTCATAGACGAAGCCGTCCCCGTAATTCAGGCTGTAATAGGCCAACAGCTCCGGAACCAGAATCGGACGCTCCTGCATGCAGGAGTAGCCCCACACCCATTTGATCGGGCGGTCAGGATCAAACGGCCGGTACGGAAAATCAGGACGTGCGTATTGATCCTTGGCGTGCACCCCTACCGTGAGCGGGTTGAGCGCTTGATCGGCAAGGTTGCGGTAGCTGTCGTACACGACCGTCCGTTTGCCGCGCGGTTCCAAACCGCAGTACCGCTCCAATCCCTCCAAAATCGCCAACAACTCGCTTTCCGCGAAGGAATGCGTCCGCCCCGCCGTCGATTCGTCCCCCACAAACAGCGGCAGATTGACGCTGACAACGGCAAACGGCGCCTCGTAGTTGTTCCGTTTTCCGTTGAGCAATCCCGTCCGGGAATCCAGGTAGTCCCTGCTCAGAACGTCTTTCAGCTCATCCAGCGAACGGCAGCGGTACCTGTCGGCACTCAGCTTGGGGCGGGGTGCGAGCGAAATCTGCGCCGCCATCGGTGAATCGTCGGGCAGTTCACCGCAAACCGGGCACAGCGGGTCGGGCAGAAAAAAGTGACGCGAGCTCTCCAGCGTTTTCAGGTTGACCAGACAGACGTGTTCTTCCAGGTGGGCCTGCCCGCCCTGCAGCACCCGTTCGGCTTCGGCGATGAGCAGGTGAGCTGTCTGCAGCATCCCGGTCCGCGACGCCCACGGGTCCCGCGGCATCCCTCCCTGCTCCGCCAGCGCCCGTTTCCATTCCCACATCTGGCTGCGGTCTATTCTCGCCACGATCCGCCGCAGGTCCGCACACTGGGAGCAACCCGGCTTCCCCGGGCGCACCAGCGGTCCAATTACAGCTTCGCCGCATGCGGCAAATCCCCGCAGCCAGGGAATGCCGGCCGGTTGAAACAGCACCTCAGCCTGCTTATGGACAGCAGGCTCCCAGGTATCGTGCAAAACCAGCACGAGGTCCGCCGATTCCGGCAGGCTGGTTTTTACGTCGGCATGACGAACAATCCGGTATTGAGAGGACAATGCCCTGCTCACGAAGGCGGCCAACAGCCCTTCTCCAACAACAACCACACCAGCACTCACCGGGACTCCTCCTCTCGCACCAGCACGCCAAACACCCCTGCCAATCCTTCGCGCAAAAACGGCTCCAGCGCCAGATCACAGACCAGCAGCCGCTTGTTATTTCGTCGCAGCACCTGCAAAGCGGACTGCACAACCATGACATGATCGTCCGCTTCACACGCCGGGATGCTCAGGCTTTGCGGCGTCTTGTCTGCCAGCAGCACGTCGGGAACCTCCACCGCCTGCATCCCGGAGTGCGCCGCCTGGTTCTGCGCCTTTTGCAGCGCCTGCTGCAGCGACTGCCGCAGAGCTGACGCCACGTGGAACCCCACGCTGCCATACCACCGGCCATTCAAGCCGACCCACACCACGGGGAACCCGCAGACGTCCTCTCCCAAGCCGATCAGCGGCGCCTCCTGCATTGTGGTCAACGCCTGCAAGTAATAGCGGCAGGGCTCGTCTGCGACCGTTTCCACCTGCAGCAAAGAGATGCGCGGCTGCTCGCTTGCGTATCGTCTCCTCAAGGCCTCGGTCAAACACTTCCGCAGTCCCCGGCTTACGCCTTCTGCTGCTGTTTCACCTGCCCCAATGCCGATACATTCATCCGGTTGGAGCGTGATCTTGTCGGCCTCCTGCTCGGCGGAGAGCGCCGACAACAGCCGATCAGCCAATTTCGTCACGTACGCTTCGATCCCCGCAAGCCCCGCTTCCCGCCGCGCCTCATCATGCGTCAACCCTGTACAAACCACTGCCGGCTGCAGGCGATCCGGCCCCTCCGCCAGCGGATCGACAGCCTGAACCACGCACTGTGCCAATGGAATCTGCCGGGTATCCAATGGTTCCCACACGTGCAAAATGCCGGTTACCGGCGATGTGAGCCGGCTGAAAACCGGAGTCAATCCGTCCGTATCCCGCCTGCCGGCATCCCGTTCAAGCGGCAGATCGGAAACGTTGATCCACTCGATTGGTTTACAGCCCGTCACCAACGGATGGGGCAGGAACGAATGCCAGCTTCCTTCCAACGTCTCCAGGTCCAACAGAAAGAATTGCGGCTCTGTCCGGAATACGCCTGCCGCCGTTTTGAACCATTCGAACACCATGACATTCGCCAGCATGGCTGCCGCGGTGGAGGAAAAGGCGTGCTGCTTCGGGTCTTTGCGCACTGCCGACAGGTGCAGGCGACGCCACGCCGACTCCCAACATCCCGCGCTGTCCGGATGCACCAGCGGACCGGCCATCCCTGTCTCATGGATGCACAAGGCCGGGAGGAACACCTTTTTTTCCTGCTTGCAAATGTCTTGAAGAAGACACAGTTCCTCGACATCCCCCTTTTCTGACACGTACAGGATCGCATCAAACGGCTGGACAAACTCCCGCCAGGAGAAGACTCCCCCTTTTTGCAGCGAAATGGCCTCCAGTGATACCTCAGGGTCTTCTTTTCGTGCATGTTCCGCCAGTTCCGCCAACCGCTGCCGATTGGTGACCGCCTCATCCGTGATCAGTACGTGCAGCCTGGGCAGTCCCGACTCCAACAATGCCGCTGCCAGCGAGAGCAAAAACGTGCCGGCGCCCGCCGCAGCCACCCTGGTCTGACGATACGTCTGAAAGCGGTAGGCACCCGAGTCCGCGAAACTGTCCAAAAATTCGATTTGCTCCGCATATCGTTTGCGTATCCCTTCCGGCAGTTGATGCGGCCGATCCCGGCTTACATCACGGACAAAACCGTTTTTGTACAGCACCTCTGCAATCTCATACACCCGGTTCCGGTGCGGGGCCGGCAGTCCGTCCGTCAACTCCTCCAGCGTATGCTCGCCATTCAACACCGGCATCAGTTTTTCCATCCACTGCAGGATCGTCCTGCCTTCCATGTAAAGCGAGCCGACGTTGTTCCGAACATGTACTCCGCCGGATGGATCGGGAAGAAAAAACGTATCTCCCTTCACTTTCAGACGCATCGAAGGCTTCAAACCTGTCATCCCCATGGTCCCTCCCGTTCGCCGTGCTGACTATGCGCATCCATCCCACAATGACATTTCGTGTTCATCATATGTACCGCTATTTGTCCTTCTTGCCTACTTTGTGGGGAGGGCTTCTTTAGACAGCCCGCTTCCTTGACACGAATCCTGACAGGCCCGTCACTTCCAACCGAACCCGTCGCTTCCAACCGAAAAAGAAGCCGAACCCCTTGCAAGTGAAGGGATTCGGCTCTTTTTCCAATAATAATAAAAACGATATTCGGGCTATCCCCAGCACCGTCCGCACCGCGGGAAGAAGCAGTTGTGGCAGCGTGGGACAAAGCAGTTGAAGCAGCGCGGGAAAAAGCAATTGGCGCAGCGTGGGAAGAAGCAGTTGCGGCAGCGCGGGGCAAAACAGTTGCGGCAGCGTCCCCCACATCGCCCGCAGTTGAATTGAGCGTATTCGTATTCCGGATTTTCATAGGGAACCATTTCGCTCGCATGAAATTCATCCGCTTCCAAGTTTCTCATTTCCTTTTTGAAATCGTCCAATTGTGATACCTCCATTCAAGAATTGACCTGGAAATTTAGGAACGGCCATCGTCAAAAGCTGTCACCGTACGCGTCGTACACGTCGTAGTAGCCTGCGTACGGGTCAACATAATCAACGTAGTCCAGATATTCGTCATAGAACGGCGCCTGGTAGACAACCGGCACGTAAGACAGATAGGGCGAATACATGACCTGATACGGGTGCGGCCAATAATACCACTGCGGATCGTACACGGCTGCGTCGTAAGGTATATAGCCATGTTGGCTTTCAACGGGTGTGCTGCTCAATGAAACCTTTCCCCTTTCACCATCTTTCTGATTGCTGCTACAGTGCACAATATTCCGATTTCCCAGATTGGTTGCCTGCCCATATCGAATTGGGCGTTTATCTAACACGAAAGCCACTCCAATACACAGGAGTGGCTTCAGTGTGTAGACAAGGTGACTATTGCAAGGAGAACACGTTTCCGTCATCCGCTCCGTGCTCGCCCAGCAGGGAAGCACAAACTGTACGCTCCGCATCGATTTGCGGGGGATCGCCAAAGCCGCATGGCTACGCAGCCCATTCAGAGGTGGCGCTCCTTTCTCCCGCAAATCGCCACTCCGCTCGGTAGGGCTCACAAGTCGCTCTGCCTGGAAACGTGCTTCTCCTGCGGTACAATCGGTTTGTCTTCAGTCTGAGCCACTCCAATACATAGGAGTGGCTTTCGGTTGTTCGATGGGTGATGATACCCGCTGCGCGCTACTCGTAACGCAATGCGTCAATCGGTTTCAACCGCGCGGCTTTGCGGGCCGGGTAGACCCCGAAGATCACGCCGACAAGCACGGAAGAGAGGAACGCGTACAGCATCGGCGTCACACTGACTGATGTGGCAATGCCGGCAAACTGCCGCAAGCCGATAGCAGCGCCGACACCCAAAAGAATGCCGATGATTCCCCCCAGCAAACTGATGGTCACGGATTCGATCAAAAACTGCCGTTGAATGTCCCAGCGTTTTACTCCGAGCGCTTTGCGGATGCCGATCTCACGCGTGCGCTCCGTCACCGAAACCAGCATGATGTTCATGATCCCGATTCCCCCGACCACCAGCGAAATGGCGGCAATGCCGGACAACAGGGCGGTCATTACACTGGTCACCTCTTCAGCTGTACTAAGAATTTCCGATTGCGACCGGATTTGAAAGTCGTTTTCCTGGCTTGGCCGCAGGTTGTGCTGGGCTCTCAGCGTCAGCTGAATGTCAAACTGCGCCTGAGGCAGCGCCTCCGCAGAGACGGCCGACACGTAAATGCTGCCCACAAACCTGCCTCCGGTCAGCCGGTTCATGGCTGTTGTAATCGGGACGATCACTTTGTCGTCATTGTTGGTCATTCCCGTACTGCCCTGACTTTTCAAAATGCCGATGATTTCAAACGGAATCCGGTTGATCTGGATGGTCTGTCCGATCGGGCTGGCATTGCTGTCGCCGAACAAATTGGCGATCACGTCCGGACCCACTACTGCTACATTTGATTGTCTCTGCACTTCCAGTCGGTTAAAGAACCGGCCCTGCTGCACCTGTACGTTCCGCACCTGGGGATATGATTCATTGGTGCCTTCGAGCGAGGTGGCGTAGTTTTTGTTTCGCCAGACGACCTGAGCCCGCCCCGTCACACTGGGCGAAGCTGCTGCGATGGAACTGTTTTTCGTGAGCGCTTCACTGTCTGCCAGCGTCAGGCTGTTTAACGAACCGGCACCCAGGTTGATTTGCCCCCGGGCAGTCTGGCCGGGCGTCACGATGAGCAGATTGCTCCCCAAGGCGTTGATTTGCGACGCCACGTCGGCGGAAGCACCTTCCCCGATGGCCACCATCGCGATGACGGCGGCAACCCCGATCACGATGCCGAGCATGGTCAGCATCGAGCGCAATCGGTTTGTTTTGATACTGCGCAAAGAGACGCGCAGGCTTTCCGCGAAATTCATACCTTCACATCCTCAAGGTTGGCCCGTCTCTGCCGGGCAACCGCTTCGTTTGCGATGATCTGTCCGTCACGAAAGCGAATGATCCGCTTGGCATGTTCGGCAATGTCGGGTTCGTGTGTAACCAGCACGATGGTCTTGCCTTGCTCGTGCAGCTGCTGAAAAATGCTCATGATCTCAATGCTCGTTTTCGTATCCAGCGCGCCTGTCGGTTCATCAGCCAAAAGCAGCACGGGATTGTTGACCAGCGCCCGGGCAATCGACACCCGCTGCTGCTGCCCGCCTGACAGTTCGTTCGGCTTGTTGTACAGCCGGTTGCCCAATCCCACGCTTTCCAGCGCCTGCACGGCTCGTTCGCGCCGTTCCTTCGCGGGAACGCCCGCATACAGCAAGGGCAGTTCCACATTTTCCACCGCGCTGGTACGGGGGAGCAGATGAAATTGTTGAAACACAAAGCCGATCTTTTGATTGCGAATGATGGCCAGCTCGTCGTCATCCGCCTGCGACACGGGGTGACCATCCAGGTACAGTTCGCCCGACGTAGGTTTGTCCAGACAGCCGATCAGATTCATCATCGTCGATTTGCCGGAACCGGAGGGACCCATGATCGCCGCAAAATCCCCCTCCTCGATCACCAGGTTTACCCCGCGCAGCGCTTGAATTTCCTGATCACCGATAACGTACGTCTTCTTTACCTCTTCCATCTGAATGACCGGTTTCATCTCAACGATTCCCTCTCATGCCGCCGCCGAATCCTCCGCCGGGTCCTCCGCCAGGGCCTCCCATCCCGCCAAAGCCCGGGAAGCCTCCCATGCCGTTTGACCTGCTGCTGGAGCCGGAGGCGGCAGTGTTCTCAAAGGTCAGGACCACTTGATCCCCTTCCTGCAGACCGGACGTGATTTCCACCCGGTCAGAGCTGAAGTAACCGATCGTGACCGGCTGGAAGCGGAAGCGGGCAGCGTTCCGGCCTGCTGCTGCGCCTCCTGTTTGTGCAGCGCCGGCCTCACCCTTGGCCGATGCGAGGTACACACCATCTTTCCCGTTCTGGGTTTTCAGGGCAGCTGCAGGGACGTACAGCACATTTTCGTGCGTTCCCACTTCGATGCTCGCGTTGACGGTCATGCCGGTTTTCAGTAGGCCGTCCTTGTTGTCGACGGACAGGAGCACCTGATACGTGGTGACCCCCGAATCGGTCGTCGCTTCCGGATATACCAGCTTCACCTTTCCGGCAAAGGGTTGATCGGCATACGATGAGGTGGTAAAGCTGGCCGACAGCCCCGCCTTCACTTTGCCGATGTCGCTTTCGCTGACGTGCGCCAGCACCTCCAGATTGCCGGCGTCCGAATTATCCATGATGATGAACGGATTGGACGGGCTTTCCCCCACATTTCCGTTTATCTGCACAATCACCCCGTCCATGGGCGCTTTGATGGTTGTGTCCTGCAGGTTTTTTACCTGCTGCTGCCACTGCGCCTCCGCCTGTGCTACTGCGGCTTGTGCAGACTGCACAGCCGAGGAGTCCGGCCCCGCTTTGGCTTCCTGCAGGTCGGCCACCGCCGTTTCATACGTCGCCCGCGCCTGTTCCAGTTCGCTCTTGGCTTTCGCTTGTGTCTGGCTGCGGGCCAGCACGGCGCTGTTGTACTCCAGCTGCGCCTGATCCAGACTGCTCTTTGCTTGCTCATACTCGCTTTTGGAAATGATGCCCTGAGTGTACAGCGCGCTTTGCGTGTTGTAGGTCCGTTGCGCGTTCTCCAGATTGGCTTTGGCCTTTTCCACGTCGTAATCGGCCTTTTTTGCGTCGTAACCGCTTTGGGCCGCGTCCAGTGCGGCCTTCGCCTGGTTCACCTTCGCCTGCAGCGCGTTGATTTCCGCCGCGGTCTTGGGCTTTGTCGCTTCAGCCAAATGGGCCTTGGCGGACAGGAGATTGGCTTCCGCATTCTTTACCTGCAATCGGGCTTCCGAATCGTCCAGCTCGGCCAGCACTTGCCCGGCCTTGACACGGTCGCCGACGTTCACACGGATCGATTTGATGACTGCATTGCCGCTGGAAGCAGACAGCGAAACACGCTTGGAGGCCTGCACGGTTCCCGATGCAAAGACCGTTTCCGTTACATTTCCCCGCTTGACGGTCTCCACGCGCATCACGGAGGCGGGGCTTTGCGAAGACGCCCATTTCTGGTAGGCAAAGGTTCCCGCCCCGCCCAACAGGACAGCGACCAAGCCGATCGTCACGACCCGTCGCCTGTTTTTGCCGGGCAAGAACAGTGCCAGATTTCTCTTGGCATACTCACTCACGCAGCATTCCCCCTAGACGTATCTGACAAGTCTTACCCGCTCATTATAGGGAGCAACGGTGAAAAAACGGTGAAAAGGAAAACGCCTTCCTGATCGATGCCGAAACCATTTTTTCACCCAATTTTCATTGAAAGCGTGTAGTATGGAGAGAGGAATGAGACCAGACACCTTTTCATGTTTTGTGCAAGGAGTGTCTCTTTTGAATATTTTGCTGGCCGAAGACGACATTCGACTGGGTGAATTGATCGCGTACATGCTGAAGAAAAAAGGAGGCTATCAGGTTGAATGGGTGACACAGGGAGACGATGCCCTCGCCTATGCCCTGCAGGCCCACTTTGACATCCTGATTCTGGACTGGATGCTGCCCGGAGAAGATGGGGTGCGCGTAGCCAGCCGATTGCGCCAGCAGGGATACAACGGCGCCATTCTGATGCTGACTGCGCGAGACGCGCTCCAGGATCGCATCGAGGGGCTGGACTCCGGAGCCGACGACTACCTGGTAAAACCGTTTGAAATCGAGGAACTGCTCGCCCGCTTACGCGCGTTGGCCCGCCGCAATTTTGCCCCGATTCAGGAGCAGATCGTGCAGATCCATTCGATCACCGTCAATCTGACCAACCGCACAGTCCATGACGGCGAAAAGGAAATTCACCTGACGCCGCGGGAATACCAGCTGCTGGAACTGCTCATACGCAACAAGGGACAGGTATTGTCGCGAGAGGTGATTTTCGAGCGCATCTGGGGCTTGAATTCCGACGTGTCCATGAAAACGATAGACGCCACCATCAAGTTGCTCAGGAAGAAGCTCAACGGCGAGACGGAGATGATTCAATCCATTCGCGGGGTGGGATACAAACTTGATGACTGACTGGTTCTCGCGCTGCCGTTTTTGGAAAAAGGATCTGTTTGTACATACGCAAAACCGGATGACCGTCCAATACAGCATTTTGCTCATGGTCTTTCTCACTCTGTTTATTGGTATCGTTTACGTCCTCGTCGACATCGGGATTGCGTATGAACAAAAGAGACAGCTGCAGATGATCACCGAACAGGAAGTCAAGCTGATCGAAGAGGCGCTGCGAGACGACGTGCTGAGTCAGGAAGAGTACGACAACCTCAACCGGATGCGGGAAAGCCGGAATCAATTCTTTTACTATGTGGTGGACGCAAACGGACAGCTTTTGTTTGGCGATGAATTCATCCCGCGGGCCAAGTCACAGATCCTGGAGCTTGTCCGGGGATGGATTCCTGCCGCCAACGAAGTCCGGCACGGCACCGTGACGGTTCCGCCTCCGCCCCGGCGAGGCAAGCCGATGCCGCCGACGGACGGACGGCTGGAACTGATGATGACGGGCCGCCCCATTTTTCAGGGCGTACAGATGAAGGGAATCCTCTACACGGGTATCGACATTTCGTTTATCAACCATTTGCTCAAACGGCTGCTCACCGTATTGACGGTCCTGGGCATTTTGTTTTTGGGGATTGCGCTCCTCCTCAGCCATTTCATGTCCAAGCGGGCGATGATCCCGATTCGTCGTTCCTTTCAGCGTCAGCGGGAGTTTGTCGCCGACGCTTCGCACGAGCTGAGGACTCCGCTCAGCATCTTGCAGTCTTCGCTGGATGTATTGGAAATGGAAGAGGGCGAGCAGCTTTCCGCTGTTGGACGAACCGTTCTGGACAACATGAAAGATGAAGTCAGACGGATGACCAAACTGGTGAGTGACTTGCTGACGTTGGCCCGTTCCGACTCCGGCCCCCCCGATCTGCAGTGCGAGTACGCTGACGTGGTCCCTGCTGTCCAACAGATGATCCGCTCCACCCAAACGGTGGCTGCCTCGAAAAAGATCTCCCTGAGACTGGATGCGCCAGCGACGGTGATGGTGTACGGTGATCATGAACGGATCAAACAACTGCTGTACATCCTGCTGGATAACGCCATCAAGTACACTCCCAGCGGCGGAGACATTACGGTCACTCTCTCCGTTGACAACACGGCGAATCCCCCGTCCATGTGCCTCACCGTCCGCGACACCGGCATCGGCATCCCGCCAGAGGAGCAGGACCGCATTTTTGACCGGTTTTACCGGGTCGACAAAAACCGCTCGAAACAAATGGGCGGCACAGGACTGGGGCTGGCCATCGCCAAATGGATTGTGGAAGCCCATCACGGCACGATCACCGTGACGAGCAGCCCCGGACTCGGCAGCAGCTTCACCGTCAAACTCCCGCTGCATTCCCCCAAAACGTAACGGCTGTGTGCATACACAAACAACAAACAAGGGTCCATCACCTTGCTGACACACGCAGCACAGGCTGATGGACCCTCGCTTTTTCCAGCACGACGGCGTCATCATTCCGCTTGGACCCCGACGCCGTCTGTTTCTAGCCGCATCTGACGACAAGAGCTATTTCATGACCAGGTACTGTTCCAAATCCAAATGCAGCAGGTACTCATTCTCTTTCAGAGAAGGGCTGCGGTAAAAGACGACGGAGAATGTGGGATATTCTTCATACGGGATGAGCCTGTATTCCAGAATGTCGCTGAAGTTCTTTTCAAACTTCCGGTCGTGCACGGACTCAATAGACTTTCCGTCAATGCTCAACGGCAGCTCCGCGCACAGGAAACTGAAAATGGAATCGTCCAGGGACGCAATGATCTCGTCCCACTTGGGCTTCTTCTGCTGGAAGAAGTACTCGTACACGTTGACGCCGTACGCATGCGCCCCCAGATCGGTCGTGCACAGGCCGGCGAAGCGGAGCGGATTCACCTCGATTGGAATGAGCTGGCCCGATTTGGAAATCCGCACTTCAAAGTGCATCGGGAATCGGCGGAGCTGCATTTCATGGCCCAACTGCTTCATAAATGTCTCGATTTTGGCCAGGGCCTCCAGCAGCACGCTTTTCCCGGTGAAATAAATCCGGTCGGACGTGTCGGCTTCGTGCGCAAACATGCGCTTGAACACGTTCAGGACGACAGGTTCCCCGTTTGCATCGTAAAACGCATCGACCGCGTATTCCTCTCCCTGAATCCACTCCTCCAGGATAAAGCTGCTGGCGCTCACGACCGACTCGGGATAAATCTCCTTAGCCGCTCTCATGTCCGCCTGCAGCTGCTTGCACATCGCCGGCCATTCGTCCGGCTTTTCCACCAGGTAAACGCCGACGCTGCGAAAGCCTTTTGTCGGCTTGACCACCAGTGGAAACGGAAGTGTCTCCACCGGCAGTCGGAAAATCTCCTCATAGGAACACTCGCGGAAAAAGAAGTCGGGATACAGCTTTCGCAAGGTCTCGCGAAACTTGATCTTGTTTTTAAACAGCTCCGCCTGTTCCATGAGCGGTGTTCCCTTCAGAAGCGGATACACGGACGCCACCGCATACTCGGAATTGCACAACAGCGCAAGGTCGGGATCACGCACACGATCCGCCACCTCGTCCAACTGCCAAATCTCCAGCGTTTTATCCAGCGGAATGCGGATATCCCCGCACTTCACCGCCGGTACGCCCACATTGGCAAGAGTCTGGGACAAGAGCAGAGATACGTACGGCTTATCCAACACCATCATCATGCAGATTGTTCCTCCTTACCCGCATCGCCGCGCACCACAAACTTTTTGACCAACTCATTGAGCTGTTCGGAGGTCGCTTTCATCTGACCGGCAATCTGTCTCATATCAGATTGAATCTCCGTCTGATTTTGAATGTTGCTGCTGATCGTCATCAGAGCCGCCGTCATTTCCGTGATGCTTTCGGTTACCTGCCCCAGATTTTGGGACGAAGCGTCCGTTCCGTCAGCCTGCGCGTCCACATTCGCCTCGAACGTCTTGATCTGCTCCGTGGAACTTTCAATCGACGTTTTGATCTCTTTCATGTGTTCGATCAGCGACATGACATTTTGTTTTTCCCGCAGAATAATCTCGCTCTGCTTGCTGAGCGTGTGGATGGTCTCACTGAGCGAGTTTTGCAGTTCGCCAATAATGCCGTGAATATTGTCCGAACTGTTCTTGGATTCTTCCGCCAGCTTGCGAACCTCTTCGGCTACGACCGAGAAACCTTTGCCGGCTTCACCCGCCCGCGCCGCCTCAATCGAAGCGTTCAACGCGAGCAGATTGGTCTGTGTACTGATGCTGGTCATGGTCGTCACGATGTCGCTGATTCGTTTCATGCTGTCTTCCAGCTGCTTGGCAATGTCAACCGACTTCTTCACTTCGACCTCGATATTGTCCATGCCGGCCAGCGCCTTGTTGGCAACGCCCTCCGAGTTTTCGGACAAGTTCTTGATCTGTGTAATTTCATTGACCAGATGGCCCAACGTGGACAGGTTGTCCCGAGTGGTCGCGGCAATCTCCTCCACCGCCGCGCTCAATTCCTGCGCCACCGCGGAGATGTTGGTGGACTCATTGCTTACGTCGTTGGTTTTGCGGTTGATGCCCTCGATGTACTCGGTACTGGACGCGATGTTTTCCTCCAATTGAATGGAGTAGTCAACAACGGTCGTGGCCGAACGTTTGATGTCGGCGATCATCTTCTCCAATTGGTTCAGGTATTCATTAAATGCGTCGGCCAATTGACGAATTTCATCTGACCCGGATACCTGAATGCGCCCCGTCAGATCTCCGCCGCCCGAGGCGATGGCAACCAGACGGTCGCGTACGTCCGACAGCACGTTCAGACGTTTGGAGATGTATGCGAAAACAATCACAATCCCCACGATGAACATGAAGATGATCAGGCTGATGAGCATCACCTGCTGGTCGGACAATTTTTCAATGTTTTTGACAGGAACCCACAGGAACAAATACCACCCTGTCTCTTCGATCTTGTTGGCAAACACGAGATCGTCCTGATCGGTGTACAGATCGCTGTCTTTCTGTTCGTTTAATACCTTCACCATCCACGCCTTCATGGCAGGATCTTCAATATCGGTTTCCAGCGTATTCTGTTCGTTTGTCTCCACCTGTTTGACTGCGCCCGTCAAGATGTTTTGATAGGAATCAACAACCATGGCGTGCATGCCGTCCGCCAGCGAGAGCGAGTTGGCGATGTCCGCCACACCCGTCAAGGAAATGTCGATGGAGAAGACGCCCTGGAACTTGTCCTGTGCATAAATCGGGATGGAAGCCGTCACCATCATGCCTGTTCCCAATTCGTCCTTGTACGGCTTCGTCCATTTAATCTCCCGGCTGGGGTTGTTTTCGGGCACGGCGATTTGGAAAAATTCATTGGCCATGGATTTGTCGGTCGTATAGGCGCCTTCCTTGTTATCCACGAACGGATAAATTTTTTGGAACTTGTGAACGGTCGTAAAATAGTACCACTGCGATTCGGGAATTGTCTTTTTAATCGTCGCAAACAGACCGTCGAAGCTCTCGGACGCCAAAATCTGCCGCTTTTGCTCAACGGTCAGCGGTCCTTTTTCAATCCGCGCATTCCCGATGTCCGCCTTTGTTTTGGCGACATATTCGTCCAACGCGTACAACCCGTTGCTCATCCGATACTTGCTCTCAAACAACTGGTTGACCAGGTCATCCGGATATCCGCGCAGTTCCTCCAGCTTTTTCTCGTACGAAGAGTTGGCCAGCTTGCTGACCACCCCGATTTTTTCGAACTCTTCCCCGATCAGCTGAATCTTGGACTGCAGGAGGCTGCTTGTTTTGTTGATCTCCTCCTGCTGAATGGTTTGTTTGGAATAACTGATGGCAAATGAGGACAGTCCCAATTGCAGGACGAGAATGATCACAAACAAGAAGAGGACACGGGCTTTTAAACTGCGCAACCGCAACCCGCGCCATTGGAAGTCCCATTTTTTGCTCGTCGCGTTCATGTTTCTACCTCCGATCGTCTGTTGGTTTGAAGTGATATGAAATGGCATCCTAGAACAAACCTGTAACCCCCTTTCGCTCATTCGAAAGGTTGGACTGGCAAAACCGGCTGCCACTAAGCAGACGATAACGGTGGCCGTGGAACCATTTTCCCTTGCTGGAATGTTCACAAAAAAGACTATTCGGTTACCCGAATAGCCGCCATTCCTGAGACTGAGTGAAATAGAGCGCATCGGTTTCGGCAACCCGGCCATCATAGTTTTGACAACTTAGACCCGAGGCTTTGCGTCCTTATCTTTCGATAAGTTTGCCATTGACGAACCTTGTCGAAATTTAGTGGATTTTAGTGGTTTCTGTAATATATTGTGTCTTTTTGTCACATTCATGATATAACGAATTAGGTTACTGGTCAATATTTCCTATACCGCGAAAGTTGATAGACCTATGGATTTGCAGCGAAATTTCCAGCGGCTTGGGAGTTTTCTCACATAGGATTGATCGGTAGAGAGGAGCTTGGTAGGAGGGATGAAGAGATGATGGAATGGGGATTTGAGGTTCGATAAAAACATTTTATTGGCGTGATGGGCGTATAAAACCCCCCCCAAACGACTTGTTTGAGGGGGCGGACCGAAGACAAACGGTTCATTGAGTTAGCGTCCACAAAAAATGATTTCCAGGCCGAAAGGCCTGCCCATTCATCAACCGAAGCGGAAGACAATGTGCATCGCATGGAGGGATGGGCCAAGCGAGCTCCTTTGACGACCTGCTCAGCGGAAAAACGAAGACGCGGGAATCAACAGGGGACACAAGTCTCACTTCCTCGAAATACCCAGATGTTTGTCCCCTGCCCGCGTCTCGTTTTGGAGCGGACTTCATTCGCTTCTGTGCTGGGCGTCAAGCGAGCGAGCTGGCCCGATCTCCCATGCGCCGCGAACTTTGTCTACACGCTGCCCCCCAAACGACTTGTTTGAGGGGGCGGACCGAAGACAAACGGTTCATTGAGTTAGCGTCCACAAAAAATGATTTCCAGGCCGAAAGGCCTGCCCATTCATCAACCGAAGCGGAAGACAATGTGCATCGCGTGGAGGGATGGGCCAAGCGAGCTCCTTTGACGACCTGCTCAGCGGAAAAACGAAGACGCGGGAATCAACAGGGGACACAAGTCTCACTTCCTCGAAATACCCAGATGTTTGTCCCCTGCCCGCGTCTCGTTTTGGAGCGGACTTCATTCGCTTCTGTGCTGGGCGTCAAGCGAGCGAGCTGGCCCGATCTCCCATGCGCCGCGAACTTTGTCTACACGCTGACCCCCCAAACGACTTGTTTGAAGGGGCGGACCGAAGACAAACGGTTCATTGAGTTAGCGTCCACAAAAAATGATTTCCAGGCCGAAAGGCCTGCCCATTCATCAACCGAAGCGGAAGACAATGTGCATCGCGTGGAGGGATGGGCCAAGCGAGCTCCTTTGACGACCTGCTCAGCGGAAAAACGAAGACGCGGGAATCAACAGGGGACACAAGTCTCACTTCCTCGAAATACCCAGATGTTTGTCCCCTGCCCGCGTCTCGTTTTGGAGCGGACTTCATTCGCTTCTGTGCTGGGCGTCAAGCGAGCGAGCGGGCCCGATCTCCCATGCGCCGCGAACTTTGTCTACACGCTGACCCCCCAAACGACTTGTTTGAGGGGGCTGTTCCTTCATAACGATAAAAGAGCGCTCAGCCTAATTTTCCGCCGTGGTAACAGTAATAATGCGCAGCGTGCAGACTTGTAATGGTTCGCAACGATTGCTCCGCTTTTTCCAGATCCAAACAATAATGCGGATTGGCGACGACGAGTTGACCGTTGTCATTCACCGCAGCATCACCGGTAATCACGCTGTTCAGTTCGGGAACATACAGGGAAATGTGCCCGGAAGTATGTCCGGGAGTAGCGATGATTTTACATTGATTGGAAAACAGCATGCCGCCATCGCGCACCACGTGATCAACGGGCACATGTTTCAAACTCTTCAACTGCTGGATGAACCATTTGCCAAATGCCTGTTGTTCCACAGGCAAATGCTGCAGCAGGTTTTCAGCCTGAATCAATCGCTCTGCTTTGCTTTCACCGCTGATGAACCTGGCTTCCTGTTCACTTGCGATAATCCGTATCCACGGGTATTTTGCTTTAAAATCATACAGTGAGCCGATATGGTCATCATCGTAATGCGTAATGATGATATGTGTGAGATTCTTCGCGTCATAGCCGTTTCTTGCGATCTCGCTTTCGATGAGAGGGAGAAACCCCGGATACCCGGTATCGACCAAAGCCAGTTCATTCTCCGATACGATCAAACTGGGATAGATCACATTGGTTGTGCCATTAAATTCAAACGAAATGCTCAGTTCGACAATCTCCATACGCTTCACCCTACTTTCCATAAGTCCGTATCGTTTATTCCGGGTGATTCCCCGACGCCTCGCCAACCGTATAAGGCGTTGTCACGTTGGGATACGTCAAATGCATCGACATCCCCAACGCCGCATGCTCCAGTATGTGGCAGTGATCCATCCAGATGCCCGGATTGTCGGCGCGGAATGCCACTTCGTAGGTTTCGCCCGGTTCCACGAGGACAGTGTCAAGCACGAGCGGACTGCCCTTGTACGGCTTGCCGTTTCGGCTTAGGACAACAACATGATGTCCGTGCAGATGCATCGGATGCTCCGAAAACGACCGGTTGACGATGCGCGTCTTGACGAGGTCCCCTTCCTCCACCACGAACGTCGGCGTATGCGGAAACACTTCCCCGTTAATGGCCCACAAGTGATTCGAGGAGCCATTGTAATTCCCCAAATAGATCTGGTCCAACACCATGAGAAATTCCCGGTCAAACTTTGCAGTGTCATCAATTGGTGCCGGAGCGGGAGCACCGTATTCCAGCGGGTCCAGGATCGCACCTCCTGCCCGGATGTCGGCTTTCCCCTGCCCGTCTTTACTGAATACAACAACGGCTTGGGATTCCCTCTCATCCAGCGCCAATGTTACCGGATGTTCAGGCATCGTAAATGTCACATCATACCGGCCGCCTCCCCCGATTTTCAGCCGCCGGTCGGTCACCACCCCCGGCTTGTGAATGTCCCAACCGTCAATCGCGGACACTTGGAAAGGCGTCCCATGAAGCGAGAATATTTTCGTATTGCTGGCGCTGTTCATGAGCCGAAGCCTCACCTTCGTACCGGGCTTTATGATTTGGCTTTGAGCGGGGGCTGGCAGATGCAGAACCGCTGTCTCTCCATCCGGCGTTTCCCAGTCGTGAGCGAAAACCGTGACATCGGCTTCCTCGCCGCTCGTCTGACCATTCCCGGCACTGCTCGCATCACTGCGCTTGGGCAGGATAATGAAGGCCCCGAACAGCCCTTTGGCAACCTGGACCGAAGAAACTTGATGGGAATGATACCAATGGCTGCCCGTCTCTTCCACGACAAAGCGATACGTATGGGATTCGCCGGGCATGACGGCATCTTGGGTCAATCCCGCCACCCCGTCTTCCGCGTTTGGAACATCGACGCCGTGCCAATGCAAAGTAACCCCTTGTTCAATATCTTGATTCCGCAGCGTGACTTCCACCAGATCTCCTTCGTGCACCACCAGCTGCGGGCCCGGAACCTGGCCGTTAAATGTCCACGCTTCGACCGTGTGTCCCGATGCGAGCCGGATCGTCTTCTTCTGCGCGACGAGCGTAAAGCGTTTGTCGGGTTGGCCGGTGCGGGGGCCTGTCAAATCGGCGACGCTCACCGCTGCTGCGCTGCCTCCTGCCGGCATGACGGCATGGTGACCGTGATGATCTGACGATACAACGCTCGAAATTTCGGAACCTCCGCCATATTCAAACGTTTCCGGGTGAATCATCGCCATGGATTCAGGAAATTTGCTGTTTGCAAGCGACCACTGAAACCACGCCACCAACAGGACAACCGCCGCTGATGCCAACGCGGTTTTTCTCAATACCCGCGCCAGAATCCCCTGGGGGCGGTACCGGATGATCTCTACGCGCCGCCGATGGTACAACCACAGCAGAGCGGCGCATCCCACCAGCACGGCCAGGTACAGCGTGGACTCTCTCACATCCGGGATGGATGGAATATCGAACATTACCAGAGACAGCACCAAGAGGGCCCCGGCTGCCATCGTGTGAATGGATGCCGCGATGAACACCAAAGATTTCGGCGTCATGACCGTGTTCTGCTTCAAGAATGGCAGAGCGCTTCTGGCCACGAAAATAGCCGGCAGAGCCAAGAGCGGCAGCATGACGATAACGCGATCCATGACGAAATACCAGCCTAGCGTGAAATAGGCTACCGTCATGACGACACCCCAGAGGAAAAGCAGGATGAAGCCCGCCCAAACGCCGACTCGCACCGCTTTTCTCCACCGGGAAACACCGGTTTGCCGAAACGAAACGTATTTCAGACGATTCGCCGCAAGTCCGGTCAGCCCCCAGACGATCACAAGCGCCAACAACAGAATAAATTCCAGACCATACAGTGCCTCGAGCACGAAATTGCCTCCTTTACGTCTCCCTCCAGGAGCCCCTTTATACCGTTACCTTGTCATGCCAGTTCACGCGATAATCGTACATCCACGCGAGAGATTGACGGCTCGCCATCTTCAGAAAGAAAGGGAGCATCAAATCGCGGAAAAACACTTGTACCGGATTCGTCGCATGTTTGCGCTGGCCAATGCTTCTCGAATACTTGACGATCTTCTCCACCCGTTCCCGCCGCAACAGCTCAAAGTGCCGGAACGCCTCTCCCAGATTGCCGATGTCCCGGACGCATTTGGCGAGCATCAAGGCATCCTCAAGCGCCAGCGAAGCCCCCTGCCCGGCGTTGGGCGAAGTCGCATGAATCGCGTCGCCGATGAGTACCGCGGGTCCGCTGTACCAGGCGGAGACGGAGATCAGGTCGTAGATCGGATAGACGCCGATGTCGCTTTCCGTCTTGCGAATAATGTCCGGAACGGGCTGAAGTTCGCCTTGGTACAGGTTGCTGATCACTTGACGCCACTCCGCCTGTGGTATGGACATCAATTCTTTTCTCGTCGGCCTGCCCGGATAATCGAGATTACCGAACCAGTAGATTTCTCCGTCCGACTTGACCAGATAACCGAAAAACGCTTTTTTCCCGAATACCATGTGCTGGGTGCCGGGCTCGCGCGGAACATCGACGCCGCGCGCAAAGCCGCCAAAGCTGATCAGGCCCGTGTAATCCGGTTCCGGAGCGTTGGGCAATATCAGCCTGCGCGTGCGGGAATGAATGCCGTCGCAGCCGACCAGCAAATCGCCTTCCGCAGAGGTCCCGTCTTCAAAAAAGGCGGTCACCTGCCGATCCGTCATCTGCAGATTTGCAAGCCTTTTGCCGAATTCAATCGGGATGCCTTCCTGCAAGGCTGCTTCGCGCAGCACTTTGTGCAAAAATCCCCGTTTCACCGTGAACCCTTGCACTTCTCCGGAACGGTCGCCGATCGTCCCCAGCCATTTGCCGCTGCTGCTGTGAAAACTCATGACGCGCATTTCAATGCCTTCCCTGCGAATGCGGTCGTCTACGCCCAGTTCGCTCAGGATGCGCATGCCGTTGCGCGCCACATTCAGAAACAGGCCGGCGTAATCATCATGATCCGGCTGTGCTTCATAAATGCGCGGTTCGTATCCGGCCCGCCGCAAAAAGATCGCAATCGCAGGTCCAGCAATTCCGCAGCCGATAATCAGCGCTCGCTTGTTTCGCATCGTGTCATTCTCCTCCTTGAACACATTGGTTATTATCTTAAAAATTAAGATATAAGGCCGGAGGTGTCACATTTGCATAAGCGGACGATTTCCTATATCTTAATAATTAAAATATATGCAAAATGCGCTCCGCTTTCCATATCCATATTACGGGGAATGAGAAGCTTCTTGTACCGGCTGCAGCCCGATTTGCTCCCCGACTTTGGTCGGAGATGAAATTGTGATGGGGGGATTGTCCATGAATCGCCGCGAACCGGTTCAACCGGAACTGTACGCTTCCTTGCAAGATGCTTCCCGGAAGCTGTCCACCCAGACCGTGTTTTTCCACCAGGCCGTAGCCAAATCGCTGGGGTTAAACATCACCGATCATAAGTGCCTGAATATTGTGCTGGAGATGGGAAGAGCGACCGCCGGGCAGCTGGCCGAGCTCACGGGACTGACGACAGGCGCCATCACCAGCGTGATCAACCGCCTGGAGAAAGCGGGATTTGTCCGCCGGGCAAAAGATCCCAACGATCTGCGCGTCGTCTATGTCGAACCAATCCCAAGCAACCTTCAACCGATTCAGGACGTCTTCGCGCCGCTCGGCAAGGCCATGGCCGAGCTGTATTCCCGGTACAGCGCAGACGAACTGCGGCTGATCCTCGACTACCTCGAACGATCCGCGCACATTCTTGCCAGGCAAACGGAGCGGTTGAAGGGATAAAACATCCATCGAAGCGATGAACCGGCGGATGGATAAGCTTTGGATCATTCATGCATCGCTCGGCGCGCACGCCTCAACACACCGAGCGATGTGCAGTCAATAAAAGCTGATCTCTTCATACGTAATGCTGCCGATCCATTCATCAATCGCCCGGATACGCGAAGCGTCAAGACGTTTCATAAAGCCGATCAAATGATTCTGCCAATCGCGCTCCGCCCCTTCCCGCCCCTGGATAATGGTGTAAAGGTCCGCAGCCCCGCCTCGCAACTCTTCATAGAACATGATCTTGCACAAGATCGCCAGTTCCGTGTCACCAAACGATGCGTACAGCGCTTCGTAATCTTCCCCGTACAGGCAGTCGCTCTCCAACAGATCCAGATAATCGTGCAAAGAGAAAAAATGAGACCGGATGAGCCGGACTTTGTCCTCCTTGGACTCGCTGCAGCTGATGTCGTCGAGCAGACGGCGCAGCTGTACATTGCTCATACTGTCTCCCGTTTTCAACGATATAGTGACGGGTTTGATGTCGTCTTCCTTGTCTACTAAGATGACCGTCTGCAGATTCCGATGTTCCGCAGCGTTGACAATTGTCATTTTAGAAATTGCTATTGTCCCCTAAGTTTCTATAGACCTCATGGCTACGACTACAGCAAACTTATAGATATTCTAGAATTTGCATTAGACTAGAGGGGATCGGATACATAACTACAAAAACTTCCATAAGAGGAGATCAGGCATTTTTGCTAAGAGATAAGATATAGAAATGACTATTTACAAAATTCAAAAAAAGATGTATTTTTTGGTATAGGAGGTGATAGTCGGAATATTTTTGTAATAATTTCTTATTAAAATCGTATAAAAAGGAGAGATGTACATGAAGAAAATCATTGGACTTTTCCTCTTTGCATCGGTTGTCATGGCATCATTGACTCCTACTGCATTTGCGTATACAAAACCTTCTGGCAACTATTGCGGAGCTGATGACAAAACACCAGGTTCTTCTAGTACGAAAATTCAATATTTTAAAATTCCTTACGAAGTAGAGTATTCTGGTGATACATCTAGTATTACTCCACTACTTTTAGACAAGTGGGTTTATAGCGGTGAGTCAAAAGCATGCGGACTTCCTTTTACTGTCGAATCGTACACAAATAATTACTCACAAACTGTAAATTACACGTTCACCGCAAAGGCATCTAAATCAACGACGTATAATACTAGTGTGAACGCAAATTTTTTGGATGCATTCAATGCAACAATGGGATACCAAGCAACAAATACTGTTGAGAGATCTTCGCAGTTCTCCGTTCCAGTTAAACCATACACAACGGTTACTTTAAAGGCGTCACCTTCCCTAGCAATCATAAAAGGCACATGGAAATACCTTACTGGCTCAAAATACGTTGAGGTCTATTACCCAACACATCTAAGATGGATAACCGAATAATTATAAGAAGGAGGGGCTCGAAGTGAGGCCCCTATCTTCTATGCCCTGCCTGATGTGAATAGTTGAAGCATAATTATAGAGTTGGGGCGTGCAAGTTGCCGATATGTGTAAGAAGGGAGACAATTTATGATGTCTAGAAAGTTTTTTTTCGTCACATTGTTGGCAGTATCATGTTTATTATCTTCATGTACTCAGGAAGTATCGACCCAAGAATTCTATGTAGTGAAGAATGAAGGTAGTTATGAATCATACTGGGATAATAGTTATCAAAATTTGTTTATCTTAAATCTTGCCTTTAATCACTCTCCTGATTTAGAACTAAATCAAAGCGATATAGAGTCAATAGAGTTACTACCTCATACCGATTTAGTGAAGATTGAGAAGTTTATCATTGAAGAAAATCCCCCTCAAGGGACATTAAAACAAAAAGCATTGTTTGTTCATCTTTTGTCACAAAGAACTGGTACACATACTTTTAACCAGATAGCTTTTCATACGAAATATGGTAGAAAGGTTATGGAGTTGGGGAATATTAATATAAATGTACATAAAGGTGTGTTTTCCGGAGTCATGCCTTTAGGAAAAAATATAGGAGTCTTTCCAGTATCAACACCATTGACAATTTTCCCAAGAAACGACAATGATTACCCTGTTATTATTAAAGGCATATTATTACATAATCCTTATATTACATATGACCGAAGTGACATAAAAATCTTAGTCGATAATAAAGAAGTGCCGCTGCCAACAGATGGGGTCAAGCTAAATCCAAAAGAACAGTTACAATTGACCGTGTATTGGAAAGTAAATTTTCCGCCTAACCAAATCATCAATATTGAGGCAAGACCTTTATTAATTAGTGAGCGTCAAGGCAACATTGAATATGCAGATATTCCAAATATGATCTTTCGAAACGATTTCAAGCTTCCTGCAAATTAAAGCATAAGACCACCATTCAATAGCTTGAGAAACCTTATTCTACCATTTCTGGTTGCTTGATCACCCCCAAATCTAAGATTTTTGAGAAATAGTTGCTACAAAAGTTGTGCATCTACAGTAATCTGATATTGAGCCATTTTCAAAAAACCTCTCTCTTCCTTGAATGTGGTCTCGTCAACTCACTACCGAGTTTTTTGATATGGCTCCCTTATTTTTAGAGAATCCCTTGTTGTCTTGTCTACGGAAGGATTCTAAGCGGCTTTGCTCATCTTTCGGACCTTGAAAGTTGATGGCAAAATTCACCTTGTATAATGGATACAGTTCCTCAAGGGTGGTCAGCTCAACCTCTCATCCTGCACGGGTGAGAACTTGTGACGAGCCAATCAGCTTAATAATCTCTTTCAGATTGTCGCAATGCTGCGTATTAAAAGAAAAAGTAGATCACCTGTCAGCCTGGTGATCTACTCCGCAGCTAACAATTGTCCTCTCGCTTGTGGAGGACAGACTGCAGGTGTAGCAACACCTGCGGTCCTTTATATAATACACAGGATTATTTTCCATAAACAACAACAAGTAAAACCCTTTCGTACATAAACATAAAATTAATTCCGTTTCATGGGAGTTAACAAGTTTTTTGCTCAGTCGCCCTCTGGTGCTTTTTCGATTTTTTTCACCCGTGCGCCGTGCATTAACCCGTTTCTGCATTATGTCTTTACGCACGGGGAATGTCAGCACGCCGCTTCGCCAAGCTCGAATACAGAAAGCCGGCCCCATCAGCCGGAAGAAGGGTTGTTCCGCCAATACTTGTTGACCGCTTCAGAACCAATCGTTCCGAACCATGCTTCCCTATCATAGGGGCAAACGAATTTCGCCAGTCCCCCGTTTCCCGGAACGCTAGTCAAACACGTGCGCCTTCGCCCAATGCTTGCCGCCATCCACCGTCGTGTACATGACGGTCGGTTCCTTGGAATCCGAGCAGATCAACCACCCCTTGTTCCCGTCTTCAAAGGCCAACAGCATATCCCCAAATCCAGGGAACGATTCCGTCCCCTTTTCCACCGTTTTGCCGCCGTCCTTCGTCCACCCGATCGTATTGGGCAGATCGCACGCCATGCAACGTCCGCCCATGAAGGCGATGTCGGGATTGACCACGTACAAGGGGCCTGGCGCGGAACCGTCAATCGTCGGGCCGCCGGGATAATCGGCGGGGAATCCCGGAGCAGGTCCACCGCCTGCCGTCGACTTCGCGATTACGGTCTGCCAGTGCCGTCCGCCATCCGTGGTGTGAAACAGGGAATAGGAGGTTTGGTTCATGCCGTATCCCCCGATGCACTGAATCCAGGCGTCATCTTTTCCGGCCGAACGGATGACCGCACCGCTGAGCAGGGCAACCGTTTCGCGCTTCATCACCGCGCTCCACGACTGGCCTCCGTCGACGGTTCGCATCACCTGAAAGACGCCGTTCTCCTGCGTCACCGCCCACCCATTCGCTTTGTCGTGAAAATAGGCATCGCCTGTCAGCTGCTTCGGAACCGGGAGCGGCTTCCACGTTTTTCCCCCGTCCGTCGTCCGCCAATGGGCGACAAAGCCCTCCTGGCCGGACACAAAATGGAGAAATCCCGGCTGCGGCACCTTGCCCACAAGCGACCAGTGCTTGCCGCCGTCCTTGGTGTGATACAGGAGGCGTTCACCGTCGGCCGCCCCATCCCGGGCCACGGTCGCCCACGCCAGCTGGTGGTTCAGCGCAAATACCTGTTCCACCGCACCTTCTACTTGATGCTGGACGCGCCAGCTCTTTCCTGCGTCGTCGGTCCGCGCGATCCACCCTTTGCCGCCGACCCAGCCCGAGCGGAAATCCGCCAACCGCACGGCTGTCACGTTTCCCAGCTTGGCAGGTGTCGTAGCGGATGGAGCGGAATTCTCCCCGCTTCCCCCCGGCGATGGTTCCCCTGTCGCGGAAGACGCCGATCCCTGAGTGGAACCAGCCTGGGAGTTCGTATCGGACGGTTGCTCCGCCGCGGGGGTCGGCACCTCATTGGAGCCGGAACACCCCGCGAAGATGCCCAGAAGCACCGCCAGGATGATCGCAAACGCGCGTCTGTATGCATATGTCAAAATGATCACTCCCTGTTACTGTCTGAAACCCATCACCCATAAAAGCTGCTTCAATAACTTTGACGCAATGTTCCCCAAAATATTTCAACCAATTTCAGGGAGTGAGTGCAGGTGCAAACGGGAGGTTACCAAGCGGCTTCACATCGCTCAACTATCGGACCTCACAATTCCATGGTATAATTTACCTTGTACAATAGATATGGCTCCTCAAGGGTGGTCGGCTCACCTCTCATCCCACGCGGGAAGGGGGTGAGAACATGACAGTGTACGAGGCAATCAGCCTGATGATCTCTTTCGGATTGTTGATTGTCGCATTGCTGTCGTTCCCAAAGAAAAAGTAGATCACCCTTGAGTTTGGCAACCGGTGATCTACTCCACTGTAAACAATGAGCCGCCCCCCTTGTGGGGAACGTCTATTGTACAGACCGTAGGTGTAGCAGCACCTGCGGTCCTTTTTATGATGCACAAGATCCTGTTCACATATTATACCATAAACAACGGCAAGTAAAACCCCCACGTGTGGGGGATGATCGCTTGTTTAGCGGTCGGATTCCGAGCGGCCTCCCTTCGCTCCGCTCGGCCTTCGCCCCCTCCGTCCGTTCGGACTTGCGAGTTCAAATCCTGCACCAGCCTGTACATAACAAAAAAGCACCCACATTAGGGCGGGGGATAATCGGAATCCTCCCTTTCCTTTGCTCGCTTCGCTCGCTTGTTTAACGGTCGGATTCCGAGCGGCCTCCCTTCGCTTCGCTCCGCTCGGCCTTCGCCCCCTCCGTCCGTTCGGACTTGCAAGTTCAAATCCTGCACCAGCCTGTACATAACAAAAAAGCACCCACATTAGGGCGGGGGATAATCGGAATCCTCCCTTTCCTTTGCTCGCTTCGCTCGCTTGTTTAACGGTCGGATTCCGAGCGGCCTCCCTTCGCTTCGCTCCGCTCGGCCTTCGCCCCCTCCGTCCGCTCGGACTTGCGAGTCCGATCCCGGCTCGCCTGACGCAAAAATAAAAAGCACCTCAAGGGTGCTTTTATTTTTGCGTATGGTGGAGGCGGGGGGATTCGAACCCCCGTCCGAAAATAGCGACACATAAGCATCTCCGAGCGCAGTCGTTCTATAAGATTTCGGCTAACGGCCTGCGGAACGACACGCCAGCCGCTAACCTAGCCTGATTGATCTTCTTCCTTTGGCCCCAGGCGGAGACCTCCGGCGTAGCCCGTTAGAAGTGAGCCCTAATCACGCCACACGGGCCGATGGAGTGTTAGAGCCTCGCTGGTAATTAGGCAGCGAGAGAAAGTTGTTTGTTGCCAGTTATGGCTTTCCGCGTTGTTAACGGGGTCCGCAGCCCCCCGGCTCGCTTCTTATGCTCTACTATTCCCGTCGAATCCAGAACGCCCCCGTGATGAAAAAATCAATCAGGAGAAAAAAAGTCTAGGCGAAGATGGCAACTGTCCACACCTAGACTGTAGTTTCGGGGTTCATTGCCTTCTTACTATAGCACACGCGGCATTCAAAACTCAACGTCGATTTGTGCCAATCCTGCCATCGTGCACCATGCGCGGTGCCTGCAGCCAACGGCTTGTCGGCCACTGTTCAGCTGCTGGCAGCGCACCTTGCCTGTAAGTACGCTGCCCAGCAGATACAGCACCATTCATCACGATCAAATGCCATCGCAGTAAACAAGAGGTACTTGTCTTCCGCTTCGTTACACCTTCTGCCGCTCGCGCAGCGCGCGCTCCACTTCCCGCTGAGCATCGCGCTTTTTGATGTCCTCGCGCTTGTCGTAGTTCTTCTTCCCTTTGACCAGCGCCAGCTCCACCTTGGCCCAGCCGCCCTTGAGGTAGAGGCTGAGCGGCACCAGCGAGTACCCTTTTTCGCGGGTGAGGCCGTTCAGTTTGAGGATTTCCAGACGGCGCAGCAGAAGTTTGCGCGTCCGTTCCGGCTCGTGGTTGTAGCGGTTGCCCTGCTCATACGGGCTGATGTGCATGTTGTACAAGAGAACTTCGCCGTTTTGAATGCGGGCGAAGCTGTCCTTGAGCTGTACGCGTCCGGCCCGCACCGATTTGATCTCCGTGCCTGTCAGGGCAATGCCGGCTTCGTACACGTCTTCGATGTGATAGTCGTGACGCGCTTTGCGGTTTTGCGCCAGCGTCTTCACACCGGTTTTCGCTTTTGCCATGGGAGATCACCTCGCTTGCCTGGGTAAACGGACGGCTGTAGAATCGGTCAATATCGTACCTGTTAGTCTAGCAAATATCGCGGCGTTTGACAAGATCATCACCGCCGCTTCCGTTTCGCCTGCGCGGCCACGTGTTTCTTTTTCGATTTTTTGGCTCGGATCAGGTCTTCCCAAAACGCCTTTTGCCGGGTCGTCGGCGATTCTGCCTCGTCGAGCGGCACGACGTCACCCTCGGACGTGTCTGCTTGACCGGCATCAATCTGCTGAGCGGCTTCGAGCTGACGGCGCTGCTTTCGTTGCTTGCGCAGCACGGCGGGATGGGGCTTTTCCTGCCTGGACGCCCGTTTTGTGTCGCGCTTGCCTTTGCGCCCGTCGATCACCTTGGGGGTGCGCTCCCGGCCGCGGAAGGTGTTGGGCCGCTTCATCCCGACGATCTCAAAGTCAATGGCCCGCTCATCCACATTGACGTTGGAGACACGCACCTGCACCACGTCGCCGATGCGGAACTGTTTGCCCGTCCGCTCCCCGATCAGGGCGTACGCCTTTTCGTGGTAATGGTAGTAGTCGTCGGTCAGATAGCTGATGTGCACCAGACCTTCAATTGTATTAGGAAGCTCCACGAAAATGCCGAACGACGTAACGCCGGAAATGACGCCTTCAAATTCCTCGCCGATCCGCTCCAGCATGTACTCTGCCTTTTTCAAATCGTCCGTTTCCCGCTCGGCATCCACGGCGATGCGTTCGCGCTGGGAGGCGTGTTCCGCAATGATCGGCATCTGCTCTGTCCAATAGGCCAAGCGCTTTTCGGACAGCTCGCGATTCTCCAGCCACTCGCGAATCCGCCGGTGGACGATCAGGTCAGGGTAGCGCCGAATCGGGGAGGTAAAGTGCGTGTAGAAGTCGGTCGCCAGGCCGTAGTGCCCCAGGCTTTCCGCGTCGTAGCGCGCCTGCTTCATCGAGCGCAGCATTACCGTGCTGATGATGACCTCCTCGGGCGTACCTTTTACCTCCTCCAGAAGCTGCTGAAGGGCGCGCGGGTGGACGGTGTTGCCCTTGCCGCGGACCGTGTAGCCGAAGTTGGTGACAAACTCCATGAAGGCCATCAGTTTTTCCGGGTTGGGTTCCTCGTGCACCCGGTACATAAACGGCTGTTTCATCCAGTGGAAGTGCTCTGCCACGGTTTCATTTGCCGCCAACATGAATTCCTCGATGATCGACTCGGCGATGGATCGCGTGCGGAAGCCGATCTCCGTCGGCGTTCCCTCTTCGTTGACGTAAATTTTCGCCTCGCGGAAGTCAAAGTCGATTGCGCCGCGGCGCATCCGCTTGGCGCGCAGCTTGCGGGCCAACTCCTCCATCAGGCGGAACATCGGCACCAGTTCGCTGTACTTTTCGATCAGCGCTTCATCATTTTCTTCCAAAATCTTGCGCACATCCGTGTAGGTCATTCGCTCATTGGTGCGGATGACGCTGAGGTAGATGTCGTAGGTGACCAGGTTGGCCTCCGCATCCAACTCCATGTCGCAGGTGATCGTCAGGCGGTCCACCTTGGGGTTAAGGCTGCAGATGCCGTTGGACAGTCGGTGCGGCAGCATGGGGATTACCCGGTCAACGAGATAGACGCTGGTGCCGCGCCGATACGCTTCCTGATCCAGCGCGGAATGTTCCCGGACGTAGTAGCTGACGTCGGCGATGTGGACGCCCAGCAGGTAATTGCCGTTGGGCAGCTTCTCCACCGAGACCGCGTCGTCCAGGTCTTTTGCATCCGCGCCGTCGATGGTTACCATCATCCGGTCGCGCAGGTCACGCCTGCCCTTGATCTCCTCCTCGGAGATTTCGTCCGGCACCGCTTCCGCCTCGGCCAGCACGTCGGCAGGGAACGCTTCCGGCAGGCCATACTTGCGGATGATCGAGAGAATGTCCACACCCGGATCGTTTTTATGCCCGAGGATCTCGATCACTTCCCCTTCCGGACTGGTACGTCCTTCCGGGTAGCGGACGATCTTGGCGACGACCTTGTGCCCGTCCACAGCCCCGTTGTAGGCTGTTTTCGGGATGAAGATGTCCCTGCCAATCCGTTTCTCATCGGGTATGACGTAGGCGTAGTACGTTTCATCCTTGAACGTTCCCACCACTTCCGTCACGCCGCGCTCCACGATGCGGATGATCCGCCCCTCCAGGCGGTTGCCGCTCGTTTTCTTTTCCACCCGAACCAGGACCGTATCGCCGTGCATGGCGCCGTTCATGTCGTTGGCATGGACGTAAATGTCGTCCTCTCCAGGCGTGTCAGGGGTGACAAATCCAAACCCTTTGGGATGGCTTTGCAGTCGGCCGCGCACCAGGTTCATTTTTTCCGGCACGCCGTAGCGGTTGGTACGGGTCCGCACGATTTCGCCCCGTTCTTCCAACGCATTCAGCGTTTTGACCAGCTCTTTGAACGCCTCGGTGTCGGCCAGTCCAAACGCCTCCTCCAGCTCCTTCACGGTCATGGGGTGATACGCCTGTTCCCGCATGAACGCGAGGATATCCTGTTCCTTCATTCCGTATCCTCCTTTTCGGCACATGCTTTGCCGCGACTTTGCTTCATCTATGTAGTATGTAGTATTCAGTATTCTCCGATTACGCCGTAGGCAATCCTAATAGAAAAAAGACAGCAAGTCAAACTTGCTGCCTTTGGCAAACATGTATGTTACGCACCGCTTCTCAAGAAATACCCGAGCAGAATGGCAAACACCATGAACAGCACGGCAAACACAACGGTCAGTTTGCCGAGCAAAGCGTCAATTCCGCGGGCCTTCTGCTTGCCCATCAGTTGTTCCGCGCCGCCGCCGATCGCCCCAGAGAGCCCGGCGCTTTTTCCGGATTGCAGCAATACGACAAGAATTAAGCCAATACTTGCGATCACAAGTAAGATTTTCGCAGCCAATACCATCTGTATTCACCTCAAAACAAACGTGAAGAAACTATTACTTCCACTCTACCACAGTTGGATCGGATCAGCAACCCTGGTTAATTGACGGGGATTTATCCAAAAATTGTGTACGTTCTATGTCTGTTTTTCCGTTTCCTTGCAACTGTCACGATTTTGCCGTAAAATTGCAGTTGTACCGTTATACTTGCCGTAGGAGGTCCTAGTTATATGGCTGGTTCCAACAAAAAAGACATGAATCAAAATGACGTGGTTGACTCCGCGAAGGCCTTTTTTACTTCGTTTGGCATCTTGTTCCTTGTTTTTCTTATTGCTCTTGTCGGTTCCGCCATTTTCCCGAAACACGGCGAAGAGGCCCAGGATGGCGGGCAAACGGCCAAAATTGACGCGGAAGCCGTGTACAAAGCAAACTGTGCATCCTGTCACGGTCAAAACCTGGAAGGGGCTTTCGGCCCAGCCCTGACCACAGCGGGCAGCAAGTACAGCGCAGATGATATTGCCAAAATCATCAAGGAAGGAAAAGGCGGCATGCCCGCCGGCGTCCTGAAAAAACAACCGGAAATCCAGGCAGTTGCCGAGTGGCTGGCCCAGCACAAGTAATTACATAGACAGCCGCGGCGTTACACACCGGAGACATCTCCGGTGTTTTCTCATTTCTCGAGAGGAGGAACAGCAGATGGCACCGCTGCTGGAACTGGAACAACTGGGCAAACGGTCGTCGTCAGGGCCCGACGGCTGGCTGTTCGCCGACCTGTCGGCGGTGGTGAAAGAGCCGGCCATCATCCACATCCTGGGGAAGTCGGGACAGGGCAAAAGCACCCTGCTGCGCATCCTGGCCCTTCTCACCCGCCCGGACAGCGGGAGCGTCCGGCTGGCGGGAAAACCTCCGGAACAATGGACGCCGGAACGCTGGCGCATGACGATGAGCTACGTCGCCCAACAGCCGGTCATGCTGCCGGGCAGCGTGGAGGACAACCTGCGGACGATCAGCCGCCTGCACCAGCGTTCCTTTCCTGCCGATCAGGCCCGGGCATGGATGGAGCAGTTGGGACTGGGCGGACTGGATTGGTACAAACCGGCCGACCAGCTTTCCGGCGGGGAAAAACAGCGCGTCGCGTTGGTCCGCTCGCTGCTGCTGCGGCCGACCGTACTGCTGCTGGACGAAGTGACCGCCTCGCTGGATGCGCTCAGCAAACAGGCGACCGAACAGCTGCTGGCCGACCTGCACCGCCGGGAGGGCACCACACTCATCTGGGTTACGCACGACTGGGAGCAGGCGCGTTCCATCGGCCAGCGGGTCTGGTTCATGGCAGACGGCCGGCTGCTGGAGGATGCGTCGAGCGATTTGTTTTTTGACGCTCCCGCTTCGGAGGAGGCGCGCCGATTTTTGGCCGCCGCCATCCAGGAGGGATAGGAGGAAATAGGGATGTCATCAATGTCGCTGTGGCTGTCGATATCGTTTGTCCTGATCGCGCTGCTGCTGTCCCTATGGCAGAAGCTCGGCCTGGAAAAGGAAATCGTGATCAGCACGGTTCGCTGTGCCGTCCAACTGCTGGTGATCGGGTACGTGCTGCAGGTCGTGTTTCACGCCGACCACCCCGTCTATCTGGCGCTGGTGCTCACCATGATGATCGCCGTCGCCTCCTGGTGCCGGGTGTACTCTGGCGCATCGCCGCCACACTGACAACTTCGACGGTTGTGACGATGGGACTGCTGCTATTGCTGGGGCTGATCGAACCGACACCGCAGTACCTGATCCCCCTCTCCGGCATGATCATCGGCAATGCGATGCTGGTCAGCGGCCTGTTTCTCAGTCACATGAAGCGTGAAATGAACACCGCCCGCGGCGAGATTGAGACGTTGCTCTGCCTGGGCGCAACCAAGCGGCAGGCGATTCACGACGTGTTGAAACGGACCGTAAAAGCCAGCATGATCCCCACCTTCGACACGATGAAGACGATCGGGCTGGTGCAGCTTCCCGGCACCATGACCGGCATGATTATCGCCGGAGCCAATCCGCTCGATGCCGTGCGCTACCAGATTATGATCATGTTCGCCTTTTCTTCGTCCGCCGCAATCTCAGCCGTGCTGGTCAGCCTGCTGTGCTACCGGCTCTGGTTTACCCGCGAATCCATGCTGATTCCGTAACGCGTGCGATCACCGGGCAAAAAGCAGGCTGCCGGGAATGAATCCCGGCAGCCTGTCGCTCTCACTATTGTTGGAGCAGGTATTTTTCCAGTTCGTCCACCACTTTGTTGGCACAGATTACGCCGCCAGAGGTGTTCCAAATCGTGTCGTCCACTTTGAACGCTTTGTTGTTTTTCACCACGTTCAGGTTTTTCCACAGCGGATCGTTGGTCCACTCTTTTTCCAACTTGGTCGCTTCACCGTCTCCCGTCTCGTAGGAGAAGTAGAACATGATGTCGCCGTCCATTTCCGGAATCCGCTCTTTGGTCACTTCGGCGGCGAATTCTTCTTTGTTTTGCGACTCCGGACGAGCTACGCCCAGGTCTTTCATGATCGTGCCGGCAAACGTGTCGTTGTAGTAGATGCGTACACGGCCGGGCATGAAGCGAACGAGAGAGACTTTGGTCTTCGCCTTGTCGCCCACTTTCGCCTTGAACTCTTCAACGCGCTTGTTCCAATCGGCCAGCACTTTTTCGCCTTCTGCTTTCTTGTTGAGCGCTTCCGCGTACAGCATGAAGTTTTCTTTCCAGTCGCCGCGCGGTTCTTCCACGAAGACAGTCGGCGCGATGGCAGTCAGCTGCTGGTAAATCTTTTCGTGGCGGAACTTCATGCCGAGGATCAGGTCCGGCTTCAGCGCCGCGATCGCTTCAATGTTCGGCTGGGACTCGGTACCAAGCGTTTTGGTGCCTTCCAGGTGCGGCTTCACGAAATCGTAAAAGGTCGTCGGATCTGTCCAGGAACCGACCGCGCCCACAGGCTTAACACCGAGAGCTACCAGCGTTTCCACCCCCTGCGAGGTGAGGACGACTACGCGCTGCGGAGTGCCCGGAATCTTGGTTTCCCCCATGGCGTGTTTCACCGTGTAGGATTGATCGGAGCTGCCCGCAGGCTGTTGAGCTTGCGTTTGGTCAGCCGGTTTTTGGTCGGCTGCCTGCTGTCCGCCGCCGCAACCGGTGACGATCAGCAGCAGGGCCATCAGCAGGGCAAAAAACGCTTTGCCGCGTACTGTGCGGTATGTACGAGAAAACATGAAATTGACTCCCTTCTATTCTTGATGATAATGAGAATTAAACTCATTTACACCCAATATCCTACTACCAGGGTCAGATGAAGTCAACTGCAAAAATAGTGATAATGAATCTCAAAATCATTGACAATCCACGCCGGCAAGAACTACACTGAAATGTGATAAGAACAGTAGAAATCGTCACCCAAGGATGAAGACAATGAAATCGTTACTCCACAGCAATCCGCTCAAAATCGCTGGCGTCTGTATCGGCCTGTTCCTTCTATTATATTTGAGTTACTTCAGCCTCATCTTCGGCGTCATCGACACCAGTTGGCAAACGGCGATTGACGCCTACACGCACTTCAACGGTTCCAATGAACACATCGTCATCAAGGAAGTTCGCGTCCCGCGTGTGCTGAATGCCCTCGCCGTCGGAGCCAGCCTGGGCATCGCCGGCGCACTGCTGCAATCGCTGACGCGTAACCCGGTGGCCGACGTCGAACTGTTCGGCCTCAACGCCGGAGCCGCCCTGTTTGTTGTGTTTGCGGTGACGTTTGTCGGCATCAGCTCCCTTACCGCGTTTACCTGGATTTCCTTTCTGGGCGCCGCGGCCAGCGGCCTCGTCGTCTACCTCTTGGGATCGCTGGGTCGGGACGGCCTGACGCCGGTCAAGCTGACGCTGGCCGGTGCAGCCATCACCGCATTGGCCGCATCCGCCCGGCACGGCATGCTCGTCCTGAACGAAAAGGCACTGGACGAGGTGCTGTTCTGGCTCTCCGGTTCGGTGGGGGGACGCAAGCTGGAGTTTTTGCAAGCCGTCTTTCCGTACATGGCAGCGGCCTGGGTGGGAGCCTTCCTGCTCGCCCGTCCGATCCAGACCCTGCTGATGGGCGATGACGTGGCCAAGGGACTGGGGCAGCGAACCCTGCTGGTAAAAGTCATGACCGGCGTGGTGATCGTCCTGCTTTCCGGCGCTTCAGTCGCCGTGGCAGGGCCGATCGGCTTCGTCGGACTGGTCACGCCGCATCTCGCCCGCTACCTGGTCGGGGTGGACACGCGGTGGGTGTTCTTGTACAGCGGCATCCTCGGTTCCGCCATCCTGCTTGCAGCGGACATCGCCGCCCGTTTCATCGCCAAGCCTGCGGAAGTGCCCATCGGAGCGATGACCGCTCTGGTCGGCATCCCGTTCTTCATCTACGTGGCGAGAAAGGGGCTGGAGAAAAAATGAAGTCGTATCTGTCGCTGCGCAACAAAAAAGGCTCCTTTTCCTTCCACATTCACAAGAAGTCGCTGTTGTGCGCCGCCGTCTGCCTGCTGCTGACCGCGGCCGTCATGGTAGTCAGCCTGGGGATGGGCGAAATGAACATCTCTCCCCTCAACGTCGTAAAGGCGTTTCTGGGTATGGGAGAGGAGCAGGATGCGCTAATCGTAACGCAGTTTCGCCTCCCCCGCGTCGTCATCGGCCTGTTGGTGGGTGCCGCGCTGGGAGCAGCCGGGGCGATTCTGCAGGGAATCGTCCGCAATCCCCTGGCTGCGCCAGACATTCTCGGGGTAACGGGAGGCGCTGCGGTTGCGGCTGTCGCCTTTCTGCTCTACTTTGAATCGGTCAGCATCCAGTGGCTTCCCCCTGTCGCGTTTCTGGGAGCGACGCTGACGACATTGATCCTGTACGCGCTCGCCTGGAAAAAAGGAGTGACGCCGCTAAGGCTGGTGCTCATCGGCGTGGGCATCAAAATCGCCGCCAGCGCAGTCATTACGGTGCTGATCCTGTTCAGTCCGTTTGTCCTGCAAAACAAGGCCACCCTGTGGCTTACCGGCAGCATCTACGGCGTCGACTGGAACGACGTGAAGATGATCGGACCGTGGGTTGTCGGCCTGATCGCGCTGGCTGCGCTGCTCGCCCGCCGTGTCAACGTCCAGCAGTTGGGCGACGAAGTGGCGACCAGCGTGGGCAGCCTGGTTCAATTCGACCGCTTTGCGCTGTTACTCATCTGTGCCGCGTTAACCGGGGCGGCTGTCTCCGTCGGCGGAGAAATCAGCTTTGTCGCCCTGCTGGCGCCGCACATCGCCAAAATGCTGGTCGGCCCCTCGTTTGGAGGCGCCCTGCCTGTATCCGCCCTGATCGGCAGCCTGATCCTGCTGATTGCCGATTTGATCGCGCGAACGGCCTTTTCCCCGATCGACATCCCTGTCGGCGTCTTTACCTCAGCGGTAGGGGCACCGTTTTTCATCTTCCTGCTCTACAAAAACCGTAACCGGTAAGCTGAAAGGAGAGAAGCAGCGTGCATGCCTTGGAAACCCGTCAGTTGACGTTGTCCTACGGCGAACGGAATATCATCGAAGCACTTGATCTGCGCATCCCGCGCGGGCAGATCACGGTTTTCATCGGCAGCAACGGCAGCGGCAAATCCACCTTGCTGCGCTCGCTTGCCCGGTTGTTGAAGCCCAAGCAAGGGGCGATCCTGCTCGACGGCGAGTCGATCGCCAAGCAGTCGACCAAGGAAGTGGCCAAGCGGCTGGCGATTCTGCCCCAAGGGCCGACAGCTCCGGAAGGCTTGACCGTCCTGCAGCTCGTCAAGCAGGGGCGCTATCCGTACCAGAGTTGGCTGCAGCAGTGGTCGGAGGAAGATGAACGGATGGTGACCAAGGCGCTGGCCGCCACCCAACTGACCGAATTGGCCAACCAGCCCGTCGACTCGCTGTCAGGCGGACAGCGGCAGCGTGCCTGGATCGCGATGACCTTGGCCCAGGGGACGGAGACCATCCTGTTGGACGAACCGACCACCTACCTGGACATGGCGCACCAAATTGAGATCCTCGACCTGCTGTACGAACTGAACCGGACGGAACAGCGCACGATCGTCATGGTACTGCACGACTTGAACCTGGCATGCCGTTACGCTCACCACATCGTCGCCGTGCACAACCGGAGCGTGTACGCCGAGGGCAGCCCGGACGCGGTCATGACAGAAGAAATGGTCCGCCACGTGTTTCAGATGGAGTGTCAGATCACACGCGATCCGCTCTACGGCACGCCGATGTGCATCCCGTTCAGCAAAAGCCGGTTGACCACTGCAGCTGAGCCGAGACAGATGGTGCACGCATAGATGCGGCCCGATCGATCGGTACACGATAAACGAACAAAAAAAGGTGCTTTCCCTCAGAGGGAAAGCACCTTTTTTGCGTTGCCGCGAATGGGCTTACTTCTTCAGATTGTAGAAAGCGTTGCGGCCGCCGAAGCGTGCGGTGTCGCCCAGCTCGTCTTCGATGCGCAGCAGTTGGTTGTACTTGGCCACGCGGTCTGTGCGGGACGGAGCCCCTGTTTTGATCTGGCCGGCGTTGGTCGCAACCGCGATGTCAGCGATGGTGGAGTCTTCCGTTTCACCGGAGCGGTGAGAGATGACTGCGGTGTAGCCGGCCCGCTTCGCCATCTCGATGGCGTCAAAGGTTTCGGTCAGCGTACCGATCTGGTTTACTTTTACCAGGATGGAGTTGCCGGTCGCATTTTCAATCCCGCGCGCCAGACGCTCGGTGTTGGTCACGAACAGGTCGTCGCCGACGAGCTGTACTTTGCCGCCGAGGCGCTCGGTCAGCACTTTCCAGCCGTCCCAGTCGTCTTCGGAGAGACCGTCTTCAATGGAGATGATCGGGTACTTGCTCACCAGGTCTTCGTAGAAGGCGATCATTTCTTCCGTCGTCTTCACGACGCCTTCACCTTCAAAGTGGTACTTGCCGTCCTTGTACATTTCGGTAGCGGCCACATCCAGCGCCAGGAAGACGTCTTTGCCCGGCTCGTAGCCAGCCGCCTTGATCGCTTCCAGAATGGTGGTGATCGCTTCTTCGTTGGATTTCAGGTTAGGCGCAAAGCCGCCCTCGTCCCCTACTGCCGTGTTCATGCCTTTGGCAGCGAGCACTTTTTTCAGCGAGTGGAAAATTTCCGCACCCATGCGCAGTGCTTCCTTGAACGATTCGGCTCCGACCGGCATCACCATGAACTCCTGGATGTCCACCGTGTTGTCTGCGTGCTTGCCGCCGTTGAGAATGTTCATCATCGGCACCGGCAGGGTCTTGGCGTTGAAGCCGCCCAGGTAGTTGTAGAGGGAAACGCCCAGGGACGCAGCTGCGGCGCGGGCGACTGCCATGGAGACGCCGAGAATCGCGTTGGCGCCCAGTTTGCCTTTGTTCGGGGTGCCATCCAGTTGGATCATCGCCGTGTCGATGCCCACTTGATCCAGCGCGTCCATGCCGATCAGTTCCGGCGCGATAATCTCGTTGACGTTCTCCACCGCTTTCAGTACCCCTTTGCCGAGGTAGCGGCTCTTGTCACCGTCGCGCAGTTCCACTGCTTCGTACGCGCCTGTGGATGCGCCGGACGGAACGGCTGCACGGCCCATGGAGCCGTCTTCCAGATACACCTCTACTTCCACGGTCGGATTGCCGCGGGAGTCCATGATTTCGCGTGCGTAAATGTCGGTAATCATCGTCATTGTGACCATCTCCTTTGTTATGTTGGAGAACCCCGCACCAGCCTGGGACTCGCGGGTGCGGCGTTCGTCGTTGGCCTGGTTCGTCTTCTTGGCTGTTTACTTGGCGATCAGCGATTTCCCGGTCATTTCCGCCGGCTGCGGCAGACCCAACAGCTCCAGCATGGTCGGCGACAGGTCGGCCAAAATGCCGTCTTCCCGCAGTGTCACGCCTTCCTTCGTGACGATTACCGGCACGGGGAAGGTGCTGTGGGACGTTACCGGCCGTCCTGCTTCATCCAGCATCAGGTCGGCATTGCCGTGGTCAGCCGTGATGATCGCTGCGCCGCCTTTGGCGAGGATGGCGTCCACCACTTTGCCGAGGCATTCGTCCACGGTTTCCACTGCCTTGATCGTCGGCTCCATTAAGCCGGAGTGACCCACCATGTCGCAATTGGCGAAGTTGAGGATGATCGCGTCGAAACGTTCCGCTTCGATCTCTTTCAGCACCGCTTCCGTCACTTCCGGCGCACTCATCTCCGGCTTCAGGTCGTAGGTGGCCACTTTGGGCGACGGAATCAGGATGCGCGTCTCGCCGGGAAACTCCTGCTCACGTCCGCCGCTGAAAAAGAAGGTGACGTGCGGGTATTTTTCCGTCTCGGCGATGCGAAGCTGCTTCAATCCGTGCTGCGCCAGCACTTCGCCCAGCGTGTTGTCCAGGTTGGTCGGTTTGTAGGCTACATAGCCGTTCACCGTCTCGGAAAAATGCGTCAGGCAGACGAAGTGGAGGTTGCGCGGATGCCCCTCACCCCGGTCGAAGCCGCGGAAGTCGTCATTGGTGAACGCCTGCGAAATCTGAATCGCACGGTCCGGCCGGAAGTTGAAAAAGATGATCGAATCGCCGCTCTGGATGGTGGTAACCGGCTTGCCCTGCTCGTCCACGATCACCGTCGGCATCACAAACTCGTCCATGATCGACTTCTCGTACGATTCCTTGACTGCCTGAATCGGGTCGGTGTAAGCCGGTGCATCCGCGTACACCATTGCCCGGTACGCCTTTTCGATTCGCTCCCAGCGCTTGTCCCGGTCCATCGCGTAGTAGCGTCCCTGCACGGTGGCAATTTTGCCCACGCCGAGCTCGGCGATTTTGCCCTGCAGTTCCTCGATGTAGCCGACGGCGCTGTCCGGCGCCACGTCACGCCCGTCGAGAAAACCGTGGATGAAGACGCGGTCGACATTTTGCCGTTTGGCCAGCTCCAACAGTGCGTACAAATGCTCGATGTGGCTGTGCACGCCGCCGTCGGAAATCAGGCCGAACAGGTGCACCTGCTTGCCGTGTTCCTTGGCGTGGCGGAATGCGCCGATCAGCGTTTCGTTTTCGAAAAAGGCGCCTTCGCGAATCTCTTTGGAGATCCGGGTCAAATCCTGGTACACCACGCGGCCTGCCCCGATGTTCAGGTGGCCGACTTCGGAGTTGCCCATCTGCCCTTCCGGCAGCCCGACAGCCAGTCCGCTCGCCTGCAGCGTGGCGTGGGGATACTGCTGCCAATAGCGGTCAAAGTTGGGCTTGTTGGCCTGCGCCACTGCGTTGCCGTAGGTTTCTTCCCGCAGCGCAAAGCCGTCCAGAATGATGAGTGCGACCGGTTTGGGTCGATGTGCCATCTGACTTTCCTCCTTACGACTGACGCTGTGCGGCGGCTTTGGACACCAACTGCAGGTAGCTGTCCGCCGTCAGGCTGGCACCGCCCACCAGCGCTCCGTCAATGTCCGGCTGCGCCATGAAACTGTCGATGTTCTCCGGCTTCACGCTGCCGCCGTACTGGATGCGCACGGTCTGGGCAGCTGCCTGGCCAAACCGATCGGCAATCGTGCCGCGGATGATCGCGATCGTCTCGTTGGCGTCTTCCGCCGTGGACGATTTGCCCGTGCCGATCGCCCAGATCGGTTCGTAGGCGATCACTACGTCTGCCAACTGGTTGGCCTCCACGCCGGCCAGCGCCGCTTCGGTCTGACTGCGCACGACTGCGGCGGTTTCCCCCGCCTCCCGCTGCTCCAGGCTTTCGCCCACGCAGACGATTGGCTTGATGCCGTGCTTCAGGGCAGCCAGCACCTTTTTGTTGACGGTCTCGTCCGATTCGTTGAAATACTGCCGCCGTTCCGAGTGACCAATGATCACGTAGCGGACGCCGATCTCCTTGAGCATCAGCGGGCTGACCTCACCGGTAAAGGCGCCCTGCTCCTCAAAGTGAACGTTTTGCGCCCCCAGGGCGATCGAGGTGCCCTTGAGCTCCTCTGCCAGGGCAGCCAGAGCCGTAAACGGCGCGCAAATCACCTGTTCCACGCCAGCCGGAGCGCTGCCCGCTTTCGCCTCCTGGACGAAGCGGACGGCTTCGGCAATCGTTTTGTACATTTTCCAGTTTCCAGCGATAATTGGGGTTCTCAGAGGAATCGCCCTCCCTATTCGTTGTCCTCGAGCACGGCCACGCCGGGCAGTTCCTTGCCTTCCATGAATTCCAGGGAAGCACCGCCGCCGGTGGAAATGTGCGTCATTTTTTCCGCCACGCCTGCTTTCTCCACGGCTGCCACGGAGTCGCCGCCGCCGATGATCGTCGTGCCGGAGCAGTCGGCCATCGCCTGAGCTACGCCAATCGTCCCGTGGGCGAAGGCGTCCATCTCAAACACGCCCATTGGCCCGTTCCACACAACCGTACGGGAATCGACGATCACGCTGCGGTAGCGTTCCACCGTTTTCGGGCCGATATCGAGCGCCATCCATCCGTCCGGAATCGCGTCGACGGAGACGGTCTGTTTCTGTGCGTCAGGCGCGAAGCGGTCCGCCACCACTACATCCACCGGCATCAGCAGTTGGACGCCGCGCTCCTCGGCCTGTGCCATCAGCGAACGGGCCAGATCCAGCTTGTCGTCCTCGCAGAGGGAGGCGCCGATGCCGTACCCTTTTGCCTTGAGGAAGGTGTTGGCCATGCCGCCGCCGATGATCAGATGATCCACCTTGGTCAACAGGTTTTCGATTACGGCAATTTTATCTTTAACCTTTGCGCCGCCGACAATGGCCGTAAACGGACGCTCCGGACGGGTCAGGGCGCCGCCCAGGAAGCGGATTTCCTTTTCCATCAACAGGCCCGCTACTGCCGGGATGTACTGGGCGATGCCCGCCGTGGACGCATGGGCGCGGTGTGCCGCCCCAAACGCGTCGTTGACGAACACATCGGCCAGCTGCGCAAAGCGTTGTGCCAGTTCAGGATCGTTCTTTTCCTCACCTGCATGGAAACGCACGTTTTCCAGAAGGATCACGTCGCCGTTTTGCATGTTGGCGACGGCTGCTTCCACGTCGGGACCGACAGAGTCATCCAGCTTCTGTACCTCTTTGCCGAGCAGTGCTGAAAGATGGGCAGCAACAGGCGTGAGGCGCATTTCTTCGACCACCTGCCCTTTCGGACGGCCAAAATGGCTGGCGAGAATCACCTTGGCGCCTGCATCCAGCAAGAAACGAATCGTCGGCAGGGCGGCACGGATGCGCGTGTCGTCGGTAATCACGCCGTCCTGCATCGGTACGTTGAAGTCGACGCGGCAGAAAACGCGCTTACCTGCCAGGTTCACATCACGGATAGACTTCTTGTTCATGAACGATCCTCCCCACAACTATGGCTTATGTTCGGAAAATAGCGTATGGGAAAAAGGGAGAGGACGCTCTCCCTTTTTTCACAACAGTTCTATTTTACTTTTTACAAGCCACGTTCTGCAACAAATTGACACAAGTCTACAACGCGGTTGGAGTAGCCCCATTCGTTGTCGTACCAGGAGACGACTTTGACCATGCTGCCTTCCAGTACCATTGTGGACAGTGCGTCGATTGTAGAGGAAGCCGGGTTGCCATTGTAGTCGGAGGAGACCAGCGGTTCTTCCGAGTAGCCGAGAATGCCTTTCAGCGGACCTTCCGCCGCTTCCTTCAGAACGCGGTTGACATCTTCCACCGTTACGTCGGTTTTCAGTTCGGCCACCAGGTCGACGACGGACACGTTCGGCGTCGGTACGCGCATCGCAAAGCCGTTCAGCTTGCCTTTCAGCTCCGGCAGCACGAGCGCCACTGCTTTGGCAGCACCGGTCGAGGTCGGGATGATGTTGGTCGCAGCGGCACGCGCACGGCGCATGTCTTTGTGCGGCAGGTCGAGGATTTGCTGGTCGTTGGTGTAGGAGTGAACGGTCGTCATCAGTCCGCGCACGATGCCAAACTTCTCATGCAGCACTTTGGCGAACGGCGCCAGGCAGTTGGTCGTGCAGGATGCGTTGGAGATGACCGTGTGCTTTTGCGGATCGTATTTGTCCTCGTTGACGCCCATTACGATCGTGATGTCCTCGTTGGTCGCCGGCGCGGAGATGATTACCTTTTTCGCTCCGCCTTCCAGGTGCTTCGCCGCGTCTTCCCGTTTGGTGAAACGGCCGGTGGACTCCACCACGATCTCTACACCGTACTCCGCCCATTTGAGCTGAGCCGGATCGCGCTCCGCCAACACCTTGATTTCCTTGCCGCCGACGATCAGCGTGTTTTCGCGCGCTTCCACATCCACATCCAGCACGCCGTGTACGGAGTCGTACTTCAGCAGGTGGGCCAGCGTCTGCGCGTCGGTCAGGTCATTGACGGCGACGATTTCCACGTTCGGATTGTTCAGCGCAGCGCGAAACACGTTGCGGCCGATGCGGCCAAATCCGTTGATACCTACTTTTACCATGACAATACCTCCTGCTCTCTCATCATCGTTATCTGCTTAGTTTTTCAAAAACGCCCGCCGTCTGAAAGGAACGGGCAGTGACTATCGTTACAATCGGCAGCAACAGGGGGAAGAACAAATACGGCAGCGTCTCGACAGTGGGAACGCCCAAGGTGACGGCCATCAACATCGCCAGGCCGCACCAGGGAATGATCACCGGAATCAACATGGTCGAATCCAGCATCGTCCGGCCGAGCAGCACCTTTCCCCCCTCCAGCCGGGAGAACCGCTCCAGCAGCGTCGAACCAAGCACCAACAGCGGAATCGTCTGGTTGCAGCTGATGGCGACCACCAGCACTGACAACAGTACGGCTTTGCCCGCAAAGGCTGCCGGCCGTACCGTCTCGCCCATCAGCCGGTCGACCAACGGGGCCAGCAGATTGGCCTTGTTCAGGATGCCGTTCAAAAAGCCGGCCAGGCTAATCAGCACCAGCACGTTCAGGATGGAGGCCATCCCGCCTCCGCGCACCAGTTGGTCCAGCGGCGTGCCGGAATGCAGCTCGTATCCGCTCAGGACAGAGCGAAAGATGGTTCCGGCGTCCAGCGAGGTCGTCGTCAGCACGAGCACCGCGGCTGCAGCGATCCCGTACAGCAGGGCCGGGATTGCCCTGACCCGCAAGGCAAACGAGCCGATCAGCACAATCAGCGGGACCAGCGGCAGCCAGCCGATGAAAAAGAATCGGTGCAGCAGTTCCTGGTAAAAGCCGATCATGTCCGTTACGCCCGTCTGACTGCGCAGCAGGTCCACCAGCAGGAACAACAGGGTGCACGCCCCCACCGTGAACAGAGCGGGGCGGTTGCTGCGGCGTTCCTCCTCTTCGGTCATGCCGGTGATGCTCAATACCAGCAGCCGGCTGCTGGAGAGAGGGGAAAACCGTTCCCCCACCATCGCGCCGCTGATCAGCGCGCCTGCCACGCTTCCGCCCGGTACTCCTGCCGTGTGGGCGATCCCCATCAACGACAGGCCGATCGTGCTCAGCGTCCCCACCGAACTTCCCAGCAGGTAGCTTGTCGCCGAGGTCAGGAGAAACGAAAGAACCAACATGTACCGGACATCGACTACCGACAGCCCGTAATAGATGATGGAAGGAATCGTGCCGCCCATCATCAGGAGAGGGATGAGCAGCCCGACCAGAAACAGGATGAGCAGCACCGGTTTGGTCTGCTTTACGCCGTCCCAGCCGAACGCCAACAGTGTTCTCCAGGAATAACCAAGGCGATGTACACTAACAAGTGTGACCAAGATGGAAAAAACCATCCCCAGATACAGCGGAAAGCCGAAATGAAGACTCAGCGCGATCCCCGCGATCAACGACAAAACGGGGAGGACCGTCAGCACGTTCATCAATTCCTCGTCCCTCCAATGCAGTCATTCGGACAAAATGGCACGCGCCGCCCCTTCGTCCGTGATGAGTACATTTTGGCACGACTGCTTGGAAAAGGAAAGAATCGCTTTCGCCTTGCTCTTGCCGCCCGCGATGGAAAGTACCGCCTCCGCCTTTTTGACGTCCTCGAGCTGAAGGCCGATCGTCGGCATGCGGTGAACCGTCTCGCCCGCCTCGTTAAAGTAGTAGCCAAACGCTTCCGACACGGCTCCGGCCTGCTCCAGCTCGCGCAGCTCCGCTTCGGAGTAACTGCGCCGTCTCGCCATCGTCAGGGCGTCGCCGATGCCGTGCAGGACGATCCGGGTGTGCTTCAGCAGGGCCAGAACCTCTTTGATCTGCGGTTCCCGCAAGAGGCTTTGCAGCGCTTCCGGATGCAGCCGATCCGGCACGTGCAGCAGGCGGTATGTTCCACCGGTCTTGGCAGCCATCGCCGATGCCAGCGTATTGGCCTGCAGTTCCACCCGCTCACCCAGTCCGCCGCGGGCCGGGACAAACTGGACGCCTTTAAACGCAGGTGACGGTGTCAGATGCTGGGCCACACTGGCGATCGACGTCCCGCCGGTGACAGCGACGATGTCTCCTTCCCGCACGTACTGCTTCAGCACGCGCGCTCCGACGCGTCCCAGCTCCTGTTTGACCCAGGGGGAATGGTCGGCGTCTCCCTGGACGACGATCACTTTGGCGATGCCCAGCACTCGCTGCAGCCGTTCTGCCAGCTCGGTCAGGCCGAACAGTTCGCCAACCAGCGGTTCCAGTTCATCCAGCACACGCTGACCCTCTTCGCTCAAGCTCATCCCGGCTGCCGTCACGTGAAGCAGCCCGGTTTCCTTCAGCAGGTCCACCTCGGCCCGCAGGATGCGCTCCGTGCTGTGAAGCTCCTGGGCCAGAGCCCGCCGGCCAATTGGCTGCAGGTGATGCACCGAGCGAAGCAGCATGTACCGCTGCCGCATTACATCAACCAGGTCGGGCAGCAGTTTTTGTTGCATCTCGATGAAACGCCGCATCTGCCTTCTTCCTCGTCTGCTTGGTTTTGTTCCGGGACGTAATTTGTCCCGCTGTAACATTTTTTGTCCCGGTTGGAGCAAAAAAATAATCTCACTTCTCTTTGAATGTAACACACCTGTAAAAAACATGCAAGGTCCCTCAGCCCATCAGAGCCAAGGGACGTGTTGCCGGTTACTGCAGGCGGCGAACCAGCTCCGCTCGCAGTTCTTCCCAGCTGACTACGCTGGTGACGGAGCGAAATGCCTCCTGTCCGTCAATCTCCACGACGGGGATGACCAGCATGTACTTTTCGTGCAGCGCATCATCCTCCTCGATGTCGACCACGGTCAGGCGCAACGGAAACTCCATCTCCAGAAGGCGGATTGACTGCTCCACCTGCTCGCACAGATGACAGTTTTTCCGCCCGTACAGCACGATCTCAAACGGTTTGCCTGCTTGCATCTCTCAAAACCTCTTTCGCTTCGCTGACGAGGGGATCATCATCTCTTCCCGATATTTGGCCACGGTCCGGCGGGAAATCTCGATGCCTTCCTGCAGCAGCATCTCAGACAGCTTCTGGTCCGACAGCGGCTGTTTCCGGTCCTCCTGTTCTATCAGCGCCTTGATCCGGCGCTTGACACTCTCCGACGAGGCTGCCTGGCCGCTGGACGTCGACAGTGCCGACGTAAAAAAGTACTTCAGTTCGAAAATTCCGCGCGGCGTCTGCACGTATTTGTTGCTGGTCGCGCGGCTGATGGTCGACTCGTGCAGATTGACCCGCTCGGCAATCTCTTTTTGCGTCATCGGCTTCAGGTAGTGTATACCGCGCTCGAAAAAGTCCCGCTGCATCTCGACGATCGCCTGGGTGACGCGCATCAGGGTCAACCGCCGCTGCTCCAGGCTTTTCGCCAGCCACATGGCGGCATTCAGCTTTTCGTGAATAAACTGCCGGGCGTCATCCTGGCTCTTCTGCTGGCGCAGCATTTTCTCGTAAAAGCTGTTGATTTTGATCCGCGGCGTCGCCACGTCGTTGACCAGCACCACGTAGTCGTCGCCCACCTTTTCCACAGCCACGTCAGGGATGACGTAGCGCGTCTCGGCGCGGGAAAAGGCGGAACCCGGACGAGGGTTGAGCGTGCGCAGCAGATCAGCCATTGCCTGCACATCCCGCACCGTACAGCCGATCTTCTCGGCAATCCGCTGATAGCGGCAGTCGGCCAGATCGTGCAGATACAGACTTACCACCTGCACGATGTTGTCGTCGTCCAAGCCCAAGTGGCGGAGCTGCAGCAGCAAACATTCTTCCAGACTGCGGGCCGCCACCCCGGCTGGGTCAAAGTGCTGCAGGACGGCCAGCACGTCTTCAATCTCGTGCAACGCCACCCCCAGGCGCTCCGCCGCTTCCTCCAGCGGGACTTCCAGATAGCCCTTTTCGTCCAGATTGCCGATCAAAAACAAGGCAATCTTCCGCTGCAGCGGTGTAAAACCCTTGACGTAGCCAAGCTGCCGTTCCAAATGTTCGTACAGCGTCACCGTGTCGTGATGCACGAAGTCGAGCGGATTGTAAGTGCTTTCATTTTTCCCCACGGAATATTCACCCGTGGCCCGATTTCCCACGAGCTCCTTCCAGTCGATTTCCGGAGCCGGACGCTCCTTTTTTACAGGTGCCGCGTCCACCGCCTCTTCCTGCAACTCGATTACGGGATTTTCGTTTGCCTGTTCCTGCAGATAGGAGAGCAGATCGACAGCCGAATACTGTAAAATGGTGATCGCCTGTCTCAACTCCGGCGTCATCACCAGCTTCAGCGTCTGCTCCTGATAAAGACCCAGTCCCATGTTCATCGAGTTCGCCCCCCTTCTCTATTATGCAGCAGATTTCGGCACTTCTGTCTTTTCTCATTATATTCGCTCAATCATGCAATTTTCCTGCCAATATTTGATTTTCAATATGTCTGCTCGCCCAATCAACCGACATTGACCGCTGCGCGTACTGTTGGCAAACACGAAGACTCAGCAGCAGCGGTGTGACTGCCTCTGCCCCAAAAAGTTTTTTGTGATTTTCCAGTTTTTGCATTTGCATATCCCTAAAATATGTTCTATAATAAAGATCGTCACGCGCCCGTAGCTCAGTGGATAGAGCGGCGGTCTCCGGAACCGCGTCTTGCGTAGGTTCGACTCCTACCGGGCGCACCATACGTGGCAATCAGCTATAAACGCGATTCTCTGCCAGGCAGAGGGTCGCGTTTTTTACGTGTACATGCCCCCCTGCCCGCGTCGCGTTTTGCAGCGGACGCTACCAACTTCTTTGCTGGTCGTCAAGAAAGCGAACGGGTCCTATCACCCATGCACCACTCACTTTGTCTACACGCTGAAGCGCCCTGGAGAGCATTCTCCAGAGCGCTTTTTTTACTGCGGGTCCTGTTTGTTCAGCTTGCGGTCCCGTTCCGGCTGATGCGATCGACCGGACTCATCCGCGCGTTACTGCGCTTCACCCACGTATACTTTCTGGCCGTTTTCGTATTTGTACACGTAGACGGACGCATACTCGTTGTCGCCTTTGTCGTCAAATCCGACTTTGACGAACTGGCCTTGGAAGTCCTTGATCTTGTGCACGTGCTCCAGCACTTGCTCGCGGGTCGGTTTTTGACCGTTGTTGGCTTTGATCGCTTCTTCCAGACCGTGCAGCAGGACGTTCATCGAGTCGTAACCAAAGGACGTGAAGATCCCGACTTTGTTGCCAGTAGCCTGTTCAAATTCGGAAATCCATTTCTTGCCTTCCTCGGTCGCCCCGATGTCGCCAACGACGGACGTGAACACGACGTTGTTGGCATTGTCGGCGCCTGCGATTTTCACCAGATCAGCGGAGTCGTAGCCGTCGCCGCCCATCACGATGCCTTTGAAGCCTTTTTCACGAAGCTGCTTGATGAGCACGCCGGCGTCGGAGTAGTAGCCGCCGAAGTAGATCATCTCCGGTTTGGCGGCGATGATTTGGTTGATCACGGCGCTGTAGTCCTTTTCGCCGGCGGTAATGCCTTCATAGCCGACCACCTGGACGCCGTCCTTTTCAAATTGCTTTTTCACCTCGTCTGCCAGTCCCTGACCGTACGCCTGCTTGTCGTGCACGATGTAGGCCGACTTGACGCCCAACTGGTTCTTGGCGTAGATAGCCGCCTTGGAGCCCTGCATGTCGTCGCGCGCGCAGATGCGGTGCACCACTTGTTTGCCTTCTTCCGTCAGGTTGGCCCCGGTCGAGGACGGCGAAACCATGACCAGTTTTTCCTGTTCGTACTGGGCGGATGCCGTAATCGACGCACCGGTGGTCACGTGGCCGACGACGCCGATGACATCCGGATTGGAGATGAGCATCTGCGCAACCGCCACGCCCTGTTTCGGGTCGGCCTGGTCGTCCTGGGCGAGCAGTTGAACGTCAAAGCCCAGTTTTTTGAAATCTTCCTGTCTTTGTTTCAGGGCGTATTCGGCCCCGCCTTGGCGGTGCTGCCGTAATCGGAGTACTGACCGGACAGCGGGCCGACCGAAGCGATCACCAGTTTTTGAAGCGAACCCGAGTTGGAGCCGGAATTGCTGCCGCTGTCGCTAGACTGCTGTTGTCCGCAGCCGGCCAGAGCGGTGCCCAGCGCCAAAACCGTTGCAAGAAACGCAAATGATTTCTGTTTTTTCATCGCGAGAAATCCCCCTTTACTTTACCAGCAAACCAATTGATGAAATAAAACCACTTGCTCATATTTTAAAATAAATACGAAAATTTGCAACAGATAAAATAGATGCAAGATATAGGCAATACCTATAGGAGCGATTCCAAGATGATGAAAAAGGAAAACCGCCTCCCGTCGGGAAGCGGCTGCATGCGCGTTTGGCTATTTCTCTATTCCTTGTATTTGCGGGAGTACGCTTTGCTCGTGACATAGAGCGTCAAGGCGATAAACCCGATAAACATGACGACACTGGCCACAATGACCGTCGTTTCCATCTTGCACTTCCCCTCTCCCACTGCTTTCTGCCTTATTATACGGGAAAAAGACAGGCTGTTACAACGGATGAATCCGCCAAACGGCTTGCTTGTCCGTCTAGATGGACATGATTCTCCTTGCCACACAAAATACCAATAATTACAAATTAACCTTCCTGCGTCTGCATGCCACACTATGAAGAAACGGCACATATCCTGCGAACAAACGTTTTTGTGCACAACCTGTTGACAACTCTGTGGATAAGTTCAAGAAGGAGCGGTTCTCGTGGCGAACGAGCGATTGTACCTCATCTACCAGGAAGCGAACGACGAAGAATGCCTGCTGACCATTCAGCCGTATACGGACGAACAGGCATTGGCCGAGGCCATCAACAAGCTGCAGGCCCGACAGGTGGAAGAATACACGATCATCAAGGGACGGAAAATGAACGCGACGCTGCGCCTGGCTGTTGAGCTAACCGAAGCGGAAGAAACGGAGGAAGCCTGAGTCCGCTTCGGAAGCTCCCCTCTTTTCCAGTGCCCGCTTCTCCTGCTATGTTTGAAGGAGGGAGCCCGTCGATTGAAATTTTGACGGAGGCGATCCCGTATTGATCACTGGGAGGAGGGATGCGTGATGGATCAGGAACTGGCGCGACTCAACAGCGAAGCCGCCCGGTTGGCCGTGCAGTTTGTGAACGGACAGCCGCGGGCGTTCCACCGGTTGGTCCTGTTGTTTGCGCCGCGCGTGATGCGCATCGTTCGCAAGCTGGTCAGCGGCTATCACGACGGTGAGGACCTGTACAACGAAATTTGGCTGAAAGTCGCGCAAAATTTGCACAAATACGATCCCGCACTGCCCTTTCACTCCTGGCTGTACCGTATCGCCTCCAACTCGTGCATCGACTTCCTGCGCAAAAAACGGGAGATCGTGCTGGAGGACGAACAGTTGTTGCTGCACGTACATAAACACCCCGCTGAGACTGTCAAAAGCCCGGAACGGTTCCTCGTGGAAAAGGAGACGCATACCGAGCTGACAGCGCTTATGGACAACCTGAACGAAACCGACCGGCTGATTCTGACCCTCCGTTTTGTCGAAGGCATGAGCTATGAAGAAATCGGCAGCATTGTAGGGATGAACAAAAACACCGTGGGCACCCGGCTGTTCCGGGCCCGCAAGCAGTTAAAAGAATTGCTGGAGAAACATCGGGAGGAAAGGAGAATGGCCGATGCCGCATATTGACGAACTGACTTTGATGATGTACAGCGATGACGAGTTGTCCGCCGAGGAAGCGGCCCGCGTTCAAGAGCATCTGGACCACTGCTTTCACTGCCGGCAGTCGTGGGAGCGGTTGACCGGCGAGCAGCATCTGCTGGCAGAGACGATTTTCGCCGCGGATACGTCGCTGCCGCCGCTGGAGTTGGACTCGCTCACGGCGGCGCAGATTGAAGGCATTGCCATCCTGCACAGGCGGCATCGCCGCCGCCTGCTGTGGCGGGCGATACTTGGCGCGGGCACTCTTCTGGCGGTTGCGGCCGGGTATCTCATTTTTTGGCAGAGTGTGTGGTTTCACTGGGTTGCCTCTGCGTGGAATTCCTGGACATCCCGCTTCTTTTGGGGATCAGCCCTGTGGCTGAAGGACAACGCCGGTGACCTGTTCAACGTCCCCGGTCCATACGTGGTGGCACTGCCGCTGCCGCTGCTGCTGCTGATCGGTCTGCTTTTGCTGGTGAACATACGCTTCCTTCCCTTTCCTCCATCCCGGCTGCAGAATCGGGAGGTCGACTGATGGGACGGATCAAACTCATCCTCTGCCTGCTGCTGTCCGTTTTCCTGCTTGTGCCGGCACATGCAGTCCATGCGTTCGGCACAGTGTCAAACCATAGCTACGTGCTGCCGGCTGACGCGGTGCACGACGGCGATCTGGCGGTCAACGCCAATACGGTCTCCATCGAAGGAACAGTGAACGGCGACCTGTACGTGCTTGCAGAAAACGTACAGATACGCGGACGCGTCACCGGTGATGTCCTCGCGTTTGCGGTCGACACTCGCATCAACGGCACTGTCGCGGGAGATGTGCGCGCCTTCACGCAGCAGCTGTCGATCTCCGGCAATGTGGAACGAAACGTCACCGTCGGTTCCAGCCACATCGTGCTGGAGCAGAACGGCCGTATAGGCGGCAGCCTGCTGATGTTTACCCCGCATGCGGACCTGAACGGCAAAGTGGCCCGTGAAGCAAACGGCAAGGTGGACACCCTGCGCATCACGGGCGAAATCGGAGAAGGCATCTCACTACTCCACTCCAGCTCCCTGCAGATTGACGCACCTGCCGTGATCGGCGGCGATCTGGTCTACTCCAGTCCGCATCGGGCTGCGATCGGTTCCGGCGCTGTCCTCAAAGGGAAGGAACTGTATTCCCCCGCGGTGGTGGCTGCAGACCAAGACACCTTTTCCTACTTTCCCATCCTGTTGGGCCTCTCGTCGCTACTCAGCACGCTGCTGCTCTGGCTGGCTGTGCGCTTTCTCTTCCCGGCCGGGCTGAGCTGCATCTACAGCCAATTGGACCGGCACCCGGGACAGGCGTTCGCTTGTGGCGCCGGCTTGGTGCTCGGCCTGCCGCTCCTGTCGATCGCGCTGCTGGTGACCGTCGTCGGGATTCCGGTGACGGTGGCGCTGCTGCTGGCATTCGTGCTGCTTACCTGGTCGGCAAAGGTGTTTGTCGGCTCCTGGATCGGCATCCGGCTGGCCGAGCGTTTTCGCTGGCGGCTTCCCCCCCTGCTCGCCGAGCTGCTGGGCGTGGTGGCGCTGCAGTGCCTGCTGATTATCCCGTTTGCCGGCTGGCTGTTCGCGCTGCCGGTGTGGATGGCCTTCCTCGGATCGCTGGCCTGCGCGGTCCGTCAGGCGAATAAAACATTTCTGACGCCATAAGGTTTAGGAGAGGCAGGATTGGGAGAGAACTGAGAGAAAGGCTTGCAGTTACCTGTTTGACCTTTACTGACCTTTCGTGTATGATTAATCTTACCAAGAGAGGAGGAAGGCTTAATGCATATGAACTTGATTCCCACCGTCATCGAACAGACGAATCGCGGTGAACGTGCATATGATATTTATTCGCGCCTGCTAAAGGATCGCATTATCTTTCTCGGAACGCCGATCAACGACACCGTTGCCAACATCGTCGTAGCGCAACTGCTGTTCCTGCAGGCCGAGGACCCGGACAAAGACATCCACTTGTACATCAACAGCCCGGGCGGTTCGATTACCGCCGGTATGGCGATTTATGATACGATGCAATTCATCAAACCGGATGTGTCCACCATTTGTGTCGGCATGGCCGCGTCGATGGGAGCGTTTTTGCTGGCGGCGGGCGCCAAGGGCAAACGCTTTGCCCTGCCGAACAGCGAAGTGATGATTCACCAGCCGCTCGGCGGCGCGCAAGGCCAGGCGAGCGACATCGAAATCGCTGCCAAACGCATCCTGAGAATGCGCGAACACCTGAACAAAATCCTCGCCGAGCGCACCGGTCAGCCGCTGGAGCGGATTCAAAAGGATACCGACCGCGACAACTTCCTCACCGCTCAGGAAGCGCTGGAGTACGGCCTGATCGACAAGGTAATCACGCCGGAATCCTCTTCCAAATAAGCAATCGGCTTGACAGGGTTCTTCCCCTCGAAGCACGACACCCGGCCAGCAAGGCCGGGTGTTTTTACTTCTCCTCCAATTGTCCGACCTCGACCGCCATGCTGTTGGCCGGATTGCCTTCAATGTGGACGCGGGCCGTCGCGGTTCGTTCATCCACGCCGTCGATCCAGACCGGCTGCCCTTTGTACTGGACCTCGATTTTTTCCGAGGAGCGCAGGATTTCCTGTGCGCGCTTCACATCCATGTATCATTCCCTCCCTTGGTGCTGTCAGCGGTTGTCGCGGGCCGAACTGGCGCCCGTCATGGTATCGGTGGTCGACTCCTCGATCAATCCGTTCTGGTCGCTGACCTGTCCGCCGCCGAGCCCCTCGTTTACCATGCGGTCAATGTCCATGTCGTACTGGTCGCGTCCTTCGTATAGGGTGTCACGGTTGTTCTCCACACGTCTCCCTCCTTTGGCGCGGTTGGGCACCGGGTGATGAAAGACTCCATCGCATGCGGCAGCGAGTGGAAGCCTTGCCTGTTTCATCTGTTAGCATTCCCCGGGCGACGGGAAAACATGCAGCCTGCCCCAAACAGACGCGTACCTTGAGGATATTACGGTTGCGCCAAATCACCCCGTCGCGTCAGCATGGGCCATCGCTTCGATACGTTTTTTTTACGTAATCAACGATTTCCTCTGCCGGCACCCCATCCGTCATGATCTTTTCTTCAAAACATGTGTCCTGAAAAGCCTCCACACACGCTGGGATTTGCCGGTAACACCAGTTCCCCTCCGCTTCTCCCCGCCTTCTGAGCCGTTCATAGAGGGTTTCCCGGCTGGCGATCAGGCAAAAATGGCAGGTATGTTTGTCCAGCTCTTTGAAGCCGTTGAAAATGTATGTGAAGTATTCCTTATGTATAATCGTCATGGGAACAATCAAATGCTTCCCGTAGGTCATCTTCAGCAGCCCGGCCACCTTTACCGTCAGCACCCTCCACAATTGCAAATCCTGAAAATTATCTGTCTTTTCCTCGCGCAGCCTCATTTCCTCCGGAACGATGCGGCGCAGCATAAAGCCCACCTCTTCCGGGTCAAACAGCATGCTGTTCGGTATGGATGCAGCCAGCCTGCTGGCAACCGTCGTCTTCCCGGCGCCATACGCACCATTTATCATTACAATCATGGTCACTCACCCTTTTTACACGGGATGTGAAACAGCCGAGTATAACGCCATCGCCGCCGCACGGTAAAAGAAAAAGAGGCACCCGCAAAGAATGAAGTTGCTTTGCATTATGCCTCTGATTCTTGCAAGGAGCAGCATTGCGATTGCAAACGGAGCTGCGCTGCAAGGTGTCAATAACGTTGCGGCCTATTCCTCTTTGCTGACCAGATTGGCCAGGCTGCTGACCGCTTGAGCCGCATCAGGGCCTTCCGCCGAAATCGTGATTTCCGTTCCCGAACTGATGGCGAGGCTCATGATGCCCATGATGCTTTTTGCGTTTACTTTTTTGTTTCCTTTCTCCACAAAAATTTCCGATACAAAGCGGTTGGCCTCCTGCACGAAAAATGCCGCAGGACGGGCCTGCAACCCAGTTTTCAATTTGACCACAACCTGCTGTTGAACCATGTATGGACCTCCTCACACAGTGTACTCGTTACCGATAAGTATACCATGCTGCTAGATGGATACATTTTGTTTTTCTCGCAATTTCTCAGCAATTTCGTTGATTTTTCTCAACCGGTGATTGATGCCTGATTTGCTGACCGGACCGCTGGGCAGCATTTCCCCCAGCTCCTTCAGATTGATGTCCGGGTGCATCAAGCGCAGTTCCGCCACTTCCCGCAGCCGCTTCGGCAGGTTTTCCAAGCCGATCTCCTGCTGAATCAGCTTGATGTTCTCCATCTGTCGGGCAGCGGCATTTACCGTCTTGTTGATGTTGGCAATCTCACAATTGTGCAAGCGGTTCACCGAGTTGCGCATGTCTTTGACGATCCGCACGTCCTCGAAGTACAGGAGAGCCTGATGCGCGCCGATGAGGCTGAGAAATTCAGTAATCTTCTCGCCTTCCTTGATGTAGAGCACATACCCTTTTTTCCGCTCGATACACTTGGCGTTTAGTCGATAGCGGTTGGCCATCTTGGTCAGCGCTTCGCAAAAATTCTGGTAGGACGTGAAAATTTCCAAATGATAGCTGGACGCCTCCGGATGATTCACCGAACCACCAGCCAAAAACGCCCCGCGCAGATAGGCCGCCCGGCAGCACGAGCTTTTGACGATCTCCGGTGAAATGCCCTGAACAAAGGACTTGTCTTGGTCCATAATGCCAAGTTCTTGCAAAATCTCGTGCGCCTTGTGCGGAATCCGCACGATGTAGACGTTGTTTTTCTTCAGCCGCATTTTTTTGCGCACCAAGAGTTCGGCGTGTATATGAAACAGGCGCTTGGTCAGGGTGTAGATCCGTCTGGCAATCGCCGCATTCTCTGTTGTCACATCCAGCACCAGCCGTCCTGCCCCGAATTGCAGACTGCCGTTCATCCGGATCAAGGCAGCCAGCTCCGCCCGGCTGCAGCACTCGGGGGTGTCCAGCATGGTCAGTTCCTTTTTCGTTTGTGCGGCGAATGATGACATTGACCCTCACTCCTTCTCTAGCTTCCGCATCCTGCGCTTGCGCCTGATCAGGGATACCACCTGTTTGCTTACGGCGTGCGCGTCGTGACGCAGATAACCGTCCTCAAACGTTACCAGCGGCTTCGCCACGACGTGCAGCCCCAGTTGACGCAATCGCCCCAGATCGCAGATGACCGGAGTTGCCCCCTTTTCCGCATACTTTTCCAAGACATGCGCGGGAATGTCAGCCGAGTTGACGATTACGGTGTCCAAAAATGGACTGCCCACGTGACGGTACATCACTTCCACGTGCGCGGACGCGGTGTACCCATCCGTTTCACCCGGCTGCGTCATGACGTTGCAAATGTACAGTTTTGGTGATGGCGAACGCTTCACGGCATCAAACAGTCCGCGCACCAACAAGTTAGGCAAAATGCTGGTGTACAGACTGCCGGGACCGATCAAGATCGCATCCGCTTCTTCAATGGCCAACAAGGCCTCGCTTAACGGCACTGCGTCTTCGGGATCGAGGAAGACGCGCTTGATCCGCTTGCCTGTAAGCGGTATCTGGGACTCGCCGACGACGATCGAGCCGTCCTCCATTTCGGCCAGCAGCCGAATCGACTGGGTGGACGCCGGCAGCACGTCGCCGCGCACAGCCAGGACACCGCTCAGCTTTTTCACTGCTGTCACAAAATCTCCCGTAATCTCGTTCATCGCTGCAAGTAGTAGATTCCCCAAATTATGGCCGGCTAATCCCGTGCCGGTTGAAAAACGGTACTGCATCACTTTCTCCATCAACGGCTCGGTGTCGGCGAGGGCCGTCAGCACGTTGCGAATGTCACCGGGCGGGGGCATATCCATCTCCTCCCGCAGTATGCCTGAGCTTCCTCCGTCATCGGCGACGGTAACAATCGCCGTGATGTGAACCGGTTCATGCTTCAACCCCCGCAGCAGGACAGACAATCCCGTTCCCCCGCCGATCACGACAACCCGCAGCTGTTCCCCGGGCTGCGTTCCCTTTCTCCTTGTCGGCATATGTCACCTCATTATATGCTGATCCACACAGGCGTTCCTCGCAGATGTCCTTTCGCCATCCTATGCTCATTTGTTTTTGTCAATGTCTCGATGGCTGATGCGAACCGTAAAATCTTTGCTGAAGACGTTCCCGATGTGCTCGGTGATCGCCACCGAACGATGCTTGCCGCCTGTGCAGCCAATACCGATCACCAGCTGGCTTTTTCCCTCCCGCTGGTAATGGGGTAATGTAAAGGACAGAAAATCGACCAGTTTGTCGATAAATTCCTTCGTCTCCTTATGATTCATGACGTATTCGGCCACTTCCGGGTCACATCCCGTCTTCGGCCGCAGTTCCTCCACGTAGTGCGGATTCGGCAAAAACCGCACGTCAAACATCAGGTCGGCGTCAATCGGCGTACCGTATTTGAAACCAAACGACAGCACGTTGATCGTCAGCGGCGATCCCTGCTGTGCGTATTGACTGATAATCTTTTCACGCAGCTGTGCCGGTTTCATCTGGCTGGTATCGATAATCTGATGCGCCCGCCCTTTCATTTCCTGCAGCAGGCGGCGCTCGGCGTGAATGCCTTCCAATGGCGAACCGTTCGGCGAAAGCGGATGGCGTCGGCGTGTCTCTTTGTAGCGGGACACCAGCGTCTGGTCACTGGCATCGAGATACAGGATATGAAACGAAATACCCTCCATCTGATTCAGGCTGTCAATCGCTTCGGACAGGCTTTCGAAAAACTCTCGTCCCCGCAGGTCAATCACCAGGGCAACCCGTTCGATGCCGCCGCCCGATTGTTTAATCAGTTCCGCAAACTTGGGAATCAGCACCGGAGGCAGGTTGTCGACACAAAAGTACCCCAAATCTTCCAAGCTTTGTACGGCTACGGTCTTGCCAGCACCCGACATTCCCGTAATAATGAGCAAATTGATGGCTCTGTCTTTTCCCACTTCCGTCACTCCACTCGCCTCCTACGATTCTGACATAAGCATACCATAACCACTGTCGTATTCGTACCCTCCCAACCACCTAACCGTGGAACCGGCCGGACTGCATCGCACCTGAAGCGGGTTGTCCCATCCGATTCGGTAAAAAAAAGACGCGGCTGAATGCAGCCACGCAAGTATGGTTCGTATAGATAAGGGGGTCAATTCATCGTCTTCTAGTGTACCGCCCAAATATTTCATTTATGTTACAAGGAGGTTAAGACATTGTGACATTTTCTTCCGCCAGCCGCTCATTCAGTTCTTCCACGTAGTGCTGAGCCGATTGAGCAGCGATGGAACCGTCGCCGGTAGCAGTCACGACCTGGCGCAGCATTTTTTCCCGCACGTCCCCTGCGGCAAAAATTCCTTTTACCTTGGTGTGCATACGCTCATCGGTCAAAATGTAACCCGCTTCGTTGGTGATGCCCAACCCGCGCACGCACTCCGACAGCGGATTCATGCCGACGTAGATGAACACGCCATCGGTCGGGAATTCGCGCTGCTCGCCCGTTTTGACGTTTTCCAGCAGCACTGCCTGTACTTTGCTGTCGCCGCGGATTTCCTTGACGACCGTATCCCAGATTACGTCGATTTTTTCATTGTCAAACGCCCGTTTTTGCAGAATCTTTTGGGCGCGGAATTGATCCCGACGGTGCACGATGGTCACTTTGGAGGCAAACCGGGTCAAAAAGACTGCCTCTTCCACGGCCGAATCGCCGCCGCCGACAACGACCAGCTCCTTGCCGCGGAAAAACGCCCCGTCACATACAGCGCAGTAGGAAACGCCGCGTCCGGACAGTTCTTTTTCCCCGGGGACGCCAAGCAGGCGGTGTTCAGCACCGGTCGCGACGATGACCGATTTCGCCAGGTACTCCTTGTCGCCGGCAATCACCCGCTTGTACGGATGTCCGTCTTGGATTTCCTTGATTTCGCCATACGCGTACTCGGCACCAAATTGCTGGGCGTGCTCAAACATTTTGGTGGACAGGTCGGGTCCGAGAATCGACCCAAAGCCCGGATAGTTTTCGATTTCCTCCGTATTGGCCATTTGCCCGCCCGGAACGCCGCGTTCCAGCATCAGCGTGCTCATGTTGGCACGGGAGGTGTATACGGCAGCCGTCATGCCGGCGGGGCCGGCTCCGGCAATGATGACATCGTAAATTTTTTGGTCGCTCATGTCCACTGCCTCCTCAATCTGCACGATTGTGCCTGCTCTCATTCACTTATTTAAACTTATTATAAAATGAGAATCTATTTCAGATCAAGTGCTGCCAACGCTTTGACACACTTGGCTACGGTTGAAGGAGATATCCCGTATTTTTCGGCGAAATACGCCTGGGATTGCTTCTGATTGTTCATCGTTCCGTATAGATATTCCAGCGCGGCCACCCACGCCACCGTTTTCCGCACCTGTACCGGGTTGGCGACGCTTTCCTTGTAGCGGTGCCAGACCTTGAGGCACCATTCGCCCATGTCAGTCCGGTCGTTTTCCATCAGGCAGCGGCAGATGCAGTCTTCCACGCTCTCCATTTCCGTCTGGGGCGGGACACTGCTCACGCGACCCGCCGCACCGTTTGTCGTGCGGCTCGCCTCATCGTCTGTGACGGCATCACGCTGCGCTGCGTTTGGCTTGCCCTTGACGCGTTCCGCCGAGGTGCCGGGAGGGCAGTCCGGCAACGCCGCTCCCATGTCAGCCAGTGCCAGCAAGGCCAGCTTCTGCAGCTGCGGATCGTCTGTCTGGTGGTAAAAATGGCGAACAGCCGCTTCCGCTTCGTCATCGCCGATCATGGCAAGCGTTTGCAGGACGGCAAACTTTACTTCATCCCGCCCATGCTGCAGCGCCCAGAGCAATGAAGCGCGGATCATCGGGTCCTGTTTGAGGCCTTCCACGCCTTCAAGCGCCGCTTTTTCCCAGGATACTTCACGCTGCGGCGGATGGTACTGATACGGAATCAATAGGGTATTCTCCCCTTCTTCCTGCGCTTTTACTAATTGCAAGTAGTGATCCGCTACACCCGAATCCGGGTCCAGCTGCTTGGCCTTCTGCCACCAACGCAGTGCCTGATTTCTGCGTCCGGTCATATAGGCAGAGATGGCCGCATAGTGGTATGTGCAGGCTTCGTGCATACGCCCCGTCCGCAACATCCGGTAGTACAGTCGGTACGCTTCCTCATGCTGCCCGAGCACGCCCATCGTCGTCGCCAGCTTGTACATGTGCTCCGGGTGATACGGGACCACTTTTTTCAGCATCTCGATCAGCCCGACTAGTTCCTGCACGCGATTGTGGTGGGAAAGCAGGACGGCCAGGTTGCACAGCGCATGCAGGTTTCCGTTTTCCCGCTCCAGCGTCTGTTCGATCGTCGCCATCGCCTGGGCAAAATCGCCCACGTAGTAGTAGGCCAGCGACAGGTTGTTCCAGGCCGGCATGAACGACGGGTCCGTCTCCACAATTTCTTTCAACGTCTCCAGTGCCTCTAAAAAGCGCCCTTCTTCCAGGCTTTGACGAGCTCGTTCGTGTTTGCTGTATACGTCCTCGCGGTCACCGGGAAGGAAGTGGCGCGGCGGCATGTCCAGTTCAAAGTAAATATAATCGAGCAGTTCTTCCGCTTCGAGCCGATATGGGCCGTTTTCATCCGCTTGCAGGTAACGGATCGCCATTTCTTCCGCCATCTGGTAGTCTTCCAGATTGGCGTAATTGTTGGCCATGTAAAAGTATACTTCCACCATGGACGAATCGTACTTTTCGATAATTTCATACAAGACGTCGTTTGATGCTTCAAATTGCCCCGTTTCTGCCAAAACACTGGCCAGGTGGCAGTGGTATTCGGCATTGGTAGGCTCCAGCTCGATTGCCCGGCGAAAGCAGCGAAGGGCCTTCTTGTAATCGTAGCGATGCAGGGAACGAAGACCTCGCTCCACAAAGAATTCCGGATCTTGCATGAAGTCAACAACGGTGGCTTTGATGATACCCTTGTTATGTTTCATAGAACCTCCAACATCCCGGGAGCAGTACTCCATGTATCGTACCAGAAGCTCTCCCGCGCCACAAGTTGATTCGGCCGGCAAAGTGCTTGGCAACCAGCCAATAAAGCAGGAAACACCACTGGCTTTACAGCGAGTGGTGTCGTCTATCCGTTGTATCAATTGTGTAAAACGAAAATGGAGCGGACGACGGGTCTCGAACCCGCGACCTTCGCCTTGGCAAGGCGACGCTCTACCAATTGAGCTACGTCCGCACTGGTGAGCCATGAAGGACTCGAACCTTCGACCCTCTGATTAAAAGTCAGATGCTCTACCAACTGAGCTAATGGCTCACAATATGGTGGCTCGGGACGGAATCGAACCGCCGACACGAGGATTTTCAGTCCTCTGCTCTACCAACTGAGCTACCGAGCCGCTTTGATTGTAGATGGCGGAGCTGACGGGACTCGAACCCGCGACCTCCGGTGTGACAGACCGGCGTGAACTCCAGCTTCACCACAGCTCCGTGAAAAAAACCTTCATTCCTTGAAAACTGGACATGCATGGTGCAAAGGATCATTGGAGTGGATAAGTCCTCGACCGATTAGTATTCGTCAGCTCCACGCGTTGCCGCGCTTCCACACCGAACCTATCAACCTCATCGTCTTTGAGGGGTCTTACCAGCTTGACGCTGTGGGAAGTCTCATCTTGGAGGGGGCTTCACGCTTAGATGCTTTCAGCGCTTATCCCGTCC
>NZ_CP064048.1:707500-1135000 GCF_020923495.1 Brevibacillus sedimenti
CGCCGCGCATTTTGAAAAATTGATACATCAATACGGCGGCCAGCGCAACCAGTCCAGCGACCATGTAGACCGCTTCCGGGAAGATCAGCAGAACGCCGGCACCGATCAAGACGAAGCGTATCGCCCAGTTCATTCTGGTGAAGAGATACCCTTCGGTGGCAGCAGCCAGCGCCAGAACGGCCAGAATGGTGGTGACGGCAGCAACGGTGATGTCCAACACGCTGGAGTTGAGAATCATCAGGCCCGGTTTGTAGATGAAAATAAACGGAACGATAAACCCGGCCAGGGCCAGCTTGCAGGAAATCCAGCCAGTCCGCTGCGGATCGGAACCGGCAATGCCCGCTCCGGCAAAAGCGGCCAGCGCAATGGGCGGCGTCAGATTGGCAATCGCCCCAAAGTAGAAAACAAACAGATGGGACGCCAGCGGATCGACGCCAAACGTGGACAGTGCCGGTGCGGCCATCGTCGCGGTGATGATGTAGCAGGGGATGGACGGCAGGCCAAGCCCCAGAATGATCGAGGCAATCATCGTGAAAAACAGCGTCATGAACAGGCTGCCCGAGCCCATCATCAGGATGATGTTGGCCAGTTTCAGGCCCAGTCCGGTGAGGCTGAACACGCCTACGGTAATCCCGACGGCCGCGCAGGCAGCGGCCACGCCCAGCGTATCGCGCACACCGGTTTCCAGCGCTGCCAGAATGTCGCGGAACCCCATCCGGCTGGACGGACGCAACGCAGCGATGATCACGGTAGCCACGATCGTCACTACCGCTACGAGCGTGGGCGTGTAGCCCATCATCAGCAGCACCACCAGCAGGATCAGGGGCAGCAGCAGATGTCCGCGCTCGCGCAGGACGTCCTTTACCTTTGGCAGTTCGTCCTTGCTCAGTCCTTGCAGGTTGTCGCGGTCCGCGCGCAGGTGCACCTGGACGAGCAGGCCAAAGTAATACATGATCGCCGGAATCAGCGCCGCGATGGCAATCGAGACGTACGGCACTCCCAGCGTCTCGGCCATGATAAAAGCAGCAGCTCCCATGACCGGCGGGAGGATTTGCCCGCCCACGGCAGCTGTTGCCTCCACTGCCGCAGCAAACTCCGGCTTGTAGCCGACGCGTTTCATCATCGGAATGGTAAACGAACCGGTCGTCACCACACTGGCTACAGCCGAGCCGTTGATCGATCCGTGAACCGCGCTGGCAATCACCCCTACTTTTGCCGGACCGCCCTTGCTGCTGCCGGCCAGAGCCAGCGACAGATCGTTAAACAGCGTGCCCATGCCGGATTTGGAGAGAAACGCACCAAAGATGATGAACAAAATGATAAACGACGCGGATACCGAGATGGCGTCGCCAAAAATCCCTTCCGTCGTCACGTACATGTAGTTGAAAATATCGCTCAGCGTATACCCCCGGTGACCAAATTCGCCCGGCAGGTACGGACCAAGATAGGCGTACGCGACAAAAATGGCGGCCATCGCCGTCAGCTCCCAACCGGCCACGCGGCGGGACGCTTCCAGCACCAACAGACAAGTGATCGTAGCAAAGGTCACGTCAAGCGCAGATGGAATCCCTCCGCGGTTGACGATGTCCAGGTAATAGATAAAAATATAGCCGGCCGTGCCCAGCGACACTACGGCAAACACCGCATCCAGCAGCGACAGATGTTTGCGGGACGCCTTTTTTCGGCCTGGATACAACAAAAAAATAAGGCATAACACAATGGCCACATGCAGCGACCGATGCTTCAAGGTCACAAACGGAATCGCGTACGCGGCGTACAAGTGATACAGGGCAAAAGCGATCGCCACGCCGGAGACCAGGAGACGCAGCCACTTTTTCTCAAACACGCGGTAGCGTGCTTCCATGTCGTACTCCTCCAGGACAGCCTGGGCCTTGCTCTCGTTCAAGCGGATTTCCTCCTGGCTGGGCATGTTTGCCTGCGTGCTCACCTACACGTCACTTCCTTTCTGCTTCAAGCTGTATAAATACCGGTACCACCACGGAAACCACCTGACGGACAGTTCCAACGACGTACCCAGCGGCAATACGTCCGCCAAGTTCCACTGTTGGCCTCCTGCAGTCAGCTTGTAATCTTTCCGTGAGATGACATACAGGACACGATCCCGCTGTTCGTGCAAACCGGATACCGTGATCCATCCGTCGCGGACTGCGACAACCGCGTCGGCAAACGCGGCCGGAACGCCCGCTCCAAACGATTGAAACGAGGTTTCGGCCAGCTCCATGCCGCGCAGACCATGGACACGGTACGTTTCCCGCCACGGGGTCAGCTCCACCGAATGAACCCATTCGATTTCAAAGCAGTCGTCCATCCCGAGCGGTACCGCCCCGATGATCTCCTGCCGATGAAAGTCCTTCAGCAGCAAAAAGGGGTGGGGCCCTGTCAGGACGAGCCCCACAACGAGGAGGAACACGCGCATCGCCCATCTCTTCATGCCGTCATCCCTCCCTGCTCCCTGGCGAATCGGTTCACAACATTATCGGGATTAGTTGAGTGCGCCAATCTCCTTGAAGTATTTTTCGGCCCCCGGATGGAGCGGCACCACCAGATTGCTGCCCGCTTCCTTCGGTTCGATCTCCTTGGCCGCACTGTGGGCGCCCTTCAGCGTGTCGAGGTTTTCAAAGAACGTCTTGGTCAGCTTGTACACCTGATCGTCAGACAAGTCGCTGCGCACCAGCATCAGGTTGCGAATTGCAGCGGTCGGCACCGGCTGGTCGTTCTTGTACAGGCCCGCCGGAATTTCCGCCGACACGAAGAACGGGAACTGCTGCGCCATTTTCTCCACGTCTTCCTTGTTGATCGGCACGATCTCCACGTCCTTGGTGGTCATCAGGTCGATCACCGTGGAGTTCGGCAGCCCGGATGTAACGAAGGCGGCATCAATCGTGTTGTTCTTCAACTGCTCGACCGCCTCGGCGTACGAGAGGTAGTCCGCCTTGATGTCGTTGTAAGTGAGGCCGTGCCCGGCCAGCACCATCCGCGCGTTTACCTCCACCCCGGAGTTGGGAGCACCCACGCCGACGCGCTTGCCTTTCAGGTCAGCCACGGATTTGATGTTGCGGTCTTTCAGCGTGACGATCTGCACGTAGTTGAGATACAGGCCGGCCATGGCCTTCAGGTCCTTGATGGCGCCGGCATCCTTGAAGTTTTCCTGGCCATTGTAGGCAAACGATGCTACGTCTGACATGACAAACGCCATGTCCGCTTTTTTGGTCTTCAACAGGTTGATGTTTTCCACGGATGCGCCGGTGGATTGGACAGAGGCGTTGTAGCCCAGCTTGTCCTTGTAAATCTTGGCCATCGCACCGCCGAGCGTATAGTACGGACCGGAGCTTCCGCCGGTGGCGATGGTCAAAAACTTCTGCTCGGAACCGCCGCCGGATGCATTGTCTCCTCCCGGCGCAGGCGAAGATGGGCTGCTGCAGGCCGCCACGGAGAGCACCAGCAGCGCGGAAGACAAAATGGTCAGCATTTTTTTCAACACGAATATTCCCCCTTACGCGTTTTGCAACCGTTTACAATTTTTTAAAAGCAAATGGCGTGCCAACCGACACTCATGCCGAAACACGGCGAAATTTTGCCGTTTTCCTGCCGCCGCCTATAAAAAACGGCAAAAAAATCCCGTCCATGCGGAATTTTTTGCCGGTTCGCCAATTTTTCCGGGTTTCTGATAAATTACGAGGTTGCCTCCGATTCCAGGTACTGTTTCAGTTTTTGCCGCAGCCCCCGCTCGCTGATGCCCAACTGATCCGCCGTCTTTTTCCGGTGGCCGCCGTTTTGCTCCAGGGTGTATAAAATGATCCGCCGCTCCGCCTCCTCCAGAGACATGCCGGCCGGGATCAGGACGCCCTCTTGTCCGGCAGGGACCGTCCGGCTGCCTGATGGCCGCTCACTGACGGAAAACGGCAGGTCTTCTGTCGTGATGATCTCCCCCTGCGAAAGGGCGACCGCGTACTCGACGATGTTGGCCAGTTCCCGCACATTGCCCGGATACGAATAGGCGTACAACCGTTTGAGCGCCTCCGGGCTGCACACTTTTTTCCCCTTGCCCAAATGGACGGCGTACAGGTCGAGAAAGTGCTCGATCAAAAGCGGGATGTCCTCGCGCCGCTCCCGCAGCGCCGGAGTGCGGATGGGAATGACGTTGAGACGGTAAAACAGGTCTTCGCGAAACGCTCCCCGGGCCACTTCCTCCTCCAGATTGCGGTTGGTGGCGGCGATAATGCGAATGTCCACCTCTTTTGCCTCGAAACCGCCGAGCGGCGTCACCGTTCGCTCCTGAATGACGCGCAGCAGCTTGGCCTGCAGGGCAAGCGGCATTTCCCCGATCTCGTCGAGAAACACCGTGCCGCCGTGTGAGCGCTCAAACAATCCGGCTTTGCGCTGAAACGCTCCGGTAAAGGCTCCCTTCTCGTAGCCGAACAGCTCGCTTTCCAGGAGCTGCTCCGGAATGGCGGCGCAGTTGACCACCGAAAACGGCGCGTGGCTGCGTATGCCCTGGAAGTGGATGGCCCGGGCCACCAGTTCCTTGCCCGTTCCGCTTTCACCGGTGATCAGGATGCTGGAGGTGATGTCCTTCACTTTTTCGATCAACTGGTAGAGCTTCAGCATCGGCTGGCTTTTGCCGATGATCCCGGCATACGACTGCTGCTGTTTGACCGCTTCGCTCAGCACCTTTACCTGTCGGTGCAGATGTTGATATTCCAGCGCCTTGTTCAACAGCAGCCTGACCTCGTCCAGGTGCAGCGGCTTGGTCAGGTAGTGGTAGGCACCAGCCTTCATGGCGGCGACGGAAGATTCGATCGTGCCGTACGCCGTCATTATGATCACGGTTACATCCGGTTTGACGCTTTTCAGCTTGGCGAGCAAATCCAAACCGGACGTGTGCCCCAGGTTCAAATCCAGCAGGACGCAGTCGATCGCTTCCTGCCGGACGACGGCCAGCGCGCTCGGCTCGTCTCCGGCTGTCCAGACCGTGTAGTCGTCTTCCAGCGCAAACGACAGCGAGGCGCAGATGGCCGGTTCATCATCCACGATGAGCAAGTTGGGCATGGCTCTCCTCCTTTTCCTGTCGTTCAAACCACAGCGTAAACGTGGTTCCCTTTCCCTTCGCACTGCTTGCCTCGATCCGGCCGCCGTGCTCCTGCATAAGCCTGTCGCTCAGGTAGAGCCCCAGGCCGATTCCCTGGGCTTTGGTCGTATAAAACGGCTGGAACAGGCGGGACAGCTCCTCCGTGTCCATTCCTTCCCCGGTGTCGCCCACTGCCAGTTCCACGCCGCCCGCCCTGCTGTCAGCGCGGATGGTCAAGTGCTTGCGGGGACTGGATGCCATCGCTTCCAGCGCATTCATCACCAGGTTGATCAGCACCTGCTTCACGCGAGCCCGGTCGGCCCGGATCACCAGTTCGCCAGGCACGTCCACGACCACCTCCACCTGCTCGCGCTCCAACCGTCTGGCAAACAGGCCCAGTACGGAGCCGACCAACTCCCGCAGATCGACGTTTTGCATTTGCAGCGGTTTGGCAAGGGAGTAGTCCAGCAGGTCCTCCAAAATGCGGTTCATCCGCTCCATTTCTTCCGGCACGTACCGCAGCAGTTCCGCCCGGAAGCGCTCGTCGTCCAGCTTTTTGGGAAGCAGCTCGACAAATGTCTTGATCGCGGTCAGCGGATTGCGCAGTTCGTGGGCGATGCCTGCCACCAACTGGCCGAGCGCCCGCATCTTTTCCTGCGCGACCAGTTGGGCCTGCAGCCGCTTCTGCTCCGTTCGGTCCTGCAAGCTGACGATCCAGCCCACGTGCTCATGGGAGGCGTTGACAAACGGCGCCATGTAGTAGTGAAAGACGCGGATGGAGCCGGGCTCCCACTGAAACTCCCCTTCGTACTGACGAGGGGATAACTGCTCCAGCGGCGCCTCCAACGGCAATTGCGGTAAGAGGGAGGAGATGTGGCGGCCCAACACGCTGTCGGACAGGGACAGCATCCCGCGGGCCACCTGATTGACCAGCGTCACGTGGCCGCTCACGTCCAGCGCGAGGATGGCGCTCTCCGTGTTGTCCAGCACCTTGCGTTGAAACGCCAGCAAGTCGGCCAGTGCAGCCGTCTGCCGCCGCACTTCCTGCTGCAGCCGTTTGTTCCAGGTAAAAATGGTCACCAGCGTCACAACCACGATCGCCATCGCGATCACCAGGGCGATGACCAGTTTTCGCCACCAGTCGGTGACATGCAACGAATACGGTTCGAAGTACTGGCTGTACAACCGCGTATAGGTGCCGTCCCGATACAGCTGGTTCAGTCCTTTGTTCAGCTTGTCCAGCAGCGCGTAGTTGCCCTCCCGCACGGCGAAGGCGTAGTCGGTCGGGTTGATCAGACCGGAACGCATCTCAAAGTCGTCGCTTCTGCCCGCCTTGTCGAGAAAGTAGGCGGCGGTCCAGCGGTTTCCGATAAACGCGTCGGCTCTCCCCCGCATCAGATTGTCCAGGGCGTCCCGCTGGTTGAAGGAGACGAGCAGCTTCACTCTGCGGATGTCCTGCACCAGATCCATGCCGGTATTCCCCCGCTGCACCGCCACCACCTTGTCCTTCAAGTGGTTCAGGGTGTAGATCTCGTTGTCGTCCTTTGGAACCAGCAGCACCTCCGACATGGTGAAAAACGATTCGCTGAAGTCGACGACCTGATCGTACCGGCTGGTGTATTTCATCCCCAGCAGGACATCCGCTTTGCCGTGCAGCAGGTAGGAGACAGCATCCTCCCACTCCAGCGGCACGAACTCCAGCTCAAAGCCGTTTTGCTCGGCGATGGCCTGGATCAACTCGATGTTAAATCCGGAGACGTCGCCGTGTTCGTCCGTGTAGGAAAACGGAGGCAGCTCCTTGTCAAAGACGACCCTCAGCACGTCTCCGGCTGACGCATTCGCGGGGTACAGCCAGAGCACAGCCAGCAGGGCGATGGCCCACCATCGTCGGTTCACAGTGCTGTCCTCCTTCCGTCGCGTCGTCGTTTCCACGGCCGCCAATCGAAAAAGGCCCCTGCCTGGCAGAAGCCCCCATCGCAGCGGCGTGTTCTCCTGTAGGTGTCCTTCGTGCTGGTGCTTGATCGGTCCGTTGTTTGTCATCTCATCCACCAAGTCCGACGCCTGTCCGATCTATCGATCCTGTCGTTCGTTTCCGTGGATCTGGCCGGCCGTTTGCGTTTGCCGAAAAAAATGCCGATATGCACGCCGTCCAGGGTGTAGACAGAAAATACGTACCCGCGCAAATTATCAGACGGAAGTGTGCTGCGCACGGCCTCTGCGTACATCGCCCGCAGCGATTCCAGCAGCAGGTTGCTGTACTCGACCGCCTCCGATCCGACCGCCCACTTGGCCACTTCCTCGTCGTATCGCCATTCAAACTGCCGCACCAGGTCCGCTTCCGTGACCGGCCGCAGTTCCACTCGCTCTCCTTTGATCAATTGGCCCCCGCCTTTTGAAAAGATGTTTTGCGAAAGCGTTTGCAAATCCATTTGCGATATTTCCGATATGCTGCATGATCACCACACCTTTCCATTCGGAGGATGTTTTCATTCTAGCAAAAAACCACTCCCCGGCAAAGTGAGTGGTCGGCGTGTAGACAAAGTCCGCGGCGCATGGGAGATCGGGCCCGCTCGCTCGCTTGACGCCCAGCACAGAAGCGGATGAAGTCCGCTCCAAAACGAGACGCGGGCAGGGGACAAACATCTGGGTATTTCAAGGAAGTGAGACTTGTGTCCCCTGTTGAGTCCCGCGTCTTCGTTTTTCCGCTGAGCAGGTCGTCAAAGGAGCTCGCTTGGCCCATCCCGCCATGCGATGCAGATTGTCTTTTCGCTTCGGTTGATGAATGGGCAGGCCTTTCGGCCTGGGAATCATTTTTTGTGGACGCTTACTCAATGAACCGTTTGTCTTCAGTCTGACCACTCCCCGGCAAAGGGAGTGGTGATGTGGCGTCAACGTCTTCTTCGCAGTTCGGCCAGCACGTCGTCCAGCGGCAGCTTTTGCTCCCGCAAGAGAACCAGCAGATGGTAGATCAGGTCGGCCGCCTCGTAGCGCAGTTCGTCGTGGCTGCGGTTCTTGGCGGCGATGATCACTTCCGCCGCTTCCTCGCCCACTTTTTTCAAAATCTTGTCGACGCCCTTTTCAAACAGATAGGTGGTGTACGCCCCTTCCGGCCGTTCCGCCTCGCGGGAGGCAATCAGCTGCTCCAGTTCGTTCAGGATGGCAAACCGGTCAGGGACAGTCGTCTGATCTGCCCCCTCCGCCGCTTCCCCTCCGGACGCAATCGTTTGGCCAAAGCAGGTGTACGAACCGGTGTGGCAGGCGGGGCCGTTGGGTATGACCTGCACGACCAGGGCGTCTCCGTCACAGTCGTACCGCATGGACATAATCCGCTGGGTGTGGCCGGACGTAGCTCCTTTGTGCCACAGCTCTTGCCGCGAACGGCTCCAGAACCACGTCTCTCCTGTCTGAAGCGACTTTGCCAGCGACTCTTTGTTCATGTAGGCGAGCGTCAGCACCTCTTTGCTCACGGCGTCCTGCACGATGGCGGGAATCAGCCCGTTTTCATCAAAGCGCAGCTGCCCAAGCAGTTGCTCAAAGGAAACGGTTTGGGTCATGGCCGCACGACAACTCCTTTCGCAAGCAGGTACTCTTTGACCGCCTGAATCGATGTCTCTTCGTAGTGGAAGATGGACGCGGCCAGGGCGGCGTCTGCCTTGCCCTCCGTCAGCACGTCGTAGAAATGCTCCCGCGCGCCCGCGCCGCCGGACGCGATCACCGGAATGCCGACCGCCTCCGAGACCAGCCGTGTCAGCTGCACGCCAAAGCCTTTCTTTTCACCGTCGTCGTCCATGCTGGTGAGCAGGATCTCGCCGGCACCGAGCGCTTCCGCCTCCCGCGCCCATTCGATCACGTCCCGGCCCGCAGCGTTGCGTCCGCCGTGGGTGTACACTTCCCAGCGGTCAGGGCCGACACGCCGGGCGTCGATGGCGACCACGATGCACTGCGAGCCGAACACGGTCGCCCCTTCGCGGATCAGCTCCGGCCGCAGCACGGCTGCTGTGTTGAGCGAGATTTTGTCGGCTCCGGCGCGCAGGATGCGCTTCATGTCCTCCACGCTGTTGATCCCGCCGCCGACGGTAAAGGGAATCGTGATGTTGGCAGCCGTCCGTTCGATCACGTCCACCATCGTCTTGCGCCCTTCATGAGAAGCGGAGATGTCGAGAAAAACCAGCTCGTCCGCCCCTTCTTCGCTGTACTTTTTCGCCAGCTCCACCGGGTCCCCGGCGTCCCGCAGACCGACGAACTGCACGCCTTTGACGACGCGGCCGTCTTTTACGTCCAAGCAGGGAATGATGCGTTTGGCCAGCATGCTACTCACGCTCCTCCATCCGGGATACCGCTTCCGCCAAGGTGAACGCGCCCGTGTAGAGGGCTTTGCCGACGATCGCCCCAGAGACGCCGTCCGCCGCGCAGGCTGCGAGCGTCAGCAGATCGTCGAGCGCGCTTACGCCGCCCGAAGCGATGACCGATTTGCCGGTGGCTTTCGCCAGCCCGGCGATCTCCTCCACGTTGGGTCCAGTCAGCGTGCCGTCCCGGGCGATGTCCGTGTAGATGAACGTCTCCGCTCCGTACGAGACGAGCCGCTTTGCCAGTTCCACCGCAGACACGTCCGTCGTGGTCAGCCAGCCGCGGGTGGCTACCATGCCGTTGCGGCAGTCCAGTCCGATCGCCACGCTGTTTTGGTACCGACTCAAAATCCGCTGTGTAAACGGCTCGTCCTCAATGGCCGCCGTGCCGAGAATCACGCGTGCGACCCCCGCCTCAAGATAGTCGGCAATCTGCTCTTCCGTGCGGATGCCGCCGCCCACCTGCACCGGTACCGGCACGGCGCGTGCGATCTCCTTGATCAGTTCGCCGTTGACCGGCTGCCCCGCCTTGGCCCCGTCCAGGTCGACCAGGTGCAGCCAGGACGCTCCCTGAGACACCCACTGGCGGGCCATCTCCAGCGGCGAATCAGCGTACACCGTCTCCTGCGCGTAATCGCCCTGGAACAGCCGTACGCATTTGCCGCCGCGAATATCAATCGCCGGGTAGATTGTAAATGTCATGCTTTTCCCCCCTCGCACTGTCCGGCAAAGTTGCGCAGCAACCGCATGCCGGTGTCGCCGCTCTTTTCCGGATGAAACTGCATGCCGAACACGTTGTCCCGCCCGACAATGGCGGTGACGTCCTGATGGTAGTCGCTGGTCGCCAACAGCACAGCCGGATCGCTCACCCGCACGTGGTAGGAGTGCACGAAGTAGACGTAATCCCCGCTGTTCACGCCTTCCAGGAGGGGATGCTCCTGCTTTACCTGCAGCTGGTTCCAGCCCATGTGCGGCACCTTGTAGTCGCCGCGAAAACGGACGGCCTCCCCGCCCAACAGAGAGAGACCGGCGTGCGTGCCGTGCTCTTCGCTTTTTTCAAACAACAGCTGCATGCCAAGGCAGATGCCGAGAACCGGCCGACCGGACGCCGCGTACGTGCGAATGCCCTCCTCCAGTCCAAGCCGGCGGATGTTGGTCATCGCGTCGCCAAACGCTCCCACCCCCGGCAGGATTACGCCGGCAAAGTCGTTCAGCCGCTCCGGGCGTGAGACAAACTCATAGGCGTACCCAAGCCGTTCCAGCGCTTTGCTCAAGCTGTACAAATTGCCCATGCCGTAGTCGATAATGCCGATCATCGTCACAAAACCCCTTTGGTGGACGGTACGCCTTTGACGCGCGGATCGATCGTCGTCGCTTCGTCCAGGGCGCGGCCGAGCGCTTTGAAAATGGCTTCAATCATGTGGTGCGTATTGTGGCCGTAGTGCAAAATGACGTGCAGGTTGATGCGCGCCTCCAGGGCGAACTTCCAGAGAAACTCGTGCACCAGCTCGGTGGGAAACTGCCCGACCACAGGCGACGGGTACGCCGCCCGGTACTCCAGGTGCGGCCGGTTGCTGATGTCGATGACCACCTGCGCCAGCGCGTCATCCATCGGCACGAAGGCGTTGCCGTAGCGCTTGATGCCCTTTTTGTCGCCCAACGCTTCGCGCAGCGCCTGGCCGAGGCAGATGCCGATGTCTTCGACGGTGTGGTGGTAGTCGATCTCGATGTCACCTTTTGCCTTCACGGTCAGATCAAAGTGACCGTGGCGGGTAAACAGGTCCAGCATGTGGTCGAGAAACGGCACGCCGGAATCCTGTCTGCTTTCTCCCGTGCCGTCAACGGCAAAGGAAAGGGCGATGTCCGTTTCGTTGGTCGTGCGCGCGATCTGCGCCGCCCGTCTGTTTTCACTCATGATTGGTCACGCTCCTGCTTTTCTTTGGTAAAGTCGTTGAGCCGCTCCAGAATGGCCCGTGCGTGAGCGGCCAGCCCTTCCTGTTCCGCGAGGGTGACGATTTTATGGCCGTGCTCGCGCAGGTCCCGTTTGCTGTAGGACACCACGCTCGATTTTTTCACAAAGTCGTCCACCGACAGCGGTGAGGAGAAACGGGCCGTGCCGTTGGTGGGGATGACGTGGTTGGTGCCGGCAAAATAGTCCCCGACCGGCTCCGAGCTGTACGGTCCGAGGAAAATAGCCCCGGCGTTTTCCACCTTGCCCAACTGGTCAAACGGGTTGTCGATCAACATCTCCAGGTGCTCGGGGGCGAGCCGGTTCACCACCGCAAAGCCCTCGTCCAGATCGTTCACCAGCAAAATGGCGCCATAATCGCGCAGCGCCGCTTCGGCGATGTGACGGCGGGGCAGCTCGGCCAGCTGCCGCTCCACTTCCTGCGCCACTGCTTCTGCCAGCGTGCGGGACGGCGTCACCAGCACGGCGGCCGCCATTGGATCGTGCTCTGCCTGGGACAGCAGGTCAGCAGCCACGTAACGCGGGTTGGCCGTCTCGTCAGCCAATACGACGATCTCGCTCGGGCCGGCCACCATGTCGATGCTGACCAGGCCAAACACCTCCCGTTTCGCCAGCGCCACAAAAATGTTTCCCGGCCCGACGATTTTGTCCACCGGCTTGATTTGCGCGGTGCCGTAGGTAAGCGCAGCGATCGCCTGCGCGCCGCCCACCTTGTAGATTTCGTGTACGCCGGCGATACTGGCAGCGACCAGAATCGCCGGATTGATCCGGCCATCCGCTCCCGGCGGAGTGACGATGACCACTTCCGGGACGCCGGCGATCTTGGCGGGAATGGCGTTCATCAGCACGCTGGACGGATAGGCGGCTGTTCCGCCGGGTACGTACAGACCGACGCGCTTCAGCGGCCGGACAATCTGCCCCAGCACGGTGCCGCTTTCCTTGGCGGTAAACCACGACTGGCGCACCTGCCGCTGGTGAAAATCGCGGATGTTGGCCGCCGCTTCCGTCAGCGCAGCTTTCACCGCAGGGGCCACCAACGCCTCCGCCTCGGCGAATTCCGCCTCGCTTACCCGAAAGTTCTCCAGCCGGACCTTATCAAACTGCTCCGTATACGCCCGGACAGCCTCGTCTCCCCGCTCCCGTACATCGGCCAAAATGGTCCGCACCGCTTCCTGCTGTTCGCGTGTTCCCGCTTCCACCGATCGTTTCGCGTCGAACTGATTGGCTTGCACAATTCGCATCATTGCCGGTTACCTCTCCTTTCCTGTTGTTGGGGGGCTTTAGCGGGGGATCGCCTCCCAGAATTTTTGCGCGATGTCGTCCACGGCCTCGCTCTTCATCCGGTAGCTGGCCCGGTTGGCGATCAGACGAGTGGTGATGTCGCAGATGTGTTCCAGTTCCACCAGCCCGTTTTCTTTTAGCGTCCGGCCGGTGGAGACGATGTCCACGATCCTGTCCGCCAACCCGATCAGCGGGGCCAGTTCGACGGAACCGTTCAGCTTGATCACCTCGACCTGCTGCCCCTGCTCGCGAAAATAGCGGGAGGCGATACGCGGGTACTTGGTGGCAACGCGGGGCGCCTCCGTCTGTCTCCAGCCGGGCAGGCCGGCCACCACCATGCGGCAGCGGCCAATGCGCAAATTAAGAAGTTCGTACACGTCCCGCTCCTCTTCCAGCAGCACGTCTTTGCCCACCACCCCGACATCGGCCACGCCGTATTCCACGTAGGTGGGCACATCTGTCGGCTTGGCCAGGATAAACTCCAGACTGGTGTTTTCGACCGGGATGATCAGTTTGCGGGAATCCTGCAGTTCCCCCGTCACCTGCAAGCCGGCCTGCTGCAAAAAGTGAACCGCTTCCTCAAAGATCCGCCCTTTCGGCATGGCAATCGTCAATTTTTGCGCATTGTCGGAAAAACTCATCTCCTACTCCCCCTGTTCCGTAAGGCAGATAAACTCGCCGTCGGCCTGCTCCCGGCACAACGCCGCCTCCGCCTGGTCGCGCACCAACCGCGTCACGACGACCCGCCCCTCCTGACGCAGCCGCTGCGCCTCGGCAAGCCCGTCCTTGCGCCGTCCTTCCGTGTAGCAGAGCAGCACGGGCGGCTGTTCCGGCGACGGGGCCAGCGACGTCACCTGCATCAGCCGGTCCATTTTAATGGCAAACCCGGTCGCCGGCGCAGGTCGTCCAAACTGGGCCAGCAGGCGGTCATAGCGTCCGCCTCCCACCAGCGGCGAGCCCAGATCGGCAGCATATCCCTCAAACACGACACCCGTGTAGTAGTCCAGATTGCTGATCAGGTTGAAATCAAGCAGCAGCGCATCGGTCACGCCGTACGCCTCCAACGCCTCCCACAGTGCCGAGATATTCTCGACCGCCCGGCGCGCTTTGCCGTTTGTCGTCAGCTCGCGGGCTTCGTCAATCTTGCCTTTGCCCCCGCGCAGCCGCAGCAGCGCATGCAGGCGGCGACGGTCTTCCGCCGCGATGTCCAATTCGTCGGCCAACTGCCGGAATCCGACAAAATCCCGTTCGTACAGGAACCGGCGGAACTGGTCGCGCACCGTCTCGTCCGGCACCGTCTCCTCCAGCAGTCCCTCGACAAAATCAACATGGCCGATTGCGATCCGGAACGTCTCCACCCCGGCCGCACGCATACAGAACACGGCGAGGGCAATCGCCTCCGCGTCAGCGTCCACGCTCCCGTCTCCGACCAGTTCGATGCCCGTCTGGAAAAACTCCGCGTTGCGGCCCGCTTCCTTTTCCTGGGCGCGAAATACATTCGTCTGGTAGTACAGGCGAATCGGCAGCGGCACGTCCTTGTACAAGGAAGACACGACGCGGGCAATCGGCGTCGTCATGTCCGGCCGCAGCACGACCGTGTGGCCCTGTTTGTCCAGCAGCCGAAACATCCGATCGGTCAGCGTCGCGCTCGCCATCCCCACTGTGTCGAAATATTCCAGCGACGGGGTGACGATCTCCCGGTATCCCCACCGTTCAATGCACTGCCGCAGCGCCCGCTCCAAATGCCGTTGTCTCGCCAGTGATTCCGGCAGTATGTCCCGCATCCCCAGCGGTTTTTCAAATCCCAACGGCTTTGTCATCGCTCTTCCCTCCACACCGATTTTGCTTTACTCTGATAATATGGTAGCAAACTAAAGTGTTATGTAGAAGATTATCACGGAACCCCCTGACCGTCAACCGCAACAGGAATTATCAAGCAATTCAGTCATCTTACCCCGCAACGTGCGCATCTTCCGAAAAAAACAGCACAAAAAGCCCCGGACGCTCTGTTCACGACACAGCGTTCGGGGCTTCAGACGAAACAATTATTCCGCGACTACTCCGGCCGATCGGTGCTTGCTTCCCGAATGATCTGCATCGGATTGCCGCCGACAAACGCACCGGGGGGAACGTCCTTGTGCACGACGGTACCTGCGGCGACAATTGCTCCATCGCCGATCGTCACGCCCGGCAGAATGGTGGAGTTGGCTCCCACCAGCACGCGGTCACCGATGCGCACTTCGCCCAGCCGGTATTCATCCACCAGGTATTCGTGGGCAAGGATCGTGGTGTTATAGCCGATGACACAGTTGCGGCCGATTTTGATCAGCTCAGGAAACATGATGTCCATCATCACCATCAGGGCCACAGCTGTTTGCTCCCCCACCTCCATGCGCAAAAAGGTCCGATAGAGCCAGTTTTTCCAGGAGAGAAACGGCGTATAGCGGGCAATCTGAATCACGAGAAAGTTTTTGACCACTTTCCAAAAACTCACAGTCCGATACAACTGCCACAACGAGTTGGCCCCGTGGACGGGAAAACGCCTGGTCTGTCTCATCTGCTTGTCCTTTTGCCTCGCCTTCTACAAGTCGGAATCGCTGTCTTCCAAAATCATGTCAGACTGCTTCTTGGAAAAGTGGACGGCAGCATTGTAGCCCATCCGCTTCAAACGGAAATTCATCGCCGCCACCTCGATGATGACGGCCAGGTTGCGTCCAGGGCGGACAGGCACGGTGATGATCGGGATTTCCGTGTCCATGATCTTGATCTTTTCCTCATCCAGTCCCAACCGCTCGTACTGCTTGTGCGGTTCCCACAGTTCCAGCTGGACCACCATGGCAATGTTCTTGACATTGCGCACAGCCCCGGCACCAAACATCGTCATCACGTTGATGATCCCGACCCCGCGGATCTCCAGCAGATGCTGAATCAGCTCGGGGGCACTGCCGACCAGTTGGCCGCCCTGGGTCTGGCGAATCTCCACGGCGTCATCCGCCACCAAGCGGTGCCCCCGCTTCACCAGCTCCAGCGCCGCCTCGCTTTTGCCAATCCCGCTGGAACCGATAATCAGCACGCCCACCCCGTAAATATCGGTGAGCACGCCATGGATTGTCGTCGTCGGCGCCAGCCGGTTTTCCAGGTAATTGGTCACTTTTCCGACCAGAGTGGTCGTCGCCAGCGGGGATTGCAGCACGGGAACGCCGCGTTCGTTGGAGACCATCAGCACTTCTTCCGGGACCGGCTGGTTGCGCGTCACACAAAAACAGGGTGTCCGCTCCTGCATCAAAAAGCGCATCCGTTCCAGCCGTTCTTCCCGGCTCAACGTCTGAAAAAAATTGATTTCCGTCAAGCCGAGGAGTTGGATCCGCTCGTCCGCGTAATAGGAATAGTAGCCGGCGAGTTGCAGTCCCGGCCGGCTTAAATCCGTCACGGTAATCTCCCGGCCCAGCCCTTCCTCACCGCTTAATACTTTCATTTGGAAATGCTCTGCGAGATGACTCACTTTAGTCTTGCGCACGTTTGATCCCCCTTGGGCAAATCCTCGTCCTGTTCTTGTAAGTTCATTGTAGCGAAACCGCCGCCGACACGACAACTCTTGACCAAAGACGGAATTGTCCGATCATTTACATTTTTCGACTTATTTCATAAGATAGAAATGATGCCGCTCTGGCGTGTTATATATATTATTATAGAAGCAATACATTCAGTTACATACCCTGGTCAAGATTGAAAGGAGGCAAGACCTTGGAGTTCCTCTTGCGATTCGTACTTATTGACGTACCCGAAGCCTTCCTATTGCTGGCCATAGGTTTTGCCATCTTCAATCGCTCTGTCTTCGAAGATTGGAAAAAAGCCTTGTTATTCAGCATGCCGTTTTCCGCTCTCGGCGAAATGCTGGGCTTGTTGCAGGTCGCGTATCAACCGAAAATCTTGTTGATGTTTCTTTTTTTCATTCTCTTGCTGCGTGTTGTTTACCACACGAAGCTGCTGCCGTCCGTAGCGATGGCGACGATCGCCTTGGGCAGCACGATCGTGGCGGAATTTGTTCTCATCTTGATCTTTAACAGTCAACAAATCTACTGGATCGACATCCTGGAAGGAAAGTGGTTGCAGTACGTCGGCAGTTTACTCTATTTGCTCGTCCTGTTCCTGTTTTGCAGTATCATGCGCGTGCTAAAAGTAGACCTGGGACGGCTCATCCCCCGACATCGGCACAACCGCTACCTGTTCATGCTGATTCTGATGGGCAGCGTCGAGTTTTTGCTGATCCTGTTTATGAATACGTCCTTTTTCATCCGGGACAACAACTCGCCGCTCTTCCAATTTTACACGCCCCAATTTCAATTGGTCTTTCAGCTTTTTATTTTGGCCTTTTTTATCGTCATCGTGATTTTGTTCCGAATTTATATCAATTTGACGATCAACCGTGTGGAAGAAGAGACGGAAACGCCCTATTTGCAAAACATAAACGACCTGCTGACGGCCATCCGTTCGCTCAAACACGATTCACTCAACCATTACACGGCGATCAACGGTTTTATCAAAGAAGGATTGTTCGATCACGCTCGCGAATATGTACAGCACATCCTGAAGGAGACCGTCTCCATCGAACAGGCGGCGGAGGCGAGCGTTCAGGTGCTGAAAGGCATCAAAAATCCCGCAGTCTGTTCCCTGCTTCAGTCCAAAATGGCAGTCTGTCTGGCCGAACGGATCTCGTGTACCATTACCATCTCCGGCTCCGGTCAGTTTTCGTTTATCAAGACCTACGACTTGATCAAGATCCTGGGCAATCTGTTTGACAATGCCATTCGGGCCACCTCCCACGAGTTGGAGGAGGATCGTTACATACATTTCGAGTGGGGGCAGACCAAACGGGAACAATACCTGTACATCGAAAACAGCGGTCCGACAATCCCAAAAGAAAAACTGCAGGAAATCTTTCAACTGGGCTATACCACGAAAAAGGACGGTGAGGGCGGAGTCGGTCTGGCGGTGGTCAAATCAGTGACCGAACGCTACGGCGGCAAGATTGCAGTGAAGTCTGAGAATGGCGTGACCAGTTTCCGCATTTCCTTTCTCTCCAGATAAATCAAGGAGGGGTGCTGATGGGTTGGACCCGAAACGTATCCAATCGCATCGCCAAACGCCTGACCATGGAAGGTTCGCCTTATACGGCGGGCCAAATTTCCCACGGCATCGAGATTTTTCTGCTCAATCTGATCAATGCCGCCGTGCTGCTGCTCGCAGCCTGGCTGTTGGGAATCTTCCTGGAAACCCTGTGTTTTTCCCTGGTTCTTTTCCTGCATCGCGTGATTACCGGGGGCGTCCACTTGAAAAATCCGTGGACATGCCTGATCGTCGGCCTGCTGATAATGCTGGGGGGCGGCTATCTGGTCAAACACTTCCCGCTGCTCCCCCTACCAGCGGCCTATGCGCTGATCCTGCTCGGGTTTGGCACGGCGTTTGTCATCTACTATCGACACGCACCCGCTGCGCACAGCTACGTCAACTATCAGCCAAGCTTTAAGCAAACAAGCAGAAAAGTTGCATTCAGTCTGCTGGGATGCGCTTGCATTATATCGTTTGTACTGGTAGAATTATCCTATAGACTAGCAATGACCTACACACTGGCTGTATTTCTTCAGTCCTTGTTGCTCCATCCGGTAGCATTCCGGTTGGTAGCCCGCCTGGAAACAACCATTTTGAAAGGGTGGTAGTGATGAAGAAACTCGTAAAGCTGACGTGTGGTTTTTTTTGCTTCCCTGTCAGCACTGAATCTTGCTGGCATTCTGAAAGTTGGCGTCTTTTATGAACCGCTTCCCCCGGAACAACGAGAAAAACTGGTATAGTTCATATACAGAAGCAGGTCCACTCGCTGCACGAGTGGACCTGTTTTTTCATTCGCGTTATCTTGTTCGCAGGTTGAGAAAGCATCTACGGACCGGCTGTCCGTTGTTCACCGCTTCCCGCGCAATTCCTGCTCCCATCGCTCAAAAAATTGCACCATGAAGCGGTGCCGCTCTTCGGCAATCCGCCGGGCAGCCGGTGTCATCAGCTTGTCCTTCAAGCGGCTCAACTTCCACTCGAATTCCTTTGCCGGTGTGTGCTGGTCAGGGTCGTCGGAATGGATCGGCTGACCGATTACCCCGGAATAAGCAAATGCTCGAGCCACGCCGATCGCACCGATGGAATCCAGTTTGTCGGCATCAAACAAAATCTGCTCTTCCCTCGTCACTGGCGGTCTGTCCTTGCGATAGCGGTGAGCGAGAATCGCGCTCTGGATGCGGGCAATCACACCCTCGTCCATCCCTTCGTCGCGCAACAGTACAGCTGCTTCACGCGCGCTGATTTCCGCGTGGCACTCTCCGGTCCGCTTCTCCTCGGCACGGCCAATGTCGTGCAGGAGCGCGGCGAGACGAAGGACGGTCATGTCCGCTCCTTCCTCCCGTCCGATTCGCTCGCACAAGGCGACCACCCGCAGATTGTGCTGCCAGTCGTGGGCCGGGTCCTGTCCGTCAAAATAGCGCCGCGCCGTTTCCACCAGCCGCGGCGGCAGCGAAGCCAACGCCTCTGCCGCGTACTCCATGCTCTCCTCGCCCCTTTGGTTCATGCGATCCAGTTCCGCCCGGACTGCACCGCTCTTATTTGGTAACCAACTGCTCCAGCTTGGCCAGCGTCCGGGCGCGGTCCCGCTCCAGGATCGGCTTGAGGAACTGACCCGTGTACGATTCCGGCACTTCCGCCACTTCCTCCGGCGTCCCCGTGGCGACGATCTGACCGCCGCGCGTGCCGCCCTCCGGCCCCAGGTCGATAATGTAATCCACCGTCTTGATCACGTCCAGGTTGTGTTCGATCACAAGCACGGTATCGCCATTCTCCACCAGCCGCTGCAGCACTTTCAGCAGCCGGTCGATGTCGTCCGTATGCAGCCCGGTCGTCGGTTCGTCGAGAATGTACAGCGTCCGTCCGGAACTGCGGCGATAGAGTTCCGACGCCAGCTTGACGCGCTGCGCTTCCCCGCCGGAGAGCGTCGTGGCCGGCTGTCCCAGCTTCATGTAGCCAAGCCCCACGTCCACCAGCGTTTGCAGCTTGCGCTCAATCCGCGGCTGGTTGCGGAAAAACTCCAACGCGTCCTCGATCGTCATCTCCAACACGTCAGCGATGCTCTTGCCCTTGTACTTCACTTCCAGCGTCTCGCGGTTGTACCGCTTGCCGTGGCACACCTCGCACGGCACGTACACATCAGGCAGAAAGTGCATCTCAATCTTGATGATCCCGTCGCCGCTGCACGCTTCACAGCGGCCGCCCTTGACGTTAAAGCTGAACCGTCCCTTTTTGTAGCCGCGCACCTTTGCCTCGTTGGTGGAGGCGAACAAGTCGCGGATGTCGTCAAACACCCCGGTGTAGGTGGCCGGGTTGGAGCGCGGCGTGCGGCCGATCGGCGACTGGTCGATGTCAATTACCTTGTCCAGGTGTTCCAGACCGGTGATGCGTCGATGTTCGCCCGGCTTCGCCTTGGCCCCGTTGAGCTCGCGTGCCAGCGCCTTGTGCAGGATCTCGTTGACCAGCGTGCTTTTTCCCGAGCCGGAGACGCCTGTCACCGCAACAAACATTCCCAGCGGAATTTTCACGGAGATATTTTTCAGGTTGTTTTCCTTGGCTCCTTCCACCGTCAGCCACTTGCCGTTGGGCTTGCGGCGCTCCAGCGGCACCGCGATGAACTTGCGCCCGCTCAGGTAGGCGCCTGTCAGCGAGTTGGGGTCATTCATCACTTCTTCCGGCGTGCCGGCAGCGACCACTTGGCCGCCGTGAATCCCCGCCCCAGGGCCGATGTCGATAATGTAATCGCAGGCGAGCATCGTGTCTTCGTCGTGCTCCACCACAATCAGCGTGTTGCCCAGCTTGGTCATGTGCTCCAGCGTCCGGATCAAGCGGGCGTTGTCCCGCTGATGCAGACCGATGCTCGGCTCGTCCAGGATGTAGAGCACACCCATCAGGCTGGAGCCGATCTGGGTCGCCAGGCGAATGCGCTGCGCCTCTCCGCCGGAAAGCGACCCCGCCGCCCGGCTGAGCGTCAGGTAATCCAGTCCCACGTCGATCAAAAAGCTGAGCCGGGACTTGATCTCCTTGATAATCAGGTTGGCGATCTTGGCCTCTTTTTCACTCAGCTCCAGGTTTTCGATGTACTGGTACGCCTCCGTAATCGACAGGTCGGTCAGCTCGGATATGCTTTTGCCGCCGACGCGCACCGCCAGGCTCTCCGGCCGCAGCCGATGCCCTTTGCAGACAGGGCAGGACTTCTGGCTCATATAGCCCTCAATCTGCTCGCGGATGTGGTCGGAGCTGGTCTCCAGGTGGCGCCGCTGCAGGTTGGGGATGACCCCTTCAAAGGCGATCGTTGCTTCCCGCACCTGGCCAAACTCGTTTTCGTAGCGGAACTGGATTTTTTCCCCCTGGCTGCCGTACATCAGGATTTGCCGATGCTCGTCGGGCAATTCCTCGTACGGAATGTCCATGCTGATGCCAAAGTGGCGGCAGGCGGATTCCAGCAGCTGCTGATAGTAGGTGGACGACTTCGGCTCCCACGCTTCAATGGCGCCCTCGGCCAGCGTCTTGGTCACGTCCGGCACGACCAGGTCCGGGTCCACTTCCAGCTTGACGCCCAGCCCGTCACACTCCGGGCATGCGCCAAATGGGCTGTTGAATGAAAACATGCGCGGCTCAAGCTCTCCGATGGAAAAGCCGCACACGGGGCATGCATGCTTTTCGCTGAACAGGAGCTCTTCCTGCTCGATCACGTCGACGATTACCTTGCCGTCCGCCAGGCGCAGCGCTGTCTCCAGCGAGTCGGCCAGCCGGGCCTGTACGTCGGGCTTGACCACGATCCGGTCGACAACGACCTCGATGTTGTGCTTTTTGTTTTTCTCAAGCTTGATCTCTTCGGACAGGTCACGAATCTCCCCGTCCACCCGTACACGGACAAATCCCTGCTTGCGGATGTCCTCCAGGAGCTTGGCATGCTCTCCTTTCCGCCCCTGCACCATCGGGGCGAGAATCTGCAGACGGGTGCGTTCCGGATACTCCATCACCCGGTCCACCATCTGCTCGATCGTCTGCGACTTGATCTCAATTCCGTGTTCCGGACAAATCGCCCGCCCCACGCGGGCATACAGCAGCCGCAGATAATCGTAGATTTCCGTCACGGTGCCCACTGTGGAGCGCGGGTTGCGGCTGGTCGTCTTCTGGTCGATGGAGATGGCCGGGGACAGCCCTTCGATTGAGTCCACGTCCGGTTTGTCCATCTGTCCGAGGAACTGGCGGGCGTACGCAGAGAGGGATTCCACGTAGCGCCGCTGACCTTCGGCGTAAATCGTGTCAAACGCAAGCGACGACTTCCCGGAACCGGAGAGTCCCGTCAGTACGACGAACTTGTCCCGGGGGATGACGACGTCGATATTTTTTAGGTTGTGGGCGCGAGCGCCTTTTACTACGATGTTTTCCAATGGCATGTACATACCTCTTTTCTTAGAGCTCTGCCTTCAGCTCCAGTATCAAGTCTCGCAGTTCGGCCGCGCGTTCAAACATCAGATTTCGTGCTGCTTCCTTCATTTCTTCTTCCATCCGTTCAATCACGGCCAGGCGGTCTTTCTTCGGCATCTTCTTGAAGTCTGCATGCGGCAGGTATTCCGCTTTTTCTTCTGCCACCCGCGTCGCCTCGATCACTTCGCGGATGGCTTTCTTCACGGTCTGCGGCGTAATGCCGTGCTTTTCATTGTACGCGATCTGGATGGAACGGCGCCGCTCCGTCTCCCGGATGGCTGCCGCCATGGAGTCGGTGATCCGGTCGGCGTACATGATGACGCGTCCCTCGGCGTTGCGGGCCGCCCGGCCGATCGTCTGGATCAGCGAGCGTTCGTTGCGGAGGAAGCCTTCCTTGTCCGCGTCGAGAATCGCCACCAGCGACACTTCGGGAAGGTCAAGCCCCTCCCGCAGGAGGTTGATCCCGATCAGCACGTCAAATTCCCCAAGTCGCAGGGAGCGCAATATCTGCATCCGCTCGATCGTCTTGATGTCGGAGTGCAGGTAGCGTACTTTGATCCCGATTTCCTTCAGATAGTCGGTTAAGTCCTCGGCCATCTTTTTCGTCAGCGTCGTGACCAGCACGCGCTCATCCTTGGCGATCGTGGCCCGGATCTCGCCGATCAGGTCGTCGATCTGCCCCTTGATCGGCCGCACGGAAATGGTCGGGTCAACCAGGCCGGTGGGACGAATCACCTGCTGCACCAGGACCGGGCAGTGCTCCAGCTCATACGGGCCAGGCGTGGCAGAAATGTAGATGGCCTGATTCACCTTTGACTCAAACTCTTCGAAGGTGAGCGGACGGTTGTCCCGCGCCGACGGCAGACGGAAGCCGTGTTCGACCAGGACGTCCTTGCGCGCCCGGTCCCCGTTGTACATCCCGCGAATCTGCGGCAGGGTCATGTGCGACTCGTCGATGATGACGAGGAAGTCCTTGGGGAAATAGTCGAGCAGCGTGTATGGCGGATGTCCCGGCGGCAGCCCCGTCAGGTGGCGGGAGTAGTTTTCGATGCCGGAGCAGAAGCCCATCTCCGCCAGCATTTCCATGTCGTAGCGGGTGCGCTGCTCCAGGCGCTGCGCCTCCAGCAGCTTGCCTGCGGCGCGCAGTTCGGCCAGCCGCTCTTCCAGCTCCGCTCCAATGCTCTGGATGGCCCGCTTCATTTTCTCGTCGCGGGTCACGTAGTGGGATGCCGGAAAGATGGCGACGTGGTCGCGCTGGCCGATAATCTCTCCGGTCACCACGTCAATCTCCGTGATCCGTTCGATTTCGTCTCCGAAAAACTCCACGCGGATCGCATGTTCGCCGTGGGACGCGGGGAAAATCTCCACGACGTCGCCGCGGACGCGGAAGGTCCCGCGGACGAAGTTGATGTCGTTGCGGTCGTACTGGATGTCCACCAGCCGGTGCAGCACCTCGTCCCGGCTTTTCTCCATCCCGACGCGCAGCGACAGCACAAGCTCCCGGTACTCTTCCGGAGAACCCAACCCGTAAATGCACGAGACGGACGCGACGATGATCACGTCCCGCCGCTCGAACAAGGCGCTGGTGGCCGAGTGGCGCAGCTTGTCGATCTCGTCGTTGATGCTGGAGTCTTTTTCAATATAGGTATCTGTTTGGGGAATGTACGCTTCCGGTTGGTAGTAGTCGTAGTAGCTGACGAAGTATTCGACGGCGTTATGGGGGAAAAACTCCTTGAACTCGGCGCACAACTGTGCAGCCAAGGTCTTATTGTGGGCGATCACCAGCGTCGGTTTGTTCACCTGGGCGATCACCTGCGCCGCCGTATAGGTTTTTCCCGTACCGGTCGCCCCCAGCAGCGTCTGGTGACGCTTGCCCGCTTTTACGCCCTCCACCAGTTGGGCAATGGCGGTTGGCTGGTCACCGGACGGCTGATACTCCGATACCAATTCAAAACGGTCCATTCCCTCGTTCATCTCCTTGTCACATGTCATTTCCCATTATAGCACAATCGTTCAAAAAATAAGCGGAAATTCGAACAAATGTTTGTCTTCACCCGCAGTCAGCTTCTGCCGATACTGATAATGAGTCTCTACGTATGTGTAAGCGACACACCCGACATGTCAGGGAGGATCGTCATGGCAGGTACAGGAAGCGTTAACAACAATCCATACATACAGCCCAGTTGGAGCTACAAAGGCAAAAAAGAGTTTACCACCGAGATGGACCAGAACGCCTTTATGAAACTGCTGCTGGAGCAGTTGAAAAACCAGGACCCGCTCTCTCCGATGGACAACACGCAATTTATCCAGCAGACCAGCATGATGACCATGGTGGAAAAGATCACGAAAATGGCCAACCTGATGGAGCAGTCCAACAACAGCATGCTCACCCTGCGCGAGTATGAGGGCCTGATCGGAAAGACAGCCACCTACGATTTGCAGCTGGTGGACGAGCTGACCGGCGAAGTGATCCACGAGAAAAAGTCGGGCGTCATCGAATCGGTCTCCATGGATAACGGCAAAATCTACTTCCGGATCGCGGGCGAACAGACACCAATCCCGCGCGAATGGGTGAAGGGCCTGGAGTCCAAAGGCTTGACCGGAGCCGAACTGGACAACAGTCTGAAGTACGCGGACATGATCGGCAAGCAGATCTCCTACAAGGAGACGCGGCAGGTGGACAGAGACGGCAATCCGGATACGACAGACGACATCACCACCATTGAAGAGATCAAGGACGGCGTGATTGTCGGCTTTGCGATGAAAAACGGCAAAGTGGAATTCCAGTTGGACAACGGCAAGACCATCAAGCTGGAAGACGTGGTCGGCATGTCGGTGAAGCCGGACAATCTGCCGATGAACAACACGCTCCAGTACGCGCAGATGATCGGCTACACGATCACCTACACCGAGACGTCCACCAACCCGGACGGCACCACGTCCACCACCGAGAACACCGGCGTAATCAAAGCGGTCAGCATGAAGAACGGCGTCGTGGAGTTCGTCCTGGAAGGCGACAAAAAAGTGAAGCTGAGTCAAATTGTCGGGTTCGAGGCCACCGCGCCATAATCCGGGTGCCTCCCCTCACACAAGACAAAAAAAACAGCCGTACCGGCCGAACAGGCTGGTGCGGCTGTTTGACTTTCGCTGGCCCGTTTCATTCACGGACGACGACGCTCCCGGTATGTCCATCCACATAAACGGTCAGGTCCACCTTCGGTTTCACGCCGCAATAGCAGTAGGAACGCGACTGCCGGAACGAGAGATCATAGGCAAGCTGCCAGGTCTGCCCTTCCGTATGCAGCCAATCACCGCGGACGTACATCAGTTCCAGCGGGTACGCATCGAGCAGGGCCGACACCGCCTGCTGTTCAGAGACAGCCGCTGCGGGCGAGGGATAGCGGACGTCGGCCCAGTCTGGTTGAGCGAGCCACACTTGCTTGATCGAACCGTCCAGCGGATTGACGGAAATGGTGTACGCCCCCTCTTCCTCCATTTCGTCCTCCCAAACGACGGGAATGCCATTGACGATCGGATCGGCTGTGATCGTGGTCCAGTTTTCCCCTCCCGTATCCTGTACGCGCAGCTTGTGCGTACCAGCGGGCAGCAAGCGCTCCAGCAGGGCGGTGGCAGCCGCCCAATCCCGCTTTTTGTCCGTTGGGGGCCCCCCATGCAATCCATCGTCCAGCACGACGTTGATGAGCCGGCCTGTTGCGGCGTCCGTCTTCAGCAGGACGTGGGTGCGCAATGCCGGACTCAGACCGCTGGGAAACTGGCCCAGGGCATATACCTTGTCCCGGTCGCCCACGCCCTCTTCAAAAAACCCCCAGATAAAAAAGCGGTGCTGCTCGCCGTTGTCCAGCATGTCCGTATAGATGGTCACCGGCAGCTTTTGCACATCCGCCCCCAGTGCCCGCTTGACCAGTGCCTGCGCTTCCGCTTCTGTCCGCGCTGTCCATGCTTCGCCTGTTCCCGTCACGGTCAGCGTGCGAACCTCTGCTTGTTGACGGGATGCTGCCAGTCGGCTCCCCTTCACGGCATCCAGCGCGCTGCCGGAGTGCGGGCCGTGCACCACGCCATCCCTGATCGCGTAGACCAGCCGGGCCTCGACCGGTGTGCGGCTGTCGGATCGACTCGGCAGCAGATAGACGGGCTCCAGCGGATGACTCTGGACGTAGCGCTGCTTGGCTGTCTCGGGGGACATCGCCCGCTGCGCGGAAGGAAACGACGCCGGGCTCCATTCTTGATAAAGGGCGCCGTCAAAGGTGCGAAACCCGACAATCCGGCCGGACTTGTCTGCCGTGACGAAGCAATCGTAGCCATCATCAAGCGGGATGTCGTGGATGGTGCGAACGAAACGGATCGTCCTGAGTTCGCCCTGGCGCGTCACGCCGCGGGGACGGTACGACAAACCGTTCGGATGCAAGCGGGACAAAAATGCCGATGCCTTTTCGATCACCTGCTGATCTTCAAGCGCGGGTCCCGTATTGGGCTGCTCCGGCGCAATCTCCAGGCTCAGCAGATCGCCCGTCTGCGGATGAAAAACGGCCCAGTCCCTGCTCTCCTCCGCATCGCCACGGATCCCAAACGTGACCCTATCGCCGCTGATGCCGGGTCCGTCGACAGGTCCGGAGTAGACGACAACGCGGCTGGCCAGCTCCGGAACGAGCCTGACCAGATGCTGTATGCCTTTGGAGACCGGCGCGGGGATGGGATCGGGTGCCTTCTGCGTCTGTGCAGACTCTGCATGCGGCGCAACATCTGCATGCGGCTTCGAAAGAGGGGTGGCCGCCGCCATTTGCGAAACAAGCAGGCTTGCCGCCGTAAGCGCCCCTGTCCAGAACACCGCCGCATACTTTCGATATGCTCCCATCTGGTTCATCCTTTCTCTCTTTCCAGTTCACACCCATTTGACGCAAAAACCGGTTGATTCGTTGCGGGCTGTCAAGCCCGCCGGCAATAAAAAACCGCCCGAAACCCGGACGGCCGCGCGTAAGCGGCAGGGTACGGGTTCAGGCGGCAGGTTACGCACCAATATGTAACTTTTCCAATTTTTGTTTGATCAACTCCACCACGCCGACCCGCTGCATGTCCACGTACACCCGGGTAGAGGCGTCGGGAACGACGATGATGCCGAGCTGGTGGTGGTTGCCCGCGTAGACGGCGCACTGCACAAACTTGATCTCACCGTCGCGGGTGAGCACCTCCATTTTGCAAAAAGCCGGATTCACCTGCAGCGCCGGGTACAGGTCCTCTTTGTCGCGAACGTTTAGCCCGTTTACCTTGACGATGACCTCTCCCGGCCGAATGCCGATCTCTTCCGCCGGCGTTCCCGGTATGATCGCCATCACCTTGACCCCTCGGGACGAAGGGACAAAATACGGCGCCCGCTGCCGTTCCTGCCATTGGCTCAACAGGAACAGTCCTTCATGCCCCAGGAGGGCAAACAGCGCGGCCAGCAGCGTCAACGGAGCCCACAAGACGGCCAGCGCAGCCAGTCCGAGCAGCCCCACCGCGTACAGCGCCAACTGCCTGGCGATTTGACGCGCCTTCCCTTCCGGCGTCTGCGTCTGCGTCCAGTCGGAGTAACCCGTCACTGTCGGCAGCAGCAGGAGGCCGTACGATGCGGTCTCGGGCGAAAAGAACGGCCAGCCCGGATAAAGCGCTCCGCTCAGACTGCCCGGCTCCACCTGCACAAACAGGGCCAGCGGTGTCAGCCAAAACGAATGCAGCAGGTACGCGCCCACAATCCGCCCCCGCTTTCCTTCGACAAACAGGGGCGAGGCGTCCCGTCCCCCATTCCAGCTGACGAGCATGGCTTCGATCAGATGCATCACGGCGACCAGCGCCAGAAGCGGCAGCGGCTTTGCCTGTCCGATCGCATTCCACACCGGGCCGATCACCGGGATGTCCACCGCCCCCGGAGCCACCTGGACAATCATATGGAGCAGGGTCAGCAAGCCGGCTGCGTAGGCAAAACACAGAAAGCGCAGTCGAATCAGGGCGAGCAGCAGCGCCAGCCCCCACAGCAGCCAGAGGTCCTGCACCTGGACCACGATACCCAGCCCCACGGCCAACAGGGAGACCAGCAGCCCTCCCGCTGCTCCCATGCCCAGGGAACGCATCGTCTGGAGAAAGGGCGTCTGGATGCGCACGGCAAACAACTGCCGTTCCAGGTTCATCTGCTTGCGATAGTGCAGGTAAATGACGAACAGAAACAGATAGAAAAACGGGTGGAGAAAAAACTGCCCAAACCCGTATGCAATCGATAGGAGATCGCCATGTAATGCCAATTGCCTCACCTCTGTCGCAAAAAAGGAACCACGGCTTTCTCTGCCGTGGTTACCATTTCTACGACTGGCAAGGGATTCCCTGCCTGGCTGGGCTGGATTATTTTGCCTTCGCATCGCGGCTGACGACGTCCAGCGCCTTTTGCAGCTGGAGGTCGTTGTCCGGCTTTCTGATTTCTTCCCGCAGGCTGTCCTCCAGAGCCGTTCGCGTCGCCGCATCCACCTTGCCGGTGACCGGCAGTTTGTGCGCCGCCTGGAACTGCTTCACCGCCTGCTCTGTCTTTTCGTCGAAATAGCCGTCGTTTCGGCCCGGCGACAGCTTCAGGCCGCTGAGAATCAACTGCAGGTTTTTCACGTCGCTGCCGGCCATGTCGCGGGCCAGCACCTTGTCCGTCGGCAGTTGGGTGGCGTTGAAGTAGTCAGGCTGGGAGACCTTCACGTCCGGTTCGATGCCCTTTTCGTGAATCCAGTTGCCTTTGGGTGTCAGCCACTTGGCGATGGTCAGCTTGAGCTGGCTCTTGTCCGCCATCTCCATCGTGCTTTGCACCGTGCCTTTGCCAAACGACTTCTCCCCGATCAGTTTATAGCCGCCGCTCTCGCGCATCGCGCTGGCAAGAATCTCGGAAGCACTGGCGCTGCCTGCGTTGATCAGTACGGCGATCGGATATGGTTTGGCCTCGTCGGCCTTGGAGAAGTATTCTTCCTTCTCCTTGCTGTTCGATCCGTATTCGATCTGGACAATCTTGCCCCGATTCGGGATGAGCACTTCGCCGATCTCTTTGACGGCCAGCAGATACCCGCCGGGGTTGCCGCGCACGTCGATGACCAGGCCGCCGATCCCCTTTTTCTCCAGGTCGGCCAGTTGTTCCTTGAAGTGGTCCGCCGTATCGCTGGAGAATTGGGTCAGGCTGATTACGCCGATCTTGACCCCGTTCTTCTCAATGATCTGACTGGTGACCGTCTCAATCGGGATGTCGTCCCGAATGCAGACGATGGTCAGCGGCTCCGGCACGCCCGGCCGCATGATCTTGAGCACTGCTTTGGTGCCTTTGGGCCCGCGGATTTTGGTGACCGCCTGATGCAGGTCCAACCCTTCCAGCGACTCGCCGTTGACGCTGATAATCTGGTCGTTTGGCTTAAGCCCCGCCTTTTCCGCCGGGGAATTTTTGAACGGGGAGACGACGGTCACGCGTCCGTTTTGCATCGTCACTTCCGTCCCGATTCCCTGAAAGGTGGAGTGAAGCGTCGAGTTGAACTCTTCCGCTGTCGCGGGGTCCATGTAGTCGCTGTACGGATCTTTCAGCGAACCGACCATGCCGCTGATCGCCCCTTCGACCAGTTGGCCGGTTGACACGTTTTCAATGTACTCCTGCTTGATGGCCGAATAGGCTTCCAGCAGCTTTTTAAACTCTTGCGGATACTCCTGGCTGCCTCTGAACAGCGAGCTTGCCGAAGCAGTTATCGTCCCGTTGCTGCTCCCGCCAGACCAGTTTTTCATCAGACCCATGGTGAGAAAACTGCTGGCGACCATGGAGACAAGCACAAGCGCAAGCACGGAACGTCCATTCCATTTCATCGTCACGACACCATCCTTTGTGCTCCCGTAAGAAAAGGTATGCAGCTAGTGTATGCAACTGCGCATGGCAATATTTGCCGAAAAACCGTTACCGCATGCAGGGGAGCAAGGTCGACAGCTGCTTACGTACCGAACAAATGAAGACGTCTGCCCGATTATGCGTTTTCTCGGACCGCTGACCCATTCACCCTGTTCATATCTGCCAGTCTGGCCGCTTCTTGGTTGATTGATGCAAGAAACAGCAAACTTTTCTTCTTTAAATTTTATGGCCGCAAAGCCTGTTCTCCTGCTTGTTCCGTTGCGCTTGCTCATCTGTTGCTGTCTGCGGCCGCCTTCCTCCTGCATAAGCCGGCGAAAAACTGCGGTATAATGGCACACCTCTCTCATTGTACCACACGCGCAGGGGGCGGCAGAGAGTTGACGGAAACTTCCAATCACCGACTGTGTGGGGAGGAGAAAAGGGATGAGCGTCAGGCGGTACCCCACCGCAAACAGCAGCCGATTGAACAATCGGGAAGCCCGGAAAGTGACCGTGATTCCTTCTTTCCGTGCTTCCCGTTTCTGCGAGAACGCGTATGGTTATCTGAGATACGGCATCGGGTCAACGGCAACGTCATTGCGATAGACGGTAAAGTGCAGATGGTTGCCGGTGGAGCGTCCCGTGGAGCCGACTTTGGCAATCACCTGACCGGTTTCGACTCGTTGTCCCACTGACACCAGGATACCGCCTTCCATGATGTGGCCGTAGAGCGTGGTCAGCTCATTGTTGTGCTTGATCATCACCGTGTTGCCGAATCCGCGGGCATAACCGGCAAACATTACGATGCCAGGTGCTGCCGCCTTGATCGGTGTCCCTTTGGGCGCGGCCATATCCACGCCGTTGTGTCCCGCCGAGCGGCCGGTGAACGGGTCGCGGCGCACGCCGAAACCGGACGAGAAGCGGAACAGTCCGTCATCGATCGGCAGCGCCAGGCGTCCGCCCTTGTAGCCGCTGCCGCTGGAAGTCATGGCGCGGAGCCGTTCCGCCAATTTGGCCTCTTCCTGCTTCATCAGGGCGAGCAAGCTTTGTTCCTCTTCTTCGAGAATTTCGTGGAGCTCGCTTTCTTTCTTTTTCAGCTCTGCCTTGACCGCGACGCTCCGCTTGTACTGCTTGTCCAGTTCAGCCTTGAGCCTCTCCGCCTCTTCGTACATGTCAGCGTAGACGGCCAGTTGATGGTCGATCTCTTTCTTTTTCTTTTCGATGGTTTCCTTGTCGCGGATATTGTCCTCCAGAATGCGGGTGTCCTGTTCGGCAATCAGCCTGAGCCCCTGCATCCGGGTGAGGAAATCGCCGAAGTCGGAGGCGCCGAGCAGCACGTCCAGATACGAGACGTTGCCGCGTTCGTACATGGATTTGACGCGCGTCTTGAGCAGGGCATCACGTTTGGCCACGCGCTCCTTGGCCTCATCCAACTGATCCTGCGCCTCGGCCGCCTTTACCTTGGTCTCTTCCATCTGCTTTTCCAGCTTGTTCAGCTTTTTTTGCGTCTCGTTGCGCTTCAGGTCGATGTGCATCAGCTCGTTCTCCAGGTCAGCCTGCTTGCGCTGAAGCGACGAAATCTCCCCTTCGATCGCTTTTACCTGGTTTTGCTGTGCTTTTTTCTTTTTCTTGATCTCATTCAATTCCTGGTTGATCTTGTCTAGGGATGCCTTACTCGCTGCCAGGCCCACGGTCGCCGGTACGGCTGCCGCACTCAACAGGCCCGTCACCAAGAGTGATAGCAGAATCTTCTTCTTCCTCATGGTACTCCTCCCTAGTGAAATGTGTTGTCTCTTTTCACACGCCCTAGATGCGCAGGAAGCGGCGGACAGACACGAGGCTGCCCCAAATGCCGATAAACGCGCCAATGGCGGCCAGGATTAGCGCCACCTGGTAGGCGAGCGGGAACAACGGCAGCAGTTTGAAGAGTTGGACAGCCGGCATGCTGCCGTAGACGGCGTCCAGCAAATAGTAGTAGCTGACGGTGAGCAGCACGATCGGGATCAGCGCACCCAGCAGTCCCATCAGCAGACCTTCGACAAAAAACGGCCAGCGGATAAACCAGTTGGTCGCGCCCACCAGCTTCATGATCTCAATCTCCCGTCGGCGGGCCACGATGGTCAGCTTGATCGTGTTGGCAATCAAAAACATCGCGGTAAAGCCCAGACCGACGATAAAGGCGATGCCCACGTTACGAATCGTACTGGTAGCGGCAAACAGCTTTTCGACTGTGCCTTGGCCGTAGTTGACGCTTTCGACGAACTCCAGCTTTTTGATCTGCCCGGCCACGTCGGCGGTGTCCTGCGGCAGTTTGGTCTTGACGACGTACGAGTCGGGGAGCGGGTTTTCCTTTTCCAGTCCGTCAAACAGGTACGCCTTCTCGCCCATGCTCTCCTTTAGCTGCTTGAGCCCCTCGGCTTTGGGAATAAACACAACTGATTCCACTTTGGGAATCGCGCGAATGTTTTGTTCCACTTCCTTGACGTTTTCCGGAGTGGCCAGCGTATCCAAAAAGACGCGAATCTCCACCTGCTTTTCCACTGTTTGGGCCAGATGGTTGACGTTCATTGCCAGAATGAGAAAGACGCCGAGAATCAGCAGGGTAATGGTCACGGCACTGATCGAAGCGAACGTCATCCAGCCGTTCCGACCGAGGTTTTTGACCCCTTCGCGGACGTGGCGTCCCAGCGTTCTAATCTTCATAACCGTATTCCCCTCTCTGCTCGTCACGGACAATCTGTCCCGCTTCAATGGCAATTACCCGTTTTCTCATCGTGTTGACAATTTCGCGGTTATGCGTAGCCATGACCACTGTGGTGCCGCGCTGGTTGATCTCTTCAAACAGATTCATGATCTCCCAGGAGGTGTCCGGGTCCAGGTTGCCTGTCGGCTCATCGGCAATGATGATCCCTGGATTGTTGACCAGCGCCCGCGCCAGAGCGACGCGCTGCTGTTCGCCGCCGGACAGTTCGTTCGGCAGCATTTTGGCCTTGTGCTTCAATTTGACCAGGCCCAGCACATCCATCACCCGCGGCCTGATTTGCTTGGGGGGCGTCTCGATCACTTCCATGGCAAACGCCACGTTCTCGTAGACGCTGAGCGTCGGCAGCAGTTTGAAATCCTGAAACACCACGCCGATGCTGCGGCGCACCATGGGAATCTGCCGCTCCTTGATCCGGCTGACATTAAAACCGCCCAGGAAAATCTGGCCTTTGGTCGGTTTTTCTTCCCGGTACATCAATTTGATAAACGTGGACTTACCTGCACCGCTTGGTCCCACCACGTAGACAAATTCGCCCTTTTCGATGCGAACATTGATCCCTTTCAACGCATTGGTCCCGTTGGGGTAGGTCTTCCACACGTCAAACATCTCGATCAAGCCAATCACATCCTACCTTGTCAGTTCCTTGTTATGTAGTACAAAATCAGTCCGCATCCATCCATGTATCTGTTGGTTGATTGTTTCTCTATGTTTCTCTTTCCGACAAAGCTCGCACGGATCCGTCGTCCGCTGACGCTTGGTGCCAAAACACAGCGGCGACCGCTATCTCTCCTATTATACCACCCGATTTCGATGTGGGAATCCACAAAATCTCTCATTTCCTGTCGATTTCCAAAAACTTTGGCACCAATCCGACAGATTCGGCCCTGCACTTGCAAACTGGTTCCATCTACGATGATGGTCTACAATATAAGGGAATCCGCTCGGAAAGGAGACGTTTTCCATGGACAATTTTGTCTATCATAATCCCACCGAATTGATCTTTGGACGCGGGCAGCTGGAAAAGCTGAAGGAAAAAGCCGCCCAACTCGGCTCCACCGTCCTTCTGGTCTACGGCGGCGGCAGCATCAAGCGTAACGGCCTGTACGACAAGGTCATCGCCCTGCTGCAGGCGGCGGGCTGCACCATCCACGAACTGCCCGGCGTGGAGCCCAACCCGCGGCTGTCCACAGTGAAGAAAGGGATTGAACTGTGCCGCCGCGAACGGGTGGACTGGATTCTCGCGGTGGGCGGCGGCAGCGTGATTGACGCCTCCAAAGCAATCGCGGTTGGCGTGCCGTACGAGGGAGACGTCTGGGACTTCTACACTCGCAAAGCCCAACCACAGGCAGCACTGCCGCTGGGCACCGTACTGACGCTGGCAGCGACCGGCTCGGAGATGAACCGGGGCAGCGTCGTCACCAACTGGGAGACGAAAGAAAAATTTGGCGCTGGCACAACCTTCCCCACCTTCTCCATCCTCGATCCGGAGAATACCTTCAGCGTCCCCCGCGACCAAACGGTATACGGAATCTGCGACATGTTGTCGCACGTGTTTGAACAGTATTTCACCCACACGCAGGAGATTCCGCTGCAGACCCGCTTTGCCGAGTCGATTATGAAAACTGTAATCGAATACGCCGAACGGGTGCTGGCCAATCCGGAAGACTACGACGCTCGGGCCACCATTCTCTACTGCGGCACGATGGCCCTGAACGGCACCCTGCCGGTCGGCGTGGAGACGGACTGGGCCACCCACTCCATCGAGCACGCGGTGAGCGCCGTCTACGACATCCCGCACGGCGGCGGACTGGCCATCATTTTCCCGAAATGGATGCGCTACGTCTACCGCGAAAACGTGGAGCGCTTCAAGCGCTTCGCCGTGGAAGTATGGGGCGTCGACCCGTCCGGCAAGACGGACGACGAAGTGGCGCTGGAGGGCATCGCCGCCACAGAAGCGTTCTTCGCCCGCATCGGAGCCCCGACCCGTCTGGCCGACTACCAGATCGGCGACGAACATCTGGAGCTGATGGCGGAAAAAGCAACGCCGTTCGGCCCGATCGGCCGTTTCAAAAAGCTGACCAGCGACGACGTGGCCGCCATTTTGCGGATGTGCCTGTAACGTCAGAACAAAATCGAGTAGGAGGGGGTGGTTAACCCCCGTCCTCTCACACCACCGTACGTACCGACCGGTATACGGCGGTTCACCAAGCTTGACGAAGTGTGAAATATCGCTGTATCAAACTCATCAGCCCTTGTTGTTGCCAGTAGGCAATACCAAGGGCTTTGTGCATGTGCGGGGATTTTGTTGTCCGCCACGCCCCCTTTCGGGTGTTTGCGATTTCCAGTGCTCTGTTGTGAGAAAATCCAAGCGAACGAAGTTCGCGGTACCTCGTACGAACTCGTTTCCACTGCGTCCATAGACAGAGCCGGAGCCTTCGGCGAATCCATTCCTCTATTCGCAGAAGATGGGTTTTCGCCTCGGCCAGCGCAAAATACCCGATCCATCCCATGAGGTATTGGTTGAGTTTTTGAATCCTCTCCTGCATGGTCATGCTTCGATGTGGGTTGGTTAATTGGCGAATTCGTCCTTTTAACCGGGTGATCGATTTGGGATGCAGACGTATCCGCGCTTCCTTTCCCGGAATAAAGCTAAAGCCGAGGAACTTCCGGTTGCACGGGCGGTCCACCGCACTTTTCTGTTGATTTACCTTGAGTTTGAGAACCCTAGTCAAGTATCGCTCCACACTTGCCTTTACACGTTCACCCGCACGTTTGGAGCGGACGTAGATGTTGCAGTCGTCCGCATAGCGGCAGAAACGGTGTCCCCTTTTCTCCAACTCCTTGTCCAGGTCGTCTAGCAGAATGTTGGCCAACAGCGGACTTAAGGGGCCACCTTGCGGCGTGCCCTCTTCCGTCGTGACACACACTCCGTTGACCATGACTCCGGATTGCAGATAAGCGCGAATTAGTTTAAGAAGGCGCTTGTCCTTCACCTTGCGGGCAACCCGGCTCATTAGGATATCATGGTTGACCCGGTCGAAGAACTTCTCCAAGTCGATGTCGACCACATACCGGAATCCTTCGTTGATGTACTGTTGTGCTTTCCGCACAGCACTGTGAGCACGGCGGCCTGGACGGAACCCGAAGCTGGAGTCGGAGAACTCTGGGTCGAATATGGGAGTCAATACCTGCAGGATGGCCTGCTGGATGAAGCGATCTACCACGGTAGGGATGCCTAGCAATCGTATTCCCCCGTCAGGTTTCGGGATTTCGACCCTGCGGACAGGAGACGGCTTGTAGGTTCCCTTCTCGATTTGCGACCGGATGGTCGCCCAGTGCTGACGAAGGTAGTCGCGCAGTTGTTCGGTTGAAACACCGTCGATTCCCGCAGCACCTCTGTTGGCCTCCACTCGTTTGAGAGCGGCCATGAGGTTGTCCCGTGACAGCACTTTCTCCAGCATGCCCCTGACGATACTCCTCTCTTCGCACACATGTTGCTAAGCTTGCCGTACGATGCTCAGCCCTTCTCTGTACCCTCGGGGCTTCACCCCTACTATTCAGAGGAAGTTCCATTTCGGAATTCTGCTTCGACGCACCGTATCGAAAGGGATTAGAACATGTGTTGACTTGATGTTCGGCCCTTCCTCCTTCGAGCGTCCTCTATCGGAGTACTATGGCCTCTGCTGACTTCTGCATGTTCAGCGCCCCCTCGCGGAGACGGTTGCCAACGGTAGTAGGCGTATCATGCAGACCTCCCCGGGTAAGGACGGTAACTTTCGTCCCATGTACCTGCCCAATTTACTGCTGCACTCCTTGGCTGTATGGGGCTTCACCTTGTTCGGCAGGCTCGCCCGAGTACAACAGCCTCAAATTGGGTTCGTGTACCTCAGGTCAGGACTTTGCCGCCGGCTTCCTTCAGATTCCGCCTCACGGCGGACACCCTTGCCTTAAGCTAACGGTTGGTACAGCCAACCCCCGTTCGGGACTTTCACCCTATAGCTACCGCCCATGCCGGGCGCACCGAAAAAAACGGATAGGAGCCTCATCAAGGCTTCTATCCGTTTTTTTTGTCTGTGGCTGCCGATCGGCTGGCACGAATCTGTCGCTGCCGGCCGGCAACGATTATGGCCGAAGTCCACCGTTGCCGGCCCGTCTTGGCGATCAGGTGAGCGTCAAGGTACGGGACGTACTCCCACTCCCGCGCAATCCTGCTCACACCGGCGAACCGACGTCAATCAGCGATTCAATCATCACTTTTTGGCTGTTTTTCTCCACCCACGCGTGCGTCTCAGCCAGCAGGCTGCGATACGCGGCGATCTGCGCCTCCACCTGGCTGCGGGCGGTGCCGCCCAGCACGTTGCGCGCATTGACGACCGTTTCCACGGCCAGCGCCTCGTACACGTCCTCCCCGATTGCCTCGGAGAACTGCCGAAACTCATCCAGGCTCAGGTCCAGCAGGTATTTTTGATGCTCAATGCAGTAGAGCACCGTGCGGCCCACCACTTCATGCGCCTGACGGAACGGCATGCCTTGGCGAACCAGGTAGTCGGCCAGATCGGTGGCGTTGGAAAAGTCCTGCGTCACTGCCTGGCGCATCCGGTCAGCTTTCACCTGCATCGTCTGGATCATCGGCGTCAACAGGGCGAGCGCCCCGTGCAGCGTTGCCACCGTGTCAAACATGCCTTCCTTGTCTTCCTGCATGTCTTTGTTGTAGGCGAGCGGCAGCCCTTTCAGCACGGTCAACAGGCCGATTAAGTTCCCGTAGACGCGTCCGGTTTTGCCGCGCACCAGCTCGGCCACGTCGGGATTTTTCTTCTGCGGCATGATGCTGGAGCCGGTGCAAAACGCGTCATCCAGTTCCACAAACGAAAACTCCTGGCTGCTCCACATGACCAATTCTTCGCAGAGGCGCGAGAGATGGGCCATCAGGAGGGAAGCGTCCGCCAGAAATTCGACGATGAAGTCCCGGTCGCTGACAGCGTCCATGCTGTTCAGGTAGATGCCGTCAAACTGAAGCAATTCGGCTACAAACGTCCGGTCGATCGGGAATGTCGTGCCGGCCAGGGCGCCAGCGCCGAGCGGCAGGATGTTGACCCGTTTCCAGCAGTCGCGCATCCGCTCGATGTCGCGCTGCAGCATCGAGACGTACGCCATCAGATGGTAGCCGAACAGGACTGGCTGGGCCCGCTGCAGATGAGTGTAGCCGGGCATGACCGTGTCGAGATGGCGGTTGGCCTGTTCCAGCAGTGCCTCCTGCAGGTACGTGGCCAGCTGGATGATCTCCATCAGCTTCTCCCGCAGATAGAGGTGCATGTCGAGCACCACCTGGTCATTGCGGCTGCGCCCCGTGTGCAGTTTGCCCCCCACCGGGCCGATTTCCTCGATCAGCAGCTTTTCGATGTTCATGTGCACATCCTCGTGCTCGACGAGAAACTGCACCTGTCCCCGCTCGATCTTCTCCTTTACCTTTTTCAGACCGGCGATGATTTGTCTGACTTCCTCCATCGGCAGGATGCCGCACTTGCCCAGCATCGCCACGTGTGCCAGGCTGCCGACGATGTCTTGCCGCCACATCTGCTTGTCGAAGGTAATGGAAGCGGTATATTCCTCCACGAGCTGGTTCGTCGGCTTCGTGAAGCGTCCTCCCCAGAGTTTCATTGCACGATCGCATCCTTTTCGTCCAAGATCTTAATTGCCGTTTTCGCATTTTCGCGGAGCACGCCTTCATTCACCTGGGCGTACACCTTGGTCGGCAGGCCCCACAGCTTGATGAAGCCAAGTGCCGCCTTGTGGTCAAACTGATCGCCCGCCGCATAGGTGGCCAACTCGTGGCTGTAGAGCGACGACGTCGATTTGCGTCCGACGACGATGGCGTGTCCCTTGTGCAGCTTGACGCGCACGACACCGGTAACATACTGCTGTGTTTCCTCGATAAACGCCTGCAGCGCGCTGCGGATCGGCGAATACCAGAGACCTTCGTAGATCACCTGGGCCATCTTTTGCTCGATGATCGGCTTAAACTGAGCTACTTCGCGCGGCTGCGTCAAGAACTCCAACTCGCGGTGCGCCAGAATCAGCGTGGTTGCCGCCGGCGTTTCGTACACTTCGCGGGACTTGATGCCGACCAGGCGGTTTTCCACGTGGTCGATTCGGCCGACGCCGTGGTTGCCGGCGATTTTGTTCAGCTTGAGAATCAGCTCGGCCAGCGGCAGCTCTTCCCCGTTCAGCGCGGTCGGCACTCCTTTGACAAAGGTGATCTCAATCTCCTCCGGCTGGTCCGGAGCATCAGCGATCGATTTGGTCAGCTCGTACGCACCCTCTGGCGGGGCCGCCCAGGGATCTTCCAGAATGCCGCACTCGCAGCTTCTGCCCCAAAGGTTTTGGTCGATGCTGTACGGATTGTCCAGATCGATCGGAATCGGAATGTTGTGCTTTTTCGCGTACTCGATCTCTTCGTCACGGGACCATCCCCATTCGCGAACGGGCGCGACGATTTTCAGATTGGGGTTCAATGCCGTAAACGACACGTCGAAGCGCACCTGGTCGTTCCCTTTCCCGGTGCAGCCGTGGGCGACCGCCACCGCTCCCTCTTTTTCCGCGATCTCCACCAGCACGCGGGAGATCAGGTAACGGGACAGCGCTGACACCAGCGGATACTTCCCTTCGTACATGGCGTTCGCTTGCAGTGCCGGCAGCACGTACTCCTGGGCGAACGCATCCTTTGCATCCACCACGATCGATTTCAGCGCCCCCACCTGCAGCGCCTTTTTCTGCACGAACTCCAGGTCCTTGCCCTCACCCACGTCCAGCGCGACTGCGATCACGTCGTAGTTGTACGTTTCCTGCAGCCACTTGATTGCTACCGATGTATCTAAACCGCCCGAATAGGCCAATACGATTTTCTCTCTAGCCATCGTTCCCTCTCCCTGTGTGAAAATTTGTTCATGAGTAATTATACAAACTAACTTATAAAAATACAACCACTTTTCTATGCTGTCCTTTTCACTGCCTATTACCTGCTTACCTGCATCAGGCTGCGAGGGCGTAAAGCTGTTCTGCCATGCAAAAAGCCGGACCCCCCTGATGGTTGTCCGGCGCTTCCTTACTTGCGGGCGTAAGGTACCTCGGGAACGTATTCTTTTCCTTTGTGCGTGCCGATCCACTTCAATTCGGCCACGGCCAGCCGTTCAAAATTTTCCGCCACGTGAATGTCGCCCTGCGCCCTCCATCCGACGAAAATCGGATACATCCGGCGGTAAAAGCCGTTGATAAACCACATGTCAAACAGCAGGTCGGGATGAACGAGGCCGTTTTTATGCAGCACACCTACCATCTCAAAAAAGCCGTACAGCGTCACAAAGTGGTTATAGCCTTCGCTGCCGCGCGGAAAGTGGCGCAAAAACGCGTCGTAATCCAGCCCCTCTTCCGCCAGCGAGGTGTCGAACCACTGTCTCGCGGCCCGCAGCCGTTCCGATTCAAACTGATCATACAATTTCAGAATAATGTCCGCATCTTTGTACGTAGGAATCAAGCGCCATCACCTCACAAAAAGCTGCAATTCGATTCCAGTATGTCCCAGTCCAGGTAAAATGACAAGCATTGGTTGGTATTTTTCCACAAATGACCGGCATGTGAACAGCAAAATCCCCGTCTCGTCCGAGCTCCGGGGCCTTGCTGATGAAAAAGTAAGCAGGAGGCTACCCTATCGGGCCACCTCCTGCAGATGCCGCTGCGGCTGCGCGTTCTGCCGAATAATCGTTTCCAATTCATCGCGGGGCAACTCCCTGATGATGCGAATGAAATGATAGGCCAGTTCGGCGTCGAACTGCGTCCCCGCCCCGCGGCTGATCTCCTGCAGGGCCTCCTCCACCGGCAGTCCTTTGCGGTACGGCCTGTCCGCCACCATCGCGTCGAAGGCGTCAGAGATGGCCAGAATGCGGGCCATCAGCGGAATCTCTTCGCCAGCCAATCCGTCCGGATAGCCCTTGCCGTCGATTCGCTCATGGTGCGAACGGATGGCCGGCAGCAGTTCGTGAAACATGCCCGCCTGCAGGATGATATCATATCCAATCACCGTGTGCTGCTTGATCTTGTCGTACTCCTCCGGTGTTAATTTTCCACGTTTGTTGAGAATCTGATCCTCAATGCCGATTTTGCCGATGTCGTGCAAAATCCCGCCAAAATACACCTCCGCCGCCTTCTCCTCCGACAGCCCGATCGCCCGGGCAATCTCCCGTCCCCAGTGAGCCACCCGCTGGGAATGGCCGCTCGTGTAATGGTCACGGGCATCGATGGAAGCAGCCATGGCAGTGAGGAACTTGTGATTGAAGGATTTGATCTCGTCCATTTTTTGAGCGAGTTTGTGAATGCTTTCATAATATTGCCGTAAGACGATACTAATAATGACAAAAGCCGCTACCAAAGGGATGAGTGCAAGTACTCCGTAGTGATCAACCAGTCTTGCTCCCATACCCCCTATTATCAAAAGCATAATGTAGGTAGCGGAACCGCGTGTCAACATGTTTTTCACAGCAGTCGTCCAGAGAACACCGCTGTAGAAAGCGATCAAAATGGCACATAGCAGAGTGTTTACAAGCCAATATGCAAGGATCAGCAACAGGTCGGAAATCGCCCAAGGAACATGAAGTGTTTGCAAGCAGGTATGCACCCAGCCAACAATCCAGACCGTCGACAGCATTTGACCCGCGTTGGCCATTGTACGAGCAACGGAAGATCGAAACAAGAACCCAAGGATGATAACCTCCAGCAAACAAGACCAAACGGCTACCCATTCTCCCCACAGTAAAAGGCCCGACAGGATCACGGCATTATTAAGCGTTAACGTCGCATCAGGCGTCCGGAACGGAGCAAACGAACAGATAATGGTAAGCAGTGTAAAAGCAACCAAAACAGGCAAGTGGCTTTTTGGCTCCCAATACGGCAGCGCCAACAAGACCATGAAAATAACTACCGCAGGAAAAACTGCATGGATAATCAGACGCTGCAACAGTTTATCACCTTGAGTGTTTACCTGCATAATTTTTTCCTTCTCTCAGCCTTATTAAAGATACCGGCTTACTCATAAGTCGCTGCACTAATAAGAAGGCTCCCAACATGATGAACAGATCACCGATGCTGATCACTCGAGGAATAATGAGAGGCTTGTAGATGGTGTCCGCTAGAAAAGGCAGGTTTGTATCCACAGTTAACGCAATGTGTTTGAAGTCTGTCCCATTCACCAGCGCATCAATGGGGTAGGACAATCGCTGCGCCTGCTCCAGATCAACCGGCATTTTCCCCATGTTCGCCCAAATGACCAACGCGTTTAACAACCAGCCAATCATGAATACACGCATATCCTCATGCTGACGGTTACTAAAGAAGAAATACAGCACAAACACATAGGATATGCTGACCAGCCACCCCGACCACTGGGGAACAAACTGTGACATGATTTGCAATCCAATACTGGCAATGAGACTCCACAATGCTGCAAACTTTGGCAACTCTTTTATCCGGCCGCCTCGGAAAAATCCAATCGCAAAAGAAAGAGCGACGACATCAAGCATGTAAGCCCCTCCCAACACAGTGAAAAAACACCACTAAAAAGCGGTGTTTTTCCGCGAACAACGCTATTATGTCTATTACCAAGACGTCCAGTTTGCAGAAGTTGCAGCAACAATACCGGCTACCAGCAGGACAGCAACGAACCATTTTTTCATTCCCATTCCCCCCTTTTCCATAGTGGAGAAAGCTGGTTTCGCTACTTGGGAAGACACAGGCCAAGCGACCACATACAGCCTGTGCCCGGCTTTCCTCTTTCCGTTCGAAAAGAGGGCGGATTCGCTACTGGCTCCGTACAGACCAAGCGACCAAATACAGTCTGTACCTCATCGCGCTTCCTACCTATATTTTACACGTTGATGACAAATTTCGGCAATGATAGATTCATAGTCTATTAGCTTCAATTTCCTGCTGGTAAGAAATTCCTATTACTCTCTGACAACATTACAACAAGGTTGCCAAGACTGCCTTCTGCGCGTGGAGACGATTTTCCGCCTGGTCAAAGATGACGGAGTGGGGACCGTCAATCACGCCGGACGACACTTCTTCTCCGCGGTGCGCAGGCAGGCAGTGCATGAACAGGTAAGCGGGATCGGCGTGTTGGACAAGCTGCTCGTTTACCTGATAGGATGCAAAATCCTTGAGGCGCTGCTCGTTTTCCGCTTCAAAGCCCATGCTGGTCCACACATCCGTGTAGATGACGTCGGCGCCGTGCACCGCTTCGACGGGATCGTGCGTGACGACCACCTGGCCGCCGCTGGCCTGTGCGTACGCGACAGCCTTGTTCACGATGGCTCCGTCCATCTCGTAACCCGGCGGCGTGGCGACGCGCACGTCCAGACCCAGCAGTGCTGCCGCCAGCACGAGCGAGTTGGCGACGTTGTTGCCATCGCCCACATAGGCCAGTTTGACGCCCTGCAGTGTTCCCTTGTGCTCCCAGATCGTCAGCATGTCGGCCAGCGCCTGACACGGGTGGAACTGGTCGGTCAGGCCGTTGATGATCGGAATGCTGGCGTGTTCGGCCAGCTCCTCCACCCTTGTGTGGGAAAACGTGCGGATCATGATGGCGTCGACGTAGCGGGACATCACCTTGGCCGTATCGCTGATCGGCTCGCCGCGTCCGAGCTGCAGTTCCTTGCCGCTCAAAAACATGCTCATGCCACCCAATTGGTACATGCCTACTTCAAAGGAAACGCGGGTGCGCGTCGACGATTTGTCGAAAATCATCCCCAGTGTCTTCCCTTTGAGCGGTTGATACGGCTGACCGCTTTTTTGCCGCTGTTTGAGCTCGGCGGCAAACTGCAGGAGCCAGGTCAACTCTTCTGCGCTAAATTCATCGACGCGAAGCAAATCTTTTCCTTTACAACTGGCCAATTGCTCGCTTGCAAAGTGACCCAATATCTTCACAGGCTGCATGCCCTTCACCTCTATTCTCCGTAATGGATTCCACGTACAGCGCAAACGTCTCTACAGCAGTAAACAGCGGAACTCCCTGCTGGACCAGCCGGCTCCGCAGGGTAAAGCCGCTGCGTCCCCGCCGGTTCCCCTTGGTGGCAGTGATGAGCGAAAAAGCTACGACTTCCCTCTGCAGCAGCGCGGCCAGATCCTGTTCGTCCGCGACCACGTGCGTAACGGTAAAGCCGATTGCCCCCAGCCAGGCTGCCGTTCCCGCTGTGGCCGCCCAGACTGCGCCCTGTTCCTGCAGCTTCCGAATGACGGGCAGCACGCCGTCCGTCTTATCGGCATCGGCCAGGGAGAGGAAGCAGATCTGCCCCCTTTGCCACGGGCGGTGCACGCTGTCTTTAAAGGCGAACGCCTTGCGCGCCGCTTCCGGGAAGGAACGGCCCAGCCCCAGCACTTCCCCGGTCGATTTCATCTCCGGTCCCAGGGCCGGATCGACGCCGCTCAATTTCACGGTGGAAAAGACGGGTGCCTTGACGACGGCGAACGGAATGTCCGGCAGCAGCCCTGTCCCATAGCCCATGCCGGCCAGTTTTTCACCCAGTTGGGCGCGCACGGCCAGCTCCACCATGGGGATGCCGGTCACTTTGCTGGTAATCGGCACGGTCCGCGACGCGCGCGGGTTTACTTCCAGGACGTAGACCGTCTCGTCGTGAATCACGAACTGAATGTTGATCAGACCGACCGCCCCCATCTCGCGGGCGATCGCCTCTGTGTACCGTGCGATCGTCTGTTTGACACTATCGGACAGATCCGGCGCCGGGAAAAGCGCCACGCTGTCGCCCGAGTGGATGCCCGCCTTCTCCACATGCTGAAAAATGCCTGGGATGAGCACGGACTCGCCATCGCACACAGCGTCCACTTCTGCTTCCCGGCCGGGAACGAATTTGTCCACCAGGAGCGGGAAAAAGACCTGGCTGTCAGGGTGGTTGAGCCACTCCGCGATCGTGGCCGACAGCTCCTCGACGTTATGGGCGACCACCATGCCCTGACCGCCGATCACGTAGGACGGGCGCAGCAGCACCGGATAGCCGATCGTTGCCGCCACCTCCGCCGCTTCCTCCAGGGAAGACACCCCTTTGCCCGGGATGTGCGGTATCTCCAGCTTGCGCAGCATCGCGTAGAACCGTTCACGATCCTCCGCCCGTTCGATCGCATCCAGCGACGTGCCGAGCACGGTCAGGCCGGCCGCAGCCAGCTTGGCCGCCAGGTTGATCGCCGTCTGGCCGCCGAACTGGACCATGACGCCATCCACACCCTCACACTCCGCCACGTGCAGCACGTCCTCCACGTGCAGCGGCTCAAAATACAGATGGTTGGCCGTCTCGTAATCGGTGCTGACCGTCTCCGGGTTGTTGTTGACGACGACAGCGGCGATGCCCTTGGCCTGGAGCGCCTTGGCCGCGTGAACGGAGCAGTAGTCAAACTCGATCCCCTGTCCGATGCGGATCGGGCCGGAGCCGAGCACCAGCACTTTGCGCCCGGTCAGCTCCTCTACTTCGTCGTCCCCCTGCCAATCGGAGTAATAGTACGGCGTCTGCGCGTCAAACTCGGCCGCGCAGGTGTCCACGATCTTGTACGACGGCCGGATGCCGGCCTGATCCCGCAGCGCTTTGACTTCGGCCGTCGTGCGTCCGATCAGGGCGGCAATCGTCTCGTCCGCAAATCCGCGCCGCTTTGCTTCCGCCAGCAGCTCGGGGGCCAGCGTATCGCTCTGGGCCAACTGCTGCTCCAGCGCCACGATCCGGCCCACGCTGCGCAGGAAAAACGGATCGATGCCAGTCAGGGCGTGCAATTCGTCCTCGCTGAACCCTTGGCGGATCGCCTCAGCCAGTGCAAACAGGCGGACATCGGTCGCATCCCGCAGCAGCCCCGCCAGCTCGTCCCGGCTGCATGCAGCCAGCTCCGGACGGACGAGGTGGGTGCAGCCCTGCTCCAGCGAGCGGACCGCCTTGAGCAACGCCGCTTCCAGGTTGCGGGCAATCGACATCACTTCGCCGGTCGCCTTCATCTGCGTGCCCAACTGACGGTCGGCCAGCGGGAATTTGTCAAACGGCCAGCGAGGAATTTTCACCACGACGTAATCCAGCGTCGGCTCAAAGCTGGCGTATGTGTAACCGGTAATCGGGTTGAGCACTTCGTCCAGGTTGTAGCCCAGCGCCAGCTTGGCGGCGATCCGGGCGATCGGATAGCCCGTCGCTTTGGAAGCCAGCGCGCTGGAGCGGCTCACCCGCGGGTTCACTTCGATCAGATAGTAGCGATCCGACTTCGGATCAAGCGCAAACTGGATGTTGCAGCCGCCGACTACACCCAGCGCGCGGATGACCTTGGTGGAGACGCTGCGCAGCATCTGGTACTGCCGGTCGGTCAGCGTCTGCGACGGGGCGACGACGATGCTGTCCCCCGTGTGGATGCCCACCGGGTCCAGATTTTCCATGTTACAAACGATGATGCAGGTATCGTTCGCGTCCCGCATCACTTCATACTCGATTTCCTTCCAGCCCTTGACGCTGCGCTCGATCAGCACCTGGCCGATCGGGCTGGCAGCGATGCCTTGAGCCGCCACCGTGCGCAGTGACTGTTCGTCTTCGGCGATGCCGCCCCCGGCGCCCCCCAGTGTATAGGCGGGGCGCACGATGACCGGATACCCGATTGAATCGGCAAACGCGACGGCCGCTTCCACCGACTCCACGGTCGTGCTCTCAGGCACCGGTTCGCCGATTTGCTTCATCAACTGCTTGAACAGCTCCCGGTCTTCCCCGTTCTGGATGGCGGACAGCGGCGTGCCCAACAGTTCCACCCCGTATTGGGCGAGCACTCCCGCTTCGGCCAGGGCGACCGCCAGATTGAGCCCTGTCTGACCGCCCAGGGTGGGCAGGAGACCGTCGGGCCGCTCTTTGGCGATGATCGCCGTCAGGGACTCTACCGTGAGCGGCTCCAGATACACTTTGTCAGCTACGTGTTCGTCCGTCATGATCGTGGCCGGGTTGTTGTTCACCAACACGACCTGCACCCCGGCTTCTTTCAACGAGAGGCAGGCCTGCGCCCCGGCGTAGTCAAATTCCGCCGCCTGGCCGATGACAATCGGCCCCGACCCGATGACCAATACTTTGTGAATGTGCGGCAATTTAGGCATATCTCTTCGCTCCCACTACGCGCATCGACTGCAGGAATTGGTAAAAAACGTGCGTTGTGTCGTTTGGACCCGGATGCGCTTCCGGGTGAAACTGTACGCTCATGATCGGCAGAGAGGTGTGGCTCAGCCCTTCCACCGACCGGTCGTTGACATTGCGGTACGTCACGGTCAACAGCCGTTTGTCCAGGGTTTCTTCCCTCACCACGTACCCGTGGTTTTGCGAGGTCATGTAGACTTTCCCGGTGGCCAGTTCCTTGACCGGATGATTGCTCCCCCGGTGTCCGTAAGTCAGCTTTTCCGTCTTGGCGCCAAACATCAGCGCCAGCACCTGGTGTCCCAGGCAGATACCCAGCGTCGGATACTGTTCCGCCGCCTTCCGCCACTCGCCGCAGTAGGCGAGCAGGTCGGCCGGGTCGCCGGGCCCGTTGGAAAAGAGCAGGCCGTCCGGCTGCAGCGCCTGAATCTGTGAAAACGGGGTGTCAAACGGCACAACCGTCACGCGGCAGCCAAGTTCCAACAGCGATTCCAAAATCGACTGTTTCATGCCCAGATCGATGATCACCACGTGTTCCTGATTCCCGGGGTAGCGCTGAATGTGACGGCTGGAGACGTCGGCGACCAGCGATTTTTTCCGATGCGCGGAGCCAAGCGCCGCCACCTCCTCCACGCTCAACGGCCGGTCAGCAATCGCACCGTACAGCGGACCCGACTGACGCACCCGCTTGGTGATCGTCCGCGTATCGATCCCGGCCAGGATCGGGAAGCCAAACGCCTCCGCAGCTTCCGCCAGCGTGCGGCGGGATTGGTAGTGGCTCGGCGCACTGCACAGCTCGCTGACGACCATTCCCGCCAGGGCGGGCTTTGCCGCTTCGTAATCGGTGTCGTTTATCCCGTAATTACCGATCAGCGGATACGTAAAGGTGACGATCTGCCCCGCAAAGGACGGATCGGTCATCACTTCCTGGTATCCCGTCATCCCTGTATGAAAAACCACTTCGCCATATCCTGTGAGCGGAGCGCCGTACAGCGTCCCGGCAAATACTTCTCCGCTCTCCAGTGTCAAATATCCCGGGCCCAACCCTTTTCTCTCACCATTCATCTATGAAAGCCACTCCTCTCCAAAGGGCACTCTCTCACGAAAATTTATGCAACGTCATGTATTAATATACATTTTGAATTATAAAAATGCAACGAGTTTTTTCAACGGGATCTGAAAGCCGCGTTCCGACTCGCTGCATGGATGTGCCCGATTCCCCTGCATCAGCGGCCAAGCCGGGTCACACTGCCGTTCCGCTCACACTGCCTTTCCCTGTCGGCCGTGTCCCCGGCATTGGAGCGCTTTTTTCTTACAAGTTCTCCACCGCCTCGCCGATCACCTCGATCACCCGGTTCACTTCTTCCTCAGTTGTGACAAACGAGGGCAGCAGGCGGACGACCTGAGGACCGGCCAGCAGGACGAGTACGCCTTTTTCGCGGGCGTAATCGACGATGGACGACGCCGGCACCGTCACTTCCACGCCCAAGAGCAGTCCTTTGCCGCGCACGGCCAATACTTTGCCGGGATATTCTGCCCGCAATTTTTCCAGTCCGCTTACCAGATGCCGATGCAGGATGCCTACGCGGTTCAGCACGTTCTCCTCTTCCATCGTCTCCAGCGTGGCGATGGCAGCGGTCATCGCCAGCGGGTTGCCGCCAAATGTGGTGCCGTGGGTGCCGGGGGCAAACGCCTCGGCCGCCGCTTCGGTCGCCACCACCGCGCCGATCGGGAACCCATTGCCCAGCGCTTTGGCCAGCGAGATCACGTCCGGCTTGATCCCGTACTGCTGGAAGGCAAACCAGGTGCCCGTGCGTCCAATGCCGGTCTGGATTTCATCGATCAGCAGCAGCAGACCGTGTTCGTCGCACAGTTGGCGCAATCCCTTTACAAACGGCTCCTCTGCCGGATGTACGCCCCCTTCCCCCTGCACCAGTTCGAGCATGATGGCGCAGGTCTTCTCCGTAACGGCGGCGCGCACCGCTTCCAAATCGTTGTAGGGCACGGTGACAAACCCGTCCGGCAGGGGGCCGAATCCGTCTTTCACCTTGTCCTGCCCCGTGGCTGTCAGGGTAGCCAGCGTTCGCCCGTGGAACGACTGCTGAAACGTAATGATCTCATATCGTCCGGTGCCTTGCACTTTTTGGGCGTAACGCCGGGCCAGCTTGATCATTCCCTCGTTGGCTTCCGCGCCGCTGTTGCAGAAAAACGCGCGGTCGAGGCCGGACAGGCCGCACAGCTTCTGTGCCAGCACCTCCTGCTGGGGAACGTGCATCAGATTGGAGCAGTGCCACAACGTGTCCAGCTGTTCGTGCAGCCGTTTCGTCACTTTGGGGTGTACGTGTCCCAGCGAGGTGACGGCGATTCCCGAGACAAAGTCGAGATACTCGTTGCCCTGATCGTCCCAAACGCGGTTTCCCTCTCCCTTGACCAGCCGGATCGGCCATTTTGAATAAGTATTCATCAAATGCATAGGGGCAGCCATTGTGCTCATGTTACAATGCCTCCTTGTTTACGCTCCTTGATAGGGGGGAGTGCTGTACGCGGTGTCCACATTACGCGCCTTTGGGGACGCCTGCCTGGATCACGGTTCCCGCCGATTGCCCGGCGCATACCGACCGCAATTCCTCCGCCGTTCCCCGGCAGATGACGACCCGGGGCACGCCTTGCGAGAGGGCGTCCAGCGCGGCCTGTACTTTCGGAATCATCCCGCCGGTAATCACCCCGTCGGCAATCATCTGGCCGATCTCTTCCGCGTCCGTCTGTGCCACCAGCGTCTTGGTGCCGTCCTGACCGGGGCGCAGGATGCCCGGCACGTCGGTCACCATTACCAGACGCTCCGCCGCCAGGGCGGCAGCGATCGCCCCCGCCGCCACGTCTGCATTTACGTTGTACGTCTCCGCGCCGTCTGCGCTTACGGCCAGCGGCGCAATCACCGGCACGTAGCCGCGTTGGAGGATGGCGGTCGGAATGGATGTGTCCACCCCTTTCACCTCGCCGACCTGGCCAAGCGGTTTTGCCGTCCGCTCTGCCGTCAGCATTGCGCCGTCAATCCCGCTGACGCCCCACGCCCTGGCTCCCGCCTGCGTCAGCCTGCGAACCAGCCGCTTGTTGATCTGTCCGCACAATACCATCTCCACCACCTGCAGCGTCTCTTCGCAGGTGACGCGCAATCCGTCCACAAACGCGGGCGTAATGGACAGTTTCTCCAGCATGCCGTTGATTGCCGGACCGCCGCCGTGCACGATCACAATCTGCCGTCCGGCCTGCTGCAGTTCGGCGATCGCCTGGAAAAACGCGTCGGGCAGCTGATCCATGGTGCTGCCTCCGCACTTGATGACCACTGCGTCTTGCATGTCACATCCTCCTCTACGGAAACAGCGGCACCAGCGGCAATCCTGTCGCCTCCGGCCAGCCGAACATCAGGTTCATGTTTTGGACTGCCTGACCTGCCGCTCCTTTGACCATGTTGTCGATCACGGAAAGCACGATGACCCGCCCCGTCCGCTCATCCACATGGACGGAGATATCGCAATAGTTCGAACCGTACACCTCTTTGGTCCGCGGATGGCTCCCCGGTTTTCGCAGCCTTACAAATGGCTTGCCTTCATACGCCGACCGGTAGAGCTGATGCACCTCGTCTGTTGTCACCGCCCGCTCCAACTGGCCGTAGGCAGTGACGAGTATTCCCCGCGTCATCGGCACCAGATGGGGCGTAAACTGGACCACATGCTCCACGCCGCCCTTTTTGCTCAACTCTTGTTCAATCTCCGGCGTGTGCTGATGCTGGGCCACCTTGTACGCATGAATGCTGTCGTTGATCTCGCTGAAATGAACGCCCAGGGAGACGCCGCGACCTGCTCCCGACACCCCTGACTTGGCATCTACAATCCAACTGCGGGGGTTGACCCAGCCGCTTTGTGCCAACGGAATCAGCGCCAAGAGCGCCGCCGTCGGATAGCAGCCCGGATTGGCCACCAACTGTGCGCCGGCCACCTGCGCCGCGTTCCACTCCGCCAGGCCGTACACCGCCCGATCCAGCCACTCACCGGGAGCGGGCTCTCGTTTGTACCACTGCCGGTACACCTTCCCGCTCTCCAGGCGAAAATCGCCCGACAAATCGATCACCCTGGCGCCGCGCTTGAGCAGTTCCGGCGACAGTTCCGCGCTGACGCCGGCCGGCGTGGCCAGAAACACCACGTCGTTTGCGGCGCTCATTTGCTCCGCGTCTATCGCCGACAGCTGGGGCAAGGAAACATGCTGCACATGGGGAAGAACGCTGTCCAGCGCTTCTCCCTCCGCCGAACTGGAATACAGATTAGCCACCTGCACGTGGGGATGGCCGGCAAGCAGACGGATCAACTCCACCCCGCTGTAACCGGTCGCCCCGACAATCCCGACCCGAATCATGGTTCTCTCCCTCTTTTGCATTTTTATACATGAATCATAATAAAAATTCAATCGAATGGCAACCCTTCTCCCCAAAAATCAAGCCCCTGCTTGCAGCTTCCGCCTTCTGCCCCGCAGCCGACGCTCCTTGTATCCGTTGTCAAAAAAGAAAACGCCCGGCGATTTGCCGGACGCTTTACGTACCTGCTATTTCTTGTCGGCCAGCCAGGACGCGACGTTTTCAGCATCATCGTTCTTGACCAGTCCGCCTGGCATGCCGCCCTTCCCGTTCTTGAGGATTTCCAGGATTTGTTCCCGGGTGTATTTGCCGCCTACCTGTGTCAGGTTGGGGCCGACTGCCCCCTCAAGATTTTGACCGTGGCAGCTTGCACAGTTGTTTTTATACAACGTTTCAGCTGCCGCAGCATCGTAATTGCCCGATGGAGCGGGTGATTCCGTATCGGGTTGCTGCCCGGCGGGCGGTTCTGCTTGATTGCCGCCAGAAGCACAGGCACCTGCGAAGAATACGAGCGCGATGAAAAGGATGGCAAACGGGAAACGCTTCATGCTGTTCCCTCCTTTGTATGAGTATTCTTCGCTAAGTATTCCTCCGCTCGAAACAAATCATTCTTCCGCTCCGGAGAATCCGTCTAGGTCAGCGGAAATTCCAGCGGGCTCCACTCCCGCAGTTCCAGCGTTCGGGCGCCCTCCTTCACGACCGGATCGGCTTCTGCCAGGAGGCGCGCTTCCTCGGGCGATTCCGCTTTGTAGATGACCATTCCGCCTCGCTTGTCCGTAAACGGTCCGGCCATGACCACTTTCCCCTGCTTGTACAGGTCATTGAGGTAGCTCAGGTGGGCCGGGCGAAACTTGGTGTTCAATTCCTGGTCAACAATCGTCAGTATGGCAACGTACAGCATGACGTCCTCTCCTTTGACAAACAGTATGTTACTGGAAGTATAGCACAATTTCGACAACTGATTCGATCGTTTCGTCCAACTGCCCCAGACACAAATCAGGCTCTCGCCGATGCTCCGTCGCCTAGACCTTGTGGTCAAACGAGGAGAGATCAGCGAGAGCCTGTGTTTTCTAGGATTCATCCGTGTTTGCGACGGCAGAACCGATTACCGCCGTACCGGACAGTCCGTTATTGATTAGCATACCGCCGCTTGCCGCCTATCGCTTGATTTGCGAACGCAGATAGGCGTCGATAAACGGATCAATCTCCCCGTCCATTACCGCCTGTACATTGCCGACCTCCACGTTGGTGCGGTGGTCTTTCACCAGGCTGTACGGGTGGAAGACGTACGAACGGATCTGGCTTCCCCAGGCGATGTCTTTCTGCTCGCCCTGGATGGCCTGCAGCGTTTTTTCCTGCTCTTCCCGCTTCAGCTCAAACAGACGGGCTGCCAGCATTTTCATCGCTCGTTCCCGGTTTTTGATCTGGGAACGCTCCGACTGGCAGGTGACGACGATCCCCGTCGGCAGGTGCGTGATGCGAACGGCGGAATCAGTCGTGTTGATGTGCTGACCGCCGGCGCCGCTGGAGCGGTAGGTATCGATTTTCAAGTCCTCGGAACGAATCTCCACATCGGTGTCTTCTTCAATCTCCGGCAGCACGTTGCAGGAGACAAACGAGGTGTGGCGTCGGCCCGAGGCGTCAAACGGGGAAATCCGCACGAGGCGGTGCACCCCTTTTTCCGATTTCAGGTAACCGTAGGCGTTGTGCCCCTTGATCAGCAGGGTGACGCTCTTGATGCCGGCCTCGTCGCCCGGCAGGTAGTCCAGCGTCTCCACCTTGAACCCTTTGGACTCCGCCCAGCGAGTGTACATGCGCAGCAGCATCGACGCCCAATCCTGGGACTCGGTGCCGCCCGCGCCCGGGTGCAGTTCCAGAATCGCGTTGTTCTTGTCGTATTGGTCGCTGAGCAGCAGCTCCAGCTCAAAGCTCTCAAATTCTTTTTTCAGCGCCTGGACACTCTCGTACAAGTCCTGGATCATCGATTCGTCGCCTTCTTCGATGACCAGTTCCAGCATTACCTGCAGGTCCTCGTACTGGGCGTCCAGTTTGGCCATGGTTTCCACCAGGCCTTTGAGCGCATTCAATTCGCTGATGGTTTTTTGTGCGGCCTCGTTGTTATCCCAGAAGTCGGGAGCGAGCATCCGCTCTTCCAGTTCGCCGATACGTTCCTGTTTCGCAGGGAGGTCAAAGAGACCCCCTGATATCCGCTAATCGCTTAGCCATGCTGGACATCTCTTGCTTGACGTCCGCAATATCAATCAATGCCATGTGCGAATCACCTTCTCTTCCTTGTGCTATGTTACATTGTACCGCAAATTGGCGGATTCGCAACCGGACAGCATCGATTCGGGCACAGCAGAAGCATCAGCACAGCGTTAGCGGCTCAGACGCAGGTGGGGAGGGTGCCGATCGGATGTCCTGCGGTGTGTTTCCCATGTCCCCTGCATATGCCTGTACGAGCACTTCTCCAATGAACGGCACCGCCCACCTGGCCGCTGCTTCCTGGTGGAGTTCCGCCTGTGGCGCTTGTCTTCCTGCAACCTCACTCCCCGCTGCACCGCTGTGTCGGTCGTGCGTCCCGATTCGGGCGACACCCGCTCCGTCCGGTATGACGCATCCGGCCGGCGCCGCTTTTGACCAATTGGGCTCGGGAATTTCTCGCGTCAGCCTTTCATCGAGATAGACGACGTCCCTCGCGGCAAACACCACCTCCAGCTCTCTCTCGCCCTCGTCGGGTTCCGGCTTGTCCATATGTATCGGCCGGTCGGCAAGCAAATAGGCCGGTTTCTGCTGGTGACCTGCCTGTACCGCATCCAGCGTGGCCGCAATACGCTCCAACATTAATTTTGCTTGTATGCCCATCACGTTACTCGACGTTCTCATGGTTCATTCCCCCGCCTCTCGTGTGATTGATTTCCAGTGCAAGTTGGTGTACTTACGATTGTATTCATTTTGCCTGGTTTTTCCACGAGAATCGTTCGATGCCTTTTTCCAGTGTTAGACAAAACCGCCAAGTCTCTTCCGCCAGTCGCACCAAAAACGGGCGAATGCTGTCTAGCCTAAGGGAGACGGGGAGAAAAAAAACTGCTCCTCCCGACACGGGAAGAGCAGTTTTGCAAGCTGCGTACTTTATAGGTTTTTAATGGCCTCGCTTCATCTGGCGGCGGCGCTCCTGTTCTTCCGCGCGGCGCTGGGCGCGGTTTTTCGGTTCCGCCTCACTCGCGGGGCGCTCCGATGGACCGGACGTTTGCAGCTGGGCCGGATCGACCGCCTGGCCGCGCACCACTTCCTGACGCTCCAGATTTTGGCTGACCTCCGCCTTCATGATGTACATCGCCACTTCTTCCTCGATGGCGGCAATCATGTTCTGGAACATCTGGTATCCTTCAAACTGGTACTCGCGTAGCGGATCGTTTTGGCCGTACGCGCGCAGGTGAATGCCCTGACGCAGCTGCTCCATCGCGTCGATGTGGTCCATCCACTTGCTGTCCACGGCACGCAGCACGACCACTTTCTCAAACTCGTTCATCAACTCGCCGATTTCCGCTTTGCGCTTCTCAAACTGCTTCGCCACTTCTTCTTTCAACAGCTCGGCAATTTCCTCGGCCTCTTTGCCCTTCAGCATGGAGACAATAATCGTCTCGTTGTGCAGGAAGGTGTTGTTGGCCACTTCAACCAGTCCTTGCAGGTTCCAGTCTTCGGGCACCTCTTCCTGCGGGCAGTAGGCCTCCACGTTGCGGTCGACGACGCTGTAAATCATCTTGAGCACAACTTCGTCCAGATTGTCCTGCTCCAGGATCTCACGGCGCTGCTTGTAGATGACGGCGCGCTGCTGGTTCATCACGTCGTCGTACTGGAGCACCACTTTCCGCGCGTCGAAGTTGGCCCCCTCCACCCGTTTCTGGGCGGACTCGACGGCACGCGTCACCAGACGGCTCTCGATCGGCATGTCTTCCTCCATGCCGAGGCGTTCCATCATGTTCATGATGTTGTCCGCACCAAAGCGGCGCATCAGCTCATCCTGCAGGGAGAGGAAGAACTGGGAGGAACCCGGGTCCCCCTGACGACCGGCACGGCCGCGCAACTGGTTGTCAATCCGACGGCTCTCATGCCGCTCGGTGCCGATGATGTGCAGGCCGCCCAGCTCCGCCACGCCTTCACCCAACTGGATGTCGGTACCGCGGCCCGCCATGTTGGTGGCGATGGTGACAGCACCGTACTGGCCGGCACGGGCGACGATCTCCGCCTCGCGAGCGTGGTGCTTGGCGTTCAGGACGTTGTGCGGCACGCCTTTTTGCTTCAGCATTTGCGAAAGGCGCTCCGAGTTTTCGATCGAGATGGTCCCGACAAGCACGGGCTGCCCCTTCTTGTGCCGCTCGACGATGTCGTTGACGACGGCGCGGTACTTGGCCGCTTCCGTTTTGTAGATCAGGTCGGGCAGGTCTTTGCGGATGACCGGCTTGTTGGTCGGAATTACCACGACGTCCAGACCGTAAATTTTCTTGAACTCTTCTTCCTCTGTCTTGGCCGTACCGGTCATGCCGGACAGCTTCTCGTACATCCGGAAGTAGTTTTGCAGCGTGATCGTCGCCAGCGTCATGCTTTCGCTCTGGACGCGCAGTCCTTCCTTCGCCTCGATCGCCTGGTGCAGACCATCGCTGTAGCGGCGGCCCACCATCAGACGGCCGGTGAATTCGTCGACGATCACCACTTCGCCGTCCTGCACCACGTAATCCACGTCCCGTTTGAACAGGACTTGCGCTTTGAGCGCAATGTTGATATGGTGGTTCAGGGTCATGTGGGCGGTGTCGTACAGGTTCTCGATGTTGAACGCCTGCTCCACCTTGGCCACACCCTCGTCGGTCAGGGTGACGATTTTCAGCTTTTCATCAACGGTGAAGTCCTTTTCCGGCTCCAGCCGCTTTACAAAATGAGCACAGATGTAGTACAGCTCCGTGGAACGGTTGGCCGCCCCGGAGATGATCAGCGGCGTCCGCGCTTCGTCGATGAGGATGCTGTCCACCTCGTCGATGATGGCAAAGAACAGAGGGCGCTGCACCATTTGTTCCTTGTAGAGCACCATGTTGTCACGCAGGTAGTCAAAGCCGAATTCATTGTTGGTGCCGTACGTGATGTCGCAGTTGTAGGCGGCCCGTTTTTCCTCGGCGCTCATCCCGGCCTTGTTCAAACCGACGGACAAACCGAGGAAGTTGTACAGCTTGCCCATGATGGTCGCATCGCGCTCCGCCAGGTATTCGTTGACGGTAACCACGTGCACGCCCTTGCCCAGGAGCGCGTTCAGGTACGTCGCCAGCGTCGCCACGAGCGTCTTCCCTTCACCGGTCTTCATCTCGGCGATGCGGCCTTCCTGCAGCACCATACCGCCGATCAACTGTACGTCAAAATGGCGCATGCCGAGAACGCGCTTGGAGGCCTCACGCACCACGGCAAACGCTTCGTTGAGTATATCGTCCAGCGTCTCTCCTTGAGCCAGGCGGTTTTTGAACTCCGTCGTCTTCTCCCGCAGTTGCTCGTCGGTCAACGCCGAAATGCTCGGTTCCAGCGCGTTGATCTTTTCCACGCGTTTAAACATCTTTTTGATTTCGCGTTCGTTGCTGTCGCCAAATATCTTCTTTACGAGTCCTAACATAAGGACACCCCTTCCTAATGGCAAAGCTACTTCCAATACCTTTCTTGTGCAGCCATATCCAGGTCCCTGCAGGGGAGTCTTCTCCCACACGTTCCTAGCGAAAAAAGAATTTCTACTATTTATGTTCTCTAAAAAGCTATTTTATCAAATTACAACATGTGGATACAAGTAAAGGGGAGTTGCCAGAAGAAAGCAACTCCCCTTGGAGTTTATTTTTTGTCTCGTCATTTCGGCTCGATCAGCCCGTAGCGTCCGTCGTTGCGGCGGTACACCACGTTGACGTTATTGGTCTCACTGTTTTGAAAGACGAAAAAGTTGTGACCCAGCATATCCATTTGCAGGACCGCTTCATACGCATCCATCGGTTTCAAATCAAACCGTTTGGTGCGAACGATGTCGATCTCCACGTCATCTTCTTCGTCCTCAGTCAAGACAGCGATGGATTCATTATCACGAAGGAGGGCTTTATTATTGGTATCAACGCGCAGCTTACGCATCAGTTTGGTTTTATGTTTACGGATTTGACGTTCCAGCTTTTCGGCCACCAGGTCGATGGCAGCGTACATGTCTTCATGGGTTTCTTCCGCCCGGATAATCACTCCGCCCAGCGGAATGGTTACCTCGATGGTGGCTTCGTTCCGCAGTACCCTCAAGGTGACTTGCGCTTCAGCAGGCTGCAGAGTTTCAAAGTATTTTTCAAGACGGCCGACTTTCTTTACCACATACTCACGAAGTGCTGCGGTGACTTCCATGTTTTCTCCACGAATATTAAATTTCATGGTTCCAACCTCCTTCCGTCTTTACCTATGTTTATTCCGTACACATCGATAAAATCCTCCCTGCCGGCTTCAAAAAACCTTTACAAATCTTTTACATTACGACAAACCCCGACAAAGTTTTCTTCCAACAATTTCTAATAAGAAGGACGAACCGATGCGCCCGCTGGTCCGCCGCGGCGACGACTATCTCGATCTGCGGCAGCACCGCACCCTGCACATACAGTCCATTATCGCGTAACAATAAATAATCCCCCTGTCCTTGAACCAGGGGGATTCGCTTTCCCGTCAGGTAAGCGTTTGCAATTGGCGATTAGCGCTTCACAACGTTAGCCGCCTGCGGGCCGCGGTCGCCGTCAACGATGTCAAACTCGACGGACTCGCCTTCTTCCAGCGTCCGGAAACCGTCAGCTTGGATCGCCGTGTAATGCACGAATACGTCGCCGCCGTCCTCCCGCTCAATAAATCCGTACCCCTTTTCTGCGTTGAACCACTTTACCTTGCCATGCATCGAATAAAACAACCCTTTCTGTTGTAAAAACTTGGGATTGGCCATCCCTTGTGAATGACTATATCACCCGGAGAGACCAGAGTCAAATTCCCCCTTATTTGGGGGAATATTTCTTCTCCAGTCCCCTCACGACGACCCGCGACAGGAACAGGGTGAGCACCAGGTACACAGCCGCCTCCGTCAGGTACGGGGGATACCGCTCAAAAGTGTTTTTGGCCACGTTCATCGCCGCGTAGTTGAGCTCCGGGGTGGCGATGACCGCCGTCAGCGAAGAATCCTTCAACAGGGCGATAAACTCGTTGCCCAGCGCCGGCAGCATGCGGGTAAACGCCTGCGGAATGATGATCAGCCGCATCGCCATGCCCTTGGTCATGCCGAGCGAACGGGCCGCTTCCATCTGCCCCGGATCAATGGACTGAATGCCCGCGCGGAAAATTTCCGCGATATAGGCGGCGGCGTTCAGAGACAGGGCGATAAAGCCGGAGTAGATCGCTTCCGGGCTGCTTTCTCCCGGAAAAAAGGCTTCCCAGATTGAAGGAATGACGGCAAAGTGGATCAACAGGATCTGCACCAGCATCGGTGTGCCGCGAAACACCTCCACGTAAACCGCACTGGGAATGCGCAGCAGCCTGTTTTTCGACAGCTTCCCCAGACAGAGAAACAGTCCCAGCAAGGTCCCGACCACCGTCGCGACGGTGGTGAGCAGGATGGTGTTCACGATCCCGCGCAGAAACAGCTCCCGGTACTCGTAGATGACACTCCAATCCAGAGGGATTCCTCCTTTCACATGATGCGTTCCGCCGGATGGAAACAGCAACGGGTACGCCAGTGGACGACGTACCCGGCCGGTTGCGCTGTTTACTCGTTACCGAAGTACTGGTTGTAGATTTCCTGCAATTTTCCGTTTTCCTTAATCTTTTTCAGGCCCTCGTTGATCTTGTTCAACAGCTCTGTATTGCCCTTTTTCACAATGATGCCGTAATACTCTTTTTCAAAGGAATCGTCCTTGATCATCTTGAACTTCTTGTCCTTGAATTTCTTGACGTAGTACTTGATCATGCCGTCGTCGCCCACTACGGCGTCGACCCGTCCGTTGTAAAAGTCGTCGATCGCGGACGGCATGTCGTCGTAGCCTTTCAGCCCTTCATAGGTGTTTCCGAACGCCTTTTGCACGACAAATTCGCCCGTCGTCGCCGCCTGCACGCCGATCTTCTTGCCTTTCAGGTCGGCCAGCTTGGTAACCGGAGAGTTCTCCGGCACGAGAATCAGCTGGTTGGCTTCAAAATAGGGTTCAGAAAAATCGTACTTTTGTTTGCGGTCTTCGCGAATCGTGATCGACGAAATCCCGATGTCCACGGTCCCCCTGTCCAGTCCGTCAAAGAGCGGGTCCCATCCTGTGTTTTTCCATTCGATCTTGAATCCGGCGGCTTCCGCGATGGCATTCATCACGTCAATGTCGTGACCGCTAATCTTGTCCGCCTCCATCATTTGAAACGGCGGATACGCTGCGTCGGTACCGACCACATACACTTTTTCCGACGCACCGCCGCCCCCCGAGGAACTGCTACCGCTTGCAGCCTGCTTGTCACCCGCACCACAGGCAGTTACCAAGAGACCGACCCCAACCGTCAGCATCAACGACAACAACCATTTGCTTCCGCGTCTCATGTTTGAATAACCCCCTCGTCTGTATCTCTCTGCCTTGTTTTTCCCCAGCGCTGTCCACACCGAGATAACGGTCACTTCGCGTTCTCCACAAAGTTGTCCACATTATCCACAGACGGTTGTGCACAAGCTGGGAATAACTCCCCCCGCCCCGCGTCCCTGCTGCCCTCGGTGCCTGGGACAGGAAAAACGAGGTTCGTTTTTTAAGAAATCCGAAAAATGAAAAAAGGATTCCTGTCAGAGATAGTTCTCTCTGACTATACGGGAATCCTTCCGAAAAAAGCATTTTTATTGACAGAAAAATTTGAACTGTTATTCCTTTTCGACCAGGATGAGCAAATCCACGCCGCGGTTGCGAGAGCCGTTCCCTGTGTCGGTCGTGTCCACCTGCGCGGCGAGTTCCTCCCACCCCGCCACGGAAAAGCGGGAGGCCGGCAGATCGTGGGACTCCACCAGTTCACGCATCACGGCCAGCGCCCGCGCCGACGACACCTCCCAGTCGGAGCGGTACGGGCTTGAGGCGACAGGGAGATCGTCCGTGCAGCTTTCGATCCGGACGCGGTACGAATAGTGGCGCAAGACTTGGGCCACGACGTCCACCATTTGTCTTCCCTCGTCCATCAGCTCGGCGGAGCCGCGGCCGAACAAGCTCGTTTCCGGCAGGCGCACTCGCAGCCCGTCCCCGGTCTCTGTGAAATCGACTTGCTTCCCCCGCAGCGCGGAGGCGAGCTGCGTACGGATGCGCTCCATGTCACGCTTGGCCGCATCGGCTGCCGCTGACGTCGCATCCGGGCGGGGAGGGCTCTCTTCCGCGCTCTTCCCCTCCACTGCAGCTGCCAACGCTTCCCGCCTGGCTTCCAGTTGGTGAATCTCCCGCTCCAGCTCCAGCTTTTGCAGATTCAGCAGGTCGAGGCTTTCGTGCACCTGTTTCAAGCTGGCCTGCTGCCGCTCCACTTCGTCCATCTGCACCTTGATCTTGGCCGCGTGGGCCGCCGCGATGATCACGACGATCACAAACAGCAGGGTAAACAAGTCGCTGTAGCTGATCAGCCAGCTCTTTTCCAGTTCCTTTTCGTCGTACAGCCGGTCGTCATGCATGGCGATCCTGCCTTTCGATCGTTCCTCTGACGCTGCCCGGCTGCTTGATCAGCACCAGCTTGCGGTCCCCGGGCAGGAACGAATTCAGTTTTTCAAACAGCAGACGCGGCGTCTCCATCCGCTGTAGCCCGACGCACCCTTCGATGTACAGCCGCTTTTCGAACATCTCCTGGTCGTGGATGTCCATCAGCCGGTAGTAGCACGGCAAGGCAATCAGGTTGGCCAGCAGCGCCCCGTACAGCGTCGCCACCACCGCCGAGCTGAGACTGTACCCGGTCGTGGTAAAGTCGGAAAGCGTCTTCAGCACCCCCGTCATCCCCACAAGCGTTCCCACCAGTCCCATGCCCGGCGCCAGCAGACTGATCAATCGGAAGAAGCCCGCCGCCTGCTGGTACCGATACTGTTCCCCTTTCAGCTCGTTTTCCAGTATCATGCGCAGTTCATCCTCCGGCACGCCTTCAATCGCCAGCAAGCTGCCGCGGCGGACGAACGCATCCTGCTCGTTCTCCAGTTCTTTTTCCAACGCCAGATGCCCCCGTTCCTTCTGCACCAAGGCATAGTAGTAGAATCGTTTGATCGTCTCTTCCACGTTTCCCTCCCGGCCATGCATCAGAAGCCGGATCAAGGAGCGCAGTTCCAGGTGCCTGCGCTTGATCGCATAGGCGATCAGCACGGCCAGCGCCACCAGCTCAATCGCCGTCATGTTCAGCAGATCGGCTGCGCTGCCGTTGAGGTAGATCGCGTGCACAAACATAAGCAAGACTGCTCCCACCAGCAGGAGCGAGCGATGTTTTGTCGACAAGAGGTGTCACCATCCCGTTGAAGTAGTTCTGTTACGTGTATCGGTTAATCGCCCGTGGTTGATGAATGATAGTGAAGCGATGGGTACGTGCGAGATGCTTTTTTTCTAATCCGACGCAAGCAAAATGCCGATACCTGAAATAGTTCCCCATGTTTGTCCCATGAACCTGTACGGAAGAAGGTGACCGATCGTGAACATGGTCCAATTGAAGCAAGCCATAGCCATCAGTCTGACGAAACAGGTGCAGTCCACCGCCCAGGCGCTGGCGTCTACAATGTTGGAGGACTTTGCCAAAACCCAGCAAACCATCCAGCAGGCGGCACAAGCTCCGCATCCATCGCTGGGAAAAGTGCTTGACGTACGGGTTTAACCCGGGACATGGCAGGCTGTCGGACAGCCTGCTTGTTTTTTGTATACACGGAAAAAAGGCCGCTGATCAACAGTCAGCAGCCTTTTCCATCTACCATTTGCTTTAGTCTTTTGTATCAAGGGTTATAAATCGAAAAGCCGAAGTGATAAACATCACGGTCACTTACATTCTCTATTTTTCTGGCCAACGATGGTTGGGCAGCGTCGTATATGCCCTCATAGAATTCAATATTTACAATGTCGTAGTAATGTGTTGCCAGCGGCAAATAGTAGACGTGCTCTCCTTTTGCAGCCGGCAAGATCATCTGAAAGGCGAAGCGCCCGTTGTCGTCCGTGATGAACTCCATCTGTTTGACGGCTTCCGAATTGAGATGGCCAAGGAAACGGAAGGTCATCTTTTCATGGGGCAGCGGATTTCCGCTGTGGTCTGTAACAGTGCCTTCAAACGTTACCGGAACAAAATCATCCACCCGCCACTTGTCCCCGTAGCCATAGTTGATCGGGCCTCCCCCGCTTGGAGTAATGACATTGGTGATCTGAACGCTGCCTACATCTGCAGGCGTGTCCACGCGGTCATTTGGATCTGGCGTGCTGCGATACGTAAATGCGGATTTCAGTGTGTAGAATTGCCCATCCGGGTTGACAACCGTGATATCAACCGTACCCTCTGTATTTGCCACAGGAGCTTTTACTTTTACGTAACCGTCCGTATAGTAAGCCAGAATATCTGCCTGGATATCCCCGAAGAATACCTTGACATCCGGCTGCAGATATGCTCCCAGTACATATACCTCTTTTTCCTCTGTCAACAATCCACTGGATGGTGTCACACTTTTTACCTGTGGGGCAGAATCGGCCAAATAGGTATAGGCAGCGGTTAATGTTGCTTCTTTTCCGTCCGGATTTACTACTTTTACGTCAACGGTTCCTGGAGCATCGCCCGGCGGTGCTTTCACGTTTATTCGCTTGGTCCCGTAATAGGTGCTGAGTTGGGCTTCCTTCCCTCCCATGTATACTTTCAAACCTTCGACAAAGTCTTTCCCGTCAATGTAAATGAGTTCGCCACCCTCAAGCTTTCCGCTCGTGGGGTAAATCTTGGTGATCGCCGGTATCATCTCCGGCGGTGCCTGGTAGGTGTAAGCATTGGCCAACACCGCTTCTTTTCCGTCCGGATTTACCACTTTTACGTCAACGGTTCCCGGAGCATCTCCCGGCGGTGCCTTCACGTTGATTCGTTTCGGCCCGTAATAGGTGTATAATTGGGCTTCCTTCCCTCCCATGTATACTTTCAACCCTTCGACAAAGTCTTTTCCGTCGATGTAAATGAGTTCGCCACCCTCAAGCTTCCCGCTCGTCGGGGTAATCTTGGTGATCGCCGGTATCATCTCCGGCGGTGCTTGATAGGTATAAGCATTGGAAAGCACCGCTTCTTTTCCGTCCGGGTTCACCACTTTTACGTCAACGGTTCCCGGTGCATCTCCCGGCGGTGCCTTCACGTTTATTCGGGTCTTCCCGTAATAGGTGTTGAGTTGGGCTTCTTTCCCTCCCATGTATACTTTCAAACCTTCGACAAAGTCTTTTCCGTCGATGTAAATGAGTTCGCCACCCTCAAGCTTCCCGCTCGTCGGGGTAATCTTGGTGATCGCTGGTATCATCTCCGGCGGTGCCTGATAGGTATAAGCATTGGCCAACACCGCTTCTTTTCCGTCCGGGTTCACCACTTTTACGTCGACCGTTCCCGGTGCATCTCCCGGCGGTGCCTTCACGTTTATTCGGGTCTTCCCGTAATAGGTGTTGAGTTGGGCTTCCTTCCCTCCCATGTATACTTTCAAACCTTCGACAAAATCTTTCCCGTCAATGTAAATGAGTTCGCCACCCTCAAGCTTTCCGCTTGTCGGGTAAATCTTGGTGATCGCCGGTATCATCTCTGGCGGTGCCTGATAAGTGTAAGCATTGGACAGCACTGCCTCTGTTCCGTCCGGATTTACCACTTTTACGTCGACCGTTCCCGGTGCATCTCCCGGCGGCGCTTTCACGTTTATTCGCTTGGTTCCGTAATAGGTGTATAATTGGGCTTCCTTCCCTCCCATGTATACTTTCAATCCTTCGACAAAGTTGTTACCGTCAATGTAAATGAGTTCGCCACCCTCAAGCTTTCCGCTCGTCGGGTAAATTTTTGTAATCGAAGGAGCATCTGCCGCGTGTACTTGAAAAGATCCTACACCCGACAAAAGAAAAACTAAAATTAGAACAAGGAGTACCGAGATGTTTTTGGAAAGTGATCCATACATTTGCTTCATTTTTACACTCCTTCCAGAATGGTGATATATATAATTATCGGAACGATTATCATGGATTGTTACTGATACCACTTCATCAAATTTAATCCAATCGAGTAGGAGGGGGTGGTTAACCCCCGTCCTCTCACACCACCGTACGTACCGACCGGTATACGGCGGTTCACCAAGCTTGACGAAGTGTGAAATATCGCTGTATCAAACTCATCAGCCCTTGTTGTTGCCAGTAGGCAATACCAAGGGCTTTGTGCATGTGCGGGGATTTTGTTGTCCGCCACGCCCCCTTTCGGGTGTTTGCGATTTCCAGTGCTCTGTTGTGAGAAAATCCAAGCGAACGAAGTTCGCGGTACCTCGTACGAACTCGTTTCCACTGCGTCCATAGACAGAGCCGGAGCCTTCGGCGAATCCATTCCTCTATTCGCAGAAGATGGGTTTTCGCCTCGGCCAGCGCAAAATACCCGATCCATCCCATGAGGTATTGGTTGAGTTTTTGAATCCTCTCCTGCATGGCCATGCTTCGATGTGGGTTGGTTAATTGGCGAATTCGTCCTTTTAACCGGGTGATCGATTTGGGATGCAGACGTATCCGCGCTTCCTTTCCCGGAATAAAGCTAAAGCCGAGGAACTTCCGGTTGCACGGGCGGTCCACCGCACTTTTCTGTTGATTTACCTTGAGTTTGAGAACCCTGGTCAAGTATCGCTCCACACTTGCCTTTACACGTTCACCCGCACGTTTGGAGCGGACGTAGATGTTGCAGTCGTCCGCATAGCGGCAGAAACGGTGTCCCCTTTTCTCCAACTCCTTGTCCAGGTCGTCTAGCAGAATGTTGGCCAACAGCGGACTTAAGGGGCCACCTTGCGGCGTGCCCTCTTCCGTCGTGACACACACTCCGTTGACCATGACTCCGGATTGCAGATAAGCGCGAATTAGTTTAAGAAGGCGCTTGTCCTTCACCTTGCGGGCAACCCGGCTCATTAGGATATCATGGTTGACCCGGTCGAAGAACTTCTCCAAGTCGATGTCGACCACATACCGGAATCCTTCGTTGATGTACTGTTGTGCTTTCCGCACAGCACTGTGAGCACGGCGGCCTGGACGGAACCCGAAGCTGGAGTCGGAGAACTCTGGGTCGAATATGGGAGTCAATACCTGCAGGATGGCCTGCTGGATGAAGCGATCTACCACGGTAGGGATGCCTAGCAATCGTATTCCCCCGTCAGGTTTCGGGATTTCGACCCTGCGGACAGGAGACGGCTTGTAGGTTCCCTTCTCGATTTGCGACCGGATGGTCGCCCAGTGCTGACGAAGGTAGTCGCGCAGTTGTTCGGTTGAAACACCGTCGATTCCCGCAGCACCTCTGTTGGCCTCCACTCGTTTGAGAGCGGCCATGAGGTTGTCCCGTGACAGCACTTTCTCCAGCATGCCCCTGACGATACTCCTCTCTTCGCACACATGTTGCTAAGCTTGCCGTACGATGCTCAGCCCTTCTCTGTACCCTCGGGGCTTCACCCCTACTATTCAGAGGAAGTTCCATTTCGGAATTCTGCTTCGACGCACCGTATCGAAAGGGATTAGAACATGTGTTGACTTGATGTTCGGCCCTTCCTCCTTCGAGCGTCCTCTATCGGAGTACTATGGCCTCTGCTGACTTCTGCATGTTCAGCGCCCCCTCGCGGAGACGGTTGCCAACGGTAGTAGGCGTATCATGCAGACCTCCCCGGGTAAGGACGGTAACTTTCGTCCCATGTACCTGCCCAATTTACTGCTGCACTCCTTGGCTGTATGGGGCTTCACCTTGTTCGGCAGGCTCGCCCGAGTACAACAGCCTCAAATTGGGTTCGTGTACCTCAGGTCAGGACTTTGCCGCCGGCTTCCTTCAGATTCCGCCTCACGGCGGACACCCTTGCCTTAAGCTAACGGTTGGTACAGCCAACCCCCGTTCGGGACTTTCACCCTATAGCTACCGCCCATGCCGGGCGCACCAAAAAAGAAGCAGCTGACTCAACTCAGCTGCTTCTCACATAGAAACTTGTTCCAATGGACATTATTTGTACTCAAAAAGTATAGTGTTACTTTCTTGTCCATCTGGATTCACAATTTTTACATCTACTGGACCGGCGACACTGGCAGAGGGAGATTTCACCCATAGGCGAGTGCTATTGTAGAACGTAGCTACCTGTGCCTCAGCGTCTCCAAAATACACCTTTAATCCTTGAACGAAATCTGAACCGTCAATATATACGTTTGTTCCTCCCGTTAACGGACCGCTTTTGGGAGTGATATTGGTGATAGTTGGTGCCTTGGGAGGTGGCGGGGCAATATAGGTAAACCCTTGAACCTTAACACCCTCTAAGCCATCTGGATTAACAACCTTTACATCTACAGGACCGCCTGTGCTAACCGCAGGCGACTTCACCCAAAGTCGTGTACTATTGTAATAGGTGGCTACTTGAGCTTCTGTGTCACCAAAATACACCTTTACCCCTTGAGCAAAATCCGTTCCATCAATGTAAACATTTGTTCCCCCGGCTATCGGACCACTAGCCGGTGTAATATTGGTAATTGTTGGGGCCTTGGGGGGTGGTGGGGCAATATACGTGAAGCCTTTTGTTTTTACTCCCTCGGTTCCTTCTGGGTTAACAATTCTCACATCAACTGGGCCATCGACACCCGAAGCAGGAGATTTAACCCAAATACGGGTGCTATTGTAAAAGGCAGCCACTTGAGCCTCAGCTTCGCCAAAATACACCTTTAATCCTTGGACAAAATTTGCTCCATCAATATATACGTTCGTTCCACCGGCTACTGGACCACTATTGGGCGAGATCGACGTAATTTGTGGAACTGGTACTAGATAGGTAAACCCTTGAACCTTAACACCCTCTAATCCATCTGGATTAACAACCTTTACATCTACAGGACCGCCTGTGCTTACCGCAGGCGACTTCACCCAAAGTCGCGTACTATTGTAGAAAGTAGCTACCTGTGCCTCAGCGTCTCCAAAATACACCTTCAATCCTTGGACGAAATCTGAACCGTCAATATATACGTTTGTTCCTCCCGTTAACGGACCGCTGATTGGTGTGATATTTGTAATAGTTGGTGCCTTTGGTGGCGGCGGTGCTAGATACGTAAAGCCCTCTGTTTTTATCGTCTCTTGGCCATCCGGATTCACAATTTTTACATCTACTGGGCCGTCAACATTGGCTGCCGGTGATTTTACCCAAATACGAGTACTATTGTAGAAGGTGGCTACTTGTGCTTCAGCTTCACCAAAGTACACCTTCAACCCTTGTACAAAATCAGTCCCGTCGATATAGACGTTTGTTCCCCCAGCCATGGGGCCACTGCTTGGACTGATGTTTGTAATGACCGGTGGTTTCGTCGGCGGCGGTGCTAGATACGTAAAGCCCTCTGTTTTTATCGTCTCTTGGCCATCCGGATTCACAATTTTTACATCTACTGGGCCGTCAACATTGGCTGCCGGTGATTTTACCCAAATACGAGTACTATTGTAGAAGGTGGCTACTTGTGCTTCAGCTTCACCAAAGTACACCTTCAACCCTTGTACAAAATCAGTCCCGTCGATATAGACGTTTGTTCCCCCAGCCATGGGGCCGCTGCTTGGACTGATATTTGTAATGCTGGGGGGAGGTGCCGGGAGATTTTCCAAGTATGTGTAGCCCTGCGGTTTGATTGCTTCCTGATTATCTGGATTTACCACTCTTACATCAACATCTCCAACCGTTGACGACGCAGGTGCAACAACATTTAATTGAGAACTAGAGAAAAATCTTACTTCTGCTTGATTAACTCCAAAGTAAACCTTTACTCCATTTTGGAAGTTATTACCTTTAATAGATACTATCTCTCCTCCCTTCACTAAACCACTGTTTGGTGTAACTGATGTTATCTCAGGAGCAGGCAATTTAGGATCAGGTTTGTACGTATAGCCATCAGCAACCGTTACAGATTTCCCATCAGGATTTACAACTTTTACATCAACCGGGCCAGCAGAATCTCCAGCTGGCGCTTTTACTGCTACTCGCTGGTCAGAGTAATAGGTGACAAGCTCAGCTGCTTTTTCACCGAAATACACCTTCACAGCAGGATCAAATTTTTTTCCTTGAAGATAAATCAATTCCCCGCCTGAAAGTTTACCGGTATTTGGGGTAATTTCTGAAACAGTCAATTCTTCTACCGGAGGAGCATTATAGGTATACCCTCCTGCCACAGTAATCGTAGTTCCATCTGGATTCGTCAAAACCACATCAACAGGACCAGGGACCTCTCCTGCCGGTGCAATCACTCTAAAATAGGTCGAGTCAGTGTAAACCGCTACAGGAGCCTCTTTTTCCCCGAATTTTACGGATAGACCTTGCATGAAGTAATTACCTTTAAAGTAGACTGTGTTTCCCCCTGCCAACGGACCGTTGTTGGGTTGAATTGAAGTAATTACAGGATCGGCCTTGTATCTATATTCTGCAGTTGCCTTCTGATGATCCGGATTTGTAACAGTTATAGTTACTTTACCTTGATTACCGGCAGGTACTGTAGCTGTTATCTCGTTTTTGCTGATGACTTGTACATCAGATGCTGCATTTAATCCAAATTTAACCGTTGCGCCGGGTCTAAATTTATCACCCCGGATGGTTACTTTACCCCCACCATCTACATGGCCTTCGCTTGGTTCTACGGCTGTAATGACCGGAGCTGGATAAATTACCTGTAAATCTTTATATGGTACAGCCTTACTCCTATTTCCACCTGCATAATCTTTATAAGTGATAACCGAACCGGACGAGGTTATTGGCAGAATTCCAGTTTTTTCCGGGTCTTTCGGTTTTATTTTATATTTGAAGGTGAGAGTGTTGTTCTTTAATTCCGCAAATTTCCAAATCAATGTGTTACCATTTACCTCAGGCTTTGGAATATTATTGTCATACGAGCCTGGAACAATTGTGAAGTCAGGTGAAACATTGTCAATAACCGTTACGTCATAAGCAGAGGCAAAACCGATTTCCTTTACGATTGCTGCGTAAATTTCTTTCAAACCTTGAGATCCCAGAACAAAATGATGATGATCTGCCGTTGTTGCCATTTCTTTTAACAGAAGATTAGGCCCACTTGTATCTGGATTGTCCGTAGACTTTAATAGAGCAATCGTGTAAAATACGATTCCCGCATCTTTAGCAGCTTGTGCTCTTTCCTTGGCATAACCATACGGATTTCCAGTTGGTTCAGTAGCATCCCCATCTGTCATAATGACGATAACTGGTCGTGCCTCGGGTCGATGGTTCTCCAGCATAGCAATTGCTTTGTCAATAGCGTCACCAGTAGCTGTTGCACCATTAGCGGTTATTGTGTCCACATAGTTTTTAGCTTGAGTTGCATCAGTAGTTAGATCAAAAGTTCGGGTCAAATTGGTAGAACTAAAATCTACAATTCCTACTCGATGCTTTGAAAAATCCATTAGATCAATAAAACCTTTTGCTGCTTCTTTTGCAGCTGTAATCTTGTCTTCACCATTGTTGGATTCAGGCCTCATACTGCCTGATTTGTCGATTATTAAGACAACATCATTTGGTACCACAATATTTTCCGGTGGCGTACCTTTGATGCTTAGTGTAACTTCTGCTTCTTCCTCAGTGGTGATAGTGGTCGGGTCCACACTCTTTGTTACCGACATGTAATCATTAACGGCAGCATGGAGTGTTGGAACCTGGCATCCAAGGAAAACCAGAAGCAGAGTCAATAAGTAGATTGAACTCTTCCTGATTACCTCCATTTTTTCTCCTCCTTGAATTGATATAAAAACAACAGCTATCGCCGCTGTTTTTTCGTGAAAAGTCCTTTCTCTGTGTCAAATGACTTCTATTTGTTATATCGGAGGTACATCTCTATTTTTTTATAAAACTTGATCTTACTGTATTCCTTACAAATGAAAAGGCCCAATAAAGGGCCTTTCATTTCTTCGTGTCAAAAAATGCTCCATATCCTGTAGGTCCGGAACTGTAACTATACCTGTCACCAGCAACCCTTAATTGGTTGATTTTAAGTAGGTTCGTCTGAAGTTCCTCTTGTTTTTCTTTTATAACCGAAATCACCTGATTGTCCAAAACATACGCCTCTTGAATATACTTAAGCGGACGGGGCCCAATGGTTTCACCTTTTAAAAGCCACGCGTTAATATCGTTCATGAGTTGCTGCCTTTGTTCCAACATATTGATCCATTCATTGGGGTCCGACTCTTCTTGTTTAACTGTGTTTGCTAGTTTGAGCGTAACTTTTAAGAGTTCCTCCGCCAATGTTTCCATTGGAGTAGTCATACGACTTCACGTCCTGCTATTTTTTTTAGTTATCGCAATGGCTTCTCTCCAAGTGTCACGAAATTGCACAAAAAAATCCTCTACCTCATTTAATATCAAAATGTCTTTTTTTACGTTCGCAGTTATTAATTGACGAAGCATATAATCATACATTACCCGAAATTGTTTTGCGATTGGGTAAGTATCATTTAAAGTACCAATCAATTCACACAAAATATTTTGGACTTTAATACAATATTTATTCACCTTTTCGTAATCTTTTGTTTCTATCCCCAATTTCGCTTGCTTAATAAAGGTGATCGCCCCGTTGTAAAGCAAAAGTGTCAATTCCTCCGGAGAAGCGGTTGTGATTTGATTTGTTTGGTAAGTCTGCGCAACATTTTGTAACACTGTGCCCCCCTCCTACTGTTGACCACCTAACAGATTAACAAACCAATTCCCTTGAGACTGATATTGAGCTAATGCTTTCTCCATTGCAGTGAACTTTTTCCAATATCGGTCTTCGATGGCTTTTAGTCTCTCCTCCCAATGATCGATATCTCTATTAATTTTATCAATGCTGTTCCCGATTACACTGTTATCAATAGGTTGGGTCCCGCTACCCGCCTTATTACTTAATAATTTTATTGTTTTGTCCAGCTCATCGTATATACGTTGAGCCAAACCAGTCTCTTTCGGATCCTTTGTGCTGCTATACTGGCTGAAAAGTTGAACCACCTTGTCACCATTCTCGCTGATAGCTCGCCGCAGTTTCGCTTCATCAATATACAGTTTGCCTTTCTCAAGATAGGCAAATTTACCGTTAGCCGCACCTGAAATACCAATTTCGCTCAGCGTATCAAAGGCCGAGTCTGCTCCCTTTAATGGCTCTGAAAGAGCGAAACGTAATGCATCCAAGCCGCTTGACAGAATTGGATCACGCTGGAGTATACCGCTTTTCGCCATTTCCTCCAATTTTTTTGCTGTTTCCTCAGGTAATTGTTCCTTTTCTTCATCAAGTAACGGTTCGTATCCTTTGTACTTTTTTTCTGTAAGTTTTGCATTAACTTTACTAATTAACTCGTTATATTTGTCTACAAAACTTTTAATGGTATTGAATATTGCATCCTCGTCATTCTTCACTGCGACACTTAATGCATTCGACGTTACTTGTTTAAGATTAAACTCAATACCGTCATAGGTAAAAGTATTACTGGAAACAGTATGCACCACACCGTTAATTTCTACGATTGCAGGAGAACCTGGCTGCCCGCTGGTGGAACTTGTGACTGTACCACTATTTCCCATTCCTAATAAGGAACCGTCCCCACTTGTTACGGTAACGTCAAAAATTGAACCATCGTTCGCTGTGAAAACGATCTTGTTATTAAAATATGTGGCTTTGATTCCCGTTGCAGACTGATTTACTTTTGATATTATACTATCAATGGAATCCGTTGACTCTACATTAATAGTTACGGGAGAACCGGCACCTGTATCTATTTCAAAAGTAAAATTTGCACCGATTGACGCAGACGAATTAGAAATCGAGTTGTCTACGGAAAACTCAGCAGATGGTGGAACAGCCGGTTTAGCCAACTGAGTTACCTTAACGGTATAATTATTAAGCTTAGGTGAGCCTTTAATATTGACTGAAACTGCAGCTTCATTTTCTGATACTGCCTTCTTTTTTTCCAAATTGCTTGAAAAACGAAGAGCGTCAAGTGATTTTTGGAAGTTTAACAAAAGAGAATTTATTTCGCGATAGCTGTCCCGCTTCCATTCCTCCAGTTGCTTCTTTCTCTTTAATCGATTGAGTGGTTCTCTTTCTACTTTCATTAAGTCCCTTATAATTTTCTCGGTATCAAGTCCTGAAGCCATCCCACTGAATCGGATCGGATTAATCATTCTACAATCCTCCTACCTTTTTTCATCCACCAAAAGACCGATCATTTCGTGGATTTTTGCAACCAAATCTAAGATTTTTTTTGAGGGTACCTCACGTACGACTTCTTGTGTTTGGTCATCAATGATCTGAACGTAATACTCATTCAACTCTTCGTGTAGCGTAAATTTAAGATGTGTGTTACTTGTCTGCAGAAATTTATTAAGATTTCCAATTTCTTTTTCCAATTGTTCACGTGACCTTGTTGTATTCCCATCCACAGTAATTTCATACCGGTGACTTACTTCCAGGCTTTGTCCCGTTTCAACAACCTTAGGTGGAATTTTATTTGTATAACTAACAGAACTAATCTCCATGATCTTACACCCCCTAAAAGTTTACTCATTGTATGTATCGGCACCTCGGCAACAAAAATTGATATTTTTCAGGACGTTGATTTTGACAGTAGTTCCAACCGATGCGCAGCTGGGGCATAACCAAGCGCAGCAGCTTCGGCATAATAACTTGCCGCTTTTTCATTCAACCCGAATACTTCGTATACAACTCCCAAATTGTAAGCTGCCAAAAAACTTCCAACTCCCAGAACACTGTCAGATCTCTTTGTATCTCCTAATTGCAAACATGTAAGAAATGAGTGTTCGATCCAGTCAATCATTTCAAGTCGTCCGGCAATATCTTTTTGAATATAATCCATATAAAATAAACCTGTTACGAAATGATAGTCAGGATAGTCCCGAAGAAATTCCTTTTCGTTGCGAATAATCTCTATACCATCTTCAAGGTTGCCGTTAGCCATAATGTTGTAGAGGTAATCAACAACCAAAACGGGGGCAAATCCTTCTTCTCGTGTAAAACGGGCATACGCTCTGGCAAAATATTTATCTGCAGTTTCGTAATCCTTTTTATTTTTATAATTGATTGCTATATGATAAAGAATATAGGGATCGTCAGGATGTTCTTCCAATTCTTTTAGTAATAGGGGTAAATTACGATCGGTTTTATCTGTCAAATAATATCCATCATGATAAACCTCAATACCTGTCCGGATATGAGGTAAGTCTGAAACAACCTGCTCATGAATCCTGCCACGGTAATAAGATCCTCTAGGAAGCAAGCGGGAAGCAAAATGACGTGTATAACGCACTTCGTTGTTTTCTTCATATTTACTTACAATAGAGATTCGGCCAATTGCCATATAATTGTTTATAAATTTTTGTAAGTGAACCTTACATTCTCCTGTAATGTACTCATCTGCGTCAAGTATTAAATTCCACTCTCCTTGAGATTTATCTAGGGCAAAATTTCGTGCTTCAGAAAAACTGTCATTCCAAACAAAGTCATAAACCTTCGCCCCAAACTTCTTAGCAATTTCTTTAGTACCGTCAGTTGATCCTGTATCAACGATTACGATCTCATTAACCAAGTCTTTTGCGCTATTTAAACAACGAGCCAATTTATTCGCCTCATTTTTAACTATCATGACAAGACTCACAGTGGTCACATGTTACACCTCCTCTCAGTCTAGCGACAAAAGATAAGACGAGTCTGGATAATACAGTAAAGCAGTTTGCACGACTTGTTTTGTTTTCTCTTGATCGTTCAATTTTATACAGATACCAAGTTGCCGTTCATAGACGGCATATTCGTGCGGATTCATTTCTTGCGCTTGGCTCAACAATTCAAGAGCAGCTAGTAAGTCCCCTGTATTGTACAAACAATCGGCCATTTTAATCAAAATTATACATTCATTACTTGTAGGAACATCACTCACTTTTTCCAAGTAATACTTGTAAAATTCAAAGGCCAAACCATACTCCTCGTTTCGATAAAAACACTCTGCTGTCTCTATCAGGAGACCATAATGTTCAATTATATCCACGTATTTCATCATCACTTCCCAGCAACGCAATCGTATAAGTGTGCTAACAAGCAACAACAGTTCACTGGGATCAATATTATTTATATCCTTGTTCAACAAGGACTGTAACGAAGGAGGTAATATATCAACTAGATTTTTAAAGCACCTGCTGTCATTAGACAAAATGACTCCGGTAATCGCGCAAACTGCATCCTGTATATCCCCATGTTTACAGTATCTTTCTTGAAATATTGCTGCCGCTTCATCAAAACTTCCTTTTAGTAATTTCAACTGTCCACGATATGCGGAAAGTTCCTCCACTTGAAAAGGATCTAAAAAAGCTAAGTAGTGTTCAGCAAGGGACGTATTTTTTATTTCAATTGAAGCTGAAACAAGCAACAGGGTATCTTTAGCCACATCAGCATTGTAGATCTTCTCAAGAAACGAAATGATTTTTCCTGTTTCCTCAAAATGAGACAAAGTTTTCAATAGCTCAATTAAAACCTGATAATTGTATTTGTCGAGATGTAACGATTGCACATAATATTCTACACTTTTCGAAATATGTCCAAGGCTGTAATAAAGACTACCTACTATAGCCAATACATTCGGTGTATTAAACACGGTTCCCGATTGTGAAGATAATGCGTTGTTTAGTTTTGTTAAACCGATTTCAAATGCTTCAATTGCATCATGATATCGATTAGCCTTTCGATAAACATCTCCTAAATAAAAATAGAAATCTGGAAAATCGGGGTAAGCCTGTACAGCTTTCTTTATGGTTTCCAATATTTTTTGGGGCGGATAATTCAGTTCTGTCATACAGTGAATGATATTAATATAGTTTTTCTCATATAATCCATATAGTGTGGCATTTTGATACGTTAGCATCTTTGATGCATACTCCAATGCCTGCTTATAATCACGTCCTATCAAATAAGCTTCAGAAATATAAAAGGCTAAGTCACTGCTGCAAGGATTCTTTCCCCACTCTTTTAATAATATTGACAAGTTACGCTTGGATTTTTCCTTTTCTGTAATTGCCGAACGTGTATAGCCACTATGTAAAATAATAATCCGGTCTGTTGCATTATAGATGGTAGGAGTTCCGTTACTTTTTACAAGCCGTTCATGAATAGCCCCGGTGTAACGAATACAGGGATCGTTACGAAATATACGAATAGTAGGAAGTGTACTTAATGCTTTGTGAGTTGCTGGGTCGTAATCGGTTATGAGACCCGCGATTAAATCGTAATTACCATTCTGAGCATGGTTAATAACATCATATACGTTGGGAATCGTCTCTCTAGAAAGTTGTTCGTCAGCATCCAAAAAGACTATCCAATCCCCTGTAGCCTTGGACAAGGCGTAATTTTTTGCCGCAGCAAAATCGTCAATCCACTCAAAATGGAAAACAGCGGCTCCGTATTGTCGAGCTACCTCGATAGTCCTGTCGGTAGAACCGGTATCAACGACAATAATCTCGGATACGATCTTTCTTACACTTTCCAAACAGGAAGGAAGGTTCTTTTCTTCATTCTTGGTGATTACGCAAGCTGATATTCTCATTTACTATCCCTCGCATCATTTAGAAAAAAAGAGAGCAAGAAACGCTTGCTCTCTTTTTTGTTCGATTATCGCAGCAATTGCAGAACACCTTGCGGGAGTTGGTTTGCTTGTGCCAGCATAGCTTGAGCAGCCTGGGTCAGGATGCTGTTTTTCGTAAACGCCATTTGCTCTTTTGCCATATCCAGGTCGCGAATACGGGATTCTGCTGCTTGCAGGTTTTCGGCAGTGATGTTCAGATTGTTGATGGTGTTTTCAAGACGGTTCTGATTTGCACCCAAGTACGAGCGAGCTGCGCTGACAATGTTGATTTGATCTTCAATATCTTGCAAAACAGCATTTGCATCGTTTTGGCTAGTGAACTGATAGGATCCGCTGGAAATTTGAGCTGCAACAGCGTTAATTCCAAAGCTAGCAGCGGACAACGTGAGTGTTTGGGTCCCTTCGATACCGATTTGAAGTGTAATGTTGGAGGAACCATCCAACAGTTTAATACCGTTGAATTTGGTGTTATTGCTGATGTTGGTGATTTCTTTCGCCAATTCAGCAATTTCTTCGTTAATGCGAGTGCGGTCATTGGTCTGATCCAACGTGCCGTTAGCAGCTTGTGTGGTCAACTCTTTAATACGCACGAGCATATCGTTAACAGTTTGCAGAGCACCTTCTGCTGTCTGAATCAAAGAGATGCCGTCTTGCGCGTTGCGAGCCGCTTGCTCCATACCACGAATTTGGGAACGCATACGCTCAGAGATGGAGAGACCAGCAGCGTCGTCAGCTGCGCGGTTGATGCGGTAACCGGAAGACAGCTTTTCTACGTTTTTTGCGAGATTGCCAGAGTTGATGCTCAGTTGGCGATGGGTATTCATTGCAGACAGGTTGTGGTTGATAATCATCTGTGATTCCTCCTTGATTTTGACGGTCACGTCCTTGTGACCGTTTGGTTGAATCATTCAGGCTCCGACACAATCGCGCGCTTGCGCCGAAACCCTTACACTAGTAATATCGGTAGAGAATCTCATGTACTTTATACCTTTTTCGATCTTTTTTACGAAAAAAACGGACGATCAGACACCGTCCGTTTTATCCATATGAACTAAGCGTTTCAGCACATCCCAATCAACTTTATGTTGAGAGGCCTGTTCGTTTTCCTCTTTAATCGTGATGTAAATCTCCTTGCGGTATACTCCCACTTCACGAGGGGCTTCAATCCCAATCCGTACGATATCGCCTTCAATACTGACTACCTTGACTTCTATTTCCTCACCAATCATGATCGATTCGTTTTTTTTCCGGGAGAGCACCAGCATGCTTTTCACACACCTCCCGGCGCTGTATGTTTGAGTACCAGCGGATGGCGTATATCGTAATCTTCTTCCAAAATCACCTGTTTTGCCATTCGATTTTCTTTGTTAATGACGATGGGAGCCTTGAGGTTTACGGTAATGCCTTTTTCACTAGGGGTTATAATATTGAAAACCATGACCTGACCCTCATCCGAAAGGCGGAGAAGTTCCCTGCTCTGCTCAGGAAGTCTGAACTGATAATCGGCAAAGAATACAAACGGATTGATAAGCCAAAACCCAACCTTTTCATCCTCTGTTGACTGAAGTAAATAAAAGGGCGTCCCCTCTTCTTCCTGAACCAGTTTAAAAAACTGCAGTTGCAAAAAACCAGGGAGTCCTTCTTCAAAAAATACCTTTCCAATCTCAAACTTACCGCCAGTCATCATGGAACCTTCTCCTTTTCACATCAACCGATCAACCTGCAGACCGACGACTTCTATCTTCAGCCGATTGTACTGCTGCATGTATATCTGCGCTTTTCCCGGCGTGTATTTTAACACGGGTGGTCGGATTTGGGTATGGTTCTCAAATCCTTGTTTTTGGATATTGATCAACGTAATGCCATGACGAAACCCAATGTCCACCCCTTCGTCGGGATAGAGCGGGGTCGGCAAGGGTGTGGGGGTAATGCCGAACCTGTCAGCCGCCTGTTCAGGGATGGGGTCCTGCGGGTTTTCGATCGCCCGCAGTTGGTCCCCCTCCTGACTGATGCGGGCGATCGCCTCCAGCCACTGCTGTTTGCCGAAAGCGGCGTTGTCGTCGCTGAACTGCAGCGGTGTTCGCAGCCCGAGACTGTATCGGGCGCGGCTGGAGTCGATCGTGATCTCGCCGGGGTCCTGTCTGATCTGCAGGATGGCCGGCCTTTGTCGAAGCTGGAGGTCAGCATGCGGCTGCTGAATTTCCTGCACGGGTTTTTGAACGGAGATTCCGATCCGCGCCATCGTGCTCTCCATTCGCAAGGAAGCAATGGGCATGTGCGTCTACCCCTTGGTATTATCGCAGAAAATCAACCAAAGACGGCTGGATGATCCTCGCCCCGGCAGACAGCGCGGCCCGGTGAACATTCTCCTGTGCCTTCAGTTGGGTGATTACTTCGGCGATGTCCGCATCCTCGTTTTTGGACATCAACCCGGTAATGGAGACCTCGCTTTTGGACAGCCTGTCTTCCACCAGTTCCAGCCGGTTGACTCGTGCCCCCAGCGCAGCCCGCTCGGTCAAGACAAAATCGGCCTGCTGTTTCAATTGGTCACTGTATGCCGTCGCAGCGTTGCCATTGTTCAACTCCGTGACAATGTTGTCCAGCAGGGTAAAAATGTTGTTCCCGGTCGGATTGTTAAACACATTCTGCGCGTTGATGTTGATCGGCACATACGTATTCTCGCTGATTTCCAGTCTAATCAGCGAGCTGTTCGTGTTGGTAAACTGGCCTGACGCAGTATCGTAAGGCGGTCTGGTGGAATCGGTCCCGGCAAAAATATACCGCCCGTTCACCGTCTGGTTGGCTATATTGCCCAGGTGGTTTTTCAGTTCAGCGATTTCCATGGCCATCATTTTCAAGTCGTCCTTGGACAAGGTGCCGTTGCCGGAGGCTACCACCAATTCCTGAACGCGCTTGTACACGTTCCCCACCTCATCCAGTGCCTGGTCTGTGGCGTCCAGCCAGTTGAGCGCTTCCGTCGTATTTTTGGCGAACTGGTCGTTTTCAATCAGCGAGGAGCGGTAAAACATTCCCCTCGTCACAATCACCGGGTCATCAGAAGGTTTGGAGACCTTTTTCCCCGACGACAACTGTTCCTGCAGTTTATCCATGTTGCCCATCGAATTGTACAGATTTCGCAGCATGTTGCGGTTAAGCATGTTTTGCGTTACGCGAACAGCCATGTGTTACCCTCCCTAACGACGTTACAGACCGACTCGGCCCATGCCGTTAATGATCCTGTCCAAGATTTCGTCAACAGCTGTGATGGAACGCGCTGCGGCGTTGTAGGCGTGTTGGTACTTGACCAGATTGGACATCTCTTCGTCGATGGAGACGCCTGACACCGATTCGCGTTGTGCCGCCACCATGTTGACAATGGTTTCCGAGTTTTTCTGATTGCGGATGGCTTCCTGTCCTTTTACGCCCAGTTCGCCAATGGTGTACCGGTAATAATCGTCCAGTGTTGTCGCTTCTTTGAAGTCAGTGGGACCTGCTCCTGCAGGGATGATCTTGAATTTGATCTGAGCGATGGCCAAGGCGTTTTCGTTATTGCCTGCCACTACGCTGCCGTCCGGCTCCGGTCTGGCTGCGGCGATGGCATCCAGACTGGCCAAAATGGCAGGGTTGATCGCGATGTTGGCAGCTCCGGTCGGATCCGCAGTGCCGCCACTTATCCTGTCAACAAAGAACGGGATTTGGGACGAACCGCCACCGGCGTTAATGTCGTTGATGCTGTATCCCAACTTGTGCACATTGTTGATTTCCCTGGTCAAATTGATGGCGAGGAGATCGAGACGCTCCATCGTGCCGGGAATCAGCACGTCCCGCGATTCCAATATGGCAGTGATTGCGCCAGATGTCGGTTTGAAGCTGACCCCGCCAATGGTAAATTCATTGAGACCGGTCTGCGGATTTCTCACCGCTGCCACCGGAACCGAGGTATACCCGTTTACCAAGTCCCGGCCGTCTACCTGAATGTCCACCATGCCGTTTTCCACATAGCTAACTTTTACCGGCACCAGCTTGGACAGCTTGTCGATCAACACGTCCCGTTGGTCATACAGGTCGTTTGGCACATACCCGTGCGGCACGACGTCGTTGATCATCTTGTTAACAGCGGCGATTTGCTGGGCCAGCGAATTGACCTCAAGCGCTTTGACACCGACGACGTGATCCATGTCCTGCTGTACTTGCTGAAGCTGCCTGTACAGATTGGCAAATGTTTCGGCTACCGCAATGGAACGCTCCCGCACGACAGCACGGGTAGACGGGTTGATCGGGTCTTTGGACAGATCTTGCCACGCCTGCCACATCTGGTCCATGACCTTTTGCAACCCTGTCTCGGAAGGCTCCTGCAAAATCGCCTCTATTTTGGCCAGGGCATCAACCCTTTCGTCCCAATAGCCAAGGATTTTGTTTTCGTTTCGATACTGGAGATCGAGAAAATCCTCACGCAGACGCTGGATATCTGACACCATCACACCAGTACCCAACAAGCCGGCCTCTCTGCTCATGTTCAGGCCGACATACGGAATGCCAGTAGTCGCAACCATATTGACGCGCTGCCGGGTGTAGCCTTCCGTATTGGCGTTGGCGATGTTGTGGCCGGTGGTATTCAATGCCGCTTGCTGGGCAATAAGCCCGCGCTTGCTCACTTCCAACCCATGAAATGTTGAACGCATGATTGCACCTCTTTTACGCTTTGGTATTGAAAAAACTGCGATGGCTTCCGCGGAACGCCTCCGCCGTCGGATTTCCGTAGATAAAGTCATCCTCCGGCGCATCTGTGATCAGGTTGAGCGTCATGTTGACAAAAGAAAGGGACTGTTCCAACAACTGCTGATTGAGCTCGTTGGCATCCCGCAGTTCAGAGACAATCCGCATCAGTTCGTCGCGGTACGTGGTCAGACGCATCTTCTCTTCCGCGCTGGTCGTCAGCTTGATCAGGTCAGAAAGCGTGCCGTTGTCCCGGGTGAAACCCAGAGAAGCGAACAAGTGAGCCGCCACAGCCTGGCGGGCTTCCTCGGCGCTGCCGACAGCCTGGATCAGTTTCTGTTCCTGCTTGGTGATGGCCACCAGTTCGTCGACGTCACCCTTGATCAGCACGTCCTTTTTTTGTACGGCAAGCGTATACAGCGCCTTGTGCAGTTGAATCAAGTTGTCGAGCAGTTCGTAGAGTTCATGCCACTTCGTCATGAGGACACCTCAGCTTTCCCCTCGAGGTCGTCATACGCGTCCCTTACAGCTTGCGCCAGAAGGACAGGATTTTGTCGGCGAGCTTGTCGCTGGGAACGCGATACGTCCCTTCCTCCACCTGTTTTTTCAAGCGCTGTATCTTTTCCCGTCGCGCGGGAGAGTCGGGGTCCTCCACCTGCTTCAGCATCTCCAGGGCTTCCGCTGAAATGTTCACTTCATCCTTGCCCATAGACAGCTTGCGCCCTTTGCCAACCGGTGTCTGCCCCGTTTTATTGTAGGCGTTTATCATTCCCGTGCGGTTCGGTTCCTGAATACGCATCTGAAAAACCATCCTCTCAATCCAAACAGACATAAAAGACTGGGAGCAGGATCGCTCCACATCCTCATCATAACAAGAAAACCGATGATACTTCTTTAGTAGTATCATCGGCAAAATACCGGCAAACGATTAGTTTTTTCCGCGAAAACTATTCGTCACGATTCTGCTTCCTTCGATATGTAGCTTCTATCAAGCGAGCCCGCTTTTCTTCTTCCAGACGCCGCTCGACGTCGAGATCCAGCACGATGTCCCGCTGCAGATGCTTGGTGCAGTCGGCACAATACTGTCCGCTGCGAATCAAAAACCCGCATCGATCGCAGGGATAGCCCATGTTGGGGTTGTTGGCAATCGAAATTCGTCTCTCTTTGATGAATCGGGTAATCTGTTTAATGGAAACTCCGGTTGCTTCACTGAGCTGATAGATCGTCGCCCCCCGGTTCTCCCGCTTGCGCAGAAAAGAGGCGCACCGTTCATATTCTTTTTCTATCACCTGATGACATGAAGGGCAAATATCGCGAACGACCTGCACAAACAGGGTACCGCAGCGTGAGCAGTTAGACAGTTTGCCCAGTGACATAAGCACAACTCCTTTGATCTCCCCGTACTTGCTCTTGATGTTCAACCCGTTGTACTTCCATCATAGCGCATTTTTTCCAAGATGGCTATGAAGAGAATAAAAACATGGAGAGGGTTGGCCGTCTCTTAATTAATAAAACGGAGCTGCCGGCTGCGCGGTGCATGGAAAAACCATATGAAAAACCGTAACGAAAATCTTCTCCTTTAAAGTCGATGCCCTTGATGGCAGTCGCAAACAGGCAGGCTCGATGCTACCGAAAGACCGTCAGTGAATAGACGCGGCAGCCATGCCCCACCTGATCCCTGATTGTCTTTGCGCAGGCACGCAGCGTAGTGCCGGTGGTGTAAATATCGTCCACGAGCAGAATGGCGTCGGAAGCCTTGAACAGACGCCCAAGCAATGCCGGGCCAACTCTTTGCCGCCAGTACGACACATCCCCGCGTACACGGACACCTGATCCGCCGCCATCCGCAGTGATCTCCATCTCGCGGCTGCGACAGGACACAGGACCCACCCACTCAAACGCTCCCCGCATGCTCTCCTGCCGCGCGGTACGCCCGCCCTGCCTGCTCAGTTTCGGGGTATGCCTCGTCCGCGCCAGCAGGGGGACAGCATCTACGCCAATGTGGTTGCTCAGCCCCCGCACCATCAGCTCCACCTGGTTGAAGCCGCGCTCCTGCAAACGGTTGTCATGGAGGGGAACAGCGGCTGCACACCGGAATCGAATTGATCCGTAGTAGCGGTAAAAGGCCAGCGCCAGCAAAGCGGCAAACAAGCCGGCCATGCGTTCGTCTCCTCTGTATTTGAACCTGCTGAGCATCTCTTTTCCCCACTCGTTGTAGACCAGCAGCCCACGGTTGCCGGACAACGGTTCTTCCTCGACAGATGCGCAGTCCCCGCACTTCTGCTGATTTGACAGCAGGGGAAGCGTTGGGCCGCCCATTTCCCTTCCGCACTGGACGCAAATCTGCTCGCCCACGATCGGCAGGAGCCGAAGACAATCGGCACACAGACCCAGTCCGTCCAGCAGCCGGTAGACCGCCGGGTAGCGGCCGCTGCGCGCTATGGCCAGAGACAAGCGCCGGACTGTCTCCTCCCGCTCCCGCGAGGTCACCCGGCCGCCGCAGCTTACACACGGCTCTCGCAGCATGAACGCGCCTCCTTTTCCCGCAGCCGCTCCGCCAAACGGTTCATCCTGCAAATCTGCCTGATGGCAGCATAGGGGGCGGTGGAACGATGAGACTGGATAAACAGTATGGTTCCCTCCGGCGCGTCAGCGGAACGGCCCACGCGTCCGGCAATCTGGACGAGGGAAGCCTCGTCAAAAACGGGGGCATCCGCCCCGACGACAATCACGTCACTGCGCGGAATGGTGACTCCCCGTTCCAGAATGGTAGTGGTCACCATCACCGCAAAACGCCTGTCCCGAAAGAGGCGTACCTTCTGCTCCCGCTCCGGATCGGCGGCATGGACGCCCGCCAGCGCGTTTGCGTGATCCGGCAGCCGGGCCTGCAAATACTGCAGGACCCGGGGAACGTCCTCCACCCGCGGGACAAAGACGAACACCTGACGGCCGGCCGCGAGGGAAGCCTTGACGCCATCGAGCAGCGGCGGTACAGCACGCCCCAGACGCATCCGCTTGTCCAGGGCAGCTACCGTGCACACCCTGGGCACCGGCAGGGGATATCCGTGATACCGCCCCGGCAGCAGCACGTGAGTAGCGGAGTGGGTCGGGAACCGAAAGGCGGATGGGACCAGCCGCTTCCGCAGATAGCGGGGCGGCGTGGCGCTCAAATACAGGGTTTTCCCGCCGGGCTGAACGGCGCGGGAAACTGCCCGGTACAAGACAGGGTTGTTGTGGTACGGAAACGCGTCTGCCTCATCCAAAACGACCAGGGGAAAGCGCTGATAGTAGCGCATCACCTGGTGGGTGGTGGCAACAGTAATGTCAGCGTCCTCCCATTTTTCCCGGCTGGACCCGTGAACGGCGATCACGCGCGCTGCCGGGAAAACGCGCTGCAGGCGGGGGGCCAACTCCAGCACCACATCCTTGCGCGGCGTGGCGATCAATACCTGTCCGCCATCCGCCAGCGTCTCCCGGATGGCAGGAAACAACAGCTCGGTTTTCCCCGCTCCGCAGACCGCCCACATCAAAAACGCCGCGGGCCCCGGTCTGCTGGCCGCTACGAAGCGTCTGGCCCGTTCCGCCGCAGCCGCCTGCATCTGCGAATACCGCCCCTCCCACTGGAGAGCAGCCGCCGCGCCGTCCTGGCGAAAGCGGGTGCGTCTGCCGGGAACGCAGAGATACGGCGTGCAGCATTTGCTTTTGCCCATGTCCAAACATGTCGTGCAGTATGCGCAGCCCTGCCCGCAGGAGTGGCAGAGCGTGAGCGCGATCCCCCGCTCGCTGCCGCAGCGTCCGCACCGCATCGCCAAACGCCGGCGCCATATGTCGCGTCTCACGAACAGCTCAATGCCCGGCCGCCACTCCGCTTTCCCGTCGAGTACCAGCCACTGCAAGCATTCCGTGCGCAGACTTCCCGTCCAGCCGCGCCGATGCAGAAAGCCGTCCAGCTCTTCCAACAGCAAAGCGCGCCCCTGCAAGAGCAGATGCAGCCGCTCACTGTCTGCGCGCAGATCGGGAAGGGCACCGGCGGACAGAGATGCTCCAGGACTTGGCGGAGCCTTTCCTTCGGCATCTGCTCGCTCATCAGTTTGCCGGCCATCGGAATCCTCCGTGTCTTCCCCGGTCACCTCAATCGAAAACCACTCTCCCCTGAGCGGCTGCATGTCCCCGGCTTCCCGGCCGTACAAGGCGTTGGTTTCCCTGACGTGTGCCAGCGCCCATTCCCGCATGGCGGCAATCTCCTCTTCCCCGACATCCCGACCCTGCAGTCGCGCGTTCAGCATCCCTCTCAGGTAAAAGGCCAGCGCCAGCGATGGGCTTTTGCCAATGACGTGGAGCCTGCAGCCGTCCCGCTCCCGCCAATACATCTGATCCACCGTAAAACACGGCGTCACATACACGTGCGCCGCCTCGTCCCCCACTTTTACATAGAGCAGGTACTCTCGCACACTACCGCCTCCGTCCTCCTTGTCTCCACAAGACCAGTGTGCAAAAAGACAGCAGCTGTCTGCAAATATTTCGGGACCGTGAAGCAGCACGACAAAAGAAAAAAGCGCGTTATATCACGCGCTCCCACTCGTCTGTATGGCGAAGGTCTACGATCACGGCCGGGGCGTCGGCCACCTCTTCCTCCTCGTCGGCGCAGAGGCAGCCGGCCCGTTTCAACACAGCCGTGATCCCACATGTATCATCAGTCGATCCGTAATCGACATACGAGATGCGAATCGGTGTACCGCTCCAATACGAACGGGCATGCAGCCGCCGGACTGCGTATTCCAGCACCTGCTCAGAGTTGCCGAGCAGCAGCCGGTAATGCACGCATGATTGGTCCGCTCGCACTGCCATGCGGCTGATCCAGCGGTTTGCAAGTGTCACCAGCAGAGAGGAGCAGCCATATGCCGCCAACAGCCACACCACCAACTCTTCCATCACGGTCATACCTCCTCTTGCAATCAAGGTATGCCAGATGGCTTGTATATGGTGCAGCCGCCTTCCCTCTTTACAGTTTCACCCAGCCGTTTTTAATGGAAATGACTACAGCCTGTGTCCTGTCTTGCACGCTCAGCTTTTGCAAAATGCTGCTGACGTGGTTTTTCACCGTCTTCTCACTGATAAACAAAAACTCCCCGATGGCCCGGTTGCTTTTCCCTTCTGCCATCAGCTGCAGCACCTCGCGCTCGCGGCGGGTCAGCGACTCGATCACCTTCGGATCGACCGGCTCCGAATCCTCTGCCGCAAACGTCCGTTCCGCCACTCCTTCCTGTTCGCTTAAGCGGCGAAATTCTTCAATCAGCTTGCCTGTTACTTTCGGATGGATATATGCGCCGCCTCCGGCCACCACGCGAACGGCTTCCACCAGATCGTTCGTCCCCATCTCTTTCAACAGATAGCCGGACGCGCCGGAACGCAGCGTACGGTACACGTAACCTTCGTCGTCATGAATGGACAGGATGATCACACGGGTATCCGGGCTTACGGAAATGACGTGTTCCGCGGCGGAGACACCGTTGACATTGGGCATGTTGATGTCCATCAGGATCACATCCGGCTTGTGCTCCTCAGCGAGGCGATACGCCTCTTCCCCGTCGGAGCCTTCGCCGATTACCCGAAAGTCGCTCTCCATTTCCAAAATTCGTTTGACGCCTTCACGGAACAATTGGTGATCGTCCACAATTACAATCCGGATTTCTTGCTGCCTTTTCTCCATGTTCATCCTCCCTATGTACGATTTCGCACTCAATATTTAACCGGTATTTGAAACATCACTTTCGTTCCTTCTCCAGGCGACGACTGCAGCTCCATCGTACCTTCGAGCAGTTGCGCCCGCTCCTTCATGCCCAACAGCCCAAAAGACCCTCCTTTGGCTGTGAGCTGGTCTACATCAAAGCCGATCCCGTCATCTTTGACAACGAGAACCAGTGCATCCTCCAAAAACTCCAGTTTCACCTGGACCTTGTTGGCCCCCGCATGCTTTTCCACGTTGTTCAGGCATTCCTGTACCAGACGGAAGATGGCGGCTTTGACGGAGCTTTTGAGCGGCTGCTCTACTCCAAACACAACCAAGTCGACGGTAACCTGCGTTCGCTCCTCGTAAGTTTGAATGTATTTCTGCAGCGTGGGCACCAGCCCCAAATCGTCCAGCGCCATTGGCCGCAAGTCAAAAATGATCCGCCTCACATCGGCCAAACTCATGCGGACCATTTCTTTCAGTTCGTGCAGTTCCATCTGCGCTTCCAGAATGCGGTCATTTTTCAGCATCTTCTCTACAATTTCCGAGCGCAGCACCACGTTTGCCATCGATTGGGCTGGACCGTCGTGAATTTCACGCGCGACGCGCTTCCGTTCTTCCTCTTGGGCCTGAATAATTTTCAATCCCATCATCTGATGCTGTTTGGCCGTCTCCAGTGCTTCGTCGACCTTGCTCAAGTCGCCAGTCAGATATCCAAGCACAACGCCCATCTGCGTGACAAGCTTTTCTGCCCGCTCGATCGTCTCCTCCAGGTTGCGAAGCTGCCGCTCCAGATCATTGCGCCTGCGCTTCAGGTTGTTTTCCCGTTCCCGAAATATGGACAACTCTACCTGGATCCGGCTCGCTTCCTCGTACGCGATGCGGATGTCTTCTTCCGTATAGGTGTGGAAGTTGCGGCTCACCAGCACCAGCCGGTTGCGCGACTTGCGGTAGGCGAGCTCCAGCGCATCCACCTTCTGAATCACTTTGGAAATTTCTTGTCGCAATTCATGCAATTCCAGCTTTAACGTGTTACCCTGCTGGCGTGCATGTTCGGAAATCTCAAAGATTTGCGCCTTGCTTGCCTCCACCGTCTCAATCGTTCGTTTAATTACTCCATCCAACATGCTGATGCTGATTGCCTGGTTCATTCCTGCTCTCCTTCAAATCCGTTTTTCGCTTTCGTAAACAGCTGGTGGAGTTGGGCAGTATCCATCTCGCGCGAGCCGACGTCAAAACGCGGGATCTTAAGCGGATTGACGCCGGGTGTCACCACTCCCGGATTGGAGTTGAACACGTAACGGTAGCCTGCTTGTTGGGCGGTCTGCAGAACGATGTCATTAAAAAAGCCGAACGGCAAGGATATGGTTTCCACCGGTCGGCCCACCAGATCGCTCAGGCCGACACGGGACATGGTAAAGTCAACGTACAATCGGTTCCGGTATTCCTGCTCGTTTTCCAAGCGCTGCAGATCCTCCATGTAAACGGGAGCAGTCTCGGGCCCCCATTCTCCCCATTCGTTGCTGGCGGCTTGTTCATGCAGACTGTATGTGTGTGAGCCGATATCCACCAGCCCGGAAACGAGCATTTCGTTTATCTGTTGGCGAGTCAACGGTGTCGTCATATTTTCTCGCTTGCGCTCCGCGGTGTCCCGCAGCCGACCTGCAATAGCAAAATTGACGGATGGAAACTGGTACTGCCGCAGCACGGGAAACGCATGCGTGTAGTAACTCTCGTATCCATCGTCAAACGTAATCAGCACGGCGTTGTCGGTAGACAGCACACCAGTGTCGACAAAACGCAAAAACTCCGACAACGAAATCGGATGCAGGTCATTCTCGCGCAAAAACGCCATATGCCGGGCAAATTGGTCCGGGTCAATCACATAGCGTTGGTTCGATTGATTCGACACATGGTGGTAAGTCAGCACCACCACCCGATTTCGATACCACTGCCTGGGTACGACGGCATCCTCTTTTTCTACCGTTCGTTCCCGCGCTGCAGCAGTATCATCCCCGCTTGTGCTTATAGACGTAGGAACCGGGGGAAAATGTTGCACTTTCGGCATGTAGGTATTTGGAAGATGCACACCCCCGAGCAGTCCGGCAGTCACGACCAGACCGAACGACACCAGAATGACAAGGAAGAAGGGCCACCTTTTCGGCAACAAAATCCCTCCTTAAGCCTACATAGTGATTCGACACCAGAGAACGGATTCCTTTATGACCAGATTACCATTCCTATCCAAGAAAAAAAGCCTAGTGCGTGCACTAGGCTCTCCCTACTCGGTTGTTATTTCAACAGACCGGCAGCGTCCTGTTTCAGCGCTTCTGCCTTGTCTGTCTTCTCCCACGGCACATTCAGGTCATTACGCCCAAAGTGACCGTATGCCGCAGTCTGTTTGTAGATCGGACGACGCAGGTCAAGCTGTTTGATGATACCTGCCGGGCGCAGGTCAAAGTGCTTGCGGATGAGCTTCACCAGCTCCTCCTCGGCGATCTTGCCGGTGCCAAACGTATCCACGCTGATGGACACAGGCTGTGCCACACCAATGGCGTACGCTACCTGCACTTCGCACTTGTCCGCCAGGCCTGCTGCGACGATGTTCTTCGCTACGTAACGAGCAGCGTATGCACCGGAACGGTCCACCTTGGTCGGGTCTTTGCCGGAAAACGCGCCGCCGCCGTGACGAGCGTAGCCGCCGTAAGTATCCACGATGATTTTGCGTCCGGTCAAGCCGGCGTCGCCCTGCGGACCGCCGATCACGAAACGGCCGGTCGGGTTGATGAAATACTTGGTCTCGTCATCCAGCAGTTCTGCAGGAACGATTGGCTTAATGACGTGTTCCATCAGGTCTTTTTTGATTTGTTCCAACGTCACTTCCGGAGCGTGTTGGGTGGAAATGACAATGGTGTCGATGCGAACCGGCTTGTCGCCGTCGTATTCCACAGTCACCTGGGTTTTGCCGTCCGGACGCAGATAGCTGAGCGTGCCGTTTTTGCGCACCTCGGTCAGACGACGGGCCAGCTTGTGCGCCATGCTGATCGGCAGCGGCATCAGTTCAGGCGTTTCGTTGCAGGCAAACCCAAACATCAACCCTTGGTCGCCAGCGCCAATCGCTTCGATTTCCTCGTCGGTCATTTTGCCTTCGCGCGCTTCCAGGGCCTGGTCAACCCCCAGGGCGATGTCGGCAGACTGCTCGCCGATTGCAGTGATGACGCCGCAGGTGTCCGCGTCGAAGCCAAATTTGGCGCGATCATAACCGATTTCGCGGATCGTGTCGCGCACCAGCTTTTGAATGTCCACATAGGTGTTGGTGGTAATTTCACCCGCCACGAGCACGAGACCGGTGGTTACGGACGTTTCGCAAGCAACGCGAGCGTTCGGATCCTTTGCCAGGATCGCATCCAGAATGGCGTCGGAAATTTGGTCACAAATCTTATCCGGATGACCTTCGGTGACAGATTCAGAAGTGAACAGGCGACGACCTTTTTGCAATGCCATGTGTACGACCTCCTTTAGACTCATACAAATAGTGTGGTGGCCGAAACAGGTTCTTATCAGTCGAAGGCACATGCAAAAAAAAACCTTTTCCGTTTGAGGAAAAGGTGCTTGTTTTGATGCGTTCCTTACCTCTTATCGGCCAGAACAGATTTCCGTTCTGCTGGTTAGCACCGCTCAAGTCGGTTGCCGGGCTTCATAGGGCCAGTCCCTCCGCCTACTCTGGATAAGAGTATCCATTCGCATAATAGAATACTGGTTTTTCTCTTTGGTGTCAATATGCACTTAGCGGATTTCGTATTTGCCGCGCACCATGATGTAGGCCACGCCGCTGTAGTTCGGATCCAGCCGCAATCCGCGGTTGTCGGAGCGGGCGATCAGGAGCAGGTGATTGTGGGAAACCGGTGCACCGGCACGGAGATCCGCCCCCTGCGTAATGTCGGTCAGACCGTCTCCATTGTTGCCGGCGACAGCTTGCACCTGTCCGGTGCGGACGATGAATTCCGTCCCTTCAAAGCCGTACAGCGTCTGGCCCGGATTCAGCTCCACCACGGTCAATCCGCTGTTCCCGCCGCCTGCGCTGCCCAGCGCTCGCTGAATCTGCTGATCGACGTAGCTTTTCGTCACGACCGGGTCGTCTGCAGAACCCGGCACGCCGGCGCTTCCGCCGTCAGCCATCGCTTGGGAAGTAAAAATGGCCGTGCCGACAACTGCAGCTGCAATCAATCCTTTTGTCGCTTTGTTCATCTCGATGTCCTCTCCTTTAATTGTTGATCACAATTTGTAGACTCTGGCCAACAGAACGACTACTTCGGCTCGGGTCGCGCGTCCCTGCGGCTTGAAGAGATTCCCGTAGCCCTTCAGCCAACCTCTGGAGGTGAGCGCCTCGATCGCCGGAGACGCCCAGTGGCTGATCGGTACGTCACGGTATGACGACCTTGAGTGCTTGGTCAAAAGCAAGTTCTGGGCGCGGGCGGTCATCTGGGCCATCTCCGCCCGGGAGATGGGCTGGTTCGGCTTGATCGTCCGGTTGGGGTACCCCTGCATAATCCCCAGTTTATACGCCATTAGAAGCGGCTGGTAGGCCCAATGGGAGCTGGACAGGTCGCCAAACGGATTGCGGCCCGTATACGCCCCCACCGGCAGCCCTTTGGCCCGCATGGCTTGGATCAGCATGGTGGCAAATTGTGCCCGCGTCACCTGCTGATTCGGCTGAAACGTGGCATTGTCAAAACCCTTGACGACCCCTTTTCGAGTCAGCCGGGCGATTTCGGCGCGAGCCCAGTGACCGGCAATGTCCCGATAGCCGTCCACCAGCTTCTCCTTGTGCAGTGTGAGGCGGTAGGCATCGTATTTGAACGGGACCGTACTGCTCAATCGGATGTAGTACTTCCCAGGCTTGAGCTTTAATCCGATGACTTCCTTGCCTTGATCGGACAACTGGGCCACCTGATCGGTAGCAGCCAGCGCATAGTTAAAGGTATGGGACCCGTAGATCTCGATGCGCATCCCCTTGGACACGGGGACAAACGGCGCACGAACGCTGACGTAGGATTCCGAATCCACGGTAAATTGGAACCAATCTGAATCGGTATGGGTCGGCAAGGTGCCGGTCATCAATGTGCCGTTGGCCAGTTGAGAGGCCTGGCGATACGTATCGTTTGGTTCATTGACGTCCTTGCGAACCGGCGTGAAGGACAAATCCAGCCGGTACTCCCCGTTTACCTGATTGCCCCAGTATTCGCTGATGCGTATGTAATACTTGCCCGGCGACACATCTTTTTGTGCCCGCTCGACCGGGTTGTCCCGGTCCCAGGTGTCGTACTCTTCCCATCCCTGCCCCTGTTTGCCGATGCGCATGTTCAGATCCATTCGCTTGGTGTCAGGGGTAACCGTAATGTTCAGCCGGCCATACTCACGCACGTAGTAGGAAAACCAGTCCTGATCGCCTTCCTCGTGAAAATTGCCGGTCACGCTGATCTGATTCCCGACCAGGGGTCGCGCCGTATCCATGTTGTTGTTTCGCTCGTAGCGGTCCGGGTTGATCGAAAACGAGCTGGTCAGCACGTAGGTAAACGCGTTGACCCCGCCGGTTCGCTCCAGTTTGATCAGCATGCGTCCGGCCTTGGCCGGAACCGTCAGGGTATCGCCGTTGCCCATGTAATACGTGACAGGCGTACGATTTTCCGAATAGAACGTGGCGGCCATGGGGGACGATATCGAAGTGGATATAGAACCCCTCAGCGTCACTTTGCCATCGTAGGGAATATCCATCTTGTACCAGTCAATCGTGTCGGACTGGTTGAGCCGTCCGCGAATCTGCGACTCGATGGGAAACGGACTGGCTTGTCCCATGCTGTTGTTCGGCTCGTGAAAATCCGTCGAAGGGTTGCTTCGGACGGCCCGGTCGACATTGAGCAGGCCGTAGCCCGTCTGCCGGTCCCAGCCGCGCTCGCCCAGATCCGTGGCGGTCTGGTACAGAAGTTGTCGCACATCGAACGGCGACATGTTGGGACGGCGGGCCAGCACCAGCGCTGCGGCCCCCGCTACCTGGGGAGCAGCGGCCGACGTGCCGCTCAACGTGCCGTATTTGCCTCCGGGCTTGGTGGTGTACACGTTCATGCCGGGAGCCACCAGATTCAACTCCGGCCCAGAATTGGACTCGCTCAGCGGTTGGTTGTTGCTTTTGACCGCCCCGACAGCGATCACGGTCGGATACGCAGCCGGATAGGCGACCCGGTCGCTCTCGTTGCCGCTGGCCGCCACCAGCACCGCTCCGCTCGCTTCCGCCCGCTGGACCGCCTCCGTCAAGGCTTTGGAGTACGACATGCTGCTGACCGACATGAGGATCACCTTGGCCCCCCGGTCCAGCGCCATGTTTATCCCCTTGGCGATGACGTCAATATTGTCCTGCTGGCCGTATTTGTCCAGCACCTTGATCGGCAGGATGTGGGCGTTCCACAACACCCCGGACACCCCGATGCCGTTGTTCCCCTTGGCCGCGATAATCCCTGCCACCGCCGTGCCGTGTCCGTTTGCGCTGTCGTCATGCGCAGACTTTCCCGGATTCACCAGATTGATCCCCGGCAGTACATTTCCTTTCAAATCGGGATGGTTGGCATCCACCCCTGTATCCAGGACGGCGATGATGATGGAATTGTTGCTGTTGACCGTTTTCCACGCCTGGTCCGCCTTGATCTGCTTGAGATGGGTCTGGTTGTTGATGTACCGGTCCGACGTGATTCCGGCCGCTGACACGGTTCTGACATTCGCGATCACCGCCGCCAATCCGATGGCGACCACAAGCCCCAAAATGATAACTCTCCTCATGAAAATGACAGTCCTTCCTCCCCTGTTTTTCCCATGACGGCGAAACACAGGGAATCAGGTAGTGGCGGGTCACATGCCCTTCTCTGTACTTTCTACCATTTCTATCTATCTAGCATAGCGGAACAAACAGATGAAACGCAACCCTGTTGATCCAATACCTGGAACGTCATCCAACCAAACAGCAATACCCCCTTCTGCCACTGCGGCAAAAGGGGGTGGTTCTGAAACGTTTCGTTATTGCAATAAGCCATTCGGCTGCGAAGTTTTAGGCGCAGCCTGTCCTTTTTTCTGCTGCTTGGCTTTGGGGATGAAAGCGGTGCAATCAGCGGCTTTCACGCCTTCTTTCTTGATCGACGTTGCCGGGATTTCAAACGCCCACATCCGGCTGCCCTTGGCTTCCACCTTCAGGTTTTCCAGCGTGTAGTGGACGCGGGCCACTGCATCTCCAGCCTTGTCGTGCACGATAATCGGCACTTCCGTAAATTCCAGACGCTTGTTCAGCCCGTTGCGGAACAGCACGACCACCTTCAGGCCGTTGTTGGTTCCATCCAAAATGTCCAGCACCTGCAGGTCCACCAGGTCATCTTCAACCGGCAGAGCAGCTGCCTTGTCCTGGTACTGCTGCTGCTCCTCTTCGGTCAGCTCTCCGCCCAGCATTTCCGGGTGCTCGGCTGTTTTCTCAGGTTTCTTGTATTCCAGTGTGAGCGGCACTTCCTTATCCGGCAGCTCCTCAAACTCGCTCCACGGGAACAGGAACTCACACGGACGGCTCGACTTGTCGCCGACCGGCCCAAACTCCAGCAGATGGAACGTTTTGCGGGCGACGACTTTTCCATCCGGAGTGACCAGTCTCAGCGGCAGCCGTTGAAACAGCATGTTGCGGCTGGTGGCATTGCGGATAAAGGTAAGCACCAGGTACCCTTCCTGCGTCACCTGAGTAAAGAACGGGAAGATCCCCACTTCGTCCCGCACCACGGGCGGCAGCTCGTCGTGAATGTACTGCATCAGCTCGGCTTCTTGCTCATCCAGCTTATCGCCCCAGGGGCCGTGCAGGTTCAAGACCATTTCCTTGGACGGGATGCGATTGGACGACTGCTCCGGATTGTCGATCCCGGACACGCCCAGATAAGACTCCTTTTGCAGGTGATTGTGCACATCTTCGCGCACTTGCTCCAGGCTCTCTTTGGAGCCAAACCAGTTTTCCAGCAACCAACTCATGTCAAAACCTCCTCATTTCCCGACCAGCGGATACAGGTAACAAATGCAGGGGCGGTCAGGTAACCTCCAGCATCCATCGTTTCAGGCTGGCGTTTTTCTTTTTCACCGCATTTTCCGGGAAGACAAACAGCCACGGTCGACTTGTCCGCGGACGGACCCGAATGCTGCTGCCGTCGATGATCCCGGTTGCGACCACATCGCCCTCCGTGTCGGATACGGTGATCGTCAATTTACCCGGGCGATAGTCTACCGGCAAGCCATTGCGGAACAGTACAGCCACCACCAGCTCTCCCCTTTTCGTCCAGCCGATGTCAAAGCCGGTAGCCTCAACGGTTTCGGCTTCAATCGGCGGTAGCGAATGGCTCAAGAGCTCCAGGCGGTCTTTTTGCCGTTCGGTCATGCGTGCTTCCATCTGCGGGTCAAGGTCGAGATGTTTGGGCCAGACGTAAGGGTTGGCCTGCGCCTTCATCATCACTTTCCAGCGTGAGAATCTGAAATTCTCATGCAGGTACGTGCCCTCCGGAAAAAATACTTCCCACGGACGGCTGCTGCGCGGCGGGATCGATCCCATTCCGCTCAGGTCAACCCGCTGACGAGCAAACGGCTTGTCATCCAGATAGATCGCCAGGGTAATGTCTTTAAACCGCACTGGTTGATCCAGACCATTGCGGACAAACATTGCCACAGTAAGGCCCTCCGGATTCGGAATCAGGCTGAATCCGGTCACGCTGATGCTTCCGGCCGGCACATCCGGCAGTTGTGCCTGCAGAAAACGGAGGGTGTACTTTTTCTCGTTGTCCAACTGCTGCTCCCAGGCCGGGTGAAGGGACAGGTCCGTCCGCACTTTCTGGTTCCCGGCCTCCGCAGCCGGCACGGACTCCCCTGCTTCAACCTCCGCCTCCTGTTCGCTCAGTTCGGCAAAATCGACAGCCGCATCTTCCTGAATCTCTTGTTTCAACTCTTCCATGGAGCGCGTTTTTCCCTGCTCCTTGTTCAACCAATTCTTAAAAAAGGAAAACATCTGCATCCTCCTCTCCTGACCGCAGCACAAATGAAGCTTCTCTCTATGATAAGACTTTTCGGCGGGCGGGGTCAAATGGCCGCAAGCGATTAAACGCCCGCTTTACCCCTGCGGCACGCCTACCTTCCAGCGAGAGAAGTCCGCGTCATCCTTCAACACACTTTCTTTGGGGTAGATAAACATCCACGGTTTGCTGGTATTGGCGTTGACGGTCAACCCCCCCAGTTCAAACAGCCCTTCCGCCACCTTGTCTCCTGCCGCGTCGTAAAGGGCGAGCGGCAGCTTTTCGATGGACAGCGATTGCGTCGACCCATTGCGGATCAAAAGCATCGCGTGCAGCGCACCATCCTCCGCCCGGCGAAGCTGTACACTCTGAATGTTGACTTCCCCTTCCTTTAGCGGCGGCAGCCGTTTGGCCAGTTCGATCAGGGACTGTTTCTGCTCGTCCGTCAGCGCCTTGATCCACGACTCTTCCAGTTCCAACTGCTGAGGCAGCACCAATTTTTTCTGTGCCAGCTCAAACGCAATCTTCCAGTTGGTGAGCAAAACGTTTACCTGCAGGAAGTACTCCCGCTTAAACACAAACGTCCACGGTCTGGCCGCGAACGGCGGAATTTCGCCCAGCTCTCCCAGGTCAAACGTCTGTCGGGTGAACAACTGCTGATCCCCAAACAACACGACCAGCGGCATCTCCCCCAGGCGCAGAGGCCGGTTGGTGCCGTTGCGCAGGAAAGCCGTCACCTGAACACCGTCTTCGTGCGGGACAAGCGAAATGCCGGCCAGGGAAATATTCCCCTCCTGCAGCGGCGGCAGTTCCTGTGCCATAAACGACAACGCATATTTCTCCTGCGTAGTCAGCCGCTTTTCCCACGACTCGTGCAGCGACAGGGATGTGGTCACGCCAGCCGCCTTGGACTCCGTCTCTTTTTGCTCCGGCACCTTCTCGGACACGTCGTTATCCGCTGCCGGCAATACCGACTCCTCCTGCACCTGATTTTTCACATCTTCCGGCGTCGGCGTCTTCCCCAATATGTTTTTCAAAAAGGATAACATAACGTCTCTCCCAACTTTTCTCTACATCTATATGTAAAGGTTTATAGAGATGCTGTTCGTACTCAACTATAGCACAGTGAGCCCTTAATGCAACATCGAAAACTTGGTATCCGTTGGAACGCGTGTTGGATGCGGGCACGGTGCCTTCTAAAACAAATTGAGAGGGCAAAACCTGCGTATGGTTCGCCCTCTCGTTTCGACTCAGAGTGTTGTCTTTACGGCGTCGTCACCGTCTGTGTGCCGGAGCCGGCCGATTCGGAAGCCTCGCCGGTTGGTGCCGTTTCTGAGGCAGCGGATTCCGATGTGTTTGACGCTTCGCTCGCGTCTGCTGCCGGTGAGGGCGCTGGTTCTTCCCCTTCTCCGCTTGGTGCCGGTGTCTCCGGTGTGGTGTCAATATCGTCGGTTCCCGTCAGGCTGCCATCCTCGATGATGATCAGATCCCCTTTCTCCTGATAACCGACTTTTGCCTTCAGCGTTTCCCCGATAAAACGGAGCGGCAAAAAGAGGCGGCCTTTTTTGATCACCGGCGGGGTCTCCAGCTTGATCTTCTCCCCGTTCACTTCCGCTTCGCCGGAATCGAGATACAGCGTGATCTTGTTGTCGCCGCGCACCACTTCGACGGTGCGGGTCTCCCCGTTCCACTTCACCTCGGCCTTCAGCGCAGCGCCGATGGCACGCACAGGCACCAGGGCGCGTCCCTTTTCCACGAACGGGGCGGTGTCCATCACGACTTCTTTTCCATTGACAAACGTCTTCAGCGACGTGTCGCCCGTTTTCTCGTACAGTTCGCCCAGCTTGTCGAACAGTTTCTGATCGCCTGGTTTATAGAAGCGGTTGAGCAGTTCTTTTTGAACGTCCAGCGCCTGCTTCTGTTCGGACTGCTGCTCCAGCATCCTGGTCAGCTCTTCGTATTTCGCTTTCAGTTCTTCCGTTGCCTCTTTGACTTGCTTCAACTGCTGACGCAGTTCGATCAGTTCCTTCTTGGTCTTGACAGCTTGCTGGACGGCTTCTTTTGGAGACACGCCTCCTGCGGTCGAACCGGAAGGCTTGTCCTTATCCGGTTTTCCCTTGTCCTTGCCCTTTCCCTTGGCGTCTTTGTCCACTTGACCGCCACCGTTCCCTTTTTGGGCTTCTTTTACCGGTTTTTCCGCATGGACCGCGGCCAGCGGCGTACAGGCCAGCAGGGTGAGCACCAAACTTGCAGACAGCCATTTCTTCATCAAAAATTTCCCTCCCGCTTGCACCAGAAGTAATACGTGCTCTGTTTACCATATCGGCAAATCGGCGGGAACTTGATAGGGGAAAGAGGGCCGGCTAAAAAACAGCAAGCCCCACGGAAATGGGGCGCCGGGTAAAGGCATCATGCCTGTTCCAGAATCTTGTCGATAGTGGCCAGCGTCTCGTCCGGAATCGTCATCCCGGAGGCTTTCACGTTGTGTTCCACCTGCTCGGGCACGCTCGCTCCGATGATCGCGCTGGAGACGTTCGGTTGGCGCAGCGTCCAGGCCAACGCAAGCTGGGCCAAGGAAAGCCCCAGTTCTTCGGCGATGGGACGCAGACGCTCCACCTTGTGCAGGTTCTCTTCTTTCAACCACGATTTCACTGTCTGGTTGCCGCGTTTGTCGGCCGCCCGGCTGCCCGCAGGCGCCTCATTCACCGTTCGGTACTTGCCGGCAAGCACGCCCTGCGCCAGCGGCGAATAGACGACCTGTCCGATGCCGTTTCGCTCGCACAGCGGAATGATTTCCTTCTCAATCTCTCTTGCAAACATGTTGTACAGCGGTTGATTCGCCACGATCCGGTGCAGCAGGTATTTGTCCATGATCGATAATGCTTCGGCGATTTGCGCCGCTGTCCAGTTGCTGATACCGACATACAGCACCTTGCCCTGCCGGACGAGATCGTCCATCGCCCGCAGCGTCTCTTCCATGGGGGTGTCGTTGTCAAAGGCGTGGCAGTAGTACACGTCGATGTAATCGAGACCGAGCCGCTTCAGGCTCGCTTCGCACTGTTCCATGATGTGCTTGCGGGACAATCCCCGGTCGTTGGGTCGATCGCCCATCGGTCCCCAGACTTTGGTCGCCAACACGTACGACTCGCGGGGATACTTCCGCAGGGCCTCACCGACCACCTTCTCCGCTTCCCCCTTCATGTAAATGTTGGCTGTGTCGAAGAAGTTGATTCCCAGTTCATAGGCCTTGTCGATGGTGGAGATCGCCTCCTCCCTGCCGACATAGCCTCCGTACGTCAGCCAGCTTCCCAGGCTGATTTCGCTCACTTTCAATCCCGAGTTTCCGAGACGACGGTAATTCATCTTCGTTCCCTCCCGAGAAAGTATTCGAAAGCGGGTAGCTAATGCGACTCTTTCTCAATTTTATCACGAAGCTGTCCGAGTGCTTCAAGATGTCAAGAGGCAGACTCAACAGAAAGACCCCATCAATAACGATGAGGTTCTTTTCCAACACGTTTTTCTATACCCGAAAACGCGAAATATGTTGCTGCAAGTCCTCAGACATTTTTGCCAGAGCCAGGGCGGAAGACGAGATTTCTTCCATCGAGGCCAACTGCTCTTCCGCAGCGGCAGACACATTCTGCGTTCCAGCGGCTGTTTCATTCGCCACTTCCCGGATCAAGGTGATGGAACGCACGATTTCTTCCACAGACGCCGACATCTGCTGCGCGCTGGCGGAAACCTCCTGAATCTGCACGGCTACATCATTCACGGAGCGCTGGATGTGCGCGAAAGACGTCCCTGCCTGGGTCACGACGTCCATTCCTTCGTTCACTTCATCTTTTACCTGATCCATGGAAGTGACCGCCTTCTCCATCTGCCCGTGGATCAACGAAATGACGTCGTGGATTTGATTTGCAGACGCCGCCGACTGCTCCGCAAGTTTGCGCACTTCATCGGCAACGACCGCAAATCCCCGCCCGTGCTCACCCGCTCTTGCCGCTTCGATGGCTGCGTTCAGCGCCAACAGATTGGTTTGAGAGGCGATGTCGGAGATCACCTGAACAATCTGGCCGATTTCTGCGGAACGTTCGCCCAATTCCTTGATGATTGCTGCCAGATCGTTCACCTTGTCGTGAATCGATCCCATCTGTTCGCCGGCGGTTTGGATCGCCCGATTCCCTTCCTCTGCCACCTGGGCTGCCTGTATGGACGAGGCGGATACCTGCTGGGCGTTTGCCGCAATTTGTTGGATTCCCTGCGCCATCTCTTGAACAATCTGGGCGCTTTGCCCCACGCTGGCGGCCTGCTGCTCGGAGCCTGAGGCGACTTCCTGCACAGTGGAGGCGATTTGCTCCGTAGCTTTACTTGTTTGCTCCGCACTGGCTGTCAGCTCTTCAGCGGAAGCAGCCACCTGCTCGGCGCTGATGCGCACCTGCTGAATCAAGCCGCGCAAATTATTTTTCATGACCGTAAAGGTATGAACCAGTTCCCCGATCTCGTCTTTGTTGGTTACAGAAAGATCGTCTGCCGTCAGGTCACCGGACGCAATCGTTTCGACCGAGGACTTGAGCCGCACAACGGGCCGCGAAATCAGTCGGGATACCACGTAGCCAATGCCAATCGCCAGGATGACCGCGATCCCGCTGATCACCCATACCGTTATCTCCACGCTGTTTACCATCGCGGCGTTTTCCTGAGTGGCCTGGGTCATGAGCTTCTGCTGTCGTTCACTGATCTGTTCCGCGATGGTTTGCATATCCCGTGAAATCGGAAACAATGAGGTCGTGGCAAAGGCCAGAGCCTGCTCGTTCCCTACTGAAACGATCAGACTTTTCGATTTTTGGAACTGCTTGTTCAGTTGTTCAATCTGGCTGAGATACACTTTGGTTTCCTGCGTATCGGCCAGTTCCATGGAGATTGAGACCAATTCCGACAACGTCTTGCTTGTATCCTCCACTCGCTGCAGCGATGCTGCATTGTGGGTCAGCAAATAGTCTCGCAAACTGTTGTTCAGTTGGGTCGCGTTCACTTGAATGTTCTTCGCGTTCAAGAGAATGACAGCTCTTCGGTTCATGACTTCAGAGAACGAACTGTCCACTTTATTGAGGAAGTAAAGTGACAGGCCGCTTACCATTACCAAAAGAAGTACGACTGATAAAAATCCGGCGGTTACTTTTCTGCCAATCGTCCATCTCATGTCTCTACTCCTCCGATTGATAGGGACTTGCGTCTCAGACTGTTCGCTCACGACCTTGTCAGATAGGAAAAAATACCAAAGAGAAGATAGTATCAAACTACCACGAGAACGCGTAATGGTCAATGCCCCCTGTCATGCGCTCGCCCGGCTCACCACTGTTTTCAAAAAAATACCCTTCGCCGGTAAACGACGAAGGGCCAGTAATATCGCCTGACTAAAATCTGAGGGTCTTGTCCCATACCGGTTCCACGTTCACGCGCCGACGCTTGTACTCCAGGACAGCGGCGCGCACCAGCAGGAACAGCCACAGCTGCGAATAGGTAACATACATGATAAAGGAGACGGCCAGATTGACGGGACTTGCCATGTCGTCCGCCACTTCCGCGCTCAAGAGTTGGATCACGTAGATCAGCCACGCCTCAAACCACAGCAGGAGCAGGGGGACCGTGTACGACGTGTGGACGATCCCCAGCACGCCCAACAGAAACCACGCATCGGAAATGAACAAGACAGCCGCAAACACGATGTAGATGGACAAAATGTGAACCGCGTGCAAAACAACGTGCCGCTCGCGCCACGCCGGCTGTTCAAACATTTTACCGATCAACTGCAAGTTGCCCTGCATCCATCTCGTTCGCTGTCTCAGCCACACGGCAAATGTCTGAGGCTCCTGCTCCCATGAGCGCGCCTGCGGTACAATCGGCAGCTTCCCTCCCAAAGCGGCAAGCGAGATCGACAGGTCGGCATCCTCGGCCAGGGCGGACGAATCCCAGCCGCCAGCGGCGACAATCGCCTCGCGCTTCACCACCAGATTGGTTCCGGTCAGCGTTCCCAAGCCAAACAAATACCACCGTCCGCATTGCATCAGCAGTTGGAAGACGGCAAACTCCAGGGCGATCATTCGCGTCAGCCCGTTTTTCTCCGCGTTCAGGGTTTTCACGTAGCCGACAGCCCCTGCCGCCCCCGGCGTCTGCACGGCCGCCTCGATCAACAGCCGCAGGGCGTCCGGCTCCGGCTGGTTGTCGGCGTCATACACGGCGATGTATTGTTCCCGCGCCAGCGTCAGACCGTAGTTCAGCACCCGTCCCTTTCCCTTCGGCGTTCCCGGGGGACTTTGACATGACGAATGTGGGGAAACATCGACGCGTAATAGTCGGCGATGTCCCCGGTGGCGTCGGAGGAACTGTCGTTCAGTACATACACCGTCAGCGGCCCGTCATACTTTAGTCTCGCCATGGCATCCAGCGTCTGGGCCAAGACCTTTTCCTCATTGTAGGCGGCGATGAGAATGGCGACGCTGGGGTATTCGTCAAGCGGAGGGGACGGAGCCGTTTTTGACCGGAACGCAAGACCGGCGACACACAGCACCGAATAATAGAGAAGCAGCAGCCAAAACAAGGCCGCAATAACAGGCAGGATCACTGACACGGTTCAGGAACTCCTCTCCGCTGCACGGATGCGTCATAATCCGCACTCCATTCTTCCAGCAGGGCCTCCACCGCAGACCAGTCCTGGAACACGAACAAGTCTTCAAGCCGCACCCACGACATGACCAGGTCTGCGCGAATCCTGCGCTGCTGGTGCAGCAGCCGGTGAAACCGCCGCAGCATGCGATGAGCCCCTTCCCGGTCGCAGCGCTGCAGCACAATCGCGATCGTCGAGGGCGAAATGCGTCCCACAATGTCAAACTGATCGCGCACGGACTTAAGCGCCGCCTCTCCCACCACCTGCAGCACCGTTTCCGGCGTGTAGCGCTGACCGCCAAACCCGTCAACGTATGAAGGAACGGGCACAAACACAATCATGCCCGGTTCGTTTCGCCGGCGCAGGGAGACCATGATCGCTTTCAAGCGGTCCTTAAACTCATTTGCACTGAGCACAGACACCGCCTCGTCCATTTTGCGCAGCGCGGCAATCTGCCGCTGCGCTTCCTCATATTGACGTGCCCACCTGCGCAGCTCAGTCGCCTGCGCCCATGACGCAGCCATCAGCACCAACACCGCAAGCTGATATACGATGGATTGGGATTGCGTACCAATGTCCCACCCCAATTTCCACCCCTGTGCCACAGCAAAAAAGGCGTGTAGCAAAATGACGGCGACCAGCAAGGTGAAGGAGCCGAGTGGGGACAAGTACAGGAACAGACCGTACAGCAGGGCAGCGGCTACCAATACAAGCCAGGCGACGCTCACAGGCACCTGCATGACCAGCCAGACTGTCATCGCAATTTGAATCAGCGTTAATGCGGCAATACCAATGCTTCGTTTCATGACTCTTTTCCCGATTCTATGACTTTGATATCATGCTGTCTCGTATTATGGCACCAGTCAATTATATTGGCCATCAACAATTTATACCACATACGCTCTGGGCTGCTTTCGGTCAGTGACAGACCAACAACAGGCACAAGAAAACCGTTCCGCTCGATTCCAACGACTTGATTGTGCATGAAATAAAAGTATTCACACATTTACCAACAGAGTTATTCACAAACTGTGGATAAGTGATTGAGAGTACGTGGCCGCTGCAAAAGAAACAGCCACTCGATTTCCGAGTGACTGCCAGACTGAAGACAAACGGTTCATTGAGTTAGCGTCCACAAAAAATGATTTCCAGGCCGAAAGGCCTGCCCATTCATCAACCGAAGCGGAAGACAATGGGCATCGCATGGAGGGATGGGCCAAGCGAGCTCCTTTGACGACCGACTCAGCGGAAAAACGCCAGACGCGGGAATCAACAGGGGACACAAGTCTCACTTCCTCGAAATACCCAGATGTTTGTCCCTGCCCGCGTCTCGTTTTGGAGCGGACATCATTCGCTTCTGTGCTGGGCGTCAAGCGAGCGAGCCGGCCCGATCTCCCATGCGCCGTGGACTTTGTCTACACGCTGACAGCCACTCGATTTCCGAGTGACTGCTGTCATGTCACTTTTGCGATGCCTGAACAAAATGCCAGCAACCGTTCTTCAGCCAACGCTGCATCTCCTCTAATTTCAAACAGCATTTTCAAATGGCTGGCTTGCGAGATCGACAGTCGTGCCGCATGATACAGATCGGGCTTTTTCTGTGAAACGACAATCATCACTTCCGACACCGGCGAGACGATCCCCTTTATTCGCAACAGTTCGTTCAGGATGAAAATGAACTGTTTCACAGTCACTCTGTCGGCTGAATTGTTCAGCGCCAGGACTTCTTCAATTAATTGTTTGGCACGTTCCTTCTGCAACGTTTTGAAATTGGGTATATGCAGTTCCATGATTTCACCTCTCTCCTGCAGATACCCTGATCGTTCGGAAAATAAACCTGACGAGTTCGACGTGTGTGGTCACGCCTCAGCCGCTTTCAGCAAGGTTTCTATTTCCTGACGCGGGATTGGTTTGCTGAACAGATAGCCTTGTCCTTCGCGGCAGCCTTCTGCATGCAGGAAAGCCAACTGCTCTTCCCTTTCCACACCCTCGGCAATCACATTCAGGTGCAGAGTTTGGGCAATGGTCAAGATCGCCCGGACAATCGCCTGACTTTCCTTGTTCGTGTGCACATCCCGAATAAAGGAAGCGTCAATTTTTATCGTGTCGACCGGGAGATGTTTGACGTAGCTGAACGAGCTGTAGCCCGTTCCAAAGTCGTCGATCGAAATATGGACGCCCAGATCGCGAATCGATTGCAGGATCGGGACCGCATTGTCCGTTTCCGCGAAGATGCTCTCCGTAATCTCAAGCTCCAGCCACTGCGGTTCCAGTCCGGTATCCTCCAGAATCTCCCTGACTCTCTCCACCAGATCGGGTTGAAAAAACTGCCGTACGGACAGATTGACCGATACGCGAAAAGGGGCGTACCCTTCTGCCTGCCAGGCTCGATTTTGCTCGCAAGCACGGCGCAGAATCCATTCCCCGATCGGGACGATCAGCCCTGTCTCTTCTGCGATCGGAATAAACTTGTTGGGCGGGATTCTTCCCAATTCCGGATGATTCCAGCGGACAAGCGCCTCCGCTCCCACCAGCTTTCCGGTCAGCAGCTCATATTTGGGTTGATAATCAATGTGGAAATGCTCGTGCTCCATCGCTTTACGCAGTTCATTTTCCAACAGGATGCGTTCCAACGATTTCTCTTCAATGGACGGATGGAAAAATTCAAATCCATTCCTTCCGCGTTCTTTCACAAAATACAGCGCCATATCCGCCCGTTTCAGCAGCTCGTCGGCCTCTCGTCCATCTGCAGGAAAGACAGCAATGCCCATGCTGCAGGAAAGATTGTGCTGTCGGCCATTGACCTCCAGCGGTTCTTCCAGCCGCTCGCGAATTCTCTGGGCGATTTGATCCACCTGGTCTCTGCCCGATATGTGGGGCAGCAAGATGGTAAACTCGTCTCCTCCCAAACGAGCGACCACATCGTTTTCCCCGAGGCACTGCTTGATTCTTTTCGCAATCTCTGCGAGGATGACATCGCCCACTTCATGTCCCCACGAATCGTTGATTTGCTTAAACCGGTCCACGTCGAGAAACATGACCGCCAATTGGGACTGGAATCGCTTCGCCTGGTACACTTCTTTTCGCAAGCGATCAACAAAGAGCCTGCGGTTGGGCAGATCCGTCAACGTATCATGGTAGGCCAAATGGAAAATGGTTTGTTCCCATTGTTTTCTTTCCGTTACGTCCCGCATGACGAGCACCAGGTTCTTTACATCGCCGCACGAGTCCAGGATCGGGTTCCCTTTTGTTTCCAGATAGAGGACCCGTCCGCTGTTGGTGCGGACACGAAATTCCAGCAGAGAAGACGTTTTTCTCGCTGCACAGATTTCCTTGAGATAATTCGTCACCAGTTCGCGATCTTCTTCATGCACCCATTGCAGCAAATGACTTGTCCCCAGCTCGCCTGCATCATCGCCGAAAAAGGTCTGATGCGATGGAGAAAGGTACACAAACGTGCCTTTGCAATCAATGATGGCAATTAAATCGGAGCAGTTTTCCGCAATCACGCGATACTTTTCTTCACTTTGCCTCGCCTCTTCTTCGGCTTTCTTGCGCAGACTGATATCATTTCGGATCGAGACGTACTGATACGGTTTCCCCTGTTCGTTTACAAACGGCACAATGGTGGTGTCCACCCAGTAAAAGGAACCGTCCTTTGCCCGATTGCGTATTTCGCCGCGCCAGACTTGCCCCGCTCCAATGGTCGCCCACATCTCCTTGAAGAACTCTTTCGAATGGTACCCCGAATTCAAAATGCGATGATCCTGGCCGATCAGTTCTTCCCGTGTATATTTCGAGATGGTACAAAACTGATCATTGGCGTGCATAATGATGCCGCGATGATCGGTAATGGCCAAAATGGAAGATTGGTCCAACGCATATTTGATATCTGCCAGCTCTTTGACAACACGTGTCAGCTTCTCGTCTGTTTTAGACAGAAGGTACTCCAGTTGATGGTCAGTCAACGTTTTCATCTGTTCTCACCCACGAATCGAAGTTACAAAACTCCAAAAAACGGAAATTTTTTACGATCATTATACATGATTGTCCACTTATATGGCGCACATCTCACCATGCATTCCTTGTCATTTCTTTGAACGCGTCCTGTTCGTCGGAGCCGGCATCTCAGCCGAAAAAAGCATGTCCGCAAAAGGAAAACCGGCGTATGGGACCACATGCGGCCGCGGACGCCGGTTCATTTGCTGACAGTCCAGCGCGATTCTCCATGCGAATCGCGCAGGTACAAACCTTCTGTTGTTACGATGGTTCCAAGCAGCTCCATACTTTCTGGATTTCCGATGAACATCGGCATGTTCAACTCATAATTTGACCAGATGCATACCTGCATCTTTTCAAAAACAAATACAGACGAAACAGCTTCCCGCAGACCCAGCTCCAGCAATACTTCCAGGTCAGCGAGCTCTCAGATTATTTGGAATGGCGAGAAACTCAGAAAACGAAGGCGGTGTCTAAAGTGTCCCGCATTGGCTAATTCATTTCTCTAACGGAAGAGAATTTACACACAAATATGGACTTGATCCTATCGCCAAAAGCTAACACATATGTAAACCCACCACCATCCTGAGAGCATACAGTAAATCATTCTTGGTTTTGTCACATCACGGCTATGCAAGCGTGAACCGCAATTCTGCAAATCCTTATGCAATACTAGCGTCATACCTGCCTCTCTACTGCACCTTAACACGCTTGTTTGCGGCGGGAACGGGAAGAATTCTTGTATCCCACGTCTCCCATATTTTCAGAAACCTAGCATCACTTCATCAGGAGCATAAATTTTTGCGGTGCGTGTTGCGTTTGGCATTGTCCCTTACAAGCGGGGAAAGTCCCGAAAAACAAAAAGAAACCCCAGACGAGTAATTGATTACTCGTTTGGGGTAAGTGTGCTATTGAATCACATTAGGTTTGCTTCCTTCAGTACATCAATCTCATCATCGCTAAGGTCTTGTAAAGCCAGACCTGCAAGTATCCTTTGGTTGTCAAGTAAGCAACTTAACTGGTTACTTACTTCCACCATAGCTGCTACTTCAAAACCATAAAATAAACAATACAAGGTGTTGTTAACAAGTTGGAAGTTGAATTTTCCTTTTACGTCATGGTAAAACCCATCCGTAGTTTCCTTACGATCGAAACTAAATACAGGTAAACCTCTTAACTTTTCATGGTTGCAAAATGAATTAGACTCCTGAGTAACTGTTTCACTTATAAAGAATCTTATTTCTCTCAGAATACCATCGTTAGGAGAGATATCATCCCTGACATCCAAGGATACCGTTAATGGTTCTGCTTCACCATACAGCCTCCATTGAACGCCGCCCTGAAATAAGTAAGGCTTCGCAGGTGCAGGTACATCTACAGAAACTGTTACAAGCACAAATTTATCACCCATATATTCGATACTACGTGAAACCGATATAAAATTTTCAGTGGCAGACTTACAAAGTAATTTCATAATGTATTCCTCCAATTTACCTGAACAATGCATGGTAAATAACTGCCTCAGCCTCAGTTATATTAATCCCTATTTCCCATTGTCCTACAGTCATGAAGTTCCTACCCGGTTTAAGATTGGGCATGGCTTTCTCAACTGCAGACCTAAAACTGGTTAGCATTGCCTGTTCAATCATCTGTTTACTCTGCGTACTTAAATTGATTACTCTCTCATTTTTCAACATGTAATCAATCATATGTTTTGTAGCAATAGGATGTACCCATATCTCGTGTCCACCTGCTTTTAAACCGCTCAGTACAAATGATTTAGGGATGTTTGTTCCTTTGACTGCTGCTTGTGTAACCTTTATAGTATCCCAGACAGTTACTGCCGTTTTTCCTGCTCCTGCCGCCTTAGCTCCCCATAAGAATTTTGGAATTGGGGCAAACAACATGAAAGTATTAACCTCTAATGCTATATCTTCTCTTGCGCCTTCTACATGCTCATAAACTCCTTTAATTACACCATTTTCCACAATGAAATCGTTATCATGCTTGTAATCAGGTTCATATCTACTCATATTACTTCTGTCGTTGCATGAACCTGCATGTGCCCATTTACCATCGGCCGATTCGCACCAATGCCCAGTCGGGTCAACAAACCTCAACGGATTATTATGCACATACGTATACCGGTTGAGGCTTAGCGGATTATCCACTTGCCCCTTATACGTATCCTCTGAAATAAACCGTCCGATTTTCGGATCATAGTAGCGGGCACGCAGGTAGTAGTAACCGGTTTTTTCGTCGAAGATCTCACCGCTGTACTTGAACGGGTTGGACATGGTTTCCGTTTGCGCAACAAGGTTGCCCCACGAATCGTAGTCGTACCGGTTTAGCTCCGCACCGCTGCTGTCCGTGATGGATACAACATCGCCGTGGCTGTTGTACAGATAGTACCCTTGTTTGTTTGCCCCCACATCTTTGCGGAACAGCAGTTCGTTCCCCCAGATGTTGCGGGCCTTCACGTTTCCGGCGTTGTCCAGCTCTTCGATGACGTTTCCGTTCATGTAGACGTACTTTGTCTGGTTCCCGTTCTCTGCCTTTGTCGCACGCAGTCCGTTCCCGTAGTAGGTGTAGCTACCCTCATCGCCTGTCCGTTCATTGGCATAGCTGCGCAGGCGGTTCTGCTCGTCAAAGGTGTACGTCACCGTGTCGGTGTCGATCGGCAAGACGCCCTCAAAGGATTTCCTGTTCCCCCGGGTGTCATACGCATAACGATTCGTGCCACTCGGCAGTGTTTCTTTTGTCAGACGGTCAATCTTGTCGTACTCATAGGCAAACGTCGTTCCATTGCGCGTCATGGTCTGTATAGCGAATCTGATAGACACGGTCAAATACCGTCTGGCGATTCAACCGATGGAACGGATCGTAGCTGTACTGGACCTCGCGATAAGTTGTCTTGGCATACTATTTTCCAAGGGAATATATTCGCTAAGGGTGGGTCATTTTCATTCCGGCGAGCCTGGGTCAATTATATCCCGGCGGTGACATGTATCGTGGTTTCGTTCCTTGTTGGGTAAAATATCCTTGCCTTGATTGTTGATACGGTTTGCTTTACGAGATCGTTGGGCTGCGTGTGTTACTGTACAGACTGTCTTGCCTTACGTTCCCAATACCTGCGCTCGTACTCTCTTTGCTTCTCTCTGTTCTCAGGTTTTTGCCGCCACTTCCGTCTGTATTCTCTTTCGTACTGGCGGCGTGCTTCCAATGCTCCTTTGCGTAATTGCTTCATTCATCTATCCCTCCAATTCTTCCAGTTTCGCCATTTGAGAAGCTAGTAGCTGTTCCGTTTCCTGTACTCGTTCTTCTGCTCGCCGTATCATCGCCGCCGCTTCTTCCCTTGTTTGCTCCAGTTCCCTCCGCTGGCGGATAAGCACACTTTCGTTATGGCTGATCGTAGCCTTCACAGCAAATGCTTCCCGTTGTAAATCATTAATCCGGCGAAGTGCTTCCAGCCTTGGGTGTCCGTCTTTTTGGTCAGCTAACTGGTCAAAATAATTGGCCTGTTCTAGTAGCTGCCTGATTTGTGTTGCCATTTTCGGGTCGGTACTACCGGAGTGTCTCAACTCATCCGCTTGTTTCCGCAACTCTCGCGCCTTCTGGCAGTACCCTTGTACTTCCTCCACGCTTTCCTCATACTCTTCTTGTGCCTGGGCAATTAAGCCAACCTTTTCTTCTACTGCTTGTACACGTTTTGCCATCGTTTTTCTTCCCCTTTCGTTTTTTAGAATGAAAAAAAGGCTCACTCCCCCTCACATTGCAAGTTGGAATAAGCCTTCTAAGTTTATTAGGCGTGTTTGTCAAGTGTGTAAGTGTATGGTTTGTTGGTTGTATTGTACGACCCTGCTTCTAAGATGTAAACCCGACAATATTTTCCCTGCTCGCGAAGCTTCGTTTTTTCGGTACTGATAGCCCCCACAAAAAAGAAACCTTGAAAGGCAAGCAGCCAATCAAGGTATTGAAATTTATTATTACCTATATTTTTTGAATTACGATTTCGCAGGATCCCTCTTCTAAAGAGTTCAGTTCATCATAATGGATATGGGTACCTGTCGGTACTTCATTTTGTGCTAGTGTAAGTAAATGTTTAGCCATGGATATCAAACCATCTTTATTGGCTCGTATTATGATTGTGTTTCCATTTATTTCGGTCTCAATTATGAAATTATCCTCCCATACGAATTGGAAGCCTGAATCATTCGTATACTTTGGAATTTTAATCTGAATATCCATTTTAGTCCTCCAAATAAATATGAAGATTTTGGTCTACTTTCATCTTGCCAGGCTTACTAGGGTTAGGAACTAGAGTCTCAAAATTCATGTGTGGTCCTCCCCCATGTTTACCCAGTATATCACTATCTCCCATTCTTACAACTCGTGTTCCGTCCGCGGATACGAAGCGTCCATTCCCCATATCTTTATACCCCGGTCCTAAAAACTTTTCTGCTGCTTCAAGAGCATCATTAATTTTCATCTTCATTCCATCTTTAAGACCAAGTTGATTAAGACTAACAGGTTTAGCCGTCCCCTTATTCGCTGCTTTGATTACTCCAGTAGCCCTTTTTGAATTTCCAAGTGAAAAAATTGATAATCCGAGTGATGTCGCTGCTCCTACATCTTGTAAGGATATTTTCCCATCTGTCAAAACCGCGTAGTCTTCCTTAATCGGATCCACAATCAACACTTTTCCAGCAGTCTTGAGCGCTCCCGGAAGTTCACTTGCAGCCTTTTTTACCCCTGCAGGCAGGTCCGTTTTCGCCTTAGCCCAACCGCGACTCCAAGCATTGGGGTCCGTGAACTTCTCCCATCCCTTTCTGAAATCCTCCCACACATTATGTCCGGTTGGATCCCAGTATCGCAACGGATTATTATGCACATACGTATACCGGTTGAGGCTCAGCGGATTATCCACTTGCCCCTTATACGTATCCTCCGAGATAAACCGTCCGATTTTCGGATCATAGTAGCGGGCACGCAGGTAGTAGTAACCCGTTTTCTCGTCGAAGATCTCACCGCTGTACTTGAACGGGTTGGACATGGTTTCCGTTTGCGCAACAAGGTTGCCCCACGAATCGTAGTCGTACCGGTTTAGCTCTGTACCGCTGCTGTCCGTGATGGATACAACATCGCCGTGGCTGTTGTACAGATAGTACCCTTGTTTTAATTTTTGGGCATGAAAAAGGCTCATTCCTCCTTATCGTTTAAGTAGGAACAAGCCTTTTCAAATTAATCAAGTAACATAATCATGTTTTTTAAAAAACTCTTTAAAAGGCTTTAAGCAAATCCAGTAACTTATTCAATGTCAGTCCATATTCTTCAAGTCTTGTCTTGCTAAATCAAGAGCAACCGCTAATGTAATTTGATGTCGTTTACTGAGTCCTTGTAAATATTGTGAAATCGTTTTAGTTACAACAATTGGTTCAATTTCAGCGTTAAAGCGTCCTAATTCAATTTCTGCGATAATACTATCGTTAATGAGAATCTTATAAATGTCCTCACCCTGCTCAGGTATCCAATGAACGATATAAGCTGTACGCATGTCCGGATATGAACTTCTAATCACTTCAAGTAGTCTTCGTTTCTCTTCACTCTTAAATAGTGATTGATTAGATTTTTTTAATTGCTCTCTTATTTCTTGTTCCACTCTGCTCCCTATTAGTTTCATGTTTCACCCTCATTTCTTTATCGATTTTAGTAAACCGGGGAATGCTGTAACCAAATTACCATGCCTGTCAGTTAAAATTGTCATTGTAGATGTAGGCTTGAACCCATTAAACTTATCAAGGCCAATTGGCTTATCTAAAGTGACCACTCTTACGTATCTCACCCCGTCTGCGCTATCAATACTCCTTACGACAGGAGATTTTACTATATCTTTACTGGATAATAGTGAACGGAGTTCGTCCTGAGAAATTGTGAACGTTGAAGCATTCTTATTTGAAAAATGTCTGTCTACAATATGCTTCCATCCATCGTTAGTTATATTGATTCGAGACTGAACGATAGGTGGCATCCCCTTAGATGTATTTTTCAACGTCCCAGCTATTGCACCGGTGGCAGGAACTGCAAATCCCAAATCGAGAACATCCCCATGATTCATGCCAACCGTATTGTTAAATGTGACGATAGCCGTCGGAAGAACTTCCTCCTGATACTGCGTTGGTACATATTTTCTTACTGCATCCTCTGGTTCTATCCCTTCTTCGTATGCCTTCTTTGCAGCAATCCTTCCCCAATGCAGGTACTCTTCTTCTCGTGATGAAAAGCCGCCGACTCCTCCAGTTCCTGCTTCCACAGCGTTCCCGCTCCGATCAACAAACCTCAACGGATTATTATGCACATACGTATACCGGTTGAGGCTCAGCGGATTATCCACTTGCCCCTTATACGTATCCTCCGAGATAAACCGTCCGATTTTCGGGTCGTAGTAGCGGGCACGCAGGTAGTAGTAACCGGTTTTTTCGTCGAAGATCTCACCGCTGTACTTGAACGGGTTGGACATGGTTTCCGTTTGCGCAACAAGGTTGCCCCACGAATCGTAGTCGTACCGGTTTAGCTCCACACCGCTGCTGTCCGTGATCGATACGACATCGCCGTGGCTGTTGTACAGATAGTACCCTTGTTTGTTTGCCCCCACATCTTTGCGGAACAACAGTTCGTTCCCCCAGATGTTGCGGGCCTTCACGTTTCCGGCGTTGTCCAGCTCTTCGATGACGTTTCCGTTCAGGTAGACGTACTTTGTCTGGTTCCCGTTCTCTGCCTTTGTCGCACGCAGTCCGTTCCCGTAGTAGGTGTAGCTACCCTCATCGCCTGTCCGTTCATTGGCATAGCTGCGCAGGCGGTTCTGCTCGTCAAAGGTGAATGTGTTCTTATCAACTTCAATCAAGCCGACAGTTTTTGTAATGGCTCTTCTAATTTTATAAGGACTCCGTTTTTACGCAATTATATGGACTCATTCGACACTGGGAGCTATTTCAATTGCCACTCAGTAACAACAAGAGAAAAAAGAAACCCCAAACAAGCATCAGCAACTCGTTTGGGGTCAATAGTAGGTTATACTTTGAAATTTAAGGCTTGAACAATATGAATTATCTTGTCCTCAATATCTCTTTCACTGTAGTAAACATTTGGGTACAACTTTAGATCTTCTTCAAGAGGAGAAAATCTAGCCGCCATTTCAGCTAATTCACTAAACTCCTTATTTTCCAATACTGAAAATTCACTGGGGTCAGCATCATGGTCAAAAGTTATATGAAACTCATTGCAAAACCTATCTGGTTCAATTTGCTTTTTGAGATAAAGGTTAATTAACCAATATAACCGTTCTCTAGGAGTACGCTCCTTCAATTTCCCCACCTCATTTTACAAGGATTACTTTGTAGCAGGCAAGACAAAATTACCGTTCCTTATTTCTCTGTCAGTATACTTGAAGTGGAATACAGTATTCGTTTCCGCATCATACAGTACCTCAACATTGTACTTCTTCCCGTTTTTATACATTACATCATAATACATTGTAGCATTTGTACCTCTAGGGTCAGGAAATCCTTTTCCGTATTTAATAACTGACTGTTGGATTTGAACAGGTATAAACCTACCTGCTTCATTCATGTGTTTTGCAGCTGTACCAGTAAAGTTTAATCCTTCCTCTAACTTACTAAAGCCTTTCCCCTTATTAAATAGACTACCGACAAAGAACGCACCTTTTACTGCAGCTGCTTCTCCTGGGTAATCCCATAATGCTTTATTAAAATCTGCAATTAACGTAAGCCCTGGAGCAGATTCTCGTGCCATTTTCATTACTTCCGAATCTGGAATCATAGCATCTGTGGATTGCATTATATCTGACTGGGAATATCCTGCTTTGATCATTTTTGCTCTTATGTCATTAGCGTAATTTTGCCAATACCTTTTTTCTCCTTCGGTTTGTGCTAATGTCCATTTATTTTTGGCTTCATTGATAACCCAGTTAGCCCCAATCGCTTGATTCCAATGCCCACTCGGATCAACAAACCTCAACGGATTATTATGCACATACGTATACCGGTTGAGGCTCAGCGGATTATCCACTTGCCCCTTATACGTATCCTCCGAGATAAACCGTCCGATTTTCGGGTCGTAGTAGCGTGCACGCAGGTAGTAGTAACCTTTTTTTTCGTCGAAGATCTCACCGCTGTACTTGAACGGGTTGGACATGGTTTCCGTTTGCGCAACAAGGTTGCCCCACGAATCGTAGTCGTACCGGTTTAGCTCTGTACCGCTGCTGTCCGTGATGGATACAACATCGCCGTGGCTGTTGTACAGATAGTACCCTTGTTTGTTTGCCCCCACATCTTTGCGGAACAGCAGTTCGTTCCCCAGATGTTGCGGGCCTTCACGTTTCCGGCGTTGTCCAGCTCTTCGATGACGTTTCCGTTCAGGTAGACGTACTTCGTCTGGTTGCCGTTCTCTTCCTTTGTCGCACGTAGTCCGTTCCCGTAGTAGGTGTAGCTTCCCTCATCACCTGTCCGTTCATTGGCATAGCTGCGCAGGCGGTTCCGCTCGTCAAAGGTGTACGTCACCGTGTCGGTGTCGATCGGCAAGACGCCCTCAAAGGATTTCCTGTTCCCACGGGTGTCATACGCATAACGATTCGTGCCACTCGGCAGTGTTTCTTTTGTCAGACGGTCAATCTTGTCATACTCATAGGCAAACGTCGTTCCATTGCGGGTGATGGAGACCACGTTTCCAAACGAATACTGATTCGTCTCCGTCCAGATCGGCGTAGTACGCTTCCTGTGCGTCAGCTCCTTCACCTGACCAAAAGAATCCAGCTTCCGCTCCATCTCCAGGCCGTTCGGGTACGTGAGCGTATACGTTTCTCCCGTGTTTGTCGTATGATACGCATAGCGGATTGTCCCCGTCACATTGCTGGATACTTCCAGCAGGCGCTCCGCATCGTCGTAGCGATACGATACCACCGTGTTATCCGGATACACCAGTTGGTCCATCAAATCGTCATGGTCTGTATAGCGAATCTGATAGACACGGTCAAATACCGTCTGGCGATTCAACCGATGGAACGGATCGTAGCTGTACTGGACCTCCCGATAATTGCTGCTGGTCGGACGGGTGTCGGGACCATTGCTGTTGGTCTCTTTCTTCACGAGTGAAGTATTCGGGTAATACTCCCAGGTTTCCTTGTTTTTCACAACACCCGCTGCATCTTTTGTCGTGATGCTGGACACCTCATAAAACGGCGTATACGCATACTCATGGCGGTTTCCTGCCTTATCGGTAAAGATGCGCGTCTTTCCGTTCGGATAGTAGTGAAACGATTCTGTCGCCCCGGACGGTACATCTTTTTCGCTGATCTTCCAGGACAGCGGATTGTAGTGATACTCTGTCGTCAGCGTATTATTCTCCTGTACGGATACCAGGTTGCCGTAGGCATCATAGCTGTATCCGTAGACATTTTGTTCCGGATCAACGAGACGTACCAGGTTGCCGTTTATGTTGTAATGATAGGTCCAGGAGCGTGTCTTGCCCGTCTGGTCACGTTCCGTTTTTCGCGTCATTTGATCAAAGGGATTGTACTCGTAACGTATCGCCAGTCGTTGTGCCGCGTCACCAGTCTCGCGAATTTCCTCTTGCAGTTGGCCGTGCCGGTTGGCAAAGTGCGTGACGGTGAGGCCATTGGACTCAACGCTCCGAACAGTCTCGACCGGCAAATAGCTGTCTTTGTCGCGATAGGCATTGGCGCGGTAGTACATGGTGTACCCTTTGGGATCTTGCTTGCCCAGCAGACTGCCGTCTTCATTATAGAAGTAACTTGTTGCCCGGCTGTCGTCGGCATACGGAGCACTGGATTCCAACCGGCCGTCCGAGGTGTACGTGTTGTACAGAAGCAGTCTTACTTCTCCATTGGTCCCCCGCTGTCCCTTGTATTCCACCTCGCCAAATGGCGTGAAATGAGTAAATTCCTCCGTGCCGTCCGGCAGCGTCATCGTCACTTTGCGCTGTGTGTCATCATAGTCGTAGAAAATCGTCCGGAACTGGCCCTCATTCGCAAATAGTTCAATGGTAAGCCGTCCAAGCAAATCGTATTGATACATAGCCTGGCTTTGATCGGGGTAGATTCGTTTTACCACCCTGCCCAATTCGTCGTAGTCAAACTGGTACGTAAGGGTCTCCTCCGTTTCCGGAGACGTCTCCACTTCCAGCTTGATGACCGTCGGATACAAGCCATAGCGGTCGTAGGATTCAATTTTTTTATCAAAAAATTTCTCATCCGATCCTTTCGTCGCTTCCACTATAGTGGAAACCAGCTTCTGGCTGTTGTACTTGTACACGCGGCCAATTTCTTCCCGTTTCGTCGTCGTTCCATCCGGATACGAATCGACGATGTGCTCCGTTTCCAGCAATTTGTCAGCATTATAGGTATACGTTTCCTCGTGAAAATGATTGGGATTTCCGGCTGCTGTCCGCTTCATCTTCGTTAGCAACCGCAGGTAATAGGTCGTCGATGTGTAGTTCCACGTCGTTTCGTTGCCTTGCGGGTCCACCAATTTGGTCAAATCACCGTAACTGTTGTAGCTGTACGCTGTGACCTGGGCGTACTTGCCCAGCCTGCTTGCAACACTGCCCAAACGATTGACGTCGGGTGCCAACAGAAATTGGTACACATCCGCATCGTCGGTAAACGAAGCGGGACGCCCCAAAAAGCGGTACTCGTACCGTGGCTTCGTCTCTCGGCCGCTGTACAGATAACTTACATAGCTGACGGGATGGTAGCGGTATTCTTTGTCACCTTCCGTTAACGTCAGAGGAAGAAGAATGGTGTCTGTATCCGCTCCAGTGCCGATGTACGTCTTGACTGATTGCGGCAAAAATGTTTTGTCCGGATTGGGTGTGAAGACTTTTTCCTGGTTCGGGCTCCCGTACTGTACAATTTGCGTTTTGACGATCGCCCCTTCCCGCAGGGTCTGATTTTTCAGCCGGACAGACAAATCCTTGGACGACTTCCAGATTTCCTTATTCGTCAGCGGATAGTAAATTGTATGCGAGTACCATCCCTGCTTCTGACGCTCCGGGTGGGGCGTCTTGGCAAAGCGAATGTCAACTGCTGTCACCGGATGATACGACGTATAGGTCAGCTTTTCGTCATCGTGGTACAACCTGACCACGCCGCGGCTGAGAAAATCAGGTTCGTCCGGCTGATACGGGCTGTACGTATAGGTAATCTGCAGGCCTTCCACCGGGTACGACACCTCACGCAGCAAATTGTACTTTGTGGTGCCGCGTCTCTGGTAGTCATCGGTGGTGTAGACCGTCGACTCCATTCCGTTGTAGTCCAGTGGAATGTTCGCCGGAAAGGAATACCCGGGTTTCAGGTTAAACTCTGCCTCGCCGAATACCCCCGAATCGTGATAGGTATACTCCGCGATTATCTTGCTGCCATTGCCATTGACGTCATGTTCAATGACCCTGCTAGGGGTCTCATTCCAGTTGTACTTTATATGCTTCAACAGGCGGCTTTTGGACGCATCGGCATACACCTTGAGATCGCTAACCAAGTTGCCAATGTGTTTGTCCATGACGATGCAGCGACCGACGCTGTCGATGATTTCAATCGGCTTATCCTTCTTTTCCGGAATGCGGTAGACGATTTCATCTCCATACGCATTGGTTTTGGTGACCACATACGTATCACCATCACTATTGTATGACTTCTCTATGGAAAAATTGTACAAGTAGCCGTTGTACCTCAACCAGGCAATGTGTTCCACGCCATTGATTTCCCACCTTTTGTACTCCATAGAGGCGCCGAGATAGGGATAGTTTACCCAGTCTCCTTCTTTGGATTTAGACTCAAGCACTGTGCCGTCGTCCAGCGTAAACACATAACGCTTACTATCCTTTTCATTAGTACGGTTGCAAAAATACTTGGATAAATCTTCATCGTAGGTGCAGCGGATGTTCTCTCTGTCGATCTCCTCAATCATGGGGATATTCCATTTCCATCCCACAGGCAGGTGATACTTTTCGTGGTATCCTCCATTCCCTACCCATATGTTTTCACCCCACTTGCTCTTGTAGTAAATCCGCCCTAACATCGCATCCAGAGAGGAATACTGCCGTTCCAGCTTGAGATCCATCCCGTGTTTTCCTTCCAGATGCACATCCGTCTCTTTAATATTGGCTGTGCGGTACAGTTCATCGACAAGGTTCTCGGTATTGCGCTTATACCGGTAGGTTAGCCCTTCAGGTTCGTACTCTTCATCTGGCGGGCTGGAAGTGAGACCTGAATCGGCGAGAGACGAAAGCGGCGCTTTTGCCTTGTTTCCCTTGGTTTCCTTCCAGCGCTGGTAATGCTGCTCGATGACTGGCAGCGCCTGTTTGAGCAATGTGTACTGTATCTGGCCAAGTCGACCCATTTCGGACATGACCGCCTCGTCCGTCCACTGGTATTTTTCCACTTTTTCGTCCTGGGACAAGAAGCGGTCCAACAGCGGATAAAAATAGGCAGCAATCTGCAAGGTTTTCCGATCAAACGATTGATACATGCCCCAGACGACATCTGCCGGCAACGAATCCCATGTCATCGCCATCACTTCATCTTTTGTAAAGGAAGGGATTTCGTCCGATTTTTTTTGTTGCAGCTCTATCGCAGCCTGTAAGACTTCTTTGTATGCAGACAACCATGCTTTTGTGTCTGCTGGTTGTTCGTTGCTGTCGTCAGATACGGGTGTCGCAGATAAACGTTCATCCACCCTGGCAAATGTAACAGAAGGCACCAGCAGGGATATGGCAAGAACAGAAGAGATGAACCTGCGCATCCATTTTTTCACACTCATTGCTACCTCCTTATTACTGTCAGTTTTCATATACTTTTTTCCGGATCAGGTTGCCGTTGTTGTCATAGATGAATTCAATTTTCAATACACCGTTTTCGTACAGGTACTGCAGTTGGTTTCTGGCATTATACGTGTACGTGAAATTGCGCGAAGCGCCAGAAGAAGACACGATACCATCTGAGGTGAACGGCTCACTCGTCTTGTTACCTGACGGAGTGTCAGTCGCCGCCCGTACAATGTCTCGTTGCTCATCACCCATACCTGGCGGTTTTTCACGGGCAGTTGCCGGGGGTGAATTGGCCATTGTGGCTCCAGGTGAAATCAGTACGGTAAGACCCAGAACAAATAGCAACACCAGATTCATCACTTGTCTTCCCATGTTCTCTGCTCCCTTTCTGTAAAGTTTTAATTAGAGACTGACCATGCAGATGTGAGGCAGTCGATGTTCATGAACACTCTCCTCTACCCGAATAGGTAAAGTTAGGCATAAAAAAACCACTCGAATTGCCGAGTGGTTCCCGTTTGTAGACAAAGCAGGGCTTTTTTTACCTTGAACTGGCCATAATGCTAGTGAAGGAAAAGGAGGTGGGCAGCAAAACGTGAAGACAACAACAATGGGAGCGTTTTTGTTTGGTGTCGGTATGATTGGAATGCTGGATGGCATTGTCTTTCATCAAATCCTGCAGTGGCACAGTGTAAACATGCATACGGATCGCGTACACCAAATCATCAGCGACGGCGTTTTTCATTTATTCGTGACCTTGATCATCTTTGTGGCAGGCATCCTGTTATGGAAAGGGAATCCCCAAGACTCGCCACGTACATTCTGGGGCAGCTTTTTACTGGGTGCCGGCTCATTTAATTTGCTGGTGTCAACGCCGACTTTATTTTGACCCACCATCGCCGGTTTAGAATTGACCCACCCGGCGATTTTTTGTTGGTTAGGTGGTAGAGGGGGAGCCGTAGGCTCCAGTCCTCATCTTCTCACGAAGTCGGTAACTATTCCCCCTAATATTGACGATGTGGGAATGGTGTAAGAGCCGATCCAGGATAGCCGTAGCAAGTATCGGATCGCCCATCAGTTCCCCCCATTCACCGAAACTCTTGTTGCTGGTCAACAGAATACTCCCTCTCTCGTATCTTGCACTTACTACCTGGAAAAAGAGGTTAGCTGCCAAACTGTCAAACGGTAAGTAACCAATTTCGTCAATAATCAGGAGCTTTGGTCGAATATAGATGCGTAGGCGTTTATCCAGCCTGTTTTCCGTGTAAGCTTTTCGCAGATCTTCGATGAGTTGCGAGAGACTGACAAAGTAAACGGATATCCCTTGCGAGATGGCTTCTACAGCCAACGCCACCGCCAGATGACTTTTTCCTACTCCGGGAGGCCCTAAGAACAAGACATTCTCGTGTCGGGTTACAAAAGTCATCGTGGCCAGCTCTCGAATCAACCGTTCGTCAATGCTGGGTTGGAAAGCAAAATCGAACTCCTCCAGCGTTTTTCGGTAAGGCAAGTGTGCGAGTTTGGTGCGTACCTCCATATTCCGTTTTTGACGTTCCGCTATCTCTGCATCTAGAAGCATGTTGAGAAAGGACAGATAGGTGGGCTGTCCATGACTTGCCGCTTCCAAATGGGCATCCAAGAGGAGAGCCGCTTGCTGAAGCCCAAGTTCCTCAAGACGTAGCCGTGCCTGTTCCAGTTCAATCATGCTCCCACCCCCGTCAGCTGCTCATAGACATCCAGCGAACGCACTTCCACTTGCTGCGATGAAATCTGTCGGGCTTGCGGACGTGGATAGGCATATCCTTGAGCAGTCGTAAGACCTGCATACTGGTTTTCACAAAAAACAGTTGCACGGGATCGATAGACCTTTTGGTGTCGAGCAATACATGTGCCGTCGGCCCAGATTTCCACCCACCCATTCACTTCTCGCACGGTACCCTCACGTCCACTGTACCTCCATGGAACCCCATATCGTACACCATCGTAGCTAACAAATCCGTCTCGGCTGACCTGTCTCGGTTCATGCAAGTATTTTTCCCATCGTTCAGCTGAAGGGATAGGCGACAGATTTTCCTCACGGAGTCGGTCGATGGGACGTTCGCCGGTTGTTCCATGAATACGGCGGTTAATCCGCTCGCACCAGTGTAGGGCTTGTTGATTGAGATCCTGTAAATCAACGAAGCGTTTGCCAGGAAGAAAGTTGTTTTTTACGTATTGAACGCCTCGTTCCACTTTTCCCTTTGTTTCGGGGCGTCGAACTTTGCATACTTTTGGAACAAGCCCAATCGCTGCAGCAAAGTCGGCAAAAAGCGGATGCCAGCGAGGTTTTCGATCATCTCCCATGCCCAGTACGACGGTTTTCATCTGGTCGGTCAGCATTACCTTTGGGATGCCCCCAAAATATTCAAAAGCATGAATCAAGCAACGAAGAAAGCTGTGAATGTCACAACGCTTAGTGAACTCTATATAGGTGGAACGAGAGTACCCCAATACCATGACAAATACCGGCACTTTTCGGACTGTACCGTCCAAATCTACGTAATCACACAGTCCCCAGTCGACCTGTGCATATTCACCAGGTTTCGTCTCGTAACGAAGAACAGCGGGAACTTGTTTGGGAGGACGGAAGTCCTTCACATAGTCTTTCAAGATGGTACGTCCCCCGGTATACCCCTTTTCTCGTAGAAGATCGAATAAAACCTCGCAGTTATAGATACCTTCTTGAAGACGTTCCTGCAGGAACGGTTTATACGGATCAAGCTTGGAACCACGAGATTTACGGGTTCCCTTTTCGGGGGAGAATTCACCCCGGAGATATCGGCGAACTGTATTTCGAGAATGCCCCGTTAGACGGGCAATTTCACGAATACTCTTGCCTTCTGCCCTCATGGTATGTAACGATATCACTATCCCACTCCTTAGCATGTGTCTCCCTCCGAAGATTAACTTGGCCGTTAATTACGAAGGGGATATATTCGCTATGGGTGGGTCATTTTCTTTCCGGCGAACCTGGGTCAATTATATCCCGGCGGTGACAGCTGGAGGGTATCGTAAATCACCACCTCTTGCAGCTTCACCACGTCAAGCCAGGGGCGCAACAATTCCTGTTCGATCTTTCATATGATGTAGTTGCCCTGCTGCTGCTTGTCACAGGCTGGATCGTGCGGCGCCGAACAACCTCTGCGTAACATCATACACGATAGGCAAATCCGCCAAACATTTCCATGATAAACCTCAAACTCCCGGTAACAATAACAGTGGGTTACCTATGTTGTCAGGAGAACCCATTTGAATGTTACAACGCAAATCAATGCTGGGAGGACGGTTATGGGTATTTTAAGCGGAAATCCACAGAACGAGCCAATGCACTATGGGGAAGTCTTTGGTGTTTGGAGTTACCTTACCGTAACCAAAGGGATGTTGGCTGGTTATCAAACGTTCATCAACCATACGGGCGACAAGGATTTGCGAACATTTCTTGAAGACCTGACGAAAAATATGAAGCAGGAGATCGAGCAGATTGAAGAGCTGCTCAAGGTCAACGGAATTGGGCTGCCACCCGCTCCACCAGAACGGCCAACTGCTACGTTGGAAAGCATCCCGGTGGGAGCACGGTTCAACGATCCGGAAATTGCCGCTCGTGTATCGTTGGACTTGGCTGCCGGGTTGGTATCTTGCAGCCAAATTATCGGGCAGGCAATTCGTGAAGATATCGCGATGATGTTTGGTCAATTCCATACGACGAAAGCCGCATACGGCGCCCGCCTGCTGCGCATTAACAAGGAAAAGGGATGGTTGGTTCCTCCCCCACTTCATCAGCAAACGCCCGAACCTGCCCATGTATAAGAAGTTCAAGAAGGCTGCCCTACCTTGGGGTGGCCGATTGTTTTTTCCCCAGCTCACAGACACAGCGAGAAGTGCGTCTGCTGCCGATGTATTTGCGGAGCCTGGTTGCCCAGGTACTGCAACTTAATGAGTCCGACATTGACACACGTTACCCTATTCAAGTGGTCAATTGATGATACTGGATTCCATAAAGATCCGGTGGACAAGATAAACGAAACATTTCGTATTTTAGTGGGAGGAAAGATATTTTTAATCGTGACGGGGGTATGGAGTATTGTAGAAGCATGGCAATAGCAATAAGGATAAGAGAAAAGCCCCGGTGGACTCTACTGAGCCACACGGGGCTTTCTCGCTTCTTTTACTCGGATGAATAAAAGAAGTATATCAAACTCGATTAGCTAACAGTTACGTCAAAGGTGGTAGATACAGTTCCACCTTTACCGTCATCGGCCGTTACTGTGATGGTTGTCGTACCTGCAGATACAGGCGTAATCACAATGTCAGTACCATTAACCGTAACGGTTGCTACGTTTGCATCGTCAGAATCTGCAGTCAGAGTCAGCGTATCTCCATCTGCATCTGCAAACGTGCTGGATGCGTCTACAGTGACATCCCCACCACCTACAGTTGCGGTTTGGTCAGCAATCGGGTTAGCAACTGTTGGTGCGTTGTTTGCTGCGTTAACGGTCACAGCGAACGTTACCGTAATTGTATCCGTTCCATCTGTCACCTCAACAGAGATGTTAGCCGTACCTGCAGATACCGGGGTAATTTCCAGTTCACCGTTTCCGTTCAATGCCACTGTTGCTACTGCTGTATCGTCAGATTCAGGATTCGCCAAGGTCAGCGTATCTCCATCCGCATCAGTTGCGAGATCACCAGCAGCCAGTACGATGGCCGGAGCACCTACAACTACTGTTTGGTCGAGGCCAGTTTTAGCTTCCGGTGCGTTGTTAGGAATCAACGAACCGTTGTCAATATTATAAGCAAGCTTCAACTGAAGAGCGCCGGAAATCTTCGTACCTTTGGCACTTTCGAGGTACTTAGAAATGTTCAGCACGTGCGGTGCATTCTTACCTTTCAGTGTACCATCCGGCAAGATGATGGTAATCGCATTGGTTCCATTGTAACCTTCGATGTTAGCAACAACTTGAGAACCAACTGGCAGGTCTTTACCATCCAGGGTGTAGTTGGCAGTTTTCAGCACGTTCTTAAAGTCGCCAGTCGTGCTGAACGGTGCGCTAAATGTCAGGAAGATGTAGTCATTCTCGTTATCACCATCACCATCACTATCTACATCTTCCACTACAAGGTCAGCGTCAACATCAGCAAATGCCCACAAAACTTTAAACTCTTCAGCTTGATCCGGTTCTCCAGCAACAGTGAATGTTTTGGTCAAGGAAGCTGCTGTGTTTCCGATGTCATCAGAGATAGAGCGCAGAACAAGCGTCCATTCGCCGGCTTTCAGTTGCTTCGCTGGAGTAATGATAATCTCTTGGTCATAAGCATCTGCGTAACCAACAACCGTTGCAGGAATGGTTTCGCTATTATCAGCAGCAATAAATTCTGCTTTCGGCTCAGGCAGCGCAGATTGATTCTCAGCCAAGGTCTCATCCTCATCGGAATCAATCAATTTTACCGGCTCGCTCATAATCGCTTTAAATTCCGTGCCTGCTGTTACTTCTACGATGTCCTTGATCTCAGGAGATACCACATCAGGTTTCAGCATTTTACCTTCCAGCAGCAGGTTCAACTCTGCATTTTGTTTGCCGTTGCCAGCATTGGTAAAGGAACTTGCTGCTACATGCAAACGATATTTGAAGTTGAAGTAGTTCTTACCGCTGGTAGAAGTGTTGTGAACTTTTGTCCAGTCTTTTTTGGTTTCGATGAGGAACTTGTCATCATCGACTTTGGTTACTTTCAGCGCAGGATCAGTTATAGTATCCCACTCTTTACTGTCTTCGTTGTAAACCTGCAGTTCGAACGTGTTTGCTGCAGAAGCAGCATCCTCATCAACTGCTACGTTGAAGTCAACCAGCCATTGCTCAGGAGATTGGACTTCAACCGTTGCGGTCGGAACAGTTTCATCAACAGGAATGTTGAAATCAAGGGTTTGCGTGTTTGCGATATTATTACTATCGCTCTTGGCCGCCCAGTCACCAATTTTTGCAGCTTGGAGAGAATGCGTACCGGCACCAAAGTAGCCAGTTTTCTTCTTAATGGTGACTACATGGCGAGTATCTTCTCCACCCTGAGCATTCGGAATGAAGTCGCCAACGCTGATCTCGTAGTCAGTGTTGTTGAGTTTCACACCATCAATGGACCAGTTACCATATGTTTTTACGCTATTCTCATCAAGCGCTTCAGAGAACGTTACCTTCAGCGTTCTCAGGTCTTGAACTTGTACGCTGAGCATTGCAGGCTGACGTGCATCAGTCAGCTTGAAGAGCGACGCCTTGCTTTCTTGGCTTACACCATTAGTGCTGTCAACAAATTTAACAAACACGTTAGCGTTATCGGTCAGGAACTCACTCTTATCCAGTACCAAAGTGAGACCCTTGCTGTTGCCTGCTACTGGCAGCACCCCTGCTACTTTCAGCGGAGTGAGCGCAGATACATCGCCGCTGTTCGGTACGTTTCCGTATACTTCGAACTTAATATCGTCTTTGAGTTTACCCTTTTCATCAATGAAGTATTTCAGATCGATATCTTTGTTGAAGTATACAACTACACGATCAGCCTGGCTGGCACCCGCACTAGCAATCACCGGCTTTTCGCCAATGACCACATCATCAGGATTCGGGCTGAATACTACAGTGGTTTCAGCTTTCAAACCAATCAGATCTTTGTCAGCAGCCTCTACAATTTGAGCAATGATATTAGCATTTACATCCGAAGTCAAGAACTCGGAAGTCAACAGAACCGTTGCGACACCGTTTTGTACGGTCACACGTTTTTCAGCAAAAGAACCGTAAGTGGTGGAGAATGCAACCTCGATATCGCCAGCAGTAATCGGATTGCCAGCAGCATCTTTCACTTCAAAGGTTACCAAAGTTTTGGATGCTCCGTCTGCTTTCAATACCGGGTCGGCTGCTTTTACGCTGAGTTTGAACAGCTCAGTAGCATCCGGCATTTCAAAAGTTTTCTTGATGTCGGCAATTGTAGTGCCATTTACCTTGAGGCCTGTAGCAGTCAACTCGTAGGTTTTGTGAGCTTCTGCACCAGAAACTTTCAGGGTTACTACCTTTTTAGTTTCATCCAGGCTCGCAGATTCAACATTCAGGCCAGGAATTTTGAAGTTTTCAGCAGCTGCTGCGTCGATAGCGTGATTGAAAGTTACTTTCAGTTCAGTTTTGGTAATTGCAGTTACGCTCTCAACTTTCAGCTCGCCACCATCTACCGGCGGCAGCAGGTCTTCATCCTCTTCAGGATTGTAGGAACCAGTACCGTCTACGATAGCGTACGGATTCTTTTCAAAGTGATCCAGACGAGCCGGTTCCATCACTTTGCTCAGATCGCCGTTTGCCGTCAGGATGTCCTGGAACGAAGCAGCATTACCATCAGCGTCAACATAGGTGGTGCTGTCCAGATTATCCACAATTTCGTCAAGCGCCTCGTCAAAGTGATTAAAGAAAGCATCGATGTTATAGTATTTATCTACTTGGCCGCCAACGTAAAAGCCAGCGTCCGGCTTCGCCATAGCGGAAGCAGCCATGCTTGCTACAACAGCTGTCGAGAGTACAGAAAGCACAAGCTTTTTGTTCACGTACTACCCCTCCAGATCTAGATAGGAATTTTGTCTTTTCTGTCTGTTTATCTGTTTATCTGTTTATCATAGATGGAGAGACACTTCTAGGCTGGCAATCGTGATGTATGTGTTTCTCCTTATTAACTGAGCATCTGTTACGATTACGAGGCATTGAATCAGGGAGCAGAGGGGATTCCCTCTGCCCCTGTTCATTCCATGCCCTCAATCAAACCTAGATGAGTAGACCCGACTTACTTGGAGATTTTATGGGTGTACTCTTCGGATTTACCGTCTTTGGTCGAGGTGATAACTACTTCAGTCTCGCCCACTTTGCCCAGAACGGTTACTTCGAAGTCACCGTTGTCGTCTGCAGTTGCCTGGCCTTCACGAGTACCAACTTTCACCTTCACAGTTGCGCCTGGTGCAGCAGTACCGGAAACTTTGTACGAAGACAGGACGCCAGGGAGTACATCTGTTACAACCACTTCTACAGATTCTTCGTCAAGCAGGTCAGCCGGCATTTCATTATCATCATCATCTTCATCGTCGCCAACTTTGCCGCCAGCGAACTGTTTGAAGAAGTTGGTGGTGAATTCTTCGAGTTCATCGTCATCGTAGTCTCTCTTCGCGTCATCTACGGAAGATACTTTGATGACGTAGTCCCAGATGTTACCATCGTCGTTGGTTTCTACGAGGATTACGTAGTCGCCTTCGTCGATGCCGTCGCCTTCTTCCATGTCATACGCGTTGATGAAGGCAGTTTTGGAGTTCAGCGTGAAGGTAGCTTTTTTCTTCTCGCCATTTTCTTTGTACTCGAAGTAGAACTTGTTGCTGCCGTCTTTCTTGTCAACGCGAGCAACCGTCAAAGCATCCAGATCTGCTTCTTCCAGTTGAGCTTTAGTTGCCGGTGCGTATTTGCCATCGCCAAAGAAGTCTGCGACATCAAAGTCTTTGGCTCCGTCAACAACTTCGACAACATCCTTCACGATAACTTCGTCGCTGGAGTTCAGGCGGAACGCGATGAAGTCGCCGCGGTCGATGTTTTTATCCAGCAGATCTTCGAAATCGTTGTCCAGTTTGAAGGTTTTGGTCGTTACCTTGCCGGTTTCGCCGTCTTTGGTAATAACCTCGATCTCGTCGTTGTCGCTGCGACCGCCCAGTTGGGTAACCAGACCGTACATCGTTTTGCTGCCCAGGCCTTTACCAGCTACAACGAAGATTGCATCTACTTCTTCTTCTTCTTCATCTACAGCATAGTATACATCCAGGTCATTCTTGTCAGCGATGTCGGAGAACTTCACTACACCCGGGTTTTTCAGCTCGGAACGTTTACCGGTGATTTCGCCGGTCATGTCGAAGATGGCCGTGTCGGAAGTAACGACATAGAGACCGTCTTTGTCCTTGATGGTTTCATCATCTTCGTCAGCTGCGTCATTCCAAGCTTTGTCTTGCAGGTGTTTCAGCTTGATCGGGAGAACTTTAACTTTCTCTGCATCGCCTTTGGAATTCAGCGTTACTTCCAGCAGCAGGATGTCTTTCTTATCCGGAATAAAGTCTTTTTCGATTTTATCCGGATCTTTTTCGTACGACTTGCCATCTGCATCGTAAACGTCTTCCGGATCGATCGTGATATCCAGCTCTTTGCCTTTCTCGTTGATGATGCCGAATTCGTATTTACCTTTGCTGTACTCGGCTTTGCGAGTCAGGATCGCTTTGAAGCGGCGATCGTCTACGCTGTCCTTGGTTTCGATATGGCGGATACGGCCAGATGCATCCAGGTACAGTTTAACTTCTTCGCCACGCAGGTCGCGAACCAGATCCCAGTTGCCCTTGCCCAGCTCTTTCACATCTTTGTTGGCGTTGTCGGAGTAAGTGGAGCCCGTACGGAAACGATAGGTTTTACCGTCGATTTCCAGACGGTTGTCGCCGTCGTTTCGTACAATTACGCGTTCCACTTTACCTTCAACTACAGTGCTGTTCGCGAATACCAGCAGCTTTTTCTTGTTGCCGTTTGCGTAGTAAACGCTGTACACGTCCATTTCTTTCAGGTCGGCCAGTTTCGCCGGTTTGTTGTCGCGGAATACCAGGAAGTCTACGCCTTCTTCCAGATCTTTCAGCGCGTTGAAGTTGCCGCCATCCAGGTTCTCGATTTTTTTCTTGTCAGCGTCTACTTTCTTGATAACTTCGGAACCGTATTTGTAACCTTCTTTGTTTTGGTCCAGCGTTTGGTCGTCGATTACGTGGATGTAGCTGATTTTGTTGTCTTTATCCAGAACAACTTTGGCGGAGAAGGTGTAACCATCGTTTGCCTTGATGATTTCCTTGATACCTTTTACGTTGCTGTCGTACGGTTGGAAGTTGAACGTAACTTTGGTATCTTCGGTGAAACGATAGGTTTTGCCGCTGCCGTCCAGTTCGATTTCCAGATCGTTCAGATCGGAAGTTTTGCTGATGTCATCCACTTTGAACTTGGACTTGTCGTTCAGGTAGAAGGTGCCCAGACGGTCCATAACCACGTCTTCGTCCTCGGAACCTTCCATCCATACAACGGTGTTTTCCTTGTCGTCCTTGATCCACACTTGTACGTGTTGACCAGCGAACTCGTTCGGGTTGATGCCGTCAGCCACTTTGAACGTGGTGCCTTTGGAGCCCATGCCGGCGTCTTTGCCGCTCAGGATGATTTCGTTGGCTTTCAGGGAACCCAGACCGATAACCGGTACGTTGGTTACGAGCGGCAGTTCGCCTTTGCTGTCGCGAGCCCATTGCATGTCGTATACGTCAACGTCCAGGTACTTGGTCAGCAGGGTTTCGTCTTTCACTTCAAAACGAATGTCAGTACCGAACTCAACTTGCTCCATCAGTTTTACGCGGAGCGCGTTGTCCATCATTTTGAAGATGTCACCGCGAGTAGCCGCGTTGTTCGGAGCTGCGATGTTTTTCGCAATGTTCAGCTTCGCAGCTTCTGCGATCATGTTGTTCGGCCATACGCCTTTAACAGCCGGCTCGTAACCCAGAACGCGAACGATCATGGTTACAGCTTCTGCGTAAGTAACGTTGTTGCCAGGACGGAAGGTTTTGTCCGGGTAACCTTTTACGATTTCTTGACCGGAAGCCAGGTTAACATAGCCAGAGAACCAGTCGCTCGGTTTTACGTCAGTGAAGATGGACTGGTATTGTGCCAGTTTTGCACCTTCCGACATGTTTTTCAGACGAACCATCAGGGTAGCGAACTCGGCACGGTTGATCGGACGATCCACACCGTATTCGCCGTTGCCATAACCGGAAACCAGGTTCAGTGCTGCCAGGCGTCCTACTACTTTCTGCAGATCGCTATCCATTTTAGGAGCTTCGGTGTTGGTGGTCTCCTCGGCAGCGAATGCCATCGGTGCTACAGTAAGTGCGAGTGCACTTGCCAGTACGCTGTTAACAACCTTTTTCATAACCTTGGGTTCTCCTCCTCTGGTATAAACAAATTGTTCTTGGGGAATATTTGTTTTCGATCTATCTCTCTTTTTAAAGCCCGAATCCTGCAAGCGCGTGTCACCTCCTTTCGCAGGACTGCATTGACATTCTTGCTCACATAAATCTCTAGTATTTTCAGTATTGTGTAAACGCGGCAATCCCTAGTGTAACACAGTTGCTAGATTTCGTGAATCTTTTTTACACAATTCCCCGTTTTTCGTGTGACATCCTATTAAACGCCTCAGACCTCAAAAAGTTGCGGTGCCTCCGAAAAAGTTTTTTAATTTTTTTGTGGCCGTTTCTTTCACGTATTATGTATGCAGTGACATCCGCCACACCTCGTATTATAGGACAGGCGGGACGGACTGTCACTCATGAATCTTTTTCCAAATTGCCAAGAAAATTTACTGTTCTTCCGTTACCTTCCTGTAGCTGTCTCGAAGTTTACGACAGCCAGGTTGTAGTTTTGCACGGCCTGTTCGTACTGGTTCTCCTGATCAGCAAGCGCTTCTGCTGCCTGAATCACTTCCAGCGTGGTCGCCAGGCCGTTTTCATAGCGCAGGCTGGTCAGGCGATAGCTCTCTGCCGCCGCTTCCTTGGCCTTTTTCTGGAATTCAACGCTCAGTTTCGCCGCATTCAGGCTGTAGTAGGCTTCTGCTACTTCGCGGGAGACGGTGCGCTTTTGTTCCTCGATCGCCAGCTTTGCCTTTTCCACGTTGTAGCGGGCGATTTTGCCCGGGTACGTGGACAGGGCGGAATACTCCTCAATCAGCTTCACATTCAGTTCGGCCAGACTCAACTCTTCCTGCTTTTGCGTGATTTCGATACGCTGCTGCAGCGCCTTTTCCTGTGCCTGTTGCAGCGTCATCGACGGGGCGGCCACCTGTTTGTTTTCGTTGGACAGCTTCCATTTCTTGTCCAAATCCACCCCGAGGAATTCGTTCAGCTTCATGCGGGCAATCTCCACGTTGTTTTCCGCCGCCGCCAGCGCTGCCTGCGCACCGGCTACGCCCATTTCCGCCTGCAGGATGTCCGTCTTCGCCTTGGTGCCAACGTCAAAATGGGCTTTGGCCACCTTGAGCTGGGTCTGGGCACGCTCCAGGCTTTGTTTCTTCAGATCCAGGTCGGCTTGTGCATGCAGCAGGGCGTAATACAGTTGTTGAGCTCCCAGCTTGATTTGGTTCTCCGTTGCCTGTACCGCCAGCTTGTTCAGCTTTTCCGTCATTTTCGCCTGCGCGCTGGTCACGTATTTTTGCTTGGCGGCGTCCAGCGAACGGACGAATTCGGAAGGGATCTCCGCTACCGATCTGTATGTAAGCTCGGCGTTGACGCTTGCATTCTTTTCGTCCAGGCGGGCCTGCTGCAGCTTGGGATTTGTCTTCAGCGCCTGTTCCACCGCTTTTTCCAGCGTCAGTGTCTCTGCGGCATCTTGCGCGACAGGTTTAGCGGCTGTGTCCGCTTGATTGTTCTGGTTCGAGGGAGTGGTTTGTGTCTGATTGGTCGCCTGAGATGCGGTCCCATCGTTGGCAGACTGGGCCATGGCCCCTGCGCCAATCGAGGTGGCGACAAGCGCAGCCAGCGAGATGGCCAGCCATTTCTTCGGCGAATATGGAAGGTTCATGTTTCTGCACTCCTTTTCGCATTTTTGTCGGTTCCGACAGTACGGAAACTTGGTGGTTTGTCCCAAGATTCACTATATCACAGTTAAATGTTTCGTACACGAAGAATCTCGCACTTCCAGGTTTATCCTCCTACCGTTCATACTTTACCATGTATACACCTCCGCTCTCCCTGTTAGCACATGAAAACTGTCCCGTGTTAGTACGAATGAGCGGCGAAAAAATTTCACCATTCGCGCAGCGCACCGGAACGTGCTATGCTAACCCTTGAGGTGATGTGTAACATGCTGCAGCAGTACAAAACAGTCGCCGGGTATGGTGAAGACGAAATTGTCATCGAGCGTTCCCGGTTTATCGGATATGCCCAACGCGTCACAACGGAAGAAGAGGCTGCCGCCTTCATCGCCATGATTAAAAAGAAGCACTGGGACGCAACGCACAACTGTTCCGCCTTTGTCATCGGCGAAAACGACCAGATTCAGCGCTCCAGCGACGACGGAGAACCGAGCGGCACAGCCGGCAAGCCGATCCTGGAGTGCATCAAAAAGAACGGCCTCAAGGACACCGTGGTCGTAGTCACCCGTTATTTCGGCGGGATCAAGCTGGGCGCGGGCGGCCTGGTGCGCGCCTACACGGCCGGCTGTGTCACGGCGCTAAAGGCTGCGGGCATCGTCGTCCACACCCTGCACCAGCAGATATCGGTTACCGTCGACTATCACTGGTGGGGCAAGGTGGAAAACGAACTGCGCCTCGGCCAGCACCGGGTCACCGCCACCGACTACACGGACAAGGTGACGGTACACCTGCTGATTCCCGATGGCCAACAGGATGCCTTTGTGGAGCAGATGACCAATTTGACCAACGGACAGGCCGACATTGTGCTGGGGGATCGCGAGTACGTGGAAGTGCCGGTGGAGGCCGTTGGCGGAGACGAATAACCCGAATCGAAAAACTTGTGTCCCGCACTAAGATTGTCTAGGATGGAGAGGTAAGCAAGAAACCAACAATTCGTAAAGGCGGGGAGCGCAGTGGGGAAAACGCTGGACGAGCTGTTTGACAAGCTGGATGCTGTTGCCGAGCGGATGGAGCAGGGGTTTCGGGAGATCGACAAGCGGTTTCAGAACGTGGACAGGCGGTTTGAGCAAATTGACAAACGTTTTGAACAGATTGACAAGCGTTTTGAGCAGATCGACAAACGGTTTGAACAGATTGACAATCGGTTTGAACAGATTGACAATCGGTTTGAACAGATTGACAATCGGTTTGAACAGATTGACAAACGTTTTGAACAGATTGACAAACGTTTTGAACAGATTGACAAGCGTTTTGAACATATTGACAAACGGTTTGAGCGGATCGAGGAGCGCTTGGACAAACACGAGCGCCGCTTAATCAGCGTGGAGGAGATGACGGCCTCTCTCATCCAGATGGTCGGTCATACCAACGCCCGCTTGGAAGAGGTGCAGGCGGACGTCCACGATCTCCACGCGGCGTTCAAACAAACCAACGAAACCGTGACCTTTTTGGACAAAAAGGTGTGGGAACAGGAAAAGCAGCTGTTCCTGCTGCGCGAGAGATTTGACAAGTATCTGGACGACAAAAACAGAAGCTGAAGAGGAAATTCCTCTTCAGCTTCTTTCATTGTTACTGCTTCGGCAGTTTTTTCAGTTGGACCATGACGCGGATGGTGATGACCGCCATCTCTGCGCGGGTCAGATAAGACTTCGGCAGGAAGCGGTACGTCGGCTTTTTGGCTGTCGGATCGTTCGGTTCGCCATTCATGATCTTCGCTTTGGCCACCGCCAGTACGGAAGGCTGCGCATAGTAGCCGACATCCTTGGCGTCGGTAAACATCTTGGCCAGGGCCGTTTTTGCCGCATCCGGCGTGCCCAGTTTCAGGTTGAGCGCGCGGGCGATCATAATTGCCGCTTCTTCGCGGGTCAGCGGATCGTCCGGACGGAAGTAGCCCGGCTCCTTGCCGCGAACGATGCCGGCGCGGGCTGCCGTTTCAATGTATTTGTACTGGTAGTCCCACGTGTCCCGTGTCGGACGCACGTCGTTGAACGTCGGCGAAGACGGCGTGCGGCTGTCGGCGTACGGACCGTCATTGATCGGCAGGTCGAGCGCCTTCACCAGCATGGTGGCAAACTCGCCGCGCGTGATGTCACGGTTGGCTCCAAACGAGATGGCGCTGTAGTTGGGCATGATCCCTTTGGCGTACAGCGTCTCCATCGCGTCACGCGCAAAATCGTGATTGACCACGTCGTCAAACGACTCTCTGGTCTTCATGACCATGTAGTACCCAAATCCGGCAAACGGCACCGTTATGGTTTTCTTGCTGGTATTGACGACTCCGCCAAGGTTTTGCCATTCATCCCCATTGTGATAGTACACGGTCAGGATGTTGTTGGCCGCGTTGACAATCGACTGATCGTACTTGATCGTCAATGTGCCTTGTTTGCTCGGCACCAGGTTGTCTTCGTAGCGATCCTTGAAGGTATCGATTTCGTCCCCGTCGGTGTAGTACGGATCGCGTCCGCCCGGCGCGTTTTTGTCACCGGCATCAATGTAGTAGAGCGGGCTGGCGTAGTTGAAGTTTTCATTCAGCGCCAGTTTGGACTTCATGTCATCGTCCGGAATCGACACTTGTCCGGTCGTCCGGTCGGCAATGCCGAAGTACAGCTCCACATCGACAAAGATGTCCTTGGTCGGATTGGTGACTTCTTTGCCCTCCCGTTTGTTGGGCGGCGACACCAGTACGGTTCCGGAAGGGAACTTCAGCTCCAGGCTCTTGTCAAAGACACTGAACGACGTTTTCTTGCCCAATACTTCGCGATACTCGGCACCGTTTACGGACGAGTTGGCATTGAAAATCTGAATCTCGTCGTTGTAGGACGTGTTGCCGACATAAACGGTGTACTTGATCTTGTTCAGGCCCGCTTTCAACGCAACGGTAGCGGTAAACACATAGTAGGATTTCGGGACTGGTCTGCCCAGGTCTTCATTGTACTCGAAATCCCGCTCCGTGGTGTTGGTTACCTTCGCTTCCGTTTTGCCGAACATCACCTTGGTCGCATTTTCCGCAAAGATTTTGATCGGCACGCTGTTGGCATTGACGATGATGTACGGGTCGCTCTCCTTGGCTTTGACCGGGGAGATGACTTCCCAGCTGTTGGTGGTCTGGTCAATCTTCACATCGTAACGAACCACCGCGCCGTTGCCGTCCTCGGCCACGATCGTGTAGGTGGTGGTGCCGTTCTTCTTCAGGGTAAGCGGGAAGAGCGCCAGTTTTTGCTCCTGCTCCTCGCTTTTGGTGATCTCATCCTGAATTTGCTCCAGCAGGTCGCCGTAGTCGCTGCTGCGCATTCTGGCCCTAAACGACGTCTTCGTTTGAGCATCGAAGTTGTACTCCTGGAACTCCCGGCGCAGCCCGGAAGGAATCTGGCTCAGCGTGTCGTTGTAATCCTGGTTGTCTTCCTTTTGTTCCCAGTCGCCGTTTTCGTAGCGGAAATCGGCAATGCGTCTGCCGTTTTTCTCAATGTAGACGTGCTCTGCGTCTTTTACCGTAAACGTAAACTGGCTCAGGAACTTGGCGCCTGTCCGGTAAGCGGTGTCTGTCGGCTGTTTGACCAGTTCGTTGTCCTTGCCGTTTTCGCTGATTTCCAGCTTGACGTCTTCAATCGTCGGTGCTTTGGACGTGATGTACAGGATCTTGTACGTGAAGCTGACGGACGGCTGCGTGGTCAGCGTGATTTCCAGCGTGTGTTCGCCTTTGGACTTGATGTTGTTCTGCAGGGATGCCTTGCTGATCGTAAAGGTGTTGTTGGACCCCACTGTCGGAGTAAGCGTCGTTCCGTTCAGCTTGACTTCGATGTTGCTGGACGTCAGGTCGTAGTTGTACACCTTCCCGCTCAGCGAAACGAAGTCGTCGTCACTCTTGATCTGATACCCGCTCTCAAAGCTGCGGACCTGCCCCGAACCGTCAATGTACGTCAGCTGCAGATACGGCGCAATCTGGATGTTCAGTTTGTACGTGACGGACAGGGACGTCGTGCCGTCGGAATACCTGATCTCCAGATCCCCGGTACCCGCCGGCAGGTTGGACAGGGTAAACCTGAACTGCGTTGCAGAAAGCGCGTCGAGCGTATAGTTAATCGGGCTGCCGTTGTACGTTACGGTGTAATTGGACTGCGTACCGCCCATGTTCACCGTCTTCAGGTCTACCGTAAAGGTGGATTTCCCCACCGGGTTGACCGTGTACTCGGACAGCAAGGTCGAGTCGATGTACGCTTCGACAAATCGCGGTTTGGAACCGTCCACATAGGTAAACCTGTAGTCGTACCCGTTCACCTGGAAGAACCCGGAGTCCGTCTGCAGGCCCGTGGTCGGATCGGTGGTGGTGTACTCGTAGCTCAAGGTTACCCGGTAGGTGACGCCGTCATCCAAAATGCCGATATCAGCACCGCCGCTTGCAATCGGCGCGGTGAGGACATACTCGGTAAAGCCGTTGCCCTTGTACGTCCGGGAAGAGGGCGAGATGTTGTCTACCGAGAACGTTCCCCCGGTTTTTTCGTTTTTGTACTCCAGTTTAAACTGCTTGATCGTTTGTTTGTCGGTCTCTTCAAATTGCAGCAGAGCCGTACCAGTGATTTGATACGCTTCGCTGTTGGGACTGTTGGTTCCCGGCAGGGTTGCCACCTGGCCCTGCACCAGATTGGTCACAGGTGTCGGCGGTGTTCCCTGTTTTTGAATGGTCACGTTATAGAACTGGTTGGCGGTATCCTGGGAACGGGACACCACATGGATCGTCCGGCTGATGACGCCCACTTTCTTGTTGTCGTTGTAAACGGTAAACTCCAGCCGGTTTTCACCCAACTGCGACGGCAGGTTGGCGGCGAATGCGCCGGACGTGACCCTCGCCTCCACTTCGTCGCCGGTGGTCACGTTTTTCACGATGACTTTCTCGGCGTTCTTCACCTTACCGTCCACATTCAGGGTCAAACGGTTGGTCGATGCCACCGTAATCAGCGTGGTAGCCGACGTGAGCGGCGTGTCATTTACGCTGATGCTGTCAATATAGGGCGTGTTGTTGTACTGCACGTAGAATTGAAAGTGTTCCTTGGTGACGCTTCCCACCCGTTCATAGAACGAGATGACGTTCAATCCCGGCTTCAGGGGGATGTCCCAGAACGTAAAGGTGTTGGTGCCGCTCAGGGTCGGCGTCGTGGAACTGAGATCCTCAATCGTCTGCCCGTTGTTGGTGGTAATTTTCAGACGCAGGTTGGCGCCTGTCACACCCGATCCGTAAATCCCGCGCAGCGTAATTTTGTTTTCCGCATGCAGCAACGGATTGGTGACGCTTGTCCCCTGATTGGGGTAATCGATCAGGACAATCGGGCTGTTCTGCGGTCGGTAATCGTAATATTGCAGGCTTTCATAGCCGGTGTTGACCGACACCACCTTGATAACGTTGATCCCGTTTTTCAGATCGATGGTGCCGACAGGAATCTCAGAGCCGTCGTTTTTCGCTGTCGGAGCCGTAATGGTCTGAACCGCTTTCCCGTCCACCTGCACTTCCAGTACGGGGCTGGGGTCCAGATTGCCGGGATCCGAGTATTTGATCTTGAGATTGGTCAGTTTGCCGGAATGGGTAACAAGCGCATCACTGGCACTGTTCCCGGTGCCCGGCTGGTTCGGATTGACCGGCGGGATCAGATCAGACGGAGGCACGATCTGCAGTGTCGCCCCGGTCTGCTGTTTTTCCAGCTTGTAGTACATGGTGGCTTTTTCGGAGCCAAACCATACTTCCACTTTGGTCACTGCGCCGTTCCGATCAATCGTGATCGGCGGGAGCGTCAGCGTCTGTCCGACAAAGGCAGGGGCAGGATTATAGATTACCTGCGTGCCGTCTACGGCCACGGCGACCGTGTTGCCGGAGGCGGCCGTATTGGTCAGGACGATGCCGTCAATCGTTCTGTTCTTGACCTCAACCGGATTGGCAAAAGTACCGAAGGCATTAGTCTCGGAGCTGTCCACCACGATGGACGACGGGTTGGTAATCGTCCAGGTTCCCGCGGCTGACGCAGGCATCGCCGGAACCAGGCCGGTCACCAGCAGCAGCATCGTCAGACATACTGCGAGCCAACGCCGAAATTGCTGATACGTCGTTTGCAAGGTCTTCACCTCTCCACATGTTTTTGTTCTCGGATTTTGTCCCCTGCCCGAGAGCGTAAGAGACGCCATTCTCGTCTTTTTCTTTTATCGGAAAATCATCGGTTTTGCTTTACTTCTTTATGTTAAAAAGCGGAAAAAACCCCTGCTGGTCATCCAGCAGGGGTTTGCCCGACTAGTGGCTTCGCCGTTCCGTATACTTGATTTTTAACCGTCGGACCGCGTTGATCAGCGGGCGGTGACGGCGGCCGACGAGACCGACCACCTCGGTGGCGAGATGCATCGCGAACAGCAGCGCTGCCATCACGATGATGGTTGTCCATTTGGTCGTTTTCGTCAGCACAATCGCCATCGTGCCGAAGAAGATGCTGATCGTATAGATGGTCAGAACCGTGGCCCGATGCGACAGGCCCATGTTCAGCAGACAGTGGTGCAGATGCCCTTTGTCCGGGCTGGAAATCGGCTTTTTGTTCACGATTCGGCGAACAATCGCAAAGAACGTATCCCAGAGCGGAACGCCCAGCACCACAATCGGGATGATGAACGAGACGAACAGCGCTTCCTTAAAGCCCATGATGGACAGCGCCGCCAGGTTGAAGCCCAAAAACAGCGAACCGGTGTCCCCCATAAAAATGCGGGCCGGATGGAAATTAAAGTACAGAAAACCCAGGATGGCCCCCAGCAGCACGAAACAGTAGATGGCCACGTGTTCGTAGCCGGGACCGTTGAGCAGCGCCACGATCGCCATGGTGGCAGTGGCAATGGCCGATACGCCGGCGGACAGCCCGTCCAGACCGTCGATCAGGTTGACCGCGTTGGTGACACCGACGATCCAAATGATCGTGATCGGGGCCGCCAGCCACAGCAGCCAGCCGCTGGTAAAGTCAATGCTGCCTTCGTACGGCAGGTTGACAATGCCGATTTTCAGGCCAAACGGAATGACGACCACGGCTGCCGCCAACAATTGGCCAAACAGCTTCCACTTGGGCGATAGCTGCAGTTTGTCGTCCAGTATCCCCACTGTCATGACGATCGTTCCGCCGATGAAAATCCCCAACATTTCCTTGAAACCGGAAAATGGAACAAACAGCAAAAACGAAACGAGATAGCCCGCGTAGATGGCCAACCCGCCCATGCGCGGCATGATTCGCGTATGCACCTTGCGCTGGTTGGGCTTATCTACGGCGCCGATGGATTCAGCCAGTTTTTTCACATAGGGTGTGGCCGCAAAAGCCACGATCAGTGAAGTCAGAAACCCGAAAATCATCGTTGACATCGGCAGTTTCTCCTCTCTACGGGCACCTTCCGGAGCGGTTTTCCCCTTTTTCCTTCAAGACAGTCCACACAAAGCGCGGAATGGCCAACTGCCGCTTCCAGCGCGACGGCTGAGCAAGCAACCGGTACAGCCACTCCAGATGCAGCCGCTGCCACAGCTTTGGCGCTCGCTTTACTTTCCCGGCAATGACGTCAAAGCTGCCGCCCACTCCCATCATCAGGATTGCCTGCAGTTGATCGCGATATTTGGCGATCCACTCGTCCTGCTTGGGAGAGCCCATCGCCACAAAGAGCAGATGGGGCGCTTTTTCCGCAATCTCCTCCACGATTGCCGGCTCTTCGCCTTGTTGAAAATATCCGTCCCGATACCCGACGATGCGCGCCCCCGGATATCGTGCCGCCAGCTTTTCCGCCGCCAGCCGATTCACTTCCGGGGACGCCCCCAACAGATATACTTTCCACTGGTGCCTGTCCGCCGCCGCCATCAACGCTTCGAGCAAATCGATGCCCGTGACGCGCTCGTTGATCGGCTGCTTCGTCCACCTGGCCGCGTACACGATCCCGATGCCGTCGGGAACGACGTAGGCTTGTTCCAGGATGGCGCGCAGCGAACGCTTTTCCCGCGCCAGCATGACGATCTCCGGATTGGCGGTGACGACGTGCGTTTTGCGTCCGTTTTCGATGCGTTCGACAAGATCATCGACCGTTCCGGCAAAACCGCGCGTGGAAAACGGCACTCCCAATATGGTTGCGACCTGTTTGGTCAATAGTTTCACCTTCATTGTAGAGACGCTATGCGCCTATAAAAAGTTGCACATTAGCCATTCTACCCGAAAAGAAAGGCACATTCAAGAAATTCATGAATGTGCCTGCTTCACGTCAACCAGAGCAAACATCAGATCGCCCTCGACCGCGACCTTGTCGTTCACCCTCGCAATCGCGTGACATTTGCCGATGGAGCCGCGCAAGCGCGTCATTTCCACTTCCAGGACGAGTGTGTCGCCCGGTTTTACCTGCTCCTTGAACCGGACGCCGTCAATGCCGGCAAACAGCCCCAGTTTTCCTTTGGTTTCCTCCGTGTGCATCGCCACTCCGCCCACTTGGGCCAGTGCCTCGACGATCAGCACACCGGGCATGACCGGGTAGCCGGGAAAATGGCCTTGGAAAAACGGTTCATTGATTGTAACGTTTTTGATCCCCACGGCCCGTTTGCCCGGTTCCAGCTCGACAATCTTGTCCACCAGCAAAAACGGGTAACGATGGGGAAGGATCGCTTGAATGTCAACTGCGTCCAAAGGGGTCCGCAATTCCATAAACACCGCTCCATTTCCATACTTTATACGTTGCATCCGTGTATGAAGAACATACCGCAAACTGAGAATAAAGACAACCCCCCCGTCTCCGACGTCAGACCGGGGTTAAGATAAAGGGGCACTTCCTCCATGCGGCGGAAGTGCTCTTTTCCATCCGCCTCGCATCACATCGCGCGGTTCAGCAACCGAAACTTCACCAGGTAAATGGCTGTGGTCACAAAGGAAAACGCGATCACGCTCCAGAGAATCAATTCGCCGTACTGGTACCGGTACATGACCAACGGAAAAGCGATGTAAAACAAGACCGTTGTCAGCTTGCCAAAGGCGTTGGCCGGGACTGTCTTTTTCCCGCGAAAATGGAAAAAGCCGGCGGCGATGATCATGCCCGCATCCCGCGCAAAGAAAAACAGGGCGGCCCAAATACTGATCCGCTCTGTCAGAAACAACGAGGCGATCACTGCCATCATCATCAACTTGTCTGCCAGCGGGTCCATCATGATGCCAAACGTGGTCACCAGTTTGTGCTTCCGCGCAATGTACCCGTCCAATATATCGGTAATTCCCGCCAGGATGAGGATGCCTAGGGCGATCTCCACATGGTACGGAAACGACTGAAAAAAGACGTATAGGTACAAAGGGATGAGAACGATGCGAAAGACGGTAAGCGCATTGGGAAGATTCACGGATATCCCTCCGTATGAAGATCGTCACTCCCTGTTTTCGCCACTCCATTATTATACTCTTAGGACAGCAGACGCAACAAGGTCTGGAAGAATGAGCAAGCAGCGTCATCTTTTTCCGGTTTCCAAGCATAAGAAGAGGCCCCTCACCCTGCGTCGGTTGGGGCCGTCTTCTGCTGCCACATGTCAGTGTGTGATCATGTGCCCTGAAAAATCAGATCGTACATGTGCTTGTAGGTGTTCAGATCAAACACTTCGGAAGCCGGTTTGTCTCCCAGCACGCTGTATCCGATGACCAGACCGATGACCAGCGAGAAAAACATCAGAAACGGGATAAACAGGATTTGGGCCAGTCGAAACGGCCACGCCTGGCCGCCCCGGCGCTGCTCTCTATCCCGGGCCATCTGTCCGTCACGCGGGATACGTTTTCCCTTTCCTTGGTCCATTGATGTCTCCTCCGACATTCCGAGTGAATTAGCGGCTGCGCAGGGAGTTGGCGATACCCATCATCTGATCGGCAATCGCAATCGCACGGGCGTTGAGCTGGTAGGCCCGCTGAACGTTGACCAACTGGGACATCTCTTCCTGCAGATTGACGTTGGAAGCTTCCAGCGCTCCCTGACGGATCTTGGCGGCAGACAGCTCATACTTGGAGTACGGCGTCATGCCGGACGCAAGCTCGGCGTCGTATTCATTTTCCCCAACCTGTGTCAATTGATCGGGGTTGAGCACCTTCCACACGCCAATCTGTCCCACCGCGGTTCCGTCGTTGGTGACGACTCCCTCGGGGATACCTGCAGATTGCGTACAGGGCCGTTGATCATAATCGGAACCCCGTCTGTGTCTGTCAGCAGGTCTCCCGCTGCATTATGCAGGACATACGCGCCCAGTTTGGCTTCGAAACGCACCTGAAAGGCACCGTTTCGCGTAAAGCGGTACGATTCGCCCACCATCGTCCCGTTGTTGTCGTAGAGAGGCCGGCTTACCAGAAAAAACCCTTCTCCCTCGATCATCAAATCGGTGGGGACATCGGTGATCCTGGCGCTGCCCGGAGCCATGTCCAGTTTGGTCAAGCCGATCCGCGCCCCGCTGCCGATGCGCAGTCCGGGCGGAGTCGAACGCTGCTGCCTGTCCGCAGCCGGCTGTTCGTTCAGCGAATCGGACAGCAGTTCGGAAAACGACGCCGTGCGCCGCTTGAAACCGACCGTATCGATGTTGGCCAGGTTATTGGCAGTCGTGTCCAATGCCTGCTGGACGCTGCGCAGCGCCGCGCTCGAGATGTTCAGTGACTGCATCCATTCTACCTCCTATCTTACCCGTTTACCCGGCCAATTTCATTGGCCGCTTTTTCCAGCGTGCCGTCCACTGTGGTAATCACGCGCTGATTGGCTTCATACGCCCGCAGCGCCGTCATCATGTCGGTCATCGTCTGGGCAGGGTCCACGTTGGCTCGCTCCAGCCAGCCCTGCTTCAAACCGTAACGCCCTTCCACCGCCGGATCGGTATATTGGCCCAGCGCTCTCGCCGTCCGGTCATTCTGCAGGGCCTGCACCAGATCCTCCGGCTGTCCGCCGCCTTCCCAGCGGTAGATGTTGGTACCCTCCCGCACGAGCTGCAGCGGATTGGTCACCACTTTCAGGCCAAGCCGCTCACTGCCGCCGGGCAGCATGAGAGCATTGCCCGCCTCGTCCACACGGTACAAGGCGCCGTCGTCACCGATCTTCAGCTGTTGGCCGGCGCTGTTTGCCGGATCGGCCGGATCGTTCACCCGGATGGCCCGGTTCTGGTTATCCAGCACGTAGTAGCCGTCCGACGTGACCAGGTAGCCGTCTGCATTGACGCTCCAGTTGCCGTTGCGCGTGTAGCGGATCTGATCGGGCTGGGCAGCCTGTCCGGGGTTGTCCAGTCTGGCCACGCTAAAAAACAGCCGACGCTCATTTCCGTCCTGATCCGGCTGCAGGTTGTCCAACAATGCGACATCGTACGGATTGCGCGTCTCCGCAATATCGCCCTGGCGGAAAATCGGCAGCGCCTCCGACATGTAGACGCCGGAATGCAGCCGGCCGATCACGGCAGGCTGACCGCTCATGACGGGCAGTCCTTGAATATTTGGTCCTTCCTGATCGCGGATGCGCGCGATCAACTGTTCCGGAAAGGCGCGCATGACGCCTACGTCCTGCTTGTAGCCCGGTGTGTTGATGTTGGCCAGGTTGTTGGCCAGCACTTCCTGACGCTGCTGCATTGCCAGCATGCCCGCAGCAGCCGTATACAAGCCTCTGATCACGCGGTATTACCTCCCGAAAAACTTCTTTTTCCGATACGTGGGCGCCTTGTCCAGATAGTCCAGCATGATCCCCGTCCCTTTGGCCACGCACATCATCGGGTCTTCCGCCACCAGCACAGGCACCTTCAGTTCGTCGGCCAGCAGTTGGTCGATCCCGTGCAGCAGTGCGCCGCCGCCGGTCAGAAAAACGCCCTTATCAATAATATCGGCAGAAAGCTCCGGAGGTGTTCGTTCCAAAACGGATTTGGAGGCTTGTACAATCGCACTAACCGACTCGGCCAGGGCTTCCTGGACTTCGTACGAGCGGATGGTAATCGTCTGCGGTAGCCCGCTCACCATATCCCTGCCGCGAATGTCCATTTCGTCCTGGCGCCCGCCGGAAACCGTTCCGATCTGCATCTTGATGTCCTCGGCCGTACGCTCCCCGATCAGCAGCTTGTATTTGGTTTTTATGTACCGCATAATGGCCAGGTCAAATTTGTCGCCCGCTACTTTGATGGAGGAAGACGTAACAATGTCCCCCATGGACAGGACTGCTACGTCCGTCGTACCTCCGCCGATATCCACCACCATGTTGCCGGAAGGTTGAAAGATGTCCATGCCCGCTCCAACCGCCGCCACTTTCGGCTCTTCCTCGATAAACACCTCGCGTGCCCCGCCGCTGCGCTCAGCCGCTTCGCGGATGGCTTTCTGCTCCACCGAGGTGATGTTGGTCGGACAGCAGATCAAAATGCGCGGGCGAGCAAACATGCTTTTTCCGCCGATTTTGGCCAAAAAGTGTTTCAGCATGGCTTCCGTGATCTCAAAGTCCGCGATCACGCCGTCCCGCAAAGGCCGAATCGCCACGATGTTGCCCGGGGTGCGCCCCACCATGCGGCGCGCCTCGTTCCCCACGGCCAGCACTTTATTTGTCTGATTTTCGATTGCTACGACAGACGGTTCATCCAGGACAACGCCCTTGCCTTTCGCAAAAATCAAGACATTGGCCGTGCCCAGGTCAATTCCGATATCTTTGCTAAACATGAAAGTCCTCCCTGTTCCAGTTCATTCCTATCACTTATCATAGGCGGTTGCACGTGAGAGGACAAGGAAATTCTTCCTATCCGGAAGGAAATATTTTCAACGCAACCCGGTACTGCTACACGCTTTCTTCCTGTTCCACCCGGACTTTTTTACTTCTCCGTTTGTATTTGATCTTGGTCGCTTCCCCTCCGCGGAGGTGTCTGATTGCCTTGTGGTACTCCAAAATTTCCTTTACCTGATTCGCCAATTCCGGATTTATCTCAGGCAGCCGCTCTGTCAGGTCTTTGTGCACCGTGCTTTTGGAAACACCGAACTCTTTGGCGATCATGCGAACCGTATTGCGCGTCTCCACAATGTATCGACCGATCTTTATGGTTCGCTCTTTGATGTAGTCGTGCACGCTACTCGCCTCCCTGTATCAACATTGTCTGTTACAATATATGGGGGGGTGCGGACACATATTCTACGTTTCCAAGCCTGACAAGCCGGCACTTCCGCATCTTTTTTCAAGGGCGTGTACACCCGGGCCGCCCGCACGTTATTTTGGCGAAAATGAAAGAAAGGCGAAAAAAGAAACCTGCAGAGACCCGTCTCTGCAGGTTATTTTGCATGTGTTTGTGTTTGCTCCCGGATTGGGCGTTTGCGTCAGCGGTCGACTTACTGATTTTCCGCTTCCGGCTTGACGAGGTGCTGCTCCGGATTGACGGGTTCCCCGTCCACATGCACCTCGAAGTGGAGGTGAACGCCGGCGTCCTTTTCATAGACGTTGCGTCCGGCTTTCCCCAGCACCTGTCCCTGGGTGACCTGGTCGCCCGGTTTTACGGTAACGTTCTCCAGGCTTTGGTAGACCGTGGTCAGCTTGTCGTCGTGCTCAATTTCCACCTTGAAGCCGACAAGCGGGTCGTTTTCCACCTTGGTCACCTTGCCGGCGAACGCAGCGGTGACATCGAAGCTATTGCCGTCGGTCGCCTTCAGGTCAATCCCGGTATGCGGAATAAAGGTGTCCTTGTACGTGACGAGCGCCTTTTGCTGTTCTTCCTTGGACGCCTGTTCGTCAAAGAAGCCCATGCCCTGCTCGTACTTCACGCCTTTGCCGACCGGCCATGCGAGCTGCTGCGGATTGCCCGCCACCGGTACCGCGCCGTCCTTGCTGTTGGATTCATCGGCCGGAATGGCGGTGCCGTCCTGCGGTGTCGAGACTGCTACGCCGCCGTTGTTTGCGGTTTGTCCCGGCTCCGTATCGGTGACGCCACTCTGGTACCACATCACAATAGCGAGAATGATTGCTGCGGTGCCGATGTAGATTGCCGGAAACGCCCACTTCTTGCCCAGGATGTTTCTCCAGGAGCCAGCCTTTTTAAATGGAATCGGTTGATTTTGATTTTTTTGATCTTCCATTGTATTCATCACCTCATCCCTCAGTATCGCCAGTTTTTTGGCGGATAAACCTGAGAGTGAGGGAAATCTTGAAAATTTGCGCAAAGCGGCCCGTCTAGCTTTTCAGGACGCTGCCGCAGTCCTCCAGCGAGATGCCCTGGTAAAAGTATTTGACGATCTGCTCCGCGTTTTTGCCCGCTTTGGCCATCCCGTTGGCGCCCCACTGACTCATGCCGACGCCGTGCCCGTACCCTTTGGTCGTGATGTACACTTTGCCGTCTTGCAGTTCCATGGTAAAGGCGGAGGAGTTGAGCCCCAGCCGTTCGCGAAACTCGCGGCCGCTGAATTCCTTGCCGCCGATGCTGATCTTGCCCACGCGATTGCCCGTGGTCCGCTCCACGATCCGATACCAGCTGCCCCCGGAAGCCGCCTCCTGCGCGATGCGCACCCCCAGTTTTTGCTCCAGATCGGCCACGGTCATCACCTGTGTTTTCTCATAGCTGGGCGACTGGATGTCCCAGGGACTGGCGACGCTTTTCAAGTAGGGCACCGGCTTTTCAAAATACTCGCTGGCGTTTTCGGTAAAGCCGTTGCTGGTGGAAAAAAATGTGGCGTCGATCGGTTCCCCCTGATAGGTGAGAACCACTCCCGCCGTGGCCTGCACCGCCTGCCGAATGCGCCCGTTTTTCCAGTCAAACTGCTCCTTCCACAGCTCCCTGCGCTGCTGCTCGTCCAGGTACGCCTGGTGTTTGACCGTATCCAATACGTGCGCCCCTTCCGGAACGTCGCCGAACGCCTTTTCACTCAGCCGTCTGACGATGTAGGTGCGTGCCGCCATGGCCTGCGCCTTGAGCGCCTCGATCTCGAATTCGGCCGGCATTTCCGCCGCGACTACGCCTTCGACATACGTCTCCAGCGGGACGGTCTCCACTGTCTTCTTGTTGGTGCGGTACACCTTGACTTCGATCTTCGGACGGTTTGACGACGGAGTGTGCGGTGCGACGGCTGCCACGTCGGTGCCGCCGTCTGACAGGGGAGAAAACAGTGTCACCAGTGCGGCAGGCATCAACACGAGCAGTATCGGCAAACCGATAAACCAAACGATCAGGTAACGTTTCATGCGACAGCTCCTCCCCGATTTGTGCTGGACAATTTCAGTCTATGTACAAGCAGCAATAGCTAGAACGAGAGAGTCAGAGAGACGGGAAACGTCCTATTTGCCTGCATGGCACAAAAAAAGAGACTTCCCGCACAGGGAAGTCTCTCTTGTCTATTCGTTTTTGCAGTCATTCATTAAGCAAAATTGGGAGAGAAGCTGACTTTCACTTTCTCGGACGACGCCGCTTCCCGAACTTCCGCTTCCGGGGACACCCGTTCGACGTCGGCGCCCAGTTGGCGCAGCTTTTCCGTAAAGTTGACGTAGCCCCGGTCGATGTGGTGCAGACCCGAGACCTCGGTCTCGCCTTCCGCCACCAGGCCGGCCAGCACCAGAGCTGCTCCAGCCCGCAGGTCGGTGGCCGTGACCTTGCTGCCGGTCAGCTTGACACCGCCTTCTACAATGGCGCTGCGCCCTTCGATCTTGATGTTGGCGTTCATCCGGCGAAATTCTTCGACGTGCATGAAGCGGTTTTCAAACACCGTTTCCGTCACGATGCTGGTGCCTTCCGATACCAGCAGGAGTGCCATCATCTGCGACTGCATGTCTGTCGGGAAGCCGGGATACGGCAAGGTTTTAACGTCAACCGCCTTGATCGGGCCGCTGCGGCGGACGCGAATGCCGTTTTCCTGCTCGTCCACCGTCACTCCCATTTCCCGCAGCTTGGCAGTGACGGATTTCAGGTGATCACAAATTGCGCCTTCGATGAAGACATCGCCGCCGGTAATCGCCGCCGCCACCATGAACGTTCCGGCTTCGATCCGGTCGGGAATGACACAGTGGGTGCAGCCCTTGAGCGATTCCACGCCTTCGATGCGGATCGATCCGGTGCCGGCGCCGCGGATTTTGGCGCCCATGCCGTTGAGGAAGTTGGCCAGATCCACAATCTCCGGCTCTTCCGCGGCATTCTCAATCACGGTCGTTCCCTCGGCCAGGGCCGCGGCCATCATGATGTTTTCCGTAGCGCCCACGCTCGGAATATCCAGGTAGATTTTCGCGCCCTTCAGCCGACCCTCGACACTGGCTTCAATAAAGCCTTGTCCAATTTCGATTTTGGCGCCCATCGCCTCAAAGCCCTTGAGGTGCTGGTCGATCGGACGGGTGCCGATCGCACATCCCCCGGGAAGTGCAACGCGCGCCTTTCCTTGACGGGCGAGCAGCGGCCCCATCACCAGGAAGGACGCACGCATTTTGCGAACCAAATCATAGGAGGCTTCCACACTCGTCAACCGGGAAGCCTGAATCGTCAGCACTTCACGATCATATGTAAGGGAAATTCCCAACGATCTCAAGAGGTCGCATATGGTTCTGACATCGTCCAGAGCGGGTACGTCGTGAAGGACGCATGTGCCCGATTCTGCCAGAATGGATGCTGCAATAATAGGGAGTACGGCATTCTTGGCGCCGGAAACCTTGACCTTCCCGGCCAATGCCTTACCACCGCGGACAATGATTTTATCCAATGTGTACCCCTCCGCGTGCTAATATTCCGCTGTGATTATCGGTGTACCTACGGTAATCCACGTTCCAGATTGGCTGTCTCGATGAGTAGCCACCTGCAGATTCATCTTCGTTTTGTCATTTAACGCGATAAACGGTTTCCATGCCGGTGTATACCCGGAGATGCTGACAACCGTATCGTCCCGCAAACGCTCCAGTTCCATCGCGTGGAGGGCGCGAAAAATCGCCAAAATTTTACCCTCCTGTTGATCAACACTCAGTTTAACACTGTACATTCCGCGAACACAAGTGCTAATTTGCGGAATCATGTCGGCTTTTGTCAGGGCTTTGTCGAAAGAGTCCTGTATCACCCCTATATATTGTAGGGTATCAGGTGAGCCGGTCAGAGACAGCACAAGATATACATCATAGGCCCCCTGCCGAGGGACCCCTGTGACCTGGAACTGTCCTTGAACCCCTTGCCGTTCAAACAGGACTTGGTACACATGGAGATTGGATTTCCGCGTCCGATCGGCTTGTGGTACCGGAATGTCAAGCCGATGTGCCCATGCTTCGGCCAACGCTTTTACTTGCGCGGGACCAGATGCCTGGCCCAATTCGGCGCGCATTCGCACCTGGATTGATACACCTTTTGCTCCGGAGCCTTCCACTGCGGCGAGCAGCTGCGCCGCTGCCGGTCGTTCCAGCTTTGCCTCTGCGGGCATCCGCCAAACCGTCACCGCCGCAGCCAACAGCAGCAGAAGCCACCACCCCGACCATTTCCCCATCGTCTTCCTCTCCCTTTTCACGCGCTTCTCTTTGTACTTTTTAGTTTGCACGGAAAATTGGAGGGATATACCAGTTGCGCATGGAGAGACTTCATCCGCTAGCCGCGATGCGTAACCAGATCGCCTGCGTGTGGATGCGGTCAGGAGAATACTTGTCCAATTATCAGCGACCAGCTCAGATAGTCAAGGAAAAAGCGGGCCACTTCGTATCCGATGACGAGCGACAGCAGGATCTGCAGCAGCTTGGCCTGCGCGCCGTCCGGTTTTTTCAGAAACAGATCGAAGCGTATGGCCTGCAGCGCCCACCAGCTCAAAGCGATGAAAAACACAGTCAAAATGATGCTGACAACTCCGTAAATTTCTTGCTGCATGGTGTTTCCTCCTTCTCCTGTATCGGCAAACCCGCCTTGTTCCATAAGTACAGAATGTGCAAAAAAAGGGGCGGCCTGTCGTGACAGCCGTCCCCTTTATTGTACCTGATGTTTGCCCGTCCTTCACTGAAACTCTGGCGGCAGCATGTCGCCAAAGTTAAACGACGGATTGAACTGGGCCTGCAGATAGTCGGTGGCGACACCCGGAAGCGCACCGAAGAATACGGTGGCAACGGCGAGGACCAGGACGAGGGCGCCGATGCTCTTTGGCACCGCCAGCGGCGCTTCGGTCGTGCCTGACCGCATGTACATCTGCCGAATGATCCCGAAATAGTAGTAGTAGGATACCACACTGGTCGCAATCATGATTGCTGCCAGCCAGTAGTTTTCCTGCGCGATGGCGCCCATGAACAGGTAGAACTTGCCGAAGAACCCGGCAGTAATCGGAATCCCTGCCAGCGACAGCAGGAAGATGCTCATCGCCACCGCAAGCAGCGGCGAGCGGTGGTACAACCCGGCGAATGCCTTCAATTCTTCGGTCTGCTGGTCGCGCGTGACGACCATGATCACGGCAAACGCGCCGAACGTGACGAGCAGGTAGGCAAACAGGTAAAACACAATTTCACTAAAGAACAGGGTCGTCGGCGGAACAAACGGCACCAGCAGGTACCCCGCCTGAGCGATTCCGGAGTAAGCCATCATCCGCTTGACGTTGGTCTGGCGCAGCGCCATGGTGTTCCCGATAATCATCGACGCTGCCGCCATCACGGCCAGATAGAGGCTGCCCTCCTGGAAAAAGAACCGGCCTTCCTCACCAGGAACCTGGAAGAACGCGATCATCAACAGGCGGAACACCAGCGCGAACCCAGCCGCCTTGGAGACGACCGCCAAAAAGGCAGTGACCGGCGTTGGCGCTCCTTGGTAGACATCCGGTGCCCACATGTGGTTGGGCGCAGCGGAAATTTTAAAGGCCAGCCCCACCGCGAGAAAAGCAAACGCGGCGTAGATGAGGAACTGGTAACCTGCCAAGGACGCGTGAACCAGACGGGAGGAAATCTCGTAAATGTTGGTGGTTCCCGTCAAACCGTACAGGTACGACATCCCGAACAGCGTGACTGCACTGGCGATGCCGCCGGACACGACGTACTTGAATGCTGATTCGTTGGAATGCAGCGACGTTTTGCGCAGTCCGACCAGCACGTACGAGGAGAGCGACAGCAGTTCCAGCCCGACAAACAGCGTGATCAGGTCGGCCGACGACGCCATCACCATCGCACCGAGCAGGCCGGTCAGCAGCAGGTAGTAGTATTCGCCGCTGTGCTTCACTTCCCCCTGCTTCATGTAGGGAATCGACAGCAGCAGGGTAAAGGCTGCCCCCGCCAAAAACAGCAGCTTGAACGCATTGCCGTAGTCGTCAATCCTGAGCATGTCTGCCATGTAGCTGTAGGGTTTGTCAAGCGTGTTCAGATTGACGAAGACAAACACGCCGGCCAGCACGACGCCGACCAGGGTCAGCCAGCCTGTCACCGTTTTGCTCAACCGTTTTCCGGCAAACACATCCAACAGGGTCAGGACGGTGGCAAAGCCGAGAATGATCCATTCGGGCAGAAGGTAGCTCCAGTCATACGAGAAGATAGTGTTTACGTCCATGGATTACCCTCCTATCCCCGTCACGATGGGTACGAGCGTTTTCAGAGTCTGCTGCATCGGATTGCCGAGCACGGCGGGATAGACCCCGATCAGGATGATGAAGCCGAGCAGCACCACCATCGGCACCACTTCCATCGGCTGAGCGTCGGCCAACCCCTTCAACCGTTCCGGCGTTGGGCCAAACGTCGTGCGCAGGATCGCCCGCAGCAGGTAGGCGGCCGTCAACACGATGCCCAGCGTGCCGATTGCGGCGTGAACCGGCATGTCGCCGAACAAACCCAGGAAGGCGAAGAATTCGCTGATGAAGCCGGACATGCCCGGCAGTCCCAGGGAGGCCATCCCCGCCGCCAGCAGGATGCCGCTCACAAACGGCATCGATTTGGCCAGGCCGCCCAGTTCGCTGATCATCGACGTTTGCGTCCGTTCCCAGATCACGCCGATCAGGAAAAACAGCAGCGCAGAGATGAAGCCGTGAGAGACTACCTGGAACATCGCTCCCTGAAACCCGATCGTGTTCATCGCGGCAAATCCCAGCAAGACGATGCCCATGTGGCTGATACTGGAGTAGGCCAGCACCATTTTCAAGTCCTTTTGGACAAAGGCGAGCACGGCTCCGTACAAAATGTTGATCAGCCCCAGCACCGCCATCCACCCGGCAAACTGATACGCCTGTTCGGGGAAAAAGCCGATGCCCATGCGCAACAGCCCGTATGCCCCCATTTTCAGCAGAATACCGGAGTGGATCATCACAATCGCCGGCGGCGCCTGCACGTGCACCTTCAACATCCAGGTGTGGAACGGAAACACAGGCAGTTTGACCGCAAACGCGATGAACAAGGCGAGAAACAGGCCGAAGCGGAACGCCGGCGTCATCGCAGCGGCAGCCGGATGGTCGGCCGCTGCCAAAATCGTCGCGATCTTCTCCATGTTCAACGTTTGCAGGAAGACAAACAGCACGATGAAGGCGATCAGCATGACCGCAGAGCCGATCCCGTTGTACAGCAAAAACTTGTTGGCCGCCCGTTCGCGTTCTCCGTAGCCCCAGATGCCGATCAGGAAAAAGGTCGGCACCAGCGTCAGTTCAAAGAAGATAAAGAACAGAAACAGGTTTTGCGAGGCGAATACGCCCAGCATGCCGATCAGCAGCAGGTGAAACAGGATGAAGTATTCCTTCAGCCGTTTTTTGATCTGCCAGGAGGCGACAGCAGCAAGCGTGCCGACAATCGCCGTGAGAACGATCAGCGGCATGGAGACGCCGTCCACTCCCAGCTCATAGTCCAGGTCAAACGTGAACATTTCCCCCCTTGGGCAAACCCGATCGGGATGGAAATCCACTTGACGCTTTCGACAAATTGCGGCTCCGCCGTCTCGTAGTTGAAGGCGGCGAACAACATCAGGGACAGCGCCAGCGGCAGCAGCGTGCCCAGCACCCCAATCTGTTTGATCACACCGCCCTGATGACGCGGGACGAACGCCAGGATCAGGATGGCCAGCAGCGGCGAAAAGACGATCAAACTCAGCAGGATACTATTGACCAAAGAATCCACCTCCCTGCGCCGTCAGGCTGATCGCGACAACCAACAGCAGCAATCCGAACAGCACCACGGCCCCGTACGACTGCACCTGGCCGTTTTGTGCCCGGGCATGCAGCGAGCCGATGCCTCTGGTGATGCTCGCGGTCAGGGCCACAAGACCGTCCACCACGTACCGGTCGAACAAATCAAGCAGCAGTCCGAGCCAGTTGAGCGGACGGACAATGACGTGGTGATACAGTTCGTCAATAAAGTATTTGCGGTAGGACAATTGATACAGCCACGGCATCGTTTCCGGGATGGCGTCCGCCGGAATGTAGCGCTTGCCGTACATCAGATAGGCCAGCACAATGCCCAAAAGCGAGACCAACAGCGCCACGACCTGCAGCCAGGCGGCGGCGTGGCCCGTTCTCTCGCCGAATGCGGCGGTAATGACCTCGCCCGTTTCACCGGACAGCAACCATTCCGTCAGATACGGGGCGTACGGCGTATTGACAAAGCCGGCCCCGATCGCCAGCACGGCCAGGATCAGCAGCGGACCGGTCATGACCCCCGGCGATTCGTGGCCGTCATGTCTGCCCCGCGGCTCCCCGGCAAACGTCAGGAAGAACAGCCGGAACATGTAAAACGCAGTGAAGAACGCGGCGATGATCGCCAGCCACAAGAGGTCAAAGCGGTGCGCCTCGTACACGGCACTGAGAATCGCCTCTTTGGACCAGAAGCCGGCAAACGGGAAAATCCCCGCAATCGCCAGACAGCCGATCAAGAACGTCAGCGCGGTTACCGGCATCTTTTTCCACAGGCCGCCCATCTCAAACACGTCCTGCGTATGTACCGCGTGGATAACACTGCCGGCCGCGAGGAACAGCAGCGCCTTGAAAAACGCGTGCGTCATCAGGTGGAACGTCCCCGCCACATAGCCGGCCGCTCCGGCCACTCCGAGCGCCAGCATCATGTAGCCCAACTGGCTGACCGTCGAGTAGGCGAGCACACGTTTGATGTCGCGCTGCGTCAGGCCGATGGACGCGGCAAAAATGGCCGTAAACCCACCGACGTAGGCCACCACATTAAGTGCGATATCAGACGCGACAAACAGCGGATACGTGACCGCCACCAGGTACACGCCGGCCGCCACCATCGTCGCTGCGTGAATCAGGGCGGACACCGGCGTCGGCCCTTCCATCGCGTCCGGCAGCCAGGTGTGCAGCGGGAACTGGCCGGATTTGCCGACTGCGCCGACGAAGATCAGGATCGCCGCCAGCGTAATCATCCACGGCTCCAGTTTGCCGAGCGCGATGCTGTCAAAAATTTGCGCGAACTCAAAACTGCCGGTCCACCAGAACAGGAGGCAGATGCCGATGAACAAGCCCAGGTCGCCGATCCGCGTGACGATAAACGCCTTTTTCGCAGCCGCCTTGGCCTCCGGCTTGAAGTAGTAGTAGCCCACCAACAGGAACGAGCAGACCCCTACCAGTTCCCAGAAGATGTAGACCTGCAAGAGGTTTGGCGAGATCACCAGACCCAGCATGGAAAAGGTGAACAAGGCCAGGTATTGGTAAAACACGGGGAAGCGCTCGTCTCCGTGCATGTATCCCTTGGAGTAGATTTGCACGAGCAGGCTGACCAGCGTGACAATCACCAGCATCATGGCATTCAGTTGGTTTACTTCAAAGCCCATGGTGATGACGATGTCGCCCACCTGCAGCCAGTCGAGGGAGAACGCGTAATCGGACGCTCCCTCCTGAAACCTCTGCCAAAACGTCAGCGCCGCCAACCCAAACGACACGGCAGTCAACAGGATACCGACGGCGGCAGCTCCTTCTTTCAACTGACGGCCAAACGAGACGATCACGATGAAAGCAAGAAGCGGAAACAGAGGAATCAGCCACGCGTATTGCATCAGGGTATCCATCTTTGTCCTCCTTTTCGTCTAGCGTTTCATCGAATCCATCTCATCCACGTTGACGGTCACTTTGTTGCGGTACAGCGCGATGAGGATTGCCAGTCCCACCGCCACTTCGGCTGCCGCCACCGTCATCGTGAACAGGGTGAAAATCTGCCCCGTCACGGCCGGGAACAGCCCGTACTTGGCGAACGCCACGAGGTTGATGTTGACCGCATTCAGCATCAGTTCGATGGACAGCAGGACAACCACCGCGTTTCGCTTGGTCAGTGCCCCGTACAGTCCGACGCAAAACAAAATCAGGGCCACCAGCAAATAGGAGGTAATGTTTACACTCATTCGCTGTCCCCCTCCTTTTTCGCCATGATGATCGCGCCCACCAGCGCCACCAGCAGCAGAACGGATGCCAGTTCAAACGGAATGACATACTTCGTGAAAATCTCCACGCCAAGCTGCTTGACGCTGACTGCCTGCGCGGCCCCCTCCGGCGGCGCCGTCCATGTGGTCTTTTGGATGCCCCAGAACATCAGGCCGAACAGGCCAGCGACAAACACCAGGCTGAAGATGTTCTTCCAGGATCGTCCCGTCCCTTCGTCGGAAGCGTCGTGCTTGGTGAGCATGATCCCGAACAGCATCAGGATGGATATGGCGCCCGAGTATACCAGCACCTGGGCCACGCCAATGAACTCGGCGTCCAGCAGTATGAACAAGCCGGCGATGCTGATAAACGTGATCCCGAGCGAAATGACCATGTGCACCACCCGGGTGAAGCTGATCATGAAGACCGCGCCGCCGATCGTCAGAAGGGAGAGGATGAAAAAGGCCAGAAATTCGCCGGTCATGATTAATTCTCCTCCCTGACGTTGGTATTGTTGTCGTCCAGCCACTTCAGGTCCTTGTACAACTCGTCCCGGCTGTACACGGCCAACTCGAAGTTGTTGGTCATCACGATCGCTTCCGTTGGGCACACCTCCGTACAGAGGTCGCACAGGATGCAGATTTCAAAGTTAATGTCGTAGGTGTCAATGATTTTCCCTTTTTTCTCCGGATCGGGATGAGGCTTGCCCGTCAATTGGATGCACTGCGTCGGGCAGATGCGCGCGCACTGGTTGCAGACGATGCATCGTTCCGGCGAGAAGTGCTGAATGCCGCGAAACCGGGGCGGCATCGGAAAGGGCACGTCCGGGTAGAAATGGGTCACTTTTTTCTCGGTCAGCTTTTTAAATGTATACCCCAGGCCTTTGGCCAGTCCTAGCATGTGTGTCACCCCTCTGGTCAAGATCGTGATACGGCTCGGCGTCTAGGAGATCATGCCGTTCTGGAAGGAAATCACCACGGCGGTCAGCAGGATGTTCAAGAGCGCCAGCGGCAGAAGTACTTTCCAGGCAAACGACATCAACTGGTCGACGCGCAGACGGGGGAACGTCGCACGCACCCAGAACTGGAAAAAGACGTAGAGCAAGAATTTGAGAACAAACCAGACAATACCTGGAATGAAGGAAAGGCTGGGATGGATCGGCAGCCAGCCGCCCAAAAAAAGGATGGTCACCAGGGCGCCCATGCCGAACATGTAGACGTATTCCGCCAGCATGAACATGGCAAAGCGGAACCCGGAGTACTCTACGTGGTAGCCGGCCACCAGTTCCGATTCGGCCTCCGGCAGGTCGAACGGCGTGCGGTTCAGCTCCGCCTGTGCCGCCACGATGAAGACGGCAAAGCCGAGAAACTGCGGCACGATATTCCACACATCCTGCTGCGCCAATACAATCTCCCGCAGGTTCATGCTGCCGGTCATCAGCACGACCCCGACCACAGACATGACCAGCGGCACTTCGTAGCTGATCATCTGCGCGGCGGAGCGCAATCCGCCGATCAGCGAATACTTGTTGTTGGAAGCCCAGCCAGCCGTAATCACGCCCAGAACGGTGATGCCGGACAAGGCGATGTAATAGAGCAGGCCAATGCCCAGATCGGCAAAGCGAATGCTGTCCGTAAACGGCATGACGGCGAGGACGCCAAACGCGGGCGCATACGCCAGAATGGGGGCCAGCGTAAACAGTGCCTTGTCGGCATGCTGCGGCCTCGTATCTTCCTTCAGCAGCAGCTTCGCCACGTCCGCCACCGTCTGCAACAGACCGAGAGGACCGACGCGGTTGGGACCAATCCGCAGCTGCATCCAGCCGATCACCTTGCGTTCAAAATAGATCGCGTAGGTGACGAAAAACAGCACGACGAGCAGCAGTGCCACCGCCGCCAGAGCAAACCAGAGTGTGGTGCTCCATGAGGGCGTTTGTTGCAACAGATCGCTCATCAGCAGTCAACCTCCCCGAGCACAATGTCGATGCTGCCCAGGACGGCCACCATGTTGGCGATGTTTTCGCCCTCCAACAGTTTGGGCAGGATCTGCAGATTGTGGAACGACGGGCGGCGGAACTTCACGCGCCACGGCTTATCCTTGCCGTTGCTGGCGATGTAGCAGCCGATCTCCCCGCGCGGCGCCTCGATCCGCACGAACGCCTCGCCTGCTGGCGGACGAATGACGCGAGGCACTTTGCCCATGATTTCTCCCTCGCTGGGAAATTGATCGAGCGCCTGCTCAAGAATGCGCAACGACTGTTCGATCTCCGCCACCCGCAAATGGTAACGCGCCAGGCAGTCGCCTTCGGTAGCCGTCGGCACGTCAAACTCGAAACGGTCGTAAATGCAGTACGGCTCGTCTTTGCGCAAATCCCACTTCACCCCGGTGGACCGCAGCATTACGCCGGAGAGCGAGTAATCCAGCGCAGTCTTCTGATCAAACTTGCCGATCCCCCGCAGCCGGTTGATGAATATTTCGTTGCCGGTCACCAGTCTGTGGTAGTTGTTCAATTCCTTTTTCATGTATTGGACGAACTCTTTTACCTTGTCGATCCAGCCTGGCGGCGCATCCCACTTCACGCCGCCGACGCGCATGTAGTTGAATGTCATACGCGCTCCGCACAGCTCATTGAACAAATCCAGGATGCTTTCCCGGTCGCGGAAGGCGTACAGGAACGGTCCCATCGCCCCGAGGTCCAACAGGTACGTCCCCCACCATACCAGGTGGCTGGCCACGCGGTTCAGCTCCATTGCGATCAGCCGCAGGAATTGCGCCCTCTCCGGCACTTCCACGCCCATCATCGTCTCGACGGCGTGGCAAAAGACGTAGTTGTTGGTCATGGCAGCGACGTAATCCATCCGGTCAGTATAGGGAATGATCTGCGTGTACGTCAGGTTTTCCGCCAGCTTTTCCGTCCCCCGGTGGAGATAACCTATCACGGGAGTTGCTTCCTTGATGGTCTCCCCGTCAATTTTGACGACCAGACGCAATACACCGTGGGTACTGGGGTGCTGCGGTCCGACGTTGAGGAGCATTTCTTCCGTCCGGATACCCGACTCAGGAGATGTCGTGGCATTCGTCAATAGGATGTCGCGGTTCATCTGCTACACCTCCTCGTCGTACTGCACGTAATCTTTTCTCAGCGGATAGCCGATCCACTCGTCCGGCAGCAAAATTCGACGCAATTCGGTATGTCCCGGGAAATAAATACCCAACAAGTCGAATGTTTCCCGTTCACACCAATCGGCACCGCGCCAAATGTCCATAACCGACGAGACACTGGGTTGTTCGCGGTTGGTTTTGACCTTTACCGCCAGGCTCTGCCGATTTTTGTAGGAATAGAAATGATAGTAGACTTCCATGCGGTCTTCGTAATCGACGCCGTGCAAATCGGACAGGTAGTCGAACGCCAGCGCCTCGTCTTCTTTCAGAAACCGGGCCACATCATGCCAGCGCTCATTTTTCACCACCAGCGTCGGAACGTCTTTGGACAGCTCGTTGATATAGGCTGCTTCCAGCACATCCGCACCAAACGCTTCGGAAATACGGGTCACGTATTTGTCCAAATACGGCTGATTGGGAGATGGCTGTTTGGGCGCTTCGGCTGCCTCGTCAGCTCCTGCTGCCCCGCCGGCCTTTGCCTTTGCCGCCGCAGCTGCTGCTGCCGCTGCTTTAGCCTTGGCCGCCGCTGCCGCTTTTGCCTTCGCGTCGGCGTCTCCGCCCGACTCTGCCCCGCCAGCTTCCGCCGCTTCTCGCGCGGCCTTTGCCTTTGCCGCCGCAGCTGCTGCTGCCGCTGCTTTAGCCTTGGCCGCCGCTGCCGCTTTTGCCTTCGCGTCGGCGTCTCCGCCCGACTCTGCCCCGCCAGCTTCCGCCGCTTCTCGCGCGGCCTTTGCCTTTGCCGCCGCAGCTGCTGCTGCCGCTGCTTTAGCCTTGGCCGCCGCTGCCGCTTTTGCCTTCGCGTCGGCGTCTCCGCCCGACTCTGCCCCGCCAGCTTCCGCCGCTTCTCGCGCGGCCTTTGCCTTCGCCGCCGCAGCTGCTGCTGCCGCTGCTTTAGCCTTGGCCGCCGCTGCCGCTTTTGCCTTCGCGTCGGCGTCTCCGCCCGACTCTGCTCCGCCAGCTTCTGCCGCTTCTCGCGCGGCCTTTGCCTTCGCCGCCGCAGCTGCTGCTGCCGCTGCTTTTGCTTTCGCCTTCTCTTCCGGTGTCATTTCCGAAACAGGCTTGGCCGCAGTTGGCTGGACTTCAGACGTGTCGCCGCCTGCAGCCTGTGCATTCGAAGGGGATGCCGCAGATTGCTCTGTCCCTTTCGCCTGCTGTTCTTTCGCTTTACGCAACGCCTCAGCCTTGGCCCGGGCCTCTGCCGCAGCCTTCGCCTTTTCTTCCGGCGTCGGTTTGCGCTTTTCGTCGCTCATTGGCTGGTCACCCGCTTTCCGGTCTTCGCCTCGTAGCGAATTTTCTCCTGCAGCTTGTTTATGCCGTAAATCAATGCTGCCGGGTTGGGAGGACAGCCCGGAATGTAGACATCGACGGGCACAATCTGGTCTACACCTTTCACCACGCTGTACGACCTCACGTACGGCCCGCCGGCCGTGGCACAGGAGCCCATGGCGATGACCCATTTGGGTTCCGGCATTTGGTCGTACAATCTGCGCAAGAGCGGCGCCATTTTTTTCGTGACCGTGCCAGCCACAATCATCACGTCGGATTGCCGCGGGGAGGCACGGAAAATGACGCCAAAGCGGTCAAGGTCGAATCGGGAGCCGCCGGTACCCATCATCTCGATGGCACAGCAGGCCAACCCGAACGTCAGCGGCCAGAGGGAATTGCTCCTCACCCACCCCTTGAGCGTTTCCAGCGTCGTAAACATGACGTTGCGATTCAGTTCTTCCTGCAGTTCAGGCGCGATGCTCGTGAGATCTAGTTCCATTCCAGCACCTTCTTTCTCCAAGCGTAGATCAAACCAACCACCAGCAACGTGATAAAAATCACCATCTCTATCAGGGCAAACAGGCCCAACTGGTTATAGGCGACCGCCCATGGATAGAGAAAGAGGGTTTCTACATCAAAAATGACAAACAGCAGGGCGAAAATGTAGTACTTGACGTTGAAGCGCACCCAACTGTCCCCCACAGGAATGTTACCGCTTTCATAGGTGGTTTGCTTTTCCGGCGTCGGCTTCCTGGGACGCAGCAGTGGTCCGATGATGCTCACGGTTGCCACCGGCAGCAGTATCCCAAGGATCAGGAAAATCGCCACAATCACGTAATTGTTGGTGTAAACCTCACTCACCGACGTTCCCTCCGCTCTGTGAAAAATATGAAAAATTTTGAACGCAATCCCGATACAATTGACACTGGTAATTTTTTCGTGCATCATGCGGACTCAGGACAAGCTGCTGATCCAACCTGACACTGTTAGAAAAAAATACCTACATCATTATAGCAAATCGCCAAACGAGTGTCTAACCAAAGCCCCCTCCTCTGACAATAAAAGGAAAAACTTAGAGAAAAGTCCCTAAGTTTTTCCAATTACAAATATCCTTTATTATTGAACATTCGCGGAGAACTCTTGTCCGAGGAAATCCTCGTAAATGCGCTCCCATACAACCGTAAAGGTCATCGGTTGGTCATCCGGAATCTCAAACATGTTTTCAATCGGCTCTTCCATATAAGGCGTCAGCTTGATCAGCACTTCGTTCAGCATCGCATCGTTGGTGTTCAGCATCTCTTTCAGTTCAGCCTTGGTGTAGGTAAAGGTGTTTTCCTCGTGCTCATGCAGTTTCAACACCAAACGGCTGAAGATCGGATGAACCAATACCTCCAGCTTGATGTGGGTCAGGGCAAATTTCTCCGCATCGGTCAGTTGGAACAGATCGACCGTGTCCGGGAACGGATGAACGGGGATGTCCCACACGTCGCCCTTGTCCAGTACCAGCCCCCACTTGGTCAGCAGTTCGATGGCCTCATCCCGGGAGGTCGGGTACTGATAACCGGAGCGCTCCAGGAACTCCTTGTGTTTCTCCACGTGCTCCACATAGGCATTGTAGTCCTGTTCCGACTTGAATTTTTCCTTATTCAGCGTGGAAAACACATGCTGCAATCCTTTGAAGCTGTCCAATTGCTGCTTCATTTCTTCCTTGCTTTCGCATTTGGTTACCACGTAGCACAACGCCTGAAACAGGACGTTCATGTCATGAGACAACACGTTGTACCAGCCGTTAGCCGTATATCCGCTGGGAATGACTACACCTTGCTGGTTATTGCGAATATCGCGAATCGTTTGCATGACTTACACTCTCCTTCTTTCCGATCGCCGGTGCCGTCCAGCCCCCTTCGCTGTTATAGGGCACACAGCACGCCTCGGCACAGAGCATTAGGTTTATTATAACGGAAACAGCAGGTCAGTACCAACTGGAAAAAAATCGTCCCGCTACAGGAAAAATCCCCGCAACCGGGTGGCGCGGGGATATTTGCTTACAGATTGTTGGTCACATCGAGACGAGCCATGGCGCGCTGCAGGGCGCGTTCGGCACGGCGAATGTCGAGGTCCGGATGCTTGTCGATCAAACGCTTTTCGGCGCGTTCTTTTGCCGCCTTGGCGCGTTCTACGTCAATGTCCTCCGGAAGTTCTGCCGTCTCGGCCAGAATCGTCACCTTGTCGCCGCGAACTTCCATGAACCCGCCGCTTACGGCCATGCGAATCTCTTTCTCGCCTTCCGTCTTGATCCGAACAGGCGCTATTTTCAGCGGGGTTACCAGCGGCATGTGGTTCGGCAAAATACCGAGATCCCCCTGCACGCCTCGGGCAATGACCATGCTGGCTTCGCCGCTGTAGACAACCCGTTCAGGAGTTACGACTTCCACTGTCATCTTGCTCACTTACTGGTCTCCCCTTTCCAGGGTGTCTTACGCCATGGTCTTCGCTTTCTCAACCGCTTCCTCAATCGTACCTACGTAGAGGAATGCCGCCTCAGGCAGATCGTCGTGCTTGCCTTCCAGGATTTCTTTGAAGCTGCGGACCGTTTCCTTGAGCGGGACGTATTTGCCCGGGAAGCCGGTAAACTGCTCGGCCACGTGGAACGGTTGGGACAGGAAGCGCTGAATGCGGCGTGCACGAGCTACGATCAGCTTGTCTTCGTCGCTCAGCTCGTCCATACCCAGGATCGCGATGATGTCCTGGAGCTCTTTGTAGCGCTGCAGGATTTTTTGCACGCCACGCGCCACTTCGTAGTGCTCTTGTCCGACGATGTCCGGGGACAGCGCACGGGATGTGGATGCGAGCGGGTCAACCGCAGGGAAGATACCCAGCTCGGCGATAGAACGCTCCAGGTTGGTGGTAGCGTCCAAGTGTGCGAAGGTCGTAGCCGGAGCCGGGTCGGTGTAGTCGTCCGCCGGTACGTAGATCGCTTGGATGGACGTTACGGAACCTTTTTTCGTAGAGGTAATGCGCTCTTGCAGCTGACCCATCTCGGTTGCCAGCGTCGGCTGATAACCTACCGCAGACGGCATGCGGCCCAGCAGCGCGGATACCTCGGAACCCGCTTGGGTAAAGCGGAAGATGTTGTCGATGAACAAGAGTACGTCGCGGCCCTCTTCGTCACGGAAGTACTCCGCCATGGTCAGACCGGTCAGCGCCACGCGCAGACGCGCACCCGGCGGTTCGTTCATCTGACCGAACACCATCGCGGTTTTCGGCAGAACGCCTGCGTCTTTCATCTCGTGATACAGGTCGTTACCTTCACGCGTGCGCTCGCCTACGCCGGCGAATACGGAGATACCGCCGTGCTCTTGCGCAATGTTGTTGATCAGCTCTTGGATGGTAACGGTTTTTCCTACGCCCGCACCGCCGAACAGACCGATTTTACCACCCTTGATGTACGGCGCGAGCAGGTCGATTACCTTAATACCGGTTTCGAGAATTTCTACGGTCGTTGCTTGTTCTACAAACTCCGGCGCTTTGCGGTGGATCGGGTCGCGGCGCTCCACTTCGCCCAGTTCCTTCAGGTCGATCGGTTCACCCAGCACGTTAAATACACGGCCCAGGGTTACTTGACCAACCGGTACGGAGATCGGAGCACCTGTGTCAATCGCTTCCATGCCGCGCACCAGACCGTCGGTGGATGCCATCGCAACGGTACGTACGCGATTGTCGCCCAGGTGAACCGCAACCTCAACGGTCAAATCAATGTCGCGCTCCCCCGCGTTTTGCGCTTTATGTTGAATCTTGATCGCATTGTAAATGGCAGGCAGGTGTCCGCGTTCAAACTCGATGTCTACAACGGGACCCATTACCTGAACCACGCGTCCTTTCGCCATCTTACTTCTTCCCTCCTGTGAAACTGATTTGGGCGTTACCTAGCCATTACGCTTGCGCATTCGCACCTGCGACAATTTCGGAGATCTCTTGGGTAATGGCTGCCTGACGGGCACGGTTGTACTCCAGTGTCAGCTTGTCGATCATGGCGGTTGCATTGTCCGTTGCGTTGCCCATCGCGGTCATGCGGGCTCCTTCCTCAGACGCCTTTGCATCCAGGAGCGCGCTGTACACGAGCGTTTCTGCATATTTCGGCAGCAGCACCGACAGCACTTCTTCAGCGGACGGTTCGTATTCGTAGTTCATCTGGCGCTGTTCACCGCTCTCCACAGCGTTCAGCGGGAGCAGACGGGTAATCGTCGGCACCTGCGAAATGGCACTGCGGAATTCATTGTAGCAAAGGTACAGCTCGTCGATTTTTTCGTCGGCAAACATCTGAACCGCCGCGCTGGCGATTTTCTTGATGTCGGCAAACGTCGGGTTGCCGGGCAGTCCCACGACCTCATCAATAATCGGGTAGTTGCGCTTGCGGAAAAAATCGCGCCCTTTGCGCCCCAGCACAAAGATGGCGTATTCGTCCTGCGACTTGTGCTTCTCCTTGATGGCCTGGAGCACTTTCCGAATGACGTTTCCGTTATAGCCGCCAGCCATGCCGCGGTCCGAGGTGATGACGATGTACCCGGTCTTTTTCACCGGCCGGGATTCCAGCATCGGATGTTTTACCGCAGTCGTGCCGCTCGCGATGCTGGCAATAACCTCCCGGATCTTGTGAGCATACGGACGTGCCGCTTCCGCTCTCTCCTGGGCGCGGCGAAGTCTCGCTGCCGCCATCATCTTCATCGCCTTGGTGATTTGGCGCGTATTCTTAAAGCTCTTGATACGGCTTCGAATTTCGCGAATTCCTTTAGCCACTCTCTTTTCACCACCTTGGGGGTGCATGCCGAACCGCAGTCGGCCGGCATGCAACAGATGTCAATCTATATCCGCTTAGCGGCTAACCGAAAAGCCTTTTTTGAACTCTTCGATCGCTGCGTTCAGGTCTTTTTCATCCGGAAGCTCTTTGGTCGTGCGAATGTGTTCGAGCAGTTGCGGCTTGTTGGAATCGAGGTAGGAGAGGAATTCCTTCTCGAAACGGCGCACATCCTCTACCGGAATATCGTCGAGATAGCCTTTGGTTGCGGCGTAGATGATGGCAACCTGCTTCTCCACCGGCATCGGATCGAATTGGTTTTGCTTCATGACTTCCATCAGGCGCTGACCGCGGGTCAGACGGGCTTGCGTCGCCTTGTCCAGGTCGGAACCGAACTGCGCAAACGCTGCCAGCTCGCGGTATTGGGCCAGCTCCAGCTTGAGCGGACCGGCAACTTTTTTCATTGCCTTGATTTGCGCCGCACCACCTACGCGGGATACGGAAAGACCCGTGTTAACCGCAGGGCGTTGACCGGAGTTGAACAGGTCGGTCTCCAGGAAGATCTGACCGTCGGTGATGGAGATTACGTTGGTCGGAATGTACGCGGAAATGTCACCCGCTTGCGTTTCGATGAACGGCAGTGCAGTCAGGGAACCGGCACCCATTTCGTCGGAGAGCTTCGCAGCACGCTCCAGCAGACGGGAGTGCAGGTAGAAGACGTCACCCGGATACGCTTCGCGGCCCGGAGGACGACGGAGCAGGAGGGACATTTCGCGGTATGCCGCTGCTTGCTTGGACAGGTCGTCGTACACGCAGAGGACGTGCTGTCCTTTGTACATGAAGTATTCACCCATGGACACGCCTGCGTACGGGGCCAGGAACAGGAGCGGAGCCGGGTCGGACGCCGTCGCGGACACCACGATGGTGTACTCCAGGGCACCGTGCTTGCGCAGGGTTTCCACGATGTTGGCAACGGTCGATTGCTTTTGGCCGATTGCCACGTAGATACAAATCATGTTTTGGCCTTTTTGGTTGATGATGGTGTCCAGCGCCACAGCCGTTTTACCGGTTTGACGGTCACCGATGATCAGCTCGCGCTGACCGCGACCGATCGGAATCATCGCGTCGATTGCCTTGATACCGGTTTGCAGCGGCTCGTGAACGGATTTACGCGCCATAACACCAGGAGCCGGGCTTTCAACCGGACGGAATTCCGTCGTGTTGATCGGGCCCAGTCCGTCGAGCGGTTGACCGAGCGGGTTTACCACACGGCCGAGCAGCGCTTCGCCCACCGGCACCTCCATGATGCGGCCGGTGCGTTTTACCGTGTCGCCTTCTTTAATGTCGCGGAACGGACCGAGAATAACGACACCCACGTTGTCTTCTTCCAAGTTGAGTACCATACCCATGACGCCGTTTTGGAACTCGAGCAGTTCCCCCGCCATGGCTTTTTCCAAACCGTGAACGCGAGCGATACCGTCACCGATCTGAATGACCGTGCCTACGTCCACAACTTCGATTTCAGATGTAAAATTAGCAATCCGCTCTTTGATGAGGGAGCTAATTTCTTCTGGTCTGATTGCACTCACTATATATTCACCCCATTCATCCAAACGATCTTATTGCTGATGCGCGAAGTGTTCCAGTTTTGTCTTGATGCTGCCGTCGTACAGACGGTCGCCGATCTTGATGACGATGCCGCCCAGAATGGACGGGTCCACGACGGTTTGCACGCGCAGCTTCTTGTTCAGCTTTTGTCCGAGCTTTTCCGCCAGCTCCGCCTGTTCTTCGTCACTGAGCGGCTTGGCACTGGTCACGGTCGCTTCGGCGATGCCGCGGGCTTCGTTGGCCATCCGCACAAAGGAGCGGTAGACCTCCAACAGTTGTCCCTCGCGTCCGTTGTCGATCAGGACATTGAGGAAGTTGTGCGTTTCTTCGCTCACATGGCGTTTGAACAGGTCGTCGGCCAGGGATTTTTTCGCCGCACGCGCGATGTGCGGGTGGAGCAGAATCTTGCTCAGATCGGCGTTCTGTTCAATCGCTTCCACGACCGCTTTCAGATCCGCTTCAATCTGGTCGAGCTTCCCACGCTCGCTGGCTACTTCAAACAACGCGCGAGCGTAGCGCTTGCTTACCGCGCCGCTCATAGGCGATCTCCCACTTGAGCGAGGAATTTGTCAATCGTCGCTTTTTGCGTCGCTTCATCCAGTTCTTTCTCGATGATCTTGGATGCGAGCAGTACGGACAGACCGGTCATTTGGTCGCGCAGTTCTGCCTTCGCTTTCTCCACTTCACGCGCCAGTTCCGCGCTTGCGTCCGCTTTCATGCGTTCAGCAGCAGCTTGGGCGTCAGCCACGATTTTGGCTGCTTCATCGGACGCTTGCTTCGTCGCGCGGTCGATGATCGATTTGGCTTCGAGGCGAGCTTCGTCCAGCACGCGGCGCTGTTCGGCCAGCAGTGCTTCCGCTTCTTTGCGGCTGCGCTCAGCCGTGGTGATTTCGTTTTCAATATGCTGACGACGCTTTTCCATCACTGCCACGATCGGGCCCATGGCAAACTTGCGAACCGCCAGCAGCAGCAGCAGGAATACGATAGCTTGGGTTAAAAGCGAGCCCCATTCGAGGGCTACGGCACCAAAGTCGAGCATTCGTTTCACTCCTTCCTTGCACACAGGAGAATGTATCTCTACGGGTACAGCCGTTTGTTTCCGCAAGAATAACGTGGCATCGCCGCGCACCAGGCGAGGCAAGCCACTATGTTACGCACAAGATGTGCGAGTGTCGGCGGTGCGCCGTACGGGACGCCACACTCAGCCGACACCGGTGTCAATGGAAACGTGTACACCGTCCACTGACCAAAATAGAGGCGAAGGTCAAGCCCCCGCCTATCGTTTCGATTGTTCGCTCGCTTACAGACGACCGAAGAGGATGAAACCAATCGCAACCGCGATAATCGGAACCGCCTCGACGAGACCGAGACCGAGGAACATCAGACCCATCAGGCTACCGCGTGCTTCCGGTTGGCGAGCGACGCCTTCAATTGTACGAGAAATTACCAGGGAGTTGCCGATCGCTGCACCCAGAGCAGCCAGACCAAATACGATACCGATTGCAAGAGCCAAACCTTCCATTGTAAAAATACCTCCTTAGTGTTGTGAAAAATAAACATCTACTGCGAATTAATGTTGGTCATTCACTTGTTGGGAAATGTATACCATCGCCAGCGTGGTGAAGATAAAGGCTTGGACCGAGCCGACGAATACGGAGTAGCCCAGCCACAGGAACAGCGGAATGCTGCCGAAGATCCCCACGCCAAGCAGGAACGCAATGAGAACCTCGCCCGCGAAGATGTTACCGAATAGACGCAACGGAAGCGTCAGCGGCTTGATGATGAACTCTTCGAGGATGTGAATCGGGTTCAGGAACGTGTGCTTGAGCCAGCCGCCAAAGCTTTTCTTCATCCCCAGGTAGTGGGCGTACAGAAGAACCACCAATGCCAGCGCAAAGGTTACGCTCGGAGTGGCGGTCGGCGATTTCCACCAGCCGATGGAGGCGCCGTGGCCGTGAGGATCGTTGATCTCCTCTTCCAGCTTCGCCAGCTTTTCCTTTTTGGCTTCTTCCGTCGTAGCGACCGTCAGCATGTCTTTGACGGTATCGCTCACATACTGATTCTCTGCAGGATTGTTGTGAATCGCTGTGTTTACGTTGAACAGAAGGCCAAGCTGGTTCCCGAAGAAGATGTAGAGGAACAGCGTCAGCGCCAGCGAGACAAAACCGGCTGCCTTTTTCGGCTCGATGTAGCTTTTGGTGATACCGGTGACGAAGTCGACAATCCACTCCATCACGTTTTGCCTGCCTCCGGGAACGCCAGAGGTGAGGTTGCGGGTCATCCCGATGCAGAAGAACAGCACAATCAAGGCTGTTACCACAATCGCAATGATGGTCGAGATGTCAAACACCATGCCCAACCATTCGAATCGCAGAGAGTAATGCATGTATTTCACCCCTTTCTTCCGCGCGAATCTGTTGCACCAGCAAATCAGAACGAAAAAATGCTTGTCAATCCAATCTATTTGAAGGAGCGATAAACAAAAAAGAAGCCTAGAACTTGAAAGAGGAAAAGGCCGATCAGCACGCCGGAAAGCACAAACAGATGGGGAAAGCGGATTGTCATAAAGACGGCAAATCCGGCCACGAGAAGGCGCTGCAGCATGCCAGTTCCTTTCGGCCGCACATTCGGATCGACAGCCATCCGGCCGATCCGCCAGGTTTTGCTGACCAGCAGCGTGCCGCTGAGGACACTCCCGCCCATACCGAGCAGGAGGCTTTGCAAAAACAATCGATGCTGAGGCAACAGGGCCCAGAGTATCACAACCAGGGCCATACAAACAAAAGCATAGCGGAAAGCCGCTCGCATAGCCGAAGTAAACGTATGCATGTTCAATCTCCCTACAGGTAACCGCGGACTATGCGGTAGACACTGTACACGCCTATACCCAATCCGGCGAGCAATCCGATCATCATAAACCACGGTTTGGTGGCAAGCAGGTTGTCGACGTACCTGCCCAGATAGACGCCTGCGATAACGCAGACGGCCAGATCGACACCGATCAGGCTGACCAGCGTGATGGCCCGCCACGGATTATCAATTTTCGGCACTGGACCGCCCCCTTTCATACACAAGGAGAGGGCAGGTGTCAAGTGCCCCTTTGCCCTCATCCATATTAACGAAGATTTATTCCCTTTGTCAACGTGCGGTTTATTCTGTACACAAAGCGTTCACATTTGAAAATGGCGAACCATTTCTTACAAAAACCGACAAGTTGTACGTCTCCTTGCGCATGAAACTGTAGCCTGTCCGCTTACAGTTTCTCGACGACTGTGGCCACTCCTTGTCCGCCTCCGATGCACAGCGTCGCCAATCCATATTTTACCCCTGAACGCTTGTGCAATTCGTGAATCAGCGTGACCAGCACGCGCGCTCCGCTGGCGCCGATCGGGTGTCCGAGGGCGATTGCACCGCCGTTTACGTTCAGTTTGTCGCGCGGGATGCCCAGCGCCTTTCCGACTGCCAGCGACTGGACGGCGAACGCCTCGTTGGCCTCGATCAAATCGATCTCGTCCAGCGAGAGACCTGCCTTTTTCAGCACCCGCTGCGTCGCCGGCACTGGTCCGATGCCCATGATGCCCGGGTTGACACCGGCGCTGGCGTTGGCGACGATCCGGGCCAGCGGCTTGACACCCAGCTCGGCCGCCTTTTCGCCGGACATGACCAACAGGGCCGCCGCTCCGTCGTTGATACCCGACGCGTTGCCCGCGGTCACCGTTCCGTCCTTTTTGAATGCCGGCCGCAGCTTGCCGAGCGATTCCACCGTCACGCCGGCGCGAGGAAATTCATCCACCTCAAACAGGACCGGGTCTCCCTTTTTCTGCGGAATCGGCACGGGCACGATCTCGTCGCAAAAACGCCCCTCTGCCAGGGCGCGCTGCGCCTTTTCCTGACTCCAGGCGGCAAATTCATCCTGCTCTTCCCGGCTAATCCCGTACTCGACGCAAAGATTTTCCGCCGTGATGCCCATGTGATAATCGTTGAACGCACACCACAAGCCGTCGCGGATCATCGAGTCGACGACTTTCTGGTCGCCCATGCGGTAGCCGTTGCGGGCCCCTTCCAGCAGGTAGGGTGCCTGGCTCATGTTCTCCATGCCACCGGCCAGCACCACGTCTGCATCGCCGCAGAGAATCGCCTGGGTAGCCAGGTGAAGCGCTTTCAATCCTGAGCCGCATACCTTGTTGATCGTCATTGACGGCGTCTCCTGCGGCAGTCCTGCGCGGATCGCCGCCTGGCGCGCCGGATTTTGTCCCAGTCCAGCCTGCAGCACGTTGCCCATGATTACTTCGTCCACTGCTTCCTTCGCAACGCCTGCCCGCTGCAAAGCCGCCTCCAGCACGACAGCTCCCAACTGCGGCGCGCTGACACCGGACAGCGAGCCCTGAAAACTGCCGATGGCCGTGCGCACTGCGCTGACAATCACTACCTCTTTCTGACTCATCTGGATCACTCCTTGGAAAACAGCATGAAGGTCTTCATCATACAATTCCCTTTTTTCGCAAAATATCCTGCCGGTCGGGACCAACCGATTTTTCCCTTCCCTCCTGCCGTTCGGCCGCCACATAGACAAGTTCGTACGTGACGGGAATGCCCTCCGCTCCGCCAAAACGGCTCCGGTACGCCTCCATCATTTCCGTCAGCAACCGCCGCTGCCCCAACCCGGCGCTGTCCGACGCCGGACCGGTGCTGGCGCCGATTCCCTTGACCGCGTGCAAAAACGAACGCACGTCCGGATAGTGGAGCCGCACCTCCCGGGTACGTATCCGCACGCCGGCAAAACCGGCCCGATCCAGCATCGCCCGCCATTCGTCCGGCGTGCAAAATGACAGCCCGTGCCGCTGCGGCTCCCGCCGGAGGTTGCGGTAGGCCGATGAAAACGAGTCGTGCAGTTCCCAAAACGTCCGCGGCCCAAAGGTGGCAAATAGCAGCGAGCCACCCGGCCGCAGCAGCCGATACAGTCCCTCCGCCGTCCTCTCCGGCTGCCGCAGCCATTGAAAACAGGCGCTGGAGACGATCAGATCGGCCCACTGCTCCGCCTGCTTCCAGATCCACTCCTCGACGTCGGCCAGCACAAACCGGCACGTCCGCCCGGTCGGGCCAAGGCGCCGCCGCGCCGCTTCCAGCATGCCCGGCGCGATGTCCAGCGCCAGGTACTCCGCACTGCCGCAGCGATCGCGGAGCAGGCTGGTCAAACCGCCCGTACCGCAGCCTACTTCCACCACCCGGCGAACCTCGTTCGTCAGCGGCATCTCAGCCTCCAGCGCTGCCGCCAGTTCCGCCGCCATCTCCCGCTGCACCAGGGCGTACCGGTCATAGGTGTCGGCCTTTTCACTGAACCGTCTGCTGACTGCTGCTTTCCACACTGTGTTCCACCATCCTTTTGATTGCGTCCGCTACAGCATTACAATGGACGAGCGGCAGCGCGTGACCTCCCCCGACGATTGCCTCCAGCCGGGCCGCCGGTATGCTCGCGGCCAATTCCTCCCCTGCCGAAAACGGGCAGATCCCGTCGGCCGTCCCGTGAATCACCAGCGTCGGGCAGGTGATGCTTCCGAGATGCGGACGGAGGTCTTCCTCCCGCATGTAAGACAATCCGGCCGCGAGTGCCGACAGGGGCCATGCGTCGCATACAGAGACGGACGAATCGGCCTGCTGCCGCTCCTCTGCCGTAAACATCGATTGCCAAAACGTCCGCATCACGCCCGTCCGATCCGCGTACAGCGCCCGCTCCATCCGCCGCACCTGCGCGTCCAGCCAGCCGAGCCGCCGCTCCTCGCGGGGACGCACAAACCGGGCCGTCGTGCCGATCAAGACCAGCCCTGCGGCCAACCCCTCAGCTGCCAGCCGCTGTGCCAGCATCCCGCCCAGCGACCAGCCGACCGCGATCAGCGGCAGGGAAGCAGTCGATAATGCCGCCTGACGGGCGATCTCGTAAAACGCTTCAGGCTGGTCCGCCACGGACAGGTCAGGGACGGTGTGCGCACACTCCGGAAACTGGCTCTGCATGCTGCACCACACCTCGTCGGACATCCCCCACCCGTTCAACCACAGCATCGCCGCCTTCATCCCGTCTCCACCTCCCCTGCTCCCGCCGCCAACTGCATCTGCCGAATAACCTCCTCCAATTCCTCACGCGTATGCGTCGCCATCAGAGAAAAACGAATGCGGGCAGTGCCTTCCGGTACGGTCGGGGGCGGATGGCGACGGCGGCGATCCCCCGCTCCTCCAGACGTTGACTCAACCGGAGCGCCTGCCTGTTGTCGCCGACGATCCACGGGATGATCGGCGAGTCGCCCTCTCCGATCGCAAAACCGCACGCCCGCAGCCGCCGGCGAAACCAGGCGCTGTTTTCCCTGAGCCGGGTGCGGCGCCAGCCTTCCTCCTGCACCACTTCCAGCGCTTTGCGGACGGCAGCCACCACCATCGGCGGCAGCGCGGTGGAGTAGATCAGCGGGCGCGTCTTCGTGACCAGGTAGTCAATCAGCACGCGGTCGGCGCAGACGTAGGCGCCGTACACGCCAAACGCCTTGCTGAAGGTGCCCATGATCACATCCACCTGCTCGTGCAGTCCCAGTTCGTGACACAGCCCCTGCCCCCTGCTGCCTCTCACGCCGCCGGCATGCGCCTCGTCCACCATCAGCATCGCGCCGCAGCGCGCTTTGAGCTCCACCAGTTCACTTAGCGGCGCCGCATCTCCGTCCATGGAAAAGACGGCATCGGTGACGATCAGGGCGCGGCGGTGTCCGGCGTGCTTTTTCAACAGGTGCTCCAGGTGTTCCGGATCGTTGTGGCGGTAGCGGTAGTGGCGGGCGCGGCTGAGAATGATGCCGTCGACAATGCTGGCGTGGTTCAGCCGGTCGCTGAACACGGCGTCCGCCCGCCCGACCAGCGCGGCGATTACCCCCAGATTGGCCATGTAGCCATTGGCGAAGACCAGCGCCGCTTCCCGCTGCTTCCATTCGGCCAGACGTTCTTCCAGATCGGCATACCAGCGGTGATTGCCGCAAATCAACCGGGAGGCGGCTGCTCCCGCTCCCCATTGTTCCGCCGCCTGACGGGCAGCATCGGCGATCCGAGGATCGCCCGCCAGGCCCAGATAGTCGTTGGAGGAGAGGTTAAACAGCCTCCTGCCGCCAACTGTCAGCCATTTGCCCCCTTCCTCGCCGCGGTCGTCCACGATGCGCAGGCACCTGTGCAGGGACTGCTGCCGGAGCGCGTCCAGCTCCGCTTCCATCCAGTCGCAATAGACGGTTCCGTTCATCCGCCTCACTCCTGCAGCGCGCAGCGCTCAATCTCGAAGCCGAGATCTTCTATCATCTGATGGTCGGTCGCAACCTCCTGGCCGGGCGTGGTCAGGTAATCGCCGACGAAAATGGAGTTGGCCGCGTACAGGGCCAGCGGCTGCAGGGTCCGCAGGTTGACCTCGCGCCCGCCTGCGACGCGGATTTCCTTGGTCGGACAGACAAACCGGAACAGCGCCAGCACTTTGAGCGCACGCAGGGCCGGCGTCCGCCCGTATCCTTCCAGCGGTGTGCCGGGAATCGCGTTAAGGAAATTGACCGGGATGGAATCGGCGTCCAGTTCGCGCAGCGCATACGCCATCTCGACGACCTCCTCATCGCTTTCTCCCATGCCGATGATCACCCCGGAGCAGGGGGACATCCCCGACTGCTTCACGGTTTCCACCGTTTCCACGCGCTGATCGTAGGTATGGGTCGACGTGATGTTGCTGTAGTTGGCGCGGCTGGTATTCAGGTTGTGGTTGTAGCGGTGGACGCCCGCCTCCGCCAGCCGGGCCGCTTGTTCCTCACTCAACAGGCCGAGACACGCACAGATTTTCAGCGGCATGGTGGCGCGAATCTCCCTGACCGCCTCGATCACCTGCTCCAGCTCCTTGTCCGTGGGGCCCCGTCCGGAGGCGACGATGCAGTAGGTGCCGGCCATGCGGTTCAGCGCCTCACGCGCTCCTGCCAGGAGGGTCTCCTTGTCCAACAGCGTGTACTTTTGGATCGGCGCGCTGGAGACGATCGACTGCGAACAGTAGCCGCAGTCTTCGGGACACAGCCCGCTCTTGGCGTTGATGATCATGTTCAGCTTTACCTTTTTCCCGTAGTAGCGCTTTCGAACGCGAAAAGCGGCGTGCATGAGCGGCAGGATGTCGTCGTCGTCCGCCCGCAGCACGGACAGCGCCTCCTCCCGCGTCAGTCCCTCCCCGGCCAGCGCTTTTTCCGCGTAATCCGCCCAGTTTACGGCCGTCACCATTCGATTCATCGGCAATCCTCTCCTTTTTGCAGCATGCTTTTTACCACCCAGCCGCGGATGCGCTCCAGATCGGCATGGCGGCGTATCGCTTCGATCACACCGGCACGGGTCATGTTCCCTTCCAACCAGGGTATCTGCCCGAGCACGGGCACATTGCCGAACCGTTCAATCATCGCCGCGTTGCTTACCACGCTTTGGTCGCCATTGTCCGCACGGCTGCCGTTCAGGATGACCCCCGCTACCGTGATGCCCCGCTGCCTGGCGTACTCCACCGACAGCAGGGTGTGGTTGATCGTCCCCAGACCGGCGCGCCCCACGAGCAGCAGCGGCATGCCGAGGCGGGCGGCCAGATCAATCATCAGCTCGCTTGCGGTCAAGGGAACCGCCAATCCGCCCGCTCCTTCCACCAGCAGCGCATCGTGCCGGCGCTTGAGCAGCCGGCCGGACGCAATGATCGTCTCCAGGGAAAGGCTGACGCCCTCCGCCTCGGCGGCAAGCAGCGGGGTCAGCGGAGCAGCAAAGGAAAACGGGGCGATCTCCTCGCAGGCGTCGGCTACACCCGAAAGCGTGCGCAGGCGGTACGAATCCCGCTCTTCTTCCGTTTCTCCCCCCGATTGGACCGGCTTCCAGACCCCCAGATTCAGGCCGTCCTCGCGCAGGGCAGCGGCCAGTCCGCCCGTCACGACTGTTTTCCCCACCCCGGTGTCGGTGCCGGCGACGAACAAGCCGGCGAAGCACTCGTCTCCCATCCGTGTCACGCTCCTTTGACCGCGGCTGACGCGGTTACGTCCTCGATCGCTTCCGCCAGAATGCCCACCATCTCCGCCAGTTCGTCCTCCGTGCTGACCAGCGGCGGAATCAGCACGACGACGTTGCCCAGCGGCCGGGTCAGCAGCCCGTTTTCCCGCGCCCGTCGGCAGACCCGGACGCCGATCCGCTCATCCCAGTGATACGGCTCTTTGGTCTGCTTGTCCCGCACCAGTTCGATGCCGACCATAAAGCCTTTTTGCCGCACCTCTCCCACGTGGTCAAAATCGGCCAGCGGCGCCAGCAGCTTCGCCAGACGGCGCGATTTTTCCGCCACTCCCTCGACGATCCGCCGCTCTTTAAGCAGACGCAAGTTGGCCAGGGCGACGGCGCAGCCGAGCGGATTGCCGGTGTAGGAATGACCGTGGAAAAACGTCTTCTGCTCCTCGTAGTCGGCGTAAAAGGCGTCGTATACCCGGTCCGTTGTCAGCGTCGCGGCTACCGGCAAATAGCCGCCGGTAATCCCTTTCGCCACCGCCATGATGTCCGGCGTCACGCCTTCGTGCTCGCAGGCGAACATCCTGCCGGTGCGGCCAAAACCGGTAGCCACTTCGTCGGCGATCAGCAGCACGTCATACGCCCGGGCCATATCGGCTATCTGCTTCAGGCAGCCGTCGGGCATGATGATCATCCCGCCCGCCCCCTGGACGATCGGCTCCACGATCAGCGCGGCGATCTCGTCCGCCTTCTCAATAAGCAGCCGCTCCAGACTGGCGAGCGTCTCTTCGACGGCGGACCGCTCTCCCTCGTGACGATATGGATAGGGGTACGGGATCGTATACGAGGAAAAGAGCAGCGGCCGGTACACCTCGTGGTACAGCGGAATCGCCCCGACGCTGACGGCGCCGATCGTATCCCCGTGGTAGGCGTTGTTCATGGTAATAAAGGAACGCTTGCCGGTGACGCCAATGTTCTGCCAGTACTGAAACGCCATTTTCAAGGCGATCTCCACGGCGGTCGCTCCGCTGTCGGAGTAGAACACCTTGGTCAAGCCGTCAGGCGCAATGCCGACAAGCTGCTCCGCCAGCAGAATGGACGGTACATTGGCCATGCCCAGCAGGGTGGAGTGCGCCACCTGCTCCAACTGCTCGACAATCGCCCGGTTCAGCTCCGGCACGTTGTGGCCGTGAACGTTCAGCCAGACGGACGAAAACCCGTCGTAATAGGCCTTGCCGTTTACGTCAATCAGCTTGATCCCCTCGCCCCGCGCGATGATCAGCGGATCTTCCGCCACGTAGTCCTTCATTTGCGTGAAGGGATGCCAGAGGTACTGTTTGTTTTTTCGTGCCAATTCTTCGTAGGTATGTGGATGTGACAACCGGGTCCCCTCCTTCGGCACAATATTTGGAAAACAATTTGTCAACCAAAATTGTATTTTAGTTAACAAATTTCTGCAAAGGATTTTTGAAGACCCGGCCAAAAACAGAACAAAAGACCGAGTCTTCCCTCGGGAAGAACTCGGTCTTTCGTCGACATTCCGATCAATTATTTTTTCTGCAAAATCCGGTACAGCGCCACGACGCAAACTGCACGGGTGGTCGCCTTGTTCGGCTCATACCTGCTGCCGATCGGGTCGATCAGCCCCAGCCCGACGATGTTGGTAATCGACGAGGCAGCCCAGGCGGGCCATGCCTGCTTGTCGGTGATCGCCTTGGACGTCGTCCCCTTTTGTTTCAGCACGCGGTCGAGGATCACAGCCGCTTCCGCCCGGGTCACCGGTTGATCAGGACGGAAGGTATTGTCCGGATACCCTTTGACCAGCCCTTTGGAGACTGCCACCTGCACCGCCCCTTGTGCGTACGCCGGGATTTTGTCCTTGAAGCCAAGCTTCGGCGAGGACGGCAGCTCCCATTCGAACGTCCGAGCCAGCAGTGTGACATACTGGGCGCGGGTCAGCGGGACTTCGGGGCCAAACGTGGTTTCCGTCAATCCCTTCACCAGGCCCCTTTGTGCCATATAGGTGATTTCCGCCTTGGCCGGGTGGTTGGCGATGTCCGTGAAGGCGACGCCGCCGCCGTCCATGTAGTACGGGATGTACGTGCCGTAGGCGTTCACTTCGTACACCCACTGCCCCTTTGCATTGACGGCGCCAGGGATCTGGTCAAACGTCTTGTTTGCCTCGTTTACGTACAGCAGGCCCACGCCTTTGCCCGGCAGCCACTGTTTCGGCGTCAGCGTCAACGTCACCGGCGACGTGGAGATTTGGTCCTCTTGACCTTCCTTCAGAGCGCCCGGATTGATGGTAAACGAGTAGTCGGCCGGCACGTAACCGGGGAGCTGCTGCTGCACGATCGAATTGACCTTGATCGAAGCCGACTGCAGGAAAGACGCCGTGCGCACGAACGAATAGCCGAGGTCCAGTTCAGCGCCCAGGGAAAGGGTGCCCGGCGTCTCCGGCACGATGTCTCTGCCGGTCGGCTGATTGCCGGCCGTGCTCGGCAGGAGCAGGGAGACCTCGTCAAAGTACAGCGTTCCTTGGTCGTGACGGTTGCCGTCATCGGGGCGATCGACGACGTAGATGCTCTTCAGCTTCAGCGGGTAAGCTGCGTTGGCCGGGAAGTACCCCTTGACCTGCTTCCATCCGCTCCAGTCGATTGACTGGGCCAAATCGACGTAGACGGTCTTGCCGTTGGCGTCGATGACCTCTGCACGCAGCCAGTGCTTGCTGTTGTCTCCATACACCCACAGCCCCAGGCCGATCGGTTTGCCCGGTATGGTCACCGGCTGGGATGCAACGCGGCCGTAGGCGATGCGCAGGTCGGTCGCCGGCGCACCGGAGAAGTTGTAGAGCAGCTTGGCTGCCTTGCGGGTGCGGAAGACCGGATCGGATACCGCGGTAAACGATCCGCTGTTGTTGATCGAAGCCGGCACGGCCGCATGGTGCATGCCTGTTTGATTGTCAAAGGTAAGCCACGGCTGTTCAAACTGCCCGACGACGAACGGCACACTGGTGGTGACGCCATCGTAGGTTACGGTCAGCGTCCCGCTGCCCGGTTCCTGTCCCGCGACGAGCTGCAGCTTGTCGTTGACCGTCGCCGCTGCCGAATTGACGCTGGTCTGGACGCTGAGCGGGGTCGCCTGGATCAGCTGTCCCTTTTTCGTCTTGATCTTCACGTCCAGGGTAAGCGTCTGTCCGGGCGCGATGGTGATCGGATTGGGCGAGACGACGATCTGCTGCACCTCGCTGCCGGAAATGACGTGCACCGCACTGCTCGAGGCCACGCTGCCCACACGCGCCGTAACCGATACCTGTCCCGAACGGGTCGGGGTGAAGTACTGTCCGTTAAACGTGCCCGCGTCCCCGGCCTCCCAGACGATGGTGGACGGGTTGACTGCGTACGGCTGGTAGTGCGAGTCGTACGCCTTGGTCGTAAACTCCGCCGTTTGACCGATCAGCATTTCTGTCGGGCCGAAGATCCGGAAACCTGCCAGTTCTCCCGGCGGCGCCGTGTTGTACACGGCCAGTCCGGTCGGAACCCGCCGTTCCGCGCCGTCTTTTGGCTGGTTGGCCAGGCTGGCGTGCGTTTCGCCCAACATGCGCACGGCCATCGTGGTCGAACCGCCGCCATCGAAGTTCACCGCCCGCCAGGACCCCAGTTCGGCCATGATTTTGGCCAATTCATCCAGATAGACGCCTTTGCTCGCGTCCACGGTCACCATGTACAGCGTCTTGCCGTCGCGGGAGACGCCGACAGCGGTGCGGGCGTTGATCGAGAGAATCGATTTGTCGGCCGGGAACGAGGACAGCGCTTTGCCCTGATCGACCAGCAGCACGTTTCCGCCCACCGCCTGCACCCAGTCCTGATTGAGCGGCGTCGTCTGGTACTCGACAGTCGCCCTTGACCCCACCGGGAAGTTTTGCTTCAGGAAGTTGGCAGCCGCGCCGTGTCCCCACAGCACGTAGCCGTTGTACGGTATGTAAAAGCCGGGTTGGTTGATGCGCACTTCCTTGGCCACGTTGTCCACAAACAGCACTTCGACGACGTCCTTGTAGCCGGCAATCGCTCCGAGGCTGGTCTTGCCGAACGCCGGCGTATACAGGTTCAACTGGTTCTCGTGACTTTTCCGTCCTTCGCTGGGATTGTATTCTTCCTTGTTGAGTCCCTGCAGCGGAAACGAATTGCCGTTTTGTGCCGTCACTTTTCCGGTAAAACCGAACTTTTCGATAGCCGCGTTTTTGTCGCTGGTAATCCCCAGACTGTACCAGTAGGAGATGTGCCCCATCGACGAGATCAACTGCTTGTCCTTCATGACGATGCCAAACGGCGCCCCCCGTTTGGTCATGTTGAAAAAGTCGGCGTTGATGGCGGCAACAGCACCGGTCTCCCGAGCCATCTGGGTAACCGTCTGCCGCTCGGTCAGCTTGCCGTTGGTGCCGTAGACCGGCTTGACCTCCACGTAGGGATTGTTCAGGTCCACCTTGGTCACCATGATGGTGATCTGCTGACCTCCGAACGACTTCGTGTATTTCTGCAACATAGTCCCTTCCCCGATCGGGGTCTCCCACATCATCTGCAAGGGGCTTGTTTCCGCTCTCGCCTGCGCCGCTTGGACCGCAACCGGCGCAAACGGAACAAAAGCTCCCCACGCTACCGCAGCAGCCGTGAGAAGCGAGACAACCTTCCGCCCTCTCATGTTGGTAACTCCTCTCCTATATCTCTTGTTTCATACTGTCTCAGCAACATAATAGACGCACGAGCAAGGTGATAGTTTCATCGTTTGGGGCACTTTCTTTGCTGGAAATACCGACCATCGGGGACCGTTTGCACCGCCGTTTTGCGGGCAGCAAAAAGGAGGCGTTTGACCAACGCCTCCTCGTTGAACAGTGCCCAGTATTACAAGCCGGGACGGAACGGTTCCGGCCGCTCCGCTCTGCGTCCGAAATGGTGCAAAATCGCCTCGACGATCCGGCGGGAAGCCTCCCCGTCTCCGTACGGATTGGCAGCGCGGGCCATGGCATCGTACGCGTCGGCATCGCGCAGCAGATGATCGGCCATGAAGTACACCTGATCCTCGTCGGTGCCGGCCAGCTTGAGCGTGCCGGCTGCGATTCCTTCCGGCCGCTCCGTCGTGTCGCGCAGCACCAGCACCGGCACACCCAGCGACGGCGCTTCTTCCTGGACGCCGCCGGAGTCTGTCAGAATCAGGTGGGCGCGGCGGGCAAAGTTGTGGAAGTCAAAGGCGTCGAGCGGTTCGATCAGGTGAATGCGCTCGTGTCCGCCCAGCACGTCCTGCGCCACTTCCTGCACAGCCGGGTTGAGGTGCACCGGATATACGACGGCGATGTCATCATGTTCGTCGACCAGCCGTCGGACCGCGCGGAAAATCTGCCGCATCGGCTCACCCAGATTTTCCCGCCGGTGAGCGGTCATCAGCACCATTTTCCGGCCTGCCACGCGCTCCAACACGGGATGGGTGTAATCGCTGCGGACGGTTGTTTTCAGCGCGTCAATGGCGGTGTTGCCGGTGATGTAGATCGCCTCTTCCGGCTTGTTTTCACGCCGCAGGTTTTCTGCCGCTCCCTCGGTCGGGGCAAAGTGCAGATCGGCCATCACGCCGGTGAGCTGCCGGTTCATCTCCTCCGGGAAGGGGGAGTACTTGTCCCATGTGCGCAGGCCCGCTTCCACGTGTCCAATCGCCACCTGGTTGTAAAACGCCGCCAGGCTGGCGACAAAGGTGGTGGTCGTGTCGCCATGCACCAGAACGATGTCCGGCTTTACTTCCTTCATCACGCCATCCAGTTCGTCCAGGGCGCGGGTGGTAATCTGCACCAGCGTCTGCCGGTCTTTCATGATGTTCAAATCAATGTCCGGTCGGATGTCAAAGATGTCCAATACCTGGTCCAGCATCTGACGGTGCTGGGCGGTCACGCAAACAATCGACTCGATCTGGTCTTCGTGCCTGTTCAATTCGTGCACGAGCGGCGCCATCTTGATGGCTTCCGGCCGCGTCCCAAACACAGTCATCACTTTCAGCTTTTTCATCGGACTTCCTCTCCTACTTCGTCCCAAACAGACGGTCGCCGGCGTCGCCCAGGCCCGGCACAATATAGCCGTGGTCGTTCAGGTACTCGTCGATGGCGGCGACGTAGATGTCCACGTCCGGATGCTCGTCCTGCACCATCTTGATGCCTTCCGGCGCGGCGATCAGACACATCAGCTTCATGTTTTTGGCCCCGCGCTTTTTCAAGGCGGTAATGGCCGCTGCCGCAGAACCCCCGGTTGCGAGCATCGGGTCGATGACGATCAGTTCACGTTCGGCAATGTCGGACGGAAGTTTCACGTAGTATTCCACCGGCTGCAGCGTCTCCGGGTCGCGGTACAGGCCGACGTGGCCCACCTTGGCAGCGGGAATCAGTTTCAGCAAACCGTCCACCATGCCCAGACCGGCCCGCAAAATCGGCACCAGTCCCACCTTTTTGCCGGAAATGACGCGCGCTTTACAGGTCGCCACCGGTGTTTCGATGGTCGTCTCCTCCAAAGGCATGTCGCGGGTAATCTCGTACCCCATCAAGGTTGCCACTTCGTCTACCAGTTCACGAAATTCCTTGGTTCCCGTGTTTTTGTCACGGATATAGGTCAGCTTGTGCTGGATCAGCGGGTGGTCAAATACGTATACGCGGCTCATGCATGTTCCTCCGTTTCCGTATCAATGCATCTTTTCCATCATAGCGAAGGAGAGAGGCGCCGTCAATTTGCCCAATCTTCGTACTTTTTTCTCTTTCCCTGCCTGAGTGGGGGCTTTTTTTATATGATGGCCCTTCCTTGTTGCTTACACGGGGCACCACATTTACCGTTTGTCTATTCCTTGTATTTTTCCAAGAAAAATTCTCTCAGCTCACTAACATGGCTTTCAGCAATATCAAATTTCCGATGATTATTCATTGGGAATTCCCCCGTGTTGATTAGATTACGAGCAAACCTCATTTGTAAAAACACAAGCATATCCTAACATTTTTTCACATGATTTCCAACAAAGGCGAGTGCCGAATTCGATTATGTCCGGAACAATATGCATAAAAATCAAACCATACATCGTGTTTTACAAACAAAAAACAGACCCCGGAGTTATAGAGTGCACCCCTTAAAGTAGACATTGGAAAAACCCCTTGGGATAACCGATGTTACTTTAAGGGGTGAATTTTTTATGGCTATCAAAGGTCAAAAGTTCAAGCATTATCCTTTGTCGTTGAAAATGGAGGCAATACGATTGCATGTAGAGGAGAAGTGGACATACAGACGTATCACTGAGCATTTAGGAATCCAGGATAAGGATCGAGTAAAAAAATGGATGCGGAAATACAAACAACTTGGGGAGTTCGGTCTTTTGGATCAGCGTGGACGACGTCCAGAGTACATCGATCAAGATCGACATGTGAAAAAATTGAAACGGGAGAACGAAATTCTAAAAAAGTGTTTGGAAATCTGGATGCGGGAGGTGTAAGAAAAAAGTATCGTGTGATGGAGAATGTGGCAGCATTGTACCCGATTACCGAACTCTCCAAACTTCTTGGTGTATCGAGGAGTGGGTATTATCGATATCTTGCACAGAAGGAGTGGGATAGAGACGGAGAACTGAAACAGCAGATTCAAACCATCTATGATGAACGAAAAGGAATATATGGGTATCGAAGAATTCAAGCGGAACTCCTTCGTCAATACGGCAAGGTTGTGAATCATAAGAAGGTGTTACGGCTCATGCAAATTCTTGGACTGAAAGCCATTATTCGTGGCAAACGAGCGTATCGGAGCACGTATCGAGCGGCTGAATCAGATGGTCGTGTTGCCGAAAATTTGTTGAAGCGTGACTTCACAGCCGAGAAACCGAACCAGAAGTGGGTCACCGATGTTACCCAGTTTCGTGTAGGAGATCAACGTATCTTCTTATCTGCGATTAAAGACTTGTTTCACAACGAAATCGTGGCGCACCATGTGAGCTTACACAATGACAATGTCCTTGTCCTGGAGACGTTTCGGAAAGCATTTGAAAAGCATAAGGACGTGACTGGACTGATCGTACACAGCGATCAAGGCTTCCAGTACACGTCCCATGCATACCACGACATGCTGCAAAAGGTTGGCGCCCGAATCAGCATGTCCCGAAGGGGCAATTGTTTAGACAATTCCCCTATGGAGAGTTTCTTCTCGCACTTAAAGGCAGAAGCTCTCTATCCTTATGATATTCGAAGTTTGGATGAGGCGCAAAGACGAATTGAGGAGTACATTCGTTTTTACAATGAGGAGCGTTTGCAAATCAAATTAAATAAGCTGACGCCAGTCGAGTACAGGCGTCAGCATGCGGCCTAACGGCCGGGGGTTTTTTAAGTGTCTACAAAATGGGGTCTTGACCATTATTCACGGGGTCTTAAATTGAAGACAAACTGTTTATTTAGTAAACGTCCTCAGAAATCGATTTCCATAATTTCCAGGCCGGAAGGCCTGCACATTCATCAACCGAAGCTGAAGACAACGTACATCGCATGGAGGGATGGGCCAAGCGAGCTCCTTTGACGACCTGCTCAGCGGAAAAACGAAAGACGCGGGGAAAAACAGGGGGCACAAGTCTCACTTCGTCGAAACACCCAGATGTTTGCCCCCTGCCCGCGTCGCGTTTTGGAGCGGACATCATTCACTTCTTTGCTGGGCGTCAAGAGAGCGAGCGGGCCCGATCACCCATGCGCCACGGACTTTGTCTACATGCTGAGACCCCGGAGTTATTCACGGGGTCTCAGATTGAAGACAAACTGTTTATTTAGTAAGCGTCCACCAGAAAACGATTTCCATAATTTCCAGGCCGGAAGGCCTGCACATTCATCAACCGAAGCTAAAGACAACGTACATCGCATGGAGGGATGGGCCAAGCGAGCTCCTTTGACGACCTGCTCAGCGGAAAAACGAAAGACGCGGGGAAAAACAGGGGGCACAAGTCTCACTTCGTCGAAACACCCAGATGTTTGCCCCCTGCCCGCGTCGCGTTTTGGAGCGGACATCATTCACTTCTTTGCCGGGCGTCAAGAGAGCGAGCGGGCCCGATCACCCATGCGCCACGGACTTTGTCTACATGCTGAGACCCCGGAGTTATTCACGGGGTCTGTTTGCCACAGCATGCACGTTCTGAAATTAAATTGTCAGGCCTTCATACATCGGGAAGCGTTGGCACAGCGCCGCTACGCGTTGGCGAGCTTCTTCGTGTTTGGCTGCGTCTTCCGGGTTTTTCAAGGTCAGGGCGATGATGGCTGCCACTTCTTTCATCGCTTCTTCGTCAAAGCCGCGGCTGGTCACTGCCGGGGTACCCATGCGGATGCCGCTGGTGACAAACGGGCTTTCCGGATCGTACGGAATCGTGTTTTTGTTGGTGGTGATGTTCACTTCGTCCAGCAGGTGCTCCGCCACTTTTCCGGTCAAGCCGAGGTTGCGCACGTCTACCAGCACCAGGTGGTTGTCGGTGCCGCCGGAAACCAGCGTCAGCCCTTCAGCTTTCAGCGCTTCGGCAAATGCCTGAGCGTTGTTGACGATCTGCTGCGCGTACGTCTTGAATTCAGGCTGCAGCGCTTCGCCGAACGCGACCGCCTTGGCTGCGATCACGTGCATCAGCGGACCGCCTTGCACGCCCGGGAAAACCGACTTGTCGATCGCCTTGGCGAACTCTTCCTTGCAGAGAATCAGGCCGCCGCGGGGACCGCGCAGGGTTTTGTGGGTGGTGGAGGTGACAAAGTGCGCATGCGGCACCGGATTGGGGTGGAGTCCCGCCGCCACGAGACCGGCGATATGGGCCATGTCCACCATGAAATACGCACCGACTTCGTCGGCAATTTCGCGGAACTTGGCAAAGTCGATCGTGCGCGGGTACGCGCTGGCGCCAGCGACGATCAGCTTCGGCTTGTGCTCCAGAGCTTTTGCACGCACATCGTCGTAGTTGATCCGGTGGGTATCCTTGTCCACACCATACTCCACAAAGTTGTACAGCGTGCCGGAGAAGTTGACCGGGCTGCCGTGCGTCAGGTGTCCGCCGTGGGAGAGGTTCATGCCGAGCACGGTGTCACCAGGCTTCAGTACGGCAAAGTAGACCGCCATGTTGGCCTGAGCCCCGGAGTGAGGCTGCACGTTGGCGTGCTCCGCCCCGAACAGCTCCTTGACGCGGTCACGGGCGATGTTTTCGGCGACGTCCACATACTCGCAGCCGCCGTAGTAGCGGCGGCCCGGGTAGCCTTCCGCGTACTTGTTGGTCAGAACCGTGCCCATCGCTTCCATAACGGCGCGGCTGACAAAGTTTTCAGACGCGATCAGTTCAATCTTGTCGCGCTGCCTGCCCAGTTCCAGTCGAATTGCTTCCGCCACCTGCGGATCCTGCTTGCGCAAAAACTCTAGCATGCTTGTCTCCTCCTCTTTACACTCAGGGATCTTGGTAGGAATACCGCTTGTCCGACCTAGGTACAACTCTCCGACGACGGTGTTCGGTCGTAGACCGCCCGGGCTCCGCCGATCAGCTTGGGACGCGTCCGCGCTGCGGTGACATGTGCGTCCCCCACTGTCCGGCAGGAGGGGCGAATGGGGACGGCGACGTGCCTTAGGTGCATCCCGATGAGCGTGTCGCCAATGTCGATGCCGGCATGTGCGCGAACGTGCTCCACCACGACGGGATCGGCCATGTGGGCGTATGCGTGTGCGGCCATTGAACCGCCCGCCTGCGGCACGGGGACGACCGTCACTTCATCCAGACCGTAACGTTCCTGTGTCTCTCGCTCCACGACCAGCGCCCTGTTCAAATGTTCACAACATTGAAAAGCCAGCGCAAAACCGCGTTGTTCCTGAACGGCGGCAATCCCCCGGTAAATGGCGGCCGCCACCTCCCGGCTGCCCGCTTTGCCGATCTGCTTGCCCAGCACCTCACTGGTGCTGCAGCCGATGACGAGAATCTGCCCCGGCCGCAGCTCGGCCAACTCTGCCACTTCAGAGACGAGCGCGCTCACCTGCCGTTCGATTGCGAGCATGTCCACCTTACTTCACTCCCGCATGTTTGGCTTCAATCGCTGCAATTTTTTCCACGCGGCGCGCGTGACGCCCTCCCTGGAACTCCGTCTCCAGCCAGATTTTCACGATGTCCAGCGCCAGCCCCGGACCAATCACCCGTTCGCCCAAGGCCAGTACGTTGGAGTCGTTGTGTTCGCGGGTCGCCCGCGCGGAAAACGTGTCGTGCACCAGTGCGCAGCGGATGCCGGGCACCTTGTTGGCTGCGATTGACATGCCAATGCCTGTCCCGCATACCAGGATGCCGCGGTCAAACTCCCCTGCCGCCACTTTTTCCGCCACCGGCAATGCGTAGTCGGGATAATCGACCGAATCATTGCAGGTGCAGCCGAAGTCTTCAAAGGAAATGTTCATCGAGGTCAACAGCCTCTTGATCTCCTCCTTCAGGTTGTACCCGCCGTGATCGGCGCCAATCGCCACTTTCATCCTGCCATCCCTCGCTTGTGTCGTGATCTTCTGCCATTATACATCAGAATCGGCAATGTAAAAAGTGAACATTTTTAAGTGAGTTGCAAAAAAATGTTCGCCATATTATACAAAAGCAGGCCCTGGCCGACTGCCAGCACCTCATCTCTTCACGATATGCGCCGCAACGTCAGCCTGTGAATTTGTTAATCAGGTAGTCCAGCGACTCTTCGATTTCCTCTGCGCAGCGCCGGTAGTCCTCCACCGTACCGCCAAACGGGTCGGCGATGTCGCTCATCCCTTCCACGCCGACATATTCCCGCAGTGTGAACACTTTTTCTGCTGCACCGGGAAACATGCTCTGGATCATCGTCTTGTGGCCCTGCGTCATGGTCAGGATCAGATCGGCCCAGGCGACCAAGTCGTCGTTCAGCCGACGTGCCTGATGATCGTGATCGATACCCCGTTCCGCCAGCACCTGCATGGCGTGCAGGGAAGCAGGCTGACCGTCGAACGCGGCCACTCCCGCCGAACGGACTTCCCACTGGCCGTCCGTTGCCTTCGCTTTAAACAGCGCCTCTGCCATCGGGCTGCGGCAGGTGTTTCCCGTACAGACGAACAAGATTCGCTTCACGTGTCTCTCCCCCTTTCCGGCGAAGCTGCTGTCAGAACCATCTTCCAAGCAAGCGATCTTTCAAATATTTCGGGCCCGTTTTGCCGCTGCCGTCAGCCAGCAGTGTCACAGCATGAATTTCAGACCAAATCCCAGCAAAATCAGTCCACCTAATACTTCGCTGTACTCGCCCAGCCATCCTCCCACCCTTTGTCCGATCATCAGGCCGCAGTAGGCCATCACACCGCCCATGATGCCAAACAGGGTGACCGCCAGCAGTTTGTTTACCTCTATCAAGCCAAAGGAAAAGCCGACCGTCATCGCGTCCAGGCTGACGCTGACGGCAAACAGCAACAGTCCCAGTCCTTTCGTGCACAGGATGCTCTTTTCCTCGCTCTGCACGAACCCGTTCCACAGCATATTCGCACCGATGACCATCAGTACCGCACCGCCGATAAACACTGCAATATCCCCGACCAGCCCGGACAAGTACACCCCGATGGCAATCCCCACGAAGGGCATGGCTACGTGAAACAACCCGATGGTGATGCTGACTTTGATGATTTCTCTGAGGCGCATGCCCACCATCCCCACGCCCACTCCCAGTGAAAACGCGTCCATGCTCAGGGCAAAGGCAATCACCAGCAGGGTTAAAAATTGTCCCCAATGAAATATGGTCAGGTCCACACCGCTCCCCCTCCTGTCTCTTCACCATATGCGGACAAGAGGGCGTTTAGACATTCACACGGACAGAATGCGTCCGCCTGCTGCCTTTTCCAGACGGTTCATGACCGCCATTCCCAGACCGGAGCGGGGAAATGTTTCCCCGACGATAAACTGCACCTGTCGCTCGTCGAACTGCCGCAGCACCGCGTACAGGCGCTGCGCCACTTCACCCGGTTCTGCCCGCGACCCGACGGAGAGCACGACATCGGCTTCGGGATGTGCCTGCCAATACGATGCCGTCTCCGCACTGGCCAGCACCCCGGTGCGCAGTCCGCGGCGTTTGGCCTCGGCAAGCATGCCGTTCATTTTTTCCCGGACGCGCGGCTCCTCACCTTCGACGAGCCACATCTCGCCCTCTGGAGCGTAGTGGGCATACTTCATGCCGGGCGAGCGCGGAGTTTCCGCCGAACCGGCGGAGAAGGCGGGGTCCAGCTCCACGGGGCCGATCACCGCTTCCAACTGCTCGCGGGTGACGCCTCCCGGCCGCAGGATGATCGGCGGCTCCACCGTCACGTCGATGACCGTCGATTCCACCCCGACACCAGTGGGACCGCCGTCCAGCACGCCGGCGATGCGGCCGTCCAGGTCAGTCAGGACGTGGGCAGCCGTCGTGGGGCTGGGGCGGCCCGAGCGATTGGCGCTGGGCGCGGCCACCGGCACACCAGCCTGGCGGATGAGCGCCAGCGCAGCGGGATGGTCCGGCATCCGCACGCCGACCGTGTTCAGCCCGGCCGTCACCAACGAGGCCACCCGGTCCGTCTTGGGAAGGATCAGCGTCAACGGTCCGGGCCAAAACGCCTCCATCAGCCGGCGGGCCTTATCCGACACCGCTTCGGCAACCGTTTGCAGTTGTGCTTCGTCGGCTACATGGACAATCAGTGGATTGTCGGCAGGTCTGCCTTTTGCCAAAAATATTTTTTCCACAGCGTCGTCCGACAATGCATTTGCCCCCAACCCGTACACGGTTTCCGTGGGAAAGGCGACGACCTCCCCGTCGCGGAGCAGTTGGGCGGCATCCACAATCTGTGGACAACCCTGCCAATTTTCCACAGCGTTATCCACAGTGTTATTCACAGTCCATAGCTTTGTTTCCCGATGCTCTTCCATCTTGGCGAATATCCTTTCCGTATGCTCGTTTCACAACAATTCGTGCCTTTAGTATAGAGGTGATGATACAAGTTTTCAACAGGCTGTGGGTAACTTGTGAATAAGTTTCACTTTTTTCAGAACGTTCCCAAGCGATATGCAAAACGACACCACGGCGTAACCGGGTGTCGTTATCTTGAAAATCAGGAGAAGAAGGCGGTCAGTTTTTCCCAGAAGAAGAAGCGTACTTCCATATTCGGCTGAACAGCCGTCGTCTCCTTGACGTCTGTTCCCTGCGGGTTTTTGCCGGCTGGCTGCTGCTCCTGCTTCGCGTCGCGATCGGCAGCTTTGTACGGATTGCCCTCTCGCTCGGCAGGCGGTTGATCTGCTGCCATTTCCACGTCGCCCAACCAGCGGGCTTCCAGGTGAGCCAGGCGCCGTTCCGCGAATGCTTCCCATTCGGAATCAACGTCAGCCATCACGGCCGGCAGCGTCTGCTGCGCTGCCGCCTCCATTTGTCCGTCGTCTTGGCCTGACGGCTCAGACTCGGTATCGGGCTCGACGGACGCCGCCTGGACCGCGTCGCCGTTGGACATGTCGATAAAGCAAAGCGGCGGAAACAGGACACACCACCAATTTTGCCCCTTGGCTTCTCCAATGCGGACGCGCAGCGCCTCATAGTCCCCGGCGGGGTACACATACGTCCCGTACAATTTGGTCGGGAACGGAACACGACCGAAATCAACCTCGGCCGGGTAGGAAAACCCCCGCTCCCGGATCGTCTGGTCCACAAGCTGCTGCAATTCCGGCAGCCGGGCAGCCACCACCTGGCGGGCTTCCTCGTAAGAGCGGATCTCCGTGACCCACTCGTTCATCCGTGCGACGATCGCGTCACGCACTTCCCGTTTCAGCCATTGATCCTGCAAGGAATCACTGTTGGCGATAATCCGCAGCCGGATCGACTCTTGAGGGATCGGCCCGTTGTCAAGCACATTGGCCGCCGTAAGCTGTCCCTCCCAGCTCATCATTAACATCAACACACAGAATGCCGCCAACCAGAACCGCTTCATGTTTATCCTACTCCCTTTCTCATACAGTTGCTGCGAATCTCTTTTTCTAGCAACCAGTATGGACGGAATCCAGCGAAAACATACGCACTCTCGCAAAAACATTACGCGATTCTAGCGAAACGTATGCGACTCTGGCAAAACGATCCGACTCTAGCGTAACGTATGCGGAGCTTCCGCGATAAACACAGCGGTTCAAGACGTCTGCGTGACGTACGGCAAACGATCGTGCTGCGCACACGACCACGCTTCTTCAGCGCTGAGAGGAGGGTGTCCCCGCACGCCCGACGACGACCCGCTCGATCCCCGCCAGATCGGGGATGATCTCCACCTCGTCGATCACGCCGCTTTCCTTCATCAGACCGGCAACGTCACGGGACTGATGAATGCCCACTTCAAACGCGACCAGCCCCGGCCGTTTCAGCACTGCAGGCAGCGCCTCGCACAGGCGGCGGTAGCAGTCCAGTCCGTCCGCCCCTCCATCCAACGCCAGCCGGGGTTCGTACGCCCGCACTTCTGCGTCCAGCGTGTCGACCACGGCACTCGGAATATACGGCGGGTTGGAGACCAGAATGTCCACCTGCAGACCTTCCTCCACCAGCGGCTGGGTGAGGTCTCCCTGCAAAAAGCGGACACGTGCGCCCAACTGCTCCGCGTTTTCGCGCGCGATCACGGTAGCATCCGGCGAAAGATCTACCGTGCTCACCTGCCAATGCGGCCGTTCGCAGGCCAGCGTGACACAGATGGCTCCGCTGCCCGTGCCGATGTCTGCGACGACGAGCGGCTGCTCCGACGGCCAGATGTCAGCTGCGTGCCGCAGCACCTGTTCCACCAGAATCTCCGTCTCCGGCCGGGGAATCAGCACGCCGGGACGGACGCGAAAGGGACGGCCGTAAAACTCCTGAGTGCCGATCATGTACTGGATCGGTTCGCGACGTGCCCGGCGCTGACACAGGTCGATCAGGCACGCCAGGGCGTCAGCGGGCATCGGTTCGCCCAAGGAAATCAAATAGCGGGTCCGGTCCCACCCAAGGCAGTGACGGAGCAGCAGTTCCGCTTCAAACGGCGGATCGGCCACGCCCGCCTCGCGTAAAAAGGAAGAAGCCCGTGCCAGGGCTTCCCGTACTGTCGTCACATCCGGCCATTCACGCTGTGCTTGCATGACTCTTCAACAGCTCCGTCTGCTCGTGCATGATCAGGTTGTCGATGACTTCGTCCAATTCGCCTTCCAGAATCGCTTCCAGACGGTGCAGCGTCAGACCGATGCGGTGATCGGTGACGCGGCTCTGCGGAAAGTTGTAGGTGCGAATCCGCTCGCTGCGGTCGCCTGTCCCCACCAGGCTTTTGCGGGTGGCGTCCTGCTCCGCCATCTGCTGCTGCTGATAATAGTCCAGCAGGCGGGCGCGCAGTACGCGCAGCGCCTTTTCCTTGTTGGAGTTCTGCGACTTTTCATCCTGACAGGAAACCACGATGCCGGTCGGAATGTGGGTCACCCGCACGGCCGACTTCGTGGTGTTGACGCTCTGCCCGCCGGCGCCGCTGGAACAGAACGTATCGATGCGGATGTCTTTTTCGTTCAGCTCTACTTCCACTTCTTCCGCTTCCGGCAGCACGAGGACCGTCGACGTGGAGGTGTGAATCCGTCCGCCCGACTCCGTGGCCGGAATGCGCTGCACACGGTGTGCGCCGCTTTCAAATTTCAGCTTGCTGTACGCACCGCGCCCGCTGACGGAAAAGACAATTTCCTTGTAGCCGCCGATGTCCGTCGGGTTGGCTTCCAGCACTTCCACCTTGAAGCCGTGCCGCTCGGCGTAGCGGGTGTACATGCGGAACAAATCGGCTGCAAACAGCGCAGCTTCGTCGCCACCTGCCGCGCCGCGGATTTCCATGATGACGTTCTTCTCGTCGTTGGGATCTTTCGGCAGCAGCAGAATTTTCAAACGGCCCTCAAGCTGTTCCTTGCGCTTGCTCAGGTCGGAAATTTCCATCTTTACCATTTCGCGCATCTCGTCGTCCAGCTTTTCCTCCAGCATCGCCTTGGCATCCTCAAGCTGGCTTACGACCGATTTATATTCACGGTAGACGACCACTGTCTCTTCCAAAGAAGCCTGCTCCTTGGACAGTTCGCGCAGTCGTTTCGTATCGTTGATGACGTCGGGGTCACATAGGAGATTGGTCACTTCTTCATAACGCTCTTCAACCGCAGATAAGCGCTCGAACACTGCATTTCACCCCACCGTTAAAATACTGTCGACTATAACAGATAAATTATAGAGGGAGATGTGGAAAAAGTCAAAACGGCACAAGCAGGCAAACAGGCCCGGCATGGCCGAGCCTTTGGACTTAAGACAAGCGATTGCATCGAAGAAGCTTGGTTTTCAAACAGTGCGGCAAACAAGCCCGACCGAGCCGAACAGCGAGTGACGGGGAGGAGGATCGCCATGCGGCTGTACCCCGCAGCCGGTGCTGGCAGGCAGGGCTGGCATCAGTCCAGCCTGACAAAAGCATCGGGCGGGGAATCAGCGATGGTACCCGTCGTTTGAGGTGATGTGAAAATCGTAGCGCGGCACTTTTTTACGCAGGGCGGCGATCACCTGCTGTTCGATGGACCGGGCCTGCGCTGCCGTGACGTTGGGGATCAAATCCAACGTAACATATGCATTTCCGCCGCTCAGTGTGATTCGTGCGTTTTCCACGCCCGGCACCGATTTGGCCATGGCTTCCATGTTGTCCATATCGATCTGTGTGGAACGCACGTTGCTGTGACCGATAATCATGTTGGGGTTTTGGTTGCGCCCCATCAAGCTGTCCCGATCTTCCAGCGGAGACGCCCCCCGGTCAATGGCGTCATCATTCCGATCGCTTTTGATGGTCGCGTGCTGCTGTGGATCGTAACTTTGCGCGCCGTAGCTTTGCTCCTGGGGCATCGTCCGGCCGCACCCGGCCGTCAGGGGAGATGCCAGCACAACGGCGGCCAGCACGCCCAGAGTACTTTTCCAAAAGGACTGGCATCGCATAAAAAAGCCACCTCCTGTTTGCCTTATTGTGCGCATCGCAGGCGACGGCCATTCACAGGCAAACAGGGGAGGCCTTCACGAGCAGAATCCCTCAAGCGAGGGCCGCCTTCAGTATGCAACCGGCGGGTGGTAGTAGTGGCGGCGGCATACGCTGCTGTACGTGTCATTTCCGCCGATCTCGATCGTCTCTCCGGTGTAAACGGGTCGACCGTCCTTGAACTTGAGGATGTGGGTCGCTTTTTTGTTGCAGTACACACACACGGTCTTGATCTCCTCGATCTTGTCCGCTTCGCACAGCAAATGGGCACTGCCCGGGAACAACTGGTTTTTGAAGTCTTTCAACAGCCCGTACACGATCACCGGGATGTCCAGTTCATCGACAATTTTGACCAACTGTTCCACATGCTGCTTGCCGAGAAACTGTCCTTCATCCACCAGGACGCAGTGCGGGCGGCCCTCCTCACCGGCGACGATCGCAAAGATGTCCGTATCGTCGCTGATCGGAATCGCTTCCCGGCTGATCCCCACACGTGAGGCTACCTTGCCGACACCGTACCGGTCGTCGATGGCCGGGGTAAACACCAGCACTTTTTTGCCTGACTGTTCGTAGTTGTGAGCCACCGTCAATAACTGGATGGATTTGGAAGCATTCATCGCCCCAAAGCGAAAATACAGTTGTGCCACCTGTCTGTCTCCCTTTACGATCATTTTCCCTTCCGAACGATGCCGCTCCGGGCTCCCCCGTCAAGGTCATTCGTCAGGGCTTCTGGCTCTATTGTAGGGGTACATGCCGCGAAACGGAACGTTTTTTGCGCAAAAAAAGCAAAAACCAGGCAGTGATCCCTGCCTGGTTCTTCTTCCCGATTAGGAAAGATTGTATTTGCGTTTGAAACGGTCTACGCGGCCGCCGGCATCGACAAACTTTTGTTTGCCGGTGAAGAACGGGTGGCAGTTGGAGCAAATCTCCACGCGCAGCGCTTGCTTCACGGAGCCGGATTCGAATTCATTGCCGCATGCACATGTTACTTTCACAATGTGATAGTCCGGGTGAATACCTTGTTTCATCCTCATACACCTCTTTTCCGCCCTGAATCGTTTGCCGAAACAGAGTTATATACAAATGCACATACAAGATAGTAGCACGGTTCGAAGCGAAATGCAACAGACTGTCCGCTACGCCATGTTTTTCCGGCGGCGCAGCTCAGCCGGGGGCACGTGCGTAAACGAGCCGATCACGACATCAGGCAGCTCCTGCTGATAGATCTCGATCGCCTGCTTCATCCCGAACACTTCCCCCTTGGCCGGCGGGATCATCGCCAGGTAACTCTCCGGATCGATGTTGAGATTGCGCAGCTGGATCAGCTTGATCCCGGTCCGGCGGATGAAGTTAATCATTGCCTCCATCTCCTCTTCGCGGTCAAAAACGCCCGGGAAACAGAGGTAATTGATCGACGTGTACACGCCCTTGGATGCGGCGTACTCCGCCGAGCGGGCCACGTTTTCCAGCGTGTAGTGGCGCGGCCGGTAGTAGGCGTTGTAGTGTTCGTCAATCGCGCTGATGATGCTGATCCGCATCAGGTCCAATCCGGCGTCCACGATGCCTTTGATGTGATCGGTCAGCCCGGCGTTGGTGTTGATGTTGATGTACCCCATGTCGGTCTGTTCACGGACGCGGCGCATCGCCGGAATGATAATGGAAGCCATCGTGGACGGTTCCCCTTCGCAGCCTTGGCCAAAGCTGATGATGCTCTCCGGCGTCCGCAGGTGATGGAGCATCACCTCGACCAGCTCGTCTTCCGTCGGCTTGAAGTTCATCCGCGTCTGCGGAGACGGGAAACCGCTGTCCTCCGGCTGTTCGGAAATACAGCCGTAACAACCGGCGTTACAGGTGTAGGATACCGGCAGACTGCCCTCCCAGCGGTTGAAAAAGTTATTGGAGGCAGTCAGGCATTCGTATTCCAGCGCACAGTGGGAGAGGTGGCGCAAAATCCGGTTGTTGGGAAACAGCTCCAGTGTCTGCTCAACCCGCTGGCGAAGCTCGTCCATCGGAAAGTTGAGCGGATTCCATTGGTACGGATCATCGCTCTGCCGACCGGCCACCCAGAAGCCGCCGTCTTTCCACACCACGGCCGTGTAGCCGAACAGAGGGAGCTTGCTGTTTTTGTCGGTCTTGATGTAGCCCGGCAGAAGCAGCCGGGTATAACCCTGGGGGATCAGGGCGCCGACCGCCATGCACCCGTCCAGCTTCACCATCTCACCCGTGTCCGGGTCCATGCCGATCGCCACCGTATTGGGCAAACTGACCAGCGTCGCTCCCTCCGGCAGGGGAATCAGTTCGTCCTCCAAAATCTCCGTCAGGATATCGCCGTTACGCGCCACCGCGAGCAGTCCCGGGTGGTCGTAGACGTTGCCGTTTTCGTCTGCGTATACCACATACATTGAAAAATCGCCTCGCTTTATTCGCTCAGCCCATTGTAACGCAACGGCATGTCAATGTAAATGTGAAGGGTTACCTGCTCAAGTAACGCAGCGGATTGATCGGCACGTCGTCCTGCCGCACCTCGAAGTGCAGATGGTACCCGGTGGAATCGCCGGTCCGCCCCATGTAGCCGAGAACTTCCCCCCGCTCCACGTACTGGCCCGGGGAAACGAGAATCTTGCGCATGTGGGCGTAGTAGGTTTGCAGTCCTTCTCCGTGATCGAGAACAACCAAATAACCATAACCGGAACGGCCGCTCCCGGCTTCCACGACGACGCCTTCCTTGGCGGCATGAATGGGGGTCCGCCCCTCGTCCTGATTCCACATGTCAATGCCCTTGTGCATCTTTCCCCAGCGTGTGCCGAAGCCGCTGGTTACGGTCGCCTGTTTGACCGGCCAATCCAGCACGCGGGAACGGCTTGACTGGCGGCTGGCCACCTGTACGGCGCCGCGCCGCTTCTGCCACTCCTTGGTAGTCACCGATTGCGGGTTGGTGACAGGGATCTGGATGGTTTGTCCAATGTAGAGGTTGTCCGACATGAGTCGAAGCAGCGGATTGCGCTCCTGCAGCAGTTCCTTGCTTACGCCGTACCGGCGGGCAATATCGTCCAAGGTTTCGCCGCGGCGGACGGTATGGGTCACGTCGCCCTGACTCAGTTTCAGCTTCATGCCGATTCCCACGAGGTTGGGGTTGGCCAGCCTGTTCAGTTCCACCAGTTGCTTCAGGGACAACCCGTACCGATGAGCAATGCCAGACAGCGTGTCGCCCCGCTGAACCGTATAGGTCATCACATCGCTCCGCTTGGCCGGGGCCGGTTTGGTCAGCGAGGCGTAAGGATTAAACGCTTGAAACAGCACCTGTCCGGCCACATCCTGCATGATCTGTTGCTTCCCGCCCCAATCAGCGGACATTTGCGCGAACTCCACAGCCGCTCCTCCTTTCTGCGGTGCCGCTTCGCCACGGGCCCAGCAGCCGCCGCACGTTCCAGAAACTCTGCTTTTACCGTATGCGGGGGCCCAAAAAAAAATGACGGCAAGTAAATTACCCTGCCGTCACGTTTGCTTGTTTTCCGCGCGTTTTATGCGATTCAAACGTCTGCAAAAATTCTTCGTTGGTCTTGGTCTCCGCCAGTCGCTTGATGAACGAATCGACGAATTCCGGCGTTTCGTTCATGCTTTTGCGAATCGCCCACAGCTTCTCCAACTCTTCTCTGGAAAGCAGCAGTTCTTCGCGGCGGGTGCCCGAGCGGCGAATGTCGATCGCCGGAAAGATGCGGCGTTCCGCCAGTTTGCGGTCCAGGTGCAGCTCCATGTTGCCTGTCCCTTTGAATTCTTCGTAAATCACATCGTCCATGCGGGAGCCCGTCTCCACCAGAGCGGTCGCCAGGATGGTCAGGCTGCCGCCTTCCTCGATATTGCGGGCCGATCCGAAAAAGCGCTTGGGCCGGTGAAACGCGGCCGGGTCAATCCCGCCGGACAGCGTCCGTCCGCTGGGCGGAATCACCAGGTTGTAGGCGCGCGCCAGACGGGTAATGGAGTCGAGCAGAATGACGACGTCCTTTTTGTGTTCCACCAATCGTTTTGCCCGCTCCAACACCAGTTCCGCCACTTTGATGTGGTTTTCCGGCAGCTCGTCAAACGTGGAAGCGACGACCTCCCCCTTGACGGAGCGCTGCATGTCGGTTACCTCTTCCGGCCGTTCATCGATCAACAGGACAAACAGGTGAATGTCCGGCCGGTTTTCCGTAATGCTGTTGGCAATCTCTTTGAGGAGCATGGTTTTTCCCGCTTTGGGCGGCGCGACGATCAGGCCGCGCTGGCCAAGCCCGACAGGGGCGATAAGGTCCATCAGGCGTGCGGAAATGCGCTCCGGAACGGTTTCCAATACGAGTTTGTTTTGAGGGTATAACGGTGTCAAGGCGGGGAAGTGAAGGCGTTCGGCGGCTAATTCGGGGTCTTCTCCGTTTACGGCTTCCACCTGCAGCAACCCAAAATACCGTTCGTTTTCCTTGGGCGGCCGCACCTTGCCGGATACCAGGTCCCCCATCCGCAGATCAAACCGGCGAATCTGCGACTGGGAGATGTAAATGTCCTCCGAGCTGGGGAGGTAGTTGATGGGGCGCAGGAATCCGTAGCCCTCGGGGAGGATTTCCAGCACCCCTTCCATAAACATCAGACCGTCCCGTTCTGCCCTGGCTTTCAGGATGGCAAAGATCAGTTCCTTTTTCTTCAACTGGGAATAGTACGGAATCTGGTATTCCTTTGCCAGCTTGTACAGTTCGGTCAGCTTCTTTTCTTCTAGTTCGGAAAGTAACATGATTCCACCACTCTTTGTATTCTCTTTCTCTATTCTCGTCCGATCGCCGGCTTACAATACCAGGCGGGGTTTGCGCTCCAAGCGGTGGTTTCCTTCGATAAAGCGCACGGTTCCCGTTTTGGCGCGCATGACGACGGAATGGGTCGTGGCGCGCATGCCTTGGAAACGCACGCCCCTGAGCAGTTCACCGTCGGTAACGCCGGTGGCGGCAAAGATGGCGTCATCCCCTTTCACCAGGTCGTCCATGTACAGGACCTGATGCGGATTGGCCAATCCCATTCGCTTGCAGCGTTCGAGCTCTTCTTCGTTTTGCGGCAGCAGCTTGCCCTGAATCTCGCCGCCAAGGCATTTGAGGGCGACCGCTGCCAACACGCCTTCAGGAGCCCCTCCGGACCCGAACAGGATGTCCACGCCCGTGTCGGGAAACGCCGTGTTGATCGCCGCAGCCACGTCCCCGTCGGAAATCAGCCGAATCCGCGCGCCGGCTTCCCTGATCTCGTGGATGATCCGTTGATGGCGGTCGCGATCCAGCACGATTGCCACCAGGTCGCTGATGTCCTTGCCCTGGGCCTGGGCGACTGCCTTCAGGTTATCCTTGATCGGCGCGTTGATGTCCACTTTGCCCACCGCTTTCGGACCGACGGCGATTTTCTCCATGTACATGTCAGGAGCGTGCAGCAGGTTGCCGCGGTCGGCGATGGCGATGACCGAGATGGCTCCCCAGGTCCCTTTGGCAACGATGTTGGTGCCCTCCAGCGGGTCGACGGCTACATCCACGGCCGGCGCCACCCCCTGGCCCAGCTGCTCCCCGATGTACAGCATCGGTGCTTCGTCCATTTCTCCCTCACCGATGACAACAATCCCGTCCATCGGCACGTTTTCAAACTCCTTGCGCATCGCCGTCGTTGCCGCGTCATCGGCCTCGTCTTTTTTGCCGAGGCCCATCCAGCGGGCGGATGCCAGCGCTGCCGCTTCTGTAACACGTACCAGTTCTAGTGTAAGACTGCGTTCCATATCGGAAGACTCCTCTCCTGGCATTTGCTGCGGTTACCGCGGATGGCGCTCCATGCGGGGCAGACCGATCCGTTTCACATCGGCTCCCAGGCTTTGCAGCTTGCTCACCAGATTTTCGTAACCGCGATCAATGTGTTCCAATCCTTCCAACTCCGTCGTGCCCGGCGTGGCCAGCCCGGCAATGACCAGCGCTGCGCCTGCGCGCAGGTCGGAGGCGACCACTTTGGCCCCGTTCAACTGTCTTGTGCCTTCGATGACCGCCGAACGCCCTTCCACTTTCAGGTTGGCCCCCATGCGGCGCAGCTCGTCCACGTGGCGGAAACGGGCGCTGTAAATGTTGTCCGTCACGACGCTGGTGCCTGTGGCCAGCGTCAGCAGGGTCGTGATCGGCTGCTGCAAATCGGTCGGAAAGCCAGGATACGGGCTGGTTTTCACGTCGATGGCGCGGTAAACCTCCCGCCCGTTCACCTGAATGCAGTCGTCCATTTCCAGCACTTCCGCCCCGATCTCCCGCAGCTTGGCCGTGACGGACTCCAGGTGTTTGGGGATGACGTTTTCCAAGGTAACGCTACCCCGCGTCGCGGCTGCCGCGATCATGTAGGTGCCCGCCTCGATCCGGTCCGGGATGATCGTGTGACGGCAGCCCCGCAGGCGTTCCACTCCCTCGATCCGGATGATGTCTGTGCCGGCCCCCTTGATTTTGGCGCCCATGTTGTTCAGCAATGTGGCGACGTCGACGATTTCCGGCTCGCGGGCAGCGTTTTCAATAATCGTCACACCCTCCGCCTTGGACGCAGCCAGCATGATGTTGATCGTCGCTCCGACGCTGACCAGGTCCAGGTAGATGCGCGCGCCTTTTAGGCGGCCGTTTTTGGCGCGAAGGGTCATGACGCCGTTTTGGTTTTCCACCCGGGCTCCCAGCGCTTCAAAGCCCTTGATGTGCAAATCGACCGGGCGCGGACCGAGGTCGCAGCCGCCCGGCAAACCGACATGGGCCTCGCCGAATTTGGCCAGAAGCGCTCCCCACAGGTAGTAGGAAGCCCGCAGCTTCTTGATGCGTCCGTTGGGCATCAGCTTCAGCTGCATCGGACGGCCGTCCACTTCCATCCAGTCGTCCTCGAACAGGACATCCGCTCCCATTTCCTTCAGCAGCTCACAGTAAATCTCCACGTCCTGAATATGCGGCAGATTTTCTATTACGACCGGCCCGTCTGCCAGGAGCGCGGCAGGAATCAGGGCAACGGCGCTGTTTTTGGCTCCACTGATGGAAACCGAACCCTCGAGTCGCTTCCCACCATTGATGATCAGCTTTTCCATGCGTAGCTCTCCTCAGGCGTAATCGGGAAAGAAGCACCTTCCCCAACGGAAAAGGTGCTTAGGCCTTTTACACACTCGTCTGTTTCATGCTTGCCCAGTCCGCGAGAAACTTCTCCAGACCGCTGTCGGTCAGCGGATGAGCAATCAGTTGTTTGAACACTTTATAGGGGATTGTAGCGAAATGAGCGCCGCGGCGTGCCGCTTCCGTCACGTGAACAGGGTGGCGGACAGAGGCGGCGATGATTTCCGTCTCCAGACCGTGAACGGAAAAGATTTCGGCGATGTCTTCGATCAATTGCATGCCGTCGTGGCCGATGTCGTCCAGACGGCCCAGGAACGGGGAAACGTAGGTGGCGCCAGCCCGTGCGGCCAGCAGTGCCTGGTTGGCAGTAAATACCAACGTAACGTTGGTGCGAATTTTCCGCTTGGCGAAGTGCTTGACAGCCTTCAGGCCTTCTGCCGTCATCGGCACCTTGATCACGATGTTCTTGGACAGGGAAGCCAGCTTCTCCCCTTCTTCAATCATGCCCTTGGCGTCCGTGCTGATCACTTCCGCACTGATCGGGCCGTCCACGATGTCGATGATCTCTTTCAACGTCTCGATGAAATCGCGCCCTTCCTTGGCAACGAGGGACGGGTTGGTCGTCACGCCGGACACCACGCCCCACTCGTGAATCTCGCGGATTTCTTCGACGTTAGCGGTATCTATCAAAAAACGCACGATGTGTACCTCCTTGGTTACGCACGGTTGCTGCTTCCGAACAGGCGCATTTTCCCTTTAACGACTTCCTTGATCGCCTCGCGGGCCGGTCCCAGGTATTTGCGCGGGTCAATTTCGTTCGGCTTGGCAGCGAGGATTTTGCGCACCGTTTCGGTGCATGCGACTTGGCTTTCGGTATTCACGTTGATTTTGCCGACGCCCAGGCTGATCGATTTCTTGATCGCTTCATCCGGTACGCCGGAGCCGCCGTGCAGCACGATCGGAGCGCCGATGTTGTTTGCCACTTTTTCGATGATGTCAAAGCGGATTTTCGGCTCCCCTTTGTACATGCCGTGTGCCGTTCCGACAGCAATGGCCAGATAGTCTACTTTGGTTTCTTCCCAGAAGCGGATTGCTTCTTCCGGATTTGCCAGGGTAGCGTCTTCTTCATCCACGGACAGGTCGTCCTCTACCCCGCCGATGGTACCCAGCTCGCCTTCCACGGAAACGCCGACCGCATGGGCAGCCTCGACAACCTTTTTGGTCAGGCGAATGTTCTCTTCATACGGATGGTGAGACCCGTCGAACATCACGGAAGAAAAACCGGCACGGATACATTTCATTACGATGTCAAAGTTGCTGCCGTGGTCCAGGTGCAGGGCAACCGGAACACCTGCGCGCTCTGCCGCCGCTTTGGCCATCGCAACGGTAAACTCAAGCCCCATGTACTTCAGCGCGCCTTCGGATACGCCAAAAATTACCGGGGATTTCTCTTCGATCGCTGCCTCCGTAATCGCTTGCGTAAACTCCAGGTTGTTGAGGTTGAACTGTCCGACAGCGTATTTATGCTTCTTGACGTCTTCAGTAAAAGCGGTCATAGGTACCAGTGGCATTGATATATCCTCCTTAGCAGACTCTGTAACGTGGCCTATTATACCACATGAATTTGCGTGTTAACAGGTACGCTTGTCCGGGGCCCGGGTCCCGGGACCCTGGTGTCGTTAACAAGCCAACTGCTGATGCACAGCCATGCGCAGCTCATCAATGTCAAACGGCTTCGTGAAGTGAGTCAACGCTCCCAGTTGTGTCGCTTCCTTGATCATGTCCAGCTCGCCGTACGCGGTCATCATGATGACCTTGATGTCCTGGTTGATCTTTTTGATGTGTTTTAAAATCTCAATGCCGTCCATGCCGGGGATTTTCATATCGAGGATCACCAGATCAGGCGACTCCTTTTCCACGATCTCCAGGGCCATTTTGCCGTTGGCCGCCTGGAACGTTTTGTAGCCTTCCTTGCCAAGCACCTCGTACAGCAGGATGCGAATGCCGTACTGATCGTCCACAACCAACACTTTTTTCTCCCGTTTATCCTGCATGGTTTTCCTATCCCCCTGCTCAATAGACCGTTTTACTTAAATTACCTTGATTCGCCTAAAATCAGGAAAATCCTGCAACGGCTAGTGGAAAATTTCCCCGGCAGCACCTTTGAAGTATAATGAAGGATAACCATTTTCGACACATGCAAGGTGACTGAACCCGTATGAATACAGTCTGGTTGATTTGCCTGTTTACATTTGTGATCCACGCCACGGAGACGCTTTCGTTCGCCATTCGCCTGGCCGGCGTGCAGACAGCGCGGCTGGCCGTCGCGCTGTCTCTGACTGGCATGGTTCTGCTCGTCTCCCGCACCGCCAACCTGATGCAAAGTCCGTTTACCGGCGGACTGATTGACCGGGCGACCGTCACTCATGCGGATGTGGCCCCCGATCTGCACATGATCATCGGTGCCGCATCGCTGGGCACGCTGGCGGCCATCCTCCTGTTTCCCACCTGCGTCCAGCTCTCAAAGCGGCTGATCGCCCACCTGGAACTGGCCGGCTCCATCCCGCAGATGCTGCGGACATCCGTCACGGTCCACAGCATTCGCCACGTCCGGCATCACATCCGCTTGCCCCGCTGGCGGGCGCTGTCGCGGTTTCGTTTCCGGGGCATCCCCAAACGGCTGCTGCTGCTCAACTGCGTCGTCACCGGCATCTACACGACAAGCATCCTGTCCGTCCTGTACGCGTCGCTGCTCGCCCCTGCTTTCAAGGCGACGGTGCTGATGTCCTCGGGTCTGGTCAACGGCTTTGCCACCATCATCATGACCGTGCTGATCGATCCGCAGGTGGCGCTGCTGACGGACAAGGCCCTGCAGGGACAAGCCCCGACCGAGACGATCCGGGACACGTACCTGTCGCTGATGGTGTCCCGCTTCTTCGGCACGATCCTGGCTCAGTTCCTGCTCGTGCCGGCGGCCCACTGGGTGGCCTGGCTGGCCCCGCTGTTCCATTAGCGATCGCCTGATTGGTGAGACAAGACTGGCATCAGACGAAAACCGTCCGGCGAACGGATCACAGACGGGACGGCGCTGACGCCCTGTTTCCATCCCGGGCCAAAAATCCTGGACAAAAAGACGCACCACCGGAGATCCGAAGGTGCGTCTTTTTTGTTTGGGTACGACCCGCGCCGCTTAGCCCTTGTACGCCAGCGAAGCCTTTACAAATTCGCGGAACAGCGGCTGCGGACGGTTTGGACGGGAGGTAAATTCCGGATGGAACTGCGTAGCCAGGAACCACGGATGGTCCGGAATCTCCACAATCTCCACCAGACGGCCGTCCGGGGAAGTACCTACAAAGCGCATGCCCAGCTTGGCCAACTGCTCGCGGTACTCGTTGTTCACTTCGTAGCGGTGACGGTGGCGTTCGTACACCAGTGTGCTCTGGTACGCCTTTTCGGCCAGGCTGCCCGGCTCCACTTTGGTCGGTCCCAGACCAAGCCGCATGGTGCCGCCCATGTCTTCGATCTCTTTTTGTTCCGGCAGAAGGTCGATGACCGGGTATTTCGTATTCGGATTGATTTCCGAGCTGTTAGCGCCCTCCAGACCGGCCACATGGCGGGCAAATTCGATGACGGCGATCTGCATGCCCAGACAGATGCCCAAAAACGGCACCTTGTTTTCGCGGGCGTAACGGGTGGCGGTAATCTTTCCTTCAATGCCGCGGTCGCCGAATCCGCCCGGCACGAGAATGCCGTTTACGTCGCCCAGCAGTTCATGCACGTTTTCCGGCGTCACTTCTTCGGCGCTCACCCACTTGATCTCCACGTTGCTGTCGTTTGCGTAGCCGCCGTGATAGAGCGCCTCCGCGACGGAGAGGTAGGCGTCGTGCAGCTCCACGTACTTGCCGACAATGGCGATGCGGGTGGTGCGAGACAGATTTTTGATCTTGTTGACCAGTGCTTTCCATTCGGTCATGTCTGCTTCCTGACAGGTGAGCCCCAGGTGGCGGCAGACGTAATCGTCCAGACCCTGTGCCTGAAGCTGCAGCGGCACGTCGTACAAGGTCTCGGCGTCCACGCATTCGATCACCGCGTTTTTGTCGATGTCACAGAACAGCGCCAGCTTGTCCTTCATCTCCTGGGACAGCGGGTGTTCGGTACGGGTGACGATGACATTGGGCTGGATGCCCAGACTGCGCAGTTCCTTGACGCTGTGCTGTGTCGGCTTGGTTTTCATCTCGCCGGCAGCCTTGATATACGGGATCAGGGTGACGTGAATGTACATGACATTTTCGCGACCGATGTCGCTCTTGATCTGGCGGATCGCCTCCAGGAACGGCAGGCTCTCGATGTCGCCCACGGTGCCGCCGATTTCGGTGATGACCACGTCGGCGCCGGTTTCACGTCCCGCACGGAAGACGCGCTCCTTGATCTCGTTGGTAATGTGCGGAATGACCTGAACGGTGCCGCCCAGATAGTCGCCGCGGCGCTCCTTGGCGATGACGGCGGAGTAGATTTTCCCGGTGGTCACGTTGGAGTTGGCGCTCAGGTTGATGTCGATGAAGCGCTCGTAGTGCCCCAGGTCCAGGTCCGTTTCCGCCCCGTCATCGGTGACGAACACTTCGCCGTGCTGATACGGGCTCATCGTACCCGGGTCGACGTTGATGTACGGGTCAAATTTTTGGATCGTTACCTTTAGGCCCCTGTTTTTCAGCAGTCGGCCCAAGGAAGCGGCAGTAATTCCTTTTCCCAACGAGGATACAACCCCGCCTGTCACAAAAATGTACTTGGTCATGATTTACGTCCCCTCTTTCCCCTGTTGCGTGATGATTGTACAGATAAACAACGATGAAGACGGCTCCAAAAAAAGAAAAAACAAAAGCGGTTCCCACCCCGATCCAGCTCGGGCAGGGGGCACTTTTGTTTTGTAGTTTCCCATATTAAATCCTTCTTCATGTGAAGCCCAAGGAGTATTTTATCTGTCTCTTAGGCGGAAGTCAAGAATCTAAAAATCCTCGTTATCCTCGTTATCCTCGTCAACTTCCGCATCCTCGCTGTCTGCGTCTTCGTCGTCAAACAGCTCATCGTCTTCCACAATTTCTTCCTCATCGTCAATTTCAGGGTCCAGTTCGTCATCCAACGCCGCATCGTCCAGGAACTCTTCGTCGTCTTCGAAGATAGCGATTTCGTCCTCTTCGTACTCTTCGACGATGTCTTCCTCGATCTCGTAATCGTCGAAGTCGTCGTCGAGGAGCACCTTCTTCTTCTTGCCGCCCTCCTGGGTTTCTTCCACGGCATCTGTCGGGTACCACCGCTTCAATCCCCAGGTGTTGTCTCCCAGGCAGACAAAACGGCCGTCGATGTTGATTTCCGTATATACTTGGGCAATAATGGCCATCTTTTGCTCTTCTGTCATTCCGCGCAGGGCAGCCAATTCGTCCATCAGCTCGCGGAAATTGTACGGCCGATTGGTTTCGCGCAAAATCTCGTACGCGATGTCAACCAATGCCATTTCGTTCATTTTTTCACGGTCCATATGTGCAAGCAATTGACTCACCCAGGGCACGTCCTTTCATTGGAAAACTTGGCGTTCCGTCAAGGCTCTCGCCGTTCGGCCGAGACCTTGGTCTCTGATCAACGGTAAATAGGCTACCTTACAGTATTCATTATTTTAGACAAAAATGCAAGGAATTCAAACGGTTTTTCTAGCATCCCGAGGCGTCAAACTGTGATGTGGTAGAACAGGACGCAGAGGAGTGCATAACCACCCAGTATGTGGGAAATGTCTAATATTGTAACTCACACGCAGCGGAGGGTGACAATGAAAAACGACAGACAACTGGCCGGCAGCTTTTTTTTGGTGATGGTCTTGGGCGTCCTGATGATTCTCGGCTGGGTCAGCATTTTCGACCTGTATCTCAGTCGGCAGTAGGTTAGGAGGAATGGCGGTGCTGGGAATTGATTTGCCTCGTTACGAAAAGATCTGGCTGTGGTTCGGCGTCATCACCCTCATTATCTTTCTTCTCGTCACCGGGATCATGGCATTCGCGATGAACCTGCACCCGGCCGCCGGTCACGAGCGGACGGTCGCCCCGGAGCAGGTATTGAGCACGGCGCCGTTTGACAAACCGGGTGTCTATCCTGTCGGCGACAAGGAGTATCAGGTCGTCATGGTGGCCCAGGCCTTCAACTTCCTGCCGGCCGCCCCGACCGTTCCCGCAGGATCGACCGTTCATTTTCGCGTGACCAGCCCTGATGTCATACACGGCGTTGCCATACCGGGAACCAACGTAAACATGATGGTTCTGCCGGGACATGTCACGGAATTTACCTATACCTTCAAGAAGCCGGGAGAGTATTTGCTCTTGTGCAACGAATACTGCGGCATCGGCCATCAGGTCATGATGGCCAAAATGGTGGTTCAATAAAACGGGTGGAGTTGTTGAAGATGAGTGACTTGCAAAACACCGGCTTCGGCGGTGCCACAGTCGGCAAAAGCGACTTTCGCTTTCAGCGCGATGACCAACTGCTTATTCAGGCCCACATCGGATTTGCCTATCTGGCCCTGCTGCTTGGAGCGTTGGCGGGAGTACTGCAGACCCTGCAGCGGACGGGCGTCATTAGCTTGCCATCGGCACTCGGTTACTATCAGCTGCTCACCCTGCACGGAGTAAGTCTGGCCCTGGTGTTCACCACCTTTTTCATCATCGGGTTTCTCTTTTCGGGTGTGGCCAAAACAACGGGAGGCGAGCTGACACCACGGGAACGGGCATGGGGATGGACGGGTTTCGTCCTGATGGCGGCGGGTACCGCGCTTGCACTCATTCCCATCCTCACAAATGACGCGTCCGTGCTCTACACCTTTTACGCACCGCTCAAAGCCTCTCCGCTGTTCTACTTCGGCCTGACTGCCGTCGTGGTCGGAAGCTGGTGCAGCAGCGTCACCATCTTTTCCGCCTTCCGCAGATGGAGGCGCGCTCATCCCGGCGAATCGTCCCCGCTGTTTGCCTACATGGCTGTCGCGACGATGATATTATGGGTCATCTGCACCCTCGGTGTCGCGATCGAAATGCTGTTCCTGCTGATTCCCTGGTCAATGGGGTGGACAGAACGGGTGGATGTCAGCCTGAGCCGGACGTTGTTCTGGTATTTCGGTCACGCCCTGGTCTACTTCTGGCTGCTGCCGGCCTACATTTACTGGTACGTCAACATCCCTCGGCTAATAAAAGGGCGCATCTTTAGCAATTCGCTGCCTCGGTTGACGTTTATTCTGTTTATCCTCTACTCCATACCGGTCGGGCTGCACCACCAGTTTAACGAGCCGGGCATTGACTCGGTCTGGAAGTTTGTGCAGACCGTTCTCACCTTTTTCGTGGTCATTCCCTCGTTTTTAACGGCGTTTTCCATTTTGGCCACGTTTGAATTGGCCGGCCGTTCCCAAGGGGGAAAAGGGCTGCTGGGGTGGATCACCAAGCTGCCGTACAAGGACGTTCGCTTTCTCGCGCCGTTTCTTGGCATGGTCCTGTTTGTACCGGCCGGCATCGGCGGGATTATCAATGCCAGCTATCAGTTAAACCAGGTGGTTCACAACACGTTATGGGTAACCGGCCACTTTCACCTTACCCTGGCCACCAGCGTCATCCTTACATTTTTCGGAATATCTTACATGCTGATTCCGGTGCTGCGCGGCCGGACACTGACCCCGGCGATGAATCGTCTGGGGATCGTCCAGGCGTTTACCTGGGTGATCGGGATGGCGCTCATGTCGGGCGGGATGCACGCTGTCGGGCTCCTGGGGGAGCCGCGGCGAATCAGCTACACGACGTACAACGACCATCCTGTTGCCCAGATGTGGTTCCCCTACCGTCAAGCGATGGCGTGGGGCGGGGGCATCCTGTTCACGGGAATTGTGCTGTTTCTGATTATCGCCGCATACCTGTGGTTCTTTGCGCCGAAAACGGAAACGCCCAACGAATACCCCATCGGCGAGGTCACCCCTGATCAGCCCAAACCGCCGTTGTTTCTGGAACGCTGGTCCATCTGGATCGGTGTGGCCATTGGCTTGATCCTGTTTGCCTACACGATGCCCTTCGTGCAGCTGTTCATCCACCCGGCTCCCGGCGCACTGCCGATGCGAACGTGGTGACAGCCTTGTCCCCATTTACATCGGCCGTCTTGCATCCGTTTCGACACACTCCCTGACAGCGGAACGAAAAAAGGCCCGCCTTGCGGAAGCAGCCTGCTTTCGCACAGCGGGCATTCGTTTTTACATATTGCGTCTACATATTCCGTCGATACTGTCCGCCCACTTCGTACAGCGCGGCGCTGATCTGTCCCAGCGAAGCCACCTTCACCGTCTCCATCAGCTCGGCGAAGATATTGCCGCCGGACATCGCCACTTCCTGCAGCCGCTTGAGTGCAGCCGGCGCCTGCTCGCGATGCCGCTCGTGGAAGGCGCGCAGGTTGCGGATCTGTTGTTCTTTCTCCTCTTCCGTCGCACGCGCCAGCTCGATCTCGTAGTCCTCTTCCGAGGCGTTCGGGTTGATAAAGGTGTTCACCCCGATGATCGGCAGCTCGCCGCTGTGCTTTTTCATCTCGTAGTACATCGATTCGTCCTGGATCTTGCCCCGCTGATACTGCGTCTCCATCGCGCCGAGCACGCCGCCGCGCGCGTTCAACCGCTCAAATTCCTGCAGCACCGCTTCCTCCACCAGATCGGTCAGTTCCTCGATGATAAACGAGCCTTGCAACGGATTCTCGTTTTTCGCCAGGCCCAACTCCTTGTTGATGATCATCTGGATCGCCATGGCGCGGCGGACGGAGTTTTCCGTCGGCGTGGTGATCGCTTCGTCGTAGGCGTTGGTGTGCAGCGAATTGCAGTTGTCGTAGATGGCGATCAGCGCCTGCAGCGTGGTCCGGATGTCGTTGAAGTCCATCTCCTGCGCGTGGAGGGAGCGCCCGGACGTCTGAATGTGATACTTCAACTTTTGGCTGCGCTCGTTGGCGCCGTAGCGGTTTTTCATCACCGTCGCCCAGATGCGGCGCGCCACCCGGCCGATCACCGTGTACTCGGGGTCCAGTCCGTTGGAAAAGAAGAACGACAGATTGGGCGCAAAGTCGTCGATATGCATGCCCCGGCTCAGGTAGTATTCCACGTAGGTAAAGCCGTTGGCCAGCGTAAACGCCAATTGCGTGATCGGGTTGGCCCCCGCCTCGGCGATGTGGTAGCCGGAGATGGAGACGGAGTAGTAGTTGCGCACCTTGTGGTCGATGAAGTACTGCTGGATGTCGCCCATCATCCGCAAGGCGAACTCGGTGGAGAAGATGCAGGTATTTTGTCCCTGGTCTTCCTTCAGGATGTCCGCCTGCACCGTGCCGCGCACTGTAGACAGCGTGTACGCCTTGATCTGCTCGTACTCGTCCGGCGTCGGCTGTCGCCCTTCCCGCTCCACGAATTTTTCCACCTGCTGATCGATCGCCGTGTTCATGAACATGGCCAGTATGATCGGCGCCGGACCGTTGATGGTCATGGATACGGAGGTGGTAGGCGCGCACAGGTCAAACCCGGCGTACAGCTTCTTCATGTCGTCGAGCGTACAGACGCTGACACCGCTGTTGCCGATCTTTCCGTAAATGTCGGGGCGGTAATCAGGGTCTTCGCCGTACAGCGTTACCGAGTCAAACGCCGTGCTGAGCCGCTTCGCCTCGTCGTTTTGCGACAGGAAGTGAAAGCGCCGGTTGGTCCGCTCCGGTGTGCCTTCCCCGGCAAACTGCCGCTTCGGGTCCTCCCCTTCCCGCTTGAACGGGAAGACGCCCGCTGTGAACGGGAATTGTCCCGGCACGTTTTCTTTGAGCGACCATTTCAAAATTTCGCCCCAGTCTTCAAATTCAGGCAGGCACACTTTCGGGATGCGGGTGCCAGAGAGCGACTCCGTGTACAGCCGGGTGACGATCTCCTTGTCGCGCACCTTGGTGACAAATTGATCCTGCCGGTACTGTTCCTTGAGCTTCGGCCAGTTGTCCAGGATGCGGCGGCACTCGGGATGCAGCTTGCCTTCAAAATGGGCAATCTGCTGATCCAGCACACGGACCACCTGGGCCGCATCAGGTTCGCCCGACGCCAGCAGCGTCTCCTTGGCGCCGTGCAGTTGATACAGCTTGCGGGCAATCGCCGACTGCTCGGTGACGAATCCCCGATACGCCCGCACCGTGTTGGCGATCTCCTGCAGATAGTTGACGCGCTCCGCCGGGATCAGTGCCGTCTTGTGCGTCTTGACCGGCGTCGCGTCAAGATGATCCACCGGCCAGTCGACACCTGTTTTTTCCACGATCTTGCGCATCAGGGCGGCAAACAGCACATTGGTGCCCGGATCGTTGAACTGGCTGGCGATCGTGCCGTACACGGGAATCTGCTCATCCGGCACATCAAACAGGTTGTGGTTGCGCCGGTACTGCTTGCGCACCTCTCTCAGCGCGTCCTCCGATCCTTTTCGTTCGAACTTGTTGATTGCCACCAGATCGGCAAAGTCGAGCATGTCGATCTTTTCCAGCTGGGATGGGGCGCCAAATTCGCTGGTCATCACGTACAGCGCAACGTCGCACACATCCTTCACCTGGGCATCTCCCTGTCCGATGCCGCTGGTTTCCACGATGATCAGGTCAAAGTTGGCGGCCCGGGCCACCCGGATCGCATCCTTGACGGCGGCCGACAGTTCCGAGCCGGACCGGCGCGTGGCCAAGCTGCGCATGTAGACGCGCGGCGTGTTGTTGGCATTCATGCGGATGCGGTCGCCAAGCAGTGCTCCGCCCGTCTTTTGCTTGGACGGGTCGACGGACAGGATCGCGACGGTCTTGTCGGCATAGGTGCGCAAAAAGCGGCGAACCAGCTCATCAGTCAGCGAACTTTTTCCCGCGCCGCCTGTGCCGGTGATCCCCAGCACCGGCACCGTGCGCTCCGGCTCCGGCAGTCCGTCCGTGAGCCGCTCCTTCCACTCCGGCTTTTCCACGGCGTACTCCGCTACGGAAATCAGCCGGCCGATCGCCTGGTGCTGCTGCCGACGCAGTTCCTCCACCTCACTCGTCAATTCCGTGACTGTGGGGAAGTCAGTCTCTCGCAGCATGTAGTTGATCATCCCCTGCAGCCCGAGGCGGCGGCCGTCGTCAGGGGAAAAGATCTTGCAGACGCCGTACGCTTCCAGCTCGCGGATTTCCCGTGGAACGATGACCCCGCCTCCGCCGCCAAAGACGCGGATGTGTCCCGCTCCTCTCTCACGCAGCAGGTCCACCATGTATTTAAAAAACTCGACGTGACCGCCTTGGTAGGAACTGACGGCAATCCCCTGCACATCTTCCTGGATGGCAGCGGTAACGATCTCATCGACGGAGCGGTTGTGCCCCAGGTGAATCACTTCCGCCCCTGATGCCTGCAGGATGCGGCGCATGATGTTGATCGACGCGTCGTGCCCGTCGAAGAGACTGGCAGCCGTGACAAAGCGAACCTTGTGTTGCGGACGATACACTTCCGTTTCCATCGTTCCACTCTCCCCGAATATCAAGTTACTCGTTTACTCGGAGACGCTGACCTCCCGCAAAAGCAAAGCCGTCTGCTTCTCGGTGAACTCCTCCAGTGTGTAGTGCCGCTTTAACGCCCAGCGGCGGAATACCCACATTTCACCCAGCACCATGATGTTGTCAGCCATCAGCTTGACGTGCTTCTCGTCAATACCGATGGACCCGTCGGCAATGCCTTTGCGCAGAATCTCCTCGAAAATCTGCGTAATTTCTTCCTCGCGCTGCAGCACGTAGCGCAGCGTCTCTTTCGGCAGCGACTTGGACTCCTGATAGATCAACAGGACGCGGTCGCTCATTTGGTCCATCACGCGGAAAAAGCTCTTCAGCGCCAGCTTCAGGATTTTCAAGCCGGTGCCGTTGAACGTGATCGCCTCGCGCAGGCGGCTTTCCACTTCCGCGTGGATGGCGTCGCACACCAGATAGAGGACGTCTTCCTTGGATTCGATGTATTCGTACAGGGTGCCGATGCTGAATCCGGACGCACGGGCGATCTCCCGCGTGGTCGTCTTGTGAAACCCTTTGTTGATGAACAGATCGACAGCCGCTTCAATAATCTGCTCCCGCCGCTTTTCGATCAGCTTGGGGTCCTTTACCAGGGACGGTATGGTTTTTCGTCTTTCAGACATGATTTCTTACACCTCTCCAACCGACTGAGCGTTTGGTCAGGCAACATTTGGAAAAAGAAAGACCGCAACGCTCTCTTTCTATTATATCCCGTATATTATACGTCGAGAGAGCGCCTAACGCCAATCTTTCTTTATTCCTCCGCTCAGGGAGTCTGTCCCCACCACTCGCGGACAATTCGGTCGGCAGTGGAGTACGGGTCGGCTTCCCGCGCTGCCACTCGCTCCAGTTCGTCCCGGTACCGGCCCGCTTCGATGCTGCCCAGCAGCCGCTGGTAGAGAGAATCGCGAACGATGTCCAGCACTTCCTCCTGCAGGTGGCGGGAGCGGCGTATCTGCCCCTCTCCGCTCTCCTGCAAAAAGCGCTGATGCAGTCCCACCTGCTCCCACAGCTCAGCCATTCCCTGGCCGCGCGTGGAGACCGTCTGGACGATCGGCGGACGCCAAGGCGCGTCATGCTTGGCCAGATCCAGCATCTGTTCCACTTCGATCCGCAGCTTTTCCACGCCCGGCAGATCGGCTTTGTTGATCACGAACAGATCGGCAATCTCCATGATGCCCGCCTTGAACGCTTGGACCGAATCGCCTCCGCCGGGGGTGAGCACCACCACCGTCGTATCAGCGATGGTCATCACGTCCAGCTCCGACTGCCCTACCCCGACCGTCTCGATCAGGATGACGTCACAGCCGTACGCGTCCAGCACCCGCACGGCGTCCCGCGTGTTGCGGGAAAGGCCGCCGAGACTGCCCCGCGTCCCCATGCTGCGGATAAACACACCGCTGTCCAGCGCGTGGTTCTGCATCCGCACGCGGTCGCCCAGAAGCGCGCCGCCGGTAAACGGGCTGGTCGGATCAACCGCCACCACGCCGATTTTCAACCCCAATGTGCGCAGGTAGCTGATCAGACAGTCCACCAGCGAGCTTTTGCCCGCGCCCGGCGTCCCGGTAATGCCGATCAGCTTCGCCCGGCCGGTGTGAGGAAACAGTTCCCGCAGGATCTGCGACCGCTCCGGATAATCGTTTTCGATGCAGGTGATGGCGCGGGCTGCCCCGCGCGCGTCGCCCGCCAGGATGCGCCGTGTGATCTCGTGCATGAAAAGCCCTCTTCTCGCCCTGTACTGTGCTGCATCTTACTCTTTCAGCAGGTAGTTGCTGATGACAACTCGCTGAATCTCGTTGGTTCCTTCGTAAATCTGGGTGATCTTGGCGTCGCGCATGAAGCGTTCCACCGGATACTCGCGGGTGTACCCGTAGCCGCCGAAGATCTGCACCGCCTCCGTCGTCACTTCCATGGCGATATCGCCGGCAAATACCTTGGACATCGCCGATGCCTTGCCGTAGGGCAGCCCCTGGTCTTCCAGCCATGCCGCCTGGTAGGTGAGCAGTCGAGCCGCCTCGATTTTCGTCGCCATGTCGGCCAGCTTGAATTGAATCGCCTGCAGCGACGCGATCGGTTTGCCGAACTGGTGCCGTTCCTTGGCGTACGCCAGCGCGTGATCAAACGCCCCCTGCGCGATGCCCAGCGCCTGGGCGGCGATGCCGTTGCGCCCGCCATCCAGCGTCATCATCGCGATCTTGAAGCCCTGTCCTTCTTCACCGAGCACGTTTTCCACGGGAACGCGGACGTCCTCAAAGTTGACGGCGAGCGTCGGCGACGAGCGAATCCCCAGCTTCTTTTCCTTTTTGCCCATCGTAAAGCCGGGCATGCCTTTTTCCACGATAAAGGCGGTGATTCCCTTGTGCTTCAGCTCCGGATTGGTCAAGGCAAAGACGATGTAAATCTCCGCCTCGCCCGCGTTGGTGATAAAAATCTTGGAGCCGTTTAGCACGTAGTGATCGCCGTCGCGCACGGCAGTGGTGCGCATCCCGGCAGCGTCGGACCCGGAGCCGGGCTCGGTCAGGCAGTAAGCGCCCAGCTTTTTGCCTTCCGCCAGCGGCCGCAGGTACTTCTGCTTCTGTTCTTCCGTGCCGAACTTGTAAATCGGCCAGCTCGCCAGCGAAACGTGGGCGGACAGCGTGACACCGATGGACGCGTCCACGCGGGACAGCTCCTCCACGGCGAGCACGTAGCTGAGGTAGTCGGCTCCCGCGCCGCCGTACTTCTCCGGCCAGGGAATGCCGGTCAGCCCCAGCTCCGCCATCTGTTCAAAAATGGACCGGTCAAAGCGCTCTTCCTCATCGCGCTCCGCCGCTGTCGGCGCCACCTGGTTCTCCGCGAAGTCGCGAATCATTTTTCGGAGCATTTCCTGCTCTTCCGTCAGATGAAAATTCATGTTCCCCACTCCCCTGCGTCATGGTTATTCGTGCGTCCCGTTTCTCAAGTGGACAGCAGATGTTTGGCGATCACAATGTGCTGAATCTGGGTGGTGCCCTCATAGATTTGCGTCACCTTGGCGTCGCGGAACAGCCGCTCCACCGGGTACTCCCGGGTGTACCCGTATCCGCCGAAGATCTGCACCGCCTCAGTGGCGTTTATCATCGCCGCGTCGGAGGCAAACTTTTTGGCCATGGACGCTTCCATGCCGCACGCAAGCCCGCGGCTGCGCAGGAAGGCGGCCCGGTAGACCAGCAGCCGCGCCGCTTCCGCCCGCGTCGCCATGTCGGCCAGCTTGAAGGCGACCGCCTGCTGCTTGATAATCGGCTGGCCGAATTGCTTCCGTTCCTTGGCGTAATCGGTCGCGTACTGAACGGCTGCTTCCGCGATGCCCAGCGCCTGCGCGGCGATGCCGATCCGGCCATAGTCGAGGTTGGCCATGGCAATCTTGAATCCAATGCCTTCCTGCCCGAGCAGGTTTTCGGCCGGCACCCGCGCGTTGTCGAAAATCAGTTCCGTCGTATTGGAACCAAACAGCCCCATCTTCTTTTCCTTTTTGCCGACAATAAAGCCTGGCGTATCCTTTTCCACGATAAACGCGGAGATGCCCCTTCGCCCCTGGGACGGGTCGGTCACGGCAAACGTGATGTATACGTCCGCCTCGCCGCCGTTGGTGATGAACACCTTGTTGCCGTTGAGGATGTATTCATCCCCTTTGCGGACGGCCGTCGTGCGGATATTGCCCGCATCCGATCCCGCCTGCGGCTCGGTCAGCGCAAACGCACCGAGGTATTCGCCGCTGGCCAGCTTGGGCAGGTACTTTCGCTTTTGCTCGTCGCTTCCGAAATACAGGATCGGATTGGTGCCGACAGAGGTGTGCACGGAGAGAATCACGCCCACGGTGGCGCTTACTTTGGAAATCTCGTGAATGGCCAGAATGTACGAGATGAAGTCAGCGCCAGCTCCGCCCCATTCTTCCGGTACCGGAATGCCCATCAAACCGGTTTCCCCCATTTTTTTCACGATGTGGCGGGGAAACTGTTCCGTCTCTTCCATGATGGGTACGAACGGAGCGATCTCCTTTTGGGCAAAATCTTGCACCATCCGGCGCATCATCTCATGCTCTTCGCTAAATCGGAAATCCATCGCGTCCTCCCTCTTTGCCGCGTACAGATTCTAGTTGTAGACGTAGAAGCCTCGTCCCGATTTACGGCCGAGCCAGCCAGCCTTGACGTACTTGCGCAGCAGCGGGCACGGCCTGTATTTGGAGTCGCCGAAACCTTCGTACAGCACTTCCATGATGTACAGGCAGGTATCCAGCCCGATGAAGTCGGCCAGCGTCAACGGCCCCATCGGATGGTTCATGCCCAGCTTCATGACCTCATCAATTGCTTCCGGCTCGGCCACGCCTTCGTACACGCAGTAGATCGCCTCGTTGATCATCGGCATCAGCACGCGGTTGGAGACGAATCCGGGAAAGTCGTTGACGCTGACCGGTACTTTGCCCATCTGTTTGGCCAAGTCCTCCGTCAACTGATACACCTCGTCCGCCGTCTGCAGGCCGCGGATGATCTCGACCAGCTTCATCACCGGCACCGGGTTCATGAAATGCATGCCGATTACTTTTTCCGGCCGTTTGGTCACGGCAGCGATTTCCGTAATCGGCAGCGAGGAGGTGTTGCTGGCCAGCACCGTGTGCGCCGGGCAGATCTCGTCCAGCTGGCGGAAAATCTCCGCTTTCACGCCCATGTTTTCCGTAACCGCTTCCACCACAAAGTCTGCGTCACGGCCATCGGTCAGATCGACGGAGAGGGTCAGGCGGGCCAGCACCGCCTCTTTGTCTTCCGCACTCATTTTGCCTTTTTCTACGCTGCGGGCCAGATTTTTCTCAATCGTCTGCCGGCCGCGGTCCACAAATTCCTGCCGGATGTCGTGGAGAATCACCCGAAAACCGGCCTGCGCCGCCACCTGGGCGATGCCGCTGCCCATCTGTCCCGCACCTACGACCATGATCGTTTGAATGTTCATAAACACGTCCCCTTCCTCGCAACAATGCCATTTATTCACCCGTCCAAACGCAACCGGTCCCCGCAGAGACTAGAACACCTTGATCAGAACCGCGTCTCCCTGGGCCGCTCCGCTGCAAATGGCGGCAACGCCCAACCCGCCCCCGCGGCGCCGCAGTTCGTACACGAGGTGCATGATAATTCGCGCCCCGCTCGCCCCGATCGGATGGCCGAGCGCGATCGCCCCGCCGTTGACGTTTACCTTTTCTTCGTCCCAACCGACGATCTTGCCGCTGGTCAGGATGACGGCGGCAAACGCCTCGTTCACTTCAAACAGATCGATCTCGTCCAGCCGCGTGCCGGTCTTTTCCAGCAGCTTTTGGATCGCCAGTCCCGGCGTGGTGGCGATGTACGGCGCCTCCGCGCCCACCTGCGCGTGACCCAGAATGACTGCCAGCGGGCGAATCCCCAATTCGGCCGCCTTGTCCTCCGCCATCAGCACCATCGCTGCCGCGCCGTCGTTGATGCCAGGCGCGTTGCCGGCGGTAATCGTGCCGTCCTTTTTGTACACCGGCGGCAGTTTGGCCAGCACCTCCAGCGTGGTGTCGGGACGCGGCGCCTCGTCTTTGGTGACGAGGATTGGATCGCCCTTTTTCTGCGGTACCGGCACGGGCACGATTTCCTCGTCGAACAGACCGGCCGCCATCGCCCTGGCCGCTCGCTGCTGGCTGCGCAGCGCCCAACGGTCCTGCTCCTCGCGGGTGATGCCGTACTCCTCCGCCACGTTGCTGCCGTGGACGGCCATCGGCACTTGATCAAACGGGCAGGTCAGCCCGTCGTACATCATCAGGTCGCGCACAACCGCATCGCCCATGCGCAGGCCGTACCGCGCGTTGGGCAGTGCATACGGCGCACCGCTCATGCTCTCCATGCCGCCAGCCACGATGATCTGCCCGTCTCCGGCGCGGATGATCTGGTCGGCCATGGTGACCGCCCTCATCCCGGAAGCGCACACCTTGTTGATGGTCTGGCTGGCCACGTTCCACGGCAGTCCCGCCTTGCGGGCCGCCTGACGGGAGGGCACCTGCCCCGCTCCCGCCTGTACGACCATGCCCATGATCACTTCGTCCACCTGCTCGCCGGACACGCCGGCCCGCTTGAGTGCTTCCTTGATCGCAATGGCCCCCAGATCAACTGCGGAAACGTCTTTCAGCGCGCCGCCGAACTTGCCAAACGGGGTGCGTGCCGCCCCCGCAATTACTGTTTTCATCTCGGCTCCTCCTCGCTGCATGGCATTCATTACAAAATGATCGAGCGATCGCTCATTTTTGCTTACTTTCATTTTGCCGTCTCCCGTCTGAATAGTCAATGTAATACGAAAAAAAGGACGCCTGACTTTTCTTGTCAGTCCGGCAGCCATTCGTTGCCGGACGGGCATCCCGCTTGCCTTTCTGACGCTGTATGGGATCGCAAAATCCAAAGGGCTGTTGGTTCCGTATAGTCCCGCTGTCAATCAGAAATGAGTTTTTGACGTAGCTGCTGTAAATACTTTGTTTTGCAAACATTTACTCGTTTCTGTGAAATATTAAGTTGCTTCGCCACTTCTCTTTCAGGTATGCCTTCAATCACCACCTTTTGAAGGATGAAACGTCCTCTATCAGGAAGGCTACTGAGCAACTCCTTAACAAATAGATCTGATACTACCAATCCCATGTGTTCTTTTGTCCATACATCCTCAAGCACGCTTTCATGGCGATATACTTTATTTGCTTGATACTGTAATCTCCATGCGATCCGTTTTAACATTTGGCGATAGTAATCAAACATTGACTGATTTTCCATCGAATCCCCCCTGTTCTCTAGGTAAATTTCCTGTTAGTAAAACATCCGTTTTTTTTCGAATGTTTTCGCTTGATAGATGCACGGTTTTCCAAAATATGAAACTTATTGGAATTTCACTCGTCCAATATAGTATCTAAACAAAGGGCGATGGAAAGGTGTGCGGCATACATGAAAAAATGTATTCTTTTCCTCATATTGCTCGGAATCGCAAGCGGGTGCAGTGCCGTTTCTTCCCAGGGAGAACATAATCATGAGCAGGTATCAGCGCCACATTCAGTGGATTCACAGGCTGAAGAAGTGGAAAAGCTTGTGGTGCAAAGAGGGCATGATCGTTTTGTTTTCGAGAATCCTTCGCGCTGCATGGGGATTCTTGTGAATGCCAAAGATTTGTACAGGTTTGCTTATCGAAGAGACGGCGAGGAATTGGGGGACGAGCAAAAACTGCCATTCCTGCAAGAAAAACTGGAAGAAGGAACAAGTCAATATGACAAAGTGTACATAAGAATTGTCCAAAAGCCCTTCATTCCGGAAAGCGGGGTAAATGAATTCCCTCGAAAGGATATCGTGATTTATCTTGATCCGCAGAATCCAAATGACGCCTTTGTCGGTGTGCAGAACCCGCATAATCTGGATGAATGGAAGATCTATCAGGTTAAAGATTATGGCGGCTGGGTGAAAAAAGAAATCGATCTACATTTAGCTCTGCACACGGGACTATAACAAAGAAGCACCATATACATGGTGCTTCTTTCCAAACTACAGATTGCTTCGTCTGCGGAGTGTTTCCAGATACCCCATTACTTCATCATAGTATTGATCATGGTCGGAGCCGCCATACCCGGCATCTGCGATGTATCGTATGCATTTTTCTGAACTGGGGTTGTTTGTGCTTTTCAAATAATTGATTAACGCAGAGTATCGGCTATTTTCTTTAAAGAACCGCGCAAAGGAGTTAGCATGGGTACTGCGACCGATATAAGCAGCCCATCCGCCTTCTCCTTTGCCATAGTTTCCTGGTGGATTGGAACTACTTACATATTTCATGTTTGACCAATTTTGATTGTTTCGTTGTGTTTTACTTGCACCCCATCCTGATTCTCCTCCCCACATAGCGAGGATTACCTCAACAGGCAAGCCATAACATTCATCGCTAGCATCTTCGGCAACTCGTTTGAACGCATCAACGAAAGCTTGTACTTTATCATTGGGATCGGTATTTGGATTCAAGTCTACATAAGTATCTCGAACACCATCAACTTTAACAGGTTCTGTTGGAATTGGTATCAACGCCATCATATTCTCTCCTTTAGCTAGTAGATAAACGACTTTAGACCGGTCATTGTCGTTTTCACTTACTAGGTAAAAAAGAGAAACGATTGATACCCCCTATTATGCGTTTTATGCAAAAAAATCCCCACCCTTTGGCAGGGCAGGGATTAGCACACCAAAAACACTCTTCAAAATCACAAGGCATCGGCGAGAATCTCGGCAATGTCGCGGGTTTTGACCTGATCCTCCATTTCTTTCATCTTGATGCCGTCGTTCATCATTGTCAAACAGTACGGACACGCGCTGGCGATGGCCGTCGGATTTACTTCCAGCGCCTGCTCGGTGCGCGCCACGTTGATGCGGGTGCCTTCGTGCTCCTCCATCCACATCAGGCCGCCGCCGGCACCGCAGCACATGCTGTCGCAGCCGCTCCGCTTCATTTCCACAATCTCCACGCCTGGAATCGCCGAGAGGATCTCACGCGGCTTGTCGTAAATCTCGTTGTAGCGGCCCAGGTAACAGGAGTCGTGGTAGGTGATGCGCTCCTTTACTTCCTTGGTCGGCTTCAGACGCCCTTCCTTGACCCACTGGGCGAGCAGCTCGGAGTGGTGATACACCTCCGCCTCCAGGCCGAACTCGGGGTACTCGTTTTTAAAGGTGTTGTAGGCGTGCGGGTCGCAGGTGACGATCTTCTTCACGCCGTAAGCCTGGAACAGCGCGATGTTCTCCTGGGCGAGCTGCTGGAACAGAAACTCGTTGCCGATGCGGCGAGCGGTGTCACCGGAGTTTTTCTCCTCGTTGCCGAGAATGGCAAAGCTGACCCCGGCTTCGTGCATCAGCTTGACAAACGCCTGCGTAATCTTCTGGCTGCGGTTGTCAAACGAGCCCATCGAGCCGACCCAGAACAGATACTCGAATTCCTCCACCTGCTGCACGGTCGGCACGTCGTATTGGCCGTTCAGCCCTTCGATCCACTTCAGTCGGTCCTTGCGGTTGATGCCCCACGGGTTGCCCTGCCGCTCGATGTTGTTCAGCGCCCGCTGCGCCTCTTGCGGCATGCTGCCCTCAGTCATCACCAGGTAGCGGCGCATGTCGATGATTTTTTCCACGTGCTCGTTCATCACCGGGCACTGATCCTCACAGTTGCGGCAGGTGGTGCAGGCCCACAGCTCCTGCTCGGTAATCACGTCGCCGATCAGGTTTTTCTCGTAGGCGACTGCGGTCGCTCCCTCGGACGCCGCCGCCACTTCCGACGCCTGCAGCGCCAGTTGGTTGGCGGTCGAGCCGGTAAAGGCGAAGCTCGGCATCCACGGCGTGCGGGAGGTGATCGCCGCTCCTTTTTCCGTCAAATGATCCCGCATCTTGGTGATCAATTCCATCGGGGAGAGCATCTTGCCGGTGCCGGAGGCGGGACACATGCTGGTGCAGCGACCGCACTCCACACAGGCGTACAGGTCGATCAGCTGCGTCTGGGTGAAGTCCTCAATCCGGCCGACCCCAAACACTTCCTGCGTCTCGTCTTCAAAGTCGATTTTGGACAGTTTGCCGGGCGGGTCCAGTTTTTTGAACCAGACGTTGATCGGCGCAAAAATCAGGTGAGCGTGCTTGGACTGCGGCACGTATACGGCGAAGGCCAAAAGGATCAGCAGGTGCAGCCACCAGAACACGTAGAACAGCGCGGCCGCCGCGGTATTGGGGATGCCGGCGAACGCCATCGCGATCAGCGAGGAAAACGGCGCGTAGCCGGACGGTTCGTGCCCCAACCAGAGCTGCTCAAACGCGAGTGAGAACAAAACTGTTGCCATCAGCGTGGAAATGAACAGCAGCACCAGTCCCGATTTGAATCCGCGCTTCAGCCGCTTCAGCTTTTCGATATACCGGCGGTAGAACGCGTAGCTGACTGCCGCGAGAATCAGGAAGACAGTGATCTCCTGCATCAGGCTGAAGTACTTGTGAGCGCTGCCAAATGGCAGTTCAAAGCCCTTCACCAGACCTTTCACGATCAGTTCAATGGCGCCAAACTGCAGGATAATGAAGCCGTAAAACATGACGACGTGCATGATGCCGCTCTTTTTGTCCTTCAACAGCTTTTTGTGAAAGACGACGTTTTCCAGCAGCAAATTCAAGCGCGTGCCGAAGTCGTCCTTGACGTCCGGCTTTTTGCCCAGTTTGATAAACAGATACCGGCTGTACAGGACGTGGCAGACCAGGTACAGACCGTAAGCGAGCACCAGGAAAAACGCGATCAGATTGAGCAAGGCCAGCAAGGTCTTCTCCCCCTTTTCATGTTCGTCCGTTTTTTTCTATCTTATCAGAATCGCAAGAAAAAATGAATGACTATTCACTCATTATGTTGATTCCTACACAAACGCTTGTCAAACCGCGGCAGCCTGTCCAGACTGAGCGTTCGTTCAGAATCGTCTGCCCTGATATTAACACAGATTGCTCCCATTCGTCACCTGCAAATCTCCTCCACGCAAACAGCCGCCAGAGAATGCCAGCAACCCTGGCTTCCCTGGCGGCCTTGTCAGCCTATGCGGTCCATCCGGCCTATTTGCCGGACACCTCTTTGTGTTCTTGTTCTTTCTGCAATTTCTTTTCTTTTTGTTCCTGCCGGATGTCTGCCAGCGATTTGATCTTGGTCGCCTGAATCCGCTTGTTGCGCGGCAGGTCAGCCGGCTCCAGGTTGTCGGCTTCGTCTCTCATCAGCGCGGCGATGCCGACGGCTTTGCCCTTGGCAGCCTGACAGTACTCGCAATTCTCCTCGTCGTGGGCGTGGTAGTTTTTCGGCTCGGGATACGAGGTAATCACGCCCTCAAAGTTGCGCAGCACCACTTTGTCGGCCGACTGCGAAATGATGTAGTTGGGCATGACGGGAATTTTGCCGCCGCCATGCGGCGCGTCCACCACGAACGTCGGCACTGCATAGCCGGAGGTATGGCCTCGCAGGTGTTCGATGATCTCGATCCCTTTGCTGACCGGCGCGCGGAAGTGGCCGATCCCCTCGGACAGGTCGCACTGGTAGATGTAGTACGGCCGGACGCGAATCTTGACCAGCTCGTGCACCAGCTTTTTCATCGTATTCGGACAATCGTTGATGCCCGCCAGGATAACCGACTGGTTGCCGAGCGGCACGCCGGCGTTGGCCAGCATTTCGCAGGCCCGCTTCGCTTCCGGGGTAATCTCCTTCGGGTGGTTAAAGTGCGTGTTGAGCCATATGGGATGGTATTTTTTCAGGATGTTGCACAGGTTTTCCGTGATCCGCTGCGGGAACACCACCGGAGCGCGCGTGCCGATGCGGATGATCTCCACGTGCGGGATGGCCCGCAAATTGCTCAAAATGTACTCCAGGATGCGGTCGTTGATCAGCAGACCGTCGCCCCCGGAGAGGAGCACGTCGCGCACTTCCGGCGTACGGCGGATGTAGTCGATACAGGCGTCCAGCTGCTTTTTCGGCACGCCCATGCCGATCTGGCCGGAGAAGCGGCGGCGCGTACAGTAACGACAGTACATCGAACACTGGTTGGTGACCAAAAACAGCACCCTGTCCGGATACCGGTGCGTCAGGCCCGGCACCGGTGAATCAGTGTCCTCGTGCAGCGGGTCTTCCATGTCGTATTTGGTCCGAACCATCTCGGAGGAAAGCGGAACGGACTGCATGCGGACCGGATCTTTCGGATCGTCCGGGTCCATCAGCATGGCGTAATAGGGCGTGATGTTGAGCGGGATGGTCTGGTTGGAAATGCGTACACCCTCTTCCTCCTCCGGTGTCAGGTTGATCACCTGTTTCAATTCATCTACAGTCCGAATGGTGTGGGTGAGCTGCCACATCCAGTCGTTCCATTGTTCTTCGGTGACGTCTTTCCACATTTCGATCTGGCGCCAGTCACGTTTGGCTGTAACCGTCATCCTTGTCATCCCCCTTTGCGTTGTGTGAAGATACGCGTGTATTCCTCAACAACAAAGGGAATGCAACAGTCGTGCCAATCAAATCAAAAGATTTTGAATATAGAAAATAAAGCATTGGCAAGCAGATTTTCCATCTGTAGGAGTTTTTGGACTGCCGAAAATTCGGCACTTACCGTTCGCCTGCTCCCCGCTGCGAGAGTTTGTACTGCAGCGTCTGCCGGGGGATGCCCAACAGCCGTGCCGCTCTGAGCACGTTGCCGCCAGTGGATTTCAGCGCATCGGCAATGCACCGTTCCTCCACCTCCCGCAGCACCTCCGGCAGCGTGCGCTGTTTTGCCGCCCACGCCTCGATAGGAGGGATGGCCGATCCGATCTCCCCTGGTCCGGTCTCGCCCGGACCGTTCACCAGCGAACGCTCCGCCAAGTACGGCGGCAGGTGTTCCCGTTCAATCACTGCTCCCTCCACCATGTTCATCGCCGCCTCGATCACGTGCTCCAGTTCGCGAACGTTGCCGGGCCAGTCGTACTGCCTGAACAGGTCGGCCACCTCCGGACTGATGTTTTGCACCTGCATGTGAAAACGGCGATTGTATTTGTCGAGGAAATGGCGGACGAGCAGGTCCACGTCCTCCCTGCGCTCCCGCAGTGGCGGCAGCTCAAAGGAGACCACGTTGATGCGGTAGTACAGGTCCAATCGCAGCGCGCCGCGCCGAACCAACTCCAGCGGCGGTTCATTGACGGCAGCGATCACCCGCACGTCGACACGTACGGCGCTGCTGCTGCCGATCCGCCGGATTTGCCCGTCCTGCAGCACGCGCAGCAGTTTTGCCTGCAGGTCCAGCGGCATGCTGTTCAACTCGTCGAGAAACAGCGTCCCGCCATCCGCCAGTTCAAACAGTCCCGGTCTGTCGTCTGCTCCGGTAAAGCTGCCCTTGGTCGTGCCAAACAGCAGGCTTTCCAGCAGCGAAGCCGGCAGGGCCGCGCAGTTTTGCGCAATAAACGGCTTGCCGCAGCGGGACGACGCCTGGTGGATCGACTGGACGAACAGTTCCTTCCCCGTCCCCGTCTCTCCGTAGATCAATACCGGAGATGAAGTGCGGGCCGCCTTTCTCGCGCGGTCTTTTAACCGCATCATCTGTTCGTTTTGTGTCAGGATATCGGCAAACTGAAAGGAAAGCCCGTCCCCGTCCAGCTTGCTCCGCTTGGCCCGCTTCGGCTTGCTGATCTGCGCCTGCAGGTCGAGCAGCCGCTCTGACAGCTCTTTCAGCTTGCGGATATCCTTGGCCACCTCGACCGCCCCGACCAGCCGATTGCCCACCCGCACGGGCAGCGTCGTATTGATCGTCTCCACCCGCATCCCTCTCCAGTTGGTGTAGGTCTGCGGCTGGTCGTAGATCGGTTCGCCGCTCGCAATGACCCTCAGCAGTGTGCTGGAGTGACGGTCCAGCGAGGGAAACACCTCCAGCAGCGGCTTACCCAGCACTTCGTCAGGCGTCAGCCCGTCCAGTCTGGCCGCCACGTGATTGTAATAAATGGTAATGCCGTTCGCATCAACGACGTGGATTCCCTCATCGATCGTTCCCAGGATGGCCTGCAGCATTTCCACCGTTTCCGACATCGGCATGGAGTGTAACAGCCTCCTTTCGAACAAACTGCCAAAAAATCATCACTGTGCCGAATTTTCGGCAGTCACCGCTGCCGTTCCGCCTGCACCGCGATGATCAGCGTGTAAAGCAGATGGCCCAGCAGCCAAAGGAAAAAATCGGCCCACGACACGGCCGCGCCGCTGAGCAGACTAAATGGCAGATAGGCCGCAGCAAAGGCGAGCACCCAGTACGACAGATATTTGATTCTCCGCTCGCCACGGGTTCGGGGATAGAAGTACATCATGAAAAACGCAACGATTGCACTGACCAACAGGTGGACCAACAGCTCGACCACGGACGGCAGTCCCTCCAGGCCGGGGACATAGCTGACGTCAATCAGGACGGAGAGCGTCGACGTTTGAAACAGTCCGTCTCCCAAAGCCAGAAACGCGGCCAGAACGAGGCCGGCCATGCCACCGGTTGCGAGTGCAAACCCCACGATGCCCCTCCCCTTTCCTTGTGTGAATTACCCTTATTGTACGAAAAAACCGCCCCGACCGGCTATAGCGAACGAGCCTGGCCCATCACTCCATGCCGTGCACGTTATTTCCCCCTTCTGTTGATCCATGCTCCGCAGCGGAAAATTATGCTATACTCATAGACATCGGCTCCTCAAGGGTGGTCGGCTCATCTCCCACGTCGAAAACGGGGGAGGTGAGAGTATGGCAATTACGCACGAAACCATGAGCCTGATGATTCAGTTCGGCGGCTTTATTGTCGGCCTGCTGAGTCTCGTCGTGGCGATTGTTGCTTTGACGCAAAAAAAGAAGTGACCTCCCCTTGAGTTGAGAACCGGAGGTCACTTCGGTCAAATTCTGAGCCGATCCCGTAAAGGGAGCAGCTATTGTACAAGGCTGCAGATGTTCCCGCATCTGTAGCCTTTTTTACCATATGCATCTGCTGTTCCTATCATACCACGCTTGGCCCAAAAAGAATCGCATCGGTTTGCCGACCTTTGTGATTCTTTTCCACCAACGGTACCAGCCTGGTCGCAGGCGATTGCTTGCAACCTTTCTGCTGCTTGTGTTTTCTAGCATCATTTTACTCCAAGTACACCAGTTTGCACAAGATTATCGCCAATGGTTGGTTATGACCGCTTGATTTGTTCAGTGTGTCGCGGAGGGCCACTCCACATTCAGCGTCAGTTCGTGCTCGCCGATATACTGGCTGTTCAGCCACAGCTGGTAAGCTACTCTTACCTGGACCGGCCTTCCCTGCTCATGCCGGATGCGCAGCTTGCGTGTATGGGTCTCCATCGAAAACAGCCCGTAGGGACTGCGGTAGGTCGTCTGGTGGCTCATGCCCTGCTGAAACTGCTGTTTCGTCTGCACGTCGCCCTGTCTCAGCAGGGTGACCGTCCCGTCTGCCAGCTTCAGCGTCGTGCTCACCTCGCCGGCCCCTTCCAGCTGCTCCTTGTACGTCAGATACCAGCCGCCTGTCTTTTCCACGCATCGGCCGGCATAGCGATAGATTGTTTCCTCCCAATCTCCTCCCGTGCGCTGTCTGGCGGTCAGGGTGATCAGCACGTCTTGCATGGATCGTCCTCACTTCCCGTTCTGCTTGTACCCGTCCATTGTACGCCTCATCGCTCTTTTGTTGCAACCGCCGACTGACCGGACTGCTCATCCAGCAGATGGCGCATCGTTCCCACAATCCCGACGGCGGCGAGCAGCAGCAGTCCGGCGAGCACGAGGTACCCCATCCCGGCCCCGGTCCGGTCAATCATCCACGTAAACACGCCGATCAGGAGCAAGCGCATCATCATCCCGAGTGAATTGAAAAAGCTCATGACCCGTCCCATGAACGGCTTCGGCACGACCGTCATGTACAGCGACTGCCGGATCAGCCGGACAGAAGCATTGCACCAGCCGAACACCATGTAGGCGCCAATCAGGGCCCATCCGTAGGGCAGCGCCACCATGACTGCCATGACGACAGCAAACAGCAGCGTGTTGCCAACCATCGCCGGAACCTGGCCGTACTTCCTTGTCACGGCAGCAACCAGGAATCCGGCCGCCACCGCGCCGATGGCGTATGCCGTTTCTCCGAGCGAAAACACCGTCACGTCCGCTTTCAAGGTCTGATTCACGTAAACAGGCTTCAACAAGTTGCCGGCCATCACCGCAATAAACGGCATCAACGCCGCGATGCCAAACAGGAGAAAGCCCCGTTTTTCCCGTATGTAATGCCAGCTTTGGAGCAGTTGGCCCACCCAGTTGACCCCGCTGTTGTTCCGGACTTCCCGCTCCAGGGTAAAGGTGTAGGCCATGGTGGCCATGAGACCGAAGGCTGCCAGATACGTACAGGCGTTAATCAGCAAAACGACATGCAGCCCGTATGCCTCCAGGAGAAACCCTGCGATCCCCCCGGCCAGCACGGACGACGTCTGTCCCTCAATCTCCAGCAGGCTGTTGATGTCGTTGTAGTGCCGCGGCTCAAACATTTCCTGGACAAGCGCCGACTGCGACGGGTAATGAATCTGAAACATCAGGGTCGTCACCAGGTAGACAGCGACCAGCATCCACTTGGTATACGGACCGAAAAAGCCCCACATCGCGAGGGCGGCCAGCACGGCAAAGCCGATCACATGCTCCGTCAGCAGCATCCGTTTGCGGGAAAAACGGTCGATCAACGTGCCGATATACGGGCCGACCACAAACATCAGCACAGCCGAGACAAACATCGTGGAGCCGAGCAGCTCGGCTGATCCGGTCGTTTCCACCAAGTACCAGGCAATGCCGATCATGGTCATTCCCTGGCCAAAGCCGGAAAACAGGTTGGAAAAAAACAGCTTGCGAAACTGACGGTTGGCAAACACTTCTCTCATGGAATGCGCCCCCTGAACTGCATGTGGAAGGATTTGCCACCATCATACGCAATATTTTTAATTTTGTAAATAAAAAAGTTTTATAATAGACCCCCAAACGCCCGTCATCACGTGTGCTTCCGCCCCACCCGACAAAAAAACGCCCCCAGTGTGAAACCGGGGACGCTTGTGGTACCGTCTGTTATTTTACAAAGCCCAGAATCAGCTCGCGCACGATCTTGGACGCCACAATCTGGGTCATCTCGCTGTGATCGTAGACCGGTGCCACTTCCACCAGGTCACAGCCGATCACGTTGGCGCCGTTTTTCGCCATGTAGTGGATGGTCTCCAGCAGTTCGCGGGAGGTGATGCCGCCCGCCTCGGTCGTGCCGGTACCCGGCGCGTATGCAGGGTCAAGCACGTCGATGTCGATCGTCAGGTAGATCGGGCGGTTGCCAATCGTCGGCAGCACCTGTTTGACCGGCTCCAGCACGTCGTACTTGTACAGGTGCATGTTTTCTTTCGCCCACTCAAACTCTTCCTTCATCCCGCTGCGGATGCCAAACGAATAGACGTTTTTGCCGCCGATCAGATCGCACGCCTTTTTGATCGGCGTGGAGTGGGAGTACTCATACCCCTCGTAATGGTCGCGCAGGTCGGTGTGGGCGTCAAAGTGGAAGATGACCAGGTCGCTCTTGTACTTTTCGTACACAGCCTGAATTACCGGCCAGGTCACCAGGTGTTCGCCGCCCAGACCGATCGGAAACTTGCCGTCCGCCAAAATTTTGCTGACAAACGTACGGATCGCATCCAGGCTGCCCTCCACGTTGCCAAACGGCAGGGGAATATCCCCCGCATCGAAATACTTTACGTCTTCCAGCAGTCTGTCCAGATACGGGCTGTACTCTTCCAGACCGATCGAGACCTCGCGGATGCGGGCCGGGCCGAAACGGGAACCGGGACGGAAACTGACCGTCCAGTCCATCGGCATACCGTAGATGACCGCCTGGCTCTCCTCGTAGCTGCCATGGCTGCGGATAAAGACGTTGCCGGAATACGCTTCGTCAAAACGCATCTTGTTTCTTCCTCCCAATCCTTAGTCGCGGGTCAGCTCGGCCACGAAGTTGGGCAGCTTGAACGCGGCGTAGTGAACCTCCGCATTGTAGTACTTGGTGTTCAAATCCTTGATCTTGCTCGCATCCACTTCCAGCGGATCGTACTGTTTGGAGCCGATCGTAAAGCTCCACAGGCCGGACGGATAGGTCGGGATGCTGCACGTATACAGACGGGTGATCGGGAAAATCGATTTAATATCCTTGAACACGCGTTTGATCAAGTCGCGGTTGAACCACGGGGACTCGGTCTGCGCCACCATGATGCCATCCGGTTTCAACGCGTCGTAAATGCCTTGGTAAAATCCTTTCTCAAACAGGCCCACTGCCGGTCCGACCGGCTCGGTGGAGTCGACCATGATCACGTCGTACTCGCCTTTGTGGTCGTGAATGTGCTTGATGCCGTCGATCACCTGCACGTCCACTTTCGGATTACCGGACAGCTCACTGGCGATGGCCGGGAAAAACTTTTTGCTGGCCTCGATCACGCCACCGTCAATTTCCGCCAATACGGCTTTTTCCACGGAGGGGTGTTTGACGATTTCGCGAATGGCACCGCCGTCGCCACCGCCCACGACGAGCACCTTTTTCGGGTTCGGGTGGGTGTTGAGGGCAACGTGGGCGATCATTTCGTGGTAGACAAACTCGTCCACATCAGTGGTCATGACCATGCCGTCGAGAACGAGCATGCGGCCGAACTGCTTGGTGTTGATGATATCCAATTGTTGAAATTCGGTTTTCTCGCTGTACAACGTCTCGGTAATCTTTGTCGTAATACCGTGATTTTCCGTTTGTTTTTCGGTGTACCACAGTTCCATGTTCATGATTATGTACCCTCCTTAACTAACCGCATTGGTATTGAAAGACCCCGGCCGACGCCGGTTTGGCAGGAGATAGCGGCCAGTCCCTGCCAAATTAGTCCAGACCGCTGCCATTCGTATCTGCCAAGAAAATTATAGTGGCTGCCTCCCAAAATGCAAGCAATTTTTGCGAGACGCGCTGCCCGGCGCGGCCGTTAAGTTTATCCAACCGGAGTTTGTCCCATACTAGACAGTAACCCTATCGTTTGGTTAGTATGTCCCGATTCGAAAAAATATGAGGGGAAAGGACTAGAGAGGACATGGAAGTAATCCGGGAAGCCCCGCTCCTCCGCTATCTGCGTTGGGCGAAGAAATTCATAAAATTATTCATACTCAGCCTATTGTGCTGTTCGTTTGCCGCCCTGCTGCTGATTCTCTACCTCCGTTCACAGCCGCTGCCGGCAGTCTCGATCAATCAGACGACGACCATTTACGCCAGCAACGGTGAGGTGCTGGATACGCTGCACCGCGGCCAGAACCGGTTTGTCGTCCCGCTGAAGGACATCTCCCCTTTCCTGGTGCAGGCGACGATCGCCATCGAAGACCGTTCCTTCCACAAGCACTACGGCATCGACTGGCTGCGTCTGGCTCGGGCCGCCTACGTGGACGTGATCCACATGGAAAAGCGGCAGGGAGCCAGCACGATCACGCAGCAATTGGCGCGAAACCTGTATCTCTCGATGGACAAGACCTGGGAGCGCAAGATAAAGGAAGCGCTGTTGGCCATCCAGTTGGAACTAAATTACAGTAAGGACGAAATCCTGGAGATGTACATGAACCAGATCTACTACGGCCATTCCGCTTACGGCGCCCAGGCCGCCGCGCAAACGTACTTCGGCAAAGACGCCAAGGATCTGACGCTGGCAGAAAGCGCCTTGTTGGCCGGCATCCCCAAAGGGCCGTCGTACTACTCTCCCTACGTGGACTTTGACAAGGCCAAATCGCGGCAGCAGGTGATTCTCCAGGCCATGGTCCGCTCCGGCTACATTACGCCGGAACAGGCGGAGCAGGCGTATGCCGAACCGATCAAGCTAAAGGAGCGCAACACCGAAGCCGCGGCTGAACAAGCCCCTTATTTTCGCGATTACATTGCCAACCTGGTGAAGAACAAATACGGCATCGACGAAGAGACCTTTATCCACGGAGGACTGAAAATCCACACGACCCTGGACCCGGTGATGCAGAAAAAAGCGGAAGACATCATCGCCAAAGTGCTGCCGAAAGACAAACCCGATCTGCAGGTGGCGCTGGTTGCCATGGACCCGGCCACCGGCCACATCAAGGCGATGGTGGGCGGACGTGACTACACCAAAAGCCAGTACAACCGGGCATTGAGCATGCGGCAGCCGGGCTCTGCGTTCAAGCCGATCTTGTACCTGGCCGCCCTGCAAAACGGCTTTACGCCGCTGACGCAGATGAAAAGCGAACCGACCGTGTTCACCTACGACAACGGCAAGACCTACATCCCGAAAAACTTTGGGGAGCGCTATGCCCATGCCTATATCAACATGCGGGAGGCGATCAAGACTTCGGACAACATCTACGCGGTCAAGACAATCGACCATCTCACCCCGCAAAAAGTGGTGGATCAGGCCCGCGAGCTGGGGATCACCAGCAAGCTGCAGGCTGTACCCTCGCTGGCCCTGGGCACGTCGCTCGTCTCCCCGCTTGAATTGAACACCGCCTACGTCACCATCGCCAACAAAGGGGAGCGGGTGAAGCCCATTGCCATCACGCGGATTGAGGACAGCCAGGGAAACGTGCTCGTCGAGGAAAAACCGGAGAAAACCAGAGTGGCCGATCCGGTGGCCTCGGCACTGCTGATCAATCTGATGCAGAGCGTGTTTGAACCGGGCGGCACAGGCCACCGGGTGGCGGGCGAATTGAACAGGCCCGTCGCAGGCAAAACCGGCTCCACCGATTACGACGCCTGGCTCAGCGGATTTACGCCGCAGTTGGTCACCACCGTCTGGGTGGGATACGACAAAAACCAAAAAGTGGACGATGTCACCGAAGGCTACCTCTCCAAAAAAATCTGGGCGCAGTTCATGGAAAGTGCGCTGAAAGACCAGCCTCCCGCCTTGTTTGACATGCCGGCAGGGGTGGTGTCGGTGTACATCGATCCGGCATCGGGCAAGCTGGCGACGGAGCACTGCCCCAACCCGCAGTTGTTCTACTTTGCCAAAGGTACCGAGCCGCAGGAGTACTGCACCGATCACCTCCCCAACCATGAAACGCCCACGCCGCTCCCGCCTCCGGACACCCCGTCGTTCTGGCAGCGCATGGGCAGTTGGTGGAAACCGACCGAGTAGGCACAAAAAAAGGCTGTCCTGCACGGCAGAACGAAACTGCCGGGGACAGCCCTCTTTTCCGTCAGGGGGCTGATTCTTCTTTGTCGTCAGCGGGCCGCTTCTTCGCCGCCCCCCACGACGCCGTTGCCATCGGCAAACACGTGGTCATTGCAAATGGTGATCAGCCCGGCGCGGTCAAGCTCATCCAGCACTTCAAACAGGCTCTCCCGTTTTCCGGCCGGCAACTTGCGGACAAAGTTGTTGATTTCCTGGGGAGACACGTGCGTGCGAAAATGGACGCCGCCGTGCCGCACGAAATGGTCGTGACCTGCCTGAGCGTCGTTCCCCGGCAGCTCTCCCCCTTGTATACGGTCGGTCATCTTCAACGCCCCTTCCGTCAACAGTGTGGCCGTGCTTTCCTAGTTTCACGCATCTGCGGACAGGACATGCGCTGAAAAATGCTCCAACAACATCACGGATCAGCAGCAAACACAGCGAAGCAAACGTTTTCGTAAAAAAAGACAAACAGGAAAAGAGAGACGGGCTCTTTTCCTGTTTGCTGACCTAGTGTACATGTATACAGCTATGGAAATAAGTTTACCTGACTTCAATACGACTAACAATTGATTTCACAATTTGTTCACATTCCGTTCAAGATTTACAGCTTCCATACTGAAGACAAACGGTTCATTGAGTTAGCGTCCACAAAAAATGATTTCCAGGCCGAAAGGCCTGCCTGTTCATCAACCGAAGCGGAAGACAATGTGCGTCGCATGAAGGGTTGGGCCAAGCGAGCTCCTTTGACGACCGACTCAGCGGAAAAACGAAGACGCGGGAATCAACAAGGACACAAGTCTCACTTCCTCGAAATACCCAGATGTTTGTCCCCTGCCCGCGTCTCGTTTTGGAGCGGCCTTCATCCGCTTCTGTGCTGGGCGTCAAGCGAGCGAGCGGGCCCGATCTCCCATGCGCCGCGGACTTTGTCTACACGCTGAGCTTCGCCCAACCAGACAACAGGATGGACCGAACGAAAGGCTCAACCGTGCACGTGCACGTCCTGCTTTATAACGCCAACTTTACGCCAACGCCTGCTTCAGTTCCTCGCTGGAATTCTCCCACATCGCCGGGTTGTGTTCCATCAACAGCTTTTTCAGCGCCGCTTTTTCCGTGTCGTTTAGCTCTGACACCATGATGCGCCGTTTCATCGAGTAGTCCATTCGGTTGACATGGTCGGCCAAAATTTTGTATCCGCGCCGAGCCTCCCGGTCAATCTCCATGTAGCAGGCGGTTACCCCGGCGTAATACGGCCCCGAATCGTTGCGGTCAACCGTTACCCAAACCACCCAATACGGCTTGCCGTTGGGCACCTCTTCCTTGTTGGTCGTCCACTTGACGCCTTTTTCCACGGCGCTTTTTGCATGCATAGCACCCATGTCGATGTAAGCCTTGTCCCCGTCAATGATAACGGAGGAGACAGCGCTCAGGTCAAGCACCCCCTGCCCATAACCGCCGTGCACGTTCGTTTTTCCGCTCACGATCGTAAAACCGCCAGATTTGCTGTCAAAAATGTCCACGTGATCCACCCTCTTTTGACCCGTTGTTTCTTACAGCATATTCTACCTGGAAACAGTGTGAGGCGCAATTTTTCGGCGTGTCTGGCCATTTGCAGCTACGCTCAACGCTCAGCAGAATCATCCTGAGGACAGTGTGCCTGACGCCCAGCCACTCGTCAGTTCCTCGGTCGCTTTCCTCTTATTGCTCGCACCGCTTTACCAATCAGCCAGATCAGCAGAGCCACGTTCCAGGCGCTGTGAAACGCCATGAGTGCGTTAAATTCCCAGGAATTGAACATGGTATACTCGGCGAGACGCAATTCGAAATAACAAAAGGTCACAAGAAAGGTAACCGCCATGATCAGCCAGATGCGGATGCCGAAAATAAGGCTCAAGTATCCGGAAATTACCAGACCGATCAAAGGTCCGCCGAATTCCCAGGCGGGAACGATCCACATGATGATGTAGAGGATGACGTCAGCGCTCATCAATTTCTATTCCTTTCACGTGTTCCATTCGGTTTTCTACAAGCCGGAACAGTCGTCCCGATTCCTGCTGATCATCTGATGAAAACCGCCGGATCAGCAACTTGGCCGAGGAACTGTGCTTGGAACGCGGCATTTCCTGAAAGTGAAGCGGCTGGCCGTCCAGCACGTGAATCACCACGATATTGCCGTGGTATTCGACGCGCACATCGTCCCACACCTCTTTTTTCTCAGGATCAATCCGCATGGACCTGCCGGACTTGGAGACGATCACTTCGGGAAATTCACCGTCTTCGCGGGACAGGATGTAATACAGGTAAGAGGATGTTTGCTTGGGAGTCCGCCGCATTCCTTTCTGCACATCCTCGATACCAATCAGCAGATGGCCCACCTGCTGGATGACGTACGGATTAACCGGCAGCTTGGCATGCTCCTCGAGGATGAAATACTGTTTCTTGATGTCTTTTTGGGCATAGGTGGCACTCACATAGGGTACTGTCCCATCTCCAAAACCTTTGTCAAAAAACGGTTCTAACTGACGGGATACCGGGTTCATGACATATCCCAACAGCGTCGTTTGCCCTATTCCGATGATCGAATACTGCGGCACATAGATGATCTTGTTGTCCCACTTTTCATGCAATTCCCCCGCTTGTTTGACCAACGGGTCATAGTCCAGGCGGATCTGCCGATCTTGCAAGAACTCTTTATAGGAGTACGAATGCACGGCATCTTTTTTGAGAAACGCTTCCGTGTCGAAGTACTTTCGGGAAGGAAGCAGTTCGTATACAGCCGGAGCGTATGCAGAGATGACTTTCCCCGTTTCCTCGTGCAGTGCAGGGATGTCGAAGTTGTAGCCGTATTTGATCGCCTGGTATGCACGGGGCGATCCCAAAAACGGGGTGCCCATGTAAATGATACGCTTTGTTTTCTGCTGGTAGGACACGTTGGACAGAAGCGTCTCCCGCACCAGCAATCCGCCCATGCTGTGGGCCACCAACTGTACCTGACTGGCTCCAGATCGCTTTAGAGCCTCGTCTATTTTCTGTTTTAAAAAAGTGGCGTTATCGGCGTTGCTGTACCGCCAATCGTAAGGCATGGCAAAAAGCGTCCGGTTTTTCTCGTACCCCATTTTCTCCAGATGCTTGACCATGCTTGCATACTGCTCCGCTTTTTTCTTGATGACATCCAGTGAAGCATACGACAGATATTCGATGGCGCGAAACCCGCCATCCGCCCGCTCCGGAAACACTTTGATCCCTGGTTGGCGGGGCTGTACGTTTATGCTTCCATTCTTGACGGGTTCCAGCGACAAGATTTTGCGGTGCCGCGGATCTTTGATACCCACGCTCATCTCCCACAGGCCCAGCCATATTTCCGATGTTTTCCCGTTCTCTTCAACCTCCAGCCGGGAACCGCCGATACCCGGAATCAGAATGACCGGAATCGTCGCAGTCGTAATCGACAGCTTGTAGGCATGCGGCTTGAGCGCAGAGCTGCGGCTGGCCGATACTTTTACGAAATAGGTGCCGGGGTCGCCGTTGTACACAATCAGCTCGTCGGCATTCTTGGCCTTTTCCGATCTGGCAACCAGCTTGTTTTCCTTGTTGTACAGGTACAAGTCAAGGTCCATCCCCTCGGGAATATTGCTGAGCGTTGCCCGGATCGTGGAAGACAGGTTGACCGTCACGCGGTAGAAATCGACATCGTCAAGGTGATGCAAATTGGCCACGATGTTTTCGCGGTCCTCCGGTTCGCGAGCGTTTTTGATCGTGTCATTTGGTTCGTACTCATCCTGCTTGCCTTCATTTTGCGCCACGGCATCCGCCCTCAGGCGATAGTACACTTTCTTGTTAAAGGCCCACTGGCTGCCCTCCACTTTCACGTAGTACCAATTGTTTTTTTCGACAGCGACGTCTTCCACCCGCTGCCTGTCACTTCGCGGTTGGTCAGAACGCCCCAGCTCACGCCCTTCGCTGTCGAACACGTACAGAAAATAATCTGTCTTGCTGGGAATATCAAAAAGCGTAAACGTGATCGTCCCGTTTGTGGGAGCTTTCATTTTCCACACATCCACGTCACCGCTTTTTCCAATCCGGCCATACGCGTCCTTTCCGGCAAACATCCAATCCGCTTTGGAAAAGGTGTCATTGGGCTCCAGTTCGTACGTCGCGGGCAGCGCCCGCAGTTCCACTTCCGACGGCTTCTTCCTGCCGGAAAAGCGCCGGGTAAACTCCTCTTCCTGTTCCTGCAGGTTGCGGTCCGCCTGCTCGTCCGACTCATGAATCCCGTCTTCGACTTCTTCTGCCTCTTCGCCCTCTTCTCCCACGTCACCCGCGCCCAACTCCTCCTCTCCCGTCACTGAATCGGAGTGGTCCGCTTCCTTTGCTTCCTCCGCTGTCGTCTCTTCTCCACCTTCGCCCTCCTGGTGTGCAAGCGTGATCCATTCGCTCCCGCGAGGCTTATCCCCCGCCTCATGGGAAAGCGCAGTGCTCTGTTTGGCCCAACCGGACGGAACCACGCTGCTCAACATCAGAACAGCCAGCAGCAGCAAATGTGCCATCCGGCGCAACATGCCACCCATAAAAATACCCCCTTGCCTGTTTCTTCCTATACGGTAGAAAAAGACAGCAAGGGGGAGCAAGTAAATTTACCGAGTGGTATGGTTGCGAATGCCCTGGCGTTCCCAGGCGTTGGCGATAATGCGGAACGGCGCCCGATAATCCGCCTGATCATGCCCGGTGAACTGCTGTTTGTTCGGGAAGGCAAAGCCCTTCACCGCTCCAAACCGAAAATGCACGTGAAAGTATACGGCGTAGCTGGCATCCTTTTGAAAGCCGCGCTGTTTGTCTCCCATCAGGGGCGTATCGACGCCCATTTCCCTCAAGCCCAGTTTGGGCACCATATAGGACGCCCCCTGCCATGCCGTCTGTGACGACCGCTGTAACTCCAGGGTGGACTGAAGCGGCGTGTTTCGCCTCCCGGTTTCGGAAATCCATGCCTGTGCCGCCGTAATCTCCGGATATTTGCCGCTGACCGGATGGCGGTGACGCGTTTCCAGGACAAGACTGGTCAGTATGCGCTCACCAGCGTAAAAATCATTGGGACGACTGTCCGGATATCGGTCGCGCCCGTGGTATTCCGTCCATTCTGCGGTGTGGCGCAGCAGCCCTTTGGCGTTTGGTTCAAATACTTCAAACTCGCGCTCCCCGCCTTTTACCGTGATCGTGTAACGCCCCGTCATGTTTCGGGTCAGGCTGTGCGGAACGCATGTTTCGTTGCCGTCGTCGTCCTCTGTGCAGCTTTCATACGACACGTCAAACCGGATGTTGTAATCCATCGTGATCACAAACCCGTTGATCTCGACCTTGTATTCCTGCGCGTTTAGCACCTGCCGCCACGTTGTTTGCGTCGGGACAACCGTTCCGGTGTAAACATAATCGCCGCCGGTTCCCGCGCTGCTCACCTGCCACTGTTGGGGCGTGCCGGGACCGGTTACCTTCAAGTCCAGCATGGCCGGGCTGTACACGGCCATGCTTTTCGCGTCCGCGATCCATCCCGGAGTCGCCGTCACAGACACGCCTTTGATCCCGTCACCCTTGATAGCCTGCTCCAGCTGTGACTTGTACGAGGTGATGTTTTGGTTGATCTCCTGCTTTACGCGAGCAAAGCCATCGTTGATTTTCGTTTGGTCGATCTCAACGCGGATCTTGGCCGGCTCCCGTTCCCATACACCGTCCGCATTCGCCTGCAGCTTCTGCAGCTCGCGGCCGTCGCTGTCGAATATCTTGAGGCCGATCTCGCCGCCGTCAAAGTTTCCTCCGCCACCTGGCGGATTGGGAATAGTTCCTCCCCCGCCGCCGATCACCTTGACCGGCCACTCAGCGCGGTTGTCCGGCCAAATGGTTTCGTCAGCCGGCCTGTCTTTATGCGGGTTGATGTTGGCAATAAAATCCTCCGACTGCTGCGGATACTGCGTCGGCACGGTAATTTTGCGGACTTCCCCCGGCTTGAAGTTGTTCACGTCCAGCATGGTGGCCGTCGGGGAGCTTTCCCAGCGCACCGCCAGTTTGGTATCGTGTTCCAGTTTCCCGGCGTTCTTCACGTCAAACGTAATGGTTGCGGTCGTCCCCGGAGCCTGCGGATCGTTTGGCGTGATCGTGAAGCTGCTCTTGATGATCAGCAGGTTCTCCCCATCGTTGGGAATGCCAGCGTCTCCAATGCGAACAAAGAATTCGCCGTCACATTGGGTGGTACCACTTTTTGGGTTATAAAACTGAACCCTGTAGAATCCGGGTAACGGTAACCCCGTTGCGTCATCACGAGGGAACCCAATTCTATGATGATTCTGCGCTTGTTTGGATGAGGACAGCCATTCGCCGTCACGTTCCTTTTCCCAGGTGTTCGTTGCAGGGTCAAGCCATCTCAGCGAAAAATGTGTCTCGTCGCTGGTAAAGAGGCGGAAGCCGTGATACTCGTCGATCCAATCTTCCGGCTTAAACTCAAGGATTTCACCGCGTTCGACATCCTTTCTCCACACCACTTGTCCCGTCGTGCGTTCGATGGAGGCGGTTAGTGAGTAGCACACACGATCCGACCAGATGGGCAGTTCCAACTCCCGAATGCAGCCCGTCTCGGAAATAAAGACCAGCGTAACAGTATCCCCTGCTTCTACATCGAGCGGCAAGTACAGGTGAAACTTTTCTTTTGCTGCCAATTTGCCCGTCAATGGGGTTTGCTGGCCGTTGAATTTCAAGTACCACGTGCCCGGCACGTCTGCAGCCAATCCCAAGTGGGTATCGTATTCACTGCCGGTATTCGTTAAGTGGCGGAAGTACAGCCCGTCATCAAGCAGTGTGTCGTCCAGCAGTTGGCCGCCAGGCGAATAACCGACAGGCGGTTCCCCGTACGCGTAAAACTTGATCCGGTCCTGCTCGTAGATTGTGCAGCTCACATCCCGGACTTTGATCGTAATGGACCAGGCGCATTCCGGTCGTTTGGTAGAATCAAAGTTTGTACTCTCCAGGTCGAGCCTCAGTTGGTATGTCTTTCCTGGTTCCAAAGGGACGATCTCTTTCTTGCCGTATGTGTAGGGCAATGTAAGATCGTCTGATCTGGTCGGTTTTAGCTTTCCATTGTCATCCGTCATCTTCGGCACTTTCTCAATTTTGCCATCCGGCAGCGTTACTTCCCAATACACGTCCAAGGGTTGTACATCCCCATACCGATCCGTGTACTGGACACGGAAGTGCAGCTCCTCTCCCGGCATCACTTCGATGGTTTCGCCGTTTCTAACCGTACTTCCCGACAGTTTTACAATGGGACAATTATCGAGGCGGTCACCTTTCTTTCGCACATACATCGTTTTTACCCAACAGTCAGCCCCATCGTCGCTTTCATACTTGATCTGAATTGCCCCTTCATCGAATGGGGCATCCAGCACACCAACCTTGGCGTTGTTGCCGGACCCTTTCTGCATGGGAATGCCGTTGGCCGTGAATCTTCCCGACTTAGCGGCCGTAATGATAATCCGGCTGCCTGGTTCGACATAGATGGTTTCCCCGCCGCTGGGAACGTTCTTTAATTCCCGGTCGCTTTTTTCTTCCTCAATGCGAATCTCCATCTTGGTTTGCGTGGAAGAAATGCTGCACTTCTCGGGTGCTGGCGGTTCATCATCGTCATCATCATCCGGAGGCTCCGGCGAAGGAGGGTTGCCAACAACAAAAGGTGCTGCATACGCAACACCTTGACCTCCCACTGCAGGGGCATTTTTGGTATTTCGGGCATGTGTATCGGTGAACAGGATTCTTGCTTCGTAGTTTCCGGCTTTCGCGGGCACCCACGTTTGTTGCGGGAAGTTTATCGTTGCACCGCTTCCGTCCCCCTCGCCGCTGATCGGGTATTCTTTGATTAACGAAGTAAACGTATATTCCGTCTTTCCGGTATCGACATTGTAGATATAATAGTTGAGGACTTTTAATCCGCGATTGTAAATACTGTAGTCCTTCCCGTAAGCATCAATCCTGACGGTGTCTCCGACTTGATACTGGCTTTTATCGGTGCGAATCGAACCATCCGGTCGCTGGGTGGTCAAGAATTTTACGACACCCACCCAAGAGCCTTGTTCTCCACTATTCGCAGGTCTGAAAGTGAATGGCAAGCCTTTTCCCCCGGACATTTCAGCTACTTTTGCCAGCAAATACCCGGTGTATGGTTCCGCACCAGGCTCACTACTGGTCAATAATCCCCCATAAAGACCGTTCTCGTTTGTCATAAACGCGGGGTTCCCGTTAAAGATAGCAGCCCAAGCTCTGGCCTCCTCTATATCCACAATTGGATAGCCGTTGTTCGCCGATTCGGAGGCTTTGGAGTAATTTAAAACTTTTCCGCTGCCGCTGACAGCCCCCGTGACTTGTACGTCGGCTACGGTCAGTCGCATGTTATCACTTCTACTAAGACCAGCTAGTCCCTCAACAAAGTGATCTAGACTCCCTACAACTTCTTTATTCTGGTTCAGATATCCCGGCGTTCTCCCATACGTTTTAGGGTTAATAGGGCTAGCTTGAGCGTGTTCAGGGGAGATCATAAAAGGATTTAATAGTGACAAAATGGTAATGAAAAGCAGCAATGTCTTTATACTTCTCATCATTACCATCACCGCCGAACGTTTTCGTACTCCAGACTTACAGGTAATTTAGTATACATATAAAAAACTAAAGGAACAGCCTCTCCTCTGTATTTTATGGTAAGTTGCATAGCCTTAGCTTGAGAGACATTTACAGAAAATGCACCGGGGGAATTGTACTCATTAAAATTACCGTTCTTATGGAGGATAAAAAGGCTCACGTTATATTTATTACTAGTAAATATAGTCCCCCTTAAAATCCCGTTAGAAAGTCTCAAGGAGCTATGGATTTTATTGGCGATTATTTCAGCTTCCTTAATGCCTACAAAATCCTTGTGTAGAGTAGCCAAGACAAAGGCCTGTTCTGATCGGGTGACACTGGTTTCAGAATCATATATTGAGGTAGCTACACCATTCGGAAATTTACCAGCCTTCTTTGGGAGCCACGCACTATCTACAGCATATTTAACATTAGACGATTGCTCATAAAATCCAGTTGTCTTCTGTGTTCGGGAATTTCTCACACTCTCCCACGCATTAATGATCAGAAAAGCTCCTTCTTCCCGGTTCAAAACCTTATTGGGATTAATCGAAACATCATCCAAAATCCCATCCTTCATCGCCCGCTCATAGTACACCTTCGCCCAGTGATTCTGCGGAAAACCGGGAACGGAAACACCTTGGGTCAACCCCTTTACGTTCACCAACCCAGCCACCAGATCAGCTTGCGTAATCGGCTGCTCGGGACGGAAATTCCCATCCGGGAAAAGCCACATAAGTTTGTGTTTCACCACATATTCGATCGCTGCACGGTTCGGGTGGTTTTCATAGTCTTTCTGAACCGTTTGTGCTTGCGCAACAGAGGGATGGGGTGCAGTGAAAAGACCGCTTAATGAAAGCACGGTTCCCAATAGACTGGCGAGAAAAACATGCATTCGTTTCAAGTGGCTGCCTCCTCCAACATCATCATTTTTTCTATTGCCATTTGCATGGAACTGATACCGCCGCATCGGCGCAATCACGTGTGTCTGGTCGTCCATTGACACTTTCGCCCTTTTGCCCCTTCTTTTCTCCTACGACCATTTTACTCACCGTTACTTTTTCCAGAAAGAGGTTTTGTTAGATGTTTCTGCAAAAATCTGCGAAAAGCCGATGCCGACACAGCTCCTTCCAGCTTGCCTGCTACCTCCCCACCTTGCACAACAAAGACAGTAGGTGTCACTTCTGCTCCCAGCCGTTCCGCTTCGGCCAGGTCCCGTTTGTCGTGTACGTCCAACCGCTCCACCTGCCATTGCGGAAACTCCCTAATCACCTGCTCAAACGTAGGCGTAAACGTGGTGCAGTACCCGCAGCTTTCGCTAAACACGTACACCACTTTCGTCTGATTGGCACTGGCACCGGCCCAGAATACGATCGCCGCGACCGCGCAGCTAATCAGCGACACAATCCACTTCCAACGGCGTTTGAAGCCATCCTGCATTTCCGTACCTCCTTATGTCCTTCCCCGACGCGTATGTAGGCAGATCAGGTGTATCCTTTATGGAGTTGTCAAGGAACGGTGGCTTCATTATGCCGCTCCCTCTTGAGACAAAAAAAGGACCGGCACCATTGCCGGTCTTTACTTGCATGCCCGCTCTATCATTTTTTATGATGACAATACCATTACAAATCAGTGCGCGAGTGCGTCGCTGTCGGCATTCATCAGCGCACGCAGCTCCTCGATAAACGTCATGCCCTTTTGAATCTCCGCTTCGGTATAACGCTGTTTGCTTTTAAAGGTAAAAATTTTGGCCTTCATTTCATCATAGGGAAGATTGTTGAAATACAGGATGGTGGAGACCAATTCGAGAAAGCGGGAGTTTTCCTCGTTCATCCGTTGGATCAGCCGCTCGCCAAGGCCAAAATCCACTTCGTGGAAACGCAGAAAATCGCGGCCCGCTTCGTTCAGGGTGTACCGATACAACTGAATGGCCCCTTTGCTCTCCATCTGCTCGTCCAACAAGCCCATGTTGCACAGCTCGTCCACTCGCAACGTCAGTTCCTCGGAATAGGGGCCGTACATGTGAAATTCGAACCGCTCGTCGAAGTCCATGTTCAGTTGTTTCGCTATGTATACCATCTTTTGCAACTTTTTTCGTCCGCTCACTTCGCCGGCAATTTCGATCAAGCGTATGATTTTGGCGTGACGATTAAGCATCTTCCATCACTCCCAGACGTTCTCGTAACTTTCCGGAGACGTCCTCCGGCAAAGCCAGCACCTTATCCATTGGAAAGTACAGCTTGTAGTCAAACCGGCGCTTGCCGCTGATCGCCTCCACAATTTCCGATTTCTGCGACAGCTCCACCAGTTCTCCGGATGGCATCAGAAGCATGATGGGAATTCGCTCCTCTTCCTCGCCGGCACGATAAAAATCATACGGAAGATCGGAGGTGGTGTCTACTTCCAAATAATACATCGGGTCGATTCCCGCCGCTTGAAACTCCTGTTTCAACTCTTGCAGCAAGCGGTAATCTCTCGGATTGTATTCGACGTATTTAAAGAGATTCCTGTCCAGAAAACGGGAGCACAAATCTTTCAAAATGGGATCGCTCTCCTTGCGCCACATCTGCATGTAAAAGAGAATTACCGATTCGTCCAGGGACAGGTAATCGGACAGGTTCACCTTGTCCGTCAAGAACGGCAGCAGCAGCACCGGCTCCTGCGCGAACGAGTAGCCTTTGGCAAACAGCTCCTTGGCCCGCTGGAAAATCTTGCGGAGCACCACTTCCGCACTGCGCGTTACCGGGTGGAAATACACCTGCCAGTACATCTGGTAGCGGGACATGATGTAGTCCTCGACGGCGTGCATCCCGCTGAATTTAAACACGATGCCCTCATCATGGGGGCGCATCACCCGCAGAATCCGTTCAATTTCAAAGTTACCGTAATTGACGCCGGTATAGTAGGCGTCGCGCAGCAAATAATCCATCCGGTCTGCGTCGATCTGGCTGGAGATGAGGCTGACGATCAGTTTGTTGTCGTACGTTTTGGCGATTACCTCTGCCACCCGTTTGGGGAAATCGTCGCCCATCCGGCGCAGAATCCGGTTAATCTGCGTGTCGCCGAGCAAAATCGCGCGCGTCCAATCTTCATGATGGTAACGAAACACCTTTTCAAACGAATGGGAAAACGGTCCGTGGCCCACGTCGTGCAGCAGCGCAGCGCACAGGCAGAGCAGTTTTTCCTCGTACGACAGTTGAATCCGACCTTCAAACGTCTCCAGAATGCGCCGCATGATCTCGTATACGCCAAGCGAGTGGTTAAACCGGCTGTGTTCCCCGCCGTGGAAGGTAAAAAAGCTGGTGCCCAGTTGCCTGATCCGTCGCAACCGCTGAAATTCCGGCGAGTTGATCAAGTCCCAGATCATTTTCTCCCGGACGTGTACATAACGGTGCACGGGGTCCTTAAACACCTTTTCTTCATGAAGAAGCTGGGGCTGTTGCATCCTGGACACTCCTTTCCTGGATTGCGTCCCGTCGTCATGTCCCGATCGGGCTTTTGGGTCCATCATACCATAACGGCAACCAGCTGGAAAACGACGGCATGAAGCAAAAACCCCCTCCGCGCACGCTTAAAAACACCCGGCTTTCCGGCTTGGCACGGAGGGGACCTGCCTATTGTTGCAGTGTTCGCGTTATGTCAGTGCGTTACGCCTTCATCTCCGCCTCCGGACCAAACAGGTCGGGGCGCTTGGCTGCCTTTTTCGCCTGCCGCTTCCGTTTGCCCTCCGCCAGCACCGTGTAGAAGGACGGTACGACGATCAGCGTCAGCATGGTGGAAAAGAGCAGCCCGAATATAATCGTGACCGCCAGCGGCTGGAACAGCACGTCTCCGGAGAGGGCAAGCGGCATCAAGCCGGCCACGGCCGTAAACGAGGTCAGCAAAATCGGCCTCAAGCGCGCTTCTCCCGCCTGGATCACCGCCTGCTTCAGTTCCACGCCGTCACGCCGCGCTTCCTCGATAAATTCGATCAGGACGATCCCGTTGCGGACGACGATCCCAGAGAGCGAAATCACGCCCATCATCGTCATGAAGCCGAGCGGGGTCTGGGTGACAAACAGCCCGATCAGGCTGCCCGCAAACGCGAGGTAAACCGTGCTTAACACCAGCACCGGAATGCTGAGCGAATAGAACTGCATCGCGATCATGATCAGGATGAGGAACACCACCACGACAGACAGTTTGCCCATGTCGATGAAAATTTCCGTCTGCTCCGACGTCTCTCCGCCGATCTCCCAGCGATAGCCGTCCGGCAGGGGCAATGTCTGCAGCATCGGCTTTATCTCCTGCATGACCTCCGTTGCCGTGCGTCCTCTGACGTCACTGGAGACGGTGACGCAGCGGGACAGGTCGCGGTGCGGAATCGCCTGCGTGCTGAAAGTGGGCTTTACTTCCGCCAACTGGGTCAGCGGTATCTGTTCGCCCCGGGCGTTGGCCACGGTCAGCCGTTGGAAAAGCAGGGACGGGTCCTCCTCTCCTTTTTGCAGGAACAGTTTGATGTCGAGCAGATCAGTCCCGTTGTCAAACTGACTGACCGTAATCCCTTCGCTGACGAGGCGCAGCGTCTGGGAAAGATCGTTGTAGTTGACCAGCTTTTGTTCCATCAGTTCCTTGTTGACGACAAACTCCAGCGTGTAGCTGTCGATGCCGAAGTCGTCCTGCACATCGTACGTTCCCGGAATTTTCGCCACCTTGCTCTTGACCTGCTCGGACAGGGTGCGCAGCGTCGCCACATCCTCCCCGTACAGCCGGATCACCACCGGTTTGCCGACAGGCGGACCTGCTTCCAACTGCTTGGGCAGGATGGTTGCTTCCGGGTACAGCTTCTTGAACTCCTCCTGCCACGGTTCCATCATATCGTCGATTTTTACTTTCGCTTTGTCAAAACGGACGACCAACTGCCCGACCGTGATGCCTTCGCCGGCACTGGTGTCGCCGCCGAACATTTTCGGTGCGCTGCCGCCGGCGTATGAAGCGACAGATTCGATGCCCGGCTGCTTCATGATCCAGTCGGACACCCCTCTGACGACGCGATCCGTCTCGTCGATGCTGCTGCCAACCGGCAGACGGATATCCACCAAAAACTGCGGGCGATCATCGTTGGGGAACAGTTGAACCGGGGTGAATGGAATCAATCCGTAGGCGAGTGTGCCGATCAGCACGCCGACCATTCCGGCCAGCAGCGGGCGCTTCAAAATCCTCGGCATCAGCCGCTTGGCGTACCATTTGGTCAACTGCTGCAACTGTTTGCCCAACAAGCCCGCCGGCTTGCGATAGTCTTCCACTCCCGAGCGGCGGCGCTGCTCATACCATTGGCGGAAAATCGGAATGATCGTCAGCGACATGATCATCGACGCCAGCATGGTCAGCGATATGATCACCGGCACGGGACGGATGAATTGGCCTGCATTGCCGTTCAAAAACATGAGCGGACCAAATGAGGCAATTGTCGCCAACGTGGCCGTGACAATGGAGATGGACACTTCGTTGGCGCCGTTGATGGCTGCCTGCAACGGCCTTTCGCCCAGCACCGAGAGGCGCCGTTCGATGTTGTCGTTGACGACCACGGCGTCATCCACCAAAATGCCCAACACGATGATCAACGATACGATGGAGATCATGTTTAACGTGATACCCAGCGAGGGCAAAAACAGCAAGCCCACGGCCAGCGAGATGGGAATGGCCAGGGCGACGACTACCGAGGTGATCAGGTTCAGCCCCAGCGTACACACGAGCAAAACGGCGGCGATGGCAATCCACATCTCCCGCGACAGGTCTCCAAACAGCTCATCCACGCGTTCGTTCTGCGAGTAGATGGAGTGTTTTTTTGCCCACGCCGGCAGCGATTTTTCCAGCGTCGCCATCATCTCGTCCACTCGCCGCTGCAACGAGGGGACGTCGCTGCCCGTCTCGGCGTTGATGCTCAGGGAGACGGACGGTTTCCCGTTGTAGTACGAATACGATTTGACCGTTTCTGTGGTCAGCTTCACCGTACCGATATCTTTCAGATATACGGGGTAGCCTTCCGGCGTGCGCGAGATGATCACCTTGTTCAGCGCATTCACATCGTAATTCTCTGCCAACTTGAGCTGGTACGTCCGGCTGTCGGTGGTCAAATCCCCCAGCGGGACGCGTTCGTTCTCCTTTTTCACCGCCATCATGACCTGACCCCAGGTAAGGCCGTACTGGCTCAGCTTCTGCGTATCCACCTCAATGCGTACTTCCTCTTCGGGCAGTCCTTCGATGGTAACATCGGCCACATTGGGAATGGTACGCAGCTGATCCTTCCACGACTTCAACAGCGAGCGCAGACTGTAGAGCTGTTCCCGCGTGTCGGCGGTAATCGCCATCGTCTGCACAAACGTGCGGTTCAGATCGTCGTTGATGATGGGCTGTTGTGCGTCGGCGGGCAGATCTGCTTCCGCGTCTTTCACTTTCTTGCGCAGTTCATCCCATTTCTGCTTGGGGTCGACGTCGCTCTTCGTCTCCACGATGATCGTCGACACACCCAGTCTGGAATGGGACGAAATGTAGCTGAGTCCCTGCAGTTCGTTGATTTTTTCTTCCAGCTTTTTCGTGACGGTCTGCTCCACTTTTTCCGGTGAAGCACCCGGGTAGATGGTTGTCACGGTCGCAATATTGACGATGATGTCCGGCGACTCCTGCTTGGGGAGCTGAAGAAAACTGAGAAAGCCAACAACCACGACCATCACGAAAAACATCAGCGTGATTTTCCGTTTGCGGACGATGTATTCGATCACTGTGGCTGACCCCCTGCCGCTTCGATTGGGTCGCCGTCAAACAACCGGTCCACACCTTTGACGATCAGCTGGTCGCCCTCTTTCAGACCGCCCACGATCTCCAGTCGGTTGCCGTTGATCTCGCCGATGGACACGGCCGTTTTTACTGCCTTTCCGCCGACATTGACAAAGACGTGCGCATCTCCCTGGCCGCGGCTGATGACGGCCTCGACCGGCACATAGATGCCTTCCTTGCCCTGGATCGTTTTTCTTGCTTTCACCACTTGGCCGGCAAACCAGTCATGTCTGGGATTGCCGATATGAACCTCCACCCCGATCGTCCCCGTTCCCTGGTTGGTCGCCGGATAGATTTTCACCACCTTGCCGTTGCGCGTTTGGCCATACAGCTCCATGGTGACGATCTCTCCCTCCTTCCAGGCAAAAATCTCCCGGTCGGGGACAGGCAGCACCACTTTCAGCGTGTCAATGTTGCCCACACGGTAGACAGGCGTGCCCACGCTGACCAGCGAACCGGTGGAGGACAGCTTGGCGATCACCGTCCCGCTGATGGGCGCGCGCAGCTGCGTCTTGGCCAACGTGCTGGCGGCGAGCTCCTTGGAAACCACCGCCTGGTTGTAACTGGCCCGGGTGAGCTCCCGATCCTCCGCGCGCGCCCCCTGCGTGACCAACGAGTACGCCTGCTGCGCGTTTTGCAGGTCTTTTTCCGCAACGGCCAGATAGTTTTTGGCATTTTCGTACTCATTTTGGGAAATCGCTTTTTCCTGATACAGCCGCTCGATTCGTTTGAAGTCGTCTTGCGCCTTCCGGTAGGCGATCGTCGCTTTTTCCACCTGCAGCCGCGCCTGCGTAACCTCCTGATCGCGCGCCCCGTTGTTCACCTTTTCCAAATTGGCGGCAGTCTGCTGGACGGCTGCGGCGGCAGACGCCACCTGCAGCGAGTAGTCGCTGCTGTCCAACCGGGCGAGCAGTTCGCCTGCCGTGACGTTGTCCCCTTCTTCCTTGGCCAGTTCGACCACCCGGCCGCCCACTTCAAACGAAACAAGCGCCTCTTCCAACGGCTGCAGTGTGCCAGACAATTCTGACACTTGGGTCGCCTGTTCCTTTTTGACCGCGGTGATTTCTACTTTCTTGACCTCGGCCGGATCATTTGCCTGCTCCTGTCCGCTGCAGGCAGTCGTGAACAAGAGTCCAACTATGAGTGCAATCATCAACTGTTTGCTGTTCATGCCACCCTCCGCTTCAGTTCCTTTCATTATGAGAAGATTAATCCATCTGTATCATACGATGCAGCAATTGAGCAAATTTCACAGACTGGATTTACCCCTCAGCAAAATGATCGGGCGGCATTTCGAAACAGTTGAACGTTCAAAAGACAGCGAGCCGTACAATCGTCGCCATTGGACATCTGCCTCCGGTTACCTTTTACCTCGGAATTCCCACAGGGTTTTTCCGTACCACCATACGATTTCCGCAAACGCACACAATACAAAGATGGCCCACAGTTCACCTGCACGCAGTTCACGGACAAAATGCTCCAGTTCGGTACCCGCCCCTCTTGCCAGTGCATGAAGGAAGAAAACAAGCGGAGCAGTGATGGCAAGCACCAGGGTTAGAGCGGAAAAAAACGTGTTCTTTTTCCTGATCAGACAGACAATCGCAAGCACAATCGTTAAACAGATAAAGAAAAAATAAGAATAGAGCAGCCAGTCAGCCATGATCACTCATCCTCCCCTGCCTTTCTTCCCTCGATCTCTTCCGTTTCGTTTTTTCTCACAGGCAATCCAAGCAGCCCTTTTATGATCTGAGCCAGTGCTTTGGGGTCAATGCTGCTGCCCGCGATACTGCGCTGCAAATTGTACCCGTCCAGGATGGCCACGATGGAAGCGGCCATTTTGTTGGTGTCAAGGTCTTCCGGCAATTGCTTCATGTGTACACCTTTTTGCAGCACCATGCTGATCATGTCGATCCATTCCCGATAATACGCAGACATTCGCTCCTTCACGCTTTCATTTCGGATCGCGTTTGCGCAGAACTCAAAATAGATCGGAATCCAGTTTTCTTCGGTACTGATCTCATAAAACAGAGCAATGCCCCGATCGATCCACTTCTCCATGGGCTCGTCGATGTGCAGCAGCGGCAGAAAGTGCTCCTTGAATGCTTCCAGCTTAGCTTCCATCAATGTTAAAAAAAACTCTTCCTTGTTGGCAAAATGCAGGTAAAATGTTCCCTTTGTATACCCGGCTTCCTTTGTCAACATATCAATCGACGCGTTTACGTAGCCGTGCCGTGCAAAGACTTTGTTGGATGCTTCCATCAGTCTTCTGTATGACTCCTGACTTTTGATCTTGTGCTTGTTTTCTGTCATTTTGGAATTCACCCTCTTTTTGCAATTTTGTCATTGACAAGGGAATTTTCCCAAATTATAGTATATCACGAATACTATCCGGATAGTATTAATTTTTTCTGGAAAGGAGTCAACCTTATATGAAAATGAAAAACTTGTTGTTAGCCTTTTCTTTCGCTGCAACCTTGAGTATTTCAGCTTTGCCATTGCTGGCCCAGGCTTCCTCCACTAGCCAAAACGGTTACCTGGATTTATCTTCCCCAGAGGTTCAAGCGGAATTGGCAAAAGAAGAACTGGAAACCGAAAATGCAAGAAAACAGTTAACACTCCGAACTACGAAAAGTGCAACTGCTCTTGAGGAGTTGAAAAAACATGCGCCTGAAAAATATAAACTTGTTGTAGAATAGCAAAACACAAAAAAATCACGAAGCTCCAACGGCAAAATGGGGACAGTAGGGGATATCTTGATTACATTTGATAACAGGACCTCAGGCTGGAATCATGGCCACGCTGCGATCGTAAGGAAAAACAACGATTACATTGTGGAAGCTTGGCCCGATGATGGAGTAAGGGTGTATAAAAACAACTGGGGAAAAAGGTTCAAGACTGCCTATAAGTATTATGTCAAGGGAGCGGATGAAGAAGATTACGTTAACGCTCAGAAATACGCTTACAGCCAGCTAGGCAAACCATACAAACTAAATGTTGAAAAACATTTTACAAAAGGCTTTTATTGCTCGCAACTAGTGTGGAAAGCATGGTATGAACAAGGCTTTGACGTAGATGCCGATGGAGGATTTATCGTAACGCCAGCAGATATTGCCGAGTCGAAGCTCACCGTTGAATATTAATGGAACTGGGAGAGTGTGGTTCGCGCACACTCTTCCCTTTTAAGGTTTCAGCATCGAAAATCGATAAATTCCTTACTGTAGGTGAAAACTAATGGTTGCGAACAATCTGAAAAGGATCATCTGGGGATTTTTCTTCTTCGGGGGATGTTTCTCTCTCGCGGTTCTGGTCATCGCGGCAATACTTTCGTTTCAAGAGCCCACTTCGGTGAGCAAAAAAGCGAGCGAATACAAATACCTGTTTTTGTATTCACACCCGTTTATGGGCCGCACCTATATTGTGGCCACAAATGACGGTCAATCATTTGAGAAGTGTCAACGCCGACTTTATTTTGACCCACCATCGCCGGTTTAGAATTGACCCACCCGGCGATTTTTTGTTGGTTAGGTGGTAGAGGGGGAGCCGTAGGCTCCAGTCCTCATCTTCTCACGAAGTCGGTAACTATTCCCCCTAATATTGACGATGTGGGAATGGTGTAAGAGCCGATCCAGGATAGCCGTAGCAAGTATCGGATCGCCCATCAGTTCCCCCCATTCACCGAAACTCTTGTTGCTGGTCAACAGAATACTCCCTCTCTCGTATCTTGCACTTACTACCTGGAAAAAGAGGTTAGCTGCCAAACTGTCAAACGGTAAGTAACCAATTTCGTCAATAATCAGGAGCTTTGGTCGAATATAGATGCGTAGGCGTTTATCCAGCCTGTTTTCCGTGTAAGCTTTTCGCAGATCTTCGATGAGTTGCGAGAGACTGACAAAGTAAACGGATATCCCTTGCGAGATGGCTTCTACAGCCAACGCCACCGCCAGATGACTTTTTCCTACTCCGGGAGGCCCTAAGAACAAGACATTCTCGTGTCGGGTTACAAAAGTCATCGTGGCCAGCTCTCGAATCAACCGTTCGTCAATGCTGGGTTGGAAAGCAAAATCGAACTCCTCCAGCGTTTTTCGGTAAGGCAAGTGTGCGAGTTTGGTGCGTACCTCCATATTCCGTTTTTGACGTTCCGCTATCTCTGCATCTAGAAGCATGTTGAGAAAGGACAGATAGGTGGGCTGTCCATGACTTGCCGCTTCCAAATGGGCATCCAAGAGTAGAGCCGCTTGCTGAAGCCCAAGTTCCTCAAGACGTAGCCGTGCCTGTTCCAGTTCAATCATGCTCCCACCCCCGTCAGCTGCTCATAGACATCCAGCGAACGCACTTCCACTTGCTGCGATGAAATCTGTCGGGCTTGCGGACGTGGATAGGCATATCCTTGAGCAGTCGTAAGACCTGCATACTGGTTTTCACAAAAAACAGTTGCACGGGATCGATAGACCTTTTGGTGTCGAGCAATACATGTGCCGTCGGCCCAGATTTCCACCCACCCATTCACTTCTCGCACGGTACCCTCACGTCCACTGTACCTCCATGGAACCCCATATCGTACACCATCGTAGCTAACAAATCCGTCTCGGCTGACCTGTCTCGGTTCATGCAAGTATTTTTCCCATCGTTCAGCTGAAGGGATAGGCGACAGATTTTCCTCACGGAGTCGGTCGATGGGACGTTCGCCGGTTGTTCCATGAATACGGCGGTTAATCCGCTCGCACCAGTGTAGGGCTTGTTGATTGAGATCCTGTAAATCAACGAAGCGTTTGCCAGGAAGAAAGTTGTTTTTTACGTATTGAACGCCTCGTTCCACTTTTCCCTTTGTTTCGGGGCGTCGAACTTTGCATACTTTTGGAACAAGCCCAATCGCTGCAGCAAAGTCGGCAAAAAGCGGATGCCAGCGAGGTTTTCGATCATCTCCCATGCCCAGTACGACGGTTTTCATCTGGTCGGTCAGCATTACCTTTGGGATGCCCCCAAAATATTCAAAAGCATGAATCAAGCAACGAAGAAAGCTGTGAATGTCACAACGCTTAGTGAACTCTATATAGGTGGAACGAGAGTACCCCAATACCATGACAAATACCGGCACTTTTCGGACTGTACCGTCCAAATCTACGTAATCACACAGTCCCCAGTCGACCTGTGCATATTCACCAGGTTTCGTCTCGTAACGAAGAACAGCGGGAACTTGTTTGGGAGGACGGAAGTCCTTCACATAGTCTTTCAAGATGGTACGTCCCCCGGTATACCCCTTTTCTCGTAGAAGATCGAATAAAACCTCGCAGTTATAGATACCTTCTTGAAGACGTTCCTGCAGGAACGGTTTATACGGATCAAGCTTGGAACCACGAGATTTACGGGTTCCCTTTTCGGGGGAGAATTCACCCCGGAGATATCGGCGAACTGTATTTCGAGAATGCCCCGTTAGACGGGCAATTTCACGAATACTCTTGCCTTCTGCCCTCATGGTATGTAACGATATCACTATCCCACTCCTTAGCATGTGTCTCCCTCCGAAGATTAACTTGGCCGTTAATTACGAAGGGGATATATTCGCTATGGGTGGGTCATTTTCTTTCCGGCGAACCTGGGTCAATTATATCCCGGCGGTGACAAGAAGGTTACCTATTCATTCAGTGACACCCCTTATCTCATCAAAGACACCAATAACAATCTGATCCTGCCTGCAGAACACATGTCAAAGTATTACACGATCGACGATGACTTTCACAAAACGGAACACGCCTTAGCCGCCCCCTATACGTTTATGATCCGGGATAAACACATCCGAATCGAAAGCCTGAACACCAGCCTCCAGGAGAATACACTGTACATCACTGACTCAATCTTCGGCACGCAATCAAGCATCCGCCTGCCATCGTATCTAAGCAGCGCCACGTATGATGAATCCCGTATATACGTGTTAAACTACAACGCCGAAAAAGAAGTAAACGAGGTCCATGTCATTAACAGAAAGGACGGAAACGTTATCCGCAGTTATCAGGTGAAGGATGGCGCTACAGAGATGCTGAAGGTACATGATTACTTGCTGCTAAACACCGATGGCAGTCTGACCCGCATTCATGCAGATACCGGAGAAATCTCCCATATCGCCTATCCTGACGAGGCAGCGGAAGCAGACAAAATATTCTTGGTTGATCCGAATACCATTTACATCACCTATATCACCTCTAGCGGCAATACTGGTCTGTTCGTCCTGGACGATCAATTTTCCATCAAGAAGAACGTCACATTTGAGGTGCCTTATATGACTGCCCAGATGAAACATGGCAGGTTGTATGTATTGTCTCAAACAGAGAATCACCCTCAAATCGGAGGACAAATGGCAATTATTGATGGCAAATCGTTTAAGATCGAACAGGTCATCCATTTGCCCAACGAAGATGTGAAGGTCCAGGACTTTCTTGTACAATGAAGCCTTGTCATACAACCGGGAAAGCTGCCGGACTTACGTGTCCCAGCTTTCCCGACGGGTGCGGGTCCCCAGCCTACAACCGGAGCCGGGTGATCAGGCTTGTCATGTCTTCCGGCATGGGGGCAGTGCACACAATCTCTTCGCCGCTCACCGGATGCACAAACGAAAGCCTCCAGGCGTGCAGGGCCTGCCGCCGTATGAGCCCACTGTTTCCTCCGTACATGGCATCGCCCACCAGGGGATGTCCGATGTGCTGAAAGTGGACGCGTATCTGGTGCGTGCGTCCCGTCTCCAGCCATACACGCACCAATGTGGCCTCCTCTGACCGGGCAATCACTTCATAGTGGGTGACAGCCGGATCACCGCTGTCCATGACACGCCGTCTGGTCGGGTGGCGCGGGTCGCGGCCGATCGGGGCATGAATCGTGTCTGCATCGTTCTCCACCACACCGGAGGCGACAGCCAGGTACTCCCGCTTGATGCTCCCTTCCCGCAGCAGCCGGTCAGCCAGTAGATGACCGTAGCTGCTTTTGGCGAGCAAAATGACACCGGACGTTTCCTTGTCCAGACGATGTACCGTATGGATTTGGATGTTCTCTCCCTTGTACCGGTACTGATCGGCCAGAATGTGCACCAGCGTGTTTCCTTGCTCTCGGCGGGTCGGGTGAACCATCATCCCCGCCGGTTTGCATACGACCAAGAGGTGATCGTCTTCAAACAGCACATCTACCTGCACAACAGGTGGCATCGGAAGGGAAGATGCCTTCATCGCCGGCCCCTTATCCTGCCCCAGTCTGTTGTCTTGCACCCGTACCGCTATCTTGTCGCCGGCCTTTACCTGCCGCTGCAAAAATGGAGACTTGCGGTTCAGCAATATCCCTTTGCTCCGCGTCAACCGCTGCAGCATTCGCCCCGATACGCTCAGTTTTTGCCGGGCAATCTGCTCGACGGTTAGCCCCGCATCCTCCTGTGTCACGACGTATTCTAACCATCCCTTGCGACTCACGTTAATCCCTCTGTTTCACGCTTTTCTCCCCATTGTACTGAAAAAGCAGGCTGCTGTGCCAGCGCTCCCTCTGCCGTGAAAAGAGGGAACGACCTCGAGCCGTGTCAGGGGCGAACAATCACCGCCTGCAAGTCGCGGTCAAACTCTGTGATCGCTTCCTGCTGGCCCATCTCCAGCAGTTGTGTCACATACCCCTCATCAGCGTACAATTCCCGTCCCAGCAGTTTCCCGGCAAACATCACATGCAGCCGACGTTTCCATCCCAAACGGATCATGGCTACATCCACCTCACTTACCATACTTTTCTGTATGATAAGTATAATATGCGACGAGGGTGTTTGTAAACATATTTGTTTAGAAAGTAGTGAAACTGTGCTTATCAGGAGTTGTTCCGCGCACGCTCATGATCTTTGCCAAAAAAATTACCCCCATATTGAGAGTGTGCATCTCAATGTGGGGGAAGCTGATTTCAGATCCTCAATTGATTTAGTCCCAGTCCGGGTCAGCACCCGTTACGACAATAGAACCTTGTCCATTTTGATGTGGCAGTGCTGCGGGGACAGCGGTTGCGGTGAAGAGGAATGCAAACGCAAGCAGCGACAGCAAAGTTTTCACAGGAACACACCTCCTTATGCCATTATTTCATTAATATAGCATATTTTTTCAATTATTTCCATATGCTTGTTTGACAATTTTCTGCTGCTTAGTCGATGGTGCTTTACGAGCAGGCCGAAACACTCGATCACCTTTTCAGAATCGCCAAGCTGCCGATAGTATTCAATACTTTTCAGAAGACTGTCGTTCGCCTCGTCAATCTGTCCCATTGAGAACTGGCACATGCTCTTTCGTTGGTAATATATAGCGGCATTTTTGATCCTGTGTGGATGACAGTCAACAGGTAAAAAATGATCTTCAGAATCAATCAACTCGTTGATCAAGTCATTTCTTCCGGTTTCCAGATATACTTCCAGAAGATCACTGACAATTGAAATTCGAGCATCCTGCTTAGCTTCATTAAGACATTCTTTATAGAGACGAATTGCTTCGTCATATTCCCTTTTCTTTGCATACAGCAGTGCCCGGAGGTGGTGTTTGCGGTAGTCCGCATATTCGCTTTTTTCATACTTTTTCAGGTAAAGCTCGGCCAAAATGAGATCGTCCAGGCGCAGATACGCGTTGACTATGGCAATCAGAGCGGAGGCTTTATGTTTGTTGTCGGTTTGGTCTTCACGAATCCCCTTGCTGCACAGATCAATGCATTCCTGATAGTAATCCAGAATGTACGCATGTACGCCCAAACGATAATAGGCTGTGATTCGCTCCATCGGGTGCAGGTATTCGATGTAATGCAGCATTTCCTTTCCTCTTCGGTAAATCTCCTCGAATTGGGTAAAGTGGTCGCGTTCGATTTCATACCGTTCCAGTAACCCTTTTGCCAGGTAGTAAGGAATGCCGCGTCTTCTGGTATAGTCTATCAATACGTCATACAGGGCCAGTTTGATTTCCGCCTCTTCTTTTTCTTTTGCGACATGCAGCAACGTATCCAGGGCAAGAAAGGGGTCCAATTTAGGGGTCTCCAGCAACTTTTGCGCCGCTTTCCGAACCAGCGACCTGTTATTCAGGGAAACAGCCTCTTCCAGCAGAAACTTCAGCATTTCAGCCTGTTCGGTCATGTCCAGGTACGCGCTGATTAGCGATGCGTAGGGAATCTGCAGCGCCTGCGATATTTTTTTGCAGGTGGCAAATCCGGGCCGTTTCGTTTCCCCGGATTCGATCCGTGACAGGACGCTTTTGCTGACACCTGTCCGCTCCGCCAACTCACTGAGCGTGATGTTCTCCTGGAGTCGATACCTCAGAAGCATCTCTCGAACGTCCTCTACCATAGCAGAAGCCCCCTACGAAAGTTGTTTATCCTTTTTAACTTTTTTATATAGATTATCACAAGATTCAATTTACTGTAAATATTTTACTATCTTTCCCGGTAATGACCGCTGCGACAAAAAAAGACCCGCTTGGATAAACGGGCCAGACGTCCAATTTCAGTTGTTCAGCCTTTCAACTTGTCCGGATTGAGCGCCTCCAGCTCCGGCAGGACGAACAGGCCGTCTTTGCGGATCAGCACGTCGTCAAACCAGATTTCGCCGCCGCCGTACTCCGGACGTTGGATATTCACCATGTCCCAGTGCACCTGGCTGCGGTTGCCGTTGTCCGCATTTTCTAGGGCGCGCCCGGGAGTGAAGTGAAAGCTGCCGGCGATTTTTTCATCAAACAAAATGTCGTTCATCGGGTGCAGGATGTACGGGTTGACGCCGATGGCAAACTCGCCGATGTAGCGGGCTCCTTCATCGCTGTCGAGAATCTCGTTCAGCTTCTGGGTGTTGTTGGCTGTCGCCTCTACAATCTTGCCGTTTTCAAACGTGAGCCGCACGTTTTCAAACCGGGTACCCTGATACGTGGTGGCCGTGTTGAACGTAATCGTGCCGTTCACAGAGTCGCGCACCGGCGCCGTATATATCTCTCCATCCGGAATGTTCGCCTCGCCGGAACAAATCACGCTGGGCATGCCTTTGATGGAAAAGGTCAGGTCGGTACCCGGCCCGACCAGGCGCACGTTGTCCGTCCGCTCCATCAGTGCTTTCAGCGGCAAAAACGCCTCGTGCATCTTCTGATAGTCCAGTGAGCAGACGTCGAAGTAAAAGTCTGCGAACGCCTCGGTGGACATGTTGGCGCTTTGGGCCATCGCCGGCGTCGGGTAGTTGAGCAGCGCCCAGCGCATCTGGGTGATGATGTAGTCGGAAAGGGGCTGCATCACCGCCTGATGGGCACGGCTGCGCTCGATGGGCACGTCGGCTGCCTCGCTGGTGTTGGTGGGCCCGTTGATCACGATAAACGCCTGGATGTCTTGAAACATCGCCTGTTCCCACTTGAGCTGGTAGGACGCCCGCCTTTCGTCAGCGCCCATCATCAATTCACGCTGTATGGCCGGATTGATGAACCGCACAAACGGATACGCTCCCCTGGCGTACGCCTGCCTGATCAGTTCCTTGGCAAGCGCCTGTCCTTCTCCGCGTACTTCAATCAACAAACATTCCTGTGCCTGCAAACGAACGGAGTGATTCAGCAGAGTTTCCGCCAGCTTGCCGATACGTGGATCCAACATCCTAACTCCTCCCCAGGGTGCAATAGATAAAAATTATTTTACCGAATGGACAGATACTTTTCAATTATGAGACTGCTCATTACCGGTATTCGGAGCGCCCACCCGCACACAATCGGCGAACAGCGGAACCGCTGGTGGATAAAAAATTTTTCTTGCATGTTTTCACATCTATGGAGTATTCTAGTCATCAAAGAGTGTTTATCTGTACAAATCTTTTGAATGAACAGTCAAAGGATGGGAGTGTTGGTTCATGGCGATTGCTGCAGTTTTTCTGGCATAGGACGGGGACCTTGTGCGAGGGGTCTCCGCCCCTTTCACATCCCTGTCTTGCAAGAAAGCTGCAGGACGCCTGAACCACTTCCGTCCTTTTCGATAAGGGGCCGGGCCGGACAGCTGTCACCATTGGCTTCCTGGCATGGGCAGGTGAAAACGCGCCGTTTTCGCACTCGTCCGTTTCCCCGTGCCCGTATCCCGACCTTGTCGAGCAAGCGCATGCGGAAGAGGTAGAGGTCTCGCTTCTCCCGATTGCGCTTTTTTTCGTTCCTCCTTTTGCATTTGCGCGCGGATGGAAAACGCCGTGGGAAGGGCGCCTGCAGACAGCAAACCATCGAGAAATCGGAGGGATTCTTGTCATGCATTGGCGTTCTTGGGACCTAAATTTGAAAATCAGGCTTTTCGGCGAGCTGATTACGCATACGTTTTTCTGGATGTACTTTCCCTTTATGGCGATTCATTTCAGCGACGCGTTCGGCAAAAAGGAGGCTGGACTGCTGCTGACCGTACCTCCGCTGCTGGGGATGTTCGCCAACCTGGCCGGAGGATACCTGGCCGACCGGATCGGCCGACGTACGACGATGCTGATGTCCATCGCGTTGTCTTCGACGATGTTCGGGCTGTTTGCCTTTTCTCCCTCGCCCTGGGTTGATTACATCGCCTTTATCGGCATCGGGATTGCCGGCTCCCTGTACTGGCCGGCCAGTTCGGCGATGGTGGCCGACCTGACATCGGAAGAGGATCGGCGCCTGATATTTGCCACCTTTTACACCGCGATGAACATTGGCGTCGTTGCCGGGCCTGTTCTTGGCTCCTTCTTTTTCGTGCACCACCGGTTTGAACTGCTGCTTATCTGCATGATCGTCGAACTGTTGTTCGGCCTTGCTATATACGTCTGGATCAAGGAGACACTGCCGTCGCACCAGGCAGGAAGTGCTCGCCAAGCGTTCTCATTGAAGGAGCAGTTCCAAAGCTATGTCGTGATTTTTCGCGACAAGCCGTTTGCCATCTACATCGGAGCGGGTGTCCTGATCGCGATCGCCTTCATGCAGCTCGATTTGTTCATGGCGCTGTACGTCAAGGAACACGTGCCCATCCAGCCGCTCGTCTGGTGGGGTGACTGGTCGTTTTCGATTGGGGGCACCTCCGCGTTCGGCTGGCTGATCGGCTTGAACGGCTTGTTGGTCGTGCTGTTCACGCTGCCGGTCACGCGCCGGTTTGAAAACTGGAGTGACCGCAACAGTCTCGTGCTGTCGTCCGTTCTGTGCGGTCTCGGCCTGTTCCTGATGGGCTTTACGGTCAACATCTGGTTGTTGTTCGGCTGCATCGTCATCATGACGCTGGGCGAACTGATTCGCACCCCCGTGGCCCAAAGCTTCATCAGCAAATACGCGCCGGAGGACGCACGCGGCCAGTACATGGGGGCGTCCTCGCTGCAGTTTTCGATCGGCCGGTTCCTCGCGCCGCTGACCATCGGCTTGTCAGAGCGACTCTCCCCCGTCGGCGTTTTCGCGGTCATTCTCGGGCTCACGCTGGTGAGTGCGCTGCTCTACGTGTACATGTTCCGGCTGATTCCACAAGCCAAGAAAACTGACGCGCATGTCCGACAGCCATAGGCAGACGCTTCGTCAGCCGCCGGCCCGGACAAGTCACGTTTCCTGCACACAACACACCCCTTCACGTCATCATCGGTTTCCCGAGGGGCTTCCCATGACTAAGGGGTGTACGTTTTTACAAGCTTCCACTTGGAGCAAGCTCTCGAAGGCATACAAGGGGTTAATGATATTGCCTAAGGACACTGGTACTCCAGCCAGCGTATGTCAACAAAGAAGAGTCTCCCGTCTTATTAGGGAGACTTATACATTTAGACTTAGTCCGTGTAGTAAGTGTAATAATCGACTGCCCCTCGTTGGTTAATAACGTCCTGCAACGTTTGGTTAGAACTGCTACCTGGATCGTTAACCAAAATCATCTCTGGAGTGATTTGGCTGTAGTATGGAGAGCCGTCTACGTCAACTGAGAGCGTCCCTTTAAATCCTTTTGCAACAACAAGATGATTAGGTACGTGGATCATTACTGGGATTCTTTCATTTACAATTAAGTCAAAAATGTCTGCCTTCAATTTGTCAAATGTACCAGACATTTTTCCATGATAGGTATGGGAATACCGAGAGGCAGCAGCATTCCAGTCAATCGGACAATCTTTACCGGTGTTTTTCAAATTGTCCAGCAGAGTACCAGGATCAACATTGTCGCCAAAGCTGTTGAAAATCATAGCGATTGACGTGATGTAGCAACCTTCGGAACGCATTGTTCCACCGCATGATGTAGTTTTACTTGCCCACTTACTGTCGAACTGCTTGAAACTCGTGGTGCCCAAATCACGGGAAAAAGTTTTAGTAGCCATAAGATTCAATCCTCCTCAATAGGTTTTGTAAATGCCGCGGCTCCTTACCGCTCACCTATTAAGGAAAAATAATGGTAAAAAAACAACCGTTCGGAAAAAAATTAAAAAACTTGATGTTTCTTAAAGAATCTAACACTATTCTTTCTCTAATATCGACTCTTGAGAACGTTGCACTTTTTTCGGTAAAAGATTTATGTCATCGATATTTTCAAGATCCGCTAATAAAAATTCGAGTTTAGCTAAATTCAACAATGGTTTTATAGAAGTCACTTTTGACCCACGTATATCAAGATATTTTAGGTTTTGTGATTGACTTAGCGATTCAAGATTATCAACCGATGTATTTCGCATTTGAAAGCGTTCTAAGTTAGAAAAGCTCTTTATTGAATCAATGCTGGTAATCGGATTATCTGAAACATCCAAGAAGGTTAATGTGCTTAGTGACTGAATGGGAGCAATGTCTGTAATCTTGTTATTCCTCAAGTTGAGGTATTGGAGTGAAGTCACATCTTGGAGAAAGTGCAAATCAGAAATGTCTCCATCTTCTAAAGAGAGACTTCGTAAGTTGTTAAATTGATCAAATGACGGCAATTGGTTCATTTGAACACCGGATAAGTTGAGCGTTTCAAGTTGCGGCAATTCTGCTAAAAAATTATAGTCTTTAATTTTGATGTGATCGATGTACAGATCTTTTAGATTTTTCATACCGGCGATGACTGAAAGATCATAAACATTGTTTTTTTGATCTTCTCCCAATTCTCCAACATTCAAATGCAACTCTTTTACTTTTGTAAAGTCCTCTTTTTCAATGGCATTCACTGGTTTACGTAACATTTGAGCAACGGCTTCTAAAACAAATGATGGAACGTTTTCTTCTATAGTTGTTTGACTGACAGAAGTTTGGCGAGAGGCAGAAGGATTTGAATCAGTTGGCGCACATCCTGTCAAATAGGTTGAAATGCCAATGATTAACAGAAGGGTTCCGAATTTCTTCAATGTTATCACTCCTTTCTGTTCCCTGAGTCTAACATAATTTCCCTGAATGGTAAATTAACCCATTTCTCTATAGCTTGCGCATTTAATGTATTAAGAGAGAATTCACGGAAACGCTTGTTGCTGGCCAACGAATACTCCCTCTCCGGCGTTGTCAGGCTCGATGGTGTCTCCACCATTCAAACACATAGAAGAAAACCAGCACGATCAGACTTGTCCACCAATGATCAGGGCTAATCTGATAGAGTATAACGCACATCGCCCCTCCATTGATCGGCCGAAAAATCCACTTCTTTTTAAAAATGTCATACAGGGAAGTGACAAGGATCAGCAAAAGCAGGAAAGGTACAAAATTTTCTTTAATCGTGACCACCTCCTACATGCACGTCCACTACGACAAACCTCCGCGGCTGTCATCACCACGGAGGTTTGTTGTTTCCCGTTTCCAGCGCGGCAATGCCCTACGGCATCACTTCCGGCAGAAAATACTCATTCCGGTCAAAACGGCCGCGCATCCACTTGTAGGTATCGTCGTAGATGCCCCGGATCACCGGATCGTCGCTGTTGGCCGCTTCCAAGAGCGTTTTGGAGCCAAAGTAGTAGGCGTGAATCCGGTTTTTATCCAGGCCCAGCTTGTGCGTTGCCACCAGTTGGTTGTAGTAGAGCTGGTAAAACTTAGGATCGCGGTACATCCGCTCGTCCCCTTCGATTTCCACGCCCATGTCGTACTTGTTCACTACGTCCAGGGTGCCTTCCAGGCGGTCGAGCTGCACCGGCTTGTCGCTGTAGTAGTTGGGCTGGAGGAACGCGTAGTCGAAGTAGAGCGATTTCCACTCGGCCAGCCCCGGCGCACCAAAGTACGGAATCCAGTAGAAGCGGAGCGCGTCGTCGTGCACGATGCCGGCCATGTGACGAATCAGCTCCCGCTCCTTGGGCGCGCTGTCATCAATCAGCTCGTGGAACCAGTAGATGCCCTCCAGCCTCAGATAGGCAAAACCGGCTTTGTCCCAGCGCTTTTTCAGCTCCCGGTAGTACCACTCCAGCGCCTGCTTGCGGTTTTCATACGCCTGCTCTTCGCCCACCTGGCGGGCGTTAAAGGAGAGGGACGGCTGCTTGTCGTCCAGACTGCCGAAGTCCATCTGGGATGGATTGGGATAAGGCAGGGCGAGCACGACGTTTTCCACCGTCGGTGTGCCGTACAACGTCCCCCGCAGGCGGTTGAACTCGCGCATCGCGTCGTTCAGCGCTTCCAGCTGCTGGCCGGTGCGGAACAGGTCATTCATGTATTCCTTCCAACCCTCTTTGGTTGAAGGCAGGATTTGATACGGCAAAAAGAGCACCGTGTCAAACATCTGGTCGACCATGTACCCGTCCTTGGTCAGATAGCCGACCATCGGCAGGAAATCTTCCTTCCGCCAGATGCCCCGCTCACCGTATGCACCGGAATAGGCCAGCAGCATGTTTTCCACGCGGCGGACCGTTTTATCCTCGACAACGGTCTGCTTTTGATTTTCCGGCGGCAGCAGGACGGACGGGCTCTCACCCCTGCTCAGATTGGTCCCCCACACTTCCAACTGGCGGGCAAAGGCAAACACTTTTACCGGGAACGAGACGCGGACGTATCGTGCCTCCACTTTCGGCAGCGTCACAGCAAGCGTGCGCACCACCACCGCTTCCTCCGCCGGCGATACGTCATGCTTCGCTTTACCGGCGTAATACCAGGCCCTGCCGTCTCGGGAAACTTCCACGTCCATCCATTCCGGCATGGTGATGCCCGAGCCTTTTTGCTGCTGGAACGTCAGGGTTACCCGCTCCAGCCGCTTTACCTCATCCAGGGCGACGGTCACTTTTCGCCCAAACAGACGGTAGTAACCGGTCCAGGTCTCCGACGGGGTCACCAATCCGCCTACCGGGCCGGGGTACTGTTTTTCCACCTGGGCGAAATAGGCATCGGGCTTGCCCATCGTCTGGACAGAGGTAAAGCTGCCCGGCGCGAAGTTGATCAGGCCATCTTCCTCTGCAGGTTGTGAGACAGGCTCTGATCCATCCCCGTCCTGATCAGCTGCGGCCGGTGTTGTGTCCGATCCGGTCTGATCGCCATCTACGCCATCGTCGGATTGGGCGGTTTCGGCCGGTTTGTTGGCTTCGCCCGCAGCCAGTTTGTCAGTCTCGCTCGCGCCAGCTTCAGCCTTTTTCTCCGCACCCGCAGCCGCCGTGTCCGCCTTCACTTCCCCTCCGGTTTCCTCCAGCTGTTTATCTGGCTCCACTGCATCCTGCGCCTGTGGCGCTGGCGCAGCGGTAATTTCCACGGGAATCTCCTTCGTGCGATACCCCACTGTCACGGTCAGCGTGCCCTTTCCGGGTGTGGGTCCGGCGACAAACGTGCCGTCCGGCAGCACGGTGCCCAATTCCGGCCGGTCAAAGGCAAAGACGGGGGAAAACGGCAAAGTCCCGACGGTTGGCGCCACTTCCACCCGTGTGCTGGTGCCCGTCATGACCGACAGCTTGGCCGCATTGAGCGTAAAATCGGCCTGTTCCGCCTGCTGGGAGCGAGCGTTCAGCACGCGCTCGGCGATGATCGCGGCATCGCCCCGGGTCACCGTCCCCTGCGGGCGGAATTTGCCGCCAGCTCCCTGCATCCAGCGCTGGGCGGTAACAGCAGTCACTGCTTGCCGGGCGTAGTCGGCAATTTCCTCCTCATCTGCATACGGTGCTGCGTCTGCGCTCTGCATCTGGCCGCCGCCCGCTTTCCACAGCCGTGTCAGCAGAACGGCCATCTCCTGCCGGGTTAACGGGTCGGCTGCTCCCAGCTTGCCATCGCTTCGTCCCTGCATCACCCCCAGCTCCGCCAGTGCGTAGACGTACGGAGCGTACGGGCTGTCCGCCGGCACGTCGGCAAACACCGCCTGTTTCGGCAGTTTCGGCTGCACGCCCATCACCTTGGCCAGCAGCACCGCCACATCCTGCCGGGTCATCGGCTTTTGCGGATAAAAGCGGTCCCCGCCCTGGCCGCTGATCAGCTGAACCGCAGCCAGCCGGTTGACAGCCTCCCGGGCGTAGCTGTTTTGCAAATCGGAAAAGCTCACGTTCTGCTCGTAGGGCAGTTCCCCACCCTGCTGCTCCGCTGCCGTCGCGGAACCAGCGGCCGCTGCGGCCTGAGTAAACAGCATCGACAGCGCCAGACAAACGGTCATTGCCCTGGCTGCCATACGCTTCAACACCATGTTTCCTCCTCCAACATATTGCTTCTCTGTATTACGCATCCGGCACAACCACTGCCGGACGAGGCGGTTTCGGGCCGAAAAACTGGTAGTAGTCCACCTTGATGTTGCCGTTGTACAATTTTCGCTTCTTGCTGGCCGTCCGGCCGAAATGCTTCTCAAACTGCTCGTCCGACGTCAGCACGTAAAACGACCACGTGTCCAGCGCGGAAAAAACCTCACCCATGTCGCGATACAACCGTGCTACCTGCTTCCAGTCGCCCAGCCGTTCGCCGTACGGCGGATTGCAGATCAGATAACCGTACTTGCGTTTGGTACGGACGTCGCGCACGTCCATGCGCTGGAAGTGAATCTGGTCCTCCACGCCCGCTTCGGCCGCATTGCGCCGCGCGACCCGCAGAATCTCGTCATCGATGTCCGTGCCGATGATCTCCAGCTTCTGGTCGTAGCGGGCCAGATCGTGTGTCTCCGCGCGGGCTTGCCGCCACACGGTCTTCGGGATATTCGGCCAGCTCTCGGAGACGAATTCGCGGTTCATTCCCGGGGCGATGTTCTGCCCGATCAGGGCGGCCTCAATCGGAATGGTTCCAGAACCGCAAAACGGGTCCATCAGGACGCGGTCCGGCTTCCAACGGGACAAGAGAATCATCGCCGCCGCCATCGTCTCTTTCAACGGCGCCGCGCCGATCAATCCGCGGTATCCCCGCTTGTGCAGCCCCGGTCCCGACGTGTCGATGGTCAAAGTGGCGACGTCCTTCAACAAGGCCACCTCGATTTTGTACATCGGCCCCTGCTCCTCGAACCAGTCCCGCTTGTACGTTTTTTTCAGGCTTTCCACCACCGCTTTTTTCACGATCGCCTGACAGTCGGGCACGCTGAACAACGTCGATTTCACGGATTTGCCTTCCACCGGAAACGTTGCGTTTTCCGGGAGCCAGTCCGACCAGGGCAGCGCCTTGGTCTTCTCAAACAGCTCGTCAAACGTCGTCGCCCGAAACTCTCCCATTTTAAGACGCACGCGATCCGCCGTTCGTAACCACAAATTTGCCCGCGGTATCGCGGAAATGTCTGCCGTAAACGTCACCTTGCCGTTGTCCACCTTGACGTCTTCGTAGCCCAGCGCCCTTACTTCCTGGGCGACCACGGCTTCCAGGCCAAATGTCGCCGTGGCAATTAATTCTACTTTCTGCATGATACAATCTCCTGTCGTTCGGATATGGCAGGGTGAAACCCCTCTACTATATTACCCGATTTGACAGATGCGTTGGTCATGTTTGTCAAACAAAAGTCCTGTATCGAGACGGGTGACGCTTCACATGTCGACAAGAAGCTCAATCACCTAGCCGCCCTGCTCCATCTGACGGATCATGTATACCTGTTCGATGCCGGAGGGCTGAAACCCGGCCTGTTCCAGCACGCTCACCACCAGCTTGCAGGAGGCCGGCAGGTTGAAGGTAGAACGCGTGCAGGCCAGTTCCGGCGATCCCCACACATGGGCAAGCGCAAAACGAACGATCGCCTCCGCATCAGCCCGTCCGGGCAGGTACGCACACTGCCGCAATACGATAGCGGTCGGTTTGCCCGCCTCGTCCAGCGTCCGTTTGTAAAAGGCGTAACCGACTGTCTCGCCGTTCTCGTCTTCCACGAAGACCGCCTCTCCATCGCAAAGGCTGGGCCACTGGTTTTGCCACGGCACGTCCGCCTCGTAAAAGGAAAGCGCCGCCGCCTCCTGGGGAATGCCATGCCGCAGCCGGTAGGGGGCGGAAGTGACATCGCCAAACGGCCGATCCGTCAGCGCGTCGGTACGCTGCAAGAACAGCAGCCGGTCCGTCACCTCATAACCGAACTGCCGGTAGAGGGCGATCGCCTGCTCGTTTTGCCGGAACGCTTCCAGCGTCGCCAGCTCGACGCCCGCTTTGCGGTACAGGGCCAGCGTCTCCTCCATCAATCGGCGTCCAACGCCCTGCCGACGGTACGCCGCAGCAACGCCGGTGCCTCCGTTCCAGGCCGCTTTTTTCCCGTTGATGGTGCGAACGCCGCTGGCGACCAGACCGATCGGTTCCCCGTCCGCAAACGCAATCACAGACAGGGATGGTGCGTAATCCTCCCGTCCCAGCCGCTGCAGCAGACTTTTTTCCGTCATCGTCACCGGAACAAAATAGCCCTCAAACCCCCGGTTCCACGCCAGTGTGACCTCAGCCAGCGTGCATTGATTCATGCGCTTGACGACAATCATCGCTTCACCTTCCTGCAGTTGATAAAATGATTTTAATCGACAAAATCCAAAACATTCAATTATTTTCACTGGTATTGCATGACAGGCGATGACCGCCGGCTAGATCTTTCGCGAGGACCGTCTATGGGCAGGTGAAGCGGATGGGCTCATCTTCATTGGCACATCAGGGCGGGTCCATGATATTGTGGAAGAGAACCGTTTTCGGGCCCGGAGCCCCTGATTGGGTAGGACGGGCCTGCTCCCAGGAAAAACGATCTGGGGATGACAAACGCAATCGACACGGAATGAGGAAAAAATCATGAGCAATCCAACACGAATCATCCTGTTTGCAGGAGGCAATCTGGGTGACTGGGCGCTTGAGGAAGTAGAGGCGGGTGACTGTCTGGTCGGTGTCGACCGGGGAGCGCTGTTTCTCATCCGCCACGGTCTTCGGCCCCGCCTGTCCATCGGCGATTTTGACTCGGTCACGCCTGAGGAGTGGGCGGAGATCAGCGCGCACAGCGAAGAAGTGCGCTCCTGCGACCCGGTCTTGAAAGATATGACCGACACGGAGATGGGCTTCGTCTGGGCACTGGATCAGGGCGCGCAGGAGATTGTCCTGACGGGGGCACTGGGGTCCCGTTTCGATCACACGCTGGCCAACGTTCACCTGTTGTGGAAAGGGCTGCGCAGCGGCGTACGCTGCCGGATCGTCGATGCTGCCAATGACATCATGCTCGTCGACCGCGAGCTGACCCTCGGCCCCAGCCGCTTTCCCCACATCTCGCTGCTGCCGCTCACCCCGGAAGTGACCGGCATTACCCTGTCCGGATTTCAATATCCGCTGGAACATGCGACGCTGCGCCTCGGTGACACGCTGGGCATCAGCAACGTGCTGACGGCCGACAGCGGGACAATCTCCGTCGCAAGCGGGTGCCTGCTTGTCATCCGCAGCAAGGATTAACGAAAACGCGCCTCGCTTACTGCTCTCCTGCGGCGGTTAGTTCCACCTGTAGGGGAAGCTGCCAGTCGATTTCGCCCAAGCCCTGCTCCCGCAAAAAGCGGTTGGCCCTGGAAAACGGCCGGCTGCCGAAAAAGCCCCGGTTGGCCGAAAACGGGCTTGGATGCGGGGATTGAATGACACAATGCTTTTGCTTGTCAATAAACGCTGCTTTTTCCTGCGCGTGACGCCCCCAGAGAATAAAGACCATCGGCGTTTCCCGCTCGTTTAGGACGGCAATGACCCGGTCGGTAAACTGCTCCCAGCCCATCCCCTTGTGCGAGTTGGGGCTGCCCGCGCGCACGGTCAGCACTGAGTTGAGCAGCAGGACCCCCTGTTTTGCCCAGCTAACCAGATAGCCGTGATTGGGGATGGCACAGCCCAGATCGCTCTGCAGTTCCTTGAAGATGTTTTGCAGTGATGGCGGAGGCGCAACCCCCGGTTTGACGGAAAAGCTGAGGCCGTGGGCTTGTCCCGGTCCGTGATACGGGTCCTGACCGAGAATCACCACTTTGGTTTCCCGGTACGGCGTCAGATGAAGCGCGTTGAAAATGTCGTACATGTCGGGATACACGGTGCGGCTTTGGTATTCCGCCTTCAGGAACTGCCGCAACTGCCGGTAGTACTGTTTTTCAAATTCGTCCGCCAGCAGTTCGGCCCAATCGTTGTGCAAAATTGCCATATCCTTCACACCTTGCTTTTTCTTCTCCTTTGTCTACTGTATCAAAAAGAGACGGGTCCGGCGATAACTTTCCCCGAGCTGGCCGCTCCCTTCTCCCAGTGCGCGAATACACGCGAACGACGCAGGGGTACCGGACATCCAGCCAGCGGAACAATCAAACGCAACAGGGCACCCCTGGACAATCAAGGGCGCCCTGTTGCGCTCCCCCGACATATCTACGGCACTACACAGGGAGCGGTGTATTGTGAGAAGCAGCGTCGGTCTCGTTTTTTTGCTGACGCTGTTTTAACACGTAGTGAAACAAGCAGAGCATGAAGATTCCGATCAGAACATAGAGTCCGCTCATCATCCAGGATGGCACAAGCACCCCGACCAGGATGCCGCCAGCGCCCAGAAGTCTTCCCCCATGACCAACCAGTCCGTACACCGCCATATAGGACCCCCTCGCTTCATCGTTCACCAGATCAGCGATTACGGACTGGCTTACCGGCGTCAACAACAATTCGCCGCATGTCACGACAAACACCGCCAGGAGCAGAATCCACAGCCCGTTGCTGCTTCCCAAGGCGGCGAAGCCAATCATGTACAAGAACACGCCTGTTCGCAGCACAAGGCTGTCCGAGAACCGTTTGATCCACTTCGTCACGAACAACATGCCCATGGCAACCAAAATAGTGTTCTCCGTCTGCATGATGCCAACCATTCTGATCCCGTCGATCTTGAGCGAAAACCAATTCGCCACGTTCAGAAGCTGGCTGCCAAACTCCTGCTGAAGACGAACAGCTATGTAATAGGTTTTCTGATTGAGCAGGGCGTTGCCCAACAACACTGCGAGACAAAAAAAGAGAAAAGTGCGATCCTTGGCCACGAGCCGATAGCTTTGCAGCAGATCCTTCCACACCGCCTTGTTTCTTACCTGTTCATTCCGCTTCGTTTGGTGCGATTCGGTCATAAACAAGACAAACATGATCAGCGTTAACACATGAACACAGGTGAACAGCAGAAACAATTCAAACCGGTGCGTTTGAAACAGAAAGCCGCCCCCCAGCGCACCGATCGACATGGCCAGGTTGATCGACCAGTAGTTCAAGCTGTAGACATACCGGCGATTCTCCTGATTCGTCACGTCGATGATCATGGCGTCCACGGCGGGAAACAGCATGCCGGTGCCGACGCTTTGCACCAGCAGCATCGCATAGGTGAGCCAGGCTGAATCGAGCCACTCGGAGTTGGCGATGGTCATGACGGAGTACGCCCCTAGCAGTACCGATTGCGACATGATCATCACTTTTCGCCGCCCGATCCTGTCGGCCAAAAATCCGCCGTAGAAGCTAATAATCACCGTGGTTATGACCGTTGACAGCATGAGAACCCCGGCGATCGCCTGCCCCAGTTTTTCCGTAAAGTATATCGACATAAACGGAAAAATCGTCGCACCGACCAAAATGCTTAAAAACCTTGTCAGCAGGCGCACCTTGATGTTGATGTGAAGGTCGCGAAATCTCATGGTTCCCCACCCCCTTTTGTCAAAATTTTATACACACATTATACACTAATTTATGGCAATTTCACCTGCATTTTCATTTTGGCGACGCATTGCAATCAAAGCCCGTGGTGTCATGTGTGATGGTGCCCGCTCGCTCTCTTGACGACCAGCAATAAGTCGATAGCGTCCGCTTCAAAACGCTAAGGGGAGGGGTAAACATCTGGGTGTTTCGAAGAAGTGAGACTTGTGCCACCTGTTTTCCTTGCCATTCGCCCGGGTATCGACCCAACGGGATAACCGAATCTTCATCATGATTCCCTGAGTCCAAAACGCACCTGATGATAGACGGATTCCAGCCATTTTTGACGCCGCTTTTGGCTGCTCCTCTTGACGCCGGCAAACATGAATCTCTTGACCTTTCGTATTCCGCAAAACGCGAGGATCGCATCTCTCATAATCTTCCATTCGACACTGCGGCGAACCAGTCTGACATACCATCCGGGAGAGTCAATCGTATAGAACACCCATGCCGATTTTCCGCTGAGCAATCCCTTTGGCACCATCCCCTCGTAGTGATAGGCGAATCCCGAAACAAACAAGCGATCAAAGAAGCCCTTAAGAATCGCCGGGACACCATACCACCAAACGGGATAAATGAAGATGAGATGATCGGCCTGCCGCACCAGCTCACGATAACGCGCCGTTTCCGGATCGTTCTTGAGTTCGCTGCGCCGGATGCTGTCATTGTACACCAGAACCGGCTGAAAGTTGTCCTGGTATAGATCGATAACCGTATACTGGTAGCCGGCCTCTTGCAGGCCGCGCTCCACTTCCTTCAAAATGGCGGCATTCAAACTCTTCGGGTTCGGGTGTGCGTAGACAATCAACACATTCATCTGGATACCTCCGTCAGAACGGCAGGATGACCAACAACACAGCCAAAACAAGAATGACGACCGAGAGAAACTCAACCCGCCGGTGTCCGGCACGCTGCTCGGCACTGCCGACAGCTTCAGCGCCAGCCTCATTAAGCCGCGTTTTCAGTGTCTGATCGATCAATAACTTTCCAAGCAAAGCCACAAAGATTGTAAGGATCAGGCCAACATGCCACCAGGAAAAAGCCAGCCCCGTAACAATACGCACGAGATCAACGACCGCCACGACAATGGCCGCCCACAAGGCAAATCGGTTGTATCGGTTCCACGCGTTGATTGAGAGCCCCTCAACGGTTTCAGCCAAATCGGGTTGTCCCGGCTTTGCCAAAATGGACAGTAAGAGAGGACGGACACCGGCGGCCATGACAACGCCTCCGCCCACGATCACTGTCAGTGCCAATCGTTCCATTGCGGCCAGAACCAGATTCAACATGAAAACACCCCCATAATTTTTTGGTTGTATGACCAACCAATACAGATAACAACGGCTCTATTGACACCACACACATACCTTTCAATCCTCGCGCGGTACGCGCACTGTCACGTCCGCTCACGTTCCGATTGCGATTGCAAGAATTGTTCGACCATTTGACCAAGGAATTGGTAAGCGCCTTCCAGGTCAAACTCCGAATCAACGAAAGACTGCAAGGCGAGCCCTTCGAAACAGGCGAACAAAATGGCGGACATCTCAGCCCCATTTGGCAGCGTTTTTCCTGCCACCGCTTGGATTGTTTCTTCGATTCCCTCCCTTCCCCTTGCGATAAGCTCTTTCACCCCGGACTGAATCGCGGGATTTCGCAAGCCAAGCACATACAATTCATATCGCAGCTTGTACCAATCGGCATTGCTCTTTATTCGCTCCAAAGACTCCGCCAGCGCAGCGTCGGCAAGTTTGTCTTCCGCAACTGTCTTCCGTAACTTTCTCATCTGTTGGCAGTACTCATTGGCTGCTTCTTTGACAACAGACACCAAAAGGTCTTCCTTGTTTGCAAAATGGTAGTGCACCAAGCCGGGCGACACGCCTGCCTCACGAGCAATGTCCTTAACGGAACTGTTTTCGTATCCCTTTTCGGCAAGAACCTTGTAAGCCGCTTCAATTAATTGGGCTCGCGTATTACCTGCTTTTGGTTTCATTCCAGATCACCATTCATTTTGATTGGTTGTACAACCAATATATCATCTGTGTAATTTTTCAATATATTCCATGGGAAATCCTGCCGTCCAAATGACATTTTTTCTTTAAAATTGTGACCGGAATCGAGCATATCCGGCCGCCCCTCTCAAAAAAATCCCCCGCTCAGGTGTGCTCATGCAGCACCCGGCGGGGGTCCCCAAGAATATGAAAAAAGCTGTTAACCGTGTTAACAGCTTTTCCATGTATGCGCGAATTTATCCCTTCTTCGGCAGTTCAAACGAACTTTTCAGCGAGACAATCCGGTTGAACACCAGTTTGTCCGGAGTCGTATACTTTGGATCGACGTTGAAGTAGCCGTGGCGGAAGAACTGGAACTTGTCGTGCGGCTTGCAGTCCTTCAGGTTGGGCTCGACAAAACCGTGCAGCGTTTCCAGCGAATTGGGATTGATGTTGTCCAAGAACGAATCGCCGTCTTCCTGCCCGTCCAGAATGAGCGGTTCATACAGGCGGAACTCCGCCGGAACGGCGTGTTTGGCGTCCACCCAGTGGATCGTCCCCTTCACTTTCCGGCCGGTGAACCCGGTGCCGCTCTTCGTTTCCGGGTCGTACGTACAGTGCAGTTCCACCACGTTCCCCTGTTCGTCCTTGATCACGTCGTGGCACTTGATGAAGTAGGCGTGCTTCAGCCGCACTTCGTTGCCCGGGAACAGGCGGAAGTACTTGCTCGGCGGATTTTCCATGAAATCATCCTGCTCGATGTAAATCTCGCGGGAAAACGGGATTTGCCTGATGCCCATCTCGGGATTTTCCGGGTTGTTTTCCGCGTCCAGCATCTCCACTTGGCCTTCCGGATAGTTGGTAATGACCACTTTCAGCGGGCGCAGCACGGCCATCGTGCGCGGCGCCTTCAGCTTCAGGTCTTCGCGGATGAAATGCTCCAGCATCTTCGCATCCACCACGCTGTTGCTGCGGGAGACGCCGATTTCCCGCGCAAACGCCCGAATCGCTTCCGGCGTGTAGCCGCGGCGGCGCAGTCCGGCGATGGTGGGCATCCGCGGGTCGTCCCAACCGTCCACGATTTTTTCGTCCACCAGCAATTTCAGCTTGCGTTTGCTCATCACCGTATTGGTCATGTTCAAACGGGCAAATTCATACTGCCGCGGCACGTGCTCCATCTCGCATTCGCGTACGACCCAGTCGTAAAGCGGACGGTGATCTTCAAACTCGAGCGAGCACAGCGAGTGGGTCACGCCCTCGATGGCGTCTTCCAGCGGGTGGGCAAAGTCGTACATCGGGTAGATGCACCACTTGTCTCCGGTGTTGTGATGGGTGGCATGGGCGATCCGATAGAGCACCGGGTCGCGCAGGTTGATGTTCGGCGAACTCATGTCGATTTTGGCGCGCAATACTTTTTCGCCGTCCTTGAACTCGCCGTTGCGCATCCGCTGGAACAGGTCCAGGTTTTCCTCCACCGAACGGTTGCGGTACGGACTCTCCGTGCCCGGCTCTGTCAGCGTCCCCCGCGTTTTGCGGATCTCCTCCGCGGAGAGGTCGTCGACGTACGCCTTGCCTTTTTTGATCAGCAACACCGCGCGATTGTACATTTCCTCAAAGTAGTCGGATGCGAAATGAAGACCATCCCACTCAAAGCCCAGCCATTTGACGTCTTCCTTGATCGCTTCCACGTACTCGGTGTCTTCTTTCAGCGGATTGGTGTCGTCAAAGCGCAGGTTGGTTCTGCCATTGAATTCGTCAGCCAGCTCAAAATTCAGGCAGATGGATTTGGCATGACCGATATGGAGATACCCGTTCGGTTCCGGAGGGAAACGGGTCACGACTTCTTTCACTCGTCCCGCCTGCAAATCCTCAATGACGATGCTGCGGATAAAATTGGATGTTGCCGACTTGTTTTCCAATTGAATCAACCTTTCACTTCACCTTTACAATCAATAATACTGATTCCGCATCGAGAGTTCAACAAATCGGGCCGTGCCTCGTCCCGCCTTACCACAATGGGGCACATGCCGTCGCTGTTGACGGCCGCAGCCGATGTTCATTATTGAATTCAGCAGCTTGGATGTGCGCAGAAAGGTGCGCGCACGAAAAACATCCTCCGCCAAGTGCAGGGACATCGGACCATAGTCACAAAATCCGCAGATTTTTTTAATTTCCCCTTAAACATCGGGACGAATTTACCGATCTAATGAAATAGAAATGTGATTTTCCCAAGTCCATTGGACTGCCTGCACCGCGAGACGAATGAAGATGGTCTCATTTTACGCATTTTGAAAATTTACGACCACGCATTGATATCGAAACGGCAAACCCGGGGAAACCCGGCGACGCAAAGCTACAGGGGCTACCTCCGCCATGAGCGGACACGCCAGCCAGTTACCGAAGTATTGATGTAGGACAAACCGATGATCCTATGTCATCGGTCTTTTTTGTGTAAGCAGGCGGTTGCAGTCCATAGGGGGGAGGTGAGGCGCCAGAGCTACGTACCATCCAGCACAACTTGCTTTTACAACTAGACCAAAGGAGGAACGACTGTGAAAAGGTTCTGGAAAAAACTAGGCGCCCTGGGACTTGCCGGCGTTTTAAGCCTGTCCGCCTTCACACCTGCGGGCAATGCTGCACACCGTCCAACTTCCATGTCGCCGAATGGCATGGTTACCACTCCGCACTACCTGGCTACCGCCGCTGCACTGAAGACGCTGCAGGAAGGCGGTAACGCGGTCGATGCCGCGATCGCTGCGGCTTCCACACTGACCGTCGTCTATCCTCATTACACCAGCATCGGCGGGGACAACTTCTGGCTGATCTACAACGCAAAAACGAAAGAACTGCGCGCCCTGAACGGCAGCGGCCGTGCCGGGGAGAAAGCGACCATTGAGTTCTACAAGAGCAAAGGATACGAGAAAATCCCGTCCCGCGGTTATCTGGCCGCCAACACCGTCCCCGGAGTCGTTTCCGGCTGGTGGGAAGCGTACAACTACGCTCGCAAGGAAATGAGCGGCAGCAAGATTCCGTGGAGCAAACTGCTGGAGCCGGCGATCGAGTACGCGGAAAAAGGCTATCCCGTCTCCCCCAACCAGGTGTACTGGACCAAGTACGCGACCGATCCGACCGACAACGATCTGAAAAATCTGCAGCGCTTTGAAGAGTTCCGCAAAATCTACCTGAAACCCAACGGCGAACCGTATCAGGCTGGCGAAATCCTGAAGCAGAAAGACCTGGCGGAATCCTTGAAAATCATCGCCAAAAAAGGGGCCGACGGATTCTACAAAGGCGAAATCGCCAAGAAAATCGTCGAAGACATGCAGAAAAACGGCGGCTTGCTCACCCTGAAAGACTTTGAAAAACACACCGCTACGTGGGCAAAACCGATTTCCGTTGACTATCGCGGGTACAAGGCGTACAACGTACCGCCCAACTCGCAAGGAATGGCCTCGCTCTCCATTCTCAACATCCTGAACAACTTCGATGTGAAGAGCTTGGGCGAAGGCACTCCCGATTACTACCATGTGATTGTGGAAGCCACCAAGCAAGCCTTTGCCGACCGTGACAAATGGCTGACCGACCCCGAGTTTGCCGACATTCCGGTAGACTACCTGCTGTCCAAAGAGCACGGTCAAGAACTGGCCAAGCGGATCGACATGAAACAGGCAGCCCAAACGGTGGAGCCGCTCGATCCGAAAGGGGACACTGTATGGCTCGGCGTCGTCGACAAGGATGGCAACGCCGTTTCGATGATTCAAAGCCACTACTTCGACTGGGGCTCCGGCATCGTGGCCAAAGGCACCGGCATCCTGCTGCAAAACCGCGGCAGCTACTTCTCCCTGGATCCGAACCACATCAACCACCTGGAGCCGGGCAAACGCTCCTTCAACACCATCAATCCGGCGATGCTGTTTAAGGGAGACAAGCCTTACCTCCTCTACGGAACCCAAGGCGGAGAAGGACAGCCTCAGACCCAGGCCGCTCTGGTGACCCGCATTGTCGATTTTGGCTTCAGCGTACAGGACGCGATCGAAGCGCCAAGATGGCTGCACGGACGCAACTGGGGTGCTTCTTCCAACAACCTCAAGGTAGAAAGCCGAATTCCGCAAGCTGTTTTGGACGAACTGATCAAACGCGGTCACCCGGTTGAAAAACTGGAAGACGCCTACACCGATCAAATGGGCCAATCCGGAGCGATTCTGATCGATCCCGTCACCAACGTGAAGTTTGGCGGCGCCGATCCGCGCGGCGAAGGTGCAGCAATGGGATATTGATTCACTCCAGACTGCCGGGAGCATTCCCGGCAGTCTGAATGCTGTTACGCTTCAGGCGTGCATATAGGCCTGATTACAAAAGGAGGAATTCCCTCGTGTTTGTCTTCGGCAAACTTCGAAACAAACTGATTGTTTGGTTTCTTGTCGTAGCGATCATACCACTCATCGGCACCTCCCTGTATATCACCACCAGCAGCTCGGAAATCATCACGGACAAACAGCGGCAGTCCTACATCGACCTTGCCAAAAGCACCGCCGTCGCGATGGATCAATACCTGGACAGACGGATGACGGAGATTCAGGTGCTGGCCCGTTCATCGGATATTCAATCGACGGACGCTGCCGCGAAAAACCTGTTCATCCGCTCGTTTACCGAGGAAATGAAGATATTTGACGGCAACACCTTCATCTCTCCAGACGGAAAAGTTTCGGCCGACACGTTTCCGACAAGCGTCGGCATCGACTTGTCCGAACGGCCGTTTTTCAAGGAAGGAATGGCCGGAAAAGCCAGTTACTCCGACATCGTGATTGCCAAGACGACTGGCAAACGCTCCATTGTCGTCGCCTCTCCCGTCAAAAACCAAAACGGCCAAATTCTTGGCGTACTGACCGGTCTCGTCAACGTTGACCAGTTTACCGAAACCTTTCTGCAACATCTCAACCTTGGCAACGGCGGATACGCCATTCTCGTAGACAACAAAGGGCTGATTCAAGCCCATCCCAACGAAGAGCTGATCGGCAAAGCAGTGGAAGAAGCCGGCCTGCCGCAGGGGTTGGCCGAGTTCCTCAAACACGGCGGCAGCGAGACAGCCTCCTATACCTACACGGACGCCGGCAGCGAGTACATGGTTGCCTATGCGCCCATTGCAACGACAAACTACGGATTGTTCCTGCATATCCCGGTCCAATCCATTACGTCGGCTGTGTCCGCTCTCAACACCAACATCGCTGTCATCGTTCTCATCGTCAGCGTTCTCGTAATCGCACTTGCATTCGCCGTGTCGCTGCGGATCACGCGACCGATCATGGAAGTGGCCAGCGTGACCAAACGCATCTCCGATGGAGAACTGACGGTGGAGCCGCTCCGCATCCGCACGCAGGATGAAATTGGCCAACTGTCCCAGGCCGTAAACGCCATGGTGGATAATCTGCGCACCATCATCCAGCAGATGAACGCCAGCGCCGAAAATTTGGCAGCGTCCGCAGAGCAGCTGACCGTAAACGCCGAGCACACAAGCAAGGCCACCGAGCAGATTGCAACGACCATCCAGGAAGTGGCGTACGGCGCAGAACGGCAAGTGCAAAGCGTGGAGGAAAGCGTCCGTGCGATCCAGGACGTGTCCTCCGGTGTTCAGCAAATTGCCACCAATGCGGAAAACGCCGCAGATTCTGCCCTCAGGGCTTCGCAAATCGCGATCGACGGCAACCAGACCATCCAAACCGTCGCGAAACAAATGCAGTCCATCAACGAGACGGTCAACCAGATCGCCCTTATCGTCAAACGGCTGGGCGAAAGTTCCCAGGAGATCGGTCAAATTGTCCAGGTCATCACCGACATTGCCGAGCAGACCAACCTGTTGTCGCTTAATGCCGCCATCGAAGCAGCGCGTGCCGGGGAACAGGGACGGGGATTTGCCGTCGTGGCCAACGAAGTCCGCAAACTGGCGGAACAATCGGCCCAATCCGCTCAACAGATCGAACAGCTCATTCTGGCCATCCAGCAGGAATCGGACCTGGCCGTACAGTCCATGGAAAAAGGGACAAAAGAAGTGGCGCTCGGCCTCGAGGTCGTCAACGATGCCGGCAAATCGTTTGAACAGATTCAGTATTCGGTGACCCACACGGCCGACCAGATTCAGAAGGTAAAAGACCACTCCCGCCAGATGACCGCAGGTACGGAACAGGTGGTTCAGTTGGTCACGCAAATTGCCGAAGTGGCGGAAAGCTCCGCAGAAGGAACGCAAAGCGTCTCCGCCGCCACCGAGGAGCAGTTGGCCTCCATGGAGGAAGTCACGTCTTCTGCCAGCTCGCTGGCGAGAATCGCCGAAGAGCTGCAGGCTCACGTCAAACGCTTCAAGATATAAGCACAACAAAAAGGCACCCGTTTTGCGGTGCCTTTTTTGCTGCCGGCTGTACCGAATGAAACAGCGGCCACGAGGGAGTGTCCTCACAGCCGCTGTTGTTAGTTATAGTGCGCTCAGCGAAGGGCCAGCATGCGGTCCGGATGGTTGGTGCAGATTTGCACCTGCGGATGCCACTCCATGATTCTGCGGATAGCGTCCGGGTCGTCCACCGTCCAGGCGATGACGCCAACCCCCTCATTGATTGCCTCGCAGGCCAATTCCCGGGTGAGAAACGGATAGGACATGGAGAGCACATCTGCTCCCGCCTGCCGCAGTTGTTCCAGGATCATGATCGGCCGTCCGTAGACGATCAGCCCGGTCTTGACGTCAGTGTCCAGCTGCCGCACCTGCCGGATGAGCTCGTGGTCAAACGAGGTGAGGTACACATCCTGCTTCATCCCGTGCCGATCCAGCAGCGTCAGCACGCGTTCCGCCAGTCCGGGATGCATGTCGGCCGCCGTTTTCAGCTCAATGTTCAGTGTGCATCGTCCCTTCACGGCAGCCAGCACCTCTTCCAGCGTGGGAATCGGTTCGCCGGCAAAGCGCTCATCAAACCAGCTCCCTGCATTAAGCTCCCGCAGTTCCGCCAGCGTCAGATCCTGCACCCGTCCGCTGCCGTTCGTCGTCCGCTCCAGTGAAAAATCGTGGAACAGAACCGGCACGCCATCCCTGGAAAGCTGCACGTCCACCTCAATCGCGCCAATGGCCGGTTCCGCCAGCGCAAGCTCAATCGCCTTCATGGTGTTTTCGGGCGCCTTGCCCGACCAGCCGCGATGCGCCATGCAAACGTTCATGCAACATCACCTCATTACTTTTTCAGTAGTTTCTCGCCTTTTTCCACAACCTTGGCAATCGCCTCGCCCACGGTCGCCTGGTTCAGCACCGCCCGCTGAATCTCCGTCATGATGACTTCCTGCAGTTCCTTATAGCCGGGAACCATCGGACGCGGTTGGGCATACTCCAATTGTTTGACCGCCACCTGAAAGTTTGGCTCTTTCTGGTATGCTGCTTTCATCTCGTCCGACTCGACCGCTTCCTTCGTCACCGGCATGTACCCGGTTTCCAGCGACCAACGTATTGTCTGCGGCGTATCCGTCATCCATTTGATAAATTCCCATGCCGCCTTTTTCTCCTGATCCGAAGACTTGGCCAGCATCACCAGGTTGGCGCCGCCAGTCGGCACCCCATAATCCTTATTGGCCGGCAGAAACGCCGCCCCTACTTCAAACGCGGCGCTCTCCTTGAGCGCGTGCAGGTCTCCGGTCGATGTAAAAATCATGGCCACCTGCTGGTTGAGGAAATCCTGCTTGGCCACGTCCCAGGCGTTGTATTTTTCGCCCGGCGGAGCCTTCATCACCCCTTCCTTCAGCAGGCTGATCCAGAACTCCAACGGCGCCTTTCCCGCTTCGTTGTCGAGCGCCACGCTCTTGCCGTCTTCGCTCAGGATATTTCCGCCGCTCTCAAAGACCAGCGCTTCGTAGAACCAGATGTCGATCGGCGTGGAGAAGCCGTAGGTCTTCGTCTTGCCCCCCTCTTTTTTGGTCAGGGCCTTGGCGTACTGGCGCAGTTCCTCCCATGTCTTTGGACCGTCGGGATTCAATCCGGCCGCTTTCAGCATGTCCCGGTTGACGTACAAGAGCGGGGTCGAACGGTTGAACGGCACGGCGTACAGTTTGTCGTTCCAGTAGGAGTTGCCCATCAGGCCGGGAATGTATTTGTTTTCCTCCCCGTTCACGTAGGCCCCCAGGTCCTGCAGCACCTTGGCATCGGCAAACGCGCCCACCGATGCGATCTCCACCATCGTCACGTCGGGCTGGTTTCCGGCTGAGACGGCAGCCAGCACCTTGGCGTGGTTTTCATAGTAGCTGCCTTGATAGGACGGCTTGACGACGATGTCTTTGTGCGTGTCGTTGAATTGTTTGACCATCTCTTCGATCACTTCACCGTTGCGGCCGCCCAGCGCGTACCAAAAGTCGATTTCCACGGGCTTTCCGGCATCGGCTGTCTGCTGCTGGCCGCCGCTTCCGGTACCGGACTGCTGGCCGCCAGCCGCCTCCTGCTTGCCGCTGCACCCGGCCAGTACGGCCGTCACGCTCAATACACAAGCCAATAAGGATACGCGGATCTTTTTCACAATGCATGCCTCCTCTTTCTTTTCAGGAAGGAACGCGGGTTTTCCTTTTTTATTTGGATGAATAGACAAACGCGCTGATGATGTGCCGCTGGGCGATGAAAAAGATCGCCAGGACCGGCAGCACGAGGATCATGTTGCCCGCCATGATGACGTTCCAGAGTTTGCCGCCTTCCGCCGCCTTCAGCATGGAGATGCCGATTGGCAGCGTCCGCACGGTGTCGCTGTTGGTCATGATCAGCGGCCAAAAGTAGTCGTTCCAGTGATAGATGAAGCTAAACAGCCCGAACGTGACCAGCACCGGCTTGGCCATCGGCACCATGATCGTCCACATGATCGTCCACTCGGAGGCATTGTCCAGCCGGGCGGCTTCGATCACCTCATCGGGCACCTGCATGAAACACTGGCGGAGCAAAAAAATCCCAAAGGCGCTCGCCCCGTACGGCAGAATCAGCGCCCACAGCGTATTCACCAGCCCCCAGTGACTCATTTCCACATAGACCGGCAAGAAGACCACCTGAGGGGGAATCATCAAGGCGATCAGGGTCAGGCCAAACAGCAGGTTCCGCCCGCGAAACCGGTAGCGGGCAAAGGCGTACGCGGCCGGCACACCCGTCAACAGCTGCAGGACGAGAATCCCCGCCGCCACGAGAAAACTGTTCCAGACGTAGGTGAGAAACGGTCCCGATTCCCACGCGATGCGGAAGTTCTCCAAATGCCACGACTCCGGCCACCAGGTAGGCGGGAACCGGTACACCTCCGGCATCGTCTTGAACGCGGTCAAAAACATCCAGAGAAACGGAAACACAAAGATCAGGGAAACGACGGCGAGAAGCGCCCACTCCACCGCTTTCCACGCCGCACGTCCCGCATGTCTCATACAACCTCCTCCTCCCTCTCGGCGATCCTGGGGCGAATTCGCTGCCACACTTGGCCGGATCAGGGGCCCGTCAGCGGTAGTGGACCCGTTTTCCCATCAGGCGGAAATGCAGCAGTGTCAACAATCCGACCATCCCCAGCAGGACGACGGACGCAGCGGAAGCGATGCCGCCGTTGTAGAAATCCATGCCCTGCTCGTAAATGTAGAAAACCAGCATGTTGGTGCTGTTGACCGGACCGCCCTGGGTCATGATGTAGATCGTGTCAAACACCTGAAACGATGAGATCGTATTGATCACCAACAAAAAGAACAGCGTGGGCGACAGCATCGGAACCGTAATGCGGAACAGGGTGCGCCACCACGGAGAGCGGTCCAGGGCGGCCGCCTCGTAGATGTCACGGGGAATGCTTTGCAGCCCCGCGATGAAGACCACCGTGTTGTAGCCGATCCCTTTCCAGAGGCTGACCACGATCAGCGACACCAGCGCGCTTTTCGTGTCAGACAGCCAGGTGTACGCCGGCAGTCCGGCGAATTCCAACAGGGCGTTGAGCAGACCGTACTGCGGGTCCATCAGCCACATCCAGAGCATCGAAATCGAGACGAGCGAGACGATGTGAGGGCTGAACACCGCCGCCTGCACCAGACCGTACACCCTGGCCTTGCGGTTGAGCCACAGCGCGAGAAAAAACGAAATCACAATGCCGAGCCCCACTGTGGCGAATGTGTACATCAATGTATTGGCCAGCACCTGACGAAAATCGGCGTCCTTCCACAGCTCGGCAAAGTTGTCCAGCCCCACCCATTCGATCTCCTCCAGGTTGAGCAGCGACCAGTCGTGAAAGGACAAGTAGATTACATACGCGATCGGAAAGAAGAAAAAGGCGAAAAAAAACAGCAGGGCCGGCGCGATGTACAGGTACGGACGAATCCGCTCAGCGAAGAAAAATCGGGCTGCCGGCAGCGTCCCCGCCGATTGCGCGTTCGCCACTTCTTGGACAGCGACCGTTTTGCGCATCAGACCACTCCTCCCGCCAGCGAATGGTTCTGCGTCCGTCCCTCCAGCCGCCCCAGCCGTTTCCCGGTCGCGCGGTCAAACACGTGAATGTGCGCCAGCGGCACCGACACCAGCACCGCTTCGCCGATCTCCGCCATCCGCTCCGTTTCCGCCTTGACCACGACGCGTCCTCTCGTCGTTTCCACGTGGTACAGCGCGTCCGAACCGAGGATTTCCCGTGACATGATAATGCCGTCGAGCGACCATGCCGTTTCCGCCGGGACCGCCGACACGCTGCCCGGCAGGAGGACGGCCATTTCCGGGCGAAACCCCCACAAGTATTCCGCCCTCCCGTCCGCCGGGACGACGTTCATCGCGGGTGAGCCGATAAACTGGGCGACGAACAGGTTGGCTGGTTCCCGATACAGCTCCATCGGCGGCGCCACCTGCATGATCGCACCCTCGCTCATGACGACGATCTGATCGCCCATCGTCATCCCTTCCACCTGGTCGTGGGTGACGTAGATAAAGGTGGTGCCGAGCCGTTTGTGCAGGCTGGTCAGCTCCACCCGCATCTGGTTGCGCAGCTTGGCGTCCAGGTTGGACAGCGGTTCATCCATCAGAAACACCTGCGGTTTTTTCACCATCGCACGGGCCAGTGCGACGCGCTGCCGCTGTCCGCCGGAGAGCTCCGAGGGCTTCCGCTTGAGATACGGTCTCAGTCCGACTACGTCCGCGATTTCTTCTACCATCGTCCGGCAGTCATTTTTCGAGCACCCCTGGTTGCGTAGGCCAAACGCGATGTTGTCGTAGACGTTCATCGTCGGATAGAGCGCGTAGTTTTGAAACACCATCGCCACGTCCCGTTTACCGGGCGGCAGATGATTGACCGGCTGGTCGCCGATCAGGATGTCCCCGTCCGTGACGCTCTCCAGCCCGGCAATCATCCGCAGCGTGGTCGATTTTCCGCACCCTGACGGTCCGACCAGCACGGTAAAGGAACCGTCCGGTATCAACAGGTTCAGCCCTTTGACCACCGTCTGGCCGTGAAATGTTTTCGTTACCTGCCTCAATATCACTCGTGCCATCTGGCTCCATTCCCTCCCAGTGCCCTCAACTCCCGTCGTTCACTTGACAATTTCGATGGTACCGTTGGAGAGTTAAGGAAACGTGAAGCACGTATTAACGTTGGGCCAGGGTTTTGTAAAGGAGTGCCCGATGTAAAAAAAACGCCCGAATCTCGCATTCGGGCGTTTCAGCGTGTAGACAAAGTCCGTGGTGCATGGGTAATGGGGCCCACTCGCTCTCTTGACGACCAGCAACGAAGTCGATAGAGTCCGCTCCAAAACGCGACGCGGGCAGGGGGCAAACATCTGGGTATTTCGACGAAGTGAGACTTGTGCCCCCTGTATTCCCCGCGTCTTGCGTCTTTTCGCTTTGCAGGTCGTCAAAGGAGCTCGCTTTGCCCCATCACCCCATGCCATGTACTTTTTCTCCACCTTCGGTTGATTAATGTGCAGGCCTTGCGGCCTGGAAACGATGGGAAGATCGGTTCCTTGGGAAACTACATCATAATAAAAGCAGTTTGTCTTCAGTCTGAAACGCCCGAATCTCGCATTCGGGCGTTTCTGGTCAAGACCCCATTTTGTAGACACTTAAAAAACCCCCGGCCGTTAGGCCGCATGCTGACGCCTGTACTCGACTGGCGTCAGCTTATTTAATTTGATTTGCAAACGCTCCTCATTGTAAAAACGAATGTACTCCTCAATTCGTCTTTGCGCCTCATCCAAACTTCGAATATCATAAGGATAGAGAGCTTCTGCCTTTAAGTGCGAGAAGAAACTCTCCATAGGGGAATTGTCTAAACAATTGCCCCTTCGGGACATGCTGATTCGGGCGCCAACCTTTTGCAGCATGTCGTGGTATGCATGGGACGTGTACTGGAAGCCTTGATCGCTGTGTACGATCAGTCCAGTCACGTCCTTATGCTTTTCAAATGCTTTCCGAAACGTCTCTAGGACAAGGACATTGTCATTGTGTAAGCTCACATGGTGCGCCACGATTTCGTTGTGAAACAAGTCTTTAATCGTAGATAAGAAGATACGTTGATCTCCTACACGAAACTGGGTAACATCGGTGACCCACTTCTGGTTCGGTTTCTCGGCTGTGAAGTCACGCTTCAACAAATTTTCGGCAACACGACCATCTGATTCAGCCGCTCGATACGTGCTCCGATACGCTCGTTTGCCACGAATAATGGCTTTCAGCCCAAGAATTTGCATGAGCCGTAACACCTTCTTATGATTCACAACCTTGCCGTATTGACGAAGGAGTTCCGCTTGAATTCTTCGATACCCATATATTCCTTTTCGTTCATCATAGATGGTTTGAATCTGCTGTTTCAGTTCTCCGTCTCTATCCCACTCCTTCTGTGCAAGATATCGATAATACCCACTCCTCGATACACCAAGAAGTTTGGAGAGTTCGGTAATCGGGTACAATGCTGCCACATTCTCCATCACACGATACTTTTTTCTTACACCTCCCGCATCCAGATTTCCAAACACTTTTTTAGAATTTCGTTCTCCCGTTTCAATTTTTTCACATGTCGATCTTGATCGATGTACTCTGGACGTCGTCCACGCTGATCCAAAAGACCGAACTCCCCAAGTTGTTTGTATTTCCGCATCCATTTTTTTACTCGATCCTTATCCTGGATTCCTAAATGCTCAGTGATACGTCTGTATGTCCACTTCTCCTCTACATGCAATCGTATTGCCTCCATTTTCAACGACAAAGGATAATGCTTGAACTTTTGACCTTTGATAGCCATAAAAAATTCACCCCTTAAAGTAACATCGGTTATCCCAAGGGGTTTTTCCAATGTCTACTTTAAGGGGTGCACTCTATTTCATATCGGGGCTGTTTATTTCACTCAATTCTCCACCGCCACGATCGCATCCAGCGCGATGCGCGCTTCTGCCTCAATCGCTTTGGCCGTGGTCTCCGTATGAGGGTTGTACGTTTCCAACAGATCAGCGTCGGCGTACCCATCGATCGCCAGGATGGAACCGGCACGCATGCCTCGGAGCGCAGCAATCACGAACAGGGCCGCATTCTCCATCTCCACGGCCAGCACGCCCGCCTGTTGGTACAGCTTGTGCGGAAACTCCACCACGCCGCTGTAAAACATGTCCATCGTCAGTGTCACGCCCTCGGCCACATGGAGTCCCGTATCGCGCTTCGCGGCTGCGGCGGCCAGCGCATCGACGACGCGGCGGTCGGCCACGGCCGGGAAACCCGGCGGCACCAATTGGCTGGTCAGTCCGTCCCGGCGGACAGCCGCCGTGCTGATCACCAGGCTGCCGGGTTCGATCGTTTTTTGGTAGGAACCGGCCGTTCCGACACGGATGATGGTCTTCACGCCGCCTTTGGCCAGCTCTTCAAAGCAGACGGCCGCCCCCGGCGAGCCGACGCCGTGGCTGACGACGGCCACCGCCGTGCCGTTCCACGTTCCCGCATAACTGTGGTATTCCCGGTTTTCCCCGATCGCCTTGCTCTCGTCCAGCAGGGCGGCAATGCGGGCTGCCCGCTTCGGATCGCCGCAGACGATCGCGCGCTTTGGCAGGTTTTCCGGATCAACTTTCAGATTGGGCAGCATCATCAATCAAACTCCTTTTTCTCCCATTCGTCTTCCGGAATCGGCAGGGCTTCGCCGGAGAAACGCTCTTCGCGAAACGGGTCTCCGTTCAGATGAAAACCGTTTTGCTCCCAGAAGCCAGGGTTGTTTTCGTTCAAGAATTCGATTCCGCGCAGCCATTTCACGCTCTTCCAAAAGTAGAGGTGCGGCACGATCAGCCTTAGCGGCCAACCGTGCTTGTCCGTCAGCGGCGCTCCGTCAAAGGAGTGGGCCAGCAGCACGTCGTCTCGTTCCAGGTCGGCCAGCGCCGCGTTTGCCGTATAGCCGTAATCGCCGTGCAGCATCACATACCTGCCCCGCGGTGTGACACCGGCTGCTGCCAGGAAGTCGCGGAAACGAACGCCGGTAAACCGGTTGTCAAACCGGGACCAGCGGGTGACGCAGTGAATGTCACAGGTGATCGTCGTCTGCGGCATCGCCATGATGTCGGCATACGAGAGCGTTACCTCCCGATCGACTTCCCCGAAGACCCGCAGCGTCCACGTCTCCAGGTCGTAGACAGGCACCTCCCCCTCATGCAGGATCGGAAACCGCTCCGTCAGCACCTGTCCCGGCGGCAGCCGCCGAGCCAGGGCCGGATCGACCGCGGGCACCCTCATCCGTTTGATCCGCTCTGCCTTGTTCATCTTCCCGTTTCCTCCCAGGTCAGTCCGTCTTTTGTCTAGCGGGCACTCTGCTGGCTGGCGGTGCTTGCGGCTGTGCCCTTGTCCTTGAGGAAGAACATCGCCGCAATCGTCAGTACATAGGGCAGCATCGCGGTAAACTGCGTCGGCAGCGAAAAGCCCTGCAGCCGGATACTGAGCGCGTCCATCAATCCGAACAGCAGGCTGGAGGCGAGAATGCCCAACGGGTGAGACTGCCCCAACATCATTGCCACCAGCGCGATAAAGCCGCGCCCCGCCGTCATGCCTTCGGTAAACATGGTCACCTGCCCAAGCGATAACTGGGCCCCGGCCATGCCGCAGAGAACGCCGCACAACACCACGGCCAGCACCTGCAGGCGAGTCACCTTCAGGCCAAGGCTGCGGGCCGCTACCGGATTCATCCCGGCCGCCAGCACACGGAAGCCGGTCACGGTGTGGGCAAAGAACAGGTGCAGCAGCACCGCCGCCAAAAAGGCCGCGTAGACCAGCGGCGAATGCCCCGACAGGATGTCCCCCAGCACGGGGATGTCTGCCACCCAGGGAATCCGCCACTGCGGCAGCCCGGCCATGTCCTTGTCGTAAAACGCCCCTTTCACGCCGAAGACGGCGCGCAGCGCAAACGTGGTCAACCCCAGCGCGAGGAAATTGATCGCCACGCCGACGATGATTTCATTTGCCTTCAGTCCGATCGTCATGTAGGCAAACAACAGCGAAAACAGCACGGTGACGGCGGCGGCAAACAGCACAGCCAGCGGCAGGCTGCCGGTAAAGTGATTGCCGACGATGGCGGAAAACGCTCCGACCAGCACCAGCCCCTCCAGCCCGACGTTGAAGATGCCCACCCGGGCGCACAGCGCGCCGCCCAGTGCCGCCAGGAGGATCGGAGTCACCATCCGGATGGTGGAACTGACAAGTGCTCCATCAAACAACTCCATGCGACTCCCTCCTCTTGCTCTTGCGGTTTTTCCACCAGTCATGACTGATTTTGGCGGAGATAAACAGAATCAGCACGGCCTGGATGACGCTGGCCAACTCCAGCGGTACCTCGGTGTTGCGCTCCACGCCCATCGCACCCGTCTGCAGGGCGGCCAGCAGTATCGAGGTAAACACGACGCCGATCGGGTGGCAATTGGCCAGCAGCGTGGCCATCAGGCCCGTCCAGGCATACCCGGGGACGGTCAACGCGCCGTCGACGTACCGGTAATGCGCCCCCAGCACTTCCACGGTGCCGGCCAGCCCGGCCAATCCTCCGCTGGCAAACATCGCCACAAGCATCACCCGATCCTTGTCAATCCCGCCGTATTGGGCAAACAACGGATTGTGTCCGAGCATCTTCACCTCGTAGCCAAACGGGGTGAACCGGACGATCCAGAACAACGCCAGAGCAGCAGCCAACGCCATCAGAAAGCCGGCGTGTACGCTCATGCCGGCAAACAGCTTGGGCAGCCAGACGCTCTTTTCCAGCATGGACGTCTGAGCCAGCGCTGCCGAGCCTGTCTTGTCCTGAAACGGTTCACTCACCAAATACCCGGCAAACAGGACGGCGATGTAGTTGAGCAGCAGAGTGGTGATGAGCAGTTGGACGCGAAACTTCGCCTCCATGTACCCGGCCAAAAGCGACCAGAGACCGCCTGCGGTCACACCGGCCGCCAGCGCGGCCAGCATTTTCACCAGTCCGGGACCGGGCAGGTACAGTCCGACCAGCGTCGCGCAGATCGCCCCCAGCACCATCTGCCCCTCGGCGCCCAGATTAAACACCCCGGCGCGAAACGCCAGCGACAGCCCCAGCCCGATCAGCATTATCGGGGTGGACCGGGCCAATGTGGAGGCAAAGGAGTAGTAGCTCCCAAACGCTCCTTTCCACATCTGCTGGTAGGTATCCAGGATCGATTCGCCTACCGCGCTGATGACGACTGCTCCCGTCAACAAGCCGATCACCACCGCCAACAGCGGCTGGACCAGCGGTTTACACAGCTTTTTGACCGCTTCCATGGATGCTTCCTCCTGCCATCAACACGCTGATTTTCTCTTCCGTCGCCTCCGACCGCTTCAGTTCGCCGACGATTCGTCCCTTGTACATGACCAGAATTCTGTCAGACAGCGCCAGAATCTCCGACAGCTCCGACGAGACGAGCAGGATTCCATCGCCGCTGTTTCGCTTTTCGATCAGCGCCTGGTGGATGTGTTCCATAGCCCCGATGTCCACGCCGCGCGTCGGCTCGGCAGCGACCAACAGCGGCGTCTGTTGCCCCAGCTCGCGGGCGACGATCAGTTTTTGCAGATTGCCGCCGGACAGGTTGCCCGCCTGCTCCTGCAGGTGCCGGGAACCGGTCTTAATGGCAAAACGCTCCACCCACTGCTCCACCACGCGGCGAAACGCGTCCCGCAAAATGACGCCGCGACGGCTGAACGCCGGTTTGCGCTGGTAGCCCATCAAGGCGTTTTCCTCCACGCTCTCCTGCTTGGCCGTTCCCCACAGGTAGCGGTCTTCCGGGACATGGGCCACTCCCGCTTCACGTATGGCTGCCACAGGACGGTTGGTGACGTCCTTTCCGCCCAGCAGCACCCTGCCCGCCGTGACCGGCCGCAGTCCGGTGATGGCTTGCAGCAGCTCCGACTGGCCGTTGCCCGAGACCCCGGCGATTCCGACGATTTCCCCGTGGTGCACGGTAAATGTAACGCTGTCCACGATCGTCTGCCGGTCGGAAACGGTCAGGTTTTCCACCTGCAGGAGGGGCCTGCCGTCCAGGCTCACCCGCTCACTCAACGGCTGCAGGTCACGGCCCACCATCAGCCGGGCCAGTTCGTCCACGCTGGTCTCCTGCCGGGAAACGGTCCCGGTCACCCGGCCGCCGCGCAGCACGGTGATTCGGTCGGCCACCTCCATCACTTCCTTGAGCTTGTGCGTGATCAGGATGACGCTCTTGCCGCTCTCCGCCAGGTGGCGAATCGTCTGCAGCAGTTCCTTTACCTCCAGCGGTGTCAGGACAGCGGTCGGCTCGTCCAGTACGATGATGTCCGCTCCCTGGTACAGCACCTTGAGAATTTCCACGCGCTGCTGCTCCCCGACCGAGCATTGCGATACACGGGCGGTCACGTCAATCGGGATGCGGTAGCGCTCACTGAGGGCCCGCACCGCCTCCACCGCATCCTTGCGCCGGAACAGGCCGGCACGCTGCGGTTCATAGCCGATGACGATGTTCTCCATTACGCTGAAATCGGGAAACAGCATGAAGTGCTGGTGCACCATCCCGATGCCGTGTCGGATCGCGTCGTCGGGGCCGCGAAAGACCACCGGGCGGCCGTTTAGCACGATCTCCCCGGACGTCGGCTGTTCCATGCCGTACAGCATCCGCATCAACGTGGTTTTGCCGGCGCCGTTCTCCCCGACGATGGCGTGGACCTCGCCAGCCCCCAGCGTGAACGATACGTTGTCGTTGGCCGTAAAATCGCCGTATCTTTTCGTCATGTTGCGCATTTCCAGACGGTACGTCATCCCGCTCTTCCCTCCTTTTTCCTGTTGGTCCCATTCAACAGGAAACCGACTACCGCAGTAGTCGGTCGCCGTCTCGTTTACTGCTGCAGCGGATCGGGCACCTTGCGCGTACCCGCCACGATCTCATCCCTGATCGCTTTCACCTTGTTGATGACCTCCTCACCGATGAACGGATGCAGCGGTGTCTCGCTTTCGCGCGTGACGTAGGTGACGCCGACGCCGTCTTCCTTCAGGCCGTACGTCTGCACGCCCGGTTTCAAGCTGCCGTTTACAAACGCCTTTACCGTTTCATAGGCGGCCGTGTCGGTCCCTTTCAACTGGGACAGGACGATGTGTTCCGGATCGATGCCGGTGCGGTCGACGTCCTGGCCGGAGGTGTAGAAGCCCTTTTCCTTGGCTGCTTCAAACACGCCAAGGTCGCCGACAGCAGCAGCTCCGTAGACAAAGTCTGCTCCCTTGTTTGCCTGCAGCAGGGCCAGCTCCTTGGCTTTCGCCGGGTCATTAAAGCTGCCGACGTAGTTGACGAAGACCTCTGCGTTCGGATTGGTCGCCTTCAGTCCCTCCTGGAAGCCGACCGTCCACTTTTTCAAAAGCGGAATGTCCATCGCCGCGACGATCCCCACCTTGTTGGTCTTGGTCGCCAGGCCGGCAGCTGCTCCCATCAGATAGGAGGCTTCATGTTCGCGAAATACCACGCTGCTGACATTGGGCAAGTCCACGACAGTATCGATGATGGCAAACACGCGGTCCGGGTTTTCCGCCGCCACTTTTTTCAGCGCATCCTCCGATTCAAACGACGACGTAATGATCAAATCGTATTGCTCGGACACGGCCGCGCGGATGTTCTCCTCGATGGCGAAATGGTCGGTCGACTCGATGGTTTTGACGTCGACACCAAATTCCTGCGCCGCTTTCTTGGCACCCTCGTCCATCTGCTGGAAAAACGGGTTGACCCCGATCTTCTCCGGCAAGATCAGCGCGACCCGCTTCTTCTCGGCGCCTTCATGGCCGCCGGCTTGTCCCTCCGGTGCACCGCCTCCCGCCGCACATCCGGCCAACAGTACGGCAAACGTCGTCAATGCCAACAGGTACTTTTTCATGCTGTTCTCTCCTATCTAGTAAAAAAGTTTTTTACTCCCATACCGGTAATTTACGGGTTTTTTTTCGAAAGTTTCAAGGCAAAACACGAATATTTTAGTAAACATACACCATAAACGTTCGATATATTCCCCCTTTTCCCAGGAAGGCGCACCTGATGATGGTATGAAAAAAACTCTTCCTAGAGGAAGAGTTTGCCAAGTTGCGCCAACCTCTTCCTCATCTGTCAAAACCCGAGGGTTTTGCAGGAATTGGCACCTTTCTGTACCGGGGTACAGTGGTTGCCGGGCTTCATCGGGCCAGTCCCTCCGCCTCTCTTGATAAGGTAAGGTGAATCCGCTATCCAGTTGTAATGTCTCTAATTCTAGCAAAAGGTTCTTACATTGCAAATGATTTTTTTGTCATTTCAAAACATTATGTTTGTTGGTCTCGAAACGACTGCTGCAATCTGCGCGACAGCGCGTTCAGTTCGCCCAGTTCTTCCGTGATTTCCCGCACCTTTTGATGCTGATTTTCCGCCGTGGCAAACAGCTCTTCCAGATTGGCCACCGATTGTTCCGTCACAGCCGTAATCGTCGACATCTCGGCGGCCACTTCACCGGAGCGCAGCTTTACCCTGTCCATGCTGGAGCGCACGTGCTCGACGGCCTGCAGGAACGATTCCATTCCGGCCCGAACCGTCTCGATCGAGGTGACAGTCTGGACGGCCAGCTCCTGTCCCTTGGCCACCGACGATTCCCCGTTGCTCATGTGGCGCACGGCGTTTTCGCTCTCCTTGTGCAGCGACTGCAGGATTTCGGCAATCTCCTGGGTAGCGGTAGCGCTTTGTTCGGCCAGTTTTCGCACCTCGTCGGCCACCACGGCAAAGCCGCGTCCGTGTTCCCCGGCCCGGGCCGATTCGATCGCCGCGTTGAGCGCCAGCAGGTTGGTCTGGGTCGCAATCTGGTTGATCGTCTGCACGATCTCCTCCACCCGGTTGGCCTGCCGATTCAGCTCGCGGATGGTGGACGAGGCCACATTGACCGCCTGCACGATCTGCTCCATCTGATGCGACAGCTCGTTCATCATGCCGATGCTCTCGGTGAGGCGGCGGTTGTTCTGATCGGCCTCCGCCTTCATCGCGTTGGCCTGTTCGTTGACCGCCACGATCTCGTGGTCGATCGACTGGACTTCCTCCTCGATCTTCACCGTGGAGTTGGCCTGCGCCTCCATCCCCGTGGCCACTTCGCGGAACGCAACCATCATCTCGTCCGTGTTCCGCTTGGTCGTCTCCGCGTGCTCATGCACGTGCTCCGACGTGCGGTCCAACTGTTCCGTCACCATGCGGATGTGGCCCAAAAGCTCCGCCAGCCGCTGTTCTTTTTCCTCTGCTTCCCGCCTCGCCGTCTCCGCTTTGTTCAGCGAGGCTTGTCCGGCCAGACACAGGTAGGTCAAGCCGACGATCATCAATGCGACAGACACGAGGTGCAGGATCAGATTCACTTCTGTCCGACCTTCATCGAACATGTCGTAGAAACCGGTGTAAAACCCGACAAATGTTGCCGCGATCTGGACAATCCCGGCGAAGACGACCAGCTTCCAGTCCAGATAGGCCGCGAGGAAGCCGAGCACGATAAAGGAAATAAACGCCGTCTCCGGATAAGACGTAAAGTGGTCGAATGCGATGGAGTAATACATAAAGCCGATCGCGACCAGGTAGCGAATCACGTAACTGCCTTTGCGGATGAAGTAGTACGGTGAAACAATCAGTGTCATCAGCAGGCCCAGTGATGTCAGCTTCCAGAAGTTCACGTCTTCCTGATACGCGATGATTCCGGCCAGCCACAGATGATTCCAGAGAATAAAAATCATGAAGCCCTCTTTGTTGGTCAAGGTGTTGCGGACCAACTGAAACATGGTCTGAAGCATAATTTCCTCCTTTACTGCTATGGTGAATACAACATTCTTTTGTCATTATATCCTGAAAAATCTTCCAAGTTCTATTGGGATCATGGAGAACATGTGAAAAAAGTTCTAACGCGCCCGTAGTTCCGCCGAATCAGAAACGCGGTTTGCCATGACCATTTGGCCCCTCTGACGAATAGGCTAAAGCAGGATCACATTTCTCAAGAAGGGAACGGGAACGCCATGGAAATGAATCAACTGCCGACCACCGTGCTGACCCACACGATCAGCCGCCCGAACGTAACCATTTATTACCCGCAGGTGGCCGGTTTGGCCAATCGACAGGCCGAACAGAACATCAACCAAACCTTGTCGCGGTACGTGCAGGATTTGATCAACCAGCAGCATGAAAGCCAGGTGCCGGGAACGACGGAAATGCAGGGAAGCTACGAAATCAAAAACAATCAGCGAGGCATCTTCAGCGTCACCCTGAACAACTACGCCTACACGCCTCCGATGGCCCACGGCATGACCTATATGATGTCGCTCACAGCAGATGTGCAGACCGGGCAAGTCTTTTCCCTGCGGGACCTGTTCAAACCGGGCAGCGACTATGTCAAGGTGCTGTCAGACAACATCAAAACACAGATCGCCAATCGGCATATTCCCACCCTGGAGCCGTTCAAGGCGATCAGACCCGACCAGGATTTCTACGTGGCCGACAAGGCGCTCGTCATCTATTTTCAACTGTACGAGATCACGCCGTATTACGTGGGCTTCCCCATGTTTCCCATCTCGGTGTTCGACCTGGAGCCGATTATCAGCGAAACGGGGCCGCTCAGCATCATGGCGACCAACTCGTAGCGTGCGTGGCTTTTTCTCCGGGAAAACAACCAGGCTGCCGACGATGTCGACAGCCTGAATGATTGCCTGGCACCCGGGGCCCGGGTGTGGAGACGGCGGCAGCAGACGGGAAGGCGAGCGGTCTTACTGTGCCGTATACCCGCCGTCAATTACCACGGCCTGCCCCGTCACACCCCTGGCCTTGTCACTTGCCAGAAAGACGGCATATTCGGCAATTTCCTGCACAGACAGCAGCCGCCGCTGCGGGACGAGCGGGTATATGACTTCTTCCATCACGCGTTCCAGCGGGACGTTGCGGGTCTTTGCCAGATCGGCCAACTGATTTTGCACAAGCGGCGTGTCCACGTACCCCGGACACAGCGCGTTCACAGTGATGCCGTGGGCGGCTCCCTCAAGAGCGGCCACTTTGGTCAGGCCGATCACCCCGTGCTTGGCGCTGTTGTAGGCCGCTTTCCCGGCAAACCCGATCAGTCCGTTGATCGAGGCCATGTTGATGATCCGCCCATGTCCCTGACGCTTCATGACGGGAAAGGCGTGCTTGATGGCGATAAACGGCGCCGTGAGCATGATGGAGAGCAGCTTCTCAAATGTGTCGGTCGGGAAATCCTCGATCGGCGACACAAACTGCATCCCCGCATTGTTGACCAGGATGTCCAGCCGGCCAAACGTCTCCACGCTCTTCTCAATGCTCGCCTTGAGCTGGCCTTCATCCGTCACGTCACAGCCTGCTCCCAGGGCTTCCCCCCCTTCGCCCCTGAGCTGCTCGGCCGCTTTTTCCACGGCCTCCCGGTTGAGGTCCAGCAGCAGCACCTTGGCTCCTTCCCGGGCAAACGTCCGGGCGATTTCATATCCGATCCCGCTTGCTGCACCGGTGACCAGTGCGACTTTTCCTTCCAGCAGCTTGTTCACGATGACACACTCCTTCTTACCAATTGGTACCCAAAACGACTTCGCCCCGGTTGCAGGATGGACCTAGACGAAAAGCGAAGCGGCGATTGCCAGAATAAAGACAGTCAGCGTCTTCAACACAGTGATCGCAAAAATGTCCTTGTAGGACTGGCGGTGCGTCAGCCCCGTGATTGCCAGCAGGGTAATGACGGCTCCGTTATGCGGCAAGGTATCCATCCCGCCGGAAGCCATCGAGGCGATCCGGTGCAGAAGCTCCGGACTGATGCCGGCCGCCTGCGCCAGCTCCAGGTACTGTTTTCCCATCACTTCCAGCGCAATGGACATGCCGCCAGACGCCGATCCGGTAATCCCCGCGAGCACGTTGACGGCCACGGCTTCGGAAACCAGTGGATGGCTGCTGACCCCGAGAATCCATTCTTGAATCAGCTTGAAACCGGGCAGCGTTTTAACCACGTTGCCGAATCCCACCTCGGACGCCGTGTTGAAAATGGCCAGCAGAGCCCCCATCGCGGCGGTGGTCAAACCGGAGGCGAGCTTGGTTTTCACCTGGTTCAGATTGATCAGCACCGCAGCCAGGATGCCGATGCTCAAGGCGATGATCAGCGCCCAGGAGGAGGCGACGTTCTTCACCTTGTCAATGTTGTAGTTGTCCTTCAAAAGCTGCGGGTCGTACCACGTCTCCACGCTCAGAAACCCTCTGCTGAACAGGTAGTTGGACACCAGGACCAGCACCAACGGGAGCACGGCCAGCCAAATGTTCATGTAGGTTTGCTCCCGGTTGAGCTCCGGTTCGTTGATGTGGCCTTCTCCGTATCCCTCGCCGGCTGCGGCTGCCTGTTTGCGCCTGCGCTCCAGCCAGAAGAGGCCGCCGCTAAAGACCATGACGGCACCGATGATCCCGACCAGCGGAGCGGCGTACGCATCGGTCCCAAAATAGTTGGTGGGGATGATGTTCTGAATCTGCGGCGTACCGGGAAGCGCATCCATCGTGTAGGTAAACGCGCCGAGGGCAATCGCGCCCGGAATCAGCCGTTTTGGGATGTTGGCCTCGCGAAAAATGGCGGCGGCAAACGGGTACACCGCAAACGCCACGACGAACAGCGAGACGCCGCCATAGGTCAAAATGCTGCAGGCCAGCACGACAGCCAGAATCGCCCGATTGGAACCGAGCGCCTTGACGATCGACTGGGCGATGGATGCGGCCGCTCCGTTCATTTCCATCACCTTGCCAAAGATCGCGCCCAACAGGAAGACGGGAAAGAACGATTTTACATAGTTGGCGGCGTTGGTCATGAACGTCTCCGTGTAGCTGGGCATCAGCGCAAGTCCCGACAGAACAGCGGCCAACAGGGTAAAAATCGGCGCAAATACGATGACGGGATAGCCGCGGTAGGCAAAAAACATCAAGAGTCCCAACGAGACGAGAATCGCCAACACTTCGATAACCATACCATTCTCCTTTCCTGCCCCTCACCCAAACGCCGAGTCCCGTCCGCTACGTTACAACGCAGCGGATGACAGGACGCGCAGATTGGGGGAGACAATCAGCTCAGGCTCGGTACGCGCTTGAATATCAGCCGGGGAATAGCCTTCAACTACCTCTACCAGTTCCAACCCCTGCGGCGTGACGTCAAGGACGGCACGATCCGTAATGATGCGGTGAACCACCTCTTTGCCGGTCAGCGGCAGGCGGCAGTTTTTCAGGATTTTCGGCTCGCCGTACTTGTTTACATGCTCCATGATCACGACGATCTTCTTGGCTCCATGCACCAGGTCCATGGCGCCGCCCATTCCCTTGACCATCTTGCCCGGGATCATCCAGTTGGCCAGGTCCCCCCGCTCGGAGACTTCCATCGCGCCCAGGATGGCGACGTCGATGTGGCCGCCGCGAATCATCGCGAACGATTCCGCGCTGTCAAACAGACAAGCGCCGGGAATCATCGTGATCGTCTCCTTGCCGGCGTTGATGCAGTCCGGGTCCACCTCGTCTTCCGTCGGATACGGTCCGATTCCGAGCAGCCCGTTTTCTGACTGCAGCACGACCTGTTTGTCCGCCGGAATGTAGTTGGCGACCAGTGTGGGAATCCCGATTCCCAGGTTGACGTAGAAACCGTTTTCAATTTCCTGCGCGGCCCTTTTGGCAATCTGTTCTCGCGTTAACATCAGGACAGCTCCCTCCTAGCTTCTCACCGTACGTTTTTCGATGCGTTTCTGATAGTTCTCACAGCGAATGATCCGCTGCACGTAAATGCTGGGGGTATGAACGGCGTCCGGGTCCAGTTGGCCCACGTCCACCAACTCTTCCACCTCGGCGATGGTGATCGCCCCGGCAGCGGCCATGATCGGATTGAAGTTGCGGGCTGTCTTGTTGTAGATGAGATTGCCCAGCGTATCTCCCTTCCAGGCTTTCACCAGGGCAAAATCAGCCCGAAGCCCCGTTTCCAGCACGTATTCCTTGCCGTTGAACGTGCGGACTTCCTTGCCCTCCTGGATGGGGGTGCCGACGCCAGCCGGGGTGTAAAAGGCCGGAATGCCGGCGCCCCCTGCGCGAATTCGCTCCGCCAGCGTCCCTTGGGGAACCAGTTCCACTTCCAGCTCTCCGGACAAAAACTGCCTCTCAAACTCCTTGTTTTCTCCCACATAGGACGAAATCATTTTTTTGATCTGCCTGTTCCGCAGGAGAATCCCCAGACCCCAGTCATCCACGCCGCAGTTGTTCGAGATGACGGTGAGATTCTTCACCCCTTTTTCGTACAGGCCCATGATCAAATGTTCCGGGATGCCGACCAGGCCAAAACCGCCCACCATGATGGTCGCCCCGTCTGTGATGCCAGCCAGGGCCTGTTCAATCGATTCACATACGCTCACGTTTCGCACTCCTCCCAAGACAAATGGATGAAATCGCTTTCATCATTAATGCAGGGATTGTGCCAAACTGTCGAACTTTTTGCAAAAACTTGTCGCAAGCAGGATTCTACGTGTTCCGCGGTCGTGACCGACACACTCGTATTGGCGGGATCATTCCGAAATTTCGGAAAGTGTCGTCCATATTTTTGGAAAACGCCCTTTCGAAAAAATACAACGCAATCCCGGCGGAAGTGTGATGGCATCAACATCTGCGTTTTCTGCGACTACACGAAATGGCTTCTGCAGGACACAGAAGCCATTTCGCACAAGCAGTTCTCGTTATTTTTTTGCGAATCGTTACTTGGTCATGCCAGCCAATGCCTCGACATCTTCAGGAAGCAGCTTCCATTCTGCCGCTTTCACGTTCTCAATCACCTGCTCCTTGTTTTTGGCACCGGTAATGACCGTGGCTACAGCCGGCTTAGCCAGCAGCCAGTTGACGGCGACTTGCGCCAGCGGCTTGCCATAACGATCTGCGACGGCGCGCATTTTCTCCACTTTCTCCACGTTTGCTTCAAATTCACCGTCTTTGAACAGCGGATTAAACTGACGCCGTACATCTTGTTCGGAAATCTTCGTTTCTTTGGTGAACTTCCCTGTCAGCAGCCCTTGCGCCAGGGGGCTGTACGGAATGAATCCCATGCCGACACGCTCCACGTACGGATACTCGGCTTTCTCCACGCTGCGCTGGAGCAGGTTGTATTGGGACTGTAGCGAAACGACATGAGCGTATTTGCGGGCTTCCTCCATTTGTTCCATAGAGAAGTTGGATACGCCGATGTAACGTACTTTGCCGCTTTGGACCAGTTCGTTCAGCGTTTCCATCGTTTCCTGGATCGGTGTCCTGTCATCCGGCCAGTGCACCTGATACAGGTCAATGTAGTCGGTGTCCAGGTTTTTCAGGCTTTCATCAATCTCGCGCAGGATGTTTTTGCGGCTGACATCCTTCACCAAACCGCCCTTGTCATCCCAGACAAGACCAAACTTCGTGGCGATGATGACCTTGTCGCGCACCGGTTTGAGCGTTTTTCCCAGGATGCGTTCCGATTCACCGTATCCATAGAAAGGTGCCGTGTCAAAGAAGTTCACGCCCAGATCGTACGCGGTCTGGATCGCTTCCACGATCGACCGTTCCTCAACATCGCCCCACCCTGTTTTTCCAGCGGCCCAGGCGCCAAATCCAATCACCGACGTAAACAGTTCACTGTCTCCCAATCGTCTTTTTTCCATGATTCTTCCTCCTCATTTTGCTGTTTGCTGCTGAAACGCTGGCAGTACGTATTCGGCCAACTCGTGCAGGACTTCCGGAATCGGGCGCTGCGAGTGGCGAAAATGAAACGCGATGTGCGCAACCCCAATCTCCTCAAGCTTTTGCAAATGGCGAATGAGTTCGTTTCTGCCAATCGTGGCCCCGAACTTAAACGGCTCTGCCGGGTGGTCCGGATCCTCGTGGAGATCCAGATGATACGCGGAAATATACGGTTTCCGCTCTGTTATGCCATGGTCCTCATGCGCTTTGATCCACTCGGCCATCTGCTGTTCAGTCGCTGCGATTCCTCGGGGATAGTTGAACCACGCATCCAGATGCTGAACGATCCAGTCCAGTGTTTGCGTCCCCCGCCCCGCCATGACGAGCGGGATCGTTGCTTGAACCGGCTTGGGGAGCAGATCGAGCTCGTTGTCTACCAACATCTGATCCCGGTTCCACGCATGCCTGATCATGCGGACGCTTTGGCGGAAGATTTCCCCTTTCCGCTCAGCTTCCACCCCGAACAGCGGAAACTCCACCGGGCGGTCTCCGGTAGCAATCCCCATCACGAAACGCCCTCCGGACAGCTGGTCAACAGTGGCAGCGGCTTTGGCGACATGATACGGATGGCGCAGCGGGAGCACAATCGCCCCCGTGGCCAGGATGACCTCATTCGTAATGGCAGCGAGATATCCCAAATACGCAAAGGGGTCAAACAATTGAGCGGCATCGCCAAAACGATGGGGATCAAAAATGGGCACATCCCGCAGCCACATCGATGTAAAGCCAAGCCGATCCACCAATCGGGCATACTCCGCATGACGCTCCATGTTCGGAACACCGAAGGGACGTCCCTCTTGTTCCGCTTGTTTGAGTCCCGCCGGTGACCAGTCGGTATCCAGGGGAAGCTCAACGCCAAATGTCATGCGCCGCGACGGAATCATTTTCTTCAATGCCGTCATACCCAAGTGCACCACCTCCTTTCTCATACGTTTCTCATGCGATGGAATCAACGCGGCTGCTTCGCTCCAGAACCATGCTCCACCGGGAGAGAACCACGGCTCCCGCCACCATCAAGGCACCTACCCAAGAAGTATGGAGGAGCCCCAGTGAATCGGTGACGATGCCACCCAGGTAAGACCCGATCGCAATGCCGGCATTGAATGCGGCAATATTAATAGCAGAAGCCACATCAACTGCAGACGGCACGTACTTCTCAGCCAGCTGGACCACGTACAACTGCAGTCCCGGAACGTTCATGAAGGCAAACAGTCCCATCAAAATGATCGTGACAAGTCCCACCCCCATGTACGGTGCGGTAAACAGCAGCAGCAGCAGCAGCACAATCGCCTGGATAATAAACATGTAGAACAGCGATCGGATGGGATTGCGATTGGATGCTTTGCCGCCTATGATGTTGCCGATTGCGATCGCGCCCCCGTAGACAAGCAGGATGATGCTTACCGTGCCGGCTTGAAATCCCGTAATCTCCTGCAGAATCACAGAGAGATACGTAAAGACGACAAACGTCCCGCCATAACCCAACGCCGTGATAATGAAGACAAGAAGCAAGCGGCCGTTTGTAATCAGTTTCCATTGATCCGCGAATGTGGTGGGTGCACCCTGACGAAGACGCGCCGGAACCAAAATGGTGTTGGCCACCAGTGCAAGCAGGCCAATCGCGGCAATCCCCGCAAAGGAATAGCGCCAGCCAAACGTTTGCCCGATAAAGGTTCCAAACGGCACACCTGTCACCATGGCCACCGTCAGGCCGGTGAACATGAACGCGATGGCGCTCGCCCGCCGATCCTCCGGCACCAGATCAGCCGCAATCGTTGAACCGATGGACATAAACACCCCGTGGGAAAAGGAGCAAATGACTCGGGCGAGGAGCAGAATCTCAAAGCTCGTGGCAGTGGCGGCGATACTGTTCCCGATTACAAATACAATCATGATCCACATCAGCAGCGTCTTTCTGGACATCGCTGAGGTCAGGGACGTCAATATCGGGGCGCCAAACGCCACTCCCAGGGCATAGAGAGAAACGGTGAGCCCAGCGGTGGTGACGGAAACGTGCATATCCTCCGAGATGGATGGAAGCAAGCCCACGCTGATAAATTCTGTTGTCCCAATGGCAAAGGCGCTGATTGCCAGCGCAAGCAGGGCAAAGAAACCATGGTGCTTTGTCCCGTTGCCATTGGCGTGAGAATGATTGAGTACAGCCATAAATGGCAACCTCCTTGAACTTAAATAATTGTATGTCGATAGGAAAAATAGGTATTACGCTGACAAACAGTGAACCCGGAGTCATCCCTCCTGTCTGTTGTCAGGATTTCTTATCGACAACGACATATCGTATTATGTAACATATAGGACAGCATAGAAAGTACGTACTTTTTTGTGCCATTGTTACTGTTTAGTGCTATAGGCACCTTTCAGTAATATAAGCAACAAATTGTAACTGAGCTGATACAAGGAGAGGTGATAGCGCATGAAAAAGGCGGAAAAAACGTACAACATTCCGGTAGAAGCGACATTGGAAGTCATCGGCGGCAAGTGGAAAACGGTGATTCTCTGCCATTTGACCCATGGGCCGATGCGCACGAGCGAACTGAAAAAAGCCATGCCTGCCATCACGCAAAAAATGCTGACTCAGCAGCTCCGCGAACTGGAGGAAGATGGCGTCATCAACCGCATTGTGTACAACCAGGTTCCGCCGAAAGTGGTCTATGAACTGAATGAATTCGGGTGGACATTGAAGCCTGTCCTGGATCAGTTGTGCGCATGGGGGGAGGAGTACATCAAAAAGGGACAAGCCATCAAGAAATAAGAAAAAAGCAGAGGTGTCGGAAAACAGGCGTTCCCGACCTCTGCTTTTTAATTTGCCTTATCGTTCCGCCGGGCGTCAGATGTGCGTATCCGTTGTCCGGACCGCTTACACCAATTTGTCCCGGTTGTATTTCTCCCATTTTTGATAGAAGCTGGACTTGCTGATCCCGAGGAGTCTCGCTGCTTCCAGCTTGTTTCCGGAAGCCGCCTCCATCGCCCGCATGATCGCCTCCCTTTCCGCCGCGATTAACGTCTCCTTCAAGGGACGAACCGGTGAAACAGGGAGAGGCTTTCCCGATCCGGGCAGCCAGATGTGCTCCTTTTTCAGCACGTCCCCATCCATCAGATGGACCGCCCGCTCCAGGACATTGCGCAGTTCCCGCACGTTTCCCGGCCAGGAGTGGCTGCGCAGCACGTCCCACACCGCATCGTCAATCTCCCGCACGTGGACGCCGGTTGTCTCGACGATCTGCTTGAGCAGGGTGGAAACGAGCTCCGGCAGATCCTCCAGCCGTTCCCGCAGCGGCGGAATGTTCAGGGACACCACGTTTAGCCGATAGTACAGGTCCACCCGGAATGCCCCCTCGCGAATGCGGCTGGGCAAATCCTGATTGGTGCAGGCGATTACCCGCACATCGATGGGAATCGGCCGGACCCCGCCTACCCGCTCCACTTCTTTTTCCTGGAGCACACGCAGCAATTTTGCCTGCAGCGGCAGCGGCATGTCGCCAATCTCGTCCAGCAAAATCGTGCCGTGGTTGGCCAATTCAAACTTTCCTTTTTTCCCTTTGCGCGCCGCCCCGGTGAACGCGCCCTCTTCGTATCCAAACAGTTCGGACTCCAGCAGCGTATCGGGAATTGCGGCGCAGTTGACCCGGATAAACGGCCCCATTTTCCGCCGGCTCCCCGCGTGAATGGCGTGGGCAAACAGCTCTTTCCCCGTTCCGCTCTCCCCGGTGATCAACACGGTGGAATCGCTCTTCGCCACCTTCTGGCAAAAAGCTTTCAGCTCTTTCATCCGGGGGCTGCGCTCCACGATCTCGTCAAAGTGGTAAATCGCCCCCAGCCGCCGCTGCAGCTCCCGTTTGTAGTAACTCAGCTCGTCCCGCAGCTGATCCACCACCGCAGCCAATCCCGACAATTCCTGCACGTCCTGAAACATCACGGTGCCCAGCGCGGCGATGACCTTCCCGTCCTTCATGATCGGAATGCGGGTGGCAATCATGTTTTGTCCTTTTATTCGATGAATTTCCGCAATTTCAGGCTTGCCCTGCTGCGCCACGATGTGCATCCGCGTGTTCTCGATCACCTCGGTGACGTGGCGGCCGACCACGTTGTCCACGCCCAAAAACTCACGATAACTTCGGTTCATGAGAAGGATCTTCCCGTCTGGATCCGTCACAACTATGGCTTCATACGCATTCTCGAAAACAGCTTCCAGCAGTTCGCCCATGGTTGAGGGATTCTGTTCCGTAAAAGAGCCCTCCCTTCTCCCGATACGTGTGTACTACCAGCCATTATAAAGCAGGTAACGGCAAGGTAGGTACTCCTTTTTCTGAGAAACCCCGGCCGCTGTTGATCGGGGCCCCAATGAACAGAGCCTGCCTCGTTTTTGTCGAGGCAGGCTCAATGCGCTGCGATGCTCAGGCAGCAGACGGATTACGACAGCCGCTTTATGATATTGCGGGCCATCCACACGCCGGCCGCACCGGCCTGGGCCAATCCGCGGGTGATGCCCGCGCCGTCGCCGCCGCAGAACAGCCCCTTGATTTCCGTCTCAAATTCGACCGTCAGCTTGGGACGGGCCGAGTAAAACTTCGCCTCCACCCCGTAGAACAGCGTGTGTTCCGACGCGATCCCCGGCGTTACCTTGTCCAGTGCTTCCACCATTTCGATCAGGCTTTTCATCGTGTTGTACGGCAGGACCAGACCGAGGTCGCCCGGCACCGCCTCTTTCAAGGTCGGCTCCAGAAAACCTTCCTTGATGCGCGTTTCCGTGGAGCGTCTGCCGCGCAGGATGTCCCCGTACTTTTGCACGATGACGCCGCCGTTGGACAGATCGTTGGCCCGTTTGCAGATTTCGCGGGCGTACTCGTTCGGTTTGTCAAACGGCTCGGTAAACTTGTGGGACACCAGCAGCGCAAAGTTGGTGTTGTTGGAGCCGAGCGCCGGATCCTTGTAGGAGTGGCCGTTGGCCGCCATCACCCCGCTGTGGTTTTCCACCACCACGTGGCCGGACGGGTTGCTGCAAAACGTGCGGACCCGCGTCCCCACCGACGTGTTGAAGATGAATTTTCCCTCGTACAGATGCTCGTTGATCTCCCGCATCACCACATCGGACGTCTCAACGCGCACGCCCACGTCCACCTGGTTGTTGTACATTTTCAGGCGGCGTTTTTTCAGGATGCTGGTCAGCCAGGCGGAACCGTCCCGCCCCGGTCCGATGATCACGTGGTCGCTGTGATACTCGTCCCCGTTCTTCAATACCACGCCGGTGACGCGATACCCGTCCTCTTCCTTCACCGTCAGGATATCCTCTACTTCCGTCTTGAACATCATGTCGATTCGCTCGTTCAGGTACTCGTAGATGGACTGCAGAATCTGCAGGTTTTGTTCCGTGCCCAGATGGCGCACCTGCGCACGCAGCAGTTTCAACCCGGCAGCGTACGCGCGCTGCTCGATGCTCTTGATCGTCTCCGTGGTCGGGTCGGTGATCGTCGTCGTCGCCCCGTGCTTCAGGTTGATCTGGTCCACGTACTTGATCAGTTCCAGCACCTGGGACGGACTGAGGTAATCGGTCATCCAGCCGCCAAACTCGGTGGTAATGTTGAATTTCCCGTCGCTGTATGCACCCGCTCCGCCAAATCCGCTGGTAATGGAGCAGGCGGGCAGACAGCCGGCGTACTCCTTTTTACCGGCCGGCGGCGGACACAGCTTGATCTTTTCCTCCAGGATCGGGCAACGCCTGGAGTAGATGTCGTGCCCTTTATCAATCAACAGCACTTTGGCGCCCGGCGCCTTCAGTGTGAACTCATAGCTGGCGAAAATTCCCGCAGGGCCCGCCCCTACGATGATGACATCGTATTTGTTCATGATCGCAACCTCCTCCGTATCGGACAATCCCTTGAAGAATCCCGTTCGCAGAACCGCTGCACAAAAAAATCCTGACCGACGAACGGGTATGTCAATGACACCCATTCGTAGCCAGGAATTTACGGTTCCTTGTAGAGACCCCCAAACCCTATTATTGAGGATATACGAATCGTGCGAAATGTATGCGTATGCGGTTTGACAACACTTTGCATAATAACGCACGATGTTAATCATGTCAACCACTTCGGTTAATTTTATTCGTGTTTCACGAAAAACAGGCGAATAACATGTACAAACACAGTCGTCAGACAACCAAAATCCGAACATTATCAGATGCTCATTTCATCAAGTATTCCCGTCTGTACAGGAGCCATTGTCCCACGATCAGCAAACAAATGCTGCCGACCGCCAGTGTCCATGCCACTGATGCAGAAGCGGCATATGGTTTGGGAAGCGACCAGTGAAACACATAGAGAGTGCCCATTCCTCCCCCTCTCATCATATACGACATGGTACAATAGACGCCGATGATCGTCAGGCATACCTCCACGCTTTTGACCAACAAGATCAGCGCAAAGGATAACGAAACCAGAAACAAGATTGCCACCATTGGCAAGTAAATGTCTGCCGCCGTGATTGTTTCCCGCGTGTGCGCCATCAGATACGAGGTGGGCACCCAAAATACCAACAGATAGAGAGCGAGCACCCTGAACACGCGCAGCAAACCAAAGGTGAGTTCATTCACCGGCAAGGATAAAAGCAATTCCTTGCTATTTGGCTTCACGAGGTCACGAAACAGGCCGATAACCCAAAGCGAAACGAGGGGAAGAGGTAAAATCCCCAATGCCTGTTTCACTTCTGTAAGGATCAGCGGTTTCTCATATCCCGCATCTGTGATGTAGATGTAGAGCGCAGCCACGAACAAGACCACAATCGGCAAGGCAAACATCCATCCCATTCCCTGTATATCTGACCGCAACGTCGGCATTCTCAGGTGTTTATCCAAGTCAGATACCCCTCTTCTACCGTAGGCTCTACCGGCTCGGCATCCTGGCTTGGGCGCTGATCGGACAGCAGGCGAATGTCCATCCCCGATGCCGTCCCCAGCGTGGAGATGATTTTATACGTACTGGCAAACTTATCGTAGTCTTCCGCTTTCACAGTCAGCTTCCATACGCGTCCTCTTGCCTTTGCAGCCAAGTCCTGCATATCGGAAAATTGATGAGCATTCCCCTGTTTCAGAACTGCCAGACCATCACAGGTAGTCTGAATATCTTCCAATATGTGCGTCGATAAGATAACGGTTCTGTTTTGCGCACACCTGCGTAATAACATGCGAAACCGAATCCGCTCCTCCGGGTCCAATCCTGCTGTCGGCTCATCGACCATGACAATTTGTGGGTTCCCGAGGAGTGCTTGGGCAATCCCCAACCTTCTAAGCATCCCGCCGGATAACGTGCCTACTTTCTTTTTGGCATGCTCGGTCAGGTTTACATCAGCCAGCACAGCTTCAATCTGCCGTTTCCGCTCCGTTTTCTCATCAAGCCCCTTCAGGATTCCGATGTAGTCCAGGCACTCTATTGCACTGATATTGCGAAAAGCCCCAAAGTGCTGCGGCAGATATCCGAGAATGCGGCGAACCTCCCGCGAATTATGCCGCCAGTCGATCCCGTTATACTGGATCGTTCCCGAATCCGGCTGCAAGATCGTGGCGATAATCCGCATGAGCGTTGTCTTGCCTGCACCGTTGGGACCCAACAAGCCGAACAAGCCGGGCGGTATTTGCAGCTCAACGTTGTGCAACGCCTTTTGTCTGTGAAAAGACTTCGTTACCTGGTCAATCACCAATGTTCCCATAAAAAGCATCCTCACTTTTTGGCATGTTTTAGGTAATCATGAAACAGATCCAATCCGACATTGCCTTTGGTGACCGCATCGTACCAGTCAGGCAGCTTGTCCATCAGTTCATCCCGCTGCTTCTCAGCCAGCTGGATATATTGTTTGGCCAGTTCTTTCGCCTTCACCATCTCGCTGTATTCAGGTGGGTAATCGAGCTCGGCTATCCAGGTCAGATGCGACCTTTTTTTATCCACTGAATGGAGGTGGTCATATAATGCAGCAAGAAAAATGGGGGCGATCCCATCCACTTCCCGATACTGATTGTGCCAAAAAAAGGCTAGAAAGACCTCTCGTGCAGAGGCAAAGTGCGCTTCTGGCGAGTCAATAAATACTCGAAAGGCTTTTGCATCCAACAACAGCTGATCCGATGTGACCTCCATAGCATGAACATTTACCTCCCAAGAAATGGGAACCAGAAAAATCTGCTTGGGCAGGACGGGCTCTTGTTGTCCCAGAGCGTGACTCATCTTCGCTACCTCTTTTCTGAGGGCAGGAATCACCCGCGGCGCCTGCATGAGCAAATCAGGAGGACCCACGATGCGATACCCATCTGCATATGTCTCCAGCATCCTTCCCAGCACCAAGGTTGCGCCCCGTGCCGTCCCTGCAAACTGGTTGTGCTTCTTCTGCGGCAGGTTGCTGTACACTTGCTGGGTTTCGGTTACGGTCACTTCAAAATGAACTTCATACGGAAGCTCCAGGTTTTTCATCTGGAGGTTCCGCTCAGGATTGATTTCCCCAATGGTATAGTTCCCGGGAATCGGATACCAGGGGAAAGATGAACTGAGATAAAACGTATGGTGGTCAATCGGATTTTTGTATCCCGTATTTCCGCTAATCTCAAACGTAAGCGCAAGCGATTGTACTGCGGGATTTTGACGTACCAAGACCTGGTCTCCTGCCTGCCGCCACTCCACATCGTGCCCGCCTGCCGTCACCCGCTTCACCTGCAAGCCGTGATACAGGGTAAAGTCCATCCATTCCTGACGATAATCAGAGAGGTCAAGCAGCACGTCAGCAACATATGTAATCCTGTCCTGATCATGAGTAAGCGCGATCTTGTATTTCTGTACCTGAAACGCTGCCGGACTATCCAGATGCCGCTTTTGATTTTTATAGAAATCCCAATCCTTTTCGTTTAATTCAAACAGCTTGTCTACATCTAGCATGGACTGTTGATTGGCAAGCGGGATCACACTCAAGCCGGAAATGAGCAGCACCACCGCCATTCCCTGATAGATCCGCTTTTCCAGATGCGGCAGTTCCCGTAAGCGACGATACAGGGCCGCCAGGAAAAACAGCGCACCGGCCAGCAGCAGCAATAGGAGATGCCGAAAAAACGCTTCACTGGTGACAGCAAGACCCTGGAAGTCATTATACGTCGCGTTCGGATCAAGCTCTCCCTGATTAAACACAGGAGCAATGCGCCTGGGCAGCAATAAGGTGTTATAGGGGCTGGTCAGGATCCAAATGACAAATACGACCGGATATGTCCAATACGAGCCGATCAATCTTTCCAAGGCATAGCCCAGGATTCCTCCTGACAGTAACGTAACCCCCCAATAAAGCAGCATGTAGCTGACCGTCATCTTCCAATACAAAATCAGCTGGCTGCCTGACATGATGTATAAAGCAAGCACATAGGCAATCGCCATGCACATGACCATACTCACAATGATTGCCCACGCTGTCATTTTGCCAAAGGCGCGCACCGTATTGCCCGGCAATGCCTCCAGCACCTCTTCAAACCGGGCTGCCTGTTCGCGCTGGGCCATGATGATCCCCGAAATCATTCCCACCAGCGCACATCCCATCACGATAAACGAGGATGCCTGGAGAAGCTGTCCCGCCCCCAGCATATCCTTTTCAAAAAAAACATGGTATCCGAATGAAAGATACGCCAGTAACGCTGCAATCACAGCCCACAACCAGAATCCTCGCAAAAAAAGCCTTACTTCCATCCGGACTATTGCCGTGAATAATCGCACACCCACAACCGCCTTCCTCTTACAACTATGGAGGTATCTCTATATGAAAGAGATACCTCCATTTTTTTCCGTAACTGTTAGTTTGTCAAACTTCCGTTTCCTTCTGCGCCGCCACTGATTTGCTCCAATTGCACATAGTAAGCATTATCTGCACTAGACAAAGTTACGTTTATACTTTTACTCGGTGCAGAAGAAGTGAGTTTAAGAGATGCTATTGTCTCATCTGGCCACATCTTGTGTACCATTCTTGCTTTGGAGTACATATCTGAACCTTTAGTGAGATTTCCTTTAAGTTTTCCATTACCGCTTCCTTGGTAAATTAGGCTTCCTGTGGCAACATCTTGAGTGTTGCTGAGCGTCGTAGAAGAAGTTGCTGCAGATACAGCACCGGTAGCCATGACAGCACACAAAAACACAGTACTAACCAATTTTTTTCTCATTTTCAATCCCCTCCATAAATTTATAAATTTTGTAAAATGGTTACACTTAAATTATCACATACCATTTTTTGGAGTAAATAGAAAGCAACAAAGTTAAAATATATTTATTTTTCTGTAAATAAACAAGCTGTATGAACACGAAAAAAGCGGGATTGCTCCCGCTTTTTTCTTTCACTTATCCGGCTGTTACGACGCCATCGTGTTCTTTGCCTTGTCTTCCTGCCAGCATTCCACCTCAGACAGCCCAGGAATGTTGCTGGCACGGAAAACCGGATTTTGACCGGACTTCAATTGTTTCGTATAATCGTTCAATGCGGCGAACGCGACTTTTCCCAACAACGCGATCGCAACGAGATTCAACAGCGCCATGAACGCCATAAACAGGTCGGCCAGATCCCAGACGATGCTGATTTTCGCCACGGCCCCAAACATCACCATGCCGACCACAGCCAGGCGGTAGAGTGTCAACCAGGTTTTGTCGGTCTTGATGAACTCGATGTTGGTCTCCCCGTAATAGTAGTTGCCGATGACCGAACTGAAGGCAAACAGGAATACGATTAAAGCGACAAACACACTCGCCCATGCGCCCACATGCGTACTGAGCGCCGCTTGCGTCAGAGCGATGCCGTCCAGCCCCTCTGTCGTGTACATGCCGGACAGAAGCACGATAAACGCCGTCGCGCTGCAAACCACCAGCGTGTCGACAAACACGCCCAGCGCTTGAATCAGCCCTTGTTTGGCCGGGTGGGTCACATCAGCGGTGGCCGCAGCATTGGCCGCGCTCCCCATCCCCGCCTCATTGGAGAAGAGACCGCGCTTGATTCCCTGCATCAGCGCAGCGCCCATTCCGCCGCCGGCAACCTGTTCCAGGCCGAACGCAGATTTGACGATCAGGAGCAGAACGCCCGGCAGTTGGGTGATGTTGGTCACGACCACGTACAGCGCCACCAGGACGTACGCGCCCGCCATGAACGGGACGAGGAATTCGGCGACTTTTGCCACACGCTTGACACCGCCAAAGACGATGAAGCCCGTAATGGCCGCCAGAATCAGCCCCATCACGACAGGAGGAACGCCATACGCCGTCTGAAACGCCTGCGAAATCGTGTTGGCCTGCACGGCATTGAAGACGAGACCAAAGCAGAACGTGATCAGTATGGCGAACAGAATGCCCATCCAGCGCTTTTTCAGCCCTTTTTCCATGTAGTAGGCAGGGCCGCCGCGGAAGCCGTCTTTATCTTTCACTTTATAAATTTGCGCCAACGTGCTTTCCACAAAGGCGGACGCCGAACCGATCAGGGCGATCAGCCACATCCAGAACACCGCACCGGGGCCGCCGACGGAAATCGCCATGGCCACACCAGCGAGATTCCCGGTCCCGACCCGGGATGCGGTGCTGATACAGAATGCTTGAAAGGACGAGATGCTCCCCTTTTTCTTGTCCGTTGCGCCTTCTCCGAGGAGACGGAACATTTCGCCCGCCAATCGGAACTGTACAAACTTTGTACGTAAAGTAAAATAGATGCCTACCACAATCAACAAGGCGATCAAAATCTTGGACCAGAGCAAATCGTTTGTTACCGCAATCATTTTTTCTGATAATTCAAAAAGGAACGACACTAGACCAATCACCCCACAGCCTGAATATATGAATATATCAAAAGTTAATACAAAAGATAGTTTATCACAAAACTTTCAAAATGAAACCCTGCCAACATATATGTCGCGGCAAGGAAATTACTCCCACCACGACAACAAAAGAACACCCTGTCCTCACCGGACAGAGTGTTCGCTAGGCCGTAACCGGCAGATGCAGTTACGCCTCTTCCTTCAGCGCCTTCTCCAGAGCCGCGATAGCTTCCGCTTCGTCGGCACCGTCGGCAATCAGCGTAATTTCCTCGCCTTTGGCGACCGCCATGGACATAATGCCCATGATGCTTTTTCCGTTGGCTGTTTTTTCGTTTTTGACAATCTTGATCTCACTGGCAAAGGACGATGCCAGACGCACAAAATTGGCTGCCGGTCTCGCGTGCAGACCGTGCGGCAGCTCGACGACCACTTTCTTTTCGATCATGAATGTACACCTTCCTTACATGCTGTTTCCTGCAAAGGTTTTGCGAACAAATGCTTCCACTTCTTGCGACGTGCTCATCGACAAGATGGTGTCCGTGTAAGCCGCCGCTGCCTCCTTGGACAAGCGGCTGATCTGATAGCGTGCGGGCAGGATGCTGCCGGCGCTCATGCTGAACTCGTCCAGTCCCATGCCCAGCAGAATCGGGATGGCCACTGGATCGCCGGCCATTTCGCCGCACATGCCGACCCACTTGCCTTCCGCATGAGCTGCCTGGATGACGCGGTGGATCAGGCGCAGCACAGCGGGATGATAGGGCTGGTACAGGTAGGAGACGCGCTCGTTCATCCGGTCGGCCGCCATCGTGTACTGAATCAGATCGTTGGTGCCGATGCTGAAAAAGTCCACTTCCTTGGCAAACAGATCGGCGATCATCGCTGCCGCCGGAATCTCGATCATGATGCCCACTTCCAGCTGTTCCGATACGGCGATGCCCTTTTCAAGCAGGGCTTGTTTCTCTTCTTCCAGCACCGCTTTGGCCTGCCGGAACTCTTCCAGGGTGGCAATCATCGGGAACATGATTTTCAGATTGCCGTAAGCGCTTGCCCGCAGCAGAGCGCGAAGCTGTGTCCGGAACAGGTCCTGCTGCTCCAGGCAGAGGCGAATGGCGCGGAATCCCAGGAACGGGTTCATCTCTTGCGGCAGGTTCATGTAGGACAAATGCTTGTCCCCGCCGATGTCAAGGGTGCGGATCACGACGGGCTTTTCACCCATTTGCTCCAGCACCTGCTTGTAGGCCTGGAACTGCTCGTCCTCCGACGGGAAATCATCCCGCCCCATGTAGAGGAATTCCGTGCGGAACAGCCCGACGCCTTCCGCTCCGTTCTCCAGAGCACCGGCCAGATCCTGCACACTGCCGATGTTGGCGGCCAGCTCGACGTGAACGCCGTCCTGGCTGGTGGTAGCGGTATGAACCAGTTTGGCCAGCTCGCTCTTTTGCCGCTCGTACTCAGCCTGTTTCTTCCGGTATGTTTCGATCTCTTCCGGCGTGGGGTCGATGATGACAAGTCCTTCATGCCCGTCCAGAATGATCGTCACCCCGGCTGCTGCTTCCTTGGTTACGTCCTTCGTCCCTACCACCGCAGGGATTTCCAACGAGCGGGCCATGATGGCGGAGTGGGAGGTACGGCCTCCGATGTCCGTGACAAAGCCTTTGACATAGCGGCGATCCAATTGGGCGGTATCCGACGGCGTCAGGTCCTCCGCCACGATAATTACCTCTTCCGCCAGATCGCTCGGCGCCGCAAACTTTACGCCCAGCAAATGGCTGAGTACTCGCTTGGTCACGTCGCGAATATCCGCCGCCCGCTCTTTCATGTACTCGTTGTCCATCTGCTCAAACAGCTCGATGAACATCTGCGCCGTCTCATGCAGCGCGCTCTCCGCATTTACTTTTTCCGCAGCAATTTTTCCCTTCACCGTCTCCACCAGTTCTGGATCTTCCAGGACCAGGAGATGGGCTTGGAAAATGGCCGCCTTGTCCGGCCCCATTTCCCTTTCTGCGCGCTCGCTGATCTCCTGCAGTTCTGCCTTCGCCTGTTCCAGAGCATCCGTCAACCGTTTGATTTCGCTCGACGGGTCCTCGATCGAGACCGTTTCGATTTGCAGGTGGGGATTGGTGAGCACAAACGCCTTGCCAATCGCCACACCGGACGATGCGGCAACGCCTACAATTGTTTTGGACACTTGCCCTCTCCTCCTCTCTTAGTTTGTCTTTCTTCTGGCCTGCAACTCCCGGGCGTGGTTCATCACGATGGAAAAGAGGGCGTGATTCACGCGAATGCCGGTATACGTCTTGAGAACGTGTTCCAGTCCGAACTGCTTGATCTCTTCCGTCAATTGGACCGCCTCGGGATCTTCCCGGAAATCAAACAGCAGCGCGGCTGCGATCCCCAGCCCCAGGTGCTCCGGCACGATTCCGTAATCGAAGCACTGCATTGCCGGACCAACCAGCCGGTCTTGCGGCGCCAGTTTGCGAATGGGCGAACGTCCCACGCGCGTCACCTGGTCGGTGATGTACGGGTTGGCAAAACGGCCAAGAATCTTTTCCACGTACGCCTCATGCTGACCCTTGTCAAAGCCGTGTTTGGCGACCAGAAGCGCTCCTGTCTCCTGCAGGGCCTGCCGCGTCGCGCGAAGAATCTCGTCGTCCCGAATCGCTTCATCAATGGCGGCATACCCCATTTGATAGCCCAGATAGGCAATTACTGCATGCCCCGTATTTACAGTATACAACTTTCTCTCAATGTAGGGGGTCAAGTCATTTACATACGTGACACCTTCGATTTGCGGGATGTCCCCGATGATGCGCGATTGATCGACAGCCCATTCGAAAAACGGCTCCACTGTCACCAGCAGCTTGTCTTCGTGTTTTTGCAGCGGCACGATGCGGTCGACGGCAGCGTTGGGGAAGCCGACCAGCTCCTGTGCCTTTTCCCGGGTTATTTCATCCAGCTTTGCGAACACGTGGGTTTTCAGCTGCTCACTGCCGCCGATCATGTTTTCGCACGCGATGACGTTCAGCGGCCGATCGGATTGTGCGATCCGCCGGGTAATGCCCGCCGCGATGACAGGAGCGATATGGGGCAGCACATTGGGCCCCACAGCCGTGGTGACCAGATCGGCCTTTGCGATCGCCTCGGCGACAGCCTCCGTATCCTGGCCGTGAATGGCGCGGACACCTTCCACGACGGAAACCGGTGTTCCTTCCATCGCCAGTTGCACCGAGTACGCTTTGCGGCTGTTGATCTCATCGACCAGCTCCTGATTGACATCAATGAAGCAGACCTCGTACCCAGCCTGGTGCAGCAGTTGACCGATAAAGCCTCTTCCGATGTTCCCCGCTCCAAAATGAACAGCCAGCATGATTACATCCCCTCTTCAAACAGCGTGATAATCTCTTCTGCCGTTTTCGCGTGAACAACACGGTTGACATTGGCCTCGTCGGAGCAAATTACCGCGATGTTGGACAGAAGTTCCAGGTGTTCGTCACCGACTGCGGCAATCCCGATCAGCAGATACGCCGTGTTTCCTTCCCCAAAATCGACGCCGTCCGGAATCTGCACGACGGAGATGCCGGTCGAGCGAATGGACTCTTTGGATTCGTTGGTGCCGTGCGGGATGGCCACGCCGCTTCCGATATAGGTGGTCACAATCTCTTCCCGCTCGAGCATCTTGTCCACATAGTCCGGCGTGACGTGACCCGCCTTCACCAGCAGCTCGCCAGCCAGGCGGATGGCTTCCGTCTTGTCAGCCACTTTTGCATTCAGCATGATTTTTTCTTTGGATACTACTTTGGTTGCCATACTCATGATTGCGTTCTCTCCATTCCTGTTTTTTTTCGACAAAACTGATAGAGTCCTTCTGCCAGACAGTCGGCGATCCGCTGCCGGTCGCCCGCTTCCAGCGCGTCGATCATCTCGTCCTCGATCAAAAGAGAGCTGACCTCGCTCAGCACTTCCAACCCTTCTTTTGCCACATCCCTTGGCCCCAGGAGCATCAGCAGGGTATGGATCGGCATCTCCCGCTCGTCCATCGACTTCAGCAGGATCGGCTGGCGAAGCACATGCACGGTAAACGACGGCCGGACGACCTGTTCGTATTTGCCGTGAAACAGCGCCAGCGTCGTGCCCGGAATGCCCAAACCGCCCAGTCTTTCCCGCTGCAGGAGCTGCCGGACGACCGGCTCGGCTTCCCGGATCACGCCAAGCTGGACCAAATCACCGCAAATTTGATCCAGAAGCACCCGGATGTCATCGCTGTGATCTTCCAGCCGCCGCAGTTGAAACCCGTCGAGGAGTTGAACGGCATGTCCGGCGTACTGGTGCATCGCATTCAAGCGCTGCTTTGGTCCTTCCCCGTCCGCACGAACGGCCACTGCGGCGCGCGATGCGCGCGAGCGACTAAGGTTGTGCAGATGGTAGGCGATCTTCTGGATGTCCTCCTTTGGCAGCAGCGGGCTGACCACCACGTACTCGCTTGGGTCCATCGGCAAGGGGATGGTGGAAATGATGACGTCATATTCGCTTTTGGGGATGCGCCCCACCTCGAACAACGAAAGATTCTGCAGGCTGACGATCTCCGGAATCTCTTTTTTGATCCGGGTGGCCAGAATCTTGGAAGAGCCGATCCCGCTGGAGCAGACGACCAGCGCCCGATAGCGCCGATGCGTCTGTGACGTCCGTTCCACGGCCGCGCCAATGTGCATCACCAGGTAGCCGATCTCTTCATCCGGCACATGCAGCTCGGGAAACACCTTCGAGACTGCCTCCCGGACAACCTGGAACAATTCCGGGTAATTGTCCCGGATCTGCTCCAGTATCGGATTGCGGATTTCCATCTGGCGCTTGAGCCGGTACAGCGCCGGCTCCATGTGCGTAAGCAGACCGTGAAACAGGGAGGAGTCATACCGCAGAGGAATCTGGAGCCGATCTTCGCAGAGCCGGATAAACCGCTGTGTCTTGGCCATCAGCTCCACATTTCCCGGCCAGTAGATGTCCTCATGGGAGCTGCGCAGTTTGGCTCCCCTCAGATGCATGGTGATGTACCCGATTTCTGCGGCAGGAATGTCCATCTGGAAGATGTGCGTCATCCGCTCCATGATTCTCTGCGCTGCCTCATACTCCGGCGTGCCCTGCAGTTCGTGCAAGGTGTGTTCGTCAAAGTGGATGTTCTCTCCCTTTTCGATCCGCTCGACGGCGAGCGCGAGGTGAATCACCAGACCGATGTAGGCGCTGTCCGCCAGTGGGTACGGCAGGTCGTCATCCAGGCGCTTCAAGGCGTTTTCCACCTTGATCAGCTTTTCCTTGTCGACGAGCCCCAACAGGCGCTCCGAGATGGAGTCGATGTCGCGCAGCGATTTGTTCTGGATGTTTTCCTTGATCAGCCCGATCAGTTCGTGTTCATTCAAATGGTCCAGGATCAGCCGGCTGATCGCCTGCCGCTTGGCCGACTCGGAGCCTCGGATTTCCACGCCATAGCCCCGCTTGCGCACCAGCGACAGACCGTATTTGTCCAGCACGTCCTCCAGATCGTCCAGGTCATGACTGATCGTGGCCGTCGTCACTTTCAGGTCGAGCGCCAGCGAGATCAGCTTGACCGGCTCTGTCGCCTCCAGCAGCGTGCACAAAATGATCACTTTCCGCTCTTCCGCGGTGTACTCGGTCGTCGTCAGGTCAAACAGCGCCAGGCGCAGCGCTTCCTTTTGCTCCGGCGAACCTTGCAGCTCCACGCCCAACCCCGACTTTCTCACCAGCTGCAGGCCGTGCTCGCGGACCGTCTCTTCCAGAGCGTCCAGTTCCCGGTGGATCGTCCGGGCGCTGACCCCGATCCGCTCGGCGATCGCGCCCACGGTGAGCCCCGGTCCGCCCTGCAGCAGCATCTCGAGGATCGTCCGTTGTCTCGAGGAAACACTCATCGTTCCATCCCCTTTTGTAAAAAGCCGGAAAACGCTAGTTTGCACTAGCGTTGATTCCGTTTACCCTAAACGTTTGACCAATTTCTCGTACTCCGGACTGTTCAGGAAGTTGTCGATGGAAATGTGTTCTGCATTTGGTGCCTTCAACTTGGCCCGTTCCGTCAGCGATTTGTGCGTGATGACAATGTCTGCGTCGTCCGGGATGTCGTTGATCGCCGTATTGATGACGGTGATGTCGATGCCTGCATCTTTGAACTTCTTGCGCAGGGACGCTGCCCCCATCGCGCTGGAACCCATGCCGGCATCGCAGGAAAAGACGACCTTCTTGATTTCTTTTTTCTCCGCCACCGCCGTGTCGGCTTGAGCTTCCTCTTGCTTTTTTCCTTTGAGCTGATGCATTTTTTCCGTCGCTTTTTCCAGCTCTTCTTCACTCTCAGCTTGCCCGCCCATTTTCAGCAGGAACGCTGCGATGAGGAAGGAGACGACGGTTGCCGCGACGACCCCGGTCAGGACCGGCAGCAGCCCGCCCTTGGGTGCCATGGCGCTCAGGGCGAATACGCTGCCCGGCGATGGCGGCGCCACAAGGCCCGCATTTAACAGTGTAAAGGTAAAGACTCCGGTCATTCCGCCGCCGATGACGGCCAGCAGCAGGCGTGGATTCATCAGGATGTACGGGAAGTAAATCTCGTGAATGCCGCCCAGGAAGTGGATGATCGCCGCACCGGGTGCCGATTGTTTCGCCGTGCCCCTGCCCACCAGCCAGTAGGCCAGCAGGATGCCAAGCCCCGGTCCCGGGTTGGTCTCCAGCAGGAAGAAAATCGACTGTCCGGCCTTCGCCGCCTGATCCAGTCCGATCGGGCTGAGAATGCCGTGGTTAATCGCGTTGTTCAGGAACAGGATCTTGGCCGGTTCGATCAGGATGCTGGCCAAGGGCAGCAGTCCGGCATCCACAATCGCTTGTACGCCGGAAGCAAGCGCTTTGCTCAAGCTGGCCACGACCGGCCCGATCGCGTTGAACGCCAGCAGCGTCAACAACCCGCCGACGATACCGGCAGAGAAGTTGTTGACCAGCATCTCAAAGCCGGAGCGCACTTTCCCTTCGATCAACTGGTCCAGCTTTTTCATGACCCAGCCGCCAAGCGGCCCCATGATCATGGCACCCAGAAACATCGGGATGTCGGCACCCACGACGACACCCATGGTAGCGACCGCACCAACGACGCCACCACGCACGTCGTGAATCATCTTGCCGCCCGTGTAACCGATCAACAGCGGCAGCAGATAGGTAATCATCGGGCCAACCAGTTTGGCCATATGTTCATTGGGCAGCCAGCCCGTCGGAATAAACAGCGCCGTAATCAAGCCCCAGGCGATAAACGCGCCAATGTTGGGCATGACCATGCCGCTTAAAAAACGCCCAAACTTCTGCACAGAGACGCGAAGTCCGCTCTCCATCTTGCTGCATCCCCCTTCTTTTTTCTCTATATTGTTGACAAAATTTAATTGTACGACTCCTAATACAAATATAAAGCGTTTACATTCCGGTCTCAACAAAATGAAAGTGGGCATTTGTCCATTAAGTTGTTGACAAAAGTTAATAGTCTGACTTGGCATTTTCTGGTTGACAACATGGGGTTACGCCTGTATATTTTAAATAACAAAATATTTTGAATATTTGTGGCGGAGATGACGGAGATTCACAATATTCCCTTGCGTGTCAAACGCTTGTTGGAGTATGTGAATCTTTTTTATGCTCCGCTGCCGGCAACACACACTGAAACAGGGGGAATGCGAATGAAAAAGGTATTGTCGTCTCTCGTGCTGCTTCTTACGTTGAGCTGCGGACTGGGGTACACCAGCACCAGCCATGCCCAGGAACAAAAGCTGGTGATCGCCCATCGCGGCGCCAGCGGCTATCTGCCGGAGCACACGCTGGAAGCGAAGGCGATGGCATATGCCATGGGGGCTGATTACATCGAACAGGACGTCGTCATGACAAAGGATGACAGGCTCGTCATCCTGCACGACCACTATCTGGACAGGGTGACCAACGTGGCTGAGGTCTATCCGGACAGAAAGCGGGCGGACGGACGGTATTACGTCATTGATTTTACGCTGGACGAAATCAAGCGTCTGCGTGTGACGGAAGGCTTCGACCTCAAAAACGGTGCACAGGTTCCCAATTACGAAGGGCGCTTTCCGATGTGGAAATCCTCGTTTCAGATCAGTACGCTGGAAGAAGAAATCGAGCTGATCCAGGGATTGAACAAGAGCACGGGCAGAAACGTCGGTATTTACCCGGAAATCAAAGCCCCGTGGTTCCACCGGCATGAAGGCAAGGACATCAGTCTCGCCGTGCTGAAGGTGCTGAAATCGTACGGATACGACAGCCGCGACGACAAGGTCTACGTGCAGTGTTTTGACCCGAATGAAACCAAGCGCATTCACGACGAGCTCCTCCCCAAGCTGCAGATGGACGTAAAGCTGGTGCAGTTGATGGCCGTGAACGACTGGAACGAAACGATGGTTTATCAAAACGGCAAGGCCGTCCCTTATGATTACGACTGGATGTTTCAACCAGGGGCAATGAAGAAGATCGCCGAGTACGCGGACGGCGTCGGGCCGTGGTGGCCGATGGTCATCCGGGAAGATTCAACGAGGGATCGCCTGAACATCACCAATCTGGTCAAAGAAGCCCACGCCGCCGGACTGGAGGTGCATCCCTACACGTTCCGCCTGGACGACGGGCAAATCCCCGCCTTTGCGGCCAGCTTTGAAGAACTGCTCGACCTGTTCTACTTTACTGCCGATGTCGACGGCGTCTTTACCGACTTCCCTGACCGGGCCGTCCAGTTTTTACGCAGGGCTGAATTCCGGGCAAACGGGTACAGCCAAAACTGACCAGGCCCGGCGAAATGCGGGGAGCGTTGCGATTCCCGTGGCGCTTCCCCCTGACCGCCCGTATCGGAAAAATCGGGCAACGATTGAACCGCACACTCAAGCAATGATATAATTCAAATTGTCCTGGCGGCTGATAAAACCAAGATGGAGGACACTCATACATGTTGCGTTACACAGGCATCTATTTCATTCGGATTCGGTAATGGAAGGTACAGAACATGTAGGCTCGGCCAACATTTGACAATGGGTCGGGTTTATTTGTGCTGTACCTTTATTCATTCCCGATTACGAATGAATGAGGTGCTTTTTTGTGTCCAAAAACAGCCGAATATCGCAAAAAAAACGGGAGCCGAGGAACGCAAGGGACAGGCAAATACGGTCCCAACAGTTCCGGCCAACATTTGATTTGCAGCAAACGACTGGTTCGCCGCATGATCCAGCTCGCTGAAACCAAGCCGCACTCCCTTGTGCTGGACATTGGCGCCGGAACCGGTGCCATTACGATGCCGCTGGCACAGGAAGGGTTGCGGGTACTGGCAATTGAGAACGACCCGGCATTCGCAGAAAAGCTGCGGAAGAAATGCGGTGAAGCCGACCATATACGGATCATTGAAAACGATGTGCTGAAGTGTACGCTGCCCAGGGAGCCGTTCGTGGTGGTTTCCAACATCCCCTTTTCCATTACGACTCCCATTCTCGGAAAACTGATGGATCAGCCGGCAATGCCGTTCCAACGTGCCGTGCCGATCGTCGAATACGGGGCGGCTCGCCGGTTTACGGCTGATCCGATCACCAACCCGCGGATTCTGGGTTGGCGCATGTGGTTTGATATCACCTTCGTGCAAACCGTTTCTTCCGTTCATTTTTCACCTCCGCCTCGGGTGAATGCGGCCATTTTGCTGATCAGCAGAAAAAGCAGGCCGCCTGTGGCGATCGGGGAACATCGCCGCTTTATGGGGCTGGCCCTGCATGCCCTGCGCTCTCCGTACATGCCCGTGCGCGAGGCCTTGAGCGGCATATTCACGGTTCCCCAAATCACGCGTTTGACGAGAAATCTGGGAATCGATCGGAACGAGCCGATCTGCTCGTTGAATGAAACGCAGTGGGCCCTCACGTATGATGCCATGCGACATTATGTGGACCCGCACCGCTGGCCGAGGGTGCCTAAAGCGGGGTGGACCACATGAAAAAAATCGAGCGGGCCGCCCGCCTCTTTCGGCAGCACAGTGAGATGTTCAGGTGTCCCCTGTGCAGCGCCGGCATGAATATGAACGAGTCCAACAGTTTGATCTGTACGAACCGTCACTGCTTTGACCTCTCCAAACACGGATATATTCACTTGCTGTCACGAACGGCAAGACCGTCGAAATACGGCAAAGCAGTGTTCGAATCCAGACAGGCGATGTGCCGAAACGGTTTCTTTGACGAAGTAATCGAGCAGATCCGGGACATCGTCAGCCGTGAAACCAAAGACACCCGCACCCTCCGCATACTGGAGGTCGGGTGCGGGGAAGGCTCTCACCTGGCTGGTTTGACAACAAGCCTGGGTATGACGGCGGAACGAGCGATCGTGGGGGTCGGCATGGATCTTTCCAAAGACGGGATACATCTCGCTGCGAAGGAGTATCCCGGCCTGATCTGGTGCGTGGCCGATCTGGCGCGTAGTCCCTTCGCGGACAAGCAGTTCGACGTCATCCTGAACATCCTCTCCCCGTCCAACTATACGGAATTTACCCGGATGCTTCGCGATGACGGTCTCCTGATCAAGGTGGTTCCCGGCCCCGACTACCTCCAGGAATTGCGAGCGCTGTTCTACGAGCAGACAGACCGGCATGCCTATTCCAACGACCATGTGGTCAGCCATTTCCGGTCGCACTTCCCCCTGGTTCAGACCTTTCACATTCGCTGCGGCAAACGGCTGGATCAAACAAGCCTGACGCACCTGATTCACATGACGCCCCTCTCCTGGGGCACGGCGGAAGAAAATCTGGAAAAGGCGCTTCATGCAGGCATTTCCTATGTGACCGTCGATATCGCGGTGCTGGTGGGTAAAAAACAATAACCCTAGGCATGTGATAAAGAAACGGCCCGGATGGCACGATCATCCGGGCCGTTTTTTCATACAAAAGAGGGCATGTTCCTCGCGATGGAACATGCCCTCTTTTCTTCGTGTCATGGTAATGGGAGCCGGGTGCTACTCGACCCATTTTTTGTACAGCTCGTCAAATTTGCCCTGCAGCTTCATTTCGTCGAGCCATACGTCCAGGTAGCTGGCGAAGATGAAGTCGCCGCGCCGGATCATATAAGCTTTTTCGCTTTTGGTGAACGGATCGTTCACGCGGGCGGCGTACAGACGCGCATCGTTTTTCGCGTACACAATCGCTTCAAAGGTGTCGGTGATCATGACGTCGTAGGTGCCGTTGGCCACCAGACCCGGGATGTCGAGGTTGTTTTGCACCACGGTTACATTTGCATTCGGCAGATATTCACGCACGAAACTTTCGTTGGTTCCACCCGGGTTGACGCCGATGCGGATGTTCGGTTTGTTGATGTCCTCGATGGTTTTGTACTTGTCCTTGTCTTCCGCGCGGATGAGCGGCACTTTGCCGAACTGCACGTACCCCTCGCTCAAGTGGGCAGTTTTCTGTCTGTCGGTGTTGCGGGTCACGCCGCCCACGGCAATGTCAAACTTGTCGGCGAGCAGATCGTTCATCAGTGTCGGCCAGGAAGTTTGCACAAAGCGGGCTTCCACGCCCAGGCTTTTGCTAACTCTTTCATCGCGTCGATGTCGTACCCTTCGTATTGGCCTGTTTTCGGGTTGAGATATGTAAACGGCTTGTAATCTCCGGTGGTTCCGATGCGGATGTACCCTCTCGCGATGATTTCATCCAGCCGGGATTCGAATTTTTTCTTGGCTTCCTGCTTTGCGGCGCTATCCGCGACGGTCGCCGCTTGGTTGGGCCTGTTGGGCACCTGCGGCGGTCACATAAGCGGCCAAGCCCGTTCCCGCCAGGGAAACCGCCACTGTTCCTGCAATCAGCATGCTTTTCCATTTTTTCATTGTCGTTCTCCTCCCTTGTAGCCGTTTTGTCAGTTTCTCTTGTCGATCTTGCTTTGCGGGCTGTCAAGCAGGGGCTCTCCCCTCCCTACATGTTTTGTTACTTTTTTCCGTGTTAAAATATGCGAAAAGATTAACACAAATTGAAAAATGAAGGCCAGCCTCCCCGCCGACGCGGAAGGTTGGGACCATTTCGTAAGAATTTTGTAAGGATTTCCCAAGGTGATTTGTAAAACATTCTCGGTAAGATAGAAGTGGCTCAGGTACACGACACATTTAACCAAGCAAGACGGGTGATGATCATGCCAACGTACAATGTCCTGGTCGTGGACGACGAAGCGGAAATCCGGGACGCAATCGAAATCTATCTGAAAAACGAAGACATCCGTGTGCTGAAAGCAGGAAACGGGCAGGAGGCCCTGGCGGTTTTGGAGCAGGAAGAGGTTCATCTGATCATCCTGGACATCATGATGCCGGAGATGGACGGGATCAAAACGACGTTTGCCATTCGGGAGAGCAAAAACATCCCGATCATCATGCTGTCGGCCAAATCGGAAGACACCGACAAGATTCTGGGGCTGACCGTCGGTGCCGACGATTACGTGACCAAACCGTTCAATCCGCTGGAGCTTGTCGCCCGGGTGAAATCGCAGTTGAGGCGTTACACCCAACTGGGCAACTACATCGCCAGTGAAGATGAAATCCGGGTGCGGGGACTCGTCTTGAACAAGCGGGAAAAAACCGTGTACGTGGACGGCGAGGAAACAAGGCTTACCCCTACGGAATACAAGATTTTGGAGCTATTGATGGAGAATCGGGGCAGGGTCTTTTCGATCGAAGAGATTTACGAAAAAGTGTGGAAGGAGCCGTGCCTGAACGCGGATAACACGGTAGCCGTGCACGTGAGAAGAATTCGCGAAAAAATCGAGATCAATCCGAAAGAACCTCAATATCTCAAGGTGGTGTGGGGCATTGGCTACAAGATTGAAAAATAAATACGGGCCGGTCATCGCGCTGGTCCTGCTTGTCCACCTGTCGGCTCTGGCCTTGCTGGCGACCGCAGATGTGATTCGGCACCGCGAATACCTGGACAAGGATTACTACTTTCGCAGCCCGTCTTTTCACCAGGAACTGGCGGAGGTCGTTCACCTGGCCATCATGGTTCATTTCAAGGAGAAGAATGATCCCTATCTGATCGAAACGGAAGAGGCGGGCACCAAAACGCCGGAGCAAATCCGCGAGACGTTTGCGGCCGATCTCCGGGAGAAAGAAGCGGAAATTGCAGGACGATATGCAGCCGACATCATGGAGGCAGAGCGCAGCGGCAATCACGCCGAAGCCGGCAGACTCGCGCAGGCGCGCGATCAGGAACTGGCCCGAGTGAAGCAGGAACTTCAACAGCAGATGGATGAGCAGATCAAGTCATGGGAAGCGGCCCGGGATCGAGCATATGAACAGGCGAAAAACGCGTTGGCCGCACAAGGCGACACGATCAAATACTACATCAAGGATCGGAATACGGGCAAAGTCTACACCAACCATTCCTCCGACCTCAACATCATCCGGGACCTGCAAAAAAAGGCGGCTTACTCGATTCATTTCCCGCTGGCTTCGCCGAAAAATTGGTCGATACAGCAGGCGAATGAATTCTTTCTCACCAACAATCTCGAAGGGTATTTCATTATCCCCCAGGCAGCCGCGGGGTACTCACGTTTTCAAGACGATTACACCTATGCGCTCGGCATACGGGAGCGACTGCTGAACGAATGTATCCTGTTGGTCGTAAGTGTTATCGCGGCAGTTGGACTCTTCGTTTATCTGCGGAAGCGCAGTCCGTGGGATTTCCCGCTTGTCGACAGATGCGCCTCCTTGTTGCGGCGGGTTCCCCTCGATGCAAGAGTTGCGACAGTTCTCACGGTCGGGCTGGTCACACTGAGCTGGGTCAGGGACGAATCGTTCTTCTATTTTCCCATCGGCCTGAAACATGTGACAACGCTTTCCTTTACGGCGGCATGCATCGCCTATCTGGGGATCAACGCAAGCGAGGCATGGCGTTTAATCAACGACCACACGCTCATTCGGCAGCAGTGGGAGTCCAGCTTGTATCGCAAATTCCGCACGCTACTGGCTGGGAGCTTCGCCAATCGATCCGTATTTTTCAAGGCCAGCCTCATCTTTGTGCTGACGATCGGCCTGGGGACGGGCATGGGTTTTGTTCTGACAAGCCTTTATTATGGATCGAAGCGGCTGTTTTTGATGGGGGCAAGCTGTACGCTGCTGTGCCTTCTATTCGTGCTGCCGTACATCCTCAGCCGGGTCGCCCTGCTGAACAACATTCTCCGGGGAGCGGACGAAATGGCCGCCGGCAATCTGGATTCTCTCATCGCAGAGCGCGGCAAAGGGAATCTCGCCCATCTGGCCCGCTGCCTGAACAACATCAAGCTGGGACTGCGCCACGCCCTGGAAAGTCAGATGAAGAGCGAGCGCCTCAAAACGGAGCTGATCAGCAACGTTTCGCACGATTTGAAAACGCCGCTCACTTCCATCATCAACTACGTGAATCTGCTGAAACGCCCCGATCTGTCGCCGGAAGAGGTCAGCAGCTACATCGATGTGCTGGAACGCAAAACCCACAGGCTGAAGGTGCTGATCGACGACCTCTTTGAAGCATCCAAAATGGCAAGCGGGTCCGTCGAGCTGCATATGGAGCGCGTCAATGTGGCCGCCCTGCTCAATCAGGCCCTGGCGGAGTTTAACGATGCCATTACCGAATCCTCGTTGACATTCCGGGTCCAGACGGAAAAGCCGCACATCCACGCGCTGGCCGACGGGAAAAAAACCTGGCGAGTCTTTGAAAATCTCATCACCAACGTCCTGAAGTACGCGCTGCCCCACACCAGGGTCTACATTTCGCTGACCGAACAGGAGAACAGCGTCGTGCTGACGATGAAAAACATTTCCGCCTACGAGATTGATTTTGACCCGGACGAACTGTTTGAACGCTTCAAACGAGGCGACCAATCGCGCCACACGGAGGGCTCCGGTCTGGGACTGGCCATCGCCAAAAGCATCATGGAACTGCAGGGAGGGCGGCTGGCCATCGAGCTGGACGGCGATCTGTTCAAAGTGATCGTCGAGTTTCAAAAGGCGTAACGAAGGGGGCACCTGGAATGCCCCCTGCTTGCTATTCTTTCGGATGAATCATGTTCTCCGGCCGAACGATCCGGTCGAACTCCTCCGCCGACAACAGCCCGCTTTTAACCGCCGCCTCCCGCAGCGTGATCCCTTCCTGATGAGCCAGCTTTGCGATTGTCGCCGCCTTTTCGTAGCCGATGTGCGGATTCAGCGCGGTGACCAGCATGAGCGAGCGTTCCAGATTCCGTTCAATCACCGGCCGGTTCGGTTTGATGCCGACTGCACAGTTGTCTCCAAACGAACGCATGGCGTCAGCCAGCAGCCGGGCCGATTGCAGGAAATTGTATATGATCATCGGCTTGAACACGTTCAGTTCAAAGTTCCCCTGGCTGGCGGCAAACCCTATCGCCGCATCGTTGCCCATCACCTGGCAGACGACCATCGTGAGCGCTTCGCTCTGCGTCGGATTCACCTTGCCGGGCATGATGGAACTGCCCGGCTCATTGGCCGGAATCGTGATCTCGCCGATGCCGGAGCGCGGACCGCTGGCCAGCCATCTGACGTCATTGGCAATTTTCATCAAATCGGCGGCAAGTGCCTTGAATGCGCCGTGGACATGAACCAGCTCATCGTGACTGGTCAAGGCGTGGAACTTGTTGACCGCGGAGACAAATCGCTTCCCCGTCAGCCTGCTGATCTCTTCCGCCACCATTTCGCCGAACCTGGGATGAGCGTTGATGCCGGTGCCGACGGCCGTACCGCCGATCGCCAGCTCCCGGAGGTACTCCGCGCTCTCTGTGATCATCCGTTCGCTTTTTTCCAGCATGCGGTGCCAGCCGCTGATCTCCTGTCCCAACGTCAGCGGAGTAGCATCCTGCAGATGGGTGCGGCCAATCTTGATCACGTCCCGGTACGCCTCGCTCTTTTGGCGCAGCGTTTCCTTAAGGGCGGCCAGGGCGGGCAGCACCTGGTCTTCGACAGCAATCAGCGCGGCGACGTGCATCGCCGTCGGAAACGTGTCATTGGAGCTTTGCGACATGTTGACATCGTCATTGGGATGGACCCGCAGTGCACTTCCCTGCTGCTCCAGCAGCTGGTTGGCCCGGTTGGCAATCACTTCGTTTACGTTCATGTTGGACTGCGTGCCGCTGCCGGTCTGCCACACCACCAGGGGAAAATGCTCGTCCCATCTCCCCTGCAGCACCTCATCGGCCGCCGCCGCGATGGCCTTCGCCTTTTCGATGTCCAGTTTGCCCAGCCGCTGATTGACCAAAGCAGCGCTTTTCTTCAAGACGGCCAACATCCGAATTATTTCCCGGGGCATCCGTTCCGTGCCGATTCGGAAGTTCTGGTAACTGCGCTGCGTCTGCGCCCCCCACAGTTTGTCCGCAGGCACTCTCATTTCTCCCAGGGTATCCCTTTCGATTCTGTACGCCATGCCGCTTCCCCCTTTATGGAATATGCACAGTATATGATGTCCAACGCGCCCCTTTTCACATGTTTCTGTTCTTCATGCCTGCCCGAAATCTTCCGTCTCCCCCGCTACTTCATTACAGTATAATAAGCATAGACGAATGACAGGAGACTTTCGCAATGATGATCTTGATTTTGCTGGCCATCTGGGCCTTCGGGTTATTTGTCCTCTTCACCGATCCGAAAAGCACTTACGCCCGCTGGGGGAGCGCTACAGCGTTTGTCGGGGGAGGCGGCTTTTTCTCCGCCGTGATCGACGAGACGCTGTTTCCCCTGTTGCAGGACTATGCGGCCCGCTATCCGGCACTGGCAGCTTTGCTGCTGTTCACCAGCCGAAGTGCCTCCTTTCTCTGTCAGGTGGGGCTGCCGTACACGTACCTCATGTTTGCCGTCCACTCCGGTGATTGGTTCACGCGCAAGACGAAGCGGCTGATTCAGTACGCCGCCCTCGTGCCCCCGCTGGTCATGTGGGCGATCACGCCGATCTACCCGGTGCTGGCGTTTAACTACTGGATCATGGTCGCCTGGGTCTTTCCCTATTTCATCGCAGCGAGTCTGATGCTCGTGCTGCTGTACCTAAAGGAAAAAGACCCGCTCGTCAAAAAGAGCCGTCTGTTTACCAACATACTCGTCATCATTCCCCTGCTGCTCGTGTTCATCCTGATCTACGTGATGCGGACGCAAAACCTGTACGACGCCTGGCGGTACAACACCCTGGTCGTTGGAATTCAGTTTTTTCTGATACTGTTCATCAGCATAAAGTACGGGTTTCTCGGCGTGAAGCTGCGCGTGGAGAAGCGCCGCCTGGACAGCACGCTGCGGGCGATGACCTCCGGGGCGCAGATCGTCAACCACACGATCAAGAACGAAGTGGGCAAAATTCTGCTCTACGCCGACCGGATCCAAACCCGCGCCGCCGAGACCAACCAGCCGGCTCTGATGGAAGACGCGCGGATTTTGTCCCAATCGGCCCAGCATATATTAAATATGGCCAACCGGATTCAGGGACAACTGCAGGACATCGTGCTGCGCGAGGAAACGGTGAACCCCAGCGAAGTGATTGCCCAGGTGCTGCACACGCTAAAGCCTGGTGCCGACGAGCAGCACGTCCAGATCGTCACCGAGCTGGACGAAACACTGCGGCTCACTTGTGATCGCGTACAGCTTCGGGAGATTCTCACCAACCTCTGCATGAATGCCCTGGAGGCGATGAAAGCGGGCGGCACACTCACGCTGCAATTGTTCTTGTCCAACAAACATTTGGTCATCGCGGTGGCCGACACGGGCGTGGGAATTGCCCAGGAGCACCTGCCCTACGTGTTTGACCCGTTTTTTTCCACCAAGAAGACCGGCCAAAACTTCGGCCTGGGGCTGTCCTACTGCTACAACGTAATGCAGAAGCTCCAGGGCATGATGGAGATATACAGCGTCAAGGACCAAGGTACGACCGTGTTTTTGTTCTTCCCGCGCAGACGTGTCGCGCGAGCCGGAAGAGCGGAGGCTCACTAGGGGGGTAAACAACCATGGAAAAAATTCGCGTGTTTCTCGTGGAAGACGACCCGGCCTGGCGAACAGGCCTGGCTGATTATCTCAACCGGCAGGACGACATCACTGTCGTCGGCGAAGCCGGGTCCAGGGAAGAGGCGATCGAGCACTTTAAAAACTGCGAAGCCGACGTGGTCCTGATGGACATCAATTTGAGCGACAACAATCTCGACGGCATCGACACCGCACTTGCCTTCGCCGACATGCGGGAAGACTGCTGCATCATCATGCTGACGTCCCTGACGGCGCAGGACGTGATTGTGGAATCCTTTTCCGCAGGTGCCGTCAATTACATCAGCAAGGCAAACTTTGACGAGATCCCCGATGCCATCCGGGCGGCCCACCACCGCCAATCGGCGATCCACCCCACCGCTGCCGCCGCATTGCGCAGCGAGTTTCTGCGCTTGAAACAGGATGAGGCCCAAAAGCTGCTCTCCCCGGCGGAGAAAGACATCCTGCGGCTGATCGACCAGGGCCGCACCCAGTCCCAGATTGAACAAACCCTGCACATTACCAGACGGACGATCAAAAATCACATCAACCGGATTTTAAAAAAAATGGGCGTCAAAACCAGCAAGGAAGCGGCCGCCAAAGCGAAACAGAAAAAGATGATCTGAGGCGTTTCCACAATGCCCCAGCAGGTGTTATGACCAGGTACCAATGAAAGTTGGTACTTTTTTTGCCGGGGCCACTCCTTAGAATGAAAGCTAACAGCACTTATTTTTTCGTAAAGGTGTGGTCCGAAATGGCACTCATGTATCATTTGGTCAAGTGGATCCTGGTTCTCTGGTTCCGCCCCCGCTTCCGGGGCCTCGACAAACTGGACGTCTCGCGGCCATGCATTATCATCCCCAACCACGTCTCGCTCCTGGACGCGGTTCTGCTGGCCTTTGTCTTGCCGTCCAGCACCACATTTGTCGCCAACACAGAAATTGCCAAAAGATTCTCATTTTTCCTTCGATTCCGCAAGCATGTCACAGTCGACCCGCTTAATCCCTACTCGATCCGTCACATGCTGCGGGTGCTCAAAAACGGGGAATCGCTGGTGATTTTCCCCGAAGGCCGGATTACCACCACCGGCGGCCTGATGAAAATCTACAGCGGCGTCGGCTACCTGGCCATGCGCACCGGTGCTCCCGTCTATCCCGTCATCATCCAGGGGCTGGAACGGTCGGTCTTCTCCTATCTGAAAGGCAAAGTGCGGATCGCCTGGTTCCCCAAAGTGACCATTACTGTCGGCACGCCGTTCACCTTGCACAAAAACGAACACGAATCGATGCGCGAGCAAAAGGCAGCGGCCAGCGACTTTATCCTGCGCACGCTGCAGACTGAGCTGTTCCAGGCGCGGATGAAGCAGGACATCAACCTGTTCGACGAGGCGCTGGAGGCATCCCGCATCCACGGTGCCCGGCAGGTGATCGCCAAGGATCTGACCACCTCCGTCAGCTATCGCACCTTGCTGGTCGCCAGCTACCTGCTCGGCGACAAGTGGAAGACGCTCCTGGCCGGCAAACAGTCCGTCGGCGTGCTCCTGCCCAACTCGGTCGGTCATCTGGTCACCCTGCTCTCCCTGTTCCGGGTCGGGATCACTCCCGCCATCCTGAACTTCTCGCTCGGCATCCGGTCGCTTGTAGACTGCTGCGAGACGGCAGGCATCGACACCGTCCTGACCTCCCGCGTGTTTATCGAAAAAGGGAAACTGGAGCATTTGATCCAGGGCCTTTCCGAGCGCGTCGCGATCATCTACCTGGAGGATGTGAAAGCCTCCGCGACCACCGGCAACAAGCTCACTGCCCTTTACCGCTACCTGACCCGCCAGCGGTCGCAGGCAGGCGCCAACGAACTGATCCTGTTCACCTCCGGCAGCGAAAGCAAACCGAAAGGCGTTGTCCTGACACACACCAATGTGTACGCCAATATCAAACAGGTGACCAGCGTGATCGACATCACCGCCCGCGACAAGATTTTCAACGCGCTGCCGATGTTTCACAGCTTTGGGCTGACGGCGGGCACCCTGCTGCCAGTCGTCGCCGGGGTCCCCGTCTTCCTGTACCCCAGCCCGCTGCATTACAAGGTGATCTCCGAACTGTGCTACGACCAGAATGCGACGATCCTGTTCGGCACTTCCACCTTCCTGGCCGGGTACGGCAAAGCCGCCCATCCCTACAACTTCTATTCGCTCCGCTACGTCTTTGCCGGTGCGGAGAAGCTGAAACCGGATGTACGGCAATTGTGGATGGAGAAATTCGGAGTGCGGATTTTTGAAGGCTACGGCGCGACGGAGACGTCTCCGATCCTGTCGCTCAATACGCCGCTGGCCAACAGGCCGGGCACCGTCGGACGGCTGCTGCCTGGCATCCAATCCCGTCTGGAGCCGGTGGAGGGCATCGCCCGCGGCGGTCATCTGCTGGTCAAAGGGCCCAATGTGATGAAAGGGTACCTGATCCACGGCAAGGGCTTCGTCCCGGCAGACGAGTGGTACCCGACAGGCGATCTGGTGGAACAGGATGCCGACGGCTTTCTCACGATCCAGTCGCGGTTGAAACGCTTCGCCAAAATCGCCGGCGAGATGGTCTCGCTCAACCTGGTGGAAGAATTGGCCGCCCAGTGTTTCGGCCACTCCGAGCTGGCCGCCATCGCCGTCAGCGACCCGCGCAGGGGCGAAAAAATCGTGCTGTACACGACCGACGAATCCGTGCGCACGGACCGGCTGCGGGCGTACCTGGCGGAGAAGCAGTTTTCTCCCCTGCTGCTGCCGTCCGCCGTGCACGTCATCAAACAGCTGCCGCTCCTGGGCAGCGGCAAAACCGATTACGTCGCGCTGAAACAGTTGGCCGAACAAGGGAGGAACGCGTCGTGAAGACGAGATGGCAGCCGCTTCAAGCCCTGTATTTCACACAGTTTTTGTCCGCATTTGCCGACAACATGATTTTGTTCGTGATCGCCAATCTGCTGCGGGAGAACGGCTTTTCTCCCGCGATGCTCGCACTTGTCTCGATGTCGTTTTTCCTGCCGTACATCGTCCTCGCCCCGGTCGTCGGACCGTTTGCCGACAAGCACCCCAAATCAGTGGTGCTGGTGATCGGCAACCTGATCAAGGCGTTTGGCGTCCTGCTCTTGCTGGTGACCGACCACACCAGCATCCTGATGCTGATGCTCAGCTACTTCACGGTCGGGGTGGGCGCTGTCGTCTACTCTCCGGCCAAGTACGGGATTCTGCCGGAGCTGACGCATAGCGAAGACGAGCTGTTTCGCGCCAACGCACGAATCGAAGCGTACACGATCTTCGCCATATTGACCGGGATTGGCGGCGGAGGGGCGATCGCCTCAATGACGCCCCCATTGATCTCCTCGCTGATCTGCATGGTCCTGTACGTCTGTTCCGTGGCGCTGACGTTTTTCATCCCGCGCCTCCACGGCAATCCCCGGATTCGCTACGGCACGGAGGCGCGGCGGTTCTTCCACAACTTTCGCCAGTTGATGGGACGGCCTAAGACCAGCTTCTCCCTGATCGGCACCGGCGCGTTCTGGATGAGCTCAGCCGTGCTGCGGGTCGCGGTGCTGGCCTGGATTCCCGCCGCGCTCGGCATCCATCCGGAGAGCTTTTCCGTCTCGCTGATCCTGGCCACCACTTCGATCGGGATCATCTTTGGCGCGTTTCTCGCGCCCCGGCTGATCCCGCTGAACCGGTTCTACCGTTCAGTTGTCTACGGATTCGGCATGTTCCTGTGGATTCTGCTGTTCCCCTGGTTTCACGTCACGGCGATCGCCATCCTGTTCCTGCTAATGGTCGGCTTCATGGGCGGGGTGTTTATCGTCCCGATGAACACCGTGCTGCAGGAAGAAGGCAAAAAGGTCGTCGGTACAGGGCAGACGATTGCGATCCAAAATTTCGTCGAAAACATCCTGATGCTGGTCGGCTCCGGCATCTACTACGTCATCGTCTACTTCGGCGCCAGCGTATCCGCTGCAATCGTAGCACAGGGGGGCCTGCTGCTGATCTTTTTGCTCTATCTCTACGCACAGACCAGGCAGTTTGCCCGCGGCCGGGTGGAAAGCAGCCCGGGCCTGTGATGAAAGAAGCCGTGACGCGCTTCGTGTCACGGCTTCTTGCTGTGTTGAACTGCCGCAGCCGCTCAAGCAGCTGCGTCGGCTTTGACCGTCCGCCGCTGCATCAGGAGCAGCCGGCCGAACAAAAACACGGCGCCTGCGGCCAGTCCGGCGATCAGGCCAATCCAATACCCGAACGCGGCCAGGGAGGTGTAGTTGGCCAAGAGATAGCCCAGCGGCAGGCCAATCACCCAGTAGGAGACAAGCGCGGCGACGAACGGGACCGTCACGTCCTTGTACCCGCGCAGAATGCCCTGGATCGGTGCAGCCACTGCGTCCGACAAGAGAAACAAAATGGAGTACATCAAGAAATGCTGTGTAAGCTGAAGCACGTCCGGGTCGGTCGTGTAAAAACCGGCCACCTGTTGGCTAAACAGGAACAGCCCGACGGCGAACAAACTCGCCATCATCAGGGCGATGCCGATGCCCAAAAAGCTGTACTGGCGGGCGTCCCGGAATCGTTTGGCCCCCACTTCAAACCCGACCACGATCGTGAGCGACATGGAGATGCTCAGCGGCACCATGTAAATAAACGAAGCGAAGTTCATCGCCGCCTGGTGCGCCGCGATCGTAACCGTGTTGAATTGGCTCATCAGCAGCGTGACGGCGGCAAAAATGCTCACCTCGAAAAAGATCGAGAAGCCGATCGGCACGCCAAGCCGGAGCAGTTCTTTCCACGCCGGCAAGGACAAGCGGAACATCCGCGAAAACATCCTGTATTCGGTAAACGGCTGAACGCGATGCACCACGTACAAGCTGATCAGGGTGATGCACCAATAGGTGATGGCCGATGCCACCCCCGCACCGACGCCCCCGAGCCGGGGAAAACCGAACTTCCCGAAAATGAGCAGGTAGTTCAACGCGACGTTGATTGGCAGGGAAATCAGCGTAATGATCATCGTCACCCGCGTCATGCCGAGCGCGTCGATAAAACAGCGCAGCACCGTGTAGACAAACATGGGGACGATGCCAAACGACAGCGCAATCAGGTATCGCCTGGCAATCTCGCGTACGTCCGTCTCCAGGCTCATGCTGTTCAAAATCGGCTCAAGAACCAGCGCACCGCACAGGATGACAGCGACGCCGATCACGACGGACAAATAGAGCGCCTGTATGACTGTAAACGGCACCTGATCCTTCCGCATCGCCCCCACCAGTTGGGCCACCATCGGCGTCACCGCCAGCAGGATGCCGGTCAGCCCTGACTGGATCGGGACCCAGATGCTCGATCCGATCGCCACGCCCGCCAGGTCGACGGGACCGGCGTGGCCGGACATGATCGTATCAAAAAAGGTCATGGAAAACAGGGCCAACTGCGAGACCAGAATCGGCAGCAGCACGGACAGGAACTGACGCAATTTTTCTTGGAGCGTGTGCGTTTGATACATGATTTGTTCTCCTCCGAATACGGCAAATACAGCGAATGTGAATGATTCGTCCCGCTTTCACCCAAGAGATGCTCCGTCTATTCTACCATGTGATCTCGTTTGCGTCCGCATATGGATAACTTCGCGAGCACACAATATCACTGGAAACAACGACAAGGAGGGCAAACGATGAACGTACAACGGGCAAAAGAAATTGCCGCTTCCCCCGTCATGGCAAACGTGACCTGCGACGGCATTCCCGTCTACATCCAACATGTCGATGAGCAAAACGAAACGGCCCGCATCTATCCCCTGGGTGAGCCGGAGAAAGAACGGACAGTGCCGTTGGATAGCCTGATCGAGCACTAAGACAAGAAACGATCAAGAAACCTCCTGATAAAGGAGGTTTTTTACACCGTGCCCGGAGACAGTGTCCCTGTCTTCTCGCCCATTGACACCCGCTCTCCCTGCTGCAGCTGATACATGTGATAATAGCGGCCGCCCAGCTTCATCAGCGTCTCGTGGTCTCCCCGCTCCACGATTTCGCCCCGGTCCAGGACGAGAATCAGATCGGCATGTTTGATCGTCGACAGCCGATGGGCGATGATAAACGTCGTCCGCCCCTGTTTCACCACGTCCAGCGCCTCTTGAATAATCGCTTCTGTCTCCGTGTCAATGTTGGAAGTGGCTTCGTCAAGGATCAGGATGGCGGGATCAAATGCAAGCGCGCGGGCAAACGAGATGAGCTGCCGCTGTCCCGCCGACAGGGTGCTGCCTTTTTCCACTACGGGCTCGTCGATGCCGTTGGGCAAATGCTTGAGCAGGCGATCCGCTCCAATCTCGCTCAGCACCTGTTCCACCCGCTCCCGGGAGATGGCAGGATCACCAAGCGACACGTTGGACGCGATCGTTCCCGTAAACAGGAACGGGTCCTGCAGTACGATACCCATGTGCTCCCGCAGGGTCTGACGGGGTATCTCGCAAATGTCCCGATCGTCGATGGCAATGCGTCCGCGGCTAGCGTCGTAAAAACGAAAAAGCAGGTTCAGGATGGAGCTTTTCCCGGACCCCGTATGTCCGACCAGCGCCACCGTCTGTCCCGGCATCGCCTCAAACGAAATGCCCTTGAGCACGTACTCGTCATCCTTGTAGGCAAACCAGACGTCCTCGAAGGTCACTTTCCCCTTGAACCGCTCCATCCTGTCGTCCGAGACATCTTCGCCCTTCTCGTCCAGCAAGACGAATACCCGCTCTGCGGAGACAAGCGCGGTCTCCAGGTTGGGCAGCTGATTCACAATACCGACAATCGGCTGAAACAGCCGGTTCAGATAATCGACAAACGCATACAGCACGCCAAGCGAGATCGCTCCCTCCACTCCGGAGATGGAGACACCGCCAAAATACCAGATCAGCGCCACAAAGGCGATCGTCCGAATCAACCCGACAAGATTGTGGCCGGTCAGGGCGTTTAAGCTGAGCAGCTTGCTGCGGTACGTGAAGTGGCGGGTATTGTGCTCCTCAAACTCCCGCTCTGTCTGTTTTTCCCGGCGAAACGCCTTAATCACCGCAATGCCCTGGATCGATTCGTTGATCATGGCGTTGATTTCGCTGAGGGTGGAGCGAATGACACGGTTGTACCGCTTGGCATACAGCCGGTAGACATACATCCACACCGCCAGCACGGGCACGATGAACAGGCAGATTGCCGCCAACCGGACATCCAGCACGAATAGCGCGGCAAACACCCCGATCATGTAAATTGAACCGGTGAAAAAGTTGGCCAATACCGACACGTACAGCTCTCGTATTGACTCGGTGTCGTTGGTGATCCGCGACACGACCTTCCCCGCCGGCAGATTGTCAAAATAGCGGATCGGCAGCCGGTGAATGTGAGCAAACACGTCCGTCCGCATTTTGCGGATGATGCGGTTGGCCGTGGCCTGCAGCAGGTATCGCTGACCGTAGCTGAACAGCGCTGACAAGACGACCAACCCGAAATAGATCTGGCAGAGGTGAAGCAGCCCGTTCATCTCCGGTCGGAAAAACATATACATCTCTCCGACCGTCAGCCTGCGTGCTTCGTAGGTCTGCCTTTGCTCCCCATTTGTAATCAGCAAGCGCCCGTCTTCCGTGATGGATCGATCACCGTCAAAAGCAAGCGGGCTTTCGACAAAATAGTAGTCCCGGTTCACCTGCAGGACCCTGACCTCCGCACCGCGCGGCTCGTCTGCTGCAAAGCGGTCCGCCCGTTTGTACAGCTTTTCGCCGTACGCGACCGCATACGCCCCTTCCGCTTTCGTTTCGTACCAGGGCTGCTCGATGCCGGAAATGTGCACATCGATCATCCGCTTGGCGATCAGCGGCCCGGCCAGATCCGTGCCCACGGCCACGGCGAGCATGAGCAGCGCCAGGATCAGCGAGGTCTTGAAATGCAGTGCGTATCGAATCAGCCGCCTGCCTGTTTTGGCCAGGCTGCCAGCAGTCCGGTCCATCTCCAAATCAAACGTTTTCCTCTCCATACTCACGTTTGGTTCACCCTGCTTCCGGTCAGTATTGCTTCCACCTGCTGGCGTTCAAACTGCTCTTTGTACCAGCCGTCTTGTTTCATAAGCTGATCGTGCGTCCCCCGCTCCACAATCCGTCCTTCGTCGAGCACCAGGATGAGATCGGCGTGTTGAACAGCGGAGAGCCGGTGCGCCGCGATGATCGTGGTTTTGCCGGCACGCGCCCGGCGGATGTTGGCGATGATCTCCGCCTCTGTCCGCGCGTCCACCGCCGACATCGCATCGTCCAGGATGAGAATGGGCGGATCGCTAATCAGCGCCCGTGCGATGGAGACCCGCTGTTTCTGTCCGCCCGAGAGCGCGACGCCTTTTTCCCCGACAAGCGTTTCCAACCCGTGCGGCAGGTAAGCCAAGTCCTTTTGAAACGCCGACGCCGCGATCGCCTCGTCCAACTGCTCCGCTGTCGCACCGCCACTGCCAAAAAGAATATTGTTTCTCACCGATCTTGAGAACAAAAACTGCTCCTGCGGCACATACCCGTACCACGATTTCAGCTGATCCATGTCAATCCGCTCGATCGGGATGCCGGAGATGGTGATGAATCCTTCTCCCGGCGGATATTCCCGCAGCAATTGCTTGATGAGCGTCGTTTTGCCGCTGCCGGTGCGTCCCACCAGCCCCAGCGTCTGTCCTTTTTCCAGGGTAAAGGTCACGTCCTCCAAATTGTTGACGGCAGACGTCGGATACCGAAATGTCACGTGCTTAAATTCGATTCGTTCGGGACGTTCCACCGCGATCGTCTCCTTTGGTTCGGGAACGTCAGGAGGACAGTTGAGCGTCTCACTGACCCGATCCAGAGAGGCATTGCCGCGCTGCATGATGTTAATCATCTCGCCGATCGCGAACATCGGCCAAATCAGCATGCCCAGGTAAACGTTGAAGGCCACCAGACCGCCGATCGTCAATTCGTTGTGAAAGACCAGGGAGGCCCCGTACCCAAGCCCGATCAGGTAACTGGCCCCGACAAATATCTTGATCGTCGGCTCGAACAGGGCGTCGATCCTGGCCACGGCCAGATTCTTCTCCAGCACGTTCCGGGTCACATCGGCAAAATGCCTCTCTACCGCCCGCTCCTGCACGTACGCCCGGATTACGCGAATGCCCGAGATCGTCTCCAGTACGCCGTCATTCATCTCGCCAAACGCATCCTGCGCCGCCGTAAACCGCGCATGCATCCATTTCCCGTAAAAACTGATCAGCACCGCCATGATCGGCATCGGCAATACAGCCGCCAGCGTCAGCTTCCAGGAGACAAACGAAACCATCGTCACCAGGAGCGTCGCCATCCACACCGTGGAGTCAATGAACGTCAAAATCCCAAAGCCGGCCGTCTGCGAAATCGCCTGCAGGTCGTTCGTTGCCCGGGCCATCAAGTCACCTGTACGGTTCCGTTCAAAAAAGGGCGGGCTCATCTTGAGAAAATGGCGCATCAGCCGGGACCGCATCAGCCGCTCCACCACAAAGGCCCCTCCAAACAGATGATACATCCACACGTAGGTGATTAGGTAAACAGCCACTGCGATTACACCCAGCAAGATCAGCGTCCGTGTCAACCCTTCCCACGTCAGCGTCCCGTGCTGAATGGCGTCAATCGAACGGCCCACCATCATCGGCGGCATCACCTCCAGGATGCCGGCAAAGATGAGCAGCGACACGGCAAGCGTATACCGTTTCCACTCGCGCCTGAAAAACCATCCCAGCTTTTGTATGACCGACAGCATGTGGTTTCCCCTCCTCTTCTCATGTCAAGACGAAAAAGCACACCACTCGGGAGCGGTGTGCTTGTCACAACGATTGAAGTTAAGAAAATCGCATGCCACGAGGGTGCGTGACCTGCGCCTGCTTACGCATATGCAGCAAAAATGATACGTGTGCACTGTACTGCTCTTGGCGTCAGAAGGGAGGTCACATCATGAGCTATGGAATTGTGACCGGCATCAAACGAAATCCAATTCCGGATCATGACAGACACCCCTCCTTTTCAGAAAATTTTATCGTTGCGTATACTGGTACGGTAACATGAATGGATACCACTGTCAATTCCTTTTCCCGCGACGGGCCATCGCCACTGTCCTCCCTGGTTCGTCCAGGGGAAGCCGTCAGACGGTTAATGCGTGCTCGCCGATCCTTCCGATGTCAGCATTTGACAGAACCATCTGTTCTGGCAAGCCGCAGCAAAAAAGAAAAACACGGTGCGACCAACCGTTCTCCATCGCTTGTACCGTGTTCGTTTTGATTGAAAATCAGGTTCATGCCCCTTTTTCATGCGTACGGGCTCGTTCAACCGCTGCATGCGCCAACCCATACGGCAGACACAGCGGCACCCCTGTTCGCGGGTCGGGCACAATATCCGCTTCGATCCCGAATACTTCACGCAGCACGTCATGCGTCATCACCTGATCGGGGGCGCCTTCGCATACGACCTTACCCTTTTTGATCGCGATCATGTGCTGGGCGTAACGCGCCGCATGGTTCAGGTCATGCACCACCATGACAATCGTGCGCTGTTCCTCTTGATTCAGCTTGTGCAGCAGTTCGAGCACTTCCAACTGGTGAGCCATGTCCAGGAACGTCGTCGGCTCATCGAGAAACAAGAAATCGGTCTGCTGGGCCAGCGCCATGGCGATCCATGCCCGCTGCCGCTGCCCGCCGGACAGTTGTTCGACCGGACGGTCATGAAAATCCACGATGCCGGTGACCTCAATCGCCCACTGTATGATTCGCTTGTCCTCCTGCGTCAACGAACCCAATCCTCTCTGGTGAGGAAACCGCCCGTAGCCAACCAGTTCGGAGACGGTAAGCCCGTCGGGGGCCGTTGGATTTTGCGGCAAAATGGCAAGCTGTTTGGCCACTTCCTTGGTCGACTGGCTGTGAATCGCTTTGCCGTCGAGGAAAACAGCCCCGTTTTTCGGCTTCATGATCCGCGCCAGCGTCTTGAGGATCGTAGACTTCCCGGAACCGTTGGCACCCACCAGGGCCGTGATTTTCCCCGTAGGGATGCTCAGATTCAACTGTTCCACAATGATGCGATCACCATAGGCGATATCTACCTGCTGTGCATACAGACGTCCCATAAACACTTACGCCTCCATTCATCAGGTCTTCATCAGCAAATAGATGAAGTACGGTGCGCCAATAACGGCCACGACAATGCCGACGGGAATCTCCGAGGGCTGCAGAATCCAGCGAGCCAGTGTGTCCGCCACGATTAACAGCAGTCCTCCCGTCAGTGCGGAAGCAGGAATCAGATACTGGTGATGGGGACCGACCAGCCGCCGCGCCAGGTGAGGCGCAATCAGACCGACAAAGCCGATGCCGCCTCCGACCGACACGCTTGCGCCCGCTAACCCGACCGCTGCGGCAAGCAGTCTGATCCGTTCCCGTTCCGTGGACGTGCCAAGACCAATCGCGAGCGGTTCTCCCAAGCGCAGGATATCCATTACCCGCGCTTTCACCATGACATAGGGAAGCAGGATGATGAGCCAGGGCAGCAAAGCCAGGACAAAGTGCCAGTTCGCTCCCCAGATGCTGCCCGCCAGCCACACGGAAACAAACTGAAATTTTTCGGGATTCAGCTTGATCGTAAGCACGATCATGGCGGCGCTAATGCCCGCAGAAACGGCAATCCCCACCAGAATGAGCCGCGTCGGCGCAACACCCTGTCCCTTTCGGAAGGCCAGGGAGTAGATGAGTGCGGCAGTCAGGGAAGCGCCTGCAAATGCACACAACGGCAGCAGGTAAACAGGCGCGCCTTCCGTCATCGGATAAAAGGAAATAACCAGGATCACCGCGAGGCCTGCCCCTGCGCTGATTCCCAACAAGCCCGGATCAGCCAGTGCATTCCGGGAAACGCCCTGCAATATCGCCCCGGAGACAGCCAACCCCGCTCCCACCAGCACAGAAAGAACGATACGAGGCAGCCGAAAGTCAAACAAGACAAGCTCCTGTTTCTCGGTGCCTGCGCCTGCCAGCGTCTTCATGACATCCCACGGCGAGAGTTTGATAAACCCCGTGTTCATGCTGATGAGAAACGACGCAAACATCAATACGCCCAGCACGGCCATAACCTTGGCTGCACGGATTTTTCGCCGGTTTTCCACGGACCCTGCCATCGCTTTCATCCCAATTCCCTCCTTTCCCTGCGGGCCAAGCAGAGGAAAAAGGGCACGCCGAGCAGGGCAATCAGGGCGCCTACCGGCGTTTCGTAAGGCGGATTGATCATTCTCGCGCCAATATCGGCAAACACCATGAGCACACTGCCCAGCACGGCAGAGCACGGAATGATCCACCGGTAGTCTACGCCTACCAAAAAACGAGCCACATGCGGGATAACCAAACCGATAAAGCCAATCATGCCGACCGTAGACACCGCCGCCCCCGCCAGGATTAAAACGATCACGGCACCGGCAAGCTTGACGCGACCTGTTCGCTGCCCCAAACCGGCTGCCATTTCTTCTCCCAGACTAAACACCGTGATGGAACGGGAAAGCATCAGGGCCGCGACCAAACCAGCCACAATCCACGGGAACATGATCCTGATGTGAAGCCACGTGGCTCCCGCTACACCGCCTGCGTACCAGTAGGCCAGTTCCTGCCCCACCTGGTAGTAGATCGCCACGCCTTCGCTGAGGGCCACGAGCAGAGCGCTGACGGCTGCGCCAGCCAAAGCCAGCCTGACCGGAGTCAATCCTCCTTTGGCCAGGGAACCGATCCCATACACCAGCCCCGCCCCCAGACCGGCGCCGAGGAAGGAGAACAGGATCACGTACGGAAAAGGCAGGCTGGGCCACAATGCAAAACAAAGCGCCAACACGAAGCCCGAACCGGCATTCACGCCGAGAAGGCCGGGGTCTGCCAACGGGTTGCGGGTCATCCCCTGCATGATCGCGCCCGCCACGGCAAAACCGGCGCCAACCAGCGCTCCGCACAACGCCCGAGGCAATCGCAACTCCTGAATGATTTGGTGCTGTGTCACATCTGACTGAAAATGAAAGAGCGCTTCCCATACTGTCAGCAGGTGAATGTCAGCTGTCCCAACGGAAATCGAAAGGGTCAAACCAAGCACAAGCAGTATCAACCCGCCGAAGAGAATGAACAAAGCCAAAACGGGCCGAGTTTGCATGGGGGGTTTTGGTTTGGATGCTGCTGACATTTGTGAAACCCACTTCCATTCATTCCGTAATCATGATTGTCGCTGCCACATTTAGACAGGTTAATGATAATGGTTTTCATTTGCATCTGTCAATAATCAAGCCGTTACTTGCCAGTACCTTTCTTTCCGAAAAAAATACAGCGAGACCTTTGGAGGATCTCGCACGGGTGAAGCCGTATGGTTTACTCAACTGGAGCCATGCCGAATGAAAAGGTTAATTTCAGAGGAGAGTACGATTTGTACGGACTCACTGAAAGGGGCGGAATGCACAATCGTGAATTTCTGGGATATGGAGCGCGTGTTTCGATTCAAGGATGCAGAAGCCTGGGACCTGACAATCAACGAGAAGCGCTGCAGATTAATGATTATGGATCTGCGCAGACCCCCTTCTCAAGAGGATTATCCATACCTGAATGAAGACATAGAGAGTCGAGAGAACCACATCAAATGCCATATTGTAACACCGCATTCACTTGATGCTGCGGAAAAAGATGAGCTCTGTTCCATCATTGGTGTGTTTCTGTCTCACGTGGCACAAGCCCATTGCAGTTGGAATATTGAATTCTATGAAAATCAACGTGTGGAACACGTAACAAAAACGCTTCTATCAGCAATCACCTCTCATTCGCAAGATGAACTGAACTTCACCTTCTTCTCCCAAGACTAGAGAGCATCAGCAGAATGGAAAACCCCTTCCCGCCGTACGTTCGCTTCCATACGGTGGAAAGGGGTTTTGTCAAATCTTATTAATTGAACAGAGCCATTACTTTGCCCAGGATAATCCCGACAAACCCGAAGTCGGCATCACCAAACGTGGTTCCTTCAACCCCCAGCGAGCCGAGCACCGGCAGCAGCATCGCCGGCAAAAAGCTGATCAAGAGGCCGTTGACGAATGCCCCGGCGATGGCGCCGCGCCGTCCGCCTGTCGCATTGCCAAACACGCCGGCCGCAGCCCCTGTAAAGAAGTGCGGGACAAGACCCGGCACAATGATTTTCAATCCGAACAGGGGCAGCAGGAACATGGAGATCAGTCCCGCAATAAAGCTTACGAAAAATCCGATGACAACCGCATTGGATGCGAACGGAAAGACCGTTGGGCAATCCAGTGCCGGAATGGCATTGGGCACCAGTTTTTCCGCGATCCCTTTAAATGCGGGCACAATTTCCGCGAGCAAAATCCGCACCCCTGCCATGACAATGTACACACCTGCTGCAAACGTAATCGCCTGCATGATGGCATACACCACATAGTTCTGGCCAGCGCTCAAATTCTCTTCCACAAAAGCCGGCCCCGCTGCAATGGCCACGACGACAAACAGGACCGTCATGGTTAACGAGACGGACACCGATGTATCCCGCAAGAAACCGAGCGATTTTGGCACTTTGATATCTTCTGTCGATTTTTCCGGGTTCCCGACGACTTTTCCGATATAGCCTGCCACCAGGTAACCAATGGAACCGAAGTGCCCCATCGCAATGTCATTGTTCCCCGTGATTTTCCGCATAAACGGCTGCAGCATGGCAGGAGACAGGACCATCACGGAGCCAAGAATCAGCGATCCAATGACCACCAACGGGACTCCTTTGACACCGCCCGTAGATAAAATGACGGCAATCAGACAAGCCATAAACATGGTATGATGACCGGTTAAGAATATGTATTTAAAAGGAGTCAAGCGGGCAAGCAAGATGTTGACGATCATCCCAAACAGCATGATCAACGCCGTTTCCGCGCCAAATGTTTGCTGCGCCAGGGCTACGATAGCCTCATTGTTGGGAATAACCCCCTGGATGTGAAACGCTTCGTCGAACATACTCCCGAAAGAACCCAGTGCACCAACCAAGATTCCTGCACCGCCTGACAGGATCAAAAAGCCCATGACGGTTTTCAAGGTTCCCGATACGACGTCTGCCACGCCTTTACGCTGCAGCAGCAACCCGATCAGGGCAAACAAGCCTACCAATATGGACGGTGAGCCCAGGATGTCTTTCATGATCAAGTCGAGCATCCATACATCATTCCTTTGCGAAGTATTGTTGTAAAGCTTCCTTGATTTCGTTCTGGTCCAGAATGTTTTTCAGGCCAATCACGTAACGTTTGCCGTTTTCCAATTGACTGACAATATCTTTTGAACCCATATACACATCAGCCTGTTCCGTTTTGCTCGTAGCCAGATCGGTATGGGATACTTCCGCCTGAATGCCCATTTCTCCCAGAATTTTCTTTACATTCATCTCCACGATAAAGCTGCTGCCCAATCCATTTCCGCATACAACCAGAATCTTTGTCATGCTTCTGTCCCCCTGTTGTTGGAATACATTGAGATATAGTGAAGAATGGTTTCCTTGTCTTGCGCACGAATGATCCTGTCGATATTGTCTTCTTCCGACAGCATCATCGACAGTTGGGCCAATGCTTTGAGATGGGTCTCATTATCGACGGCAGCCAGGACGATGATGAGCTGTGCATCACGCTCCTGCGTGTTTGAAAATGAAACCGGCTGTTTCAACCGAAGCAGACTCATGCCGATTCGATTTACCCCCTGCTCCGGTCTCGCGTGCGGCAGCGCCACCCTGGGTGCGATCACGATATAGGGACCATTTTCTTCTACATTGGCAATCATCGCTTGCACATACGCTTCTGTGATGGACTGGCTTTTCAGGAGCGGCTCGGCTGCCAGACGAATCGCTTCCTTCCAATCGCTCACGGAGTCTTTTAGCTGGATGTATTCTTCTTGCAACAACTCGTCGAGCATCGGCTTTCTCTCCCTCATGATCTGTTTCTGCTGGTGCAGTACTTGCCTGATTTCCTCTGCCAACTGTTCTTCGTTTTCCACGACCGCATATTTTTTCACAATATCGACGATCGTTTGCGCCGTTATATGCGAGGGCGCACGATGGGTAACCGCTTCCATCTCATTTAGTAACTGCAACTTGTCGCGATCTGTTAAGATCGGGTTCACCAAGATGATCCGATGACGCGGGTTCGCAATTTTGGTTGTGGACACAACCAAATCCACGTCTCCCCGAAAGTCATCATACTCCCTGAGAGTGATCGGCCCGAGCAGATCGATGTTGGAAAACAACCCGTCCAACTGCTGTACCAGTATGCGCGACGTGCCGACCCCGTTTGCGCATACCAGCAGCACCCGCCTCAGGGTGGTTGCGGCGATACCTTGCCGGCGCATCCATCCCCCAAAATGGACCGTGATATAGGCAATCTCATCTTCGCTGATGGATTTGCCGACCAACTTCTCCAAAGGGGAAATGCTTTTTTTCGTAAGTTCGTAAATATCACGGTATTGGCGCAGGATCACGTCCTTCAACGGGTTGGTGACGTCCATGTCGTAAAGAAACCGATAATAGGCTGGCTGCAGGTGAATATACAAATTGTGTTCCAACTGAACACGCTGATCAAATACAACACAAGCCCGCATCTCAAACAGATCAACCATATCGGTAATCGCCTGTCTTAACGCGGGGATTTCATACGCTTCCGCCAATTTCCCGAAGCGGTGCACCTTTGCGCTTAACAGCAGTGTGGCCAGATAACACTTTTCATCCTGCGGGAGCCGCAGCGGCAAGACCTTCTCCAAAGTCTGCACAACCTGGTAATGTATGGTATCCATGATGCGCTTGATCCGCCTCTGCGGAAAAGCAATCGCATTTCCGCCCATCACCCGCTGCACGCAATACGTAAAAAGGTAGCTAAGTGACTTCACCGTATCTTCGGCAAATTGGACCTGCAAATGCTTTTCGCAATCGTTCAACCACTGCATGATGATGTCGGGAATCGGGACGTCGTGATCATCATCATGGAGATCCTGCAAAAGCAAGTCCTGACCTTCATGCAGCAGGGAATGAACATGGTGACTGATCAGATTGCGAATCGTCAATTCATCGCCGGAAATTTTATACCCGCAAGCGTAGGAGTACGAGAGGCGCAAACCGTGCTTTTTCACTTCTGCTCTGACCTTTTTGAGATCGTTCAGAATCGTATTGCGGCTGACACCTGTCTTCTCCATGCACTCGTGCGTGGTAATGCGTTGATTTGCCAGAAGTATATACAACAGCAAATAGATTTGCCTGTCTTCCGGTCGCAGGGCATACACATTCGGCTTCTTGTCCCCGATGATCCGGGCTGCTGCCTGTCTGCTGCTTTCATCCAAATAGTAGCCTTTTGCATAGATGTACTGGACTCGCGGCAGACCTGCTTCTGTAAGCCATTCATTGATTTTATGGATGTCGTAGTACAACGTTCGTCGCGAGATCGAGAAATGCTCCATCAATTCCTTGACGGACAGGGAATGACGAGACTGCACAAGAAGTTGCAACATTTGCATCGTTCTTTTGTCTAACATGGCGGCCACCTTTAGCACAAAATCATGCACAAATTGCTGCACTTACTGATTGATTGTACGTCTCTATGGTTCTACTTTACATCAAATCTGCTTGTACAGTTAGACCGAATTTACCCCACGTGAATGTGCAAAAATTGTGCTCACAGCACAAAAAAGCCCGCCTGTCGCGGCGGACGACAAAAAAAAGAACCTTTAATCCGCGCGAAATTTAGCAGATTAAAAGTTCGAAGATAGGCAATGGCTTGTCTGTTGCGTCTACTTTCAGCTGTAGACCAGTTCTTTTTCGACCAGACCCAGCGTCTGCTCGGTCGACTTTTGAATTTCTTGCAGCAGTTGCGGGTTATCTGCAAGCGACACCCCATAAGACGGAATCATTTCGGTTATTTTCCGTCTCCACTCATTCATTTGCTGCGGGAAGCATTTTTCCAATACCTCCAGCATCACATGAACAACCGTAGAAGCACCAGGAGAAGCCCCGAGCAGCGCAGCTACCGAGCCGTCAGCAGCCGTAACCACTTCCGTACCGAATTGAAGGGTGCCTTTGCCGCCTTCCTTGGTGTCCTTGATCACCTGCACACGTTGACCCGCTACCACGATATCCCAATCTGCGCTGTTGGCAGTCGGAATAAACTCGCGCAGTTCTTCCATGCGCTGTTCATTCGACAACAGAACCTGCTGGATCAGATACTTGGTCAGTGCCATTTCTTTTACGCCTGCTGCCAGCATCGTCAGGACGTTGTCCGGTTTTACGGATCGGATCAGATCAAAATAAGAACCCGTTTTCAAAAACTTGGGTGAGAAGCCGGCAAACGGTCCAAACAGCAGCGTTTTTTGAGTCTCAATATATCTGGTATCCAGATGCGGAACAGACATCGGTGGAGCGCCAACCTTGGCCTTGCCGTATACTTTTGCATGGTGCTTTGCGATCACGTCCGGATTTTTACATACCATGAACAGTCCGCTTACCGGGAAACCGCCAATGTGTTTTGCCTCCGGAATCCCCGTTTTTTGCAGCAGCGGCAGGCTTCCGCCCCCTGCGCCGATAAACACGAATTTTGCCGTATGGGTTTCGATCTGACCGCTGTCGAGATCGTGCACCTTCACACTCCACGAACCGTCGCTCGCACGTGTAATATCCTTTACGTGATGCTTGTAGTGAATCTCGACGTGCTGCTTCTGCAAGTGCTCAAACAGCATGCGCGTCAACGCACCAAAGTTGACATCCGTTCCTGAGTCAATTTTCGTGGCCGCGATCGGTTCATTCACGGTACGGCCTTCCATGATCAGCGGGAACCATTCCTGCAATGTAGCCGGGTCATCAGAAAACTCCATTCCTTCAAACAGCGGGATGTTCGACAGCGCTTCAAAACGTTTTTTCAAGAACGCGACATTTTTTTCCCCTTGTACGAAACTCATATGGGGAATGGGCATGATAAAATCTTTCGGATTCCGAATCAGATTACGTTTGACGAGATAAGACCAAAACTGTTTGGAAAGATGAAATTGTTCGTTGATTTTAATCGCTTTGGTAATATCGACAGACCCGTCCGATTTTTCCGGTGTATAGTTAAGCTCACAAAGAGCAGCATGGCCCGTCCCTGCATTATTCCATTCATTCGAGCTCTCATTACCTGCGACCGGGAGTTTCTCAAACACTTTGATCTCCCAATCCGGTGCTAACTCTTTCAGCAATGTTCCCAAAGTCGCGCTCATGATTCCGGCACCAATCAAGATAACGTCTGTTTTCTTCTGGATATTGCTCATGATACCCCTTCCTTTTAAAAGAGTAGGCGCTCCTGCATAGACATTACAAAAGGAAGGCCCCCCACCTCGGAACACACCGTCAAAATTCGACCATCATACTCTATTATGATACCTATGGTTGCAAATATCTACTATAAACTGATGGGGATTCTCCATTTGGGGGCTGGTAATGATGGGTAGTTGCTTGCGAGAGGCTGAAAACACCCAAAAAAACTAGCCTTACCCCGGCTTCTGACAAGGGGTAAGGCGAGTATGTTTGTTTGCGAATGTTGTTTTGCCTGCCAACTACTTTTGAGCATCAAGAATAAACAGTGATGCATCCTGACCCATGAATATGTTGCTTCCGGTGTTTTTTGAATGCAATCATCCCCCATTTAAGCTGGACAAGTACAGAACCATTTGTCATCCAGTTATACCTTTAGATTGTGTTCTCTAAGGTCGTGTTCCTTTCCTCACTGCTTTTGATCTCATACGCACGAACGTTGGAACGTGCAAGACAAATGGACACGATTAGCAAGATAAAGGCAGTGCACATGAACGCGATCCTCGTCCCGTATGCATCGGCCAACCCGCCAAGCAGCAAGGCCGATAACGGGAAAGATACCGTTAAAATCATGCGAAATGCAGCATTAATCCGTCCCATAAATTCATTTGGTATTTCCAACTGACGGATCGTAAAAGTATAGACGACGCGAATCGTTGCAGCCATGGTAATAATGCCGTAGCCGATCAAAGGCATGAACCATCCTGTCGGGATTACCATGATGCAGCCGCCGATAAACATTGCATTCGAGACGTGGATAATCGCTCGGCCGATCGGCATGCGTTTTAATATCAGCGGCGCGCAAACAGACCCGATTGTCGTCATAATGCCAATAACCGAATACATCGTTCCCACCAACAAAGCGTTATGCAGTTCGTTTGCCAAATAAAATCTCATCACCGTGTGCAGTGCTCCGACAGCCAAATTGCTGAGCCCTCCAATGAAGGCCAACACCCAAAGAATCTCCGAGCGGAATAAAAACGTGATCCCTTCCTTAATGTCAAGGAAAACGGTTTGCCATGTCATGCGTGTCCTGGCTTTTTCGTTCTGCAGCGTGATGGGCAGGATGGTCACGACAATCAATGTGAATAAATACGAGAGACCATCAATATACAGCGACTCGACCGTTCCGACCAATCCCACGAGCGCGCCTGCGATAACCGGTCCCAACATGGTCGTGATATTGTCCATTGACCGATACAAGGAGTTTGCAGCGGTAAGTTGTTCTCTTGCTACCAATTGCGGAATGACTGAAAAGTCTGACACCAAATCAAACATGATCATGAAGATCGACAGACAAAACCCAATTACAAAGAGCCAGATAACATTCAGCAATCCCACCTTATACAACAAGGGAATCAAGCAGACCAAAATCATCCTGGCAAAATCGGACCAGATCAATACTTTTCGACGATCCCATCGATCAACGAAAACCCCCAAGAATGGACCGACCAGGACAAAAGGCAGCATTTCAACTGCCCACATCGTACTCATCCAACCTACGGAACCGGTCATTTCAAACAACAGCCAGGGCAACGCAAACAGGTAGATTTGACTTCCGATCTTGGAAAAAAATGAGGCGATAAAATATATCGCAAACCATTTATTTTTAAATAGATGCCCTTGTTTAACTGCACTCATGAAAGGAGTCTCCTTATAATCTAATTGCCGACTGTATTCCTATTTTTTCCTTATAATTTTATTCTACCCAAATCCCTATGACATTGGAAAGAGGTGCCCCCTGCGAGACACCTCTTTCCTGACGGTCTCGGCTTTCGAAACCCTCCCGGATTTGAGCCCAACCGCCTTATGACGTTTGCTGTTTTTGGTATTTTTCGTCAGCTTTCCGAAGCCCTTCATCCCACGATTCAGCGGGAAGCGATTCTATCAGTTCAATCAGGTTTCCATCCGGGTCCCGCAGGTGTGCGGTGCGAATTCCCCAGCCTGGACGGTCCTGAACGTCTGTAATCATGGAGATGCCTTCCGCTTTTAAGCGGGCTGCGGTTGCGTCAAGATCGTTCACCCTCACAATCAACGCAAATTGATCCTGGGCATCCGAAGCGGCCGGGAGATGGTCTGTACCTACAGCCTCAGCCATTTCGCTGCGAGAGAAGATCGCGAATTGGCTTTCCGCCGTGCCAAAACTGGCATATCCCCCGCCCAATTCGCCCCACAGGACCGGGAAACCCAGCTTTTCGTGATAAAAGGTAAAGCACTCATCAAAACGGGTTACCAGCAATCGTACGTTATCCAGTTTCATTGGCAAACTCAGCCTCCTCACTCGTTTCAATACGATGATAGGCCGGATATGACCTGTCCGTATTGAACAAATCGGACATGCTCGCTCGCCTGATGTAATGTCCGGGAGACATGCCCGCGAGTGCGCTGAAATCCCGGACAAAGTGCGCCTGATCGGCATACCCGCATTGATACGCCAAGTCAGCCCCCTGGATCTGGCCTGTGCTTTTGGCGATCAAATCAACGGCTCGTTGAAACCGTACGACGCGACAAAACTGTTTGGGGCTGCAGCCTGTCCACATTTCAAACCGCCGCAACAATTGCCGGGGGCTCACCGCTTCGCGGGCGGCCAGTTCATGAATCCGAACATTCCCGGAATGGCGGTACATCTCATGCAACACGTTGGCGACGAGCGGATCGAACGGTTCGTCAGGGGAAACCGAAAGCCGCTGCTGCAAAGCCGCGTCCAACACCCGAATCCGTGTCGGCAGGTCCTCCGCGTCCGCCAGCCGATCCAACAGACGCAGCGCACCGTCTCCGAACAGTTCGGTCAGGGACGGGGAGCTCCCGCCGCGATACAGGGACAGCGGCGAGCGAAGAAATGGCACGGCTCCTCCCGGACGAAAGCGGACCCCAAACCATGCGGTGTCAGGACCCGGATAGATGGTGAAGGCGGACTCCATCACCCCGGACAGATGTCCGGAAACCGTACGATGACGGGATACGGTAAACACGAAGTCAAAACATCCGTCAGGGATGACGAGAATGTCGTCGAATTCACCTGTGTCATCTTCAGCACGTGTTGTCACACTCCAGTAGCAGGCAATATGCGGCCGTAAAGACGGACTCGGCGAATACTCCCGGTACTGGACGGAACTCCGGCCGGATACCGGCAGTCCTTGCGATGGAGTAAACCATTTCACCAGGTGTTCATGCATTTTCTCTCCATCCTCCTCACGTCCCACTCTTCTTCATTCTATCCAAAATTTTTTGACAAATGAAAGCAGAAAAAAGAGCCGCCCCTTGGAAGGCGCCTCCTTTGTGGAAGTCCTCGTTCATCTGGTGATATCGACGCGGTGATAGGGGTTGCTCCGCTTATGTTGACGTCAGGGAGTTGGTAACAACTGCAGATGTTTCTTCAGCTGATCGACGCGCTTTTGGTCTTCCTCCAGCACCGTATCCACAATTCGCTTGCTTTCCTCATCCAGGTCACCGGCTACCATTCTGTGCGAGAAGTGAATGCCGTATTTGTTCTCACCGAGCAGCGCGTCATGCAGAATGTCCCTTGAATTCTGCGGCGGCTCCCGAAATGTTTGCATCCATTCCCTCAACTCGCCCATAACGCCCACACCATCTACTGCCTGACCGCCCAAATCCTGAATGCGTTTGGCAATTTTCTGCGCGCCCAGTTTGGCATGTTGCTGGAACTCTTGCAGCAGCTCCCTTACTTTCGGCTCCTTGGCATGTGAAATCAGGTACTCGTATTGATGGATGCCCATATACCTTCCTTGCAAAAACCTGTTCAATTCCCGGATGACGCGCTGTCGCTGTTTCTCGTCCATACGTTATCCCCCTTTTTGGGAATAGTATGTCCAACAGCTGCTCAACTGCCTCCTCGAAAAGAAACAAAAAAGAAGAGGCATCCAATCGCGGTGCCTCTTTTCAGGCTGATATGCAGTGCCTGCGTACCATCGTAGTTTTATTGACTTGATGCGGAAACCTTTTTGCGCAAGGGTGCCAAGATAAGCGAAACGAGGATGACGAGCACACTTAACACTGCCGCAGACCCGTACAGCCCACCGTAACCGATTTCTGCAGCCCTTTTTGTCACTTCCGACACACTGGCCAGGATCACTTCCTTTAATGCTGGATCTTGGATGGAGCGAATGATTTCATTCAATTGATTGGCGTCGAATGAATCCGCTTCGGAAGCCATCCGCTGTCCAATTTGCGCCAACTCGCCAAGTGCCTGCTGTGACAAGTTGGCCTTGGCGATGTTGTCTTGCAGGATATCGGGAAAATCCGTCTTGAACAGTTCCCCCATATTGTTGTAGCCGCGGGCAATAAAGCCTGCGTAAACGGTTGGCGCTATGGTCATGCCAACCTGGCGAAGCAGTGATAAGGACGCAAGGGCCGAACCTTTATTGGATCGTAACCCTTCTGTCGCCAGAATGTTTAACGGTGCGCCTAAGATGACACCGATTCCGATACCGGCAACCATGCTGGATATGACAAACTGCCATTTCGTTTCAATCCAGAAAGGAAACAAGGCAAACCCGACCGATGCGAGGAGTCCAGAGATGATCACCGTAAATACAGGACCTCGTTTCGATACGAGTGCACCCCCCAATCCGGCACCTACACCTGATGCCAGTGCCAGCGGCGTCATCCAGTAACCCGATTTTTCCGCCGGAATGCCCAGTACATTTTCTGTGAAACCAGGGATGAAAATCATCGCTGCCAAAATTCCGCCAGATAATGCACCAATGACAAGGACCAGCAAGAAGCGGGGCTGCTTGATTAAATACAATGGTAAGATCGGATCGCCATTTTGCTTGCGCGCGAATGCGGCCTCATACATGAACAAAACGACAAACAATCCGATTCCGGCACCGAGAAAACCGAACACTTCCGGTTGGGCAAGGCTTGTCCAGAAATCGATTTCGATGTTTGTCAAGCCATACATAAGCGACAAGATGGCAAACGATAAAATGACGGTTCCCACCAGATCCAAACGGCCAGGACTGGGATCAGACGATTCCACCAGCCGCATGATTGCCAAAATGAACAATCCAATGGCAATCGGCACGTTGATGAGAAATAAAATATGCCAATTCCCTGTTACGTCAAGCAAGAATGAACCGATGTTCGGTCCCAATATAGCGGCCACCCCGTTCATCGCGCCTAACAGCCCCAAATATTTGGCCTGCTTCGCCGGCTCAACCGTGCTTAAAATATGCGAGTTGCCGATAATGAAGATGCCGCCGCCGCCAAGAGCTTGAATGAAGCGTGCAGCCAAATAAAAGCTAAACGAGGGGCTAAGCGCTACCAACAACGAACCGATGCCGAACAAGGCGATTTCGATAATAAATAGTTTTTTTCTGCCATACCTGTCGGAAAGTTTGCCCACAATCGGCAAGCTGATCGCTAAACCCAGCGTGTAAATGGTAATCCCCCAGGCGCCCCAGTTATCGCTCACATCGAAATGACGATTAATGGTGGTAAGCGCTGAACTGATAATCCCGTTATCAAGCTGTGCCATAAATACGCCGATTGAAAATAAAATCAGCGCCCAATATTGGGAGGATTGTTTTGCCAACAGGATCACCTACTAATGATTTCATGTTGTTTTGATTTTGGTGACAGACTACATTCAGCTTGTCCGGAAAGGCTGATATTTATTCTATTTCTTTCCGTCCATATCACATTACCGTGAAACGAGAAAAACAATGGCTGCCACAGGTTGCTTGCGGCTAAACCTGTCGCAGCCCTCAAATCCCTTGCCCTCTAACCCCTTGGCGAGAAGGGAAACATTCATCAATTTGAAGCTATCCGAATGAACGGCGTTCAGGCTTAAAAGCGTAAGTCTTGCCTTTCCATACCGTGAACAAGGTGATCAGGCTAAGCAGTGCAACGGCCCAAGGAATTGATCCCGCTCCTGTGTGATCCAGCAGGAGACCGCCAATGACGCCACCTCCGGCCACTGCAAGGTTAAAGATGGTCACCAGCATGGATTGCGCCACATCAGCTCCCTCCCCTGCTGCATCCGCTATGGCCGTCTGCAGTAACGTCGGTGCGCCCCCGAAAGTCAAGCCCCAAATAGATACGCCTAGATAGGTTATCGCATGTGCTTCGCCAGCAATCCCCATTATGGTTGATACCAATGCGAACCCAGCAAGGCTAATAAGTGTCAGGAAACGAAGCCGTACGTCTATAAACAGGCCGATAATCCAAATCCCGATTATAGATGAGCAGCCAAAGATTAGCAGGATGAGGTCCAAACGATCCACGAGCCCGACGTGAGCCATAAATGGCGCAATGTAGGTATAGAGGATGTTGTGAGCCAAAATCCATACAAAAACGACAAACAATACCGAGCGGATCCCAGGAAGCATGAAAACTTTGCGAATGGGCTGCCGTTGTTGGTACGCTTGCCCTGGATAATCGGGCACTGCAGCAAGTATCCATACGAAAAGGGCAAGCGTAAGCATTGAAATCATTCCAAAGATAACCCGCCAATCGAGTAACGTACCAAGCCAGGTACCAAGCGGCACGCCTAGAGATAAGGCGATAGGCTGACCGACTCCCACAATCGCCAATGCACGCCCCTGTAGATGATACGGCACCATTCTTCGCGCGTAACCGGCAAGCAGTCCCCAGGTCAACGCTGCGGCCATGCCCGCAACGAATCGAGCTCCTAATGTCACGAAATAGTCAGTGGCCAATGCAGTTACAGCGTTGAAAAGAAACAAGCCTCCGACTGCCAGTAACAATGCATGTTTTCTGCGCCAGCTGCGTGTCGCGGCTATAATCGGAATTGCCGCCACCACCGAGCCAAAAGCATAGAGCGACACAAGTTGACCCGACAACGCCTCTGAGATGCCAAAGTCCCTGCCGATTTGCGGCAGCAACCCCGCCGGCATCGTTTCGGTCAATATGGCGATAAAACCGGCCATTGTAAACGCCAGAAGTCGCAAAACGGGAAGCTGATCTGCAGCAGGTGCATCCTGAAAGTCAATGCCAGTACATTCATTATTTTTGACATTGTTCATAGCTCTACTCACACCAATCCGGATGCAGCCATATCCTTCTCTGAATGGCCCGCTTCGAACGCGCGTCGGAATCTCTCTAGCCCGGCAGCGGCAACATCCGCAGTGATGCCAGCCTGCTCAACAGCTTCCATAACCAGTTGGGCGTCTTTGAGCGCATTCGCAATCGAAAAACTGACAGGGTAATCATCTGCAAGTATTAAAGCAGCTTTCGACTGAAAAAATGCGCTGTCCATAGGTCCGCCTTTCACGACATCCACTACCAACGCCGGATCGACGCCAAGCCCCTTGGCTATTGCCAAGCTTTCAGCGACACCATGCGTCAACGCAAACGCCCAGCTGTTCAATGCCAGCTTGAGACGGCTGGCCGCTCCAATCCGCTCTGACACCCACACTGTCCGTTTGCCGATCGCGTCAAACACCGGCTGTACGGTATCCCGATCTTCAGTTGGTCCGGATGCCATGATGACAAGTTGTCCCTGTTCCGCTGGTTGACGGGTGCCCTGAATGGGGGCGTCAAACAACCTGAGCCCGCGCTGCTCGGCGAAGACCGCCAATTCATCGATCGCTTTGATGCCGACCGTACTCATCTGAATCCAGATAGCTCCTTTGGACAAACCGGAAGCAGCGCTTTCCATCACATCCAGCACGGACGCTCCATCCTTAAGCAGCGTAATGATAATATCCGCATCCTGCACAGCTTCCCGTGGCGATTCAAATACATCCACACCGGATGATGCAAGCGCCTCTGCCTTGCCACGTGTCCGATTCCATACACGCACGGAAAAACCATGCTTCTGTAAATTACGAGCCACTGGTGCACCAATGATGCCGGTGCCAAGTACGGTGATCGTTTTTCGATGTAATTTCATTTTAAAAACCTCCTTTTGGGAAAAAGGGCTCCGCATGTCGAACATGCTTCACGCCATTATGTTTTGGAACGATCATTACAAAACGTTGCAAAAAAATTCCTGCAAGGTAATGCAGGTTTTTCCAGTTGGATGCAGAGATGCTCTGCTCAATCCGCCTTTAAAGCGCCTGAATTGCAACATCCACCACATCAAGCAACAGTTGACGCCGGTTATGCCCAATATATCCTTTGCTTAATACGCGCAACCCTTGAATCGTATTCAGTATGAAGCGAGACAGTGCGCGAGCATTCTTGTCTGAAGCAATTTCACCGTTTTCTTGGGCACGAGAAAATGCCTCGTATAATGCGGATTCCAATTCTTTAAAGTTTTGCGCCACAATAGCAGCGATTTCGGAATCATGACTTGCAAGCTCTAGTGCTGCGTTGGCAGTCATGCATCCGAGTCCTTTTTCTTTGCCAAGCTCTTCCTCGACGACATCCATCAATAGCAGCCTAACGCGCTCTTTTACTGAACCGGGTCCGGACAGCACCGCAATTTGCGATGCCTTCAACTCCTGATATCGGCGAAGCGTATGCTTATAAAGTTCGTGTTTGCTGCCAAAGGCATTATAAATACTGCTTCGTCCCAGTTCAGTGCCTTCCACCAAATCTTGAATCGAGGTCGCAGTATAGCCTCGTTGCCAAAAAACTTGCATGGCTGCATCCACTACATCATCTGGATCAAACTCTTTTGGGCGCAAATGCTCACCTCCTGTTCTGTTTTGAAACGTTCATTCCAAAACAAACATAAATCTTTATCGTCTTTCTGTCAAGATTGTGCAGGATCTCCTGTGTGGTCTCACTTTGAAGCTCGGCTATCCAGTGGTGGATTGGGCGGCGTCTTTATCGGGCGGTCAATTCGTTTAACTGAATCTCAAAAGTGCTAGAGATGGCTTGGATACATTTAACGTAAGTAAAGCAGGCGCAAAAAAAGTAGTAAATCATGTAAATTATTGGTATTATGTTGAGGGTGGTCACATTTTATTGGTTTTCACCAATTTACCGCACTATCTCATGACCACTGATAAGGCTCGTCGCTCCATTTCATAAATCCCCATATCAAACATATCCAGGTGATAAATCCATGAACCATGACGAACGGTATTTTCATCATCTGGTCCAAATACTGCGATTATTATATTAATAATTTTGAATCCCTTATCAATTGTATAAAACGAATGTTCCGGGATCAGAGACGAACCATGCGAATAAATGTTGTAAACTATTTTGCTTCCACCACCACTTATCCGCATCCTCGCGTCATGTAGTTAAAATGCATCATCTTCCGAAAACCAGAAGATGATGCACTACAGTCATTTAGACTTCATCCAGGATACTGTCCGGCACCTTGACTGCCGGCACTCATTCGCATCCTTAAGAACGACACCACCACGATCGCAATCGCGACTCCGACCATCCCCGCCCATGTAATGGACGACAGAGACACCCGGTCGACCATAACGCCTCCGATTGCAGCACCCGCAGCCATGGACAGCTGCATCATGGATTGGTTCAGGCTCAGCATGATTCCCGAATAATTCGGTTCAATCCGCACCAGATTGACTTGTTGCGTTGGACCGGAAGACCATGCCGAAAACGACCACAAGATCAGAAGGATGACAATCGGCAGCCACGAGTGCGTGTAGGTAACGGTTAGCGAGAGGAGAAGCAGCGCTATGACATGCAAGAGCATTCCCCCTGACAGCGTCGGGAATACCCCCCATTTGTCCGCACTGAAGCCGCCGAATTTGGAACCGACCAGGCTAGCGATGCCGAACGCCAACAGCACTCCGCTCAGCATTCCTTCTTTCAATCCAGCCACATCCAGCAGATACGGTGAAATGTAGGTGTAGGCGACCGAGTATCCGCCGAGCCAGAAAAAGGTAATCGTAAGCCCCAGCGCTACGTTTCCGTTTTTCAGGAAGGCCAGTTGCTTGGACAGCGGCATCGGTTTATCTCCCTGAACTCGGGGAGGATGGCATACAGGATGAACATCGCCACCAGACCGGCCAGTGCCAATATGCCAAAAACAGACTGCCATCCGAATTGTGCTGCAACGATACGTCCAAGAGGCACGCCGATAATCAGGGAAGCGGTAAAGCCCATGACCACGGTAGCAATCGCGCTGGCTTGTTTGCCTGGGACAGCAATTTTCGCGGCGATGTCCAAAGCGGTTACCACGACCATTCCCGCGCCCAGAGCCATGATGACGCGAGCCGCGAGAAACGATGCATAGCCAGACAAAACGAAAGAGAGAATGTTCCCGATTACGAAGGCACCCATCGCCCAAACCAGCAGTTTTTGCCTTTCCACCTTCGCCGTCAACGCCATCAGGATCGGGGTGCCGATGGCGTACACAAGTGAAAAGATCGTGACCAACTGCCCCGCAGAAGTAACGGAAATCCCCATCGTATTCGAGATCTTATCCAGGATGCCGGAAATAACATACTCGGATGTACCCACCAAAAAAGTAACCAACGCCAATAAATAGACTCTCCACGTGTTAGACATTGCGTTCACTTCTCCTTTTTTGTTCGAATAGGTACCAATGCAACAACTTTTATCGAATATACATATCGCGATATGTCGATTTGTTTGGCCAAATAAAAACTGAATACGGTTGAGGTATTCAGTTCAGACTAGAGCGTCTGATGTAAGTAATCAGCTATTTCTTTTATTTTCTCTTCGTTTCGTTTGTAGTACGTGTATTTGCCGATCCGATTGGTTCGAATCAGTCCGGCCCGCTGCAGAATGGACAAATACTGCGAAACCGTCGACTGTGTCATGTTCAACTTCTCCGTCACTTGACTGACACACACCCCGACTTCCCTCATATCCACTCCTTCGTGGGGCACAAAATGTTTTTCGGGCTCCTTCAGCCACTGTAAAATCTGTAACCTCGACTCGTTCGACAACGCCTTGAATACTTCAATTGGATCCATGGCTTTTATTATATCTACATTTTTCGATATGTCAATATCACTCAAGCACACAGGCGGGTCAACAAAGCCGGCAGCAAAAAAACAGCCCCTGTAACGGACCTTCATCCGCAACAAGGGCTGTCTTGCATCACGATTTGCACAAGAGGAGCTAGTCTAGCCGCTTCATCGTTTGGTATAGACGTCTTAAATTCATCAACAAGCTTTCTTTATCCTCCGGAGTCCATTCAGCCAAAGCCTCTTGCATCATGCGCTCACGGGTACGGTTGATGATTGCAATGATTTCCTCCCCGTGTTTTGTCAATTCAGACACGCGTATGCGCGAATCCGAACGTGACGGATACGTATGAACCAACCCGGCATTCTCCAACTTGTCAATTTGCCGACTGACACTCGAATAACTTTTCCCCATCATGGCAGCCAATTCTCCAACACTCGTTGATTGGAGATGGGCGATCCCCACCAGGACGCGGAAGGCAGCTGCCTCCAGATTCATACCCGTCTTGGCAATCATTTCCAGATCACGATCCGGCCGATTGAGAAGGGAAACGATATCGATTAGCGCTTTGAAAATTTCACGTTCCATGCCATTTATTATACCGTAACCACCGGGCGGGGCGTCAATGGAGCGTTCCAAGCAGCTTCGATATCTTCCAAAGCAAACTCCGTTGTGGAAATGGTTAATTTGCCCTTGGCGGCCATCTCAAAAACCCCTTTTACCGCAGACAACATATCTGCTTTTGAAACGCTCTTGCCCCCGCTGCCTGCCAGTTCAATGGTTGATGCACGCAGAATTGATGAAGGCAACGGTATGCTTTCTTGACCAGATGCAGTGCCAATGCTCACGAAGCGGGTTGCACGATCCGTATTTACCTTGGCAACAGCTGACATGATGGCGATTGCACTGTCGCCCCAAAGGTAATCCAATACAACATCAACGCCTTCAGCCATAACGGGCATGAGAGCATGTTCAAAGCTGGTTTGTCCGTTCTCTGCTGTCATATCAAATGAAATGACTGTATCGGCTTCAAGCGCTTGTAATTTCGCTTCACTGCGCCCGGTTGCAATAATCTTCCTGGCTCCCAGCCCCTTGGCTATCTGAACCGCCAAGCTGCCTGATGCCCCCGTGGCTCCATTAATCAAAACCGTTTGCCCGGACTTGAAGCCCGCTCGAAATACCAACGCCGCCCATGATGACATCGCCGGGTTGGCTATCGCGGCCGCAGTTACGTCATCAACACCGTCCGGCAAATGGACAATCAGCTTTTCACTCACCATGGTTTGTTCAGCCAAACTGCCATAAGGCCATGCAGGCATTGCAAAGTAGACACGAGTCCCATCTTCCAAGGTCCCAACGCCATCCATACCGGCCACCATTGGAAAGTTACCTTCAGAGGAGTAATGCATGCCGAGTGAACGGAACTTACTCACTCGACTCAAGGCTGCTGCCGAAACGTTAACGACAACGTGCCCCTCTGTCACAACGGGGGGATCAAAATGGCCCAGTACAGGAGGTGTTCCCTTCTCCTTCACGATCGCTGCCCTCATCGTAATTTCACCCTTCTTTCGCTCAAATTATGTGCGTTTTGCACATAATTGAGTATAGCACGAAATATGTGCATGATGCACATATTTTTCTGCCCAATGTGAAGACAGCTCCTGGGCAAGGGGCCGTACAATTTTAACCATGTATGCGAGCGACACCTGCGCTGCTTACACCCGTGGCACAAGATAAAACTCCCCCGCCAATTGTTCGGCGAGGGAGTTTATCTGCAATCTTCGGCAAGCTATTGATCTACACACGTCTCATTTTCTACCAGATTGCTGCGCGTTTTCATATAGCTGAAACATATCCATCTCCGCGTCCAGAGACTTGGCGTTTTGGAAAGCTTCCTTTACGCTTCGATTGTTCTGAATGAGATCGTAGAAAAGCCTCAGCACAAACATGAGCGCGTCATTTCCATCCGGATAATCATTGGGCCCAATATAGATTTCGCAACCGCTGTCGAGAAATGCTTGTGCCGTCTCTACGTTTCCTGCTGAGCACCCTGTGCTGATTACTGTTTTCCCTGCCAGTCTGGCAAATCGTCTGATCTCCTCCGGCCCAAAGTTACCCTTGGGTTCTCCTGGTTCATAGACGCTTTCTTCCAGCTCTGGCATAATCAATTGGCCTTCCTCGCCATGAAAGCAAAGAACGATCGTATCCGTATTCGGATACAGATCCTTACCGGACAGAATATCAATCAGATCATATGGTCTGCCGACCCAATACGTAAACACTCTTGCACCAAAATACTCCAGAGTAGCTCGGATTGCGTGGACTTCCATATCGCAATCAGGTCCGCATACCAATGCTACGTTCATTACAGGCTTACTCATCTTTTCATCCTCCATATGCTCTCAATTTTTTGCATTAAGATATAGAGTAGAATCATATGGAGGTCCTCGGGCTTTGGGGCGAAAGGCTATTCGTTACATCTGATCCCGAATCAAACTCATTGAAGAAATCTCCTTTTTTAACATTTCTTATATTTTACCTATAGGCGATACATAAGTGCAATTATCGATAAGGACTGTTTACTGAAATTGACAGAAATCCAGCAGGTGGTAAAATTACAAAAGAATAAGCGAAGGAAACGGAAAAATATTTATAACAAGACAATTGAGGTAAAAACCCCCACAGCAAAAAGAAGGAAACAAACAGATGTTATCCTTCTTTTTGCCTTTATTTGTTGAAAGGATGAGTTCGACGTGAAGAAATGTAAGAATATGATCATTTTGATACTGGGGGTGGTGATTTTCTATTTATGGCTAAATGATACAAACAAAGATTACGCCATCAATCCTGCAGAAGAAAAGATTTACGGGCTAAAGAAATATGGAAACAATGTTATTGTCTCTTCCATGTCAAATCATGTTCAAAAGAAAATCCGTGGGCTGTCAACCCATTTATCAATTGATAAAAATAGTCGGATGTGGGTGCCCATAGAAGAAGGTGGAAACCAAGTATATGTGCTTCAGGGGAACAAAATCGTCTATACGTATAATGACCTACCTTCTCCAATCAGAGTAGTTCATTCGGATAACAATGTCACCGCCGGGATATAATTGACCCAGGTTCGCCGGAAAGAAAATGACCCACCCATAGCGAATATATCCCCTTCGTAATTAACGGCCAAGTTAATCTTCGGAGGGAGACACATGCTAAGGAGTGGGATAGTGATATCGTTACATACCATGAGGGCAGAAGGCAAGAGTATTCGTGAAATTGCCCGTCTAACGGGGCATTCTCGAAATACAGTTCGCCGATATCTCCGGGGTGAATTCTCCCCCGAAAAGGGAACCCGTAAATCTCGTGGTTCCAAGCTTGATCCGTATAAACCGTTCCTGCAGGAACGTCTTCAAGAAGGTATCTATAACTGCGAGGTTTTATTCGATCTTCTACGAGAAAAGGGGTATACCGGGGGACGTACCATCTTGAAAGACTATGTGAAGGACTTCCGTCCTCCCAAACAAGTTCCCGCTGTTCTTCGTTACGAGACGAAACCTGGTGAATACGCACAGGTCGACTGGGGACTGTGTGATTACGTAGATTTGGACGGTACAGTCCGAAAAGTGCCGGTATTTGTCATGGTATTGGGGTACTCTCGTTCCACCTATATAGAGTTCACTAAGCGTTGTGACATTCACAGCTTTCTTCGTTGCTTGATTCATGCTTTTGAATATTTTGGGGGCATCCCAAAGGTAATGCTGACCGACCAGATGAAAACCGTCGTACTGGGCATGGAAGATGATCGAAAACCTCGCTGGCATCCGCTTTTTGCCGACTTTGCTGCAGCGATTGGGCTTGTTCCAAAAGTATGCAAAGTTCGACGCCCCGAAACAAAGGGAAAAGTGGAACGAGGCGTTCAATACGTAAAAAACAACTTTCTTCCTGGCAAACGCTTCGTTGATTTACAGGATCTCAATCAACAAGCCCTACACTGGTGCGAGCGGATTAACCGCCGTATTCATGGAACAACCGGCGAACGTCCCTTTGACCGACTCCGTGAGGAAAAACTGTCGCCCATCCCTTCAGCTGAACGGTGGGAAAAATACTTGCATGAACCAAGACAGGTCAGCCGAGACGGATTTGTTAGCTACGATGGTGTACGATATGGAGTTCCATGGAGGTACAGTGGACGTGAGGTAACCGTTCGAGAAGTGAATGGGTGGGTGGAAATCTGGGCCGACGGCACATGTATTGCTCGACACCAAAAGGTCTATCGATCCCGCACAACTGTTTTTTGCGAAAACCAGTATGCAGGTCTTTCGACCGCTCAAGGATATGCCTATCCACGTCCGCAAGCCCGACAGATTTCATCGCAGCAAGTGGAAGTACGTTCGCTGGATGTCTATGAGCAGCTAACAGGGGTGGGAGCATGATTGAACTGGAACAAGCACGGCTACGCCTCGAGGAACTTGGGCTTCAGCAAGCAGCTCTCCTCTTGGATGCTCACTTGGAAGCGGCAAGTCATGGACAGCCCACCTATCTGTCCTTTCTTAACACGCTCCTTGATGCCGAGATAGCGGAACGTCAAAAACGGAATATGGAGGTACGCACCAAACTTGCACACTTGCCTTACCGAAAAACACTAGAGGAGTTCGATTTTGCTTTCCAACCCAGCATTGACGAACGGTTGATTCGAGAGCTGGCCACGATGACTTTTGTAACCCGACACGAGAATGTCTTGTTCTTAGGGCCTCCCGGAGTAGGAAAAAGTCATCTGGCGGTGGCGTTGGCTGTAGAAGCCATCTCGCAAGGGATATCCGTTTACTTTGTCAGTCTCTCGCAACTCATCGAAGATCTGCGAAAAGCTTACACGGAAAACAGGCTGGATAAACGCCTACGCATCTATATTCGACCAAAGCTCCTGATTATTGACGAAATTGGTTACTTACCGTTTGACAGTTTGGCAGCTAACCTCTTTTTCCAGGTAGTAAGTGCAAGATACGAGAGAGGGAGTATTCTGTTGACCAGCAACAAGAGTTTCGGTGAATGGGGGGAACTGATGGGCGATCCGATACTTGCTACGGCTATCCTGGATCGGCTCTTACACCATTCCCACATCGTCAATATTAGGGGGAATAGTTACCGACTTCGTGAGAAGATGAGGACTGGAGCCTACGGCTCCCCCTCTACCACCTAACCAACAAAAAATCGCCGGGTGGGTCAATTCTAAACCGGCGATGGTGGGTCAAAATAAAGTCGGCGTTGACAAACAATTTCACTGCTGTTCTTTGTGTTGAGGATGGGGTAAACGGAAAAGTTGTTATCATCAATAATGAATCAATGAACATCATCAAAACAATAAGTCTAAAGGGATTAATAACAAACGCAGTGTTTCACAACGATCGTTTATATGTTACAGCAAATGAAATGTTAAACGAACAGGATAGCTATCTCCACAAAATTGATTTGATAACATATAAAACACTCACAATCAATCTGGATGGGCAAGCGGCACGCTCCCTTGACGCCGATGATAAAAACGTGTACGTTGGATTATTTAATCCAAGGCATACAAATTTGGTAATTTACAGAGCGGATACACTGGAAAAATTATCACATGTAAAAGTGCCTCCAGCTCCATATAAACTGAAGTTATTCAAAGACAAATTGTATATTCTTCATTTTGACATCACCAGCTTCTTTGGAAGGATACTAACTATCGTTGATACAAATACGAAATCTGTAACTAGTCATTCCATTCCGCTGCTTGCCGACGATTTTCATATAACGAACCATGAATTAATCTTATCCTCCTCCGTAGAGGATTCATTATTTGTGTTATCGTCGGATTCTCTGGAAATCAAAGAAAAGAAACCTTTTAACGGATTACTTTCAAATACTGTTGTAACAGAAAATGGGGTGAAAAATTAGTTCCGGGATCGTACCTAAATGTCATTTTAAAAGGCATGGCCATCCTTTATTGGATGGCCGCTTGCATTGCTTTCGCGATCATCAAGAAAGCTTCACGCTTATCGCAAAGTGGCTGATACGGAACGAGTAGCCCCAATTCCGTTTGCCACACTAACCGCCCGCTGCACATGCGACTTCGAAGCTACGCCTATCCAGTAAGAAGGCTTTCCGCTTTCCATTCCGGGCTCATCCATGAGCTTCCCTCCAAGCGTCGCACAGGTGCTGCTTTTGGAGTAAATGATGGCGATAATGCATCTCGATAAGCCGAAACCATTCCAACGCGTTTAATCCGCCAAATCGCGGATGGAGAACCGTATTTCGAACGATCTCCTTACCCGGTTCTGATTGCCTCTGGGCAACCGGATCAAACACCGACGCTACTATGGGTTCAATCTCGACCATTCGACGCAGCGTATCCTGCAATCCGGCGACAAGTTGTTCCTTGCTCTCCGGTTGCGGCGGCGTATATTGCGGGGACGGGGGGAGTTGGATTCGCTCAGGCGGGAAGCTCTCCCCCTTGAACAGATCCTCTCCCCACTTCGTCTTTCCCGCCTGTGAGACTTCCGGGCTGCCTCCCGGTTCAAGGCACAATGCGACGTTCCTCAAATGCAATTGCGCGGAACGGATCAGGTGCATGTACATCTGACCAAGCGACCATTCGTCCTCCGCCGGCTTCCAAAGCAGTTGTTCAAGAGTCAAGCCATCCAATTCTCGCATATAACCGCTGACAGTCTCCTCAAATTTGCTCAACGTCTCTTTCGTATCCATCGCCAAACCCGGCTCCTTTCAGCTTTAGTTGAATCCAGCATACAAAAACGCTACTGACAACAGTTTGTCAGTAGCGTTCGATCATTTTTTTGATTTCTTCGCGCACCTGTTCGCGCAGCGATTCCGGTTCCAGCACACGCACCGCTGCACCCCATCCGAGCGTCCATTGAAGGAGGTCCTCCACCCGCCGGACGCGAAACGTCGCCAGCCAGCCTTCTTCTCCCGGCTCGAACGACTCCATGTAGAAATTGTCCGATTCCTGAACCCGATCCGCGATGGCATGGTCCACCAACATGCGGACCGTCACATTTCGATCGTCTATCGGCCGATGATCCTGAAAGCTAAAACCCGGAACGATTCTGAACGAGTCTTCCAGTACAACAAGCTCTTTTATGCGAGACAGCCGAAAGTGCCGGATGTCCTGCCTCAGCTCACAGAACGCAACAAGGATCCACACCCCTTTGGAAAAAACAAGCCCGTAAGGATCAACCGTTCGTTCGCTATGGCGATTTCCGTCCGGACCCGGCAAGTTTTTGGAGTAGCGGAAACGGATCTTGCGCTTCCGCAGAATCGCCTGGCGCAACTGTTCGAACGTCTCCTTTTCCTGCCCGCGCACTTTCGACCCTTTTTCATTCAGCAGTCGAATCGTCGATCTGATCCGTTCGGTCTCCTTTCGTACTTTCTCCGGTAAAATCGCCTCGATCTTCTCTTTCGCACTGCGGGCCTTCGCGGCGTACTCAGCATCCAGCCCCATTTTTACGAAATCAGCTCCGATGAGCAGCGCTACCGCTTCTTCCTCTGTAAAGCTGACAGGAGGAAGAAAATAGCCCTCCATTAAGGAGTAGCCTATTCCCGGCGCACCGGCTACCGGAACACCCGCTTCGCTTAGCGCCTGAATGTCACGGTAAATCGTGCGGATACTCGTCTCGAACTTGCAAGCCAAATCCTCAGCGCGCAGCACGCCTTTACGCTGCAGCTCAATCACGATGGCCAACATCCGATCAGTTTTCTTCACATCGACCGCTTCCTTTTTTTCAAATTTCAATAGGGCATCAAATACAGGTTGAGCCGGTTCCATTTTCCGCTTTACAATCACTTGTGATATGCCTCAGCGTGTCACACCAAAGCAAATAAGAATGGCGCCCGATTGGACGCCAGCAGATATTAGTGAGTTTCCGTATATTTTTTAAAATTGTCCAGAATCGATTGCCAGCCTGCTTGCTGATACTCAACGGGGTGAATGTCTTCCGCATCGAACGTTTCGACGACCTCGGTTTCGTTTCCTCGGGCAGTGAAGATGATCTCAACTTTTCTCCCATCCCCCATTGTGTATGAGATTTCCTCATGTAATTTCACGACATCGTATGTTCCCCCAAAATCAAAGCCCATACTGCCATCTTTCGCTTCCATCCTGGTAACAAACTTGCCGCCGACCCGCAAATCATTTTCCGCTCTTGGCGCATGCCAATCATCCGAAGCCTGATTCCACTTCGTGATGTGTTCCGGCTCGGTCCAATACTTCCAGACCTTTTCCACCGGCGCCTGAATGACTGCCCGTACGGTTGCTTTCTTTGGTTTGCTGGTTCCCATTTTAACGTACACCTCATTTCATCAGAATCGGATTTTTGTTTCTCATATCATTAGACGAAATAAGCTTCTGAAATTCATCGGTGTATTTGTTCGGGAAGCCCAAAGCGAGTAAATAATTTTGCGTGAATAAAATTTTGGGTGTGCAAAATTTTACCCTCTTTTATTACCAGAACATGAATGCCCCAGGGAACCAGGACGGACTTATTGTCACTTGGCATATATTGCGCAAATGCAGGATAACCGCCATTCACCGTAATCGGCAATAGTCGGGAGCCTTCGCAATGCCAACGAGTTGCGGTAAAAAACTTGAACAGATTGTCCTTGCCGCGGACCCACATCTCGAAAGGCGGCATGGACAGGCACCCGTCTTCATGAAACAACGCCACCAGCGCATCAATATCAAATTGTTCAAAAGCATCCACATACCGCGAGAGCAGCTCTTGGTCCGGTTCAGCATCCATCATGCAGAGCTCTTCGGAGCGAAGCTCGGCCCGGTCCATCGTCTCTCTCGCTCTTTGCAAGGCACTGTTAACGGCTGCAGGTGTTATCCCTAGCGCCTCTACAATCTGCCTTGCAGACCACTCGAATACATCCTTCAAAATAAGTACTGCACGTTGACGGGGAGGTAGTGTTTGCAGAAGGGCAAGAAAGCAAAGTTGAAGCGTATCTTTCCGCAGCACAACATGTTCCGGGTCACCTGCAAAATCTGGAGCAGGCCAGATCCATGACGATTCAGGCAACGTCTCGCGAGGCTCGATGATCGAAACAGCCGGGTCAAATATGTCAACAGGAAGGGCACGGCGTTTGGCTTGCCTCAGCTTGTCTATACATACGTTTGACGCGATGCGGTAGATCCACGTTTTGCGCGAAGATTGTTGTCTGAATGAATCCCAACTCCGCCAAGCGCGAATGTAGGTTTCCTGAACTGCATCATCCGCGTCTACGATCGATCCCAACATCCTATAGCAGAACGATGTCAACTCCGGCTTTAACTTCTCAAAGAGTTCAAGATCAAGTGAGGATTCGTTCATCTTAGGCCTCCTTTTGAGTGATTGCCTGATGACGATCTAGGTCCATGCTACATTCGATAATCTGGTTACTTCATCGTAACCGCTTCCGTTACTTGTGGTAAGGCTCTCCCCGGTTGATCCGATACGCCCGATACACCTGCTCCAGCAGGATCAACCGCACCAGTTGATGGGGAAACGTCATCTTGGAAAACGACAGCAGCACGTCCGCCCGCTTCAGCACCTCCGGCGAGAGGCCCAGCGAGCCGCCGATGACAAACGCCACCTGGCTTTTGCCGTACGTGGCCAGGCGGTCCAGCTCGCTGGCCAGCTTCTCGGACGACCACATCTGCCCTTCGATGGCGAGCGCGATCACGTACTGATCTGGTTTGAGCTGGGCGAGGATGCGCTCGCCCTCCTTGCGCTTCACCTGCTCCATCTCGACTTCGCTGAGCACTTCCGGCGCTTTTTCGTCGGCCACCTCCACCACCTGCAGCTTGCAGTAGGCGGAGAGGCGCTTGCTGTATTCATTGATTCCTTCACGCAGGTATTTTTCTTTCAGCTTGCCCACGGCGACCACGGTAATGTTCATGGGCTACATTCCTTTCACGCGCAGGAGAGCAATTTTGCCCTCGGCACCGCACACCCGGCAGCGCTTGTCCAGGGGGCCGCCTTCCACTTCCTCGGCCCGATACGTATCCGGCGCCGCCTCAAATTGATCCACGTACTCGTCGATCTCCTGGTCGACGTGCTCCATGCAGGCAAACCGCACCGGGTGTGCCGGATGCAGTTCCACCTCTGTTCCCGCGATGCGGATCGTTTGTGCGGTAGGCTGTTCGTTTGTGTTTCTGGTCTTCTGCTCCATGTGTTTCCGCTCCTTTTCCTGTTCGTTACCCGTCCTTATTCTACCCCAGTTCCAGGAAAGGTCAATTGACGCTGTCCGTTCCGGAAAAACGCCTCTGCCATTCCCCGCGAAAGGAGGCGGGCCGACCGGATCGCCAGGTATGGTCCGGAATCCCGCCCGCCTTTCCTACAGAATCGGCGACAGCAGCCGCGTCAGCGACTCTTTCAGCCGGACGACAACCGGCCGCTGCTCGTACGCCTCCAAGGTCACTTCCGTACAGACGGCCAGGTCCTGACGGAAAATCTGTTCAAGATGGGTGGCCAAATCCGTATCAAACAGAAAGGCATTCGTCTCAAAATTGATCTTGAAGCTGCGAATGTCCAGGTTGGCACTGCCGACCGAGGCGATTTCACCGTCGACGACCATCATTTTGGCGTGCAGGAAGCCCTTGTCGTACCGGAAGCAGCGGACGCCGCTCTTCAACAGTTCGCCGATGTAGGATTGGGACGCCCAGTAAACCAGTTTGTGGTCGGCGCGGCCGGGGATCATGACCCGGACGTCGACCCCGGACATGGCTGCCATCTTCAAGGCCGTCAGCAAGCTGTCGTCCGGGATCAGGTAAGGTGTCTGCACATAGATGCGCTTTTTTGCCTTGTAGATCATTTTCAGGTAGCCGTGCTTGATTTGCTGCTTTTCCGAATTGGGACCGCTGGACACGATCTGGACGCCCACGCTGCCGGCCGGGATCGGTTCGGGGAAGTACCGCGGTCGCTCCTCCATCCGCCGCGTCGCGGACAGGTTCCAATCGAGGAAAAAGCGGGCCTGCAGCATGGGAACGGCACCGCCGGTCAGCTTCAGATGGGTGTCCCGCCAGTAGCCGAGCCGTTTGTGCAGTCCCAGGTACTCGTCGCCGATGTTGAATCCGCCGATGAAGCCGGTCCTGCCGTCGATGACGGCGATTTTCCGATGGTTGCGGAAGTTGACCCAGATATTCACGTAGGGAATCCGCGACGGGAAGAACGCGGCCACCTGTCCGCCCTCCTTCACCAGCGGGCGGAAGAAGCGGGTAGACAAGTGGGAGCCGATCGCGTCGTACAGCAGTCGAACCTCCACTCCCTGCCGCGCCTTGTCGGCCAGGGCCCGGATGAGCCGTCTGCCCAGTTCGTCATTGCGAAGGATGTAGGTCGTGATATGGATATGGTCACGCGCTTCGCCGATACTCTGAAACAGCGCGTCAAACAGGCTGCTGCCGTCGGTAAACACCTCGACCGCGTTGTCCTGGGACAGCAGCGCGGCGTCACTGGCCGCATTCATCAGGATCATATCCCGATGATCGCGCATGGCCGGATCGCGAAAGGACAGCGTTCCGTTTTCCAGCTGCCGCATCTGCTGCTCCACCGCCTCCTGAAACCGGGAAAACTCGCCTTCGCGCAGCCTGTACAGCTTCCGCCTCGTCAATTTCTGTCCAAACAGCAGGTAAAACACGAATCCCAGGCCGGGCAAAAACAACAACACCATCAGCCACGCCCAGGTGGCGGCAATGTTGCGCCTCTCCATAAAGATGAGAATCGCCGCCAGCAGCAGGTTGGCTATCGTCAAGAGGGAAACGATTTGTTGAAACAGTTCCATATCCCACATCCGTCCCTTTGCCTCGGACGCTCCCATCTGCGGGGGACCGGGCACAAGGTGTCTCCTTTTCGCTCCACATTTCTTTCATTGTAACACGATGTACGGTACTGCATGCACTTGGTCACAAGCAGCAGGCTACGGAGAGCGGATGGTCACGCAAAACGGGTGCCGATCCGGTCGACACCCGTTAGGGAAGAACGTGCTGTTGGTTTTTTTGGGAAGCAGTTGCTTGAGCAGTCCGGTTGGAACTACGTCACCGCTCCGGCGTATTGCCCAGAGTGGCGGTCGTTGTTTTCAGGAAGCCGTCCCGGTAGTAGGTGATTTCGATCTTGTCACCCGGCTTCTTGTTCAGGGTCAGGTATTTGCGCAGTTGGGCGGCGTTGTTGATTTCCTTGCCGTCCAGCTTGACGATGACGTCATACATGCGCAGGCCAGCTTGACCGGCCGGCGAGAATCTGGTCACTTCGTCGCGAATGACGACGCCTGCTTTCACGCTGTCCGGCAGATTCAGCGTCTCTTTCCAGTGATAACGGGGAACGTTGGTCAAATCGTAAGGCGCAATGCCCAGATACGGTCGTTTCAATTGGCCGTACTGCATCAGTTGGGCGACAATCGTCTTCACGTCGTTGATCGGGATGGCAAAGCCCAGACCCTCAATGCCTTCCTGGGAAATCTTCAGCGTATTGATTCCGATTACCTGTCCGTAGATGTTGACCAGCGCACCGCCGCTGTTCCCCGGGTTGATCGCCGCGTCCGTCTGCAGGACGTCCAGCTCCCAGTCATCCTGCCCGTCCTTGTCCACGTCAATCGGCATGGAGCGCTGCAGCGAACTGATAATGCCCTGTGTAACGGTGCGGGAGAACTCCATGCCAAGCGGGTTGCCGATGGCGATCGCCGGTTCGCCCACTTTCAGCGTGCTGGAGTTGCCCAGTTCCGCCACCTTCGTCACCTTGGAGCCGTCGATTTCCAGCACGGCTAAGTCTGTAAACGCGTCGGCTCCCAATACTTTTGCGTCCACCTTGTCCCCGGACGGGAGGACGACCTCCACTCTTTCTGCATTGGCAATCACGTGGTTGTTGGTAATGATGTGCGCTTTGCCGTCTTTTTTCTCAAAAACAACGCCAGATCCTTCATCGCGCTTCAGCGACTCCTGGTTGAACCAGTTGACCACCCGGCGGACGTTGATCACGCCGACGACCGCATCTTCCACTTTTTCCACGGCCTGCACCGTCGCCGTGTTGACCTCGACGGAAATTGGCTGCGTAAACAGATTGGCCGCTGAATTGGTCATGGCATTGGCCGTGCCTTTCTCCACTGTGGAGAGGTATCCCGATTTGGAGAGGGTCGGGAGCATCAAGAGGACGACCATCCCGCCGATCACAGCCGAGGTGATCGACGTCATGATCAGCCGCCCGAGCCCCGCCGGCTTCCGCTTTTTACGCTCCACATGCGCTATATCATCATAAAAACCCATGGTTCTCGCTCTCCTTTCTCTACTTACTAGCTTAGCGGCTTTTTTGCCTACGTATACATACGATTGCGACACTTTCAGTATACGATCTGTTTTCGGCAAAGTCGCGTGAGAATTATGGAAAGATTGTGGAACGACACCGTAAAACCGGCATAAATCGCAAGCGGCGCGGATATGCTGGAGGTAACACTTTCCACAGAGAAATCCCAGAGCTGCGAGAAAGGATTGATAGGCATGAAAGACGTAAACGTCATCGCCAAACTGGCTGACCTGCAGGATGTAGGATACCAGAACGCGCTATTGCTGCACGCGTTGGTGGACCTGCTGGCGGCCAAGGGACTGCTGAACAAGGACGAGCTGATCGGCAGCATGCACGAGTTGGACGCCAAACTGCACCACCGCATCCAACAAATCGTCCGGCTCTCCCCCGCTCCTCAAGAACCGTGAGTCACGCCAATATCGGCTCATTCGTTACTATGCGTGTCTACAGCACTTCCAATCGGGTCGGCCGGTCGGGGTAGGTCTCCCGCAGATGGACGTCGTCGCCCACTTTCAGTCCCCGCTCCTCCAGGACGCTTTTCACCGTGAGCCGCGCCAGATCGATCATGTTGTTTTCCTTGCTCAGGTGGGCGAGGTAGACTCGCTCCGCACGGCCGCTCAAAAAGTCTCCCAGCGCCTCGCCGGCCGCCTCGTTGGAGAGATGCCCCACGTCGCTTAAAATCCGCTGTTTGATGCTCCACGGATACTGCGACATGCGCAGCATCTCCACATCGTGGTTCGCTTCAAAGATGTAAGCGTCCGCGTCGCGAATCGTCTGCTTGATCCGATCACTGACATAGCCCAGGTCAGTGGCGATACTCAGTTTTTTTCCGCCGTGGTAAAAGCAAAACCCCATCGGTTCGGCGGCGTCGTGGGAAATGCCGAACGACTCGATCCCCAAATCCTCCAGTTCCTTCTTTTCCCCTACTTCAAAGTAGCACCTTTGGTCTTCCCGGATGGTGCCGATCTGTTTGTCCAGTTCGGCCCACGTCTTTTGGTTGGCATAAATGGGCAGATTGTAGCGGCGGGCCATCACGCCAATGCCTTTGATATGGTCCACATGCTCATGGGTAACCAGAATGGCATCCAGCTCACCCGGATTGACCCCGATCTCCCGCAAGGCCGCCTCTGTCTGTTTTCCGGTAATGCCCACATCAATCAACACGGAAACACGGTCGGTCGCCACGTAGATGGCGTTGCCCGTGCTGCCGCTTGCCAAAACACTGAATCTCACTGCATATCCCTCTTCCTTCACACGTCACGTTGCAAAAATGCAAAAGCTGTCACTCACGATTTGGACGTCACCAGCGGCCGTTCCAGCGCGCCGGTAAACGCATTGACAAAATGCTGCTTGCCGTCGTGGATGATGCGCCACACCGGGGCGAGCACCTGGACGTCCGCATCGTACGAACCGTAGTATCCAAGACGGACGCTCTCGATCCGCTCACCCGGCGTAATGATCCGCTTGTCCACCAGTGAGCGGATGGCTGTGTACGGCGATATGACCTGCCGGGACGCCCCCTGGCTGCGCAGGTTTAAGTAAGTTTGCCGGTACCCGAGGACCGCGCCGTCCTCCAGGTAGATTTCCAACGGAGCCACAAAGAGCGGCAGCTTCTTGTAGGTCTGCCAGTACAACAGCCGTCCCTGGCTGGATTGATACAGATCGGCCGTGTATTGGTCGGCGTACAGCATGCGCGGGCCGAGCTGACGCAGCAACTCGCCCGGCGTGAACTGTCCGCGGATCTGCAGCGGCGGGTCCAGACGAGCAGCCAGCGCCATTTTTTCCATCGTCACCTGTATTCCAGGTATTTCCTGCAAACCGATTGCATTGATGCCAGCGTACTCTGCGTTAAGATATGTCATCGCCGGCGTCTCCTGCGGCACGTCCGCTTCCAGCGAGATATTTTGCTGATTCAAATAGATCTCGATGTCCCATCTGTCCGCCTGCACCGCCAACGGGCTCTGCCAATGGCTGAACCGGGTCTGGTACACCTGGTAGCCGAGAAACAGATCGAGGAGAAGAAAGGCCCAAATCAAAATGGTTTTGGCTCTACTCCAATCCATGTACCTGTCCTCCTCCCCGCTGCACCCGGGCGGGAATGTACAGATTGGCCCGATTGGCGATCTCCACGACCCAGATTGGCGTCAATTCGACGTAATCGGGAGTCGTTCGGGTCTCGTACGCCAGGTACGCGTTGGTAATCTGTTCGGTATCCGCCAGCTGTTTGTCGCGGATATACTGAAACATCTCCGGTCCGGACATCACAATCCACTCGTGGTTGTCGATGTAGCGCTCCAGGCCGAGCAGCGAACGATCCAGCGTCACCACCTGCCCCGCCTCCGAGGTGATGCGGATCACGTCGATTGGATAACCGTCCTGACTGACCAGCGGATAGGCGCCGACGTACTGCCGGAACGTGATCACGTCTTTTTCGTTGTAGCTCCTTTTGATTGTCTCGAAGTGAAAGTCGCCTGTCCAGCCCACGTGTTTGTTGATAAATGAAACCGCCCCTTTGACCTTTTCCTCATCCGACAGTTCCTGATCGCTCGGTTGAAAGACAGGGTCGGTAAAGGTGATTGCCTGCTGTTCGGAACGCAGCTGGATCGAGCGGCTGCCGTCGGTAAAAATCAGTGTTTTGTCCCGCTCCATGATTTGGCGGACCAGCGTCCGGTCGAGGAAGTAGGCGTCAATCAGCTGGTCGTTGGTCAACGTATGGTAGCTGTAGCGAAACGCCTGCATCCTCGTCCGGTTTTTGGGCAGATAGTACATGTCACCGAGAGCATATTGCTGCTCCACCGCAGGCAAGTTGCGCGGCGGCCCGACCATTTTCATGATCTGTTCCGGCATCGCGTTGCCGGTCGGCAGGTAAGACTGGCGCAAATCCTTGGGACTGATTGACGTGCGCGCCCGCATCACCCGCTCTTCTTCCGTGGAAATGAACAGGGCGTACACGACATCTTCCAGTTCCTCGTAATACAGCCACAAACGGTCGATGCTTTTCAGCCTGGTTTCGTTCTCATCGCGGATCGTCACCAAACGGCCTACGACGGACATGGGAACGCTGCTTCGAAAGCGAATCTCCACGCCCTGCTTTTCCCGGGCAATTGTGCCCCATTTGTCTGCCGTGAGTGGATACGAAGCGAAGTCGAGGAAGATCCACTTGGGCATTTCCATTTGAACGATGATGCGATACTGCCCGTCCGTCGCGTTCGCCTTTGTGTGCCGGTTCTGCCCGTAGTGGAAAATGACTGACTCCGGCGTCACCAGCTCTTCCAATTGTTTTTCCCGGACCGGCTTTGACTCCTTGTACTGGGCCGGCTCGATAAATTGTAACTTGGGCTGATTGCTCCACAACAGCGCGGTCAAACAAAAGCTGGTCAGCACCAGGAGGTTGAGCAGCACGGTTTTGGCGGGTTCCTTCCACTTTTTCATCCCGCCTTCCCCCCTTTGGCATATGGCACCCAGAACGTCACCGTGGTTCCTTGATTCAATTCGCTCGTTATCTCAATCTCAGCTCCGTGCGCCTGCACCAGTTCGCGGGCGATCGCAAGGCCGAGCCCGGTTCCGCCCTGTCCGCGCGAACGCGCCTTGTCGACGCGGTAAAACCGCTCAAAAATGCGCTTCAAATCCCGGCTGGGAATGCCGATGCCGGTGTCAGCGATTGAGATGTACACCCGTTTTTGATGCCGGTTGGCGTATGCCCGCAGCACCACCGAGCCGCCTGCGGGCGTGTACTTGATCGCATTGGACAGCAGGTTGTCCAGCACCTGATTGATCGCGTCCTTGTCGATGTGTACCTCGGGCAGCGTTTCCTGGATCTCCAGGCTGAGCTGCACACCCTGCTGCTCGCCAAACAGGGAAATACGGTCCACCGCGTAGCGCAGCAGTTGGTTGGCATCCACATCCTTGCAGTGCAGACGGACGCCCTGCGAATCAAAGCGGGAAAGCTGAAGCAAATCGTTGACGAGCCGGATCATCCGTTCCGTCTCCGACATCGTGACCCGCAAAAAGCGGTTGGACAGCTCCGGCTCCTCGACCGCTCCGTCCAAGAGCGCTTCCACGTAGCTTTTGATCGTGGTCAACGGCGTGCGCAGTTCGTGCGACACGTTGGCCACAAATTCCCGGCGCTGCTGCTCCAACCGCTGCTGTTCGGTCACGTCCTGCAGCACGGCGATAATCCCGCCCTTTTTGCCGCTGTCATGCTGCAGCGGGGTAAACGTCACGCGCAGAATCAGCACATCCTTGTTGGGCAGCACCATCTCAATAAACAGCGGTTCGTTTTGAGCGTACAGCGGCATCTCTTCCTCCGGCGGCAGCCGCAGAAGGTTGTGCAGGGTCGTCCCTTTTTGCACGCACTCGTTCATCGTCACCTGCAGCATTTCTTCGGCCGATCGGTTTAGCAGAATGATCTGCCCATCCCTGTTGGCCGCGATCACACCGTCTGACATGTTGGTGAGAATGCTGGCCAGCTTTTCGCGCTCTTCTTCCTGCTGCAGGATGGCCTCCTTCAGCCGCCGGGTCATGTGGTTAAAGGCCATGCCCAGCTGACCAATTTCATCTTCACTGTACACGCGTACGTTTCTGTTAAAATCTCCATCCGCGACGGCTCGCGCCTGGCGAGTCATCTCCTTGACCGGCGTCGTTATCGTCCGAGCCAGTACCACGCCCAATCCGGCCGTCAAAAGCAGCGCGATCATCGTCCCCGAGGCGAGAATCCCGTTCATCTTGCGAATCGTCATGTACGTGCCTTCCATGGAAGCGACCATGTACACGGCCCCGTACACGATGTTGTCTCCCTTGACCGGAAGCACCAGCATCTTTACCCGGTCTCCGGTCCGCGGGTCGATCCGCATCGACTCGCTGCGCGTGCCCAACAGCGCGATCGTCACTTCCGGCTGGGACGTGCGCCGACCGAGGATGCGCTTGTCTTCCGTCGTGCTGATCACCGTGCCGCTGGAGTCGATGACCTGGACGTTGGTTCCGTTCAGTTTCACCAGGTTGTTGATCAAATTGTCGATGCCCTGCCTGACTTCTTCGGCGCTTTGTTCCTTGGCGTCGCGCGGGCGCAGGTAGCCCTCCAGATGGGTGGCCAGCAAACTGGCCTGGGCATTTACCGTCTCCGAGAAGTTGTTGAGGTAGTAGCTTTCCACTTGCCGCGCAAAATAGGCGCCGATAAACTGCATGGCCATCAAGATCAACAGCATGTAGATGACGACCACTTTCCACTGGACCGTGGTAAACAGCCGGAGCGGTCTCATCCGGCCGTTCCTCCCAGACCCGGATTGCGCATGGTGTACCCCAGACCGCGCCGCGTAATGATGTACTTCGGTTGGCTGGGATCGTCCTCAATTTTTTCGCGCAGCCGGCGAATCGTCACGTCGACGGTGCGCACATCGCCAAAGTAGTCAAATCCCCATACCGACTGCAGCAGGTGCTCCCTCGTCAAGACCTGTCCCTGATGGCGCGCCAGGTATGCGAGCAGTTCGAACTCGCGATGCGTCAGGTCCAGCGGCTCTCCTGCCTTCTCCACCGTGTACGAATACAGGTCGATCTCCAGCTCGTGCACGCGGATCTGGCGGATTTCCTGCTCCTCGTTTTTTGGTTTCTGCCGGCGGAGGTGGGCCTTGACGCGGGCGACCAGTTCCCGCGCGCTGAACGGCTTGGTCACGTAATCGTCCGCCCCCAGCTCCAATCCCAGCACCTTGTCCAGCTCTGAATCTTTGGCCGTGAGCATGATAATTGGCACGTCGCAGGTTTGCCGCACCACCCTGCAGACGTCCATCCCGTCCCGGCCGGGGAGCATCACATCCAAAAGGATCAGGTCCGGCTTTTCGTTTTCCACCTGCAACAGCGCTTCTTCGCCGTCATAGGCGCAGACCACCTGATAACCTTCTTTTTCAAACGTAAACTTCAATATATCGGCAATCGGTTTTTCATCGTCCACAACCAGGAGTTTTGCCATTTCCGCTCCCCCCTTCTTTCTATTGGATTCCACTCGATCTCGCGTTTTTCCTCCACAAGCGCCTGGTAATCGTTGTCACCCGCTGTTTACGGATGCCCCTTCACAACAAGAAAAGGGCTCCTCCATTTTCGGAGGAACGCCCTTTTTTGCAATGGATGTGCTAATTCAGGAAACGCAACGGGTTTTGAACTTGTCCACCTTTTATCACCTCGAAATGGAGGTGTACCCCGGTGGAATCTCCGGTAGAGCCCATAACGCCGATCGCTTTGCCCTGTTCTACCACTTGGCCCACCTTTACACTGATGGAGCTCAAGTGGCCGTAGCGGGTCTTCATCCCGTTTCCGTGGTCGATCAGAATGCATTTGCCGTAATCGCCATCCCATCCGGCAAATACGACTCGGCCGTTGTCGGCCGCCCGGATCGTACCGGAACCTGCGATGTCGATACCTTTGTGCAGTTTGCCCCAGCGCATGCCAAAGCCGCTGCTGATACGGCCTCTGGCCGGCCAGGTAAAACGGCCTGTCCCACGTGACGGTATCACCTTGGTGCCCCGTTCCACAATTTTGGCCACGGGCTGGACCAGCACCTGCTGGTTGAGCACCCTGCGGTTAACCACCTGTCCGTTCTCCTTGATCACTTCGTAGCTGACCAGCTTGCTGCCGTCGCGTCCTGCCTGGACCACTCTGGTTTCCCCTTTGGGCAGCTTGTCGTTGTTTTTGATCTGCGTAGTGAAGGGGATCGCCTCTTTTTGCGAGACTTCCTCCTTTACCTGTACGGTGACCAGGGGACGGAGTGCTGTCACGTTGATCTTTTGCCCCAACTGGAGCACGGTGTCTTCCGTAATCCCCGGGTTGTTGGCGTAAATGTCCTTGGAAGTGATGCCGTACTTCTGCGCGATGCAGCCGATGCAATCACCCGGCACAACGGTATGGGTGACGGTTTTCAACGTGCCTTTGGAGAGCAGTACTTCCAGCTCGTCCACCGGAAGCACCTGCGCCGCCGCCACCGAGTCGCTTTCCAGCTTCACGTCTTCCTTGAACGTCACTTCCTTGACCTTTTCAGGCGCCGCCAACGGCATGGACGCGGCCGCAACCATCGCTTGCTTTCCTCTCAAGGCGGGAATGCCGGAGAACTTTTCCTTCACCTTGGCCAGCGCTTCCTCCGCCGATTCGCGATCAGCGGCGTAGCCGACCACTTTGCCGTCAACGACCAGCTTGACCGCTTCCACCTGGACGCCGGCAACATCGGCCAGTTTCTCAATCGCCGCGGCATTGTCGTATGTGCCTTTGAATACCTTTTCTTCCGTAAACGTTATGTAATTGGAAAGTTTTAGGTTCAGGCCATGCTTGTCCTCTTCTTCCGCCAGCTTGGCCTTGAGCCAGTTGTTCACCACGTCCGGACTGTTCACCACGCCGATTTCCTGTCCGTCTACACTCACGTGATAGAGCGTGATGACGTTGCTCGTATAGTAACCGTAGGCTGATAATCCAATTGTAGTTGTAAGGAGCAATCCTGCCGCGATGGACAGGGTTTGCTTTTTATGGGTGCGGAGATACGCGTTTGTGCGTGTCGCCGCGCTCTTTGCCAGTTTACTGCCGTTCTGGATGAGGCCGCTCATCCGCTTCAGCAGCTTGGCCTTCCATTCGGCCCATTGCATACCTTGTCCCTCCTGAAAACAGTGCAGCTTTTCCAAGCACCGGTACTTGCCGAATATTTGAAAAATACCGACCAGGTCAAAAAGCCTATCCTCATGTTTCCAGTTGCCTGTCAAATTGCCTAAAGAAACCAACTATGTCGACTTTACCACAAAAATAACGACAACATCAAGTGTAAAATATTGTCGAATAAACGCACCGACTAACAGGAATCATATGGATACCAGAGCGGCAGTGCTCACTTAGAAAACGTTGAGAGGAGCAGCACACGTGAAGGAACGCAACATTTTGGCCGGTTTCAAGACCGAGGAAGCGGCTGTTCAGGCACGCGACAAACTTCGTCAGGCTGGTTTCGACATCGTTCAGATCGACAGGATCGGTCAGTTTCCCGGCGATGGCGTGGAAAACGTTCTCAATCCGATTACCGGAGAAATCCCCAGTCTGGCAAAGATGACCATGGCAGGCGATTTTCCCAGCGGCCGTGACGCCAGCATTCTGGCAGCGGCCAACCCGGATGCGAGCGGTATGGCCGACCGCGGCGACGACGATCTGGAAGCCAGCATCCTGCTCACTGCTGTCGTGCCGGAAGAACGGGGCGACGAAGCGACCGACATCATCCGCGCCTGCGGCGGCATGGTCTAGCCGTATAACGCAAATGAAGCCACCTTCCCTCTCATTGGGCAGGTGGCTGTATGTTTATACGCATCGGGACGTCACACCTCGACCATCGACGTGATGTCCTTCAGCGCCAGGCGGCGAATCGTCGTTTTCCCTTCATCCCGCTGTTTGTATGTGGTGATGAAGCAGAGATACCCGTTGTCAAAATGAGTCATGGTTCCTTTGATGACGCAGCCGTTGAACATTTTCACCTGGACGTTCTTGCCCAGGAGTTTCATTGCCTTTTGATCAAATCCCATCATCGCGACCACCTCATTTTTCCCTTGGTATGCCATACCATATGCCCAGACAAAGTCGGTTTGTGTCTGTCCGCCACAAAAAAATTTTCCCCTGCTTATCCTCCTGGGCACAAACGAAGACGACAGGACAAGAGTGCTCCTTCTTTCCGACCTGAATGGGACAAACAGACCAGGACGTTTTGGTCAAACGGGGGCAAAATCCCTTCCTCCGCACTGCGAAACCGGTCACAGAAATATCAGGTGACAAATGAAAATAAAAAAGCTGCCCGAAACGGCAGCTTTTTCGTATGCAATTTGCCTGATACAAAATTGATTATCCGTAGATGCCGCGGACAACCACGGTCTGTTCGCGGTCAGGACCCACGGAGAAAATGGAGAGCGGAATGCCGGTGAGCTGGGTGATGCGCTCCACGTAGTGGCGGGCATTTTCCGGCAGATCGTTGAGACTGCGCACTCCGGTAATGTCTTCCTTCCACCCCGGCAGCTCTTCGTAGATCGGTTTGCATTTGGCCAGCATATTCAGACTTGCCGGGAACGACTCGATAATTTGCCCGTTGTACTCGTACGCCGTGCAGATGCGCAGGGTGTCGATGCCGGTGAGCGTATCCAGCTTGGTCACGGCCAGTCCGGTGATCCCGCTGACGCGGCGGGCATGGCGGACTACCACGCTGTCAAACCAGCCGACGCGGCGCGGACGTCCGGTGGTTGTGCCGTACTCGAATCCCGCTTCGCGAATGTAGTCGCCGGTTGCGTCGGTCAGCTCGGTCAGGAACGGGCCGTCACCTACGCGGGTGGTATAGGCTTTGGCGACACCAATCACCTGGTTGATCTTGGTCGGACCGACGCCGGAACCGATCGTGACCCCGCCGGCAATCGGGTTGGAGGAGGTGACGTACGGATAGGTGCCCTGATCGATGTCCAGAAGTACCCCTTGCGCGCCTTCAAACAATACGCGGTTGCCGCGGTCGATCGCGTCGTTCAGCACCACGGAGGTATCGGTGACGTACGGACGGATGATCTCCGCATACCCCAGGTACTCTTCCAGTATTTCGTTCAGGTCAAAGCCGCTGGTATTGTACATTTTCTCCAGCAGGCGGTTCTTCTCGGCCAAATTGCGCTCCAGTTTGCGCGCAAACTCATCCTTGTCCAGGAGATCGGCGATGCGAATGCCGATTCTCGCCGCCTTGTCCATGTACGCCGGACCGATTCCCTTGCGCGTGGTGCCGATCTTGTTTTGGCCGCGGCTCTCTTCTTCCACGCTGTCCAGCTTGATGTGGTACGGCATGATGACGTGCGCGCGGTCGCTGATTTTCAGGTTTTTCGTGGAGAACCCGAAACCGTGCAGGTAATCCAGCTCCGCCACCAGCGCCTTCGGATCGATCACCATCCCGTTGCCGATCACGCAAATTTTATCTTTATAGAAAATCCCGGAAGGAATCAAATGCAGCTTATACTTGTTTCCATCAAAAATAATCGTGTGCCCCGCATTGTTACCCCCTTGGTAACGGGCCACGACCTCTGCGCTTTCTGCCAGATAGTCTGTAATCTTTCCTTTACCTTCATCGCCCCACTGGGTTCCGACGACAACGACCGTTGACATCGAAAAACACCTCCTGCATTCGTCATATCCTTGATTGGGCCTGAAACACCCTAAGTGTACTAAACCAATTCATACCTTGTCAACGAAAATACGAACGTTAGGAGTTTGGTTAGTTTATACGTTCGGTATTTTTATCTTATTCAGAAAAACAGCCGCTGATCCCTCTTTTGCCGCTATCATGCGGACACAGCAAAAAAGCCGGACAGCTGTCCGGCCTTGCACCTGCCTGTGCCGCCTTCGCTGACCGCGGTGCGCTGCTCAACCCGCCATGTCGCGAAAGCGGTTGTCCAGGCTGACAAACTTGTTGTATTCCTTTAAAAACGCCAGCTCCACGGTTCCGGTCGGGCCGTTCCGCTGCTTGGCGATAATGACTTCGATCACGTTTTTGTTCTCGGTTTCCTTGTCGTAGTAGTCGTCCCGGTACAAAAACGCCACGATATCCGCGTCCTGCTCGATGGAGCCGGATTCGCGGATGTCGGACATCATTGGCCGCTTGTCCTGGCGCTGCTCCACGGAACGGCTCAGCTGGGAGAGCGCGATGATCGGCACGTTCAGCTCGCGGGCGATCCCTTTCAGCGTACGGGAGATTTCCGATACCTCTTGCTGCCGGTTTTCTCCGCGCCCGCGTCCCTGAATGAGCTGCAGATAGTCGATCACGATCAGCCCCAATCCTTTTTCCGCCTGCAGCCGCCGGCATTTGGCCCGTATGTCCTGCACGGTAATCCCCGGCGTATCGTCGATGTAGATGGGGGCCTTGGCCAGCGTTCCGATCGCCATCGTCAGCTTCTGCCAATCGTCCTCTTCCAGCCAACCCGTCCGCATCCGGGATGCATCCAGGTTGCCTTCCGCGCAGATCATCCGCTGTACGAGCTGCGATGCCGCCATCTCCAGCGAAAAGATCGCCACGGTCTCTCCCGCGCGGGCCGCCACGTTTTGCGCCACGTTCAGCGCAAACGCAGTTTTCCCCACGGACGGACGGGCGGCCAGGATGATCAGGTCGCTGCGCTGAAAGCCGGAGGTCATTTTGTCCAGGTCCGGGTAACCGGACGGAATGCCGGTCACGTCCCCCGTCTCTGGCTGAGAAATTCAATCCGTTCGTAGGTTTCCAACAGCACGTCGCGAATCGGGACAAAGCCCCCGCTGTTGCGATTCTGGGCAATTTCCAGGATGTATCTCTCGGCATCCGCGAGAATCTGCGTGACGTCGTCTTCGCGCGAATAACCGTCATTGGCAATTTTGGTCGCCGTGAGAATCAACCTGCGCAGCAGCGACTTTTCCTCGACGATGCGGGCGTAGTATTCGATGTTGGCCGCCGTCGGCACGGATCTGGCGATTTCCGTCAGATAGGTGACGCCGCCCACTTCGTCCAGCAGCTTGTGGTCCTGCAGTTCCGCCGTCACCGTGACGAGGTCGACCGGTTCCCCTCTTTCGTAGAGGTCCTGCATCGTTTTAAAAATCCGCTGATGCGCCGTCTTGTAGAAATCTTCCGGTCGAAGAATCTCGATGGCCGTGATGAGAGCTTCCTTGGATAAGAACACTGCCCCCAGAACAGACTGCTCGGCCTCGTTGTTTTGCGGCGGCACACGGTCCAAAAACAGGTCGCTCACGTCACACCCCCTCGCTTGCCTCGATTATTCTTCCACCACGTGCACTTTGAGCGTTGCCGTCACTTCGTTGTGCAGCTTAACCTTGATTTGCGTCACACCCAGCGAACGAATCGCTTCCATCTCCAGTTTGCGCTTGTCTACCTTGATGTTGAACTGCTCTTCCAAGGCTTGCGCCACCTGTTTGCTCGAAATGGCGCCGAACAGGCGGCCGCCCTCTCCCGCTTTTCCCGCTACTTTCACGGTCAGTTCGTTCAGCCGTTTTGCCAGTTCCTGAGCTTCCAGCTTCTCCTGCTCCTTGCGTTTTGCCTCGCTGCGCTTCTGCGCTTCCAGCGTCTTCAGGTTGGCCTCTGTCGCTTCCTTGACCAGTCCGCGCGGCAGCAGGAAGTTGCGCACATAGCCTTCCGACAGGTCTTTCACTTCGCCTTTTTTGCCTTGTCCTTTCACATCTTGCAGAAAAATGACTTTCATCGTCGTTTCCCCCTTTTCATCGAATACTGGTCGAGGGCAGAGCGTAACAACAGTGCCTTACGCGCGCCTAGACGACCTCATCGATTGCTTCTTTCAAGCGTTTGACCGCCTCTCGCAGGGAAATGCCCTCGATCTGGGTGGCCGCGCCGTTCAAGTGGCCGCCGCCGCCCAATCGCTCCATGATGGATTGGACGTTGATGTCCCCCAGGGATCGGGCGCTGATCAGCACGGTGTCATCGGCGCGTCTGGCGACGACAAACGACGCGGCAATCCCGGACAGCGACAGCAGTTGCTCCGCCGCCTGGGCCACCTGTACCTGTGTAAAGTCCTCGCTCGGATCGCCCACGGCAATCGCCATGTTGTCGCGGTACGTCTCCGTGTTCATGATGACGCGCGCCCGCTTTACGTACTGCTGCAAGTCTTCCTTCAGCAAGCGCTGAACAGCCGCCGTGTCTGCCCCGTTCCGGCGCAAAAACGATGCCGCTTCAAAGGTGCGCGAACCGGTGCGGAATGCAAAACTCTTGGTATCCACCACGATCCCGGCCAACAGGGCCGTCGCGATCAGGTTGTCGATGTTTAACCGTTCGCTCTGGTACTGCAACAGTTCCGTCACCAGCTCCGATGTGGAGGAGGCGTACGGTTCCAGGTACAAAAGCACCGGCTCGATGAACTCTTCGGAGCGGCGATGGTGGTCGATCACCACGATCCGGCTGGTCTCCTGCAATAGCTGCGGTTCGATGACCAGCGACGGCCGGTGTGTGTCGACGACGACGAGCAGCGTCCTGCCGGTGACAAGACGAATCGCCTGCTCCGGTGTAATGAACGAGTCGGCCAGCTCCGGATGGGCGTAGATCTCCTTCATCAGCCGCTCCACGGACGAGTTGCCTTCGTCCATGACGATGTAGGCCTCTTTGTTGTGGACCTGCACCGCCTTTAACACCCCGAGCGACGCGCCGATCGAGTCCATGTCCGGCTGCTTGTGTCCCATGACAATGACGTGCTCTGCTTCGTGGATCAGGTCGCGCAGCGCGTGCGCGATCACGCGGGCACGGACGCGCGTGCGCTTCTCCACGGCGTTGGATTTGCCGCCGTAAAACGTCAATTTGTTGCCCACTTTGACCGCGGCCTGGTCGCCGCCTCGACCCAACGCGATATCCAGGCTGGATTGGGCCATTTGTCCCAGTTCGATGTACGTGTCGGCTGCCGCCCCCACCCCGATACTGAGTGTCAGCGGTATCTTGTTGTCGGCCGTCATCTCCCGCACGACGTCCAAAATGTCGAAACGGCTTTCTTCCAATTTGTCCAGCGTCTCTCGCTCCATTAGTCCCAAAAACTTGTCGGCCGTGAGTCGACGCAGGTAGATGCCGTGCTTGTTGGCCCACTCCGTAATGACCCCGGACACGCTGGTGGATAACAGAGTGCGGCTTTGTTCGTCCATGACCTGTCCCACTTCGTCCAGATTGTCGAGGTGAATGATGGCGAGCACGGCCTTTTCGCGATGGTAGCGAAGCGACAGCTCTTTCATGTCGGTAATGTCCGTAAAGTAGAGCAGCCGCTCATCGGGCCGGATCAGCACTTCATAGGTACGTTCGTTGTAGGTAAACTCCAGTCGCTTCTGCTCCGGTTTCCAGCTCAGATGCGGAAAAACGTCCTGGAGACTTTTCCCGATCATCATTTCGTCTCCCGACATGTTCGTCATGAACGGGTTTACCCACTCGATTACCTTATCTTCGTTGTACAACAATATGCCGATCGGCAGTTCCTGGATGACGCCTTCTCCCGCTTTTTTCACGCGGTGCGTCACTGTAGCCAGGTATAGGCGCAGATCCCGTTGAAAGCCTTTTTCCGCTTGCAGGGCATAAAGAACCAGGCCAATCAGACAGATAATCCCGATCGCCCCGTACATCCAGTGATGCAGCGTCAAAATCCCCAACAGCAACAAGCTAAAGCTGAGAGCCAGGACCATATGCAGCCCGTACCAACGCTTTAACAGGAATTTGGGCATTTCCTCAGCCCCTCTTCACTCTTGTTTCCAGTTTTTTGCGCAATTGCAGCCCCAGATCTAAAATGCCTAATAAGCTAAGTATAGTAGTTAGGAACGGAAAAATAAATAGAGAGACAACAAGCGCCGGGGCTAATCGCTTCCATCCGTACAGATGACAGGCAAACAGAACGAAAGCCAATCCCTGCAGGACAAAGACGCCGTCCAGCATCACCTTTACGTTGAGAACGGCGCTTGACCAGAACGTTTCCTCCATCTCCTGTCCTACCACGAACAGACCGATCAGGGCAGCAAAATAGTAGTACAGCAGGGAGCGGGGAAAGCTCCACTCGCGCACCGGCTTCAGGGCGGGCACGGGGTACCCCAGCCGCTTGCCAATCAAGCGCGCCAGCCCGTGTGTGATGCCGCTCTGCAGGTAGCTGAACATGACCAGAAACGCCGGCAATACCATTTTGCCAAGCGCAAGGGACTGTTCAAACTGCTCTTTGGTCATAAACGACGGCTTGAAGGCTGCCGCCTCCCGCATGACCGCCTGGAAGTCGACATGCAGGACAAACGTTGCGAGAGCCAAAAAGGAAACGAATCCGAGAAACACCACGCCGGCTCCCGCCGTAATCGCAGACAGCGCCGTCCCGCGCTTGGCGTACATCACGCCCATGACGCCGCCCCACAGCCCGGACAAAAGCGCGATAAAGCCGGTCGTCGGCCCGATCAGCACTCCGCTCAACAAGGCAAAGCCTGTCACGATCCAAATCATGTTCGGGACCGTTCGTCTCATGCCCAACAGCACGAACGGCAGCGGAAGCAATAAGCTGGTTACGACGCCGAGCACCGTGTAGAGGCTGACAAACAGCAGCACCAGCGCGATGGCCAACAGCACGGCGTTCTCCGCCAGTTGTTTGGTTTTTGAAGGCATGGCGACACCTCACTGAAAATCTGGCAATGACAACAAATATGGAAAAAAGAGGGCCACACAATTGTGTCCCCCTTTTGCATTGTGTCAATTATTCAGCCGTGTACTGCAGCAGTGCCACTTGACGTGCACGTTTGATGGCTACGGTCAGCATGCGCTGATACTTCGCAGAAGTGCCGGTTACGCGACGAGGCAGGATTTTGCCGCGCTCGCTGATAAACTTCTTCAGCAGATCGGTGTCTTTGTAGTCGATGTGCTTGATTTTGTTTACCTTGAAGTAGCACACTTTGCGACGCTTGTTCGGACGTCCTTTGCGCGCCATGAAAAGTCCCTCCTTTTGCAGGAAATGTGAAGTTCTACGATTGAACGCAACCTCAAATCAGAACGGCAAGTCATCATCCGAAATGTTGATCGGCTTGCCAGCATTGGCAAAGGGATCTCCAAATGGATCAAAGTCGTCACGTTGGCCGCCGGTCGGTTTCCCGCCGCCAAAGCCGGGATCGTAACCTGCGCCTTCACTGCCACGCCCGCCCAAAAACTGGACGTTTTCCGCCACAACTTCCGTCACGTACACCCGTTTGCCTTCCTTGTTGTCGTAGGAACGCGTCTGAATGCGCCCTTCGACAGCCGCTTGTCTGCCTTTGCGCAGATACGTGGCGCACAAATCGGCCAGTTTCTGCCAGGCGACAATGTTAATGAAGTCGGCTTCCCGCTCGCCCGCCTGATTGGGGCGCGGACGGTTCACCGCGAGGGTAAAGGTGGCAACAGCGACACCGTTTGGCGTATAGCGCAACTCCGGATCTTTCGTCAGGTTTCCGATGAGAATGACTTTATTCATCTTGGGTCCCCCTCTGCCCGCGACGACGATTACTTCTCTTCACGAACAAACAAGTAGCGAATCACGTCGTCGTTAATTTTCATGAGACGCTCTGCTTCCGCAACAGCATCGGGATTCGCCTTGAAGTTCATCAAAACGTAGTAACCCTCACGGAACTTTTTGATCTCATACGCAAGACGACGCTTGCCCATCTCTTGAAGATTGGTCACTTCGCCGCCGAAGTTGGTGACAACTTCCTGGTAACGAGCAACGTTGGCTTTTACTTTCTCCTCTTCAAGGTCTGGACGCAATACGTACATTACTTCGTATTGACGCATACCTTTCACCTCCTTATGGACTTAGCGGCCCTGTACGGGCAAGGAGCGAGTGCAGATAGATAAGCATGGGACATGCACTCCATAAATACTCGCATTTTTGTATTATAGCAAAGCGCCTTCTGAGAGGCAAGGTTGAGTTCTATACGTTGAACCGGAAATGCATGACATCGCCGTCCTGGACGACGTACTCTTTCCCTTCCAGACGGTACTTGCCCTTTTCCCGGGCGGCCGCCACGGAACCGGCTTCCACCAGGTCGTCGTAGGAGATCACCTCGGCGCGGATAAAGCCCCGTTCAAAGTCGCTGTGGATCACTCCCGCTGCCTGCGGGGCCTTGGTGCCCTTGCGGATGGTCCACGCACGCACTTCCTGCACGCCGGCAGTGAAGTAGGTGATCAGTCCCAGCAGGTCGTAGGCGGCGCGAATCAGACGGTCGAGACCGGACTCCTTCAGCCCCAGCTCTTCGAGGAACATCTGCTTGTCTTCGCCTTCCAGCTCGGCGATCTCCGCCTCCACCTTGGCGCTGATCACGACCACCTGCGCCCCTTCCTCTGCTGCCTGCTTGCGCACCGCCTGCACGTGCGGATTGTTGTCGGCGTCAAGAATGCCGTCCTCCGCCACGTTGCACACGTACAGCACCGGCTTGATGGTCAACAGATGCAGATCGCGGATCAGTTTGCGTTCATCCTCGTCCAGCTCCACGCTGCGCGCCGGCTTGCCTTCTTCAAATGCCGCCTTCAGGCGTTCCAGCACGTCCAGCTCCTGCTTCGCCTCTTTGTCGCCCGCTTTTACCTTGCGGCCGATCCGGTCGATGCGCCGTTCGACCGACTCCAGGTCGGCAAAGATCAGCTCCAGGTTGATCGTCTCCATGTCGCTCAGCGGATCGACGCGCCCGGCCACGTGCGTGATGTTTTCGTCCTCAAAGCAGCGCACCACGTGAGCGATCGCATCCACCTCGCGAATGTGTCCCAGGAATTGGTTGCCCAACCCTTCGCCCTTGCTGGCCCCTTTGACCAGACCGGCAATGTCCACAAACTCAAATGCCGTCGGAACCACCTTGTTCGGCACCACGATCTCCGTCAGCTTGGTCAGGCGCGGGTCCGGCACCTCGACAATACCCACGTTGGGGTCGATGGTACAGAACGGATAGTTGGCCGATTCGGCGCCCGCCTGCGTGATCGCGTTGAACAAAGTCGACTTGCCTACGTTGGGAAGGCCTACAATGCCACAAGATGCACCCATCTATATACACTCCTTGTTTTCATCCTCATATCCTTTTCAGTATATAGATTTGGCTGAAAGAATACAATTGTCTCCTTGTGGCAGCATATCCCTGCATGCGGTTGCGTCTGTGAGCGTCTTTTACGCTACTTACGTTAGCATCCTGTGCTGGGACAAAAAAAAGCTCCCTTTCTTGCGGGACAGGGGCTATTTATACTTGTCCTGTTTGATAAAACTAGTCCCGAACACAACACAAAAATGAAACGCCTCCGCTGAATACGAGGGCGCACGTTACGTCATCATTTACTGTTTTTCATTTTCATCCTTTTGCTGCATAAAAGAACTCAATGGATCTTTGCCAACTCGACCGGACATCATATCGTCAAAAGGGGTATAATCTGTCCTGCTTGGCAGCTTGTTTTTTTTAATCGACTTATAAATCAACCACAGTAATCCTGACGAAGGTAAACAACAACGGGATTACACTCATTTGTTTCACCTTCATCAACCGAAGCTGAAGACAAAGTACATGGCATGGAGTGATGGGCCAAGCGAGCTCCTTTGACGACCTGCTCAGCGGAAAAACGCTAGACGCAGGGAAAAACAGGGGGCACAAGTTTCCTTTCGTCGAAACACCCAGATGTTTGCCCCCTGCCCGCGTCGCGTTTTGAAGCGGACATCATCTACTTCTTTGCTGGGCGTCAAGAGAGCCAGCGGGCCCGATCACCCATGCGCCACCAACTTTGTCTACACACGGAAACTCCCTTCACTGCCGAAGGGAGTTTCTCCTGCACTAATTCTTTTCGTTGACCAGCTTTTCCAGCTCGTTGAGCGTCTCCTCGAAGATCTCCATCGCCTGTTCGATCGGCTTGGAAGTGGACATGTCCACGCCTGCCGCTTTCAACACCTCGATCGGCGGCGCGGAGTTTCCTGCTTCGAGGAAGTTTTTGCGAATGCGGTCGACTGCCGGTTTGCCTTCGTCCAGCACCTGTTTGGCCAGAGCCTGGGAAGCGGCGAAGCTGGTGGAGTATTGGTAGACGTAGTAGCGGTAGTTGAAGAAATGCGGTACACGCGCCCATTCCATGGCGATTTCCTCGTCCGAGACCATGTCCTTGCCGTAGTACTTCTTGTTGAGGTCCAGATAAATCTGCTTGAGCGCTTCGGCGTTGAGCGATTCACCCGCCTGTTCCTTCTCGTGAATCAACCGCTCAAACTCGGCAAACTGGGTCTGTCTGAAAAGCGTGGAGCGGAAGTTCTCCAGGTAGTGATTGAGCAGGTACATTTTCTCTTCCTTGGTCTTGGCCTTTTCGTACATGCTCTTGAACAGCAGCGTTTCGTTCATCGTGGACGCCACTTCCGCCGTAAAGATCGGATAGTTCGACGTGATGTACGGCTGCGTCTTGTTGGTGTAGTACGACTGCATCGCGTGGCCCATTTCGTGGGCAATCGTAAACACGTCGTCCAGCGTGCCCTGGTAGTTGAGCAGCACGTACGGGTGCGTGTCATACGCTCCCCACTGGTACGCCCCGCTGCGCTTGTCGTCGGTGGAGTAGACGTCCACCCAGCCGCCTTCCAGGCCCTCGGCCAGCACCTTCACGTAGTCGTCCCCCAGCGCCTGCAGTCCGTCGATGACCATCTTCTTGCCTTCCTCGTACGGAATGTACTTGTCGTCAGACGGCACGATCGGCACGTAAATGTCGTACATGTGCAATTCCTTGACGCCGAGCATTTTCTTCTTGAGCGCGATGTAGCGGTGCAACAGCGGCAGGTTTTTGTTCACGGTTTCGATCAGTTCGTCGTACACTTTCGTAGGGATGTTGTTGGGCGTCAGGCTGGCCTCCAGCGCAGAGCCGTAATTGCGCGCCTGGGCGTAAAAGTTGTCCGCTTTTACTTTGGCTGCCAGCGTCTGGGCAAAAGTGTCCTGGAAGTCTGTCAGCGCCTGATAGTATGCCTTGAACGCATCTTTCCGCACCCGCGGGTCCTTGCTCTCCAGATAGGAGACGAAGTTGGCCCGCGTCAACTGCACTTCATTCCCCTTTTCGTCCTTGATTTTTGGAAATTTCACGTCCTTGGAGAGCATGCTGTAGATGTTGGTCGGCGAGTTGCCCAGCGGCGACGATTTGGCCAGCAATTCCTCCATCTCTTTGGGCAGCGAGTACGGTTTGGTGCGGATCATGTCCTCCAGCATCATTTTGTACGGCGCCAATTCCTTGGCTTCCAGGAAGCTCTTCATCTTGCTGTCCGGAATGGCGACGATCTCCGGCTGCATCCACGAGGTCTTTTCGGAGACCAGCGTGTTCATTTTTTCCGCCCGGTCGGCCAGCTTTTGCAGTTCGGGATTTGCCGAGTTGACGTCCAGGGCCATGTTGGCGTAGACGTACGCCTTGTCGTTCAAGCGCATCAGCGCACTGTAGTCGTCCAATGCCTGCAGCAGCGATTGCACCGATTGGCCCAGTTTGCCCTGATGCTTGGTAAACGCATTTGCCAGCGCTTCCACCTTGGCGACGTCCTTCTCCCAGTCCTGAACAGTCGGGTAGATATGATCCAACTTCCATTTGTATTTGTCGGGAATTTCGGCGCGGGATTTGTAAACGGGCGCTTCAGCCGCAGCCGCCACCGCCGCCGTGCTGTACGGGATAAACGGGGAAGATACGGTCGTCAACGCGATTGCCAGCGCCGTCAAAGATGCCAACGCATGCTTTTTCACACAGAATCGCCCCTTTTCTTTATGTTATATCTTTGCTAAATACTGTAATTATATCCCTCCCCCTAAATTCCTTCTTACTAATAAAAATATTTAAAATATTTAATACTATTTATCCAAAGATTTGCATTGTTTGTGAATAAAACTGTGAATAATATTTGGCGAATCGTATGGTTATCCACAGTTTTAGCGGCAAATTCCCGGAAAAACGACCTGGTTGTCCACATTTTTGTGGATAGTGTTGTGTATAACTTAATTTCCGCGCAGCGTGACAAACGCCCATACCGCCTCCTCTCCTCTGACATAGCATAGGTAATGAATCCAGGGTAGGAGGTGTTAGCTAGTGGGTATCTTCAACGGCCGCTTCGACGGTTTCGCGCTTGTGCTGGTTCTCTTCATCCTGCTTGTTATCGTTGGTTGTGACTGCGAGTAACGTTCCCGCGCTATCCAAGCTATATAAGGTGTACAACCGTTTGAAGCGAGCATATCCATCCCCGGCATCGCTTCGACAGCGGCTTTGCCTGAATATCGAGAGGGTAACCACACGAGGTGTTGCGCAAGGCCAGACGGCAACCGACCGGGTCCCTTGCCTTTTGCCATCATTGACCAAACGAAAGAGGATGCAACCTGTGACGCGTCGCATCCTCTTTCCTTGTGCTCGCTTGTTCGATTTTGCTGTGCTTGCCATCGTTTTCGCCGACCCGGCATTCCAGCCGTGAACGGTTACGATTCCGGCTGTTCCTCTGCCCGAACCAGCACTTTTTTCATTTTCCGCTCAAATTCCAGACGCGGGATCATCACGCTGTGTTCGCACCCGGTGCATTTAATGCGGATGTCCATACCCATGCGGATTACTTTCCAGGCGTTTGTCCCACATGGATGGGGCTTTTTCATCTGCACGATGTCCCCCAGGGCAAACTGCTTACGTTCCATGCTTCTCCCTCCTTTTCCTCTTCCCTCTTGTCAGGCTTGTCCTTTTGGCTGGAACACCAACCGCGGATACGGAATCTCGATGCCGCGGGCGTCGAACTCCCGCTTGATCATCGCCCGCAGCTTGCGGCTCACACCGTGATGGGTGTTCGGTTTGCATTCCGCCGTCACGCGCATGATCACTTCCATCGGACCGAAGGCGTGAACGCCAAGCAATTGCGGTTCCGCGACGATATCCGGCACTTCGTCCTGCGCCTTTTTGATGATCTCTTTCAGGACGCGTTCGACGTTGTCCAGATCCTCTTCATAGGCAACCGATACGTCCACGACCGCCAACGTGTTTTGCAGCGAATAGTTGGTCACCTGCGTGATGCTCCCGTTGGGGAAAATGTGAACCTCCCCCGTCCAACTGCGAATCCGGGTGATCCGCAGGCCGATCTCCTGCACCGTACCCGTCATGTTGTTGATCGTGACCACATCGCCCACGGCGAACTGATCTTCAAAAATGATGAAGAAGCCGGTGATCACGTCGCGCACCAGGCTTTGCGCGCCAAACCCGACTGCCAGCCCCAGCACCCCTGCGCTGACCAGCACGGGACGCAGGTCGACGCCCAACTGCTGCAGTGTCAGCAAGATGGCCAAAAAATAGATCGAGTAACGAGCGACGTTGTTCACCAGCACCCGCAGCGTGTCGACCCGCCGCTGCTCGATCTGCAGCTTGCTCCCCCGCCGATGTTGAAACACCCGGTTTACCGCCGCCTGGACGAGCGCCACCACGATGCGGGACAAGATGATAATCAGCAGGATTTTCAGGACGATCGCTCCGATTGTGATCCATGTGTCGGGATTGGTCAGGTAAGCGCTCGCTTGCGCATACAACGTCTCAAACCATCGCTCCTGTTTGGCAATTTCCTCTGTCACGTTTACTGCTCCTTCCTGTTTCCGTGTTCGTCGATTTCGTGGTAGCAGTCGGAAAACAAGCGAAAGTAGCCGCGAATTTCTACATGCTGCCCTTCGATGATTTCTCTGGCCTGCCGGTAATCAGCCAGCGGGAACTCAATGGACAAGGCGCAGCCGGCCGTGATTTCTTTCGGGGTCGGACGAGTGTCAATGTCGATATCGGCATACTCCAGCAGCATCTCCGCCCGCAGTGCCTGCTGGGTGGAATCGAACGCGATCAGTACAGTCTCGCCTTCCACATCGAGCCCCTCCCTCCACTTTTTCTGTTCCCATTGTACCTGTTCGGATACAACCGCGCCAGTTTCCCCGGTTGTAAAGAATTGCTTCTGCGGGTAATGCGTCAAGGCATAGAAATGAAACAGGCCCATCACGCTTTGCCTGTCGTTGTTTCACTATCCAGAGCGTTCAAAACAGCCGCAACCTTTGTATTAGCTGGTATAAAAAAACCCGTCCGGTACTATACTGTGAATACTTTTGGTGTGAACCGCATTCGGTGTTATCGGCCTTGAACGACGCGAGACTTGGGGGTAGTCATGAACCTGTTTGATAGCCAGCGCAAGGACAGCTCCTTGCCACCGTTTACCGTCGAGTATCGAAATGAAACCGCCGCAGATCAGTTGGCTCAACACCTGGCGCAGCGCATCCTCCTGAAAACGCAACGCGACGACATCGTCATCCTCTGCATCGGAACCGACCGTTCTACCGGCGACGCGCTTGGGCCGTTGGTCGGCAGCAAATTGAAAGCCCGCACGCACCACCTGTTGCACGTATACGGAACCCTGGAAGAACCCGTGCACGCCATGAATCTCCGCGAAAAACTGGATGAAATTAACCGGACCCATCCACAGGCACTGCTCATCGCCATCGACGCCTGTCTCGGCCAGTTTAGCAATGTGGGCAATATCAACGTGGCGGACGGGCCCCTGAAGCCAGGCGCCGGCGTAAAAAAGGACCTGCCCTCGGTCGGTACCTTTCACATTACCGGCATCGTCAACGTCGGTGGTTTCATGGAGTATTTCGTCCTGCAAAACACCCGGCTCTACGTGGTCATGCGCATGGCGGAGATTATCGCCAATGCCCTGTTTCAGGCCGCGCTGATTGTTTCCGGGGATCAAAACAAACTGGGCACGGCGCTGCAAGAGTAAGAAACGCTTCAACCATTCTGATAAAAAAAGACTTGTTTCCTTACGGGGAATACAAGTCTTTTTGCTGTTATGACAAGATGGTCAATCGCCGCCTGGCCACATTCACGGTGATCGGCGTAACGCCCGCCATTTCGCCGTCGGCATGCACCACCATTGGTCGTTCCGATTGAATGGTGATGGTAGCGCCGCGAAAAAAGCGAGCCGCCGGATGATGTACATGTTTGCCCGTATAAATCAGCGGAAAGGCCCGAAGCAGGCTCCAGCGGCTGGCGTGGCTGACCACACAGATGTCTGCTCGGCCGTCGTCCGGAACCGCATCTGGACAAATCTGCATCCCTCCACCGTAACTGGATATGTTTGCAACAGCGATCAGCCAGACGTTTTCCAGCGTCTCCTGACGGTCGTCGATCACAACCGTCACCGAGCAGGGCTTGTATGTGAGCAGAACGCGCACAACTGCAAGGAAATAAGCCAGGACTCCCAGCTTGATCTTGTTCAGCCACCGTTTATAGCGCGCCCGGTTTGCCGTTACTGCCACCTGACCGTCCAATCCGGCGCCAACGGAATTTATCGCCACCATTCCGTTGAGCTGGAGCACATCAATCGTTTTGGTTACATTTCCTTGCAAAATCTTCTCCAACGCCTGGAGCGGATCGCGCGGCAAATTGTGTCCGCGGGCAAAGTCGTTCCCCGATCCCGCCGGAATATGGCCAAACGCACAGGCAACCTGCGATTCGTGAATTCCGTTTACCACTTCATTGACCGTTCCGTCACCGCCCACTGCCACAATTCCGGTTACGCTTCCGTTTTGCAGCACGTCCACGGCAAGCTGCTTCGCTTCGCCCGCCATGGACGTCTTACGCACCAAGTACGCGACGTTCCTCTGCCTCAATTCCTCCTCCAGCTGCTTCCATACCATTGCTCCCCTGCCGTTCCCCGAAACGGGATTCACAATGAATCCAAGCATTCTGCCCTCTCCCCGCGAAGTTACTTGAGTTTATGACTGTATTATCATATGATCCCGTTCATCATCATCATAAAACAAAAACCGAGCATGTTATCAGGGATTCACCCTGACACCGCTCGGCTTTAGCTGGATTAGGAAGTTAATGACCTGCCTGTCTCGATCAATGTTTTCATACCGGACAGAACGATCGGCAATCCCTCTTCCAATACACGGGATGTATTTGGTGCTTCCTCAAACTCGTCGTGCACGACAGTCACCAATGTCACTCCGGCAAACTCAGCATGCGGCTCGATCTCCCAAGTCAAACGTGATGGCTTCTCCTCCGCGGTGTCGGCTTGCACAAGCAGTTGCCATGTCATCACCAGCCGACGGGGCGGCTCCACGACAAGAAACTCCCCTTTTGCCTGCAGCTGCCCTTGGGGATTCCATATCTCATACGGACAGCCTGCTTTGAATTCACCTTTAATCATTCCATTATACCAATATTGAGAAGTCAGCGAAGGATTGGTCAGCGCGTTCCAGACCTGTTCCGGATTTGTTTTGATCGCAATGCGGTTAATATGCCTGGGCTTTTGTTCCATGGCGGGTCCACTCTCCATCTCTTTTTTTAGCAGGCTTAATCCCGACACCCACGGTTCGGCGTACTTGCTTACCCACCTGTCGTAGATTTGGCGAATGGCTACAGGGTTCAAGTAGTGGTACTTCTCCCGCCCTACCTTACACGTAGTAAGCAGGCCCGCTTCCTCCAGAATGCGAAGATGCTTCATAACGCCGAATCGGGACATCTGCAGATGAGTGCAGAGATCATGTAATGTTCGGCCATCCTTTTCATACAACAGGTCCAACAGTGTTCGCCTGCTGGGATCGGCCAGTGCTTTAAATATATCGTCCATATGGAAATGCCTCCATGATGTCCACGAACTAGGCAATGGTAAAACATATCAATAACCATTGACATGTTACCATATAGTAACATATATTAAAAGTGACCATTTGGTCACATATTATGACGCACGGGATGTTCTGCCGGCAACCATCACGTTGCAACTCCTGGGGGTGATTTGGCAGCTGAAACTTGCTTATTTCGTTGCCATTCTGAATGCGGCGGTGATTGGCGTAACGTTTCTGCTTGTCAAACTGACGTTGACCTTCGCTACTCCTCTCGATACGTTGACCTACCGTTTCGCCGTCGCTTTTGCGGTCATGATTGTCCCGGCGATCTTTGGATTCTTCAAACTGGGCTACCGCGGCAAACCGCTGTTTTCCTTGCTGCTGCTGGCCTCCTTATACCCAATCGCTTACTTCGTGCTGCAAACATATGGGCTCCAGCATGCTGCGTCTGCGGAAGGCGGCATCATCAGCGCCATGACGCCAGCCGTCACGATGATATTTGCTTCCGTCTTTTTAAAAGAAACGACCACCTTGATGCAGAAGCTCTCTCTTCTTCTGTCTGCGAGCGGCATTGTGTTCATTTATACCATGAATGGCGCAAGCGACTGGTCGCGGACCACCGGCATCGCCTTGCTCGTTCTCGCATGTGTCACATTAGCCGGGTACAACGTGCTGGCCCGATTGGTCACCAGACATTTCAGTGCTATGGAAATCAGTTTTTTTATGGTGGGGATCGCATTCGTCTCATTTTTGACTGCATCCCTTGGCATCCATGCTGCGGCAGGAACGATTGATACCTTTGTCGCTCCTCTTTCCAGCGGTGTCTTTATCGCCTTGATCAGCTGTCTTGGCTTGATTCAAGTGGCAACTGCCTATATGGCCAATTTTGTCTTATCCCGGATGGAAGCCGCCAAGATGAGCGTATTCTCCCACTTGTCCACGATTATCGCCATCGGAGCGGGTGCGTTGATCTTGGAGGAGAGCGTTACTTGGAGTCATCTATGCGGCGCTGTCCTGATTATCTCAGGGGTCATTGGAGTGAATATGCCGTGGAATGTTTCTAGCACATCAGCAAAGCAGCTGAAAAAAACAAGCAAAGCGAGGTCATAATGATGCACATTGCCATGATCGCCGGGAGCAACCGGCAAAACGCGACAAGTACAAGTGTGCTTCGTTATATCGAAACCATTCTGAAAGCCCGAAACATCCAGGTCTCCTTTATCGATCTGGCGGTTGTGCGGCTGCCGCTCTTTTCCCCGATGCGGAAGATGTTCACCCGGAAGCAGATTTTATGATCAGATCAGTCAAACAAGCTGACGGCCTCATCCTGGCAACTCCCGAATACCATGGTTCCATCTCCGGTTCGTTGAAGAATGCGCTGGATTATTTGGATAACAGCCACGTAGCGGGCAAGCCGGTATTGACCGTAAGCTCGGCAGGCGGGCGTCTCGGTGTGAGTTCACTTGTCCATTTGCAAAGCATCATCCGGAATCTTCACGGTATTCTAAGTCCGGAATGGATCTCGATCGGGGACGGTCACCCCCTCTTTGATCGGGATGGGGCTCCTCGAGATCCGGAGATATTACAGCGCATTGATCAAGCCGTTGAACAATTTATCGAACTCGTGAGGAAGTTGGGAAACGACACACAACCTAGGAAAGTGATGATGGAATCATGATGACCCCCGCTGAAATCAAAACATACTTGAAAAGAATCGGCATTGAGGACATACAGCCGCCAACCTTGTCTTACCTCACGCAGCTTCACAGAGCGCATGTGGCATCCATCTCCTGGCAAACCATTGATATCGTCGCCGGCAGACCGGCTCCGATCGATCTGGATGAGTGCGTCCGGCTCATGCTGAGTAACCGCAGCGGTTATTGCTTTCACTTGAACGGCGCATTCAGTGTGCTTCTTCGTTCGCTTGGCTTCCGGGTTTTTTGGCATAGAGCCGGCGTCCAGCCTCTGGGGCAGGAACCTCGGATCAATTCCTTTCACCTCGGGTTAACCGTCAGCCTGCCGAATGAAGAGCAACAAGAACAGCGATACATCGTCGATGTGGGATTGGGCGATATGCCCTATGAACCAATCCCGCTGCAGATCGGCACTTACGAACAAGGGCCGCTGCGCTACCAGGTTGAGAGCTCCGGCGTCGTTCAAGGCGGTTGGCGGCTTGTTCATGACCCGAACGCATCGTTTGTCGGTGTAGATTTTGCTCCTGATGACTTGGAGGACCTGGAAGAGTTCAAACCCAAACACGAATTTTACAGCACGTCGCCGGAGTCACCCTGGTATAAGCTGTTTCTTGTTCGGCACAGACACGCCACGGGCAGTAATGAATTGAGAGGCTGTATATGGAACAAGCGGGGAATCGATGGGATTGAGAAAATCGAACTCCGTACAAAATCGCAATGGCTGGAAGTGCTGGGAGATGTGTTTCAGGAGCATTTGGTCAATTATAGCAAGCTGGAGCGTGACGATCTATGGAATCGGGTATGGAACTACCATGAGGAATGGAAAAAAGCGAATCAAAAATAAACGGGGACCAATCCAGTTTCGTTGCAAAAAAACCGTCAGGGATATGTTTCGTTCCCTGACGGTCCTCTATTTGTGGTCATGGTTGCCATGCAATTGCCCGCACGGTTTTCTACACACATATTGACTCTGCATTTATTTGCGGCCAAAGGAATAATTCGTCCACGTTATTTGAAGAAGGTGTCCAACCACTCCACAAGCGGAACACTCACTGCCGCAATTACCAGTGCAGGCAGCATATTGGCGACATTGATTTTCCGCAATTCCAAAATGTTGATGCCGATCGCGATAATCATCAATCCCCCTACCGCCGTTACCTCCGCCAGGATGGCCTCCAGCATCGCCGGGCTGACCAGACTGTTGATTTGTGTGGCCAACAGGGCAATCGTTCCCTGATAGAGAAAGACGGGAATCGCGGAGAAGATGACGCCTATGCCCAATGTCGATGAAAAGATGATCGCCGACAAGCCATCCAGCATAGATTTCGTGTACAAAATGTCGTGGTTGTTGCGCAAACCGCTGTCCAACGAACCCAACACGCCCATGGCACCGATGCAGTACACCAGCGTTGCCGTTACAAACCCGGTAGCGATTGTCCCCTGTCGGTTTCCCCCCATCTTTTTCTCCAGCCATTGGCCCAAGCGATTCAGGTTTTTATCGATGCCCATCAGTTCTCCGATGATCGAGCCCAGCACGATGCTGACAATCATGATCAAAATGTTGTTCGTATCCAGGCTCATTTTCACTCCCAGCACGATAACGGCAAGAGCAATCCCCTGCATCACCGTCTGCCGGATTGATTCCGGGATGCCGGACAACAAGCGCCCCAGCAATGCTCCCGCCGCAATGGCAAGCGTATTTACCAGTGTCCCCAACAAAAACACGTTCTCCACTCCTCTGTGATCGCAGCTTTTGGAAGAACTCCGTTTTGCCATTTCTGTACGCGGTGCTTTTACCGGGGGCTTTTACACAGGGCATTCGAAACAGCCTCTTCTGCACATATGTACAAAGCTGTTTTCACTCTGCCGTTATTCCCTCTTTCGCCTTTCCCTGCAAAGCGCTGCCGCGAAGGCACAGCCGCCTTCTTATGTTCCTCCTCAAGCGTTCTCTCCTTGCTGTTTCATGCCGTTCGCGGAATTTCCATCTGGTTGTTGCCGGTGCAATCATGTCAGAATCTCTGTCTCACCAGGGACTCTGCCGGTCATCACCTGAGCAGGCAACGTGGCCTCTTCCGCCTACGCCGGGTTGAACGCGGACGCAATCTCGCGGACCGCTTCCAGCAGCGCGTCTACGTCTTCCTCCGTATTAAAGACGCCAAAGCTGACCCGCACGGCTCCTCGCTGTTCCGTTCCTGCGGTCTGGTGTCCCAGCGGCGAGCAGTGGTAGCCGGCCCGCGTCGCAATCCCGTACTGCTGATCCAGGATAAAAGACGCCTCCGCAGCATCAACGCCTGCGATGTTAAAGGAAACGACGCCGACTCTTTCCGTTTCAATGCCCGGTCCGTACCATTCCACTCCCGGAATCTCCTGCAGTCCCGATATCGTCCGCTTCGTCAGTTCCCACTCATGTGCACGAATGGCTTCCACGCCTTTTTCCATGACAAACGTCACTCCGGCCAACAGACCAGCCAATCCCGTCGTGTTGACTGTTCCGCTCTCATAGCGGTCCGGCCTGGTCGTCGGCTGTTCGATTGCTTCTGATTGACTGCCTGTCCCTCCGTGGATCAGCGGCTCCAGATCTATTGACTCGTGAACGTACAGGCCGCCGGTCCCCTGGGGCCCGTAAAGTCCCTTGTGTCCGGGGAATGCCAGCATGCCGATGTTCATTTGCTCCACGTCGATCGGCAAGACCCCTGCCGATTGGGACGCGTCCACAAGCAATACGACACCGTGCCGCTTCGCCACTTCCCCCAATTCGGCGACCGGCAGAATCACCCCGGTCAAATTGGAAGCGTGGCTGACCACCAATAGTTTCGTTTTAGGCGTGATCGCCCGATCAAAATCTTCCGCGTGAAACCGTTGGTCGTCTCTCGGTTCCACATAGGTTATTTCCACCTGTTTGGTCCGACGCATGTACTCCAGCGGACGGCGCACGGAGTTGTGCTCAATCGACGATGTGACGACATGGTCCCCTTCTTTCAAAAACCCTTTGATCGCTTGATTCAGCGCCTGGGTCGCATTGAGATAAAAAAAGAGGTTATTCGGGTTTTGAATCCCAAACAACCGAGCCAATTGCACCCGCGTCCGAAACACGGTCTTGCTCGCCTTCATCGCCAACGCGTGCCCGCCTCTGCCCGGATTGGCCGCAAACTCATCAAGCACCTCAGCCATCATTTCCTTTACCCCGGGCGGTTTGGGCCAGGTAGAAGCAGCATTGTCCAGGTAAATGATCCGCATTGCTTCCTCCTTATGGGGTTACTCCACATACAAAATGTCCAATATGCGCTGCAAGTCTTCCTGCGAGTAGAAGTCGATCTCGATTTTCCCCCGTTTGGTTCCCTTTTTAATCTTCACCGATGTGCCAAGACGGCTGCGCAAACGTTCCTCCAGTTCCATGAGCTGGGGTTCCTTTTTGGGCTTTTTCTTCTTCGGTGTTTCACGTGAAACATTCAGTTGTTTCACCATTTCCTCCAACTGCCGCACACTCAATCCCTTTTTGACGACATCATTGGCAAGCTGGAGTTGTACCGTTTCCTTTTCCACGGACAACAATGCACGGGCATGTCCCATCGACAGCTCTGACGCTGACACCATTTCGCGAATCTTTTTGGGCAGCTGCAGCAGGCGCAGCATATTGGCCACGTGCGGTCTGCTCTTGCCGATCTTTTGGGCCAACTGTTCCTGCGTATACGAATGATGAGCGATCAGCTTTTCGTACGCTTCCGCTTCTTCGAGCGGATTCAGGTCTTCCCGCTGAAGGTTTTCGATCAGGGCAATCTCCATCAACTGTTGGTCGGAGTACGCCTTGACCACGGCGGGCACTTTTTTCAATCCGACCGATTTGGCTGCCCGCAATCGCCGTTCTCCCGCCACCAATTCATAGCCTTTGATGCTTTTTCGCACAATCAGCGGCTGAATGATACCGTGTTCCTTGATCGACTGAGCCAGTTCTTCGATCGCTGTCGGTTCAAACTCTTTCCGTGGTTGATACGGGTTGGGACGAATATCTCCGACGGCGATCTCCGTTACGCTCTCACCCTCTTCAATGAGATTGGACGTGATCAACGCGTTCAAACCTTTCCCTAAGCCCCTGCTCATACCCCTACCACTTCCTTCGCCAAGTCGGTATACACTTCCGCTCCGCGAGAGCGCGGATCATACGTGATAATCGCCTGTCCGTGCGACGGCGCTTCACTCAAGCGCACATTGCGGGGAATAATCGTCTTGTACACCTTTTCCTGAAAGTACTTCTTCACTTCTTCAATTACCTGCAGTCCCAGGTTGGTACGCGCATCCAGCATGGTCAGAACGACGCCTTCGATCGTCAGCTGAGAGTTCAAATGTTTCTGAACCAGGCGGATCGTGTTCAGCAGTTGGCTCAATCCTTCCAGCGCATAGTACTCACACTGGATCGGAATCAGCACCGAATCCGCCGCCGTCAGGGAATTCACCGTCAGGATTCCGAGCGAAGGCGGACAATCGATAATGACGTAATCGTATTTGTCTTTGACGACTTCCAGTGCCTTTTTTAACCGAACCTCACGCGAGATGGTTGGGACGAGCTCAATTTCCGCACCGGCCAATTGAATGGTAGCAGGGATGATCATCAGACCATTGATGTCAGTGGGCAACGTGGCATCTACGGGGCTGACATCATTGATGAGCACGTCGTAGATACAGTAGCGCACATCCGCTTTGTTCACACCAATCCCGCTGGTTGCGTTCCCCTGCGGATCAATGTCCACCAGCAGCACTTTCTTTCCCAACGTAGCCAAACAAGCGCTGAGGTTGACGGACGTGGTCGTCTTTCCTACGCCACCTTTCTGGTTTGCTACCGCAATGATTTTACCCAACTTCTCCACCTCATTTTTACACCATTCTACTAACCATGTTACCAGATTTAATCCAGAGTCGTACGCTGGAATTTAGAATTGAAACATTTTTCCACCCAAGGGCCCGAAGTGCCTCTTCGTCCTCCCAAATCATCAAAATGGGACGAGAGCCAAAAAGAAAGGCGGCTGTTGTCCGCCACCGTGTTCCTGCTTTACGGAACGATTCGATCATCGTGTCCTTTCCCCATTGGAAATCCGTGTGTACCTCTATTAGGTCTATTTCCCTTCCATCCGTTTGGGAATGCGAATAGTAAATTGATAGTATTCCTCGTGGTCCTCTTCATTCGTCTCGACTGCCAGACCGGTCTGCAGCACCATGTCAATGGACTGACGCACCGTGTTGATAGCGATGCGCGCATCCCGGGAAAAAGCTTTCCACTTGGGCTTTGCCTCTTTTTCCTGTTTGGGTTGTTCTGCTGCCTCCAGGAGCTGCTTTACCCGCGTCTCCGTCTGCTTGACGTTCCATTCCCGCTCCAGAATTTCCTGCAGGACTTTGCGCTGCAAATCGGCATTCTTCAACGGAATCAAAGCGCGCGCGTGTCTCTCCGTCACTTTTCGGGTGAGCAGGGCATCCTGAATCTCCTGCGGCAAATGGAGCAGCCGCAGCTTGTTGGCGATGGTGGACTGCCCTTTGCCCAAACGCTGCGCCAGGCTTTCCTGCGTCAGGTTGTGCAGGTCAATCAGCTTCTGATACGCGATGGCTTCTTCAATGGCCGTCAAGCCTTCGCGCTGCAGGTTTTCAATCAAGGCGATCGAAGCTGTCTGGGTATCGTTAAAATCCTTGATAATTGCCGGAATACGCTCCATCCCCAGCTTTTTCGTCGCACGCCAACGCCGCTCCCCAGCGATCAACTCGTATCGGTTGTTTCGCAAGCGAACGACAATCGGTTGAATCAATCCATGCGTGCGGATGGTTTGGCACAGTTCATCGATTTTTTCGTCATCAAATACCGTCCGAGGCTGATATGGATTGGGTACGATTTCATCAACGGGTATTTGTCGTATTTCTTCATTGTCTGTTTTGTCCGTCAACCCGAAAATGCGAGAAAATGAATCTTTAACTGCCATGGTTTGCATCCCCCACTTCCAACCGTTCCATCAGCCGCTGTGCTAAACAAGACGTGACGATTCCCTGGTTGACAAAACTTCCGCCTGAGCCGTTCGACGCAGCCGTCATCATTATTGGATTTCGGAACATTTTCTTCCCGTATCGGTCTGGCGAGCTCACACGTTGCTGGGTTGGGTGATACGGTCGAAAGAAAAACTTTTGATCGTCTGATCGTCGCTTTTTAAAGCTGTCGATCCTTCTATTGTGAATGGTTCATCCTGCTGTTTCAGGCTGCGCATCACTGAAGCATTTGCGTGTTGAAACAGGAAGAACACCTGCTGGAGTAGTCCTTCCAAGAATGATCATGCTTCATCAGCCAAGCGTATATCTACTGCTCCAGGCAAATCATCGTGACGTGTGTTTATCTTTTTTCTGAAACAGCAAAACAGTCGACGTCGTCTCTGTGATGCAGTCGAGTGCTTTTCCTGCGGATTTTTTACCAAATCGTTGACGCCGTGGCACATGCGTATCTGTCTTACAGTCTTCTTCTTTCCTAATTATTCTGCACGGTCCGTTTAATTCCTGCTGCGGAAACGTGTTTCACGTGAAACATCAATTACTGTCTTGCTTGTTACCTTCCTGTTCCTGATGTTCGTATTCATAATCGTCATCTCCTGGCTCCTGCCGGCTCCGGAAGTTGAACAAATGGGGGAACAAGCGGTGGAAATCAAGCGTCAGATAAGCAAAAAATGCCGCAATGATTGCCGTGATGTACATGCCGGCACTGAACATCAAACCGATGGCCGAAGCCACCCACATGCCCGCCGCCGTCGTCAGCCCTTTAACCGTACCGTTAAACTTGATAATCGCCCCTGCGCCCAAAAAGCCCATGCCGGTAACCACCTGGGCGGCTACGCGGCCTGGATCGTTGTTTACACCACTGCTCGAAAAGCCGTAGATGGAAGCAAGTCCAAACAGGCATGAACCGAAGCAGACGAGACTGTACGTGCGGAATCCTGCTCCCCGCTGCCGATTGGCTCCTCTGATGAAACGCTCTCGTTCCAATCCCATAATGGCTCCGGTCACAAACGCCAAAAACAGTCGAAGCAAAATCGTAGGCAGTTCCGGCGGGAAAAAAGTTGCATGAAGCGTATCCATTTCCCTCTCAACCTCCCGTTCATGCTATCGTCTCTTGCGAAAAAAGACTGCTTTCTTTGAAAGTATGCGGACTAATCGGCTTTTATCAATGAACGGCTGTCCGCTTTAAAAAAGCACTGGCGGCTCACTGGGCCAAACATGTTTTTTTCAGTACAGGCGGAGGCGATTCCGGTGTCCCCAACGGTGTTCCCAAGCCTGCCAGCAGACAGATTCGATTCGGCTGATTCTTCACCATGCGTTTGCCGCTTGGGCAGCTTGCAATCATTCCCCTCTGCCAAAAAAGGGCCACAGCGTTGTGCCATAGCCCTCTGGTCTCCAATAACGTCGGTGATCCCGCAGCCGCCCCGCTGCCGCCTGCTTCTACAGCAGCGGTTTTTTGGCAGGGGTGCCCGGCTTGCGCGGATAACCTTTCGGGGTGGCGCCCAGTTTTTCAATGATGACGATGTTGCGCTCCCCCGCTTCCTCCACCAGTTGAAACGTCTCTACTTTTTTCGTCTTGCCGCCCAGGGTCTTGATTGCCTTTTTCGCCTCGTTCAGTTCCGGCGAGATATCGGCTCCCTTCAACGCGATGAAATGACCGCCGACGCGGGCGAACGGCAGGCAATACTCGGCCAGCACGTTCAGACGAGCGACCGCGCGGGCCACCACGAGATCAAACGACTCCCGATACGCCGCTTCCTGTCCGCGCTCCTCCGCCCGGCCGTGGACCGGATATACGTCTTCCAGACCAAGTTCGGCGGCAACGTGATTCAAAAAGGTCATCCGTTTGTTCAGCGAGTCAATGATGGTCATCTTGAGATGAGGAAAGCAGATTTTCAACGGGATGCTGGGAAATCCCGCCCCTCCGCCGATGTCTGCCACAGACTCCACCTGATCAAAGGAAAAGTAGAAGGCAGGCGTAATCGAGTCGTAAAAATGCTTCACGTACACCTGTCCTTCTTCGGTAATCGCAGTCAGGTTCATTTTTTCATTCCACTCCACCAGCAGGCGGTAGTACGCGTCAAACTGCTCCAACTGGCGGGCGGACAGCACGATGCCCTTTGCTGCCAGCGCCTCGGCAAATTGCTCCTTGTTCATGCCTTCGTCTCCTTACTCGGCCGTTCTCACGCGATTGTACTGCTCCAGATATATCATCAATACGGAGATGTCTGCCGGGTTTACGCCGGATATGCGGGATGCCTGCCCGATATTCAGCGGACGGACTTTGCTCATTTTTTCCTGCGCTTCTTTGGACAAGCCGGAGATTTGATGGTAATCAATGTCGTCCGGAATACGGCGTTCCTCCATCTTTTTCATCCGTTCCACCTGCTGCAGCGACTTGCGGATGTAGCCGTCGTACTTGATTTGGATTTCCACCTGCTCTGCCACATCTTCCGGCACTGGTTCCGAAGTCGGCACCATTTGGATGATGTGCTGATAGGTGATTTCCGGACGGCGGAGCAGTTGGGCCAGATCGGTCACTTCCGTCAATTCCGGTGTACCGGCCGCGCGCAGCACTTCCTGCACGTGCGGCATATCCGGACGGACGCGGGTGTTCATGATTCGTTCCTTTTCCTTCTCGATCAGTTCCCGTTTGCGGCAGAACTTGCGATAGCGCTCTTCGCTGATCAGGCCGATCTCGTAACCGATGTCGGTCAGGCGCAGGTCAGCGTTGTCGTGTCGCAGCAGCAGCCGGTATTCTGCCCGGGAAGTGAGCAGCCGGTACGGTTCATTGGTTCCTTTGGTCACCAGGTCGTCGATCAACACCCCGATGTACGCCTGTTCCCGCCCCAAAATGATCGGCGGTTTTCCCTGTACTTTTCGCGCTGCGTTAATCCCGGCCATCAAGCCTTGGCCGGCTGCCTCTTCATAGCCGGACGTACCGTTGATCTGACCGGCTGTGAACAGCCCTTCCACCAGTTTGGTTTCCAACGACGGCCACAGCTGTGTCGGCACAATCGCGTCGTACTCGATGGCGTACCCCGGCCGCATCATTTTTACATTTTCCAGGCCGGCCATGGAACGCAGCATGGCCAACTGCACGTCTTCCGGCAAGCTGGTGGACATCCCCTGCACGTACATCTCTTCGGTGTGACGTCCCTCCGGCTCCAGGAACACCTGGTGCCGCGGCTTGTCGCTGAAACGCACCACCTTGTCCTCGATGGACGGACAATAGCGCGGCCCCGTTCCCTCGATGATGCCGGAGTACATCGGCGCGCGATGCAGGTTGTTGTTGATCATCCGGTGTGTTTCTTCATTGGTATAGGTCAGCCAGCACGGCAGTTGATCCATGATAAACTCGGTGGTCTCGTACGAAAACGCGCGCGGCACGGTGTCGCCGGGCTGAATCTCCATCTTGGAGAAGTCGACGCTGCTCTTGTGCACACGCGGCGGCGTCCCGGTCTTGAAGCGAACCATCTCAAAGCCCAATTCCTGCAGATGATAGGCGAGACGGATCGACGGCCGCATGTTGTTTGGACCGCTTTCGTACTGGAGATCGCCCAGAATGATTTTCCCGCGCAGATACGTTCCGGTGGTCAGGACAACCGCTTTCGCCGAATAGCGGGCTCCCGTCTGCGTAATCACCCCTTCGCAGACGCCGTTGTTGACGATCAGCTCATCCACCATCGCCTGACGCAGGACCAGGTTGGGAGTCTGCTCAATCGTGTGTTTCATCTGATGCTGATAGGCAAATTTGTCTGCCTGCGCGCGCAGGGCGTGAACAGCCGGACCTTTGCCCGTGTTCAGCATCCGCATCTGAATGTGCGTTTTGTCTGTATTTTTGCCCATCTCTCCGCCCAAGGCGTCGATTTCGCGTACGACATGCCCCTTGGCCGGCCCGCCGACAGACGGGTTGCACGGCATAAAGGCAACCGCATCCAGGTTAATGGTCAACAGCAGCGTGCTGCATCCCATGCGCGCCGCCGCCAACGCTGCCTCGCAGCCGGCATGACCCGCACCAATTACTATGACGTCATACGATTCCGCTTCGTAGGTTGCGTTCATGGTTTTCCTCCTTACTCTCCAGTATGGGCGCACTCTCTTATTTTTTCACTTGCCCAGACAAAACTGGGAGAATATCTGGTCGATCAAATCTTCGCCCACACTCTCTCCGATCACTTCGCCGAGCAATTCCCACGCCTTTTTGATGTCGATCTGCACCATATCGATCGGCATCAGGTTGTCGATGCCGCTGATCGCATCGTCAATGGCCTGTTCCGCCTGGCGCAGCAGCTGAATATGACGGGCGTTGCTCACGTAGGTCAGGTCGTCCTGCTGTACGCGGCCGCTAAAAAAGAGATCGGCAATCGCCTGCTCAAGCTGATCAATGCCTGTCTCCTCCCTGGCCGAGGTCAGGATGAGCGGCCGATTGGGGAAGTGCCGTCTCACTTCATCCAGGTCGATGCGTTGCGGCAGGTCCACCTTGTTGATGATGACGATCACCTGGAATCCTTTGGCCGCGTCAAAAATGGCGTAGTCGTCAGGCGTGAGCGACTCGTTGTAATTGAGCACCAGCAGCACGAGATCGGCTTGCTGCAGCAGTTGCCGCGACTTTTCCACGCCGATCTTTTCCACGATGTCCTCCGTCTCGCGAATGCCGGCTGTATCAATCAAGCGCAGCGGCACGCCGCGCACATTCACGTATTCCTCGATGACGTCCCGGGTCGTGCCCGCCACGTCGGTGACGATCGCCTTTTCCTCCTGCACCAGGCTGTTCAAGAGCGACGATTTGCCGACATTGGGCCGGCCGATAATCGCTGTGGACAGCCCCTCGCGCAGGATCTTTCCTTGTCGGGCCGTCTGCAGCAGTCGGCCGATCTCCTGTTTGACCTCTGTGCATTTTTCGCGCAAAAAGTTCTGCGTTACTTCTTCCACATCGTGCTCCGGGTAGTCCAGTGTCACCTCGATGTGGGCCATGGCCTCAATCAGGTTTTGCCGCAGCTTGCGAATCAGCTGGGACAGTTTCCCCTCCACCTGGTTGAGCGCTACTTTCATTGCCTTGTCCGTCTTGGCGCGGATCAGGTCAATCACCGCTTCGGCCTGGGACAAATCGATGCGTCCGTTCAAAAACGCACGCTTCGTAAACTCCCCGGGCTCCGCCAGGCGAGCACCGTTGTCCAGTATCAGCTCCAGTACCCGTTCCACGGACACGATCCCGCCGTGGCAGTTCACCTCCACCACGTCCTCTCGCGTAAACGTCCGCGGTGCACGCATCACCGAGACCAGCACTTCTTCCACTCGCTCGCCGGTCTGTGGATCGTACAGATGTCCGTAATGAATCGTGTGGCTGTCCACAGTGGACAACTTCCGCTTGCCCCGGTATATCTTATCCACAACTTCGATTGCGTCCGGGCCACTGACGCGAATCACCGCAATCCCGCCCTCCCCCATGGGGGTCGCAACCGCTGCGATGGTGTCAAATTCCACGCTGTTTCACCTCAAGCTTTCCGCTGACGAATCAGTACTAACTTCTTAGCATAGCAGAACCACCTGCAAAAATCCAAGCACGAAACGCTTTGCTCACCCTTTTCGAAGAATCATCCACATCTGGACATGCCGTTCCCCTGTTCTGTACTACACGCGAGATTTCCTGCCCGGCACGTTATCCACAGTATGGTCGACTGAAACGGCATCCAATCGCACTATCCACAGGCGCATCATCCTTCATGAAATCGAGAAAACAAAAAAAAGACCCTCACAACAAGAATCTGCATTCTTATTGCAAGGGGATAGAGTAATACATCAGCCAATACGAGTTCTACGTTGGACACCGCTTTTCATCTGTACGTTCGTGCGGTTCCGCCGACAGTTGTTCCGCAGCTTGAGCCTGCAACACTTCAACAGCTTGGCTTCCCCGATATGGACTCAACTCTTTCACAATGATTTCCATATGTTCAAATGATAAATTTCTTTCATTCATGCGATGATATTCAATAAAAAGACCGATACAGGCGGCCACCTTCGCGAAGGAGCCTAATTGCCGATAATAGCTGATGCTTTTCAACAGGGTATCGAATCCTTCCGTAATCTGTCCGATCGAGATCTGACATTTTCCTTTTTGCAAATGATACTTGGCTGTTTGTTTGATCCGTTGCGGGTGAGAGGTGATGTCGGCAGGAAAAAACTGATCTTCAGCAGCGATAAGTTCTTTCATCAAGTCGTTTCTGCCGGTCTCCAGGCAGACGTCCAGAAGATCGGTGACAACGTTGATGCGCCCGTCGCGTTCCGCTTCCTGCAGGCACTCTTGATAAAGCGCAATCGCTTCTTCGTGCTGTCCTTTTTTTGCGTAAAGCAGAGCCCGAAGATGTTTTTTGCGGAAGTCCGCAAATTTGCTGTTTTCATACTCTTTCAAGTACACCTCGGCAAGTACGAGATCACCCAGGTCAAGATATGAATTGACGATGGCGATCAAAGCGGAGGCTTTTTGCCTGCTGTCTTCGTGATCTTCCCGAATGCATTTGCTGCACAATTCAATGCAATCGTAATAATGGTCCAAAACGTAGGCATGTACGCCCAGTCGAAAATACGCCGCAATCCGCTCTGCCGGCTGAAGCCATTCAAGGTAATGCAGCATTTCTTTTCCTCTTTGATACGTTTCTTCCAAGCGAGCGAATTCGTCCCGCTCAAGTAAGTACCGCTCATAAAGCCCCTTCGCCAAGTAATAGGGAATCCCATTCTTTCTGGTATATTCAATGAGCACATCGTACAATACCAGTTTTATGGCAGGGTCGTCCGTACCATTTGCCGTTTGGAAAAGGTGGTCGAGAGCAAGAAATGTTTGCATTTTGGGGGTGTCCAGCAATTTTTGGGCTGCCTTTTCGATGACGGTTTTGTTATTATGTGCGATGGCTTCTTGGAGCAGGAACTTCAATGTTTCCGCCCGTTCGGTTACATCCAGATACGTACTGATTACCAATCCGTAGGGAATATGTAATGCGTTCCCGATCTTTTTCCAGGTGGCAAAGCTGGGCCGTTTTGTTTCCCCGGATTCAATCCGAGACAGGACGCTCCTGCCGACTCCTGCCCGTTCCGCCAGTTCATCAACCGTGATATTTTCCTGATACCTGTATCTGAGAAGCACATCTGCAAAGTCTCCAAACCCCATGGCAGAAGCCCCCTAGTTAAACGTTAGGAATTTTTCCCATGCATTGCTTACAAGCGTGTACTCCCATACTTACTGGCGGGAAACGTTCTCTACTTTCCTTATCGGTTATCATCCTTCGTCTTCTAATGTTTTACGCAAAAAAAGTGAAAAGGGAGTCACGGCGAACAAAGGTAAGCCAATGCTGCTACCATGCGGTCTGTCACCCGGGCGACTGCCGGGCATAAAAAAAGAAGCCTACCGGGAGGCTTCTTTAGGCGCGATCACGATGCAGCGGTTGGGTTCGTCCCCTTCGCTGTAGGTGACCACATCCGCTCGCTTTTGCAAAAACGAGTGAATCACTTTCCGGTCCGCAGCCGACATCGGTTCCAGCCGGACGGAGCGCTTGGTGGCGACAGCCTTCCTGGCCACCCGCTCGGCCAGCTGCTCCAGCGTTTCCTTGCGGCGCGTGCGGTAGTTTTCAGCATCGAGAATGATGCGGACGTGCTTGTCCGCATGGCGGTTTGCTACGACATTTACGAGATACTGTAGAGAGTCTAAGGTCTGTCCCCTGCGGCCGATAATGATTCCCAGGTTGGTCCCCTGTATGTCAAACAGGACGCCGTCTTCCCCGGGACGCGTTTCCACACGGGCGTCCACGTTCATGTTGGCCAGCACATCCTGCAGAAATGCGAGGCCCTGATCCACCGGATCGACATTGACCTCCACTTCCACCTTGGCGTCCCGCGAACCGAACAGTCCAAACAATCCCCTGCTCGGCTCCTCCAGGACGCGCACGCTCACCTTGTCGCGTGTGACGCCCAGTTCTTCCAAGGCCTTACGCACAGCATCGTCAATGGTTTTTGCCGCAGCTACCACCTTTTTCACTTGGAGGTTCCCTCCTTAGGACGCGGCGCTTTGGGCGCTTTGTTTGTATCGCGATACAGGAAATACGTCTGCACAATCGTAAACAGGTTGCCGTACACCCAGTACAGGGAGAGCGCGGACGGCAACGTCACGGCGATCGCCAGAATCATCAGCGGCATCATGATGGTCATCAGCTGCATCTGCGGATTGTTCTGCACCGCCGATCCCATCATCTTGGACTGCAGATACGTGGTAATCGCCGCCACGATCGGCAGGATGTAGTACGGGTCCTTTTCCCCCAGCGACATCCACAGGAAGGTGTGGTTCTTGATTTCTTCCGTACGGATAATCGCGTGGTAAAACGCAATCAGAATCGGCATCTGCACCAACAGCGGCAGACATCCGGCCAGCGGATTTACGTTGTGCTTCTGGAACAGCACAAGCGTTTCCTGCTGGGCCTTTTGCGGATCGTTTTTGTACTTCTCGCGGATTTTTTGCAGTTCCGGCTGAAGCTCCTGCATTTTCTTGGAACTCTTGATCTGTTTGACCATCAGCGGCAGCACGAGCAGGCGGATGATGATGGTGGCCACCAAAATCCCCAAACCGTAACTGCCCCCCAGTACCACCGCACTCTCTTTGATGAGCCAGGACAGCGGCCAAACAAAATACTTGTCCCATATGCCGGTGGCGTCAGGACCGATCGGCGCAGCGGCCTGAGGGTTGCAGCCCGACAGAATCAGTACCAGCAGGGCCAGCATGGATATGCTGAGGATGCGTCTTCTCAAAGGATGGTCCTCCTTTTCCCTGATTCGGTTGTTCACGTAGTTACGAATGGCGTTGATCCGGCACAGGATCAAATCCGCCCGGATGAAACGGGTGGCACTTCAACAGGCGGCGCAGAGCCAACCAGCCCCCCTTCCACGCCCCGAAGCGGCGAATGGCCTCGATCGCGTAGTGCGAGCAGGTGGGCGCAAACCGGCATGTAGGCGGTTTCAACGGGGACAGAAACAGTTGGTATCCGCGGATCAGCCATATCATTAAGCGCGCCATTACCGTTTCACCCTCTTTTTTGGTTATGTACGGGTGTATGTCTGATCACCTTGGCTCGTTTCATCACGTGCAGGAGCGATTGTTCAATCGCGTCCAGTGTCATCGCTTCCACGCCGGGTCGAGCGATGATGACCAGATCCACGTCCGGCGGGATGACGCCTTCCAATCGGCGCACCGCTTCGCGGATCAACCGCTTGACCCGGTTCCGGATCACGGCGTTGCCGATTTTTTTGCTGACGGAAATCCCGGCACGAAACACGGCTTGTCCCTCCTGTTTGGCACAATACAGGACAAACTGTTTGTTTGCCGCCGAGTTTCCCTTTTGAAACACTGCCTGGAAGTGCTCATTTTTTCTGAGCCGATGCGAACGATGCAAGGTAAACATCCCCTAACATCATAATTATAGTAGAAAACGTATGCAGCATCTACCAGTATATCCTGGTTTCGCCCACTTTTTTCCCCGTCCGGCCGATCCTCCCGCGCGCGCACAGATGTTTTGCGTCCAGCCCCCGCGCAGATACATCGTCCAGACAGGCCCAAGAAAAAAGCCGGTCCCATCCCTCTCGCGTTTCAATGTCCGTACTCCTCCCGGTCGTCCCTAAAACCCTCTCCCGCTCGGCCATACCAGCGGTGATCCGGTCGAGCGCGTTCTCTCCGGGCAGTTCCTCTCAAGGAGCGGCACCGATCGGCGCCAGTTGCGGACACAGGTCCTGCGGTCAAGTGATGTCCCGACTGATACTCATCACAATACAAAAAAGGCCACTGTAGCTGTGGCCTATGCGGAAAGCACTTTTCTACCTTTACGACGACGGGCTGCCAAGACCTTACGGCCGTTTTTCGTGCTCATACGCTTGCGGAACCCGTGGTCCTTTTTGCGTTTGCGATTATTTGGATTAAACGTTGGTTTCATTCCTATACACCTCCGTCCTCAAAAGGCATTCTTTCGCATTATAAAGAGATTTGCCTAAAAAGTCAAGCAGACCGGCCAGCGCCGTCAAAAGGGAAATTATCCCCACAAAACTATTTCCCGTCCTGTGGATATCATTTTATCCACACTCGCAGATTTCGACAAGGTTATCTACAGCTTGTACACAAAATATAGGGGTGTGAATATGTCCCCAATACCAGTGGTTGTGTTTGTGGATAAGTGCGAAAAAACCATTGATACCGTGCCTTTTATCTGTTATTATGTTTTTGTTTTGGAACGTGTATAACTCCATTGGGACAATCAGATTTTCCACAGCATGTGGATAAGTTTGTGGACAGCTTTCCTCAGTTGTGAATGATTGTATTCACAATGATGCGAATAACGTCTACTTTTTTTCGCTTCTCTGCGCGAAATCCCTATTTTTCGACTATATTTTATCCACAGTCGACACGCTGTACTTGTGTTGAACATTTATCCTATTGGTCATCCGCCATTCTGAATCTTTTCATTCATCATTTCATATTCGTTTGCCTGAAAGGAGGGATTCCGGTTGGATGCAGCGATTAGCGAGCTCTGGCGAAAGGTACTCGCCAAAATAGAAAAATCGCTCAGCAAACCAAGTTTTGATACCTGGCTCAAGGCGACCAAAGCGAGCACACTGGAGGAGGACGCGCTGATTGTCATAGCGCCCAACGACTTCGCCAGGGACTGGCTGGAAACTCGCTACTCTCAATTGATCACCGATACACTCTATGAGGTTACCGGCGTAAATATGAAAGTGATTTTCGTCGTCCAGCAAAATACGGACGGCGCCTTTGCCGAAGAACAGCCGGCCCCCGAGTGAAAGTATCCGCTCCTCCAGCCAACACCGATGACCAGCCTCCCAGCATCCTGAATCCCAAGTACACGTTTGACACGTTCGTCATCGGTTCCGGAAACCGGTTTGCCCACGCTGCATCGCTCGCCGTGGCAGAAGCGCCGGCCAAGGCGTACAACCCGCTGTTCATCTACGGAGGAGTCGGATTGGGGAAGACTCACTTGATGCACGCCATTGGCCATTACGTGATTCAGCACAATCCCTCAGCCAAAGTGGTGTATCTATCGTCGGAAAAGTTTACCAATGAGTTTATCAACTCGATCCGGGACAACAAGACTGTTGAATTTCGCAACAAATACCGCAGCGTCGACGTGCTGTTGATCGACGACATTCAGTTTTTGGCCGGCAAGGAGCAGACGCAGGAAGAGTTCTTCCATACGTTTAACGCGCTGCACGAGGAGAGCAAGCAGATTGTCATCTCCTCCGACCGTCCGCCGAAAGAGATCCCCACGCTGGAGGATCGCCTTCGCTCCCGCTTCGAATGGGGACTGATCACGGACATCCAGCCTCCTGATTTGGAAACGCGGATTGCCATCCTGCGAAAAAAGGCCAAAGCGGAAAACCTGGACATCCCCAACGAAGTCATGATTTACATCGCCAACCAGATCGACAGCAACATCCGCGAGCTGGAAGGCGCACTGATTCGCGTCGTGGCGTACTCGTCCCTGATCAACCGCGACATCGACACCCATCTGGCGGCGGAAGCGCTGAAAGACATCATCCCGTCTTCCCGTCCGCGGGTGATCACGATCATGGACATCCAGCGCGCAGTCGGCGAAGCGTTCAACCTCAAGCTGGAAGACTTCAAGGCGAAAAAGCGGACCAAATCGGTAGCGTTTCCACGACAGATCGCGATGTATCTGTCCCGCGAGCTGACGGACGCCTCGCTGCCCAAAATCGGCGACGAGTTTGGCGGCCGCGACCATACGACGGTCATTCACGCGCACGAAAAGATTTCCAGAGCGCTTGCGACCGATCCGCAGCTCCAGACGACGATCCAATCGTTGATCGAAAAGCTGAAAGCCAACCACTAACCTGTGAATTGTGAATAACGCCAAAAGCCTATACACAACTTACCCACATGTGTATAGGCTATCTTTTACGTCAGAATTGGGGATATCCACAAACCCACAGGGCCTAGTACTACTCCTGTTAAAAAGATAGATCCTAATAAGATATGAAAGAGACACGGGCATTATGCACAGCAGGCCCAAAACGAGATGGCAGGAAAAAGGGAGGTTTACGGTGATGCACATTACCGTTCAACGCGACAGACTGGTGAACGCCGTTTCGCACGTCAGCAAGGCAGTATCCAGTCGGACGACGATTCCGATCCTGACCGGGATCAAGATGAGAGCGGATGAAGAGGGACTGACGCTGACCGCAAGTGATTCCGACGTCTCCATTGAAGTGCTCATCCCCACGGAGGAAGGAGACGAATGGGGGGTAACTGTTCACCAGCCGGGAAGCATTGTGCTGACTGCTCGCATTTTCAGCGAAATTGTACGAAAACTGCCGAGCAATGAAATTCACATCATGGTGGATGACCGTCTGGTGACGCAAATCCGTTCCGGCCAAGCGGAATTCACGATCAACGGGATGGACGCAAACGAATTTCCGCAGCTGCCGCAGCTGGAAGAGGACAAGGTGTTCAGCGTGCCGGGCGATTTGTTGAAAGCGATGATTCGCCAGACTGTGTTTGCCGTGTCCACGTCTGAAATGCGGCCGATTCTGACCGGATTGATGTGGTCGCTGGACCGCGGCCAATTGAAATTTGTCGCGACTGACAGCCACCGGCTGGCCAGCCGCACGGCGATGGTGGAGTGCCCGGAAGAGCTTTCCTTCCACAATGTGGTCGTACCGGGTAAAAGCTGCAACGAATTGGTCAAAATATTGGATGATGACCAACATCCGGTCGACATCGTCGTGGCTGACAACCAGATCCTGGTGAAGTCGAAGCACATTTTGTTCTACTCCCGTCTGCTGGAAGGGACGTATCCGGACACGTCCCGGATCATCCCGCAAGGCTGCAAGACGGAAATCACGGTCAGCACAAAGGAATTCCTGCAGTCGATCGAGCGCGCATCCCTGTTGAGCCGCGAGGGCAAATCCAACGTGGTGCGCCTGATGACACTGCCGGACGGCAGCGTGGAGATCACCTCCAACGCGCCGGAGATCGGGAAGGTGACGGAGATTGTCGCGCCTAAGTCGCTCAACGGCGAGGATCTGAAAATCTCCTTTAACGCCAAGTACATGATTGACGCGCTTCGTTCCATCGACAGCAGCGAGATCAAAGCCAGCTTTACCGGCCCGATGAGCCCGTTTGTCATCTGTCCGACCGATCATGACTGGATGCTTCACCTGATCCTGCCGGTCCGGACCTACTAGGTAGTATTTGGAAAAGGAAAGGAGCCCATCCATGCGAGAGGTGTCCATTCAAACCGAGTACATCGCCCTGGGCCAGTTCCTCAAGCTGGCCGACATCATCGACACCGGCGGGATGGCCAAAGCGTTTCTCGCCGAAGTGCCGATCTTGGTCAACGGCGAAGAGGAAAACCGGCGCGGCCGCAAGCTGTATCCCGGCGATGAGGTGACGGTCGAAGGGCACGGCCGGTTCAAAGTAGTGCGCCGCTGAGAGGAGAGCCTGATTCTTGTTTCTCAAGAACCTGTCGCTAACTCATTTTCGCAATTACGACGCGCTGTCCCTCACGTTTGACGGCCCCATTCAGCTGTTTATCGGCAACAACGCGCAAGGCAAGACCAACGTGTTGGAGTCCATCTACGTTCTTGCGCTGGCCAAATCCCACCGGACGTCCCGGGACAAGGAACTGATCGCTTGGGATGCCGATTTTGCCGCCATCCGCAGCGACGTCGAGCGCCGCACCGGACCTGTTCGGCTGGAGCTGCAGTTGACCGCCAAGGGAAAACGGGCCAAAATCAACGGGATGGAACAGCAAAAATTAAGCGAATACGTCGGAGCACTCAACGTGGTCATGTTCGCCCCCGAAGATCTGGGAGTGGTCAAGGGGGCGCCTGCCCAACGGCGCCGGTTTATCGACATGGAAATCGGCCAGGTGTCTCCGACGTATCTGTACTATTTGAGCAATTACAACAAGGTGCTGGCCCAGCGCAATCAACTGCTGAAAGACCTGGCGATGAAGAAAAGTAACTCGCTGGAAATGCTGGCAATTTGGAATACCCAATTGGCAGAATTAGCGGTAAAATTGTTACGGAAGCGTTTTTCGTTCATTCGGAAGCTGGAAACGTGGGCTCGCTCGATCCACGCCGGCATTACCGACGGCAAGGAAACGCTCTCTTTGCATTATGAGAACAGTTCGCCGGTGACGGAAGAGATGGCCGTGGAGCAGGCGGTTGAAGCGATGCTGGCCGCCTACGAAGAGGTGTTTGACCGGGAAATGGCCCGGGGCAGCACGCTGATCGGGCCGCACCGGGACGATTTCAGTCTGAAAGTAAACGGCATGGACGTACAAACGTACGGTTCTCAGGGACAGCAGCGGACCAGCGCGCTGTCGATCAAACTGGCCGAAATCGAGCTGATCAAGGAAGAAGTGGGCGAGTACCCCGTTCTTCTGTTGGATGACGTGCTGTCTGAATTGGATGAACATCGGCAGACGCTGCTGTTGGAAACCATACAAGATCGCGTTCAGACGTTTGTAAGCACCACGGGTGTGGAAGGCTTAAAACATCAGGTTCTCCAGCAAGCCTCGCGTTTTTACGTGCGGGAAGGGAAAATCTCCGGGGAAAGGTAGGGAGAACAGGTTATGTTTATACACATTGGTGGCGATACTGTGGTGAGCACCAAGGACGTAATTTCGATTCTCGACCACCAGTCTGTCAAATCGTCAAAAGTGAACCAGGCGTTTTTGCAGGCACGTCGCAACATGGTGGTGGACCAGGGTGTGGAGGAGACGAAATCGTATGTCATCACCAAGGATGCCGTCTACTGTTCGCCCATATCTTCCCTGACGCTAAAGCGACGCGCTCAGTTCGTGGACAGCTTGGAGCAGGTTCCCGTACAAGCTGAAGTGGAGGAGTTGACAGAGTAGTGGACCAGGTAACGACAAAGGATACGAATTACGACGCCAGTCAGATCCAGGTGCTGGAGGGCTTGGAGGCGGTGCGCAAGCGGCCCGGGATGTACATCGGGTCAACCAGCAGCCGCGGTCTGCATCATCTGGTGTGGGAGATTGTCGACAATTCCATCGACGAAGCGCTCGCCGGATACTGCGACAATATCGAAGTGGTGATTCACCCGGACAATTCTGTCTCCGTGACGGACAACGGACGGGGGATTCCTACGGGCATCCACGAAAAGACCGGGAAATCGACCGTAGAGACCGTTTTGACCGTCCTGCACGCCGGGGGGAAATTCGGCGGCGGCGGGTACAAGGTGTCAGGCGGTCTGCACGGCGTGGGCAGCTCGGTGGTGAACGCGCTCTCCGAGTGGTTGGAAGTGGAAGTGAAACAGAACGGCAAGGTCCACTTCATGCGCTTTAACGTCGGGGTCCCGGAGGCAGATCTGGCGGTTGTCGGAGAAACCACAGAAACCGGTACCAAGGTCACCTTCAAACCTGACCCGACTATTTTTACCGAAACGACCGTTTTTGATTACGAGGTGCTGCAGAAGCGCATCCGCGAGCTGGCCTTTTTGAACAAAGGGCTGCGCATCACGTTGAAAGACGAGCGGCCCGGCCAGGAGCGGGAAGAGTCGTTCCACTACGAGGGCGGGATCGTGCAGTTTGTCGAGTACTTGAACAAGAACCGCGAACCGCTGCACGAAGAAGTCATTTACTGTGAAGGGGAAAAAGACGGGCTGCACGTAGAAGTAGCCATCCAGTACAACGACAGCTATATAAGCAACATCTACTCCTTTGCCAACAACATCAACACGCACGAGGGCGGGACGCACGAGTCCGGCTTCAAGACGGCGCTTACCCGCGTCATCAACGACTACTGCCGCAAGTTCAACTTCCTGAAGGAAAAGGACCCCAACCTGTCCGGTGATGACGTGCGCGAAGGGATTACGGCGATCATTTCCGTGAAGATCCCGGAGCCGCAGTTTGAGGGGCAGACCAAGACGAAGCTGGGCAATTCCGAGGCGCGCAGTGTGACCGAGTCCGTATTCGGCGACCGTTTTGCCACCTTTATGGAGGAAAATCCGGCGGTAGCCAAGCGGATTGTGGAAAAAGCGCTGATGGCGGCGCGGGCGCGGGAAGCGGCGCGCAAGGCGCGCGAGCTGACCAGGCGGAAAAGCGCACTGGAGGTAAGCGCGTTGCCGGGCAAATTGGCCGATTGTTCGTCCAAGGACGCGTCCGAGTCCGAATTGTTTATCGTGGAGGGGGACTCCGCGGGCGGTTCGGCCAAAGCGGGGCGGGATCGCCACTTCCAGGCGATTCTGCCGCTGCGCGGCAAGGTGTTGAACGTGGAGAAATCCCGTCTTGACAAGATTCTCGCCAACAACGAGATTCGCGCGATCATCACGGCGCTCGGCACGGGTGTCGGCGAAGATTTTGACATCTCCAAGGCCCGCTACCACAAAGTCGTGATCATGACGGACGCAGACGTCGACGGTTCGCACATCCGGACGCTGCTCTTGACGCTGTTTTACCGCTATATGCGGCCGCTGATCGAGGCGGGCTACATCTACATCGCTCAACCGCCGCTGTACAGCATCAAGCAGGGCAAGCAGATTTACTACGCGTACAACGACAAGCAGCGGGACGAAATTCTGGCCACGTTGAAGAGCACCCCCAAACCAAGCATTCAGCGCTACAAGGGATTGGGCGAGATGAATGCGGACCAGCTCTGGGAGACGACAATGGACCCCGAGGTGCGCACTCTGCTGCAGGTCAGTCTGGAAGATGCGATGGAAGCCGACATGGTCTTCGAAACCCTGATGGGCGACGATGTGGAGCCGCGGCGCGAGTTTATCGAGCAGTATGCTGCCACGGTGCGGGATCTGGACATTTAAGGAGACGATTTACCATGCCGGATAGATGGAACCTGTTTTGTAAGGCCGGCATGCGTATGTTTAGCAAACCGAAAAAGCTTGTCCCAAATGGGGCAGGCTTTTTTTGTTGGGCAGAGACGACAGCGATGACGCTGCACTTCGTACGTTGACATTTTTAAACTTACAAAATAATAATGTATTGTAAGTGATATATCCTACTCGCTGGAGGGGAAACCATGAACCAAACGGAACCGCTTTGGACGAAAGATTTTGTGCTGTTGGCGTTCTCCAATTTTTTTCTTTTCGTCGGGTTTCAGATGCTGATTCCGACGCTTCCGCTGTTTGTGACCGAACGGGGCGGGGACCAGTTGGCTGTAGGTCTGGTCGTCAGCCTGTTTACGGTGTCCGCCCTGATCGTTCGTCCGTTTGCCGGGAAAGCGCTGGATTCGGTCGGACGGCGGCCGGTCTTGCTGGTGGGGCTTGCCTTGTTTCTGCTGTGCGTGGCCGGTTATTACTGGATGGCGACGGTCGCTCTCGTGTTGGGGCTTCGGTTTGTGCATGGCATAGGCTGGGGAATTGCCACGACCACGTTCGGCACAATCGCTTCCGATCTGATTCCGGCTGCGCGGCGAGGAGAAGGAATGGGGTATTTCGGGATGTTCAGCAGCCTGGCGATGGCGCTTGGACCGTTGGTGGGGCTGTGGCTGGCGCAATCGTTCGGATTTGGCTGGCTGTTTTTGATCTCGTCGGTTTTGACCGCATTGGCCATGCTCCTGTCCAAACCGGTGAAAATGGCAGCACCGGCCGGCGCCGGTCGGCGGCAGCCTGAGACAAAACGAAGTGGACTGGTGGAGCAAAAAGCGCTGTTTCCGTCGCTGCTGGTGCTGTTTCTGGGCGTCACGTACGGCGGCATTGTCAGTTTTATCACCTTGTTCGGCCAGGAAGCGGGGATCGGCAATGTCGGTCTGTTCTTCCTGTTCAACGCGCTGTCGCTGATGCTGATTCGGCCGGTTGCCGGGAAACTGTTTGACCGAAAAGGGCACCTCTGGGTGCTGCTGCCCGGCGGTATTGTGATGGCTGCGGGTCTGTTGATTTTGTCGTACAGCACGACGTCCTTTGGGCTGATTGCAGCGGCCATCCTGTTTGGCAGCGGGTTTGGCGCGGTTCAGCCGTCGCTGCAGGCCTGGACCATCCACCGCGTTTCGCCTGAACGGCGAGGGGCGGCAAATGGCACCTTTTTTTCCGCGTTTGACCTGGGGATCGGAGCGGGGGCGATGCTTTTGGGCGCAGTCGCCAAAGCAATCGGTTTTGCCCTGATGTATCGCTGCTCCGTCATCGTAATTTTACTCTATCTGATCATCTATCTGGCGTACGTGATCAAGGAGCGGCGTCGACATTCCCATCTGCAACCCGGTTCGTCCTGAGATGGTCCGGGTTTTTTTGCAAGCACCGGTATTATGAACAGACGGCCGTCTGTAGGTGATTGGCCTGTGTGACAGGACACAAAAGAAGCGGGGGGTGTGTCATGCTCATCAAATGGATTGCGTGTCAGGTGAGGGAGGGCCAACAGCAGTTCTTTTCCCGGGGGCAGGAGCAGTGGAGAGCCGTCAGGGAGGTTGACGGCTTTCTCGGCCAGGCCGGCGGGTGGAATGTCAGCGACCCGGCCGAGGCTGTCATTCTCGCTTGTTGGCGGGATGAAGCAGCTTACCGGGCGTTTATGGCGAACCACCACGACCCGATTTTTGCCAAAACCAGGCAGCAGCAGACGTATGAGCGCATCCGCGTGGAGCTCTATGAACGCGTTCTCGACATGCCGGGGACGATGGAAAACGTGCTCGACGCGTTGGCGGTTGGGAAATGGCTGCGGCTGGAACAGCGGCCTGTTTTGCCAGAAGCGGACTGCCTGGCGGGTTGGCCGGGGGCTGCCGCCGGTGTGGCGGGAAAAGCCGTGAAGGATGGGGGGCGTTTTCTCATCGCGACGGTGTGGGATGCTGCCCAACCGGACCGGGAGGGGACATCCGGGGCGATCATCGCCCCGTTGGAGGATGCCTGGCTGGTGCTGCCGTAAGACAGGAGACTGGTGACGCAATGCGTTTGCGAGAGATTTTGGACGTGACCTCTTTCTGTATGGTATAATTACGTATTGCGATAACCAGTTGGAGGTTTACCCTTTATGGCAGAAGAAACAGCTCGGTTTCCCAAAGTTGATATTAGCCAGGAAATGAAAGAGTCGTTCATCAGCTATGCGATGAGCGTAATTGTCAGCCGGGCGTTGCCAGACGTCCGCGACGGGCTGAAGCCGGTTCACCGGCGTATTTTGTATGCCATGCACGACATGGGATTGACGCCGGACAAAGCGTTCCGGAAGTCGGCCAACGTCGTTGGTGAAGTAATGGCCAACTACCATCCGCACGGGGATTCTGCCATCTACGAAACGATGGTTCGGATGGCGCAGGACTTCAACATGCGCTACATGCTGGTCGAGGGACAGGGCAACTTTGGTTCCGTGGACGGTGACCCGGCAGCGGCGATGCGGTACACCGAATCCCGCCTGTCCAAGATTGCTCTCGAACTGCTGCGCGATATCGATAAAGAGACTGTCAACTTTACACCCAACTACGACGGCCGAAAAGAGGAGCCGGTCGTACTGCCGTCCCGTTTTCCCAATCTGCTGGTAAACGGTTCGGCGGGGATTGCCGTGGGCATGGCGACCAACATTCCTCCGCACAACCTGAGCGAAGTGATTGACGGCGTCGTGGCCATGATCGACAATCCGAACATAACGGTTCAGGAACTGATGAAGATCATCAAGGGGCCCGATTTTCCGACTGCCGGGGAAATCCTCGGCTACAGCGGCATTCGCCGGGCGTACGAAACGGGCCGTGGCTCGATCATCATGCGAGCCAAAACGACGATCGAAGAAGACAAAGGGAAACCGCGCATCATCGTGACGGAAATACCTTTCCAGGTCAACAAGGCCAAACTGATCGAAAAAATTGCCGAGCTGGTACGGGAAAAGAAAATCGACGGCATCACCGACCTGCGCGACGAGTCGGACCGCAAAGGGATGCGGATCGTCATCGAGCTGCGCCGGGACGTGGTCCCCAAAGTCGTTTTGAACAACCTGTTCAAGCATACCCAGATGCAGAGCACTTTCGGGGTCAACATGCTCGCGCTGGTGGACAACCGTCCACGCGTGTTGAATCTGCGGGACATGTTGTACTACTACCTCCAGCATCAACGGGAGATCGTCCGCAGACGGACCGAGTACGAGTTGAAGCAGGCGGAAGCCCGCGCTCACATCTTGGAAGGGCTGCGAATTGCGCTGGACCACATCGACGAGATCATCAGCCTGATCCGTGGATCGCAAACGGCAGAAGAGGCCCGCGACGGACTGATGTCCCGTTACGGATTGAGCTTGGAACAGGCTCAGGCGATTCTCGACATGCGCCTGCAGCGCCTGACCGGTTTGGAGCGGGAAAAGATCGAAAACGAGTACCAGGAATTGCTGGCGAAAATCGCCGAACTGCGCTCCATTCTGGCCGATGAAGGCAAGATTTACGCGATCGTCCGTGGAGAGCTTCTGGAGATCAAGGAGAAGTTTGGCGACGAGCGCAGGACCGTCATCACATATGACGAAGAGCACATTGAGGATGCCGATCTGATTCCAGAAGAAGACGTGGTCATCACGCTGACCCATGACGGCTACATCAAGCGCCTGCCCGTCTCCACCTATCGTGCGCAGAAACGGGGCGGCCGTGGTGTACAGGGCATCGGCACCAAGGACGACGACTTTGTCGAACACCTGTACATCACCAATTCGCACGACCACATCTTGTTCTTTACCAACAAGGGCAAGGTCTACCGCCTGATGGGGTACGAGATTCCGGACCTGAGCCGCACAGCCAAGGGCACTCCGGTGATCAACCTGATCCAGATCGAAAAAGGCGAGCGGGTCAACGCGGTCATCCCCGTCAAGGAACTGGGCGGAGACGCCTACCTGTTCTTCGCCACGAAAAAGGGAATTATCAAACGGACCGAGCTGTCGGCGTTTGAGCATATTCGCAAAGGCGGCCTGTTTGCCGTCAACCTGCGGGAAGACGACGAACTGATCGGCGTTCGCCTCACCGACGGCCACCAGGAGATCATCATGGGGACCCGCAACGGCATGTCTGTTCGCTTCAAGGAAAGCGATG
>NZ_CP064048.1:1142500-1280000 GCF_020923495.1 Brevibacillus sedimenti
AAATCAGGTAGTGGCTGGCCCAGGTTGGCAGAGGAAGTGTCTCCGGCGCACCGTTCCAGAAAAACAGGGAGCCGTGATGAAAAGAAAACAGCGGGTGCCTTTCCCATTCCGAAAGAGCGGCCGAAGTGACAACCGCTTCCCTGCCGATGCTGTCTGCCCATTCAAACAGGAAAGCGTCGCAGCCGTCGGGAACAAGCCGTCGAATATACTGTCGAAGCGTCTCGGGAGAATATGCCAGCGGCCCGTCAGAACCGGTGGGGAACGCTATTCGATACACGGTTCCCTGTTGGTCATCGTGTGGCGTTACGATGCCCAGGTCAAGGCGGACCCACGGCGATTTTCTTCCGGTAACGACTGCATACGAACTGCTCAACTCCGACAAGGACGCAAACAGTTCATCCAGCGAGTACCGATCATTGAGGGGCGTAGGAGCGAATAGACGGGCCAGGTGTGCGAACAATCCTTCCTTTTGCGGCCGAACTTCATCCTCCAACAGATGGTATACTCCGCGCTTCCGCTTGCGCGTGGTCACGCCGTGCTGCAGCACGCGGCTGTTTTGCGGATAGTCAGGGTCGCAGGTAATCAGCCATCCTTTCAGCAGATGCACATACCCGTAAAACAGCAGCAGCGGGCGAACCGAGAGCGAGGCGCCATGAGCCGTTTCGTAAAACTGCCGCGCCTGCTGCCAGGTGTATAAAAAGCGGGTGCTCTGCTGGAACGCCAGGCGGTCGGGGTGCGGCAGCCCCCTAGATTGGTAGCAGTGGGACAAATACCTGCGCGCGGCTGGCTCCGTTTCCAGCAAGCGCAGTGTGGTCCATGCATCCTGCATCGTCATCACCTTTGGTTAACTTTCGTAAAATGGTAACGCTTTCTTGGTATTTTTTTTGATTTATCTGGATAATTGACGGCATACCCGAACGATACAAGCTTTCCTTGACAGTAAATTAAGCCGTTTGTTACACTGGCGATAAATATTTTGGCGAAAGGAGCTTATTATTGTGCGGGAAGACAAATTCGTGAAAGAAGGTTTGACGTTTGATGACGTTCTCCTCATTCCGGCCAAATCGGAAGTGCTTCCCCGGGACGTCGACATCACGACGAAGCTGAGCGAAAACGTTACCTTGAACATTCCCCTGATCAGTGCCGGCATGGACACGGTGACAGAATCTAAGCTCGCTATTGCCATGGCTCGTCAAGGCGGTATCGGGATTATCCATAAAAACATGACCATTGAACAACAAGCCAGTGAAGTGGATCGCGTCAAGCGCTCAGAAAGCGGCGTCATCACCAATCCGTTCTCGTTGACTCCGGACCATACCGTCGCCGATGCGGACCAGCTCATGGGCAAATACCGCATTTCCGGCGTCCCCATCGTCGATGAGCAGAACCACCTCATTGGGATTCTTACCAACCGGGACCTTCGTTTTGTGCACGACTTTTCCACTCCCATTAAAGAAGTCATGACCAGAGAAAATCTGGTAACGGCTCCTGTCGGAACGACGCTGCAGCAGGCGGAAGCCATCCTGCAGAAACACAAGATCGAGAAACTGCCCTTGGTGGACGAAAATAACGTTCTCAAAGGGTTGATTACCATCAAGGACATCGAGAAAGCGATCCAGTACCCGAACGCTGCAAAAGACAAGCAGGGACGTCTTCTTTGCGGTGCGGCAGTCGGTGTGACAGCCGACACGTTTGAACGGGCGGATGCGCTGGTGAAGGCTGGCGTAGACGTACTGGTGGTGGATACCGCACACGGCCACTCTATCAACGTCATCAACACCGTGAAGAAGTTGAGACAAGCCTATCCGGACCTGACCATCGTGGCGGGTAACGTGGCTACGGGTGAGGCAACCCGCGACCTGATCGAAGCAGGTGCCTCCGTGGTTAAGGTAGGGATTGGACCCGGCTCCATCTGTACCACGCGTGTCGTAGCCGGTATCGGCGTACCGCAGATTACCGCCATTTACGACTGTGCGCGCGTTGCCCAAGAGTACAATATTCCAATTATTGCCGATGGCGGCATTAAATACTCCGGTGACCTGACAAAAGCGATCGGCGCGGGCGCGTCGGCCATCATGATCGGCAGCCTGTTCGCCGGAACCGAGGAAAGCCCCGGCGAATTCGAAATTTACCAAGGCCGCCGGTTCAAGGTGTACCGCGGCATGGGGTCGATCGGTGCAATGAAAGCGGGCAGCAAGGACCGCTACTTCCAGGAAAACGAACAAAAACTGGTTCCGGAAGGCATCGAAGGCCGCGTTCCGTACAAAGGTCCGCTGGCTGACGTAGTTTATCAATTGGTTGGCGGGCTGCGTGCCGGCATGGGCTATTGCGGGGCCAAAACCATTCGGGAGCTGATCGAAAACTCCCAGTTTGTCCGCATCACTGGTGCCGGTCTGAGGGAAAGCCACCCGCACGACGTGCAGATTACCAAAGAAGCGCCCAACTACTCCATCTCCTAGGGCGATTGACGAAAAACCCTTTCACGATTGTGAAATGCACCCCCTACAGCAGGGGGTGCATTTTTCTGTGCAAACGAAACTGTGTAACCTATAAATCTGCCAATATTAAACAGATAATTTGGAAAACGTAAGCTCGAAAGCCAAACACCTGGGTGATTTGTCTAATTAAGTGTCGAAGGGAGTGAAACTGAATGGACGTTGTTGCCTTCGTAAAACAGGCGCAGTCGGGCAATGATGCGGCTTACCTTGTCTTGTTTCAACAATACGAAGAAATGGTGTACCGGATCGCTTTCGGACAGAAAAAAGCAGACTCGCCTTTACAAATAGAAGGTGAGTGGAACGTTGCTGTTTTTGTGAAGCGTTCATAACCTTGCACCGCGATTTTTCGTCTATATAAGATTGGAGAGTGGGTTTTTTTCCAGTCTCCAACACGGACAAACAGGTCGAAACAACCTTCAAGGAAGCCCTGCTTGTATGGTACACTTACACTTGTGTGCTCATGCCAATCGTGGCGAAGAACGACAGAAACGGGAGAGTGAGTAAAGCAAATGAAACAAAAAAGATGGACGAGGCGATTGATGGGACTGTTCCTTTCTGTCGCTGTGTTTTTGACCGCGTGGGGCGGCTTGTCTGACGGCGCAGGAGCTGCACAGCCCAACCTGCAGTTGGCGGTTAAATCGGCCATTCTGGTGGAAGCGTCCACGGGCAAGGTGCTGTACAGCAGCAATCCGGATGTACCGCTGCCGCCGGCCAGCATGAGCAAGATGATGACCGAGTACCTCGTGCTGGAAGCGATTAAACAAAAGAAAATCAAGTGGGACGAAAAGGTTCAGGTGAGCGAATACGCCTTTTACATCGCCAAAATGCCGGACTCCGCAGGCGTCTACCTGAACATGGGCGAGTCTCATACCGTCAAGGATCTGTACAAGGCCATGGCGATCGTGTCCGCCAACGACGCAACCGTGCTGCTTGCGGAAAAAGTGGGCGGCAGCGAAGCCAACTTCGTGGCAATGATGAATAAAAAGGCCAAGGAACTGGGGATGAAAAACACCTCGTTCGTGACGTCGACCGGTTTGCCCGTTGAAGATCTGGGGCCGTATGCACCGCAATCCGAACAAAAGGAAAACATGATGTCCGCACGGGACTCCGCGATCCTGGCCCGCGCGCTGATTCGCGATTTCCCGGAAGCGTTGGAATACTCCAAAATTCCGGAGCTGGCGTTCCGTGAAGGTATGCCAAACGTGATCAAAAAGAAAAACTACAACTGGATGCTTCCCGGACTGCTCAGCTACTATCCGGGGGTAGATGGTTTGAAGACCGGCTATACGTCGGCGGCGGGATACTGTTTCACCGGTACGGCAACACGGGATGATATGCGCCTGATCAGCGTCGTCATGGGGACCAGCAGCGAGTTGAAGCGCTTTGAAGAAACCAAAAAGCTGTTTGACTACGGCTTCAGCAACTTCAAGCTGACCAAAAAGGTGGAGAAGGGAGCCGCAGTGAAAGGCTTTGAAACCGCGCCGGTGAAAAACGGTGTGGACCTGACCGTACCAGCTGTAACAAGTAAAGAGGTAAACGTCCTGACCAAAATTGGCGAGGACACCAAGTTTACGCCGGTCGTGACCTTCCAGGATCTGAATGCGCCGCTGACGAAAGGACAGGTCATCGGGAAAGTGGTCTTTAAAGAAGAAGGAGAAAAGGACAGCGACTACCTGCAGCCGGAAGACGTGACCAAGGGGGGCGTCGACCTCGTGGCTGGACAAGACGTAGAGGAAGCAAGCTGGATTCGCCTGTTCTTCCGCAGCATCATCCAATTTATTAGTAACATTTTCAGCAGCGTCACCGGCAAATAAGTGGTTGTGTCGAAAATCACACTTCGTTTACAATGGTGAATATTACGACAACGTTTGCACAAAAACGTGCAGATCTAGAGTCCACATGGGTAGGAGGCAAAAAGCATGGTACAAGTAGGAACGTCCCGCGTTAAAAAAGGTATGGCTGAAATGCAAAAAGGCGGCGTCATCATGGACGTCGTAAATGCCGAACAAGCGAAGATCGCGGAAGCGGCCGGTGCCGTTGCCGTTATGGCACTGGAACGCGTACCGTCTGATATTCGCGCGGCCGGCGGAGTGGCGCGCATGGCTGACCTGGGCATCGTGGAAGAAGTGATGAAAGCGGTATCCATCCCGGTCATGGCCAAGGCACGGATTGGCCACTTCGTTGAAGCACGCGTGCTCGAGGCGATGGGCGTTGACTACATCGACGAGAGTGAAGTGCTCACTCCTGCCGACGACATGTTCCACATCAACAAAAAAGACTTTACGGTTCCGTTTGTCTGCGGTGCCCGCGATCTGGGCGAAGCGCTGCGCCGCATCGGTGAAGGCGCGTCCATGATCCGCACCAAAGGGGAGCCGGGTACGGGCAACATCGTGGAAGCGGTTCGCCACATGCGCACGATGCAGGCACAGATTCGCAAAGTGCAAAGCATGTCCTACGACGAACTGATGGCGGAAGCGAAAAACCTGGGTGCACCGTACGAACTTCTGGAATACGTGCATAAAAACGGGAAGCTGCCGGTTGTCAACTTCGCAGCCGGTGGTGTGGCTACGCCGTCCGACGCTGCACTGATGATGCAGCTTGGGGCAGATGGCGTGTTCGTCGGCTCCGGTATCTTCAAATCGGAGAATCCGGAGAAATACGCCCGCGCCATCGTCGAAGCGACGACGCACTACACCGACTACGATCTGATTGCCCGCGTCTCCAAAGGACTGGGTACGGCTATGCCGGGTATCGAAATCTCCAAACTGCGCGAAGCAGATCGCATGCAAGAGCGCGGCTGGTAAGGTGAACAACATGAAAATTGGCGTACTTGCCCTGCAGGGAGCTGTAGCCGAACACATCCGCATGCTGGAACAAGTCGGTGCAACAGCGGTCCCGGTGAAAAAAGTGGAAGAGCTCAACGATCTGGACGGTCTGGTGATCCCCGGCGGGGAAAGCACCACAATCAGCAAGTTGATGCACAAATACGGCTTTATGGAAGCCATCCGCCAGTTTGGCCAAGCCAAAAAACCGATTTTTGGCACATGTGCCGGCGCCATCCTGCTGGCCAACCGCATCAACGGCCAGGATGACTGCCACCTCGGTCTGATGGACATGAAGGTGGAGCGCAACGCGTTTGGACGTCAAAAGGAGAGCTTTGAAGTCGATCTGCCCGTGGCGGGCATCGCTCCCGATTTTCCGGCTGTCTTTATTCGGGCGCCGTACATTATGGAACTGGGGGAAAACGGTCAGGTGCTGGCGAAGTACGAAGACAAAATTGTCGCCGCCCGCCAAGGCCATTACCTCGCGGCTGCCTTCCACCCGGAACTGACGGAGGATGCGCGCATCCACAAATTCTTCTTTGACATGGTGAAGGAGTACCGGGCCGATAAAGTTCAGGCCTGATCCCGCACTCACACAAAAAACCGGTACCGCACGTGGTGCCGGTTTTTTTGTCAACCGCCTCCTTTACACAGGTATAGAACCTGTAGTACAGTTAACAATAGATGTATCGAATATTGAATGCGATGATGAGGCCAGTACTTTGCATAAGCCAGGCCCAGAGAGTCGGTGGCGGGTGAAAACCGATCCGGCGTGCAAGGGAATCCACCTCGGAGTGGCAAAGCTTCAAACTTTGCCCGGTAACCGTCCCGTTACGACGGATGAGAGCGGGCAAATGCGGATGGAGACGGACAAACGCATTTGCCAACAAGGGTGGCAACGCGGGTATACAGCACTCGTCCCTTACAGAGGGGACGAGTGTTTTTTACTGTCCCGCAGGAACGCGCTTTCGCCATTCACATCTGGACAACTATTCTTTCCAGAATAAGGAATCATAGAGATTAGGAGGGAATTACATGCTTGACGTGAAAGTTTTGCGCAGCAATTTGGAAGAGGTAAAACGCCGGTTGGCACATCGCAACGAAGACATTTCCGCGCTCGACCAGTTCGCCGAGACGGATGAAAAGCGGCGCCAGGTCATTCAAGAAGCAGAATCGTTGAAAAATAAGCGAAACACGGTCTCCGAACAAGTGGCGATCATGAAGCGCAACAAAGAAAACGCCGACCACCTGATCGCCGAAATGAAACAGGTGAACGAGCGCATCAAGGCGCTGGACGAAGAACTGCGCCAGCTGGACGAACAATTGGAGCAGATTTTGCTGAGCCTGCCCAATCTGCCGCACGAGAGCGTGCCGATCGGTACGTCGGAAGAAGACAACGTAGTGGCCTGGACCTGGGGCGAACCGCGCAATTTTACGTTTGAGCCAAAGCCGCACTGGGAGCTGGCTGCCAATCTGGGCATCCTCGACTTTGAAGCGGCGGCCAAGGTAACAGGCAGCCGGTTTGTCTTTTACAAGGGGCTGGGAGCGCGTCTGGAGCGGGCGCTGATGAACTTCATGCTGGATCTGCATACCAGCGAACACGGATACGAAGAGATTTTGCCGCCGTACATCGTCAATCGCACCAGCATGACCGGCACCGGTCAGCTTCCCAAATTTGAGGAGGATGCCTTCAAACTGGATGGGCCGGATTACTTCCTGATCCCGACAGCGGAGGTGCCGGTGACCAACATTCACCGCGACGAGATTCTCGATGCAGCCGACCTGCCGATCTATTACGCCGCGTACAGCGCTTGTTTCCGTTCCGAAGCCGGATCGGCCGGCCGCGATACGCGCGGACTGATTCGCCAGCACCAGTTTAACAAGGTGGAGATGGTGAAGTTCGTCAAACCGGAAGACTCTTACGACGAACTGGAAAAGCTGGTGAAAAACGCGGAAAAAGTGCTGCAGCTCCTCGGCCTGCCGTACCGCGTGATGAACATGTGCACCGGCGACCTCGGGTTTACCGCCGCGAAAAAGTACGACCTGGAGGTATGGCTCCCCAGCTACAATACGTATCGGGAAATCTCCTCGTGTTCCAACTTTGAGGACTTCCAGGCGCGTCGGGCCAACATCCGGTTCCGCCGCGACGCGAAGAGCAAGCCGGAGTTCGTCCATACACTCAACGGCTCCGGTCTGGCAATCGGCCGCACCGTGGCCGCCCTGCTGGAAAACTACCAGCAGGAAGACGGCTCCATTGTCATTCCGGAGGTACTGCGTCCGTACATGGGCGGAATGGAAAAGATCGTGCCGAAGGAAAGCCGCTGACGACGTACAGCATACAGACAGTCAGCATAGAAAAAACCGGCTCTCACGTCCATTTGGATGGGGAGCCGGTTTTTTTATGTAACAAAAACAGCGGAATTTTTTGAAAATGGTGTTGCGTTGTACGAACCACTGTTATATAATAACGGCAAGAAAGTTGATTATTGTATTAATACAGGAGTGGAGGGAACGGAAATGAACTGCTTTCGGTGTGAAGGAAACGGCGAACAGAATTGTCCGCACTGCGGCGGAGCGGGCTATGACGAGCACGGGGTGGTGTGCCATCATTGCCAAGGTGACGGCTGTGTAAGCTGCAGCCACTGCAGCGGCAGCGGGTATCTGGATTAAGGCCATTTTTTTTGGTAGTACTGTACTATAATAGATTGATTAAATTTTCTTCTGTATCATAATAACGTTTTGGTTCAGGAGAGGAGGAACCTGTTTTGACTACGTTGCACACCAACCATTACCCAGCCGAAGTGACGATCACCGGCGCGCTGTCGCCGCAGTATGAGGAGATTCTCACTCCCGACGCGATCCGATTCTTGATCAAACTGGAGCGGGCCTTTGGCGAGCGGAGGCGGGATCTGTTGAAACAGCGGATCAAACGGCAGGAGGAGATTGACTGCGGGAAGCTGCCCGATTTTTTGCCTGAGACCGCCCACATTCGCAAGGCTGATTGGACGGTGGCTCCCCTGCCGCCCGACCTGCAGGACCGCCGGGTGGAGATTACCGGTCCGGCCGGCGACCGCAAAATGGTGATCAACGCGCTCAACTCGGGAGCCCGGATGTTTATGGCCGACTTTGAAGACGCCAACTCGCCGACGTGGACCAACACGATCCAGGGACAAATCAACATGCGCGATGCGGTGAGGCGCACCATTACCTACACCAGCCCGGAAGGCAAGCAGTACGCGCTGAAGGAAAAAACGGCTGTGCTGATCGTCCGTCCGCGCGGCTGGCATCTGGAAGAAAAACACGTGTTGTTGGATGGGCAGCCGCTCTCCGGCAGTCTGTTTGACTTCGGATTGTATTTCTTCCACAACGCCCATGTCTTGCTGGAAAAAGGCTCGGGCCCGTACTTTTACCTGCCCAAACTGGAGAACCACCTGGAAGCCCGTCTCTGGAACGACGTCTTCCTGTTTGCTCAGGACGAATTGGGGATTCCGCGCGGCACGATCAAGGCGACAGTGTTGGTCGAAACGATTCTGGCCGCGTTTGAGATGGATGAAATCCTGTACGAGTTGCGTGAGCACAGCGCCGGACTCAACTGCGGCCGCTGGGACTACATTTTCAGCTACATCAAAAAACTGCGCAACCAGCCCGATGTCATCCTCCCCGACCGCGCTTTGGTGACGATGACGGTGCCGTTCATGCGGGCGTATACCACGCTTGCGGTCAAGACGTGCCACAGGCGGCAGGCGCCCTGCATCGGGGGAATGGCGGCGCAAATTCCGGTCAAAAACGATCCGGTCAAAAACGAAGAAGCGCTGGCCAAGGTGCGGGCCGACAAGGAGCGGGAAGCCTACGACGGCCATGACGGCACCTGGGTGGCCCATCCCGGATTGGTGCCGGTAGCGATGGAAGTGTTTGACCGCTTGATGCCGGAAGCCAATCAGATCTGGTACAAGCGGGAGGATGTGCAGGTCACGGCTGCCGACCTGCTGGCGGTGCCAGAAGGGCCGATTACGGAAGAGGGCGTGCGCACCAACATCAGCGTCGGCATCCAGTACATCGAAGCCTGGCTGCGCGGCCACGGCGCGGTGCCGATCAACAACCTGATGGAAGACGCGGCCACGGCGGAAATTTCCCGCGCCCAGGTCTGGCAGTGGATTCGCCACCGCCGGGGCGTGCTGCCGGACGGGCGGAAGATTACCGCCGGACTGGTCAAACAGTGGGTGAGTGAGGAACTGCAAGCCTTGAAACAAGCCATCGGCCAGGAACGGTACGAGAGCGGCAAATTCCAGCTGGCGGGCGAACTGTTTCTGCGGCTGGTGACAGCAGACGAATTCGAAGAGTTCTTGACCATCCCGGGCTATGGCTATCTTGAATAAAAAGGAGTGGAAGAGGATGAACAAGCAAGAGGCAATCAGACAGGTGGAGGAAAGCTGGAAGGCGGAGCGTTGGAAGGGGATTGTCCGCCCGTATACGGCAGAGGACGTCGTCCGGCTGCGCGGTTCGGTGCAGATTGAACATACGTTGGCACGGATGGGGGCAGAGCGGCTGTGGCATTTGCTCCACACGGAACACCACATCAAGGCGCTGGGTGCCCTCACCGGAAACCAGGCAATTCAGCAGGTGAAAGCCGGCTTGAAAGCCATCTACCTGAGCGGCTGGCAGGTAGCGGCTGACGCCAACCTGGCCGGGCAGATGTACCCCGATCAGAGCTTGTATCCGGCCAACAGCGTTCCTCACGTGGTTAAGCGGATCAATCAGGCGTTCCAGCGCGCCGACCAGATCCAGCAGGCGGAAGGGACAGGTGACATCTACTGGTTTGCGCCGATCGTGGCTGATGCGGAAGCTGGTTTTGGCGGACCGCTCAACGTGTTTGAACTGATGAAAAGCATGATCGAAGCGGGAGCCGCCGGCGTTCACTTCGAAGACCAGCTGGCTTCGGAGAAAAAGTGCGGCCACATGGGCGGAAAAGTGCTGATTCCCACGCAGTTGGCCATTCGCAATCTGATCGCAGCCCGCTTTGCCGCTGATGTGATGGGCGTACCGACCGTGATCATCGCTCGTACGGATGCCAACGGAGCCTTTTTGATCACCAGCGACATCGACGACCGCGACAAGCCGTTCCTCACCGGCGAGCGCACACCCGAAGGATTCTTCCGCATGCGCGGCGGGCTGGATGCGGCTATCGCGCGCGGCCTCAGCTACGCGCCGTACGCCGATTTGATCTGGTGCGAAACCTCGGAGCCCAATCTGGAGGAAGCGCGCCGGTTTGCTGAAGCCATTCACGCACAATTCCCGGGGAAATTGCTGGCGTACAACTGCTCCCCGTCGTTCAACTGGAAACGGAAGCTGGATGAAGCTGCGATCGCCCGTTTTCAGGATGAGCTGGGCGAGATGGGGTACAAGTTTCAATTCGTCACCCTGGCTGGCTTCCACTCGCTCAACCACAGCATGTTTGAGCTGGCCCGAGGCTACCGCGAGCGCGGCATGGCCGCCTACTCCGAGCTGCAGCAGGCGGAGTTTGCGAGCGAGCCATACGGATATACCGCGACCCGCCACCAGCGCGAGGTCGGCACCGGCTACTTTGACGAAGTGGCCCAGGTGATCGCCGGCGGCACCTCGTCGACCACGGCCTTGAAAGGCTCCACGGAGGAAGAACAGTTTACCCATAGCTGATGAAACGTCAGGACCAGGGCATCATCCCTGGTCCTCCCAATTGCAAAAAATCGACTTCCCTCATATAATTAATTAGAGTAGGTGCAATACGTCCTCGTAGCTCAGCTGGATAGAGCAGCAGTTTCCTAAACTGCGTGTCGGAGGTTCGAGTCCTCTCGGGGACGCCATTCCATGAAAAACCTTGGGAATCCAAGGTTTTTTTCTTTTTATGTGGAGAGTAAGACAGGAAATTGGTTCTTAGGCGTGGCACTGAGTATTATTCGCACTCTGAACTGTATGGAAAATATTATGAAACGATCGTAAAGCTGAATCGTCATATGTATAGATGGATCGGTAAATTCTGGGGATTCAGGATTCTTATGGGGCGCCGGAAGATCAGCAAAAACACTACAGGTGGTAGTTCAAGCGGATTTTCTGATGCCTCTTCAATTTAAAACAACAGTGTGGGGTGTCTGTTTGTGAAAAAGCGTGCATGGATGGTTGTCGGCTTGCTGGAGGGAGCTTCTACGGAGCAGAAGACGCAAATGCATCGAAGATGACAGCAGACGTAAAGCAAGCAGACAAAATGAAAATACACCGCTCCAAAGAAACAAATGAAAAGATTGAGAAGGCCTGGAAGAGTGCCAAAGAGACTTTTACGTTTGATGATCGTGGTTGGACGCAGTATGACTATGCTGATCGCTCCAATTTTACAGCGACAATGAGTGAACAGGAAAAGAGCAGTTTTTACGAAGCATTGCTCTCGGCGATGTCTGAGCATCAAAAGGTTGGAGATATGATGCCAGTCTTGCTGGTAAATAGCGATAAGACCAAGGCGGTCATCCTATTCAAGCGAGATGAAGGGAAAGGTGCGTCCGTGAAAATCGAGTTGACGTTAGCGGAAGGAACGACGAAAAGTGACAAAGCGTCTAAAGTGTGGAAAGTGGACAGCGTAGAGGAAAAGTAAGATAGGCAGGAGCATAGGGGATGCAGCAGCGTCCTCCTCCTTTATGTGCTCTGTAGCCCACTTGTGTAGACGGAACAGGAGGATGAATATGTTAGGAAATGGTCTCGGTTTACTGTTGTGTGTAATTCTGAGCACGTATGTACCCGCCAATTATGCAACCCAGGGTGAACCTTCTCCGACGAATATTCAGATCATCAGGGACGCAGAGGAAATGAGCCCAGGTCCCCTCGACAGAAGAAGTATATCGATTGCGGGAATTTATCTGGATGATACGCAGGAAGAGGTGCTTAAAAAGCTAGGCGAACCCACGGAGAAAGGGATCGAACACTCCACCCCCTTTCCGCAATGGTATTATAAGGATTTGAACATGTATGTTTCATTTTACTCCGATGGTTCTTCGGATGAGAAAGTGGGCGGGGTCGTGAGAATCTTAGTGATTGCCCCCACCGATAAAGAAAAGACCAAGACCAACTACGGCTTTGGGATTGGCGATAAGGTAAGCAGCTTTGAAAAAAGGTTTCCAAAAATCTACGCGTATGAACCCCTTGAATACCCTGAAACTCATGAAATCTCCCAAACATTTTATATAACCGGCCAAGAGATATATAAAATTACCGGTCCAAAGAGTGAATTCACTCAGTATCTTCCATACTTCAGGATCGATACTGTAAACGATGCAATAGAGGTTATGGAGCTAACAACTGAATAACACCAGTTGTAATCAGCATGTGGTCAGTTGGAACAAAAGGGAGGATAAATATGCTGGGCAATGGTCTCAGTTTACTCTTATGTGTAATCCTGGGCACGTATGTACCCGCCAATTATGCAACCCAGGGTGAACCTTCTCCGACGAATATTCAGATCATCAGGGAAGCAGAGGAAATGGGGCCGGGTCCCCTCGACCGAAGAAGCATATCGATTGCGGGAATTTATCTGGATGATACGCAGGAAGAGGTGCTCAAAAAGTTAGGAGAACCCACGGAGAAAGGGATCGAACATTCTACCCCCTTTCCGCAATGGTATTATAAGGATCTGAACATGTATGTTTCATTTTTCTCCGATGGCTCATCGGATGAGAAAGTGGGTGGGGTCGTTAGAATCAGCGTGACGGCCCCCACCGATAAAGAAAAAACCAAAACCAACTACGGGTTTGGGATTGGTGATAAGGTAAGCAGCTTTGAAAAAAGGTTTCCAAAAATCTACGCGTATAACCCCCATGAAGACCCTGAAACTCATGAAATATTACAAGCATTTTATATCACCGGGAAAGAAACATTTCATATAACGTACACTCATTATCGTCCATCCTTCTGGATCGGTACCGTAAACGGTGTAATAGAGGGTATGGAACTAACGACTGAGTGAAGCCAATTGTCGCGATGAAACATGATTGATAACAAACGAAAGCTGGGTATACTCTCGGTATACCCAGCTTTCAGATTATAACCAACCAGAGTTATTCAAGATGATATTGAGTCTGCGTCCGGGATAGGAATCGGTGGAGAGCATATAGTGGCCCGCATTCCATTTGGACGATCCCAGCATTTCGTTGACGGCATATGCACCTGGGCTAAAGTTTTGACTGGTAACAGATTTAAGTGTTTTGCCATCATCTGTTTTTACATTGGAAGCCTTCAGGCCGCCTTTAAAACCATTTTCATATGCGCCTCTAAGATTTGTTTTTTCCCCAAAAATGTTATCGTATGCGTCTTTTCCCCCATTGTATCGTTTTTTGATTTGTTCATAGTATGCAATAGTACCCTCAGTCAGTGATGCAAAAATCGGGAATGAACCACAAGATTTATTTTTTTCAGTTGTTCGTCCCATAGTTGATGTCTGAAATGCAGGGTTATTAATTGGAATTCCCCATTCCTGGAACCATTGGCACAAAACCACTTCTGTCGGAATGCCGATTTGATTTGCCGCTTCTTCAGCATATGATGCATAGCGGTCATAGAAATCGGAATAATTCGGTTTTTTCGGATAACCTTTTTGTCCTGGGCAAACAGTCATAATGCTTCACACTCCTAAACCTAAAATTTTTGGTTGCGTAATTCTGGCAAACTCATCGTCCCAATGACGGTTGATTGGCATGATCACCTTCAAGTCTGAGGGCGGGACGGAAATGTGGAAATGTTGATGCAGCAATCGACTCCACAGGAAAGGGTTGTATCCGTCATACACTTTGCCGGCCAAGATGAACGACGGAACCAGGTTGAGTTTTAGCTGTTTGTAGTCGCGCAGCGCTTCCATGTCCCTGATAATGTTCCTTTCGACAAAGGGTACAGCGTGTTCTTTGAACAGACAGATCACCTGAAAGGCAATTAACGATAGGTCATCCGTGAATACTTCTACAACATGTGTAAAGATGGTCTCCCCCTTTCTTTGCGGAATTCATGAGATCTCATTTCAACCATGTAGGAGGAAATTTGAGGGAAATAACAACCCCCATCCACGAATTAATTGAAAGGATCTACACCAATCCATTGTAAATAAATGGGAATAATACTTATTTAATAATTCACACAATTTTAACATCGAGCGGATTCATTTCCCCTCATTATGGGATACAATGTCAATGACAATGACGACCGTGAGAAGAAAGGGGTATACTCATTGAATTTGGTATTAACCGAAAGACAATGTCGAGTATGTCGGGTTCGTCTGACGGAGTATGAAATTGAAAACAACAACGAGCTATGCATGGATTGTTATAAAGAAAAACGTGAAGATGCTGAAACGAAAGCGAACCTGGGCAAAAAGCCGTCTCTCTGATGGGAGACGGCTCAGCATGTAGACAAAGTCCGTGGCGCATGGGTGATCGGGCCCGCTCGCTCTCTTGACGCCCAGCAAAGAAGTGGATGATGTCCGCTCCAAAACGCGACGCGGGCAGGGGGCAAACATCTGGGTGTTTCGACGAAGTGAGACTTGTGCCCCCTGTTTATCCCCGCGTCTTTCGTTTTTCCGCTGAGCAGGTCGTCAAAGGAGCTCGCTTGGCCCATCCCTCCATGCGATGTACGTTGTCTTCAGCTTCGGTTGATGAATGTGCAGGCCTTCCGGCCTGGAAATTATGAAAATCGTTTTCTTGTGGACGCTTACTAAATAAACAGTTTGTCTTCAATCTGAGCCGTCTCTCTGATGGGAGACGGCTTTTTCATGGGTGCAACCCCTGTATGGGCGTATTTGTGCTTGAGACAGGCGGCAATCAGCCCTTTGCTGGCAGGCCGCTTTACGGAACAGGTGTCGAGGGATTGTGCGGAACCAGCTGATCCAGGCTCTTGAATTCGTACCCCCGTTTGCGCGCCTCGTCGATGATTGCACCCAGCGCTTCTGCGTTGTCGCGGGAGACGGCGTGCAGCAGGATGACGGCACCCGGGTGAAGCTGTGAGATGACGCTGTCGTACGCGTACCGCCAGCCTCTTTGCACCTTGGTGTCCCAGTCTTTGTAGGCAATCGACCAGAAGATGCTGGTATAGCCCAGCTGCTTGCAGGCCGCAAGGGAGCGGTCACTGAAAATTCCCCTTGGCGGACGCAAAAAGCGCATCTCTTTTTGACCAGTGATCCGGGCTACTTCCGTCTGTACCTTCTCCAGCTCTTCCCGGATGCGTTCGTTGGAAAGTTTCGTCATGTCGGGGTGGCTCCAGGAGTGGTTTCCGATCAGATGCCCTTCGGCTGCCATCCGTTTGATGAGGTCGGGCTGGTCTTTTACGTAATGTCCGGTCACGAAAAAGATGGCCGGCACCTTTTTGGCCTTGAGCGTGTCCAATATTTGCGCGGTGTAGCCGTTTTCGTACCCGTTGTCAAAGGTCAGATACAGTTCTTTTTTGGTCGTATCTCCCAAAAAGATAGCCCCGTGCTTCTCCACAACGGATTTGAATCCTTCCTGGTCAATGGAAGGAAGTTTGCCGTCCCTGCTCTTTTTAAAGCCAAAGTGGTACGCCGTATCGGGATGGGCAGCCGCATGCCCCAACACGATGGTTACGAGCAGCAAGACAGCGGACAAAATGGTAAGGCGCTTCATGGTAACCTGCCCTCCTTTGTGACAATAGGCTTCCCTTTACCTAGCGATATTGTCCCATCAACGTTGGCAAGTTATGTGCCTGCCGCGACCAGGCGCTTTTGGAAAAAACAGGTTGGCAACCCACACAAAACGGCCTTTCCCTGCCACTATGGAGCGGGAAGGCCGGATGTGCTCAGGCCTCCTCCCAGGGGACGGGACGGGGGGCCGGAATGGGATATTGTTCGGAGCGATCGGGCATTTCGGCTCGGGTCTTGTCTATGGAACCGACCGGAATCTTGTCTTCCACTTCAAAAATGGCCATGGCTCTCTCTTTTTGATCGGGCATGCAGCACTCACCTCCGTATGTTTCCATTCACTAGGATGGTTGCGGGCCAGATTTTGATGCAAGGAAAAAAGAGCGATATACTGAATGGAGAATGGGGTGATTTCCATGAAACAGTCTTCTCTGTGCCCGAAGTTTGAAAAAGCCATGCATCTGCTGAGCAAACGCTGGACAGGGCTGATCCTGCACCAGCTTCTTTTGGGACCGCAGCGTTTTTGTTCAATTGAAGAGGCGCTTCCGATCAGCGGCAGGCTTTTGTCGGAACGGCTGAAGGATCTGGAGAAGGAAGGACTGGTGCATCGGGAAGTCTATACGGATTCCGCTCCGGTGAGGGTGGAATATTCGCTTACGGATAAAGGACGCGCACTGGAACCGATCATCAAAGGCATCGAGAAATGGGCACAAGAGTGGATCGAACTGGATCAGAAAACAGTCAACTGAACGGACTTACGAACAAAGCGCCGGACATTGTGTACGGCGCTGATTTGCTTGGAAAGGACCGCATCGTTCAATGCGAGGCCGTTCCCTGCAAGGGACTGTTCGGACGTGCTTCGGCTGCGCCGCATATCTCAAGCCGGACGCGGGCCCCTGCCGTGGAGGCGGGCGACGAACTGGCGGTGCAGGCGTTCGCTGATGATGCGGCGGCGAATCTGAGCGAGCCGCTTTTCCGCCAGCTGCCGGGTTACGCCAAACTCCTGGGCCAGCAAGCAGGCCGGATGAGTCTGGCAGTCGGTCAGTCTCAACCTGGATACCATGAAAAACGGCAGAGCCGCGTAAAGTTGAAACTGCGAAGCCTGGGCCTCCTGCAGGTCGCGGAACGATTTTCTCATCTCCAGCTGTTTCCCGGTATGTCCGCGCAATATATGCCCCAGCTCATGAAAAAACTGCTCACGCTGGATTGGCCGGGGCAGGGCGGAATTGATCGTGATGCAGCGATAGCCGCCGGCTTCGTACCGCATCGATGGACAAGGACGGTACACAAGCTCAATGCCGAGGGCTTCGGCGACCGTTTCCTCGCGCAAATCTCCCGCATGTCGCATCCCCAGTCTGGCATAAAAAGCGCCCACCCATTTTTCCAGTTCCGTTTGTTTGTAATCGCGGAGCATGTGCATTCCTCCTTTGCAAGAAATAGAACATATGTTCGGTATTGTGCGAAAAGAAAACGCCGTGCACGGGACAGTGTTTGGTAAGACACGTCCTGCCCCTGCCGGTCATGGTTTGTCCGACTGTCGGGCTTTCCACCGCAAATAGTCGATGTGCTTTTTCACTTCTTCAATCTCGGATGGGCTCAATCCCTCCAAGTCAAAGAACGAAATATGCTCCTCCGGATTTTTCCGGGTTCCCCATGAGGGCGTCGGGTCATTCGTCTTGCCGAGAAGGAAATCGGCGGAGACGTTGAACACATCGGCAACTTTCGAGAGCAGATGGTTGTCCACACTCTTTTTCTCACCCGACTCAATCCGTGAGAGCACCGTGTTGTGAATTTGCAGTTTTTCGGCCAATTGGATTTGGGACCACCGCTTTTGTTCCCGGAGCCATTTGATCCGTTGACCGACTGTTGACATCATTCGTCACAACCTTTCCGCTATGGCAATAATTATTCTAACAATTTTCCATAACGGAAAACACAATTTTTGTTAATTTAACAAAGAACGTGTTGACTTTGTGAAAATTGAAACGGTATTATAATGGTTAAAGATTTGCTAATTTGGCAAATAAAGGGGGATGCTGATTGAACAAAGTCAATCTGGGATTCATCGCAAGGCGACGGCTCGAAACGGGAATCACGTTGCAGGACATGGCGGAATCACTGGGCTTCAAGAACGCGTCTACCTATCTGAAATACGAAAAGGGCGAGTACGACTTCAAGGCGAATCACCTGCCGGTGTTGGCCAGAAAGCTGAAATGCGAACTGCGCGACTTGTTTCAGTGCTTGATTTTGCTGATATGACAAATACAGAGACAAACAGATCACAGAGCGATATGGCAAGAGATCGGTCAGGGGGGAAAGAGGTGGAAGTCCGGGAAGCCAACATGCGGCAGTTGGAAATCTGGAAAAGGACACTGGCATACGAGCTAGCGATGATGGAGCCCCAAAGCGTTTCTGCCTGTCAGGATTTCCTTCGTCGCTTGGAGTCGTTTGAGCGGGAACTGCAAAGGGAGAGCGACGCGGCACTGACCGCCCCGATTGCCGGGCAGGTGCCGTGAGAAAAAGCGGTTTCCCCAAACGGACGAGCCCACGGGGGAAACCGCTTCGTTGTGCTGTCTGGCGTTACCGCAGGACCGATGCGGCCATCCGCACATAGGTATGCCGTTTTCCGCGCACGGCGATGGAGTAGTGCATGATGTTTTCCGGGATAGCGATGCCATTGTAACCGGCGTCGCCGATGTGATACAGATCGGCCCCGGCCATTTTGCTGTTCAGCGCGATCTGGCGAATGGTCGCCTCGTCTGCCCCTTCCTGACTGGTGCCGGTGGCCAATAGGGCCAATGCGCCGTGGCGGTGGGCCAGATCGACCATGGATTTGGCCGCATCAAGCGTGATGCCGGGAATTGTGCCGGGCGAGGGGAGCAGGATGATGTCCGCCCCTGCTTCGATAAACTGGACAATCGTCTGCTCTTCTATCAAATTGCCACCGGCTTCATCTGCTACGCCAGCGCCGTGCATTTTCCCGGCCATGATCAAGGCGTCTTTGCCCATGACTTCACGGGCGGTGCGGATCGCCTGCCTGATTTCCCGGTTGGTCACTCCGGTCTTGGGGTTGCCGGTCAGGCAGAGGAAGTCAAAACCGAGCCGTTTTGCCTCGACAAAGGTTTCCGCCGAGGCCAGCCGCCCTGGGGGCAGGGGGAGCAGTTGTTCTGCCGCTCTGGCCTGTGGGTCGACTGGTTCCAGGTTGAGGCCGACGGGCCGTCCGATGAGCCGTTTCAACTCATGTACCGTCTCATCGGGCGCAGCGGTCAGTCCTTCCACGTGCGGCTGAAACACGTCAAAGAGATTGAGCAGGATCATGTCGGCACCAAAAGCGGCGGCCAATTCTGCATTGGTAACACTGGGGTAGAGTGGGGAGACGGAGGAGATCACTTCGGCTACCAGCACTCGCCCTTCAGAGGCCTTGATTGCCCGCTTTACATCCTGCCCGGTCATCCGTGAGAAATCGGAAGCTGTGCAGTCCAACAATCGTTTCATCGTCTTCCTCCCAGTAACAAATATTGTGCCGTTATAAAGCAGTCCACCCGGCACGTCAGGGCGCTGCCGGGTGGAATCGTGCCGTCAGGCGAGCGGTGACGACAGGTTTACATCTTTTTGATCTCGTCCTTCAGCGCTTCCGACTGGGGACCGAAGACGATCTGCACGCTGCCCTGCCCCAGTTTCATCACGCCGGCCGCCCCGAGACTGCGCAGGCCTTTTTCATCGACGACCTTGTCATCCTTTAAGACCAGCCGCAGGCGGGTAATGCAGGCGTCCACGCTGACGATGTTGTCCTTGCCGCCAATGAGGGCCAGCACTTTTTGTGCCTTTTCGTGCATCGCATCGCTGCCGGACGCGTGGGATGCCGTCTCCTCTTCGTCGTCTTCGCGGCCCGGTGTCTTCAGATTCAGCTTGACGATCAGGAAGCGGAAGAGGAAGTAGTACACCGCGGCAAAGGCCAGGCCGACCGGAATGATCAACAGCGCGTTGGTCGACAGGTGGAAGTTGACCAGGTAATCGATGAGGCCCGCGGAGAAGCCAAAGCCGTGTTTGATGCCCAAGGCGTACACAACAAAGCCGGAAATGCCCGTCAGGACAGCGTGAATCACATAGAGGACGGGAGCCACAAACATGAACGCAAACTCAATCGGCTCCGTAATCCCTGTCAGGAAGGAAGCAAGGGCTGAGCTAAGGAAGATGGCGGCGACGGTTTTCCGCTTTTCCGGTTTTGCCGTGTGGATAATGGCAAAAGCACCTGCCGGCAGGGCAAACATCATGATCGGGAAGAAGCCGGTCATAAACATGCCGGCCGATTTGTCACCGGCAAAGAAGCGCCACAGGTCGCCGTGAACCACATTTCCGGCGGGATCGGTAAAACTGCCGATTTGGAACCAGGCGATGGCGTTGAGCACGTGGTGCAGGCCAAACGGGATGAGTAGACGGTTGAAGAAGCCAAAGATGGCCGCGCCAATGCCGCCCAGTCCGACAACCCAGTTCCCGAAGGCGTCCAGTACGGATTGGATCGGCCCCCAGATGCAGCCGATGATGATCCCGATCACCACCATGAACAGCGAGGTCACGATCGGCACAAACCGCTTGCCGCTGAAGAAACCGAGCCAATCCGGCATCTTGATGTCGCGGTACTTGTTGTAGCAGTAAGCGGCGACGCCGCCGGCGAGAAATCCGCCGAGTACGCCCATGTTCAGTTCCACCTTGTCATCGATGAAGGGCATGGCGGCAGGCACTTTGGCCAGTACTCCCACCAGCACCTGGTAGGCCAGGACCGCCGCCAGGGCGGCAATCGCGTCACCTGCAAAACCGATGGCGACACCCACCGCAAAAATCAAGGCCAGGTTGCCGAGAATCGCAGTACCGCCGGCATTGAGGAAGGGAGCGACGTACGTGTTCAGAAAACCACCCACTGCGGAGCCGAGCGGGATGTTCTTCTCGTAGTCGAGAAGACCAAAGGACACCAGCAGCGCCGCGGCAGGCAGTACGGCTACAGGGAGCATGAGCGCTTTCCCGAGCCTTTGCATGAAAGCAAGCATGGATAAAACCTCCTTGGATGAAAGTGATATTCAGAAAGCCGCTCTCCGGAGTACGTTCAATTAGGAGCGATAATTAGGACACGGCCGGAGAGTGACTCATCTGACGAAGGGAGAATCGCGGTTTGTAAGCGTTTGCAATTCGAAGCTGGCGAAACCTGTGATGCGGTTCTGCCTTCCCGCTGACGGGATGCCTCTGTTGCCGTGACAGAGTGCAATATGGGTTCAGCGTGACGGTCGAGCGGGACTGGGCGGAACAATTTACCAACAGGGGGCGGGCGTGCAGCCCGCCATTCCCCGTGATGCTTACCTGAAACTACATTATGCGGTGCCTCACTTTACTACGACGTTCATCACCGGTTCCTGACCGGCATGCACGTTGGGCGGAGCAATCACCTGTTTCTCGGCGACCACATCGCCGTTGGTGATGACAACAGGCGTCACTGTTGCGCAGCCTGCCTGCCGGATTGTATCCAGTTGAAACTCGATCAGCTTGTCGCCGGCTTTTACCTGATCGCCGACAGACACGAACGGCGTAAATCCTTCTCCGTTCAACTTCACTGTATCAATGCCAATGTGGAGGAGAATTTCCAGACCGTTGTCGCTGGTCAGGGCAATCGCATGATGGGTGGGGAACAAATGGGTCACTTTCCCGTCTACGGGAGAGACGAGCACCCCTTCAGTCGGGTCGATTGCTACGCCGTCACCGACAACCTGCTGTGCGAAGACCGGGTCAGGCACTTCGCTCAACGGCACCATCACGCCCGTCAAGGGGGCCAGGATCGTCACTTCTTGCTGTTTTTTTTTGCGGGAAAACAAACTGCGTAACATAAGCTCCTCCTTTTGCGTCTGCTGTATAAAATAAGGTGTATGAAAAAAGGCATGAACGGGGAAACAATGCGGCATCGTTTGCCATGTCCGCATGCTCTCACCGCTCATGCCTAGTCGAACTAGTAACACGCAGGTAAGGTATTCTGTTCATTCGTATGGTTGCTGGGTCAGCCGAAATACATGCATCGCCATGTAACCGATCTCATCGTCGGGCACGTTCATGTCCAGCCGCTTCGAGATGTGCCGGGCCAATTTTTCGGCCACGGCGTAGGCCTCTGGAGCGGTCTCCTTCAACCGGTCCAACAGCGGATTGTAAATCGATTTCTGCTGCCGGATGCGCTCGCAGGCAAACCGCAGATGTGTGATGAGGCGGACGTAATCAATCGAGTTGCGATCGATGGATCTGCCCGTCTGCTCCTCGATGATGCCGACCAGCTCGGCGATGATGTTGGTAAATTGAACGGTTTTGCTCACCGGCATGGAGCTGACGGCCGAATGGATGTGCAGGGCCAGAAAGCCGATCTCGCTCTCCGGTATCTCTTGGGAAAACGCCGTTTTGATCATCTCGGCCGCTCGTTTGGCCAACGCGTATTCCTTGCTGTACAAGGTCTGGATCTCAAACAGGAACGGGTTGACGATATCCATGCCGTTGCGCAGGCGGTAGATGGCAAACTGGATGTGGTCCGGCAGGGCGACATGGACGTGTTCGTTTACGTGCGGCGTGATTTCCTTGGCAATCAGGGCGATGATTTCTTCTGCGATCCCCACTACGGCCGGGTCGATCTGGCTGAGCAGGGTTTGATACTGCTGCTGGTGGCTCTCATTTTCCAAGCGGAAGCGTTTTTCGACACGTGCATCGTGGGGAAGGATGGTGTTCCCAGGTTTGGTGCCGAAGCCGATGCCTTTTCCGAACAGCACAATCTCCTGGCCGGAGTCGGGTTCTTCGACGAGGACCACGTTGTGGTTGAGGACGCGTGTGATCGTATACGGTTTTTCACGAGACACCCGTTACCACCCACCTTTACCAACAAAAAAGAGCTGAAAAAACCTTTTTTGGGTGAAAAAAAGATCTTCTCAGCTCATGCCTGCATTACCAGTAACACGCTTATGTGAAAACGCTTCATTGTCAATTTCATGATAACGCACTGGCTTTCCGTTGTCAATCATGCAGGGAAAAGACGCGGGCGAAGCGAAATCGTTCCTGCCGTCCAAAAAAACGGCAAGGTTGGGGCAGCGTTCTGCAACAGATGTTTCTTATCTGGTAAACTTGTCTGCAATGGAGGAAGCGCAGTACGCGTATGGTTTGATTTCCGCCCGGAAGTGGTTTGATTTTGCCAGACTTAGCAAAGACTGGATAAACTTGCGGGTGGGACCGTTCTTGCCGATGTCGAAATGCAGGCTGATGGGGATGTCGATATTGCGTTCACGCAGATAGTGGCGCAGTTCGGAAGCCAACCCCACAGCGTAAATCGCCTCCTGGAAAATGCGCTGCTGCAGCGAAGCGTAATGTCGTTCCTGAAACGTGTGGTAAAAAAAATTGCCGCCGCGACCGTGACGGATCAGCGTGATGACGATGGCAAAGGACGTGCTGCGGTTCCGCAGTTTCGAGTCGGCGCCGACAATGATTTCGCACGTCCCGGCTGTCGAGGATACGGTTTGCTCGATGTTGGAAAAAACGGCTGCCTTGTCCAGTAGGCCGATTGTTGGACTGTAAAATCGGTCGAACAGGACGGGGCTAACAGGGGTTACTCCCACTCACATCCCCCCTCACAGAGGTTGTATACATACGTGCGCTTACACTGTTAATGTATGTAAACACGAAGAGAGTATGTGAATGGAAGAGACAAATCCTCGCGCGGAATGCTGCGTGCTTACCGAAACTGCCGAGTGAGACGGTCGAGGCGGCGGACTGAATGGGCGATTACAGGGCAGGCGGCTCCATGCTCATATTGCTCCACTCTTCGCGAGCGGGTCCGTATGTGCCCGGCACACGCAGACCAGCTTGGCGCATGAGGACGGTCATTTGCCCGCGGTGATGGACCATGTGCAGGATCAGCATTTGCAGCGTATAGCCGTTGGACCATTGCTCGCCGTACATCTCGCGCACTTCCTGCAGGGTGGCGTCACTCCATTGGGATCGGATGGCTTCGACAAAGGAAGTGCTGGTGTTGCGCCACGCTTCGGCAATGTCGCGCGCGGAGGACGGCACGGGCTGGTGCTCACTGACCGCTTCAAACTGCAGGCCGGTGCGGGACATCATTTCGTGCACGGTGCACACGATGTGCCAAGCAATCCTGCCCAGCGTACGATCATCAGCGGAGACGCGCTGCTGCAGGGAATCGTCGGTACAGGCGTCGAGAATGCGCTGGGTCATCTGTGCCTCGTCTTCCCATACCTTTAGAAAAGTGGAAATGCTTGAAAACATGAAAAACCCTCCCTCCAATAGTACTAGGAACATGTGTTCCCTTCAGTTCCCATTATACGCCAGGTTGGCTGATTTTATCCAGCCCTATTCTATAAAAATGAAAAACTATGAAGGAGGTTTGCGAACCATGATGAATCAGTACCTGCCCCAGGTGGCAGAATACCGGAAAGCATCCTACGAGGTGGACCCGGTATTTCTCAATCGCTGGTCGCCCCGTTCGTTCAAGTCAGACCCGATTCCCGACGAGGTTTTGTTCAGCCTGTTCGAAGCGGCGCGCTGGGCACCGTCGGCCAACAACGAACAGCCCTGGCGGTTTATCCTGGCCCGCAGCAAAGAGGAGAGGGAGCGCTTTTACCCGTTCATCGCCGACGGCAACCGCGTCTGGTGCGAAAAAGCGCCGGTGCTGGCGCTGATTTTGTCCAAAACGGTCAATGCCAAAGGAGTGAACAACCTGGCGCATGCGTTTGATGCCGGTGCGGCATGGGGATACCTGGCTCTGGAAGCAGCACGGCGCGGCCTGATTGCCCACGCAATGGGCGGTTTTGATCCGGACAAGGCACGCGAGGTGCTGAAAGTGCCGGACGAATACGAGCTGCACGCGGTCATCGCGATTGGCTACCAAGGGGAAAAGGACGCGCTGCCCGAGCAATTGCAGGAGCGGGAAAAACCGTCGGGGCGTCGGGAACTGTCTGAGACTGTGTTTAAAGGAGTATTTGGACGCACGTGATGGAGATGCAGGAACACGAGACATACATGAGAGCCGCGATGGAAGAAGCGAAAAAGGCAGCGGCCATCGGCGAGGTGCCGATCGGGGCGGTCATCGTTCGCGACGGGGAAATCGTCGGCCGCGGCTACAATCTGCGGGAAACGAAAAAAGATCCCACCCTGCACGCGGAAATGATTGCCATTCGGGAGGCAAGCGCCCGGCTCGGCGGTTGGCGGCTGATCGGCTGCACGCTGTACGTGACGCTGGAGCCGTGTCCGATGTGTGCAGGAGCGATTGTGCAGAGCCGCATCGAGCAGGTGGTGTACGGGGCCCGTGATCCGAAGGCAGGATGCGCGGGCACCTTGATGAACTTGCTGGATGAGTCGCGATTCAACCACCAGGTGCCGGTCGTGGAAGGGGTGCTGGCGGAGGAATGCGGCCAGATGCTGAAAGACTTTTTTCGCGGTCTGCGGATGAAAAAACAGCCCGGTCAGGATTAAACCGGGCTGTTCTTCTGGATATGGCTGCGAAGCTGTTCCAATTCTTCCTCGCTCAATTCCCGGTATTCCCCGGGGGAAAGCGTCGTGTCGAGATGGAGCGGCCCCATGCGGACGCGCTGCAGGTAGACCACCTGCAGGCCAAATGCGGCAAACATGCGCTTCACCTGATGAAATTTTCCTTCCATGATCGTGACCCGGACTTCCGAGACGTCGCCGGAAGAGAGTATCTCCAGCTTGGCCGGCAGGGTCGTAAAGTCTTCCAGCTCGACGCCCCGGGCGAACGCCTCCACGTGCTGGTCGGTGACGCGGCCCTGGATGCGAGCGAAGTACTCCTTTTCCACCTTTTTCTTTGGCGACAGGAGATTGTGGGAGAGCTGTCCGTCGTTGGTCAGGAGCAGCAGTCCTTCCGTGTCGATGTCCAGCCGGCCGACCGGGTGTACCTTGTGGCCCCATTCGTACGGCAGGAGATCCACCACCGTCATGTGCAGGTTGTCTTCCGTGGCAGAGACGACGCCGGGCGGCTTGTTCAACATGATGTACAGCCAGCGTTTGTAGTTGAGCGGCTCCCCCTCGACCGTGATCTCCTGCGTTTCCGGTATCACGTGCATGCCGGGGTCAGTGGCGACGGAGCCGTCTACTTCCACCAGCCCTTGCTTTACCAGTTGTTTCACTTCCTTGCGCGTCCCCAAGCCCATGTTGGCGAGGACCTTGTCCAAACGCTCTCGCTTCAATTGAATTCCCCGTTTCTGCTCGTTTTCGCTGTGCTGTTACTATATTGGCCCAACGCTGACGGCAAATCAAGGGGTGGTAGAGATTTACTCTTGCGCATTGGGCAATCTTTTGCTATAGTTAATTTTGCTTCTAGCATACAGTGGAGAGATACCCAAGTGGTCATAAGGGGACGCACTCGAAATGCGTTAGGCGTCGTGAGGCGTGCGTGGGTTCGAATCCCACTCTCTCCGCCATACAAATCGTACGCAAAGCACAGGTTGGCAGCCAGCCTGTGCTTTTTGATTTACTTGGCAGTGGAAGGTTTGTGGGCATCCGTTTTGATGACAAATGCATATTCCTGTGTGCGGTCTTCCCATTTGCATACCAGGCGAAAACCTCGGATGGTCCCGCCCGGTTGATAATCTTGACTGTTAGAACTTAAGAGGGCAAAGACGTTTTCATTCAGAGTAAATGTTGCTTCATTTTCATTATCATTAAAATTAAGCGTTACTGGCTGTTGCTGCGCTGGTTGACGTTTATATTTAAAATCGCCATCCGTAAGAAGAATGCTCTCCCTTACTTCAAATGATTTTGGTTTTGGATGAAGCGAAATATGTACGGTCTCACCAAGCTTGACCTATGGAATCGTTATCGCGGGATCATTCATGATCGCTCGGAACAGTGACGCATCTTCAAAATCTGCTGGATCTTCCAATGTTCTTGACTTTAATGTCGAGCTGATATCATCGTTTCCGACTTTCAATGTGATCTCTGGAACAACATGTGATTGCTTGCTGTTCATCATGATGACAAGCAGGGAACAAACCAAGATGAACGCCATCAGTGTAAACCAATGAGCTTTTTTCATGTTGATTCTTCCACCTCTTTTCCAACATGATTACATCACCAAATATGTAATAATTATACAACAGGTCATTTGTTCGTTGCCGAGAACGAAGCGGCGGGAGTGAATTGCTCACTCCCGCCTTGTGTTATGGTATTCGTCTACCCGATCAGCGATCCGATGACCGGATAGCGAAACGGTCTGTCCTGCAGCGCGTAAACGATCCCCTTGATCGGATAGTAGAGGATCATAAAGCCGAATACCAGCACGAACGGAATGCCGATCACGAAAAACGACAGAAAGAGGGAAATGGAGAAAAGAATGCTCATGATGACATGAAACAGCAATGCCTGCAAGGCGATGTTTTTTACATGCCGGTCTTGAATCAGCAGCCAGACAACCAGCGGCACCAGGATTGGCGCGAAGAACAAACTGGCATGGGTGATCGCCTTGACTCCCTTGTGATCCATTCTGCTACCTCCCTGTATTGAGAAGCGTTATGACTGCCCCCATAATTATTGTACCTCATATTACCAAACCCTCCAACCGACGCAAGCGCGATCGGCACGTCTGACCGCAGACGGAGGACAGCGCAGGACGGCTACACATGCTCGGTACAGGTGTTCACAAAACCTCCACCGGCGATGTGATTGCAATCACAGTGAACAAAATCACAGCGCCTTATACTAAAGGCGACACGAACCATCACGGTATCATCAAGGAGGAGCGAACATGCTGAGTCAACATACGATAGACATCATCAAGTCGACCGTTCCCGTCCTGAAGGAGCATGGCCGGACGATTACGACACGTTTTTACCAGTTGATGTTTACCAACCATCCGGAACTGCTGAACATTTTCAACCACGCCAACCAAAAACAGGGGCGGCAGCAGACCGCGCTGGCCAACTCCGTCTATGCGGCGGCGGCCAACATTGAGAATTTGGAAGCCATCCTGCCGGTCGTCAAGCAAATTGCGCACAAACACCGCAGTTTGGGCATCAAGCCGGAACACTACCCGATCGTCGGGAAAAACCTGCTCGCGGCGATCAAGGACGTGCTCGGCGACGCGGCGACTGACGAGATTATCAACGCGTGGGCGGAAGCGTACGGCGTTATTGCCGACGTGTTCATCAACGTGGAGGAGGAATTGTACCGGGAAGCGGAGCAGTTGCCCGGCGGCTGGCGGGATTTCCGCAACTTTGTCGTGGACCGAAAAGTAAAAGAGAGCGACGTGATTACCTCCTTCTACCTGAAACCGCAGGACGGCGGCCTTATTCCGCCATTCCAGCCAGGGCAGTACATCAGTGTGAAGTTGGATATCCCGGGTGAAACCTACACGCACATCCGTCAGTACAGCCTGTCGGACAGCCCGGGCAAGGATTACTACCGGATCAGCGTCAAACGGGAAGATGCCGTAGATGGCAAGCCGGCGGGGATCGTCTCCACCTACCTGCACGACCACATTAAGGAGGGAGACGTGCTGCCGATCAGCGCGCCCGCAGGTGACTTCGTCCTGGATACGTCAAAAGAGACGCCGGTCGTCCTGTTGAGCGGAGGCGTTGGTCTCACGCCGATGATCAGCATGCTGAATACGCTGGTAGAGCGGCAGCCGCAGCGACGGGTTCACTTTATCCACGCTGCACGCAACAGCCGGGTGCACGCGATGAAGGAGCACGTGGCCGCGCTGGCCGATAAGCACGAAGCGCTGACTTTCCATGCAGCATATTCGGAACCGACCGAAGAAGACCGGGCTGAGCGCCGTTTTGACAAGGAGGGCTTCATCGACCTGCCGTGGTTGCAGTCGATTCTGCCCGACAATAATGCCGATTTCTACTTCTGTGGACCGGTGCCGTTCATGAAAAACGTTTACCAGGCGCTGAAAGACTGGGGCGTGCCGGAAGAACGCATCCATTTTGAATTCTTCGGGCCAAAGGGCAGTCTGAGCGAGTAATCGAATATGATCGCCAAAATCCTCCGTATTTTACGGAGGATTTTTTGCTGTGTGACTGCATGAAAGCATAGGGAGGAAACTTTTCTGCAAAAACCCCTGAAAGAGGTTTAGGCGCTGCTTCCCCGTGGTAGGTAAAGAATGTCATAGATATGGGCATTGTTCCCAGTCGGTTGGAGATTCACAGCGTGCACGAAGCAGGAGGGAGCTTGTGCCCGTCCACCTCGGGAAAGAAGCAAGGGGGAGGCCCGTGTTTACAAAGGTAAGAGACCGCTTATTTGCAGCACTGCTGTGCTTGTGCCTGATCCCGATACTCGTCGTCAGCTTTGTCAATTACGACGCGGCAAGAACGGTGGTGTACGAACAGTACGCCACCAGCATTCGCGAGCGTTTGCGTCACACGGACGAGCAGTTTTCGCTGTATGCCCAGCTCTTGCTGGACAGCGTCCAACGGCTGGCCAACGAACCAGCCGTGCGCAGCACGGAGGGACAGTTGGCGCTTTTGCCGCGCAGCGCACAAACGGCTGCGGCGGAGAAGCTGTTCCGGGACTTTCAACGCAGAAATCCCTCTGTCCGCAATGTTCATCTGCTCGCCGTCGATGGTGGACGTCTCTCCCTGTTTACCGACGAGCAATGGATGGACGGAAATGTCCGCAGTCTGTCATGGTACCGCGACACACTGGAGGCGTGGCACATCGCTCCCCGGCTGCTGCTTGGAGCGGAAGCGGGGGCCGATCCGTCTCGGCTGTACGCGGTGCAGGCGGTAACGAACGAGCAGGGGCGGCCGTTCGCCGTGCTTGTGGCAGAATGGAAGCCCGATTTATTGGAAAGGTGGCTGAAAACAGACACCGAGCGGCACGACTGTACGCTTTTGGTGTTTACCTCCGACGGGCACCCGCTGATTCAGGTCGAACCGGAGTCCTCGGGTGCGCGGCTGCTGGTGGAGTCTTATGCAGATGTAAGAGAGGTGCACAATGCGGGCCTAACGGAGGAAGTGCGGTATGACAGCCGGCTGAACGGGATGGTGCATCTCTTTCGATACGTCTCCCCGCATACGGGAAACACCTACGTGGAACTGCTGCCGGCCGAAGTGATTGACCGTCATCTCGGCCGTCTGGAGCTGATTTTGCTGATCGTCACGTTATTGGTGGTGCTGTTTGCCGCTATGGAGACCCGGCTGGTCGCCCGGTGGATGGACCGGCCGATTTCCACCCTTGTCGAAGCGACGGAGGCTTTGCAGAAAGGGGATTTTTCCATTCGCGTGCCGGTGGACGGAATGGAAGAGATGGCGCGCTTGGGAAACAAATTTAATCAGATGGCCGAGCAGTTGGACACTCTGATCCGAAGGGAACGGGAGTACATGCAGAAGGGGATGGACCAGATTGTTCGCAGCTTTTACCTGGCTGTGGAGATGAAAGATCCGTACACGGCCGGCCACAGCGAGCGGGTTACCCGGTACGCGCTGCTTATCTACGATTATTTGGATGATGCGAAAAAGCAAACCATATCCCGGAACGATCTGCGTTATGCCGGGCTGATGCACGATATCGGCAAGGTGGCCATTCCCGACCGGGTGCTGTTGAAGGAAGGCAAGCTGAATGACGAGGAGTACGAACTGATCAAGCTGCACACCACCATTGGAGCCGACATCGTGGAGAGGATCGAGAGCCTGGCCCACGTCAGTCCCGGTGTCCGTCATCATCACGAGCGCTGGGACGGATACGGGTATCCGGACGGACTGAAAGGGGAGGATATCCCCCTGCTGGGGCGTATTTTGGCCGTCGCCGACACCTTTGACGCCATGACTTCAACGCGTTCCTACCGCAAGGCGATGACAGCAGAAGAAGCGTATGCGGAAATTGTCCGCTGCTCCGGCACTCAATTCGATCCGGAGATTGTCCGGGCGTTTTGCCGGGCGTATCAGGCGATTGCCGCCAGCATGATTTCATCCGACGCCGGGCATGAAGTGCAGAAAGCGGCAGCCCACGTCACGTGAGGGGACGCTTTCCTGTTATGGATGGCTTTTTGCCTTGCGATCATTCCGGTTCTTTGGTATGCTAAATGTGCCGTGCTAGACGGGGAGGTTGCGGTGCCCTGTAACCTGCAATCCGCAATAGCAGGGTCGAATTCCTATCAGAGGTCTTCTCATGTAAGGCTGCCATATGGGCGGCGGTGTTGAGGATCGGGTCCTGTGCAACGCGAACCCATGAACCTGGTCAGGTCCGGAAGGAAGCAGCCATAAGTGGATCATCGCGTGTGCCGCAGGGGAGCCTGGTCTGAGCTGCCCCCATATGTAACGCTTGGATGGGGAGTATCGAAGATAGGTGCACGGTCTTCTCGAAGAACATCAAGTGGCCTGTTCATGAGGAACAGGCCATTTTTTGTTGATTTCTGACGATCTCTAGCGAAACATTTCCTTCCAGAATCATTCTGTACAGGCAGGGCATTCCTGATAGGGTGACGAATGTGTAGGAATGTGCAGAATGCGATGATTGCCTGTAAAAACGTCAAGGGTCAGGGGGGGACAAGCTGTGAGTGCATCATTCTCGTTACATCTCGCCGGTTCGTCCAAACGATTGACGAAATTTTTGCAATACTTCCCGACGGCCGTATTTCTGGTGACGCAAACGGGATGTATCGTGGAAGTGAATGAACAGCTTCTTCGCGTTACCGGATACCAACGCGGAGAACTCGTGAACCAGCCGTTTCACGTCCTGCTGCCGTACCGGGGCACGATCGAACAACTGTATCAGGATCTGCTGCGCCGGGAAGCGGAGACAGATATGCCCGCAGAAGTGGAATGGCGTGACAGGCAGGGCAGAAGCGGTAAAACACCGGCGATGATTTTGGGGCAGCAGACAGAGGAGGAGCTGCTGTATCTGGTTCACCTGTATCAGTTGACCAAAGAGACGGATTACGGGCTGTCACAGCGGCTTGTGGAAAAACTGACTACCGATACCAGCCTGGGATTGTTCGTGCTCAACAAGCAGGGACAGATCGTCGAAGCCAGCCACGCGGCCTGTAAGCTCCTCGGAATGGAGCGGCTGCATGTGCTCAACCGGCACGTGGACGATGTGTTTGCCGGCATACCTGAAGAGCATCGCCTGATTAAGCGGGAACTGCTCGACGGGGTGAAGCTTCACAATATCGCCACGTCCTGGACAAACGACAACCAGCGCTACGAATTAATCGTGGACGCCCACACGCTTCAGGACGAGGCCGGCAATACCGTCGGCGCGTTCGTCTTGTTCAAGGATATTACCAACCTGCGCTCGTTTGAACAAAAAATCGAGCGCAACGAGCGACTGGCGATGATCGGACAGATTGCCGCCGGCACGGCTCACGAGATCCGCAACCCGCTCACGTCGATCAAGGGCTTTTTGCAGATGTTCCTGCAATCCTTCAGCGACAACGGCATGGAGCGGGAGCGTACCTACACGGAAATCATGCTGACGGAGATCAATCGGATCAATTCGCTGGTCAGCGAATTTTTGCTGCTGAGCAAGCAGCGCGACGTCCAGTATTCCCTGGTCGATTTAAACACGGTGTTTGAGGAGATTCTCCCGATCGTGGAGTCGCAGGCGCTTCTGTTCGGCATCGACGTAAAGTTCTCCTCGCGGGGACAGCTTCCGCTGGTGGTGGGGGACACGGAACTGCTCAAACAGGTCTTCATCAACATCTGCAAAAACGGCATCGAGGCCATGGGGGAGAAGGGGACGCTGCACATTTCCCATCACATCGATCCGGAAGGGGACAAGGTCAGCATCGACATCCACGATACGGGGCCGGGCATTCCGCTGTACATCATCGACAAAATTTTTGATCCATTTTTTACGACCAAGGAGGAGGGAACGGGGCTGGGTCTTTCCGTATGTCAGAAAATCATTCACGACATTGGCGGCCAAATCCGCGTTTCGTCCAAAGGATATGGCACCACTTTTCACATCTTGCTCCCGTATCTCTGACAACGGTTATCCGGCCCGGCGTCCCGTCATCCGTACGGGGCGTTTTCTTTGTAAGAGCAAGGGCGGATGGTGTATAATAGTTAGGATTCGGAAGAGGACTGTGCAGATTGGAGTGTCACACCATCATGGCTTATACCGCGCTGTATCGCGTATACCGACCGCAAACCTTTCAAGACGTGGTGGGACAAGAGCATGTGACGACCACTTTGCGCAACGCGTTGCGTGAAGGCAGGTTGTCCCACGCTTATTTGTTCAACGGTCCCCGTGGTACGGGCAAGACAAGTGCAGCCAAAATCATGGCCAAAGCGGTGAACTGCGAACAGCCGCAGGACGGAGAGCCGTGCAACCAGTGCCCCACCTGCCGGGCCATTACCGACGGTTCCGTTACCGACGTGCTGGAGATTGACGCCGCTTCCAACCGCGGTGTCGAGGAAATTCGCGACATCCGCGACAAGGTCAGGTTCGCCCCCAGTGACGTCCGGTACAAGGTGTATATTATCGACGAAGTGCATATGCTGACGACGGAGGCGTTCAACGCGCTGTTGAAGACGCTGGAGGAACCGCCTTCCCACGTCATCTTTATTCTGGCTACCACCGAGCCCCACAAGTTGCCGGCGACGATTATCTCGCGCTGTCAGCGGTTTGATTTTCACCGGATTCCCCTAAAGGAAATGGTGAAGCGGCTCACATACATCTGCGAGGCACAGGGAGTGCGGGTCGAACCGCAGGCCCTCCACCTGGTCGCCAAAATGGCCGAAGGGGGATGCGGGACGCACTCAGCCTGCTGGACCAGGCGATCAGCTACAGCAAAGACGAGGTTCGGGCTGCTGACATCATGCAGATTACCGGCACCGTCTCACAGGGGCACTTTTCCGTTCTGGCCAAATACGTCGCTGAACGTGACGTGTCCCGGGTGATGGAGCATTTTGACCGGGTGATGGTGCAGGGAAAAGATCCCGAACAGTTTTTGCAGGATCTGCTCTACTACTACCGCGACATGTTGCTGTTCAAGACCGCGCCGCAGTTGGAAGAGATCGTCGAGCGGACGATGCTGGACGACCAGTTTGCCCAGGTGGCCGGGATGTACGCCCTGCCCGACGTGTACGCCGCGATCGAAATCTGCAATCAGGCGTTGGCCCAGTTGAAGTGGTCCACGTACGCCCGCGTACTGGTGGAGCTGACGCTGGTCAAACTGTGCCAGCCGGTCAAAGAGGCTGCCGCTGCGCCGGAGGCAGCCGCAGCCGGAGGAGCAGAGCTGGCCGCACTGGCCAACCGGGTCCGCACACTGGAAGAGCGGCTGGCCCAACTGATGCAGGGACAGGCGCACGTGAGCGCCCAGCCGCGAACGGAAGAGCCGCGCAGGGCGGAAACGCGCCGTCCGGCTGCGGCCGCGAGAAGTTCCCGCACGCCGATGAACAAGGTGCGGGAGGTGGCCAAGGCGGTGGACGAAGCGCTGACGCGGCAGGTGCGCGGGCAGTGGAGCCAGATTTTGGCCGATGTCAAAAAAATCAAGATTCAATACCAAGCCTGGTTGGTGAACGGCCAGCCCGCTGCTGCCGGCCGCGACGCTGTCGTCGTCACCTTTACCAGTCCCATTCACTGTGAGAAGACCATGGAGCCGGAATTGAAGGGCGTCGTGGAACGGGTGATGCTGGGTGTTCTGGGGCGGCCGCTGCAGCTGCTCTCCGTGATGGAGGAGGAGTGGCAGAGCGTGAGCCAGCAGGCCGGGCAGGAAGAACAGCCCGCCCAGGAAGAGCAGGACCCGTTTGTCGCCGAGGCGATTCGGCTGGTCGGTGAGGGACTGATTGAAGTGAAAGAATAAGCTGAACCGGCAAAAAAGAAGGAGGACACCCCGATGAAAAACATGCAACAAATGATGCGACAAGTGAAAAAGATGCAGGAAGAAATGCAAAAGACGCAAGAGGCCCTGAAGGAAAAAGTGGTGGAAAGTTCTGCAGGGGGCGGTGCGATTACCGTTAAGGCAAACGGCCACAAGCAGATTGTCGACATCACGATCAAGCCGGAAGTGGTCGACCCGGATGACGTGGAAATGCTGCAGGACCTCGTGCTGACCGCCGTCAACGATGCGTTGCGCCAGGCCGATGAGATGATCGCCAAGGAAATGGGCCGATTCACCGGAGGATTGAACATCCCGGGTCTGTTCTAAGGAGTACGAGCCGATGTTTTATCCCGAACCGGTATCAAAACTGATCGAAGGCTTTATGAAACTGCCGGGCATCGGGCCGAAAACGGCCAGCCGTCTGGCGTTTTACGTGCTCAACATGAAAGAGGACGACGTTTTGGATCTGGCCAAAGCGCTGGTCAACGCCAAACGGCAGCTCCACTACTGCTCCGTCTGCAACAACATCACGGATATCGACCCCTGCCACATCTGCCGGGACAAGCGGCGTGACGCTTCCGTCATCTGCGTCGTGCAGGAGCCCAAGGACGTGGTGGCGATGGAAAAGACGCGGGAGTACGACGGGTACTACCACGTCCTGCACGGAGCGATTTCTCCCATGGACGGCATCGGGCCGGAGGACATCCGCATCCCTGACCTCTTGAAGCGGTTGAGCGACGATCAAGTAAAAGAAGTGATATTGGCGACCAACCCGAACATCGAGGGCGAGGCCACCGCCATGTACATCTCCCGGCTGATCAAGCCGTTCGGCATTCGCGTGACGCGGATTGCGCACGGACTGCCGGTGGGCGGCGATCTGGAGTACGCCGACGAGGTGACGCTGACAAAAGCCCTGGAAGGTCGCCGGGAATTGTAGGACAAGAAAAAGACGGGGACTCCCTGTCTTTTTTGTGTTTGCAGGAGATGGGAGCAGGAGGACTTTTTTGTCCGGACAAGACATAGATTGAAGTAGGAGTGTGAGGAGATGCTGACAGGACCGGGGATGTCGCTGCGGGGCGGGACGGAGAAGCGCAGGTCTGCGCCTTGGGCGATCCCGCTGTTTGTCGGATACTGGATCGTGTTTGCCGCCGAATTGATGATGCTCCGCTTTGATCGCGGACCGGATGGCCGGTGGATCGTGTCGACTGCGGAGGTTCCTGAACTGTGGCTGTCGCTGACGGTGCTGGCTGTGGTGGTCATCAGCTTTGTCGCGGCTATCGGCTTTGCTGTCAACGTCTGGCGGGACAGGCAGCGGACGGCCTGGCTGCTCAATGACGACGCACCGACGTGGTCGGATCTGCTGCATGTCGTCGCCTGGCTGCAGGTGTTTCACGCCTGCACGCTGCTGCTGTACGGCCTGATACTGCCGTACCCTCTGTTTGTCGAGGGCTCGGTCGGCAGCTTTTTTGAGTCGGCGTCGCTTCAACTGTTTATCCTGATCGCGGTGCCGCTTTGGTTTCATGGCCGGATGGACGAGATCGGCGTGTGCCGTCCCCGCCGCATCGGGCGCATGATTGCCGTGCTGGCGGTGATGTTTCTGCTGATCATGTGGGTGCTGGATGCGGTCGTCACCACCCCGCTGGCTGACTGGTTCCACCTGTCGCTGGACTCGGAGCGGGAGCGGCAAATCGAACAGGGAATCATTCAGGCCAAAGACCGCGATATCTGGGCCGTCGCTGCATCCGTGCTGGTCATCGGCATCCTGGTGCCGATTGCCGAGGAACTGCTGTTCCGCGGTGTGTTTCAGACGATTCTGGTTCAGCGTTTGGGAGCGTTTGTCGGCATTGTACTGAGCAGCCTCTGGTTTGCGTTGATGCATGTGGATGTCGCCCTGCTGGCTCCGCTGTTTGTCATCGGCCTGTGTCTGGGCTACCTGCGGCATCGGTTTCAGTCCATCTGGGGGGCTGTCGTGCTGCATGTGATCAACAATCTGACCGGTGTGCTGCACTACTTTCACTGAAGGGGCGTGGGAGAAGTGAGATTGTGGGGAAAACCGCGAGCGGCCGTGCATTGGGGGCCGGAGGCGCTGGATAAAGCTGTCGACCGCGCGCGGTTGGATTGGCAGCACGCCCGTCATCTCATGGATATCAGCGAACCGGACGACGGGCTGGAGGATGCCATTTACTATCTGCAATTGACGGAAAAACGTTACATGTTCCTGCTCGCGCAAGCAAAACGGGAGCGGGAACGTCGGCACGCGCAGGGAGGATGAGTAATGAATACGGGATGGGTCATCGCCTTGATTGTCACAGGTCTGTTGTTGGTGATTGCCGCCAGCAGGTCGGTCATGGGGCCGATCCGCTGGGCGGGGTTTGTCGCCATGCAGTTGGTCATTGGCGCGGTGCTGCTGTTTTTCGCCAATCTGGTCGGAGAACTGGCCGACTTCCACATCCCGATTAATCCGGTAACGGCGTTATTGACCGGGCTGCTGCGGCTGCCGGGTCTGGCCGCGCTGATCATCATCAAGCTGTGGGTGATGTAGGCGGTTAGCCGTCAGTCAGCAAAAAGGCGACACTGCCGCTTTCGTACTTGACCCGGCAGTGCAGAGGCTGGCGCAGTGAAGCGATAAGCGCCAGCAGCCGGGGCAAGCCCAGCACGGCTGTCCCCCAGAGCAGCGCCATTCCGTACGGCAGCGGCACCCAGACGAAGACAGCGGCGGCCAAAAACAGACTGCCGGCGAGGACGGTCGCCTCCGCTCCACGGTATGCCCGGAGCGGAACAGGATGGCGGGAACCGGCACCCCACCAGGGAGAGACGAGCAGGTCCGGCGTGGTATGCGGGTGGTGTGAGCGCAGGCCGGCGTAAAGCCGGAACAGGCAGAGATGACCTGCGGCGATGGCCGGAATTACGGCCAGCGTCACCACCAGGCGATCAGCCGGAATCTTCAGCCAGACAGAGGCGGCGAGCGGAAACAGGCAGATCAGCAGGAGCTGGAACAGCCAGCCCGCCAATCGCCAGCGAAAGCGGCGAAGCAGTTTGTAGCTGTAAATGGTTTGCTCTTTCATCTTGTCTATGACCTCTTGCGATTACATGTGTACAAGCGGGCTAGACCCGATCCGTGTCTGGGGAGAACCTGGCTTTGTCCAATGGACAGGGGCAGGGTTCTCCCTATGTTTTTCCCGCTGAGATGATTATCGCACAATCTACTGGCGCCGGAAAAGCTGTCAACCGGACGCGCGTTTGCCCGTGTGCGGCGATTCGCGACGCTGCCGGTGCGGAGAGCCCGTTACGTCATGGGCCCCTGATTTATGGGCACGATAAAAGGGAGGAACTGGAACCGCCGCCTTGGCAATTACCTGTTTACTGCGCTGCAGATGCTGACGCGCCGGCCGTCTCTCCCCGTCAGACTGACGCGTAATCAAAAGGCATGGCCGGGGCTTACAGGCGCGGTCGAACAGGAGCAGGCGGCGAAAAGAGGAGGCAGTGCATGAGGTGTCCAGCACAGATGTGAAAGTGATCGTACAGGTGTCAGAGGCACCGTTCCCTGACACACTGGCGGGCGAATTGGAGGAAATCGGCATATCCGTCGTGCCGGCCAAAGACCGTAAACAAGCGGACGGGGCGTGCGGTTTTTTGATCGCAAGAGAGTCGGATACAGGACGGCTGTCGACGAGCCTGGCCGAGTGGGACCGTCCCGGACTGTTGCTCGTATACGGCGACCGGGTTGCGGGCACAGCGGCAGAAGCACTGGCTGCCCGGCATCCCGGCTGGGAAGTTGTCCGTCTGTATCGCTTTGCCGGCGGCGAGCGGGCGCTGGTCGGCGGTAATCTCCGCAGCCCCTGGACCCGCATCATCAGCCGCCAACTGGCGAAGCATGACGTGGTCGCGATGGTGTGCGGGATGCGCGAAGCGGAGGAGGTCATCCGCCAGCTGCCGCGGTATCTGGCCTGGAAGGAGCGGTTTTACCTCCGTCTGGGAGAGAGCTGTGACCGGCGCGGCGTCCGTCTGCAAACGGTCGCGCGTGCGTTGGGCATGGACAGCCGCATCGGACAGGGTTGGTTGGACCCGCAGCGAATGGAGCGGGCAGCGCTGCGAAGATGGCTGGTCCGCCAGTGTCGCTTTGTCATGCGAAAGACGAACGTGCGCCGCGTCGCCTTGTGGGGGCCGCCGAGCCTGTGGAAGCAGATGCCGCCAGGCTGGATGGCGGACAAAGAGGTGCGGCTGTACGTTCCTCGGGACGAGCAAATTCCGAACGGTAAAGGTACCCTGGGGGAGCGGTGCACCACCTGGCAAACAGCGCTTGCCGAAGCCGATCTGCTGGTCGTCGCTTCGCCTGACCCCGAACTCATGGAACTCCCCCTGTCCGAGTTGATCAGGCACATGCGCCAACCCATTGTCGTCGATGCCTGCGGCTGCTTTCCGCTGCCGGAAGCGGAGGCGCTGCAAATGATCTACCGAACCATCGGGGAAAAGACGAACGTTTGGGAATGGAGTGGATTATAATGGGGTATAATGGTTGGTAGATTGAGGAAAAGGGTAGGCGTTTGTACAATGGAAAGAGTTGCTCAGCGATGTATCGTCTGTGAAGAAGAACGGACGGACGGAATCGCCATCTGTGAGCAGTTTATCTGCCAGCAATGCGAACAGGAAATGGTCAACACGGATGTACAGGATAAAAAATACACGTTCTTTATTCATCAGATGCGGCGCATCTGGCTCACGGATTAGACACGTTCGGCCAAAAGGCATCGACACCCCCGATGCCTTTTTCCGTTTTGCGGGTGCAAATCGTGTTACAATAAGAGGTACTCTGAAAAAAGGACGTGAATGACCGTGCGGGAAAGAAGCGCCGACTTCTGGGAGAGGCAGCGGCAGGCACCCTTATACGAACAGTTGGTACGGCACGCCATGCGCCGTCCCCACCCGTTTCACGTGCCCGGTCACAAGATGGGTCGAAGTTTTGACCATCACGGCAGGGAGCGGTTCGGGCCTGTGCTCGAACTGGACATGACGGAGATTACCGGCATGGACGACCTGCATCAGCCGGATGGTGTGATTGCCGAGGCGCAGGCGTTGGCAGCGGAAGCGTTTGGCGCGGAGGAGACGCGTTTTCTCGTCGGCGGAAGCACGGCGGGCAACATCGCGCTGATCATGACCGTCTGCCGTCCGGGAGACAAGATTCTCGTCCAGCGCAACTGCCACAAATCCGTATTTCACGGCATCATCCTGGCCCGGGCAACGCCGGTGTACATCGTGCCGGCGGTGGACCCGGCGACCGGCACTGCCGTCGGACTGCGGCGGGAGGACGTGGAACGCGCCCTGCAGGCCCATCCCGATGCCAAAGCGGTTTTTTTGACCAACCCCACCTACTACGGCATGGGGATTGATCTGGCCAAGATGGCGGCGACCGTCCACCGGTTTGGTGTGCCGCTTCTCGTCGATGAAGCACACGGGGCCCACTTCGGCTTTCATCCTGCGTTTCCCTGTTCGGCCATGCAGAGCGGAGCAGATGCCGCCGTGCAATCCACCCACAAAATGACCGGAGCGCTCACCATGTCGTCCATGCTGCATATCCAGGGCGAGCGGATCGACCGGGAACGTCTGGCGCGCAATCTGGCGATGATCCAGTCGTCCAGCCCGTCCTATCTGCTGATGGCTTCGCTCGACCTGGCGCGCCGTCACCTGGTGATGGAAGCATCCCGGGAGTGGGAACGGCTGCTGCTGCAGTTGGACAAGCTTCGCGAACGGCTGGATCGCGTCTCGTGGGTGGAGCTGGCGGGACCAGTGCCAAACAGCGTCTGTGCGACATGGGACCCGCTCAAACTGCTGCTGGTGCTGCGCACCGCCGACGCGGACGGCTTTGAACTGATGCGGCTGATGGAAGAACAAGGCATCTATCCCGAACTGGCCGAGAACGGACTCGTGCTGTTGGCGGCTTCTGCCGGGACCTCAGCGGACGATCTCGACGCACTGGCCAGGCTGCTGGAATCCGTCTCCCCCGAGAGACGATCGGGAAAAGTGCGTATGGTGGAGCCGGGTGTGGTGGCTTCCAGCTTTTTGCGCGAACAGGCGATGCCGATGCACGCAGCGATAGACGCTCCCTGCGAGACGGTGGCACTGGAACAGGCGCTTGGCCGGATTGCCGCAGAAATGGTGATCCCCTATCCGCCGGGAATCCCGCTGCTGGTGCCAGGTGAGCGCATTGATGCCGATTTGCTGGAGCTTTTGCTGGAGCTTCGCAAGGGACAGACCCGCTTCCACGGGGTGCAGGATGCCCGGCTGCAAACGATACGGGTAATTGATGAAAGACAACAAGAGTGAAAGGAGCATGTGTGTGGCTACGAAGGGAACAGGCCGGTTTATTACCGTCGAGGGAGGCGACGGAGCGGGCAAGTCTACCGTCATCGCCCGCCTCTGCGACGAACTGCGGGCACGGGGACGGGACGTGATCCTTACCCGCGAACCGGGCGGCATCGAGATCGCGGAGAAAATCCGGTCGATCATCCTCGATCCGGAGCACGTCACCATGGACAAGCGGACGGAGGCACTGCTGTACGCGGCGGCACGGCGGCAGCATTTGGTGGAAAAGGTGCTGCCGGCACTGGCAGCGGGGAAGCTCGTCTTGTGCGACCGCTTCATCGACAGCAGCCTGGCGTACCAGGGGTATGCACGCGGCCTGGGAATCGACGAAGTGTTTGCCATCAACCGCTTTGCCGTGGAGGACTGCATGCCGGACCTGACGCTGTTTTTCGACGTGCGGCCAGAAGTAGGCCTGGCCCGCATTAACGCGACCAAGGGGCGGGAGGTAAACCGGCTCGACATGGAAGACCTGCGGTTCCACGAAAAAGTGCGGGAAGGCTACCGGCTGGTGATGGAACGTTTTCCCGAGCGGTTTGTCGTCATTGACGCGGAACAGCCGATGGAGCGCGTCTTTGAAGAGGCGCTGGCTGCGCTGGAGGCGCGTCTGTAAGGTTTAGGTACCGTCCGGGTACGTACATGCTGTATACTATGATTAAGAAGAATATCGTTACACCGTCCAGCCTTCCTTCATACAATGAAGAAAGACAGGTACCCCCAGATACCATATGCGTGCGGAAAGGGTGAGAGCCGATGAAGATGGTGGTTGCTGTTGTTCAGGACAAAGACAGTGGTCGTCTGTCGCAGCAGTTGGTGAAAAAAGGATTTCGCGCTACAAAGCTGGCCAGTACGGGAAGCTTTCTACGTGCCGGCAACACGACGTTTTTGATCGGAACGAGCGACGAAAACGTGCCGGAAGTGATCGAGATCATTCAGCAGCACTGCAAGTCCCGCAAACAGATGGTCACACCTGTCTCGCCGTTGAGCAATGCCGTCGATTCGTTTATGCCGTATCCGCTCGAGGTGCAGGTGGGCGGTGCCGCCGTGTTTGTGCTGGACGTCGAGCAATTCCATTCGTTCTAGGCGTCAGATGGAGAGCCCCCTCCTTTTTCAGCCTGCTTTCGTTTATACTGTAAGGAAGAAACACGATCGGACAGGGACGGAGGGAGCGGCATGAAAATCGGAGAAGGGCTTAGGCCAAAGGTAGATCTGCTCAAAGCGGCCGACATGCGCAAAGGGCCGCAGGTGGAAAAGGCGAATTTCGGGGAATTGATCAAAGGCGAAGACCAACGCATGTCGCAGGAGCGGCTGACCCGGCTTTTGCAGGACATAGACAAACAGGGACAGATTCTGGCCCGTTCCCGCTCCATCCGCGACTTTTACCATTATAAAAATCTGGTCAAGCAGTTTATGGAAGAGGCCGTCAAGCACGGCATCGCGCTGGACGACAGACGGGGTGTAAACCGCCGGGGTCGCAGCCGGCTGTACAAGATTGTCAAGGAAGTGGACGCGGAACTGCTCAAGCTTGCCGACGAACTGTTGAGCGATCAGGCGCCAATGATCGACCTGTTGGCCCGCATCGGCGAAATTCGCGGCATGCTGATCAACTTGTACTTTTAGGTGGAACAAGATGACATGGGAGATGTTTGCGCAGCAGCCGCGTGCAGCGGAACTGCTGCATCATAGTCTGCAAAACGGGCGGCTGGCGCACGCCTACCTGTTCGCCGGCCCCAAAGGTGCAGGAAAAAAACGGATGGCCCTGCATGTGGCGAAGTCTCTTTTTTGTCCAGAAAGGGAGGCGGACGCCTGCGGGGCCTGTCTCACATGCAGGCGCATCGAGGCAGGCAACCATCCCGACGTGCTGTTGATCGAGCCGGACGGGGCCTCGATCAAGATCGACCAGATCCGTGCCTTGCAAAAGGAAATGGCGATGCGGGCGGTGGAATCGACCCACAAAGTGTACATCGTCGAGCACGTGGACAGGATGACCGTCCAGGCTGCCAACAGTCTGCTCAAGTTTTTGGAAGAACCGCCGGCTGGAGTGGTCGCGCTGCTTTTGACGGAACACAGTCACGCCATGCTGCCGACCATTCTGTCGCGCTGCCAGATTGTCTCGTTTACGCCGCTGTCCGCAGACGTCATCGCCGAGCAGCTGCAAACAGAAGGCGTGCCGGCCGGGATCGCTCGGGCAGCTTCCTATATCACGACAAATCTGGAAGAAGCTCGTGCGCTCAGCCAGGCAGATTGGTTTGCACAGCTGAGAAATGTAGTGATACAATTGGTGCAGGAGTGCAAACAGCGCAATGCTGCTGCACTCTATACCATTCATGATTTGTTGCAAAAAAGCGACAAAATAAAGGAGGAACTGCCCCTCTTTTTGGATTTGCTCATCCTTTGGCTGCGCGATATCCTGTACGTGCAAGTAGACAGGCATGCCCATCTCATCAACAGCGACCAACAGGATGTGCTGCAAGGACAAGCCCTGGTCTGGACGAAATCCGAGCTCTTGCATGGGATCGATCTGGTCATGGAAACGAAAAATCGGATAGAGCGAAACGCCAACGCACAGTTGGCCCTTGAGCGGTTGGTTCTTCAAATCCAGGAGGGATAACCTTTGTACGAGGTTGTGGGCGTCCGCTTTAAAAAAGCGGGCAAAATATATTACTTCGACCCCGACCGACTGCCGATCGAAAAGGATTCGCATGTCATCGTGGAAACCGCGAGAGGGGTCGAATACGGCAAAGTGGTGATCGGCCGCAAGCAAGTGGCCGATAAGGATGTCGTACTGCCGCTGAAGAAGGTAATCCGGATGGCGAACGAGCGGGATGCCAAGCAGGTGGAGGAGAACAAACAGGCTGCCAAGAACGCGTTTTCCATCTGTCAGACCAAAATCAAGGAACACAATCTGGAGATGAAGCTGGTCGACGTGGAATACACGTTTGACCGCAACAAAATCATCTTTTATTTTACTGCGGATGGGCGGGTGGATTTCCGCGAACTGGTCAAGGACCTGGCCTCTGTCTTCCGCACTCGTATCGAACTGCGCCAGATCGGCGTGCGCGACGAAGCGAAAATGCTGGGCGGCATCGGCCCGTGCGGACGGCTGCTCTGCTGCTCTACGTTTTTGGGCGACTTCGAGCCGGTGTCGATCAAGATGGCAAAAGACCAAAACCTTTCGCTGAATCCGGCCAAAATCTCCGGTCTCTGCGGCCGGTTGATGTGCTGCTTGAAATACGAAAACGACAACTACGAAAGCACCCGGGATGAAATGCCGGACATTGGCGCGATGGTAACCACGCCGATGGGCGAGGGGCGTGTCGTTTCCGTCAACGTGCTCGACCAGTCCGTTCAGGTAGAGCTTTTGGAAAACAAGCACACCATCGAATTTGCGCTCGATGAGATTGTCGTAGGTCATCCGACGTTTGACTGACGAGAGGACAGAGCAGGTTAGATTTGGGTAGCGGGGATGAGGTGAGCAAGTGGACAAACGGGAAATCTTCGTCAAGATGGCCAGCATCGAGGAACGAATTGGCGATCTGTATCGGGAAATTGGCGAACTGAAAGACGTCATTGTTGTCTTGATGGAGGAAAACGCCCAATTACTCGTGGAGAACCAACACCTTCGCAATCGGCTGGACAAGAAGCCAGCCAGTCCGCCGCCGAAACAAAAAGAAACACACAAGCAGGAAACCGCCAAAAAGAAAGTGGTCGGAGAAGGCTATGACAATCTGGCGCGGCTGTATGCGGAAGGTTTTCACATTTGCAACGTTCATTTCGGCAGCTTGCGCAAAGAAGGAGATTGCTTGTTCTGCCTCTCCTTCCTCAGCGGTGGTGTTCACAAATAACAGGATACACGGCCTGTACCGAAGCGACCTGAGCATTGCGGCAGGTCGCTTTTTGCAGACAACGGGCAGAGGCCGTTTGAGACTGATAGTGAAAAAAGGAGTTTGGAACAACGGATGCAACCGGAAATCAACGTGCCGCTCTACGAGACGGAGCGCATTGACGACCTGCTCACCCATGAGATGAAAATCATCCAAAGCCGTGAAGTGTTTTGCTTTTCCATGGATGCGGTGCTGCTGGCCCGCTTTGCATCGGTGCCCAAACGGGGACGGGTGCTCGACATGTGCACGGGCAACGGCGCCATCCCGCTGATCATGACGACGCGGTCGCCGGAAGCCGTATTTGAAGGCATCGAAATCCAGGAGCGGCTGTATGACATGGCCAGTCGAAACGTCAAGCTGAACAGGCTGGAATCGCGCATTACGATGCACCACGGCGATGTGAAGGACGCCGTGCAGTTGTTCGGGCACGGCAAGTTTGACCTGATTACCTGCAATCCGCCGTACATGCCGGCCACCAGCGGCGAGAAAAACGTCAGCGAACATTTTGCCATCGCTCGCCACGAAATCTTGCTGTCGCTGGAAGACGTCATTCGGGTGGGCAGCCAATTGCTGAAAAACGGCGGGAAAATCGCCCTGGTGCACCGCTCGACGCGACTGGTGGACATTATCACACTGATGCGCCAGTACGGTATCGAGCCCAAACGGATGCGGCTGGTCTACCCGCGCCGCGACGCTGAGCCCAACATGCTGCTGATCGAGGGAATGCGCAACGGCAGACCGGAACTACGCATTCAGCCGCCGTTGATTGTCTACGAAAACGGAGAGGAATACTGTGAAGAACTGCAGGAAATCTATTTCGGAAAGCGAGATTCCCTCGCATAAAAGCCACTTTGTCTACATCCTGCGCTGCGTGGACGGGACCTATTACACCGGGTATGCCACGGAATTGGCCCGCCGCATCCGGGAGCACAATGAGGGCAGAGGGGCCAAGTACACGCGGGGCCGAGGGCCGGTGGAGCTGATGTATTGGGAAGAAGGAACGGACCGCTCGTGGGGAATCAGGCGGGAGGAAGCGATCAAACGCCTGACCCGCTCGCAAAAGGAAGAACTGATCGAGGAAGGTGGTCGTACGTCATGAACGTCCAGCGCAGTTTCACCGACGAACATACAGGGGTCCTCTACCTGGTGGCCACGCCCATCGGCAACCTGGACGACATCACGGTTCGCTGTCTGGAAACGCTGCGGACTGTCGATGTGATCGCCTGCGAAGACACCCGGCAAACCCGCAAGCTGCTGAACCATTTTCAGATTGAGAAGCGGACGGTCAGCTACCACGAGCACAACAAGGAGGCCAGCGGCAGCGGTCTCTTGCAATGGCTGGCGGAAGGAAAGCGGATTGCTCTGGTGAGTGACGCCGGACTGCCCGCCATCTCCGACCCGGGGGCCGATCTGGTGCGGGATGCTGTGGCGGCCGGCTTTCCCGTAATTCCTGTCCCCGGCGCAAACGCCGCGCTGACCGCGCTGATTGCTTCCGGCCTGCCGACAGACCGCTTCGTGTTTTGCGGTTTTTTGCCGCGCGAGAACAAAGCGCGCCGGGAAGAACTGCAGCGGTTGGAGCGCTATCCGGAGACGCTGCTGTTTTACGAAGCGCCCCATCGTATCGTGAAAACGCTCCAGGCCATCCGGGAAGCCTGGGGCGATCGCCGTGCCGTGCTGGCGCGGGAATTGACCAAGCGCTACGAAGAGTTTGCCCGCGGCACGCTGGGCGATCTGATTGACTTGCTGGCGGCGGGGGAGGCGCGAGGCGAGTACTGCTTGATCGTGGAAGGATACCGCGGCGAGCCGGTCGTTCCGGAAGAAGAAGCGGCCTGGTGGCAGCCGCTTGACATCCGGGAGCATGTCGACCGCTACTGCGAGCAAGGCATGAGCAAAAAGGAAGCGATCAAACAGGCAGCAGAGGATCGCGGCCTGTCAAAGCGGGACGTCTACAATGAATACCACCGCGATCCGCAAGCGTGATCGCACGCATGAAAAAAGGCCGGGGGGTCATCCCCGACCTTTCAGCGTGTAGACAAAGTCCGTGGCGCATGGGTGATCGGGCCCGCTCGCTCTCTTGACGACCAGCAAAGAAGTGGAAGATGTCCGCTCAAAAACGCGACGCGGGCAGGGGGCAAACATCTGGGTATTTCAATGAAGTGAGACTTGTGCCCCCTGTTTTTTCCCGCGTCTTTCGTTTTTCCGCTGAGCAGGTCGTCAAAGGAGCTCGCTTGGCCCATCACTCCATGCCTGTACTTTATCTCCACCTTCGGTTGATCAATATGCAGGCCTTTCGGCCTGACAATGATGGAATGGTTTCCTTGCGGAATCTCATTAATAACGAAGTACATTTTGTCTTCAGTCTAAAAAGGCCGGGGAGTCATCCCCGGCCTTTTTCGTTTTTATGGCAGCAATCTGCTCAACGAAAAGCGGCGCTATATGGTTGAGCGGACGATTAGCGCTTGACCGCAGGCAGTTCGTTCAGGCAGTCCTGGCAAATGATTTTGCCTTTGAAATAGGAAACACGGTCAGCGTTACCGCAGAAAATACAAGCAGGCTCGTACTTTTTCAGGATGATGCGCTCTCCGTCCACGTAAATTTCCAACGCGTCTTTTTCGGCGATGCCCAGGGTGCGGCGCAGTTCGATCGGAATCACCACGCGGCCCAGCTCGTCCACCTTACGTACAATCCCCGTCGATTTCATCATAAATCGTCTCTCCTCTCACAATGTTGCCCAGTGTCGTTTATTGTGCAAATCGGATCATAAATCGTCAATATTCGACAATTTCCGTTGTTCCCATCATACCAGCGATTCCCAAAGGTGTCAATATGAATTTTACAATTCTTTGAATTTGCATCTGGTGCGAATTTAGTAGATATGACAGGACCATTGTTTGGGTGCGCTTTATCTTAATGTGCATCGAATTATTGGAAAAAAGTAACTGGAAGCATGGAAGGTCGAATTCGACACCTTATGTCGAATGATAGAGAGGTGATTCGACAAATGTGGCTTTTTTTTCTACCGATTCCTTTTTCCCCCTCAACCTGGTCCCGTCTATTCAAGCTCCGTCTGTCCTTCCGCAAAGTTGCAGGCGGGTGGTTTACAAAACGAGGCGGTTGTGTACAATAGAGGATGAATCAGGTATTTCATAGCGAACGACCATGACGGGAAGAGTAGGCTTGCCATCCTTATGACAGAGAGCCGGGGTAGCTGCGATCCGGTATAAGCGATCAAGCCGAACATGGCCCCTGAGTTTCGCGGATGAACCGCCTTTTCCGGCGCCAAGTAGTTCGCGACGCAAACCTGCGTTACGGGTGAGTCAGCAGCAGTCTGACTCGACAAGTCCGCTGTTCGTGAGAAGGCGGAGCATTTGGGTGGTACCACGAGAAGTATGCTCGTCCCAATCTGGGGCGGGCTTTTATTTTTTGTATGTCAGGAGGGTTTTGCTGCATGAAACCGACGTACTACATTACCACGCCGATTTACTATCCGAGCAACAAACTGCATATTGGCAACGCCTACACCACTATTGCAGCCGATGCCATGGCCCGCTACAAACGGCTGCGCGGCTACGATGTCTACTACCTGACCGGTACGGACGAGCACGGGCAAAAGCTGCAGGAGCGTGCGGCCGAAGACGGCAAGCAGCCGCTTGAATTTATCGACCCGATTGTCGACTGGATCAAGGATTTGTGGGCAAAGCTGGACATCTCCTACGACGATTTTATCCGGACGACTCAGCCGCGCCACAAGGAAGTCGTGCAAAAAGTATTCAAACGGCTGTTGGACCAGGGAGACATCTACCTGGGTGAGTACGAGGGCTACTACTGCGTGCCGGACGAAGCGTTCTGGACCGAGACGCAGTGCAAGACGGACAAAGGCTACTTCTGTCCGGACTGCGGCCGCGAAGTGAAAAAGGTGAAGGAGAAAAACTACTTCTTCCGCCTGTCCAAGTATCAGGACAAGCTGCTGAAGTTCCTGGAGGAAAATCCGGACTTCATCCAGCCGGAGTCCCGCCGCAATGAAATGATCAACAACTTCCTCAAGCCGGGACTGCAGGACCTCTCCGTCTCTCGCAGCAGCTTCGACTGGGGCATCAAGGTGCCGAACGATCCCGAGCACGTCGTCTACGTCTGGATTGACGCGCTCACCAACTACATCTCCGCGTTGGGCTACCTGTCTGACGACGACAGCAAGTTTCGCAAATACTGGCCGGCAGACGTCCATCTGGTGGGCAAGGATATCCTCCGTTTTCACACCATCTACTGGCCGATTCTGCTGATGGCGCTGGACGTGCCTCTGCCCAAAAAAGTGTTTGGCCACGGCTGGCTGCTGATGCCGGACGGAAAGATGTCCAAATCTAAAGGCAACGTGATCGATCCGAAGCTCCTGATCGACCGCTACGGCTCCGACGGCGTGCGCTATTTCCTGCTGCGGGAAATCAACTTTGGTCAGGACGGGGTCTTTACGCCGGAGGCTTTCATCCAACGGCTCAACTATGACCTGGCCAATGACATCGGCAACCTGCTGAGCCGCACCACGACGATGATTGAAAAATACTTTGACGGCATCGTGCCTGCTCCGCAGGAGGCGGGCGAACCGGACGACAGCCTCATCCAACTGGCCACCAGGACGAAAGCACTGGTGGAGGAGCACATGGACGAAATGCGCTTCAGCAATGCACTGGCCCACATCTGGGAGCTGATCGGCCGGACCAACAAGTACATCGACGAGACCATGCCGTGGAACCTGGCCAAATCGGAAGAGACCCGGGGCCGCCTGGCTACGGTCATGTACAATTTGGCGGAAAGCATCCGCATTGCCTCCATCCTGATTCAGCCGTTCATGACAAAAGCCCCGGCGAAAATCTGGGACCAATTGGGCATCCTCGACAAGCCGGAAGCGCTGACCTGGGAGTCGGCTGGCGTCTGGGGAGGTCTGCCGGTCGGCAGCACGGTCAGCCGCAAGGAGCTGCTCTTCCCGCGTCTGGACGTGCAGGCGGAGCTGGCGTTCATCGACGAATCCACGGCGGAAGCGCGCCGTCAGGCAGAAGAGAACAAGCGAAAACAGGAAGCATTGAAAGGAGAAGTGTCTGTGAACGAGACAACCGCGAACCAAACCGAAACACAGGCAGCCGAAAAACCGGCGGACGTAAAAGAGGAAATCAAGATCGACGATTTTGCCAAAGTGGAACTGCGCGTGGCGCAAGTCGTCGAATGCGTGAAACACCCCAACGCCGACAAACTGCTGGTACTCCAGCTGGACCTTGGCTATGAGAAGCGCCAGGTGGTTTCCGGCATCGCCAAGTACTACACGCCGGAAGAAATGATCGGCAAAAAGGTGATCCTGGTGGCCAACCTGAAACCGGTGAAACTGCGCGGCGAACTGTCGCAGGGCATGATCCTGGCCGCGTCCGCAGGCGATCAACTGACGCTGGCGACCGTTGACCCGAGCATGCCGAACGGAGCGGTCGTAAAGTAGGGGAAAGGAAGGTAGATCCCGTGTTATTCGATACGCACGCACACCTCAATGCCCGGGAGTTTGACGAGGATCGAGAAGAGGTGATTGCCCGCGCGCGGGAAAACGGCGTGAGCACCATCGTCAACATCGGCTTCAACGCCGAGACGATCCCCACCTGCCTGGAGCTGGCAGAGCGCTACGACTTCATCTATGCCGCGGTCGGCTGGCACCCGCAGGACGCCAAGGACATGAAAGACGAGCATCTGGAGTGGCTGGAGGAGCTGAGCCGCCACCCGAAAGTGGTCGGACTGGGAGAAATGGGTCTGGATTACTACTGGGACACCTCGCCGCGGGATGTGCAGGCGGAGGTGTTCCGCAAGCAGATTCGCCTGGCCAAAAAGCTGGGCCTGCCGATCATCATTCACAACCGGGACGCTCATCAGGACGTCATCACGATTCTGAGGGAGGAGAAGGCGGCTGAAGTGGGCGGCATCATGCACTGCTTTTCCGGGAGCTGGGAGACGGCCAAAATGGCGCTCGACATGAACTTCTACATCTCGTTCGGCGGTCCGCTCACATTCAAGAACGCAAAGCAGCCGAAAGAGGTGGCGGCCAAGGTGCCGCTCGATCGGCTGTTGATCGAGACCGACTGCCCGTACCTGACCCCGCATCCGTATCGCGGCAAGCGAAACGAGAGCGGATACGTCCGCTACGTCTGCGAGGCGATGGCCGACATCCACGGTCTGTCCTGCGAGGAAATGGCCCGGATCACGGCCGAGAACGCCCGCCGGCTGTTCCGGCTGGAAGCCCGTACCGAATAGCGCCTTCAAAGCTCATTATTATGACAAAAGCCCTTCTGTGAACGCGCATCAGCGCATCGCAAAAGGGCTTTTTTGCCAATTCCGGCTTGTTGATTGCGCACATCCGGCGGCGTTTTTCCGGCAGGTGGCCGAGTATTTTCTGCCAAGCCAGGTTCTCCCGCAGTTTTCTCCTGCATACCATAGTCCATGTGTCGAACGATTCCATTTCTCTCGACAGAACTGCTCGACACAAACGTGCTTCCATTCGCCATGAGCTTTTTGCTAGGCTGGTAGCGATTATTTGGTTCTAGGAAGGGGGTAATTTGACAAACCGGAGAAAGTAGCATACAATCAAGACCGACCTTGTTCAGAACTGGCCAATTTCCAAAATATTGGTGCGATTTCATCACCCTTGCCTGACCAGACGGGAAAAGCCTCGTGCTTTTCCAGGAAAAAGGAGTGTGGGAAATGGAGTTACGCACGATATGGGAACGGCAAAAGAAGCGAGCAATTGCCATACTGGGCTGTCTCGCTCTGGTGCTGGTGCCCATGATTGGCTATTTATCTGCCCAAGCAAAGCAACCGAAGCAGGTCACGTTTACCTTGGACGGTGTCACCAAAAAGGTGGCGACCAAGGCGAAAACCGTTAAAGAGTTCTTGGAAGAACGACAGATTGCGGTGACAGATAACGATAACTTGCAGCCAGAAGCAGACACCAAAATTTCCGACGGAATAAACATCACCTTACATACACGCTGGGCAATCCCTGTCCACGTGGACGGGCAGACAAAACTCGTGCAAACGCTCAGCCGTGATGTGGCCGGTGTCTTGAAGGACGCAGGCATTACACTGGGCAAACAGGACCGGGTGGAACCGGCACTGACAGCGTCTCTCTCCAAAGACTCGACGATCTTTGTCACGCGGGTCAGCGAACAGATCGTCAAGGTTAAGGAGCGCGTACCATATCAGGAAATTCGCAAAGGCGATGCTTCTCTGACAAAGGGACAGACCCGCGTACTGCAAAGCGGGCAGGAAGGGAAAGTCATCGCGCACTACAGACTGGTTACGGAAAACGGAAAACAAGTATCCCGTGAACTGGTAAAACGAGATGTCATCACACCGAAAAAAGACCGTATTGTCGCGGTAGGAACGGCCGCATCCGTTCAAGCCGACACGTCAAAACGGGTCGTTGCCGCAGCGGGGTTGGTCTCCCGCGGTGGCAAAGTGTTCCGGCCGAAAAAGGTACTGAACGGGGTTACCTTGACCGCCTACTCTCCGGCAGGGGGAGGCAAGCCTGTCGGATCGCCGGGTTATGGCCGCACGGCTACCGGTGTCAAGGCAGAAGCCGGGCATACCATAGCCGTCGATCCCAAAGTCATTCCGCTGGGATGGTGGGTGTATATCGACGGAATCGGGTATCGTCGCGCAGAGGACACAGGCGGTGCGATAAAAGGTCACAAGATTGACGTGTTTGTCAGCACAGAAGCGGAAGCGATCCGATTCGGCCGCAAGCGAAATCGCACGGTTTACATTATCGGACCACACAAGCCTTAATGGACAGGAGCCTGCGCTCCTGTCTTCTGTTTGCCGTCTTACCATTATGACGGGCGGGGAACGGAAACGTTTCAGCCGCACGCACAGAAACAGTACGTGATTTTGGTATACTAATACCATGTCAACACGGTAGGAAAGCGGGAGCAGCGACATGAAGATCAAAGAAGTCATCGTCGTGGAAGGGCGGGACGACACGGCCGCCATCAAGCGGGCCGTGCAGGCGGACACGATCGAGACGGGCGGGTCTGCCATCAACGCGAAAACGATCGAAAAGATTCGCCTGGCCCAGCAAAAACGCGGCGTTATTATTTTTACCGACCCCGATTATCAGGGGGAGAGAATCCGCAAGATCATCAGCCGGGCGGTGCCGGGCTGCAAGCACGCATTTATCACCCAGGAAGACGGGACGAAAAAAGGGGACATCGGCGTGGAAAACGCCTCTCCCGAAGTGATCGTTCGCGCGCTTTCCGAGGTGCGTACCGATATGGCGGATCAGGCTGGGGAGATCACGCCCGACGACATGATCGCCTACGGGTTGACCTCGGGTCCGGATTCCAAACAGCGGCGCATCAAACTGGGTGAACGGCTGGGCATCGGGTACGCCAATGCCAAACAGATGCTGCAACGCCTGAACGCCTTTCAAATCAGTCGGGCGGAGTTTCTCGCCGCGATGAAGGCCATTGACGAAGGAGGGGAGCAGCCATGACCCGAGCCGTCGGCAAAGATATCGCCACGCCAACGCGGACCAGGGAAATCCTGGAGAAGTACGGCTTTTCGTTCAAAAAAAGCCTGGGACAAAACTTTTTGATCGACACCAACATTCTGCACAACATCGTGGCAGCGGCCGAACTGGACAAGGGGAAGGGGGCATTGGAGATCGGCCCTGGCATCGGTGCGCTGACCGAACAGTTGGGCAGAGCGGCCGGCCGTGTCGTGGCGGTCGAAATCGACCAACGGCTGCTGCCCATCCTGGCGGAAACACTGGCTCCCTATGAAAACGTGGAAGTGGTGCACGGGGATGTGCTGGAGCTGGATCTGCGGGCGCTCCTGGCGGACAAGCTGGCCGGCTACGAACAGGTGAGCGTCGTGGCCAACCTGCCGTACTACGTGACGACGCCCATTCTGATGAAGCTGCTGGAGGAACGGCTGCCGCTGGAGCATATCGTGGTGATGATCCAGAAAGAGGTGGCGGATCGAATCGCAGCCAAGCCGGGTACAAAGGACTACGGTTCGCTCAGCGTCGCCGCACAGTTTTTCGCGGAGACGGAAGTGGCGATGGTGGTGCCGGCCAGCGTGTTCATTCCCCGGCCCAATGTGGACTCGGCTGTAATCAAGCTGACGATCCGCAAGCAGCCGCCTGTCGAGGTGGACGACGAAGCGCTGTTTTTCCGCGTGGTGCGGGCTTGTTTTGCGCAGCGGAGAAAGACACTGCTGAACAATCTGATGAACGGCTTGTTTGACAAAACGCAAAAAGAAGACGTGGTTGGACTGCTGGTTGAGCTGGGCATCGACCCCGGCCGCCGCGGTGAGACGCTGAGCATCGAGGAATTTGCCCGGCTCGCCAACGCCATTGGCCGCAGCAATCTTCTTACGCATCGACCATGAGGAACGCCCCTTGGATACAAGGGGCGTTTGGTATTTTTGGGACAGTCTCAACCATTTGGGAAAATGATAATCAGAGGACGAAAGCGGCTAGGAATTTTAGTAGCCGGACGTGGTTTTTTTGGACAAACCATGTGACAAAAATCTGCTGATTTCACGAAAAAAACACCGTTGACAAGAGTTGATGTTGGTTGCTATAATTTTTTATTTCTTTGACAAAATAAGCATAGGCTGTTATAATGGAATCAAGCGAGGTGGATGAGATAATGGCAAGAAACGCGTTACTTGACATTAAACGCAGTTTAGACGAGCACATTGGCGAACGCATCCTGCTGAAAGCCAATGGCGGTCGCCGCAAAACCGTCGAACGGACGGGCATCCTCGAAGAAACATACCCCTCTGTATTCGTAGTAAAGCTTGATGACGACCAATTGTTTGAGCGAGTTTCATACAGCTATGCTGACATCTTGACGGAGACAGTAGAATTGACAGTGTGCCGTGACAACGAGCACATTCGTATTACTTTTGTACAGCAGTAGGGCCCTGGCGGCTCTGCTGTTTTGTTTTTTTCTCCTGCTGTTCCCTGGCTTGGTACTCGATATTATATCCATTCGGCGCCATCGTTGTGTCGGCTGAATCGAGAGGATGGCCGGGGTTTTTTTGTCCGACCTCGCGCATACTAAGGCTGTCAACGAGAAAGGGAGGATGTTATGGGTCGCAGACGAGGCATCATGTCTGAAGCGTTCAAGATGGAGTTGGCCAAAGAGCTGGGGTTTTACGACACGGTAAAAACTGAAGGCTGGGGCGCCATCACCACGCGCGATGCCGGGAATCTGGTCAAACGCGCGATTCAGATTGCCGAGGAAGCGTTAGCCAAACAGAATGCCAAATAAACTCGTTGACAGGCCGGGGAAACCCGGCTTCTTCCTGCGTTTTTGGTTTCGCGGCAGTTGCTCCGCATTGCCTATTATGATAGAATATTCAGAAAAATACACACGCGTGTCACTAGGCGAACTAGGCATGAGCGAACGGAAGCGGCAAGGGGCGAGTCCCTCTGCTCTGGACGCTCATGCTTTTTTCAGGAGGTGAAAGCGGGCAGCAGACCGGGAACAGGCGAGGGTTACGCACCAAACAGATCGATCAGCGACAGGAGGAATGGGAAGTATGTGGAAAAGCAAGGGAATCGTACGGGGAACAGTGGCCGCTTTTGTCATCTCTACGGCGCTCTATACACCAGTTCCGGCCCAAACGGAGGCGGTATCTCCCGAGCCGCCGCCATCAGCGTCTGCGGAAGCGCCGGCGAGCGTCATCCAAAACGACGAGCCCACATCCGTCCGCATCAATCAGTTGGTCGACACGGCCATGTACTACTACTGGCACGGCGGCGACCTGCAGCAAGCGGAAAAGGAAATCTTCAAGGGCATCACCCTGAAAGGCAAATACGATGTGGTCGAACACGCCTTTCGGGAAGCGACGATCCTCGATCCGTACAATCTGGATCTGAAGTTTTCGCTGGCGTCGACGCAGGTCATCCAGAAAAAGCTGCCCGAAGCCCTGCAGACGTACCGGCAGATCCTGCGCCTGGACCCTGACAATTTCAACGCCACCCTGCTGTTCGCCGTCTACTCCAAGGCGAACGGAGACGAGCGGGCGTTTCAGGAGGCCGTGTCCAGGCTGCGGACGATCGATCCGCAAAGGACGGCCGCCTATCTGGAAAAGCTGCGGGCGACAGACGAGATCCTGGCCGGCAGGCTCAACACCGCGGTTCCGGCCGGGCTGCCGCAAACCCGGCACGCGATCGTGATCCTGGGCTACGCGCTGGCGGACGACGGTTCGATGCGCCAGCCGCTCGTGGACCGGCTGAAAACGGGCCTGGCGGTCGCCAGACAATACCCGCAGGCCAACATCATCGTTACCGGCGGAGTGCCAAAGCAGGGCGTCACCGAAGCGGACGCGATGAGCCGATGGCTGGTCTCCCAAGGGATTGACCAGGACCGCATCCTCCTGGAGAACAAGTCGACGGACACGGTGGAAAACGCCCTGTTTACGATGGCGATCCTGGAGCGGGAAGGGATCCGCGACGTCACGCTGGTGACTAGCGCGAGCCATATGAGACGGGCATTGACCGTCTTTCGCGAAGCCGGCGAATTGTACGCGAAGATGAACGGCAGCAGCGGGAGCGTCAGATTTAGCCATGTGGCCAGCCTGGATTACCCGACGATCGAGGAGGCGCAGCAGGTGACGAAAGACGAGCGACTGGTCACCTACCGTGACCTGTTGAGAGCTTCGGGCATCTGGGCGTATCCCGGAAAACAGCGATAGGCTTTTCTTCCGTCCAACTGGCACGGCAGAGAACCCCTGTGCTACAATAAGAGACTAGAAAATCTGAACGTAGGCAGAGGTGAACAACATGCGTATCTCGGTCAAAGCGCCCGCCAAAATCAACCTGACTCTCGACGTGCTGGCCAAACGGCCGGACGGTTATCACGAAGTGGAAATGGTGATGACCACAGTGGACTTGGCGGATCGCGTAGACCTGACCTTGCGCCAGGACGGCGCCATTACGCTGGACTGCTCTGCCAGTTTTGTACCGGACGACATACGCAACCACGCCTACAAGGCGGCGGTGCTGCTGCGTGAACGCTATCAGATACGTCAGGGCGTACATGTGCATATTGACAAACAGATTCCGGTAGCCGCCGGACTGGCCGGAGGAAGCAGTGACGCGGCAGCCGCCCTGCGCGGCCTAAACAAGCTTTGGAATCTCGGGCTGAGTCTGGACGAGCTGGCCGCCATCGGGGCGGAAATCGGGTCCGATGTGCCGTTTTGCGTCTACGGCGGCACGGCACTCGCCAGGGGGAGAGGCGAGCAGATCACCCATTTGCCGGCTCCCGCTCCTTGCTGGGTCATATTGGCGAAACCGCCGATCGGGGTCTCCACGGCTGACGTGTACGGCCGATTGCGCGTTCAGGAGATCGCCCGCCATCCTTCCACAGAGCAAATGATCAGGTCGATTCGCGAACAGGATTTTTCACTGATGTGCCGCTCCATGGGTAACGTGCTGGAAGAGGTGACGTTGGACATGCACCCGCAGGTCCGGCAGATCAAGGAGCTGATGGAACAGTCGGGAGCGGACGGGGTGCTGATGTCGGGGAGCGGACCGACCGTGTTCGCCCTCGTGCAAAAGGAAGCGAAGGTCCACCGTATCTACAACGCGCTGCGCGGATTTGTCAAAGACGTGTTCGTGGCCCGCATGCTGGGGATGCCTGATGGGGAAATGCTTGCATGATCCCGTATGGAAATGATAAATTAGCACCATAATATTCGGTTTTTTTGGAGGAAGAATCATGAAGAAAATGCGCAGAAGTGCGCGTCTGGTCGACATGACGCAGCACTTGCTCGCCCATCCCCACACGCTGATTCCACTCACCATGTTTGCCGAACAGTACGGAGCGGCAAAGTCGTCCATCAGCGAAGACTTGTCCATTATCAAGGAAGCGTTTGAGAGCCAGGGTGTGGGTGCGCTGCGAACGGTAGCGGGAGCGGCTGGCGGCGTGAAGTACATTCCTCAGATGAAGACGGAACAGGCCCTTCACTTCATGCGCGAACTGATCGGCCATTTGGAAAATCCCGACCGCCTGCTGCCGGGCGGCTACCTGTACATGTCTGACATCCTCGGCCATCCGGCCACCATGGCCCGGATCGGCAAGCTGTTTGCCACCGCCTTTGCCGAAAAGAACGTGGAAGTGGTCATGACGGTGGAAACCAAGGGGATTCCGCTCGCCTACGCAACGGCCGCCTATCTGAACGTGCCAGTTGTGATCGTTCGGCGCGACAACAAGGTGACGGAAGGATCCGTGGTCAGCATCAATTACGTGTCCGGCTCGAGCAAGCGCATTCAGACGATGTCGCTTGCCCGCCGCGCGCTGGCCGAACAGTCCCGTGTCCTGATCGTCGACGATTTCATGAAGGCCGGCGGCACGATTCGCGGCATGATCGATCTCCTGCAGGAGTTCCGCGCCACTGTGGTGGGCTGCGGCGTGTTGGTGGAGACGGCTGACGTCACGGATCGTCTCGTGGACGAGTACGTTTCGCTGGCCAAGCTGCGCGATGTGGATGTGAAGGGCAAGCAAATCGAGATCGAGCTGGGCAGTTATTTTCACAACAGAGAGGAGTAATGAACAGATGGCGATTTCATTTGTTTCGACGGACAAGGCGCCGGCGGCAATCGGTCCGTACAGCCAGGCGGTCAAGGCAGGCCCTTTTCTGTATGCATCCGGTCAAATCCCGCTGCGCCCGGACGGCACCCTGGTCGAAGGGGATATCGTGGACCAGGCGCACCAGGTGTTTGCCAACATCAAGGCGATCCTGGCCGAAGCCGGGCTGTCGCTCGCTGATGTGGTGAAAGCGACTGTGTTTATCAAGGACATGAACGATTTTGGCCGGCTGAACGACGTGTACGCCGAATACTTTGGCGATCACAAACCGGCCCGTTCTACGGTGGAAGTGGCTCGTCTGCCGCGCGACGTCAAGGTGGAAATCGAAGTCATTGCGTACGCAGGAGAATAATGGAGAATCGTGTAGAATAATCAAAAAGTCCGACACCAGGCCGTGTCGGACTTGTTTTTTGCGCATTTGTCCCGCAGGGGAGAGAAAAATTATCGTTTTTTTTTTCAAAAATTCGGTAACCCAGCAGGAATATTTACCCAGAGCGTGGAAATAATCCTAAACGCTTTGATAGATAAAGGGAGTGAACTTAATGGAAGTAACAGACGTAAGACTTCGCCGAGTGAATACGGATGGTAGAATGAAAGCCATTGCGTCCATTACGATTGACCATGAATTCGTGGTTCATGATATTCGTGTCATTGACGGGAACAATGGCATGTTTGTTGCGATGCCCAGCAAACGCACCCCGGATGGGGAGTTCCGCGACATCGCACATCCGATCTCCTCTGCCACGCGCGAAAAGATTCAGGCTGCTGTGCTGGCTGAATACGAGCGCGTCGGTCAGGAAGAAGAGAACACCATCGAAGCAGGCGCTTGATTCAAGTCCAGCAAAAAGCACCCGGTCTCGACGACTGGGTGCTTTGTTCTTGCCGAAGCAGCCGGACGAAAAGCCAGGCGAGGCTGTTCCACCGGTCCCGGTCCTGTTGCCGTTTTCGCCGCTAATAGCAGGCCTCCAGATCGGCTATGATTTTTTCCCTGTCCAATCCTTCGCCGATAAAGACGGCTACCATCTTCGGACCGAAGTTTTCGAACGGAAACAGGTGCACCTGGTTTTCGGTGTGCTGAAATGAAATCAGTTCCTCCCTTCCTTTAAACAGCACGTACCCTTTGGCGCGGTAGACGTTTTTCGGCAGATCCCAGAGAAAATCCTCAAACTTGTCTGCGTCTACCGGTCCAGTAAAATGGTAGGAAAAGGTTTCGATGCTGTTGTACAGCGACGGCTGACCGGCTGAGAAGCCGAGCGATCGTTTTACTTTATCCAGGGTGGACATTCGTCCTATGCTTTTTTGCACAGGAGTGCCGGCCTTGTCCCGGGCCTGTATGGCTGCACTGCGTTCGGCGGCGCGTTTGATGTTCAACAGTTCCCGCAGGTCCATGTCGCTCTGGATCGTCTGGTGGATCGGAGCGTGCGGATTCAGCTCCAGCAGCTTGGCCTTTACTTTTTCCAACACATCCGGGGTGACCAGATCGATTTTATTTAATAGAAGCAAATCGGCGTACTTCACCTGGTTGCGGATCGTCTTGACCAGCGTGCTGCTCGACTGAAAACGGGAGATAAGGCTGCGGAAGCGGGACGCGTCCACGACGCTGATGATTCCCTTGAGCTCCAATCTGTCGTAAAGCTCCGGATGTGTCAGTGCGTCCACCACATCGACCGGATCGGCCACGCCGGTGGTTTCGATCAGGATGTGGTCAGGCTCAAAGGAAGCGAGAATGTCCTTCAGACCTTCCGTCAGCTCCCCGCGAATGGAGCAGCAGATGCAGCCGTCCAGAAGCTTTTTTACCGGAAAGCCAAAACCCTGAATCTGCTCGCCGTCGATGTCTTCCTCGCCCATCTCATTCATCAGGACCACGACCCGACCATCCTGGCTTTGCAGATAGGCCAGCAGTTTTTGTAACAGCGTCGTCTTTCCGCTGCCCAGATACCCGGTCAACATGTATACGCCAGCGCTCAACGCCACCATCCCCCTTGCCTTGTCATGTAACGGTCAGAACACGGAGGGCGGAGTTGGGAAAAATGTCAAAAATGTTACATTTATATTTTCGCAAGAGACTGACAATTCCCTTGAAGACCCGCTCTCGGTTCACTTCCCATCATAATCCAGGTGGGAAACAGGCGTCAAACGACTAAAAATCGCCATGGGAAACCAGTGCCTACCGTCTTGAAATCACCATTTGATTAAGATATAGTCATTGTGGAACTTATACGTTGGAGGGTTGACATGTCTAAGATCCATGCCGTGGTACTGGCTGCCGGTCAGGGAACGCGGATGAAATCGAAGCTGTACAAAGTTCTTCACCCCGTCTGCGGCAAGCCCATGGTCCAGCATGTGGTGGACACGCTGGCTTCCATGCGGGTGGAGGATGTCATCGTCGTCGTAGGTCATGGTGCTGACGCTGTTCGTTCCAGATTGGGCGACCGCGTCATGTACGCTTTGCAGAAGGAACAGTTGGGTACGGCTCATGCCGTACAGCAGGCGGTACCGTTTTTGCAGGCGAAAGAAGGAACTACGTTTATTTTGTACGGAGATGTACCCCTCCTGTCCGAGGAGACGCTCACTGCCCTCTTGCGCTATCACGAAGAGCAGCAGGCAGCTGCAACTGTACTGACTGCTGTCGTCCCGGACCCGACCGGTTACGGACGCATCGTGCGCAGTGAAACAGGTGAGGTGCAGGCAATCGTCGAGCACAAGGACGCAACTCCAGAGGAACGGGCGATCAGAGAAATCAACACAGGCATATACTGTTTTGACAATCAAAAATTATTGAAAGCCTTGGCACAAGTGAAAAATGACAACGCTCAAGGTGAATACTATGTGACGGATTGTATCGGCATTCTGCGGGAAGCAGGAGAAAAGGTGGCCGCGTTTGAAGCGGTTGACCCGGATGAAACGATGGGCGTCAACGACCGCTCGCAGCTGGCCGAAGCCGAAGCATACATGCGCAAACGCATCGCCGTGCGCCATATGAAAAACGGCGTGACCATTGTCGACCCCGCATCCACGTACATCGAAGCGGACGTGGTGATCGGTGCGGATACGGTGATTCAGCCCGGAACGTATTTGCGCGCAGGGACAACCATCGGCGCCGATTGCGTGATTGGTCCGCAGGCGGATTTGAGCAATGTGCAGGTGGCAGACCGTGTCACCATCTCCTACTCCGTCATGGTCGACGCTCGTGTGGAAGCAGACTCCACGGTCGGACCGTTTGCTTATGTGCGGCCGGGAACGGAAATTGGCCCGAGTGTCAAAATCGGCGACTTTGTCGAACTGAAAAATGCGAAAATCGGCAAAGGCACCAAGGTACCGCACCTCAGCTACGTAGGCGACGCCGAGATTGGCGAGGGTGTCAACATCGGCTGCGGTACGATTACGGTCAACTATGACGGCGCCGTCAAACACAAAACAGTCGTAATGGACGGCTCTTTTATCGGCTGCAACACCAATCTCGTTGCGCCGGTTACTGTGGGACAACAAGCGTATGTAGCAGCGGGTTCCACCATTACACAGGACGTGCCGGACGAAGCGCTGGCCATTGCTCGAGAGCGTCAGATAAACAAGCCGGGTTATGCTAACAAACTGCCACGCAAAGGCAAGAAGGATTAACAACGGGGGGTTTTTTTAACTATCATGGCTAACTACCGCGATCCCAAACTGAAAGTCTTTACGTGCAACGCAAATCGCCAACTGGCAAAAGAGATTGCGGAGCACATCGGTGTACCGCTGGGCAATGCGGAAGCAGTCCGCTTCAGCGACGGCGAGTGTCAAATCAAATTGAACGAAAGCGTTCGCGGTTGTGACGTGTTTGTGATTCAGCCAACATGTGCTCCCGTTAACGAACACCTGATGGAACTGCTTGTGATGGTCGATGCGCTGAAACGCGCCTCTGCCAAGAGCATCAACGTCGTGATTCCGTATTACGGGTACGCCCGTCAGGACCGGAAAGCCCGCGCGCGCGATCCGATTACGGCCAAACTGGTCGCCAATCTGATCGAGACCGCAGGGGCGCACCGCGTCATCACGATGGACCTGCACGCGACGCAAATCCAGGGCTTTTTCGACATCCCGGTCGACCACCTGTTGGGCGTACCGATTCTGGGGAAATACTTTGCCGAAAAAGGCCTGCAGGACATCGTCGTCGTCTCGCCTGACCACGGTGGCGTAACCCGTGCCCGCAGGCTGGCGGAGCGCCTGGAAGCGCCGATTGCGATCATCGACAAGCGCCGTCCGGAGCCAAATGTTGCAGAAGTGATGAACATCGTCGGGAACATCGAGGGTAAGACAGCAATCATCATTGACGACATCATCGATACGGCTGGCACGATTACGCTGGCGGCCAACGCGCTGGTGGAAGCAGGTGCGCGTGACGTGTACGCGTGCTGCACGCATCCGGTGCTGTCCGGCCCGGCCATCCAGCGAATCAACGATTCCAAGATTAGCGAATTGGTAGTGACCAACACCATCCCGTTGAGCCAGGATCGGATGATCGACAAGATCAAGGTGCTGTCTGTGGCACCGATTATCGGGGAAGCGATCATCCGCGTTCACGAAGAGCTGTCTGTCAGCAAGCTGTTTGATTAGTACAACCCGGTCAGACGATTGAAATACGCCTCCGCTGGACAAGCTAGGGAGAAGGAAGAATCTGCTAGCTGTCCAGAGGAGGTTTTTTTGTGGAAACGATCAAGGCGATCATCCGCCGCAAGGGAGAACAGCCGACGAACAACGAACTGCGACGCCAGGGCTGGGTCCCGGCTGTCGTCTACGGAAGCGACGTCCAGAATCTGGCGATCCAGGTGAATGGACGGGAACTGGATCAGGCCCTGCGCCATCAGTCCACCAACAAGCCATTCAAGCTGGTGGTCAACGGCAACGAACACCCCGTGATGGTCTACGAACTGCAGCGTCATCCCGTGAAGGGCAACATTCTTCACGCTGACTTCAAAAAAATCAATATGAATGAAAAAGTGCACACCAGCGTCCCGGTGCTGCTGGAGGGTGACCCGGAACTGGGGGTGGCCACCTTGGTCCGCCACAGCGTGGAAATCTCCTGCCTGCCCGGCAGCATTCCCGAAGCGTTTACCGTCAATGTCGACGGCCTCAACATCGGGGACGTGGTGCTGGCCAAAGATCTGGAGATTCCGCCCGACGTCGATCTCGGGATTGACGAGATGGAAGTGGTTGTAAGCATCCTGCCGGTGAAGGCCAAGTCGGACGAAGCAGTGGAGGCGGAACAGTCGGCCGAGGCTGTGGCCGAAGAGGCCGGATCGCCGCCAGAGAAAGCCAAAACCACATAGAGTGGCTCCTGCCCCGGATGTTTGGGGCTCAGCGTGTAGACAAAGTCCGCGGCGCAGGGGAGATCGGGCCCGCTCGCTTGGCCCATCCCTCCATGCGATGCACATTGTCTTCCGCTTCGGTTGATGAATGGGCAGGCCTTTCGGCCTGGAAATCATTTTTTGTGGACGCTAACTCAATGAACCGTTTGTCTTCAGTCTGTGCCCCGGATGTTCGGGGCTTTTTTATGTAGGTGTCACCGCCTTGGCGGAGCTTGGTTTTCTATGTACAATGAGGGGAGGTTAGGAGGGAACAACCGTGAAAGTGATCATTGGGCTGGGCAACCCCGGCAAAAAATATGAAGATACAAGACATAATGCAGGGTTTATGGCCATAGATAAAATTAGCGATAAGTGGAACATTCCCGTACAACAGCACAAGTTTCGCGCCATTGTTGGCGAGGGCCGGATCGAAGGGGAAAAGGTGCTGCTGGTCAAACCGCAGACTTACATGAATCTGTCCGGGGAGTCCGTTATCGAGGTGCTGTCGTTTTACAAGCTGACGCCGGATAATATTGTGGTAATTTACGACGATTTGGATCTGCCTTGCGGCCAGCTTCGCCTGCGGTTAAAGGGCAGCGCTGGCGGACACAACGGCATCAAATCGCTGATCCAGCACATGGGTACCCAGGAGTTCAAGCGAATCAAGGTGGGCATCGGTCGCCCCGAACCGGGAAGGAGTGTAAGCGATTACGTTTTGCAGACTTTTTCTGCCGCCGAGCGCCCGGTGATCAACGCTGCCGTGGAGCAGGCAGCTGAGGCTGCCGCGATGTGGACGAGAGAACCGTTTGAGCTCGTGATGAACCGCTACAACAGTCGGAAGTAACACGGTTAAGCGTCTGAACGTCAAAAAACCGCTCACGCCATGCGGCTTGATCAAGTATGTTTTTCCACCCCCTCGACCATACTAAGCGGTAGATTCGCCTGGGGGTGTATTGCGAGTGAGCATTCGCTATGTCTGCCGCTGCTGCGGCATCAGGATTGCGGAATTTGACGATGCGCGTGTGACGGAAGCACAGTTGGGGTTGGATTCCTTGACCCCGGAAGAACGTGCTCTTATAATAACCAAAGAACCTGAGGGAGACACGGTTGTCAGCATCACGTGCGCCTACTGTCGTGAGGCGCTGGATCTGCATCCGGAGCTTTCCCTGATCGGTAATCCGCTCCAATAACACTCCTACAGCTGCATCCTCTTATAAATAATATATGGAGGAAGCGAAATGCTTTCGGTGTAAGGCTTGCAAGGACAAGGCCTTGGCTTCTTGAGCTAAGGCTTCTTTTCGCATGACAGAAAATCCAGAGAGGGGACTAATGAATGCAAGTCATCATTAACCCGATAAAACGGGACGCCAACATCGGGACAATTGTCGCCGGCCTGGAAAAGGGGCTGCACGAACAGCTCGTCTCCGGTCTGGCCGGTTCCGCCCGGCAAGCGCTGATGGTGGCGCTCAAACAGATGGCGGGCCGTCCGATGTGCGTCATCACCCATAACATGTTTCAAGCGCAAAAAGTGTACGAGGATCTGATCGAACTCCTCCCCGCCGACGAGGTGCTGCTCTTTCCCGGAAACGAATTGATAGGCTCCGAACTGGCGATCGCCAGTCCCGAGATGCTGGCGCAGCGCGTACACGTGTTCAACCGTTTAGCCCGAGGCTTTACGGGTATTTTGGTTGCGCCGTTCGCCGGCGTACGCCGTCTGGTCGTGCCGCCTCACATCTGGCGGGACGCGCAGATCGAACTGCGGGTCGGCGAAGAACTGGACATTGACGCGTTTTTGCTCCGCTGTGTGGAGTTGGGGTACGAGCGCGTCGACATGGTGGAGCGAAAAGGTGAATTCAGCGTGCGCGGCGGGATCATTGACCTGTACCCGATCGACTCGGAATGGCCGGTGCGGATCGAGCTGTTTGATGTGGAAATCGACTCGATCCGCACATTTGACATGGGAACGCAGCGCTCGCTTACGTCCGTCCAGTCGTTTACAATCGGGCCGGCCAAGGAGGTCTTTGCCACGACCGCACTCTTGCAGGAGGCAGCTGTCCGGCTGGAGCAAAAGCTGGGCGAAACCGTATCCAAACTGAAGGACGGGGCGGCTAAAGAAAAAGTGGTGCAAAAAATCGGCGCCGACGTGGAACGGATGATGCAGGGACAGCGGTTTTCCCATCTCTATTCCTACATCTCGGTCCTCTACCCGACGAACGATACGCTGCTTTCCTATATGCCGGCTGACACGGTGCTGATCGTGGACGAACCGTCCCGCGTGCTGGATACGGCGGCGCAGCTTCAAAAAGAGGAGGCGGAGTGGCTGACCGGCCGGATCGCCGAAGGGGAGTACATGGCCAATTTGAGCTTGTCCCGCTCCTACGAGGAGACCGTGGGCGCGAAAAAGCGGCAGATCGTCTACCTGTCTTTGTTTTTGCGCCAATCGCCCAAAACGCAGCCGCAAAACATCGTCAATCTCACCTGCAGGACGATGCAAAACTTCCACGGCCAGATGAACGTGCTGAAGACGGAGCTGGCCCGTTGGAAAAAATCCCAGGACCAGATCGTTTTCGTTGCCGCCGATCTGGAGCGGGCCAAGCGTCTGGAACGGGTGCTGCATGACTACGAGATGGAAGCCGACCTGCTGACCGAGTCGGTGGAATCGGTTCCACCCGGTCGTCCGACCATTATTATCGGCAACCTACAAACCGGGTTTGAACTGCCGTTGAACAAGCTCGTCGTCATCACCGAGGGGGAAGTCTTTACCCCCAAACAGCGCAAGGCGCGCAAAGTCCAACAGACGATGACCAACACCGAGCGGATCAAAAACTACCTGGAGCTAAAACCGGGCGACTACGTCGTGCACGTCAACCACGGGATCGGCAAATACCTGGGGATCGAAACCAAAGAAATTCTCGGAATTCATAAAGATTACTTGCATATTCAGTACGCCGGCGGAGACAGCCTGTTTGTGCCGATCGACCAGATTGACCACGTGCAGAAATACGTGGGCAGCGAAGAGTCGGAGCCGAAAATCTACAGCCTCGGGGGCAGCGAGTGGAAGCGCGTCAAGAACAAGGTGAAGTCCTCCGTCAAAGACATTGCGGAAGACCTGATCAAGCTCTACGCGGCCCGGGAAGCGGCTGTGGGCCACGCCTTCTCGCCTGATACGGCGGAACAGCGGGAGTTTGAGGCGATGTTTCCCTACCAGGAGACGCCCGACCAGCTCCGGGCGATCGCTGAAGTCAAGCAGGACATGGAAAAGCGTCGACCGATGGACCGTCTCGTCTGCGGCGACGTGGGCTACGGCAAGACAGAGGTGGCCATCCGGGCGGCCTTCAAGGCGGTCATGGACGGCAAGCAGGTGGCCGTGCTTGTGCCCACCACCATTTTGGCGCAGCAGCATTACGAGACCTTCCGCGAGCGTTTTGCCGACTACCCGATCCGTGTCGAAGTGCTCAGCCGGTTCCGCTCGCGCAAAGAGCAGAACGCCGCGTTGAAAGGGCTGAAGGAAGGCACGGTGGACGTCGTCATCGGGACGCACCGACTGCTGTCCAAAGACGTCCAGTTTCGCGACCTGGGACTATTGATCGTCGATGAAGAACAGCGTTTTGGTGTCACCCACAAGGAAAAACTGAAACAGATGAAGACCAACGTGGATGTGCTGACCCTGACCGCGACGCCGATTCCACGGACACTGCACATGTCGATGATCGGCGTGCGCGACCTGTCCGTAATCGAGACGCCGCCGGAAAACCGCTTCCCGGTGCAAACCTATGTCATGGAGTACGGCCCGGCGCTGGTGCGGGAGGCGATCGAACGGGAACTGGCCCGTGGTGGTCAGGTCTTTTTCCTCTACAACCAGGTGCAGGGGATCGAGCAGATGGCGGAGCAAATCGCTGCGCTCGTGCCGGACGCCCGCGTCGCCGTGGCGCACGGCCAGATGAACGAGAGCGAGCTGGAAGGCATCATCCTGGACTTTTTGGAAGGCAATTACGATGTGCTGGTCAGCACGACGATCATTGAAACGGGCGTGGACATCCCCAACGTGAACACGCTGATCATCTACAATGCGGACAAAATGGGCTTGTCCCAACTGTACCAGCTCCGTGGACGGGTTGGCCGGTCCAACCGGATTGCCTATGCCTACTTTACCTACCAGCGGGACAAAGTGCTGACCGAAGTGGCGGAGAAGCGGCTGCAGGCGATCAAGGAGTTTACCGAGCTCGGCTCTGGCTTTAAGATCGCGATGCGCGACCTCTCCATCCGCGGCGCCGGGAATCTGCTGGGCGCCGAGCAGCATGGATTCATCAACTCGGTCGGGTTTGACCTGTACAGCCAGATGCTGAAAGAGGCGATTGACGAGCTGAAAGGGGAAGTGAAGCAGGAGAGCGTCTCCCCGGTGGAGATCAACCTGCAGCTGGACGCCTACATCCCGTCGCTCTACATCACCGACAGCCGGCAGAAAATCGAGATGTACAAAAAATTTGTGGCCGTCTCCTCCCTGGAGGACGTGGACGACCTGGCCGAGGAACTGCTGGACCGCTTCGGCCCCGTGCCGAAACCGGTGGAGAACCTGCTCACGATCTCACGCCTGCGGGTGTACGCGCTCAAGCACCACATCACCGAGATCAGCCAGAAAAATCCGGACGAGATCAAACTGTATCTGCATCCCAGCCAGAACAACAACATCGACGGCGGCGCGTTGTTCGCACTGGCCAGCAATTGGAACAGGCGATTGGGGCTCTCGGGTGGACAACAGATCGTCATTACTGTTAAAGTAAAAGGGTTACGGGAAGATGAAGGCGTGCAGCTTGTCGAAAAGCTGCTGCGTCAATTTCACTTGGTGCGCAAGGACACCAGTACGGAAAGCACCGTCTCCTGAGGGAGAACGGGCTTTTCGGGAAGGGAGAGCCATTCCATGAAACGATCTGTAGCCATTTTGTCTTCCGCCGTCCTGGTCGTGGCACTGCTGACCGGATGCGGAGGAGACAACAACACAGATGCTTCCAACCAGACCAACCAGAACCAAGCAGCAGGTGACCAGGCAAACGATCCGCTGGCGCAGTTTCCCAAGCTGAACCTGCCGTTCAAAGTGGATCAAAATGCCGCTGTCGTCGAGTACCAGGGAGGCACGCTCAGCGGGAAGGAATTTGAGACGTTCCTGCGAGTGATTAACTTCCTCAATCCGATGCAGGGGCAAATGATCGAAGTGGCGGATCAGGAGATGTTAAAAACGTTCGCCCGTGAATTCACGGCGACGAAAATCCTGGCCGCCAAAGCCGACGCTGCGATCGAGAAAGAGTCCAGGGAGACGGCTGAGAAGAGCTTCGACAAGATCAAAGAGCAGTATCTCAGCCTCCTGGGCAACGACAATGCCAAGTTTGACAAGCTGATGGAGAATCAGGGCGTCACCAAGAATCTCGTGATCGATCAGATGACGCTCATCAACAACTCGATCAACGTGCTGAAAAAGAACATTGATGACGCGGCGTTGAAAAAGATGTACGACGGCATGAGCAAGGAATCGCTGACCGTCGCCTCTGTCCGCCACATCCTGATCTCCACCGAAAATCGGAAACCGGAAGAAGCGCTCAAACTGGCCAACGATCTGGCGGCCCGCCTGAAAAAAGGGGAGGATTTCGCCAAACTGGCCAAAGAGCACAGCGACGACCCGGGCAGCAAGGACACGGGCGGTCTGTACGAAGACGCCGACGTGAGCCAATGGGTGCCGGAGTTCAAGGACGCGGCCCTGAAACTGCCAATCGGGCAAATCAGTGATCCGGTAAAAACTGATTACGGCTACCATGTAATGAAGGTGGAAAGCCGGAAACAAAAGAGCTTTGACGAGATGAAGGAACAGCTTCGCGCGCAGGCGTTGGAGCAGGAGTACGACAAATTCGGCAATACCGAGCTGGACAAGCTGATTACCAAGTACAACCTTCCGGAAGTGAAACAGCCTGCGGAACAGGCCAAATAGGACGGGTCTTTTGAGTGCAGGCCTTTTGGCCTGGAAATGCAACGTCTTCAGTCTGACAGGGAACTCAGGTTCCCTGTTTTTTCGTTTTCTCGCATATTCTTGAAGCTCCGGCGAATACTATAGTCACTCGCTACCGCCCGGGGGAGAGTAACAAAATCAAACTGGAAAATGTTGCAGTCGTCACTCGTCGTTAAAATGAGAATCTGAGGAAAAAATACAGGTAACCACCAACTCTTTCACAACCCACTTCTCACGAAAGCGAGGCAACATGACATGAAAGCAACTGGTATTGTTCGTCGCATCGACGACCTCGGCCGGGTCGTGATACCAAAGGAGATTCGTCGCACCCTGCGCATTCGCGAAGGCGATCCGCTGGAGATCTTCGTGGACCGCGACGGGGAGGTTATCCTGAAGAAGTATTCGCCCATCGGAGAACTGGGTGATTTCGCCAAGGAATACGCTGACTCGCTGTACGAAAGCCTGAACCATATCATCCTGATTTCCGACCGCGACAGCGTCATCGCCGTGTCCGGCGCATCCAAGAAGGAGTACCTGGAGAAGCCGATCGGCAGCATCGTGGAAAAATGCCTGGAAGAGCGGAAGACGCGCGTCGAAAAGAATTCGGGCACGTATGAAATTTGCCGCGACCTGCAAGAAACGTACGGGTCCTTTGTGATCGCGCCGATCGTGGCCGGCGGCGACCCGATTGGTGCGGTGATTCTCCTCACGAAAAACGAGGGGACCAAGATGGGCGATCTGGAAATGAAAATGGCAGAGACAGCGGCCGGTTTCCTGGCCAAGCAGATGGAGCAGTAACACGTCAAACAGCCTCGTGCGGCGGGGCTGTTTTTTTTTTTACGTCCGGAGGTGGAGGACGCGTCAATCCCCCGCTTTTCTTCCCGTTGATCGGTTGTGATATAATGGACGCAGTTTGTGTTTTGAGAGGAGAACATCACGCGCATGGCTCAGGAAAAGGCATCCGTCCAATTTGTAAAAGGAGCGGCCATATTGGGGGCAGCCGGGCTGGTCTCCAAACTGCTGGGTGCAGTGTACCGCATCCCGTACCAAAATATTGCCGGCGACATCGGCTTGTACGTCTACATGCAGGTGTATCCGCTGTATACCACGCTGTTGATCCTGGCGACGGCCGGGTTTCCCATCGCCATCTCCAAGATTGTCTCCGAACGCATCGCGGTCGGGGATGTGCTTGGCGCGCGCAAGGCGTTTCGCGTTGCCAGCGTCACACTTGTGGTGCTGGGGTTCTTTTTCTTTGCGCTGCTGTACGGCGGAGCACCGCTGATCGCCAGCTTCATGGGGGATGAACACCTGGTCACCCCACTACGGGCGGTCGCCTGGTCGCTGCCGATCGTGCCGATGGCAGCCATTTTGCGAGGGTACTTTCAAGGACATCAAAACATGATGCCGACCGGGGTATCGCAGGTGATTGAACAGCTGATCCGGGTTGTTTTCATTCTGTTGGCCGCTTTCTGGGCCATGAGCGTCTACCAGGACGCCTATTTGGCAGGAACGGGCGCAGTTTTCGCCGCATTTCCCGGGGCGGTGGCGGCGGTGCTTGTCCTGTTGTGGTACTGGAAAAGGGACAAGCAGTCCGGACCGATCGGGGAGGGCGTGACCCAATCGGCCGACGTGGCTGTCTGGGGCAACCGGCAGGTGCTGAAAAGCCTGTTGTTTTACGCCCTGCCAATCTGCATGGGGGCGCTGGTGCTGCCCCTGATCCCGCTGGTGGACTCGCTGACCGTCGTCAACATGCTGCAGTGGAGCGGCATGGAGGAAGAATTGGCGAAAGTGGCAAAGGGCGCCTATGACCGGGGGCAGCCGTTGATTCAGTTTGGCACGTTTTTCGCCACTTCCCTCTCGCTGGCGCTGGTTCCGGCGATCAGCGAGGCGGCGGCACAGCGGCAGTACCGGCTGATTGCCGGCCGTTCGGAAGTGGCGATCCGGCTCACCTTTTTGCTGGGACTGCCGGCTTCGGTCGGACTGGCGCTGCTGGCAGAGCCGGTCAACATCATGCTCTACGGCGACGACAAAGGGACGGAAGCGCTGGCCATCCAGGCCTTTACCATCCTGTTTGCCACGCTGAGCATCGCCAGTGCCGGCATCCTGCAGGGAATGGGACGGGTGATGCGCCCGGCCCGCAACCTGCTGATCGGAGTCGTCTTCAAACTGGTGCTGAACCTGGCGCTGGTGCCGTTCTGGGGCATTGCCGGGGCGGCGTTTGCCACTGTGATGGCGTATCTGGTCGCCATGGGGCTCAACGTGTTGGGAGTCGTCAAGTACACCAAGGCGCGCATCGGTTTGCGGCAGATTGCCAAGAAGCCGTTTTTGTCGGTGCTGATCATGTCCGTCGTCGTGCTTGTGGTGGAATGGGGATGCATGATGCTGGCGCCCGGCGCGCTTTCGTCCAGCCGGCTTGCCTACACGCTTACGGCCCTGTTAGCGGTCGGGTGTGGCGCAGTGGTCTATTTGCTGGCGCTGTTGAAAACGGGCGGATTGACGCGGGACGATCTCCGCTTCCTGCCGAAGGGGGCACGGATCGTTGCGCTGCTGGAACGGATTGGTCTGCTGCGCGGACAATGAGTTGAGAAGGAAAACAAGGAGGGACGGCGCATGAGTGATGCGGCGGGCACGATTACGGTCGTCGGACTCGGCGCGGGCGATTTGGAACAACTGCCGTACGGGGTCTACCGTACATTGAAGCAGGCTAAAAAGCTCTACCTCAGAACCCGGGAGCACCCGGTGGTGGCCAGTCTGGCCGCGGAGGGTGTCGCCTACGAGTCGTTCGACGAGATTTACGAACAGCACGGGACATTTGCAGAGGTGTACGAACGGATTGTCGAGACGCTTCTGGCAAAAACGGCAGAGGAGGGCAGCATTGTCTACGCTGTGCCCGGTCATCCGCTGGTGGCGGAGCGAACTGTCCAACTGCTGCTGGAGCGGGAGGCGAACGGAGAGGTCCGTGTTGTGATCGGAGGCGGACAAAGTTTTCTCGATCCGCTGTTTGCCCGCCTGCAGATCGATCCGATCGAGGGGTTTGCCCTGCTGGACGGCACGGACATGCGGGCTGATCAGGTAAATCCGATGCTGCACACCATTATCGCTCAGGTGTATGACAGGTTTGTGGCCTCCGACGTCAAGCTGACGCTGATGGAGGTACTGCCGGACGAGCATCCAGTCACGGTGGCGACCGCAGTCGGCGTAGCCGGACAGGAGCGGATCGAAACGGTGCCGCTGTACGAGCTGGACCGGCTGGATCACTTCGGCAACCTGACACTGGTCTACGTGGCGCCGACGCAGGACGAGCGGGTGCGTTACCGGCAGTTTGCCTATTTGAAAGAGATTGTCGCCATCCTGCGCAGCCCGGATGGCTGTCCATGGGATCGGGAGCAGACCCATCAGAGCATCCGCAAGAATCTGATCGAAGAGACGTACGAGGTGCTGGAGACCATCGACGACGACGATCCCGACGCGATGTGCGAAGAGTTGGGAGACCTCCTGATGCAGATCATGCTGCATGCCCAGATGGCGGCGGAGGACGGCTACTTCACTGTAGACGACGTCGTCGCCGGGCTAAACGAAAAGCTGATTCGCCGTCACCCGCACGTGTTTGGCGACAAAAGCGCAGGCAACGCGGAGGAAGCGTTGGCCAACTGGCAGGAAATCAAGGCCCGGGAAAAGGCGGCCAAAGGCATCGAGCCTGGCTCCCGGTCGCAGTTGGACGGCATTCCGCGCGACCTGCCGGCGTTGATGTACGCCTACAAGCTGCAGAAAAAGGCGGCAGAAGTCGGGTTTGACTGGGACGACATCGCCGACGTTTTCGGGAAAGTGGAGGAAGAGTTCCGGGAGCTGCGGGAAGCTGCGCCGGAAGAGCGCGCCGGTGAACTGGGCGATCTGCTGTTTGCGGTCGTCAATCTCGCCCGCTTCCTCAAGCTGGACCCGGAGGAAGCATTGGCGAAGACCAACCGCAAATTCAAGCGCCGCTTTGCCTACATCGAGGAGAAACTGCGCCAGGCAGGCCGTACCTTTGAAGAGACCAATCTGCAGGAGATGGACGCCTGGTGGGAGGAAGCAAAACACCGCGAATAAAAGAAGGGGGGAACCGTGTCCATGAGGTTGGACAAATACCTGAAAGTGTCGCGGCTGATCAAACGGCGCACCCTGGCCAAGGAAGTGTGCGATCAGGGGCGCGTGGAAATCAACGACCGGCCTGCGAAAGCCTCCAGCACTGTCAAGATCGGCGACAAACTGGCAATTCGCTTCGGCCAGAAGATCGTCGTGGTCAAAGTGGAGGACATCAAGGAGAACCCGCGCAAGGAGGAGGCCGCTTCCCTGTACACCGTAGTAGGCGAAGTGCCGGTGCCGCGCGACGAAAAGGAAGAAGAGGACTACCTCAGAGGGTAGTCTTTTCTTTTTCTAACAAAAATTGACAATGACCAGGGAGCCTCTTATAGTAATAGCGAACAACTTACGCGAAGAATAGAGGGAGAAACTGTGGGGAAAGTCTTCTTGTTTTCAATCTTGTGGTGGCTGACCGGCAACCCGTTTGCCGCCCTGATTATCATTTTGCTTCTTTTGTATCTGCTTGATCTTCGCTTTGTCCGGCTGCTGCCCGACATTACCAAACCGTTTCGCCAAAACCGGCGTCTGGCTGCGCTCAAGCGTCAGGTAGCGCTCAATCCGCACGACACCTCGGCAAAGCTGGAGGCCGCCCGGCTGCTCATGGAGAGGCGGCGGTACCAGGAGGCATTGGCCTACCTGGAAGAGATAGCGCCGTCGATGGGAGAATCGGCCGAGTATCTGAGCGATCGCGGCATCTGCTGCCTCAAATTGGGCCGGGTGGAGGAGGGAGAGCGGCTGCTTCAGCAAGCTCTGACGATCAATCCGCGCGTCAAATACGGGGAACCGTACCTCCGGCTGGGCGAAGCCTATGCCGCCCACAACCAGCGCGAAAAGGCGCTGGGGTTCCTGGAAGAGCTGGCGTCCATGCACACGTCGTCGTGCGAGGTCTACTACAAGCTGGGGAAGCTGTACGCGGAGCTTACGCAGAAGGAACGGGCCAAGCAGGCGTTTCGCGAGGCGGTTGAGGTCTATCGCGGACTGCCGGCCTACAAGCGGCGCATGGAACGGCGGTGGGCGCTGCTGGCGTGGCTGAATCGATGAAGATCGACGCGTGAATGCGGCCTCCTGGCCATCAGGGTGCAGCGAACACGGCTGCGGGAAACACCGGAGAAAGCGGTTCGCAGGGATTTGTTACCTGTTTGTAACGACTTCTTTCCCACTCATTTCCTATGATGGAGGGAGTTGCAGGAAAAGGAGGCGTTAATGGTGAACAAAAGCGCGAAAACAGGCTTGTCCGCGCTGTTGGCCGTCACGGTGTTGACCGGGCCGTTCGCGGCAGTTCCGCAGACCGTTTATGCCTTGACCGTGGAAGATGTTTCAGCAGACGATCCGGACACGGATGAGGAGACCGAATACACGATCGAGATTGAAATCGACAAGGACCTGAAGGCCGGAGACGAGATCATCGTCAAGTTTCCCAGCGATTACAAGGTGTACAAAAGTCTGAAACGGTCGGACGTCAGCTTGGAGGATGACCGTGGCCGCTCGATCGACATCAAGAGCGTGTCAGTGAGCAAGACCACCGTCAAAGTAAAAGTGGACGAACGGGTGAAGGCGGACACGACGCTGACCCTGACGATCGACAAGATCACCAATCCGAAAAGCAAGGGCGACTACACCATCAAAGTGGAGACCTCAAACGAGTCGTCAAAAAGCTACAAGGTGTCCGTCGGCAAATCCTCAAGCAGCAACAAAACAAGCAGCAAATCGTTCGAAGTCAGCCAAAGCAGTCAAGATGCGGGAGCTTCCACCTCGCTGACGCTGGGCAAAATCAGCCTGTCCAAGTCGGACAAGTTGAAAAAGGGCAAGTACATCTACGTCGATTTCCCGGCAAAGGACATGCTGCCGAAAAGCATCGACAAATCCGATGTCAAGGTTAACAGCTACAAAGCCCAGAACGTCTCCGTCACGGACAGTGACACCGTGCGAATCGAGGTGCCCAGCGGCGCGGACGGGGACAACTACATCAAGCTGGAGTTTGCCACATCGGCGGATATTCAAAACCCGTCCGAGGCCGGAACCAGCTACGTGTACAAGGTGTCGTACAACAATCGTACGTACGAGTCGGAGAAAGTCGAGATCAAGGATTCCAAAAAGGCGTCCTTTGACGTAGCCCTCTCCGACAAGGCTCCGGGGGCCCGCAGCAGTTACCGGATGGATCTGAATTTGTCCGCCAAAGTGAGCGGCGGCACCGACATCACGGTGGAGTTTCCCAGTGTGGACATGGTCCCGCCCTTCATCTCCGAGTCCGCGATCAAGGTGAACGGCGAACAGGTGACCAACGTCGGCGTCAGCGGCGGAAAGGTTTCTTTTCGCACGCCCAGCCGGTTTAGCAGCAGCAGCAAGCTGAGCATTGAGTTTGGCCTGGATGCCTTTGTGACCAACCCGAAAACAGCGGGATCGTACGAGCTGGTCGTCACGGTGGACAAGAAAAAGTACTGGTCCAAACCGTTCGACATCACCGGTAATGCAGTTCCCGCCGCGCCGGTGGCTGTGGACAACAGCACGGCCACAGTGGGGCTGACCAAAACGGCGGCGCAGGCAGTCACCGGCCTGCAGGTCGGAATCAAGGCACTGGGCATGCCGCTGGAGAAAAACAAGGGCTTTGTCGAAATCGTACTGCCGCTCGAATTCCGCGTACCGGCGTACATCCAGCCGAACAGCGTGACCGTCAACGGGGTTGCGGCCGCGTACGTCGGCGTTCGCGGCAAGAACGTGCTCGTCTACCCGGCGCAAGACCTCCCGGTTAACGTGCCGGTCCAAATCAACGTGCTGGAGTCGGCAGGCATCGCCGCACCGGCTGCGCCGGGCACCTACAGCATCGGGGTTTATACGTCCGAACAGCAGGGAGTGCTGTTCTCCCGCCCGGTTACCATCGTGTCGCCAAACGCAGTCAGCTTCAAGGCAAACGTGGCGTCGTTTACCAAACAGGGCAAGACGCAAGCCCTGGCAGCAGCGCCGTTCACCGTAAACGGCCACACGCTGATGCCCGCGTCTTTCTTCCGCGACGCGCTCGGCATGTCCGTGACCTGGACCAAGTCCTCCGCGCGGATCGTCAGCGGGGGCACTACCATCCAGTTCACGGTCGGGTCCAAGACCGCGACCGTCAACGGCAAGGCGGTGACGCTGCCGGTCGCCGTACAGGCGCGCAACAACATGCCGGTCGTGCCGCTCCGATTCGTCGCCGAGCGGACGCAGTACAAGATCACCTACTACAACGGCAACTACACCGTGTACAAGTAAACACACGAAAGCACGCTGCCCCGTTTCCGCGGAAACGGGGCTTAGTGTTGGGGCAGCCTCACCGTCATCTTCGGTGGGGCTGTTTTTTGGTCTAAAAGGACATCCCCCTCCATACGATGGTACAAGAAGCGGTACGTTAGGAGGGAGCAGGATGAACGACCAGATGAAGCGGCCTCGCCACGAAGTCGTGATGATCAACCGCCGCAGCCTGGCGATTTCCGGAGTGAAAAACGTCGAAAGCTTTGACAGCGAGGAGTTCTTGCTGGAGACGGAAGGCGGCTATTTAACCATACGCGGCCAGAACCTGCATATGAAAAACCTCAGTCTGGAGACCGGAGAAGTGGCGATTGACGGCCTGGTTCACGAAATGGTCTATCTGGAACAAGGGCACGCCAGCGACCGGTCCAGAGGATTCTTCGGGAAGTTGTTCAAGTGAGCATTGCCGTTCAGATTCAAACGGTTCTGGTCATGTCGGCGTGCGGGGCGCTAATGGGGATGGGGTACGATACCTACCACGTCTTGACAGGAAGAAGCAGACTGCCGGCGTGGCTGTTGTTTGTTTGCGACGTGTTGTTCTGGCTGGGCAGCATGGGGCTTGTGTTTTTCATCCTGGTCAAGGTGAATGACGGCATTGTACGGTTTCCCATCTTTCTCGGCATGTTGTTTGGGGCATGGGTGTATTTTGTCATAGGAAGTAAGAAGTATATCCAATTCCTGATGGCCGTGATAAAATTTTGTAAGTGGTTATATCGAACCATTTTGCGGGTGATTGACCTGCTCATCATCCGTCCCATCCTGTTTGTCTACCGCCTGGTCTTCATGTTGCTTGCGTCTTTGTACGCGGCCGTGATGACCGTGTTCGGGTTTGGGTGGAAGCTGGCGCGTTACACCGCGTCTCCTTTTGCCAGATGGGGTCGGCATTTGGGGAAAAAAATGTACCGAAACACAACAGGATTTTGGACCAATTGGAAGAATTGGTTTCACTCTAAGAAGAAGCAGGAGTAACGACATTAGAGGTGGCCTGACATGACTACACCATCCCCCTCTCACGTCAACAGAAAAGGGCAAAAGCGCAGGATACGTCTCTTTCTGTTCTTCGTCCTCTGCCTGTTTGTCTGGATCGGCTACACACTCTACCTCCAGAGTGGAATGCTGTCTGAGAAGGAAGCGGAGCTGGAAACCCTGAAGAAGGAAGCGGCCGAGGTACAGCAGCAGCAAGCGGAGCTGTCTTACAAGGCAAGCCGTCTGTACGACCAGGAGTACATCGCCGAACTGGCGCGAAAAGAGTGGTTTCTCACCAAGCCTGGGGAGAGCATATACGTGATTCCGGAATAGTCGCTCAGGTTATCTACGAGCAGAGGGAGGCTTTCCACTTTCATGGGAGTCGAGGTAGGGAGCAAGCTTGAAGGAAAAGTGACTGGCATCACGAAATTCGGCGCGTTTGTGGAGCTGCCCGGCGGCGTGACCGGTCTCGTGCACATCAGCGAAATTGCGGACACGTATGTGAGGGATATTCACCAGCACCTGAAAGTGGGCGATGTCGTGACGGTAAAGGTATTGCACGTCCGTGACGGCAAGATTGGCCTGTCCATTAAAAAAGCCCGGGACAAGGAGCGGGGGCCGCGTCCCCAGCGGGAGCGAGGAGACGGGTTTGAAGAAAAGCTGAGCCGGTTCCTCAAGGACAGCGAAGACCGCCAGATGTCTCTGCGGAAAAAACGGGACAAGCGAGGACGAGGTCGTTAGCGAAAGGTTTTGACTTTTTTCACTTTTCTTTCTAACAAAAATGCGCAATTTGACGATAAATTGAGGAAGGGCATTTTAAAAACGTGACGAATGGTAATTATTAAGCCCGTTTCGCTAAGCGCGAATCACCTGTCAGCCGACGTTGACCGCCAAAACGTCGGTTTTTTTTGTCCCTTTGCGTCAATGAATTTGTCGCACGATTCTGAGAATGCTTCAAGGTATTTTGACAAAATTTACAAAACCTCCTCCGTATAATGGTAACCACATTGATGCCAGAACGGGGTGGTGTAACGATGATCGCAAACAAAAACATATCCGACACGGGCCATGTATGGGCGCGCCGTGTCTCACAACAATGGGAAGCGGCGACAGGCAGCTGGGGGCAAAAGGTCGCAGATACCGCACAAAAATGGCATGTCCTTCCGATGTTGATGGGCTTTTTGCTCGGACGAGCCCTGATCCTGGAGGAGCTGTCGCCGTTTGTTGTGCCGTATCTCATGGTGATGTACTACCTGCGTCGGGATTGCGTAATCATTTCGGCTGCGGCGCTGATCCTCGGGGCGTTTTCGCAGGCGATTCCGCTGGGCCTGCAGGCGACCATCAGTGTCGCACTTGGTCTGTTCGTATGCAAATGGAGCGAGCGGTTCCGGCGGAAGGATTTTTCCCGGACGCCTCTTTTGGTGTTCGTGACGGTGTTCGTCAGCCATCTGCTGTTTGCTGTCATTACCAATCAGGTAACTACGTACAAACTGGTAATGGTGGCGGTGGAGGGCGTGCTCAGCTTTGTGCTGACGCTGATCTTCATCCAGTCGCTGTCGATCGTCCATTTGGCGAAACCGTACGAACCGCTGAAAAATGAAGAAGTGGTGTCGCTCGTCATCCTGCTGGCGTCGCTGATGACGGGGACGGTGGACTGGGTTGTCGAAGGCGTCTCCATGGAACACGTGCTCTCCCGTTACCTGCTGCTGCTATTTGCCTTTACCGGCGGCGGGACGATCGGGGCAGCGGTGGGGGTCGTCACCGGTCTTATCCTCAGTCTGGCCAACGTCAGCGCGCTGCTGCAAATCAATCTGCTCGCTTTTTCCGGATTGCTGGCCGGACTGCTCAAGGAGGCGGGCAAGGCAGGGGTCTCCGCCGGGCTTTTGATCGGCACGGCGATTCTGGCGATCTACGGCGGGGCGGAGGACACCCTGTACCTGTCGTTGACCGAATCGGGACTGGCCATCCTCCTGTTCGTCCTGACGCCGGCGGCTTTGTGGAAAAAAGTCGCCCGATTCATCCCCGGCACGCCGGAAAACCTGCAATCCCACCAGGAGTACATGCGGCGCGTGCGGGATGTGACGGCGGGGAAAATCCAGCAGTTCGCCGAGCTGTTCACGCAGCTTTCCAAAAGCTTTGCCCAGACGTCCGACGCCGAGGAGCGGGAAGAACAGGCAGACGTCTTCCTGAGCCGGGTGACCTCGTTTACCTGCCAGAAGTGCTGGAAAAAAGAACAGTGTTGGGAAAAGGATACGCAGGCCACGTATCAAGGGATGCGCTGGCTGGCGGAAAAACTGTACGAAACCGGCACGCTGGCCGGCGTTACTCCGCCGCGCGACTGGGAGCGCAAATGTGTCAAGGTGGACAAGGTGTTTACCGTAATGGAGCAGGAATTCGAACGGGAGCAGTCATTTGAGCAGTTGAAGCGGCAGGTGCGGGAAAGCCGCAAGCTGGTGGCCGACCAACTGTCAGGTGTCTCCCGGGTGATGAGCGATTTTGCCCGCGAGATTCAGCGGGAGGGCATGGAGCTGACCCTGCAGGAAAAGCAGGTGTCGCAGGCCCTGGAAGGACTGGGGCTGTCTGTGCGTCGTGTGGAGATCCATAACCTGGAGGAAGGCAAGGTAGACATCGAGATCAGCCAGCCGACCTGTTACGGACGGGACGAGTGTGCCAAAATCGTCGCTCCGATGCTGACCGAAATCCTGGGCGAGAACATCGTGGTGAGGGAGCGGCACTGCGAGCCGCAAAAGGATGGGGCGTGCCGGATGTGCCTTGCTTCCGCCAAAGCGTTCGACGTCGACATCGGAGTGGCCGGCGCCGCCAAGGACGGCAAGCTGTTGTCCGGCGACAGTTTCCGCACGATGGATCTGGGCAACGGCAAGATGGCCTTGGCGATCAGCGACGGTATGGGTAACGGCGAGCGGGCGTATCTGGAGAGCCAGTCGGCGTTGGACATGCTGCAGCAGCTGCTCCGGTCGGGTATCGACGAAAAACTGTCGATCAAGACCGTCAATTCCGTACTGGCGCTGCGCTCCACCGACGAGATGTTTGCCACGGTCGATCTCGCGCTGATCGACCTGCAGACCGCCCATGTCAGGTTTGTCAAAATCGGCTCTACCCCCAGCTTCATCAAACGGGGGGATGACGTCATCACTGTAACCGCCAGCAACCTGCCCGCCGGCATATTGGAGGATATCGAGGTGGATGTGGTTACGCGGACATTGAAGCCAGGCGACCTGCTAATCATGATGTCCGACGGCATTTACGAGGCGCCCCGACACATCGAAAACAGGCAGGTCTGGATGAAGCGGATGATTTCCGAACTGCAGACGGACGACCCGCAGGAAGTGGCCGACCTGCTTTTGGAGCGGGTGATCCGGCAGCACTCCGGCAGCATTGTCGACGATATGACCGTGCTGGTGGCTCGCCTCGACCGTTTTGTGCCGCAGTGGTCGGCCATCCAGGTGCACGGGATGCCCAAGCTGGAACGGCCGCGGGTCGTGAGCTGAAAGGTATGATTCCCTTCCCCTCTGTCGATACTGGTAGCGAAATACAAATATAGGCAGAATGGGGAGATTTTTGTGAAAGAAGCTACACTGCGGCAAATTCTGGTCGTTACAGACGGCTGCTCCAATGCCGGCATAAGCCCGGTGGCAGCAGCGACACTGGCCAGGGAACAAGGCATAACGGTAAACGTCATCGGCGTGATTGAAAAGGGCGATATGGGCGAGCAGGGGGAAAAGGAAATCCGCGAGATCGCAAATGCGGGCGGAGGTCTGTACGACATCGTTTACCCGCAGCAGTTGGCGCAAACGGTGCAGATGCTGACGCGAAAAGCCATGACTCGAACGATCCACCATGTCGTCAACAAGGAATTGAAGGAGATTTTAGGCGATTCCGCCATCGACGTGCTGTCTCCGGAAAAGCGGGTCCAGGTAGCAGGCATGGTGGACGAGCTGGGGGAACGGAGCCGTCTGGACGTGGTCATGCTTGTCGATACGTCCGGCAGCATGAAATCGAAGCTCAGCGCTGTTCAGCAGGCGATCCACGATTTCAGCATCAGCTTGCGCTCACGCAGCGGGCAGAGCCGCATGGCCGTTTGTTCATTTCCTGGGAAACAAAAGCATCTGGATGTGCGCATTCCGTGGACAGATCAGGTAGAACAGGCGCATCAGCTGACGTCCGGGCTGACCATGAGCGGAATCACGCCTACCGGACCGGCGATCGTAGAAGCGATTGCGCTCTTTGAGCACGTACAGCTCCCGGCTTCGCTGTCCGAACGCTTCCGTAACGAACAGGAAGAAGACGACGGCAGTCTGCGCGACCATGTCTTCTAACAAACCGACGATACCCGACCTGCCCCTGCAGTTTTGCGGCAAATGGAACCAAAAGTCGTACCGCGTCCTGCGGGAGCTGGGACGCGGGGCGAATGGCGCCGTGTATCTGGCCGCCCAGGGAGGCGTGCGGCGGGCCGTCAAAGTCGGGGCGGAGGGCATGGACCTTTTAATGGAAGTGAACGTGCTGAAAAGCGTGCAGCAGGGGCGGGATGCTCGCGTGGCGCCGCTGGTCAGCGACGTGGATGATCTGGTCATCAACGGCAAGACCTTTACCTTTTACGCTATGGAATACCTGGAGGGGGAGCAGTTGGATCGCTATGTCAAACGGATGGGGACCGATTGGGTGCCTATCCTGATGATCCAACTGCTGGCCCGGTTGGAGATACTGCACCGACACGGCTGGGTGTTCGGCGACCTGAAACCGGAAAACGTGATGGTCACCCATGCGGACAAGCAGGTTCGGCTCATTGATTTCGGAGGCGTCACCAAAATGGGGAACGCAGTCCGCCAGTTCACGGAGGAGTACGACCGCGCCGCATGGCAGGCGGGTGACCGGCGGGCCGACATCGCGTACGACCTGTTTTCCCTGGCGGTCATGGCCGTGCGTCTGTCGGCAGATCCGGAAATGTGGAAAAGCAGGCGCCAGGAACCGCGTCAAACCAGTCTGCTCTGTGATATAATACGGAACAGTGACAGCCTGTACCCGTATCGGGTTTCCCTTGTAAAAGCGCTTCACGGCAAGTACGCATCTGCAGGGGAGATGCGGTCGGAGATGCTCGCCATCGTGCGCGAGCGTACGATCGGCCATCGGGGCAAACAGGCGTCCGACTCTGCGGGTAAGCTGGTGGGAGGGCTGTTTGTCGCCTCCTTGCTGCTGCTTGCGGGGACTCTGTATTACGCATGGATGATGTGAAGGGTGTGACTTGTCGGTGTCCCCAGACTTGGTTATGGATACGTGCCTGTTGGCAGGCGAAATCATGTTGAAGAACGGCGGCGAGACGTACCGCTCAGAGGAAACAATGACGTTGATCGCGCGGGCGGCCGGTATGGATTCGGTCAACAGCTCGGCGACGCCGACCAGCATTATTCTTTCGTTTCGCATCAATGGGGAGGACCATACGCGTATGATTCGCACCCCCCACCGAACCATTGATCTGAACAAGGTCACGCTTGCCAACGACGTGTCCCGCCGCTTTGTCTCCGGGCAAATCACCTTGCAGCAGGCGTATCGGATGCTTTGTGAAATCGATCAGAAAACAACCATTTATCCGAAGTGGTTGCAGCTTGTGGCGGCTGGCATGGCCAGCGGCTCTTTTGCCATGCTTTCCGGCGGATATTGGTACGAACTGCTGCCGGCTGCGTTGGCGGCCGTAACGGTCAGATTAAGCTCCGATTTTTTTGAACAGTTATTCCGGGTGAAATTTTTCTTTGAGTTTGTCTCCGCGCTGTTGGGCGGAATGCTGGCACTGCTTATCGTTACGCTGTTTCCCGAACTGCGCATCAGCGTCCTCATCATCGGGGCGATGCTGCCGCTGTTTCCAGGTATTGCCATTACCAACTCGCTGCGGGACCTGATGGCCGGCGATCTGGTGGCCGGCGTGTCCAGAGGAGCGGAAGCGCTGCTCACGGCACTGTCCGTGGCAGCGGCGACAGCGGTTACCCTGTGGTTCACGAGGTGAGGTGCGATGATTCTGTTGAAAGGTTTGGGATTGAGTTTGTGTTCTTCGATCGCGTGGGGAATGCTGTTTAACGTGCCCGTCCGTACACTGCTGGCCTGTGGTTTGGCCGGCATGACGGGATGGCTGGTCTTTTCCCTGCTGCCGCTGTGGGGGGCGGAAGTGATGCTCTCCACGTTTGCCGCGGCGACGGCTGTCTCGCTGTTGAGCCAACTGCTTTCCATCTTTCTGCGCGTCCCGTCGACCAACTTTAGCGTAGCCGGCATTATTCCCCTGGTGCCCGGTTCGCTGGCCTACAAGGCGATGCTTGCCTTCGTCAACGGTCAGAACATGGAGGGAATATCGCTGGCTACGCAGACGGCGATGGTGGCCGGTGCGATTGCCTTCGGGCTGATTTTTGGCGTGTCGCTCGTGACCATCTGGAAAGGAGTCCGCCATGCGAAAAAACGTGCTGGAAAACGTGCGCAGCCACATTGAGCGGGAGGGGCTGTTGACGTCGGGCGACACCATCGTGGTCGGCCTGTCCGGCGGAAACGACTCGACGGCGCTTCTGCATATCTTGTGGTCGCTAAATCAACACTATCCCTATGGCTGGACACTGCACGCGGTGCACCTCAACCACGGCTTTCGCGGAGAAGAAGCGAGTGAGGACGCCCGCTGCGCGGAGGCTCTCTGTCGGCGGCTCGGGGTCGCGTTTCACCTGTTTGAACGGAATGTCCCCGCTTATATGGAAGAAACGGGGATGGGGGCACAGGAAGCCAGCCGGGCGATTCGCTACGAGCTGTACAGGCAAGTGGCTCAACGTCACGGCGCGGGCAAAGTGGCGCTGGGGCACCATGCCGACGATCAGGTGGAGACGATCCTGTTTCGGTTGCTGCGCGGAACGAGGCTGCACGGCCTGACTGGCATGCCGCAGCGCCGCTGGCTGGAGGAGGGCAAAATCGAGCTGGTGCGCCCGCTGCTGTCGACCAGCCGGTCCGATCTGGAGCGCTACTGCCGCGAGAACGGCCTTGCGCCGCGTGAGGACAGCAGCAACCGCTCGCGAAAGTACAAGCGCAATCTGCTCAGGCTGGACGTCATGCCGCTGTTGGAGCAGGTGAACGAACGCTACCGCGAACACATCCTGTCGCTTTCGGATGCGGTGCGGCAGGATGAGGCGTATCTGCAGCGGGAAAGCGAACGGCGCCTGGAACAGGTGGTAACCCGGAGGAAACCGGACGCTGTAACGGTTGATATTGACAAATTTCAAACTTGTGACGTTGCTTTACAAAGGAGAATGATTACTCTAATATTAAGTTATCTCTCAAGGCAAACCGAATGGTCTTCGCAGCATGTGGAGGCCGTTTTGCACATGATAGAGGGTAACCGTCCATCAGCCGAGCTGCATTTGCCCGAACAGGTGACCGTACAGCGAATGTACGGGCAGGTTTGTTTCCGGCGTGATGGACGTCATCGCCAGATACACGGTTTTCGATACCCGCTTGTTGTCCCAGGGACGACTTTGATCGCGGAGAGCGGAACCAGGATACATACGGTTATTCGTGAAAGCCCGGTCGATTGGGCACAACTGCCGGACAATGCGGTCGTTTTTGATGCGGATCGGCTTCCCGGACCGCTGTTCGTACGCAGCCGAACCCCGGGTGACCGGTTCACCCCGTTTGGTGCAGAACATGCCAAAAAGCTGAAAGAGCTCCTGATCGACGCCAAGGTGCCGCTGGCGTGGCGGGACAAACTGCCGCTTGTGGTGTCGGGAGAGGAGTTGATCTGGGTGCCCGGCGTCCGCCGTTCCGCCACAGCGCCTGTCGATGATCAGACCAGGCGGGTTTTGTACATGGAAGTTGAGTTTGGAGAAGATTGGCGGGAGGTTTTATTATGAATGACGACATCAAGAAGATCTTGCTGACACAGGAAGAAATCGCTGCAAAAGTAAAAGAGCTGGGTGACATTCTCAGCGAGGAATACCGGGACAAAAACCCGCTGGTCATTTGCGTGCTGAAAGGGGCCGTTTTGTTCATGGCTGACCTGATCCGGCAGATGAACATCCCCTGCGAAATGGACTTTATGGCCGTCTCCAGCTACGGCAGCGGCACGGAGTCGAGCGGCATGGTCAAAATCTTGAAGGACCTGGACACCTCCGTACAGAACCGGCACGTGTTGGTCGTTGAGGACATCATGGACAGCGGTCTCACCTTGAGCCGTCTGGTGGAACTGCTTCGCCACCGGGAGGCAGCTTCGGTCAAAGTGGTGACGCTTCTGAACAAGCCGGAACGGCGCAAAGTGGACATTTCGCCGGACTACAGCGGCTTTACCATTCCGGACGAATTCGTGGTCGGCTACGGGCTGGATTATGCCGAGCGGTACCGCAACTTGCCGTACATCGGCGTGTTGAAACCGGAAGTGTACACCAAGTAGCTTTGTTGTGAAGACCCTGCTTCCTATGGTAAAATGTGAAAAGTGTCTGTTCGTGAGAGGAGGTAAGGAATGAATCGCTTTTTTCGTAACACCGGGTTCTACCTACTAATATTTCTTGTCACGGTCGGGATCGTGAATTTTATCCTCTCCGGTTCTGATAAGGTTGCGAAACTTACATATCAGGAATTCCGGGTACAACTGCAAGCTAACAACATTAGTGAGCTTTCCCTTCGTCCCGAGGGCAGCACCTATCGCGTGGAAGGTACGTTGCTGAAATCTCAGGGACAGGAAAACGAAAAGTTTATCACGTACGTGCCGTTGTACGATTCGGATATGATCGCGCTGCTGAACGAAAAGATTGATGCACAAAAAGTGAAACGGGTCGAATTTGGCCCGCAGGAAGGGAACAGCATCTGGCTGACGTTCCTGACCTCGATCATTCCTTTTGTCATCATCTTCATCCTGTTCTTCTTCCTCTTGAATCAGGCCCAGGGCGGCGGCAGCCGGGTGATGAACTTCGGCAAAAGCCGCGCGAAGCTGTACAACGAAGAGAAGAAACGCGTTACATTTGACGATGTGGCAGGGGCAGACGAAGAGAAGGCGGAGTTGGAGGAAGTCGTCGATTTCCTCAAGGACCCGCGCAAATTCAACGCAGTCGGTGCCCGCATCCCCAAAGGCGTGCTGCTGGTCGGCCCTCCGGGTACGGGTAAAACCCTGCTGGCGCGAGCCGTAGCAGGCGAGGCAGGTGTGCCGTTTTTCAGCATTTCCGGTTCTGACTTCGTGGAGATGTTTGTCGGCGTGGGTGCATCCCGCGTGCGCGACCTGTTTGAAAACGCAAAGAAAAACGCGCCATGTATTATTTTTATCGACGAGATTGACGCCGTCGGCCGCCAGCGCGGTGCGGGGTTGGGCGGCGGCCATGATGAACGCGAGCAGACGCTGAACCAATTGCTCGTGGAAATGGACGGGTTCGCCGGCAACGAAGGCATTATCATCATCGCTGCCACCAACCGTCCGGACATTCTGGACCCGGCCCTGCTGCGTCCGGGACGTTTTGACCGACAAATTACCGTAGACCGCCCGGACATCAAAGGACGGGAAGCGGTGCTGAAAGTCCACGCCCGCAACAAGCCGCTCGGCGACGATGTGAAGCTGGACGTCATCGCCCGCGGGACCTCGGGCTTTACCGGCGCCGATCTGGAGAACCTGCTGAACGAAGCGGCACTCCTGACCGCCCGGAAAAACAAGAAGCAGATCAGCATGGAAGAGGTAGACGAGGCGATCGACCGCGTCATCGCCGGACCGGCCAAGAAATCCCGCGTCATCAGCGAGGAAGAACGCCGTCTCGTGGCATATCACGAAGCGGGTCACACCATCGTCGGCTATCATTTGAAAAATGCGGAAATGGTGCACAAGGTGACCATCATTCCGCGCGGTCAGGCAGGCGGTTACACCGTCATGCTGCCAAAAGAAGACCGCTTTTTTGCCACCAAGTCCGATCTGCTTGACAAGATCACCGGTCTGCTGGGCGGACGGGTTGCAGAAGAGCTGGTGCTGGGCGACATCAGTACCGGTGCGCACAATGACTTCCAGCGCGCGACAGCAATTGCTCGCAGCATGATCACCGAGTACGGCATGAGCCGTCTGGGCCCGATGCAGTTCGGCCGCAACCAGGGACAGGTGTTTCTCGGCCGCGACATCGGCCACGAGCGCAACTACTCCGACCAGATCGCCTACGAGATCGACCAGGAGATGCAGCGCATCATCAACGAGTGCTACGAGCGATGCAAAGAGCTGCTCATCAAGCACCGCGACCAGCTCGAGCTGGTGGCGACCACGCTCCTGCGCGTCGAAACGCTGGATGCGGAGCAGATCAAGCGGCTGATCGAAACGGGCAAACTGGAAGAAGACGACACGGCAGCGGACAACAGCGATGTCGTAGTCAATATCCAGCCCAAAAAGGACGAAGAGACAAACGAAGAACCGAAGGCATAAGGAGCGCCGAGAGCGCTCCTTTCCTTTTCCATACATTTCCCTTTTCTGTATAAAGAAAATATGTTCTCTTGGTTGTTTTTGCCTTGGGTTTTTTGCCTAGATAGGTGAAGGCGACATTATGACCGGTCAAAGTCGCTCAGAGAACAGAAAGGGGAAATGTCTTATGGCTAAATATTTTGATTATATGAAAAAATTTGGCCGTCCGCTAAACAATCATTCACTTGGCCCTGAGATGATCATTATCAAAACCAAACTTGATAACATTCGTACCGAAACCATTTTGCGCCCGCTGTCCAAAACTGATTACACGGGAATCAATGGTGGGTTCTTTGCAGCAGACAGCTATGACGAACCACCGACAGAAGGTCGTTCCATTGCGTATAACGAGTTTGACGAAGGAGATAAGGTAACCTATAAAGGACGGACGCTTCCGGAGATCTACGAGTATAACGGTACAGCCAAGAATCAGAAATCCAGAAAAACAGCCGTTCTTTATGAAAAGAAAGGAACCATCAAGGCTGACTACATGTATGCTCGAAACTTGGATGACGTCAAAGCTCGTTATGACAATATTACCAATGTAATTGGGGGAACCAGCTTTGCGGAATCGGATTGGTCTCCTTTGGCATACCAGTTACCTACCTATCGAACGATTTTCGCTTGGGACGATACAAATGCATATCTGATCGCATTCACGGACCCTGTCACTGTTCCTCATGCGAAACAGTCTATTGAGTTTATTGGTTTGGATCCTAAGAATGCCATCGTATTGGATGGATCAGGTTCTACTTCCATTCAGGTATACGATGACGGTAATCGGAAGAAAAACTATTGCTTTTACGGAGAAGATCGTTATCTGTTTAACATCGTCAGGGTGAAAAAGGATTATTAAATCTGTAAGTGAATATATTATATTGGACCAATTCCTATGGGAGTTGGTCTTTTTTCCTGATGAAATCTCGCTTGAGAAACTCGATAAGAAATGGGTAATGCATGATACGTATCTACTTGAAATTCCATAAAAATGAATTCTTAATAAATTTTGTTATTTGTCGCTTTCTTATGGTACTATATATAGAGGGGGAATCTGAAAATGATGAAAAACAAGCAGATATGGGTGTTATTGTTGGGTATTAACCTTATCATGGGTGCTTACATGGCTGCCCTTGAGTTAATTATCAATTACTATGACCCTGGTTTGGACAGTTTCGAGAAGGTTTCCAAACAAATGCCCTTTTTTGCTTTTTTCTACTTGTGGGGTTTGTTTTCAATTGCTACTCTAATCAAAAATGGTTTGAGTGTATGGTTCAAGCGGTGGTTGACCCAAAAAATAAGCGTGAACAGCTTTATTTACTACTCATTGCTGGCGATCATGTTTACCCTTTGGTACATGTATGAGATACACCCTGTTTCTGCCTTTTTGTATCCACTCATTCCCGTATCAGAAACATTACTGTTTGCTCTTGTATTTGAAAGAAATGTACAATTGACAAAAAGAAATGGGTGAGTATAACGAGATTATCTGGATGGACCATTCGGGAACAGCCCCCGGCTTACCGGCACGTGGGCGGGGAGCACTACGTCGCTTGTCATCTGGTGTGATCGGGATTTATGCGTACCTCCTATTGAAACTCGGGACAGAATCGGGTACAGTGAAGGTGGATCAACGGAACACGAACGGAATGAAAAAGTGCAGGAGCGGCAGCCTGCGCTTTTCTATTAGCAAAGGAGGAGATGGCGTTGTTTTCCCAACTGCGCTTGGCGGCTTTTGACATGGACGGTACGTTGTTGAACGAGGACGCACGGATGACGGAGGCGACTCGGGAGGCGTGCCGTCTGCTCCAGGCCAGCGGCTGCAAGCTGGTGCTGTCGACGGGCAGAACGTACCCGTCGGCCCGACTTCCGATTGACGGCTTTCCCTTTGACGGCTACGTCTGCAGCAACGGGGCGGCCGTGTACGAAGCGGACGGACGGCTGGTGCAGCGCACCTTTTTGCCGGCGGACATGGTGCGGGAAGTGGTGGATACACTTCGGCAGGAACTGCTGTATTACGAACTGCACGACACGGCCGGCAACCGCTGGATGGTGCAGGAAGACCGGGAGCGCATCGAAACGCTGATCGGGGAGGATGCTTCGGTGGAAGGCCTGGAGCTGCGCCGCCATGCGTTTTACGAGTGGGCCCGCGTCGCACCGCTGGAGGAGATGATGCGGCTGGTATCGACAGGCGAAGCGGAGATCGTCAAGCTGTTTATCTGGCACCCTGTACCGGAGCAGCTGGAACCGGTGCGTCAGCGCCTGGAACAGTGGGGCGAGTCAGCGGCGATCACTACCTCGGGTCCGTACAACATCGAGGTGATTCCCAAACACGCGTCCAAGTGGGAGGGACTTCTTTATTTTATCCGCAAGTGGGGCTTTACCCCGGAACAGGTCATGGCGTTTGGCGACGCGGACAACGACCGCGAAGCGCTGACCCATGCCGGCTACTCCGTGGCGATGGAGAATGCGGACCCGGCGATCAAAAAAATCGCCCGGTTTATTGCCCCGCACCACAATGAAGACGGGGTCGCCCGGTTTATCCGGGAACGTGTGCTCGGGCGCGGGTAAAAACCAGCAGTTCCCCCAAGGACAATACATTGACAAGGGGGAGCATTGGGATTACAATGGCCCTAAGTTACGACACCATGTAGGGGGATATTCCATGGAAGCCTTGGCGTTAGAGAAGAAAGCGCAGCGAAATGCTGAGTTACGCGAACGGCTGATGCAGTTGAAAAAAGAACGCAATGCCATTATCTTGGCTCACTACTACCAACGGCCGGAGATTCAGGAAGTGGCTGACTATATTGGCGATTCGTTTGGTTTGGCCCAAAAGGCGAAAGAGACCGATGCGGACGTGATACTGTTCTGCGGCGTTCACTTCATGGGAGAAAGTGCAAAAATTCTCAATCCCAACAAGAAGGTGATCATTCCCGACGAGCGGGCCGGCTGTCCGATGGCGGACATGGTCAACGTGGAAGGCCTGCGCCGCCTCAAAGCTCAGCACCCCAACGCCAAAGTCGTGGCGTACATTAATACTTCGGCAGACGTGAAAGCGGAAACATACATCTGCTGTACGTCTTCCAACGCCAAACGCGTGATCGAGTCCATCGACAGTGACGAGATCATCTGGGTGCCGGACAAAAACCTGGGCCACTACGTCTCCCAGTTTACCGACAAGAAAATGATCATCTGGGAAGGGTACTGCAACACCCACGACCAGCTTTCCGTCGAAGACATCATGACGTTGAAACGGCAGCATCCCAACGCGCTGGTCGTCGTCCATCCGGAGTGCCGTCCGGAAGTGGTCGCCCTGGCAGACTACGTCGGTTCCACGACGGGAATTTTGAAGTTCTGCCGCGAGTCCTCCCACAAGGAGTTCATCATCGGGACCGAAGACGGCACGCGCTACATGCTGGAGAAGGACAGTCCGGACAAAACCTTTATCTTTGCGTCGAAGTACCTGGTCTGCCCGAACATGAAGGTAAACAACCTGAAAAAATGCGTGGAAGCCTTGGAAAACATGAAGCCGGAAATTTACGTGCCGGAGGATATCGCCAACCGTGCTCGCGCTTCGTTGGAGCGCATGCTGGAAGTGGCGCCGGCGTAACGACACAGGCGAGCAAACAGGAAAAAACCTGCACCCGTGTGCACGATGCGCGAGGGTGCAGGTTTTTGCTTGTGGGGGCACATGCAGCGGGCGCGTCCCCGGCAAGACAGGGCCCGCATAATTACGATGGCATCGGGGTAGGCGTCGGTTCGGCGTAGCCTTCCTTGTAGGTGTCGTCGATAAACTGGCGGATTTCCTTGACCGATTTGCCCTCCTGCTTCAGTTTGGACGAGACGATGGCGATTTCCATGCAGACGCCGCAGCGTGTGCCGTGATCGTCCCAGACGATGGAGCCGTCTTCCCGTTCTTCCTTGATAAAGCAGTTGCCGTTGTGCTGATGGCCGGCGCTTTCCCCGCAGCCGCAGTAGCATGGAATGGATTTCAACAGGTCGCGGTTGGCGGCGGCGATTTTATAGGCCGCTGCGATCTGGGGGTCCAGATCGTTCAAAAAGCTGGGCAGTTGGTCCGCCGAGGCGGTCAATTCCTGCAGGTCTCCATTGGGGGCGTGCTGTTGGTGACCGGAGTGGTCGCCCTGGGCATTATCCTGCCCGTCGCAGCCGGCAATCAGGGCCGCCGCCAGGAGACTGATGGCGAGCAACGGTTTCCGTTTCATGCGGGACATACCTCCTTGCGACAATCATATCATATCCTTGTGCAGAAAGTGTGAAAGCCAGCAGGTAAATCGGAATAAATCCTATTTACATCCCGGTCATCTGTCTGTATAATTAAGAACGACATCTTGTAAATCGTAATGATTATGAATTTGGAGAGGACGAGTAAGGATGAAAAAGAGCCTGTTAACTATACTGAGTGTCATCACGGCGGCAGCGCTTGCCGGCTGCGGAGCGCAGGACGCCTCCCAAAACGGGCCCCAGACAGATGCGGGCGCGTCAAAACTGAAAGTATACACCTCCATCTATCCGCTGGAGTTCGCGGCCAAGCGGATCGCCGGCGATCACGCCGAGGTAACCAACATCGTGCCGACCGGCGTTGAACCCCACGATTTTGAACCGACGGCACAGGACATGGTCGGCCTGTCGGGAGCCGATCTGTTCATCTACAACGGCAATGGCTTTGAGGCGTGGGTGGACAAGGCGGTCGAGGGTCTCGACAAAAATAAAACGGTTGTGATCAACGCCACGGAAGGATTGGAACTGCTCAAGGCCGCGGAGGGTCACCAGCACGGTGACGAACATCAGGAAGGGAGCGCGGAACACGGACACGAGGAGCATGAGGAAGGAGGCTCGACAAAGGCCCACGAGCACGAGCACGGGCAGTTTGACCCGCACGTATGGCTCGACCCGACCATGCTGAAGGAGCAGGCCGAAAAGATCAAGGCGGCGCTGGCGCAAAAAGACCAGGCGCACGCGGCCGATTACGAAGCGAACTTCAAGCAGCTGGCCAGCGACTTGGACCAGCTTGACCAGGAGTTTCAGGAGATGGTGGCAAAGGCGCCGAAAAAAGAATTTATGGTCTCTCACAGCGCATTTGCTTACCTGGCGAACCGTTATGGTTTGAAACAGGTGGCCATCTCCGGACTTAACCCGGCGGATGAACCGTCCCCTTCCGACATGAAGGAACTGGTGGAGCACATCAAGGAGCACAACATCTCCTACGTTCTGTTTGAAACGCTGGTCTCTCCGAAAGTGGCGGAGGTCATCGCCAAAGAGGCAGGCGTGAAAACGGGCACGCTCAACCCCTTGGAAGGACTGACGGAACAAGAAGCTCAGTCCGGCAAGGATTATCTCTCCATCATGCGCGACAATCTGAACATGCTGCGCACAGCGCTGCAGTAAGAAGACGAGATTGTCCTCCGAGTGTGCTTGCCCGTGCCGGTGAATGCGAAGGATATGTGTATACTTGAGGATTTTGGCTAATCGTAGTAGGATGAAGGGAGCAAATCTGAATAAATCCGATTTGAGAAGGGATTGTCTTATGGAACGGACGCATCACAAAGAGGCCGTGGTACAGCTCACTTCGGTCAGCTTTCAATACGAAGATAAAGTGGTGCTGGACGACGTCACCTTTACGCTGGAGCGGGGGGATTTTGTCGGCATCGTCGGTCCCAACGGGTCGGGCAAATCGACATTGATGAAGCTGATCCTCGGTCTGCTGCCGGCGACCAAAGGGAAGGTGGAGCTGTTCGGTCAGCCGCTCTCCCGGTTCCGCGACTGGACCAAGATCGGTTACGTCGCCCAGCAGGCTGCCCACGGCGCGGGCGGTTTTCCGGCTACCGTGCGGGAAGTGGTCTCCTCCGGCCTGGTGGGCAAGGTCGGGCTGTTCCGCCGCCTGAAGCCGCACCATCACGAGAAGGTGCGGGACGTGGTGGAACGCGTCGGCTTGGCGGAAAAGCTGGATCAGCGGATCGGCAGCCTGTCTGGCGGTCAGCTCCAGCGGGTGTTTATCGCCCGGGCGCTGGTGGCGGAGCCGGAACTGCTGATCCTCGACGAACCAACGGTGGGCGTGGATCAGGAATCGATCGAGCAGTTTTACGAGCTGCTGCGCTCGCTCAAGGAAGAGAACGGCATGACGATGATGATCGTCAGCCACGATGTGGGCGTGATGACCCAGTGGGTGAACAAGGTGGCCTGCCTGCAGCGGCGGCTGCACTTCCACGGGACGGCGGACGAGTTTGCCCACAGTCACGAGCGCATCTTGCAGCAGATGTACGGCGATACGGTGAAGCTGCTCGCTCATCATCATTGACAATCGGGGAACGGAAAGAAGGAGCATGACCATGCTGGCTGACTGGTGGCAGTATGACTTTTTGCGTTACACCCTGCTGTCCGGGGTGCTGATCGGACTGATTTGTCCCATATTGGGGACGTTTTTGATTGTGCGCCGCCTGTCGATGATGGCGGACGGACTGTCCCACGTGACGCTTTCCGGCGTCGCGGCGGGGATGCTGCTGTCCAAAAAGGTGGCGCTGTTTCAAGCGGTCAATCCGCTGTTTTTCGGCATGTTGTTTTCGGTGGCAGGATCGCTGTTTATCGAGCGGTTGAGAAAGGTATACAAATCGTATCAGGATTTGGCGATACCGATCATCATCTCCGGCGGGCTGGGGCTGTTTACGGTATTGATCAGCATCGCCAAAGGATTTAACGCCGACCTGTACTCGTACTTGTTCGGGAAGATCGTCGCCGTGACCAAGGACGACTTGTATGCGCTGATTGGCGTGGCGGCGGTGGTGCTGGTCACCGTGTTTTTGCTGTACAAGGAGCTGTTTGCCGTCTCGTTCGACGAGGAATTTGCCCGCGTCTCCGGGGTGGCTCGCCGGTCGATCAACCTCTGGTTCATGGTGCTGGTCGCGCTGACGATCGCGGCGTCGATGCGGATTGTCGGCGTGCTCTTGATCTCGGCGCTGATCACCATACCGGTGGCGGCCAGCCTGCAGATTGCCGGCAGCTTCCGCCAGACGATCCTGTACGCGATCGTCTTCGCGGAGATGTCCGTGCTGGTCGGCCTCTACCTTGCTTATCTGCTGGACTGGGCTTCAGGTGGTACCATTGTATTGATGGCTGTTCTCATCTTGGTTGCGGTATTGGGAGTGAAACGGCTGAGGGCCGCTCTGCGGTAAGACCATAGTAAGCGGGAAGGAGCGTTGGCGATGACGGTAGAAGAAGCGCTGCAGATATTGAAAGAAAACGGATACAAATACACCGGCAAACGGGAAGAGATGATCCGCATCTGCGCGGAAGAGAAACGGTACCTGTCGGCCAAGGAAATCATGGAGCGAATCAGGGACCACTACCCCTCCCTCAGCTTTGACACAGTCTATCGCAACATCTCCACATTTGTGAAACTGGGCATCCTGGAAGAGACGGAGCTGGACGGGGAAGGAAAGTACCGGCTGGCCTGCTCGGTTGACGGCCACCACCATCATCACGTGATTTGCACGGTATGCGGCAAGACGTCGGCACTGCCCGGCTGTCCGATGAGCGTGCTGCAATCGATCCCGGAGGAATTCCAGGTGACCGGCCACAAATTTGAGGTATACGGTACGTGCAAGGAGTGCCGGCCGGCACAGTGAGCGGCCGTCTGTACAGGAAAAAAGGCGCGCTCTCTGTAAATGGGACGTAATGGATTGGACGCAAGCGAACGCATGAGCGAAACATGCTGCCTGAAAATGGGCGGCATGTTTTCTTTTTTGCCGCTCCCGTTTTTGGGGGAGCCGGGTAGTGACAAATGTTTTCCGCTGGCTGTAACGAGCGGCGATCGGCCATCTGCTTGTTTATCGGGCGGCATACCGGCTTTTGGCGGCAAACGGGTATTTGCTATAATGAGTGGGACAAGATGTGCCATTTGATCACACGGAAGAGAGAAGGGACACAGCGGCATGATTCCCCGTTATATCGTTGACTTTGACCTGCATACGCTGCCTCGTGTAAAAACGGACGTGGCGGTGATCGGCGCCGGGATTGCCGGGTTGTACACGGCACTTCAGGCGAGCGAGTACGCCGACGTGGTACTGATCAGCAAAAAGGGGCTGGACGACAGCAATACCCGCTGGGCCCAGGGAGGGATCGCCGCTGTGACGGCCAAATCGGACTCCCCCGCGCTGCACCGGCAGGATACGTTGATCGCCGGAGCGGGCCTCTGCTCGTACGCAGCGGTGGAGGTGCTGGTGCACGAAGGACCGGAGCGGTTGAAAGAGCTGATCGCGTACGGTACGAAATTTGACAAGGACGCCCAGGGGCGCTATGAGCTGACCAAAGAGGGAGCGCACAGCAAGCGGCGGATCCTGCACGCCCACGGCGACGCGACCGGGGCGGAGATCGTCCGCGCCTTGTCCGCCCGTGTGCGCGATCAAGCCAACATCACCGTGCTGGAAAACCACTTCGCGATCGATGTGGTGACACAGGACGGCGAGTGCGTCGGAGTCATCGTGCAGAACCAGGAAGGCGGCCTGTTTTTCCTCGAATCAAACGCAACCGTGCTGGCGACGGGGGGAGCGGGACAGCTCTACCGCTACACGACCAACCCCGACATCGCCACGGCGGACGGGATCGCGATGGCGTACCGCGCCGGGGCACGGATCAAGGACGTGGAGTTTATTCAATTTCATCCCACCGCGCTTTACTACCCGGGAGCGCCCCGTTTTCTCATCTCGGAGGCGGTGCGCGGGGAAGGAGCCATTTTGCGCAACACCAGCGGCGAGAGGTTCATGGAAAAATACCACCCGCAAAAAGAACTGGCTCCCCGCGACGTCGTGGCCCGGGCGATCGTGTCGGAGATGGAAAAGACCCATTCGTCCTACGTATACCTGGATATTACTCATGAGTCGGAAGAGCTGATCAAGCACCGGTTTCCGACCATCTACCGGTTCTGCCTGCAGTACGGGCTGGACATGGTGACGGACTGGATTCCGGTGGCGCCCGCCTGCCACTACATCATGGGCGGGGTGCAGACGGATCTGAATGGCGAGACCTCCACCAGGCGGCTGTTTGCCTGCGGCGAGGTGTCCTGCACGGGGGTGCACGGTGCCAACCGGCTGGCGAGCAACTCGCTGTCGGAGGCGGTGGTGTTCGGTCACCGCATCGTTCGCCGCATCCGCGAGCTGACGCCGCTGCCCGAGGTGCGTCCGTTTGCCGCGGTGGAGCCAAAGCGGACATCCCGCAGCGTGGACACGCGGGAACAGCGGGTCCGCTTGCAAAAACTGATGCTGCGCCACGTGGGCTTGAAACGGCATGAGAAAGGACTGCGAAAAGCGCTGGACGAGCTGGAGCGCATGCAGCAGTTTTGTTACGGAACGTACAGTGACCGGGAATCGTTTGAGTTTCTCAACCTGCTGAATACCGCCGTGCTGACGACGCGCGCGGCACTGCTGCGGGAGGAAAGCCGGGGCGGTCACTATCGCATTGATTTCCCCAACAAGGACGACCTGATTTGGCGCAAGCACATCATCCAATCGATCGGCGAAGGCGTGCGCGAGGAGAGTGAACAGTACGATGTGGAGTAAACGGGAATTGCAGCGCAAAATCGAAGAGTGGCTGCAGGAAGATATCGGATTTGGCGACGTGACTACAATGAGCACCATCCCGGAAACGGCGCAGGGCGTCGGGATTCTGTACGCAAAGGAAGCGGGCGTCATCGCCGGTCTGCCGGTGGCGCAGTTGGTGTTTGAAACAGTGGACCCGACGCTGTCCTTTACCGCGCTGGTGAAGGAAGGGGCCCGCGTCGAAAAGGGGGAGCAGATCGCCGAAGTGAGCGGTTCGGTCCGCTCCATTCTCAGCGGAGAGCGGCTGGCGCTCAACCTGCTGCAGCGCCTCTCCGGCATCGCCACCCGGACCAGCGAGTACGCCCAAGCGGTCTCCGGCACCAAGGCGCGGGTGGTGGATACGCGCAAAACCACACCGGGGCTGCGCATGCTGGAGAAGTACGCGGTCCGCGTCGGCGGCGGTCACAACCACCGCTACGCCTTGTATGACGCGGTGATGATCAAGGACAACCACATCAAGGGCGCCGGCGGCATTGCCCAGGCGGTGGCTTCGGCCCGGGCGGCGGTTCCGCACACGATGACGATTGAGGTGGAGACGGAGACGCTCGACCAGGTGCAGGAGGCGCTGGACGCAGGGGCGGACATCATCATGTTGGACAACATGCCGCTGGACGTAATGAAACAGGCGGTGACGCTGATTGGCGGCCGCGCCGTGGTGGAAGCCTCCGGCGGCGTCACGCTGGACACAATCCGTTCCATCGCGGAGACGGGTGTGGACGTCATCTCCGTCGGGGCGCTGACGCATTCGGTCAAGGCGCTGGATATCAGTCTCGATCTCAATACACGTAAACGGTAAGGGGAACCCGCATGCTACTGGTGATGGATGTCGGCAACTCCAATATTGTCATGGGACTGTATACGGGCGAAGAGCTGCGGCACCATTGGCGGATCGCCACCGACCGCAACAAGACCGAGGATGAGTACGGCATGCTGGTCCGCAGTTTGTTTGACAGCGTCGGCCTGACGCTGGATCAGGTGGACGGGGTGATCATCTCTTCGGTGGTGCCGCCGCTGAATCTGACGATCGAGCGGATGTGCGACAAATACTTCCGCATCAAGCCGCTGATCGTCGGACCGGGGATCAAGACCGGCCTCAACATCAAGTACGAGTATCCCCGCGAGGTGGGCTCGGACCGGATCGTCAACGCGGTGGCGGCCATCCATCATTACGGCGCGCCGCTGATCGTCGTCGACTTCGGGACGGCCACCACGTTTTGCTACGTGGACGAACGGGGACAGTACTGGGGTGGCGCGATCGCTCCGGGGATCAGCGTCTCCACGGAAGCGCTGGTGAGCCGCGCTGCCAAGCTGCCGCGCTTCGAGATGACCAAACCGCCCAGCGTGGTGGGGCGCAACACGATTACTGCCATGCAGGCCGGAATCTACTACGGGTTTGTGGGCCTGGTGGAAGGCATCGTACGGCGGATTATCGCCGAGAACAAGACCCGCCCCACCGTGGTGGCGACCGGCGGCCTGGCCTCGTTGGTCGCAGATGAGGCATCGTGCATCGACGTGGTCGATCCCTACCTGACCTTGAAGGGACTTCGCCTGATCTACGAACGAAATCAATAAGGGGCGTACGCGCAAAGAAACGCGTGCGCAGTGGAAAGAGAAAGCCGCAGCTTCTTCAGGAATGCTGCGGCTTTTCTCTTTCTAGTAAAATAGCTTCCTGTTTACATTTGCGACAAGAAATGGTAATGTTTGGTTGGTGAAACGTGTTGGATTTCATATGCGGACGGGATTGACGAGCATGACAAGTGCAGGAGAATGGCGCTGCTCCAGGAGAAGGAGTGTACGTGTCCAGGGATTCAACAGGGGCGATGAGGAGAAGTTTTTGAGATTAACATTTAGGAGGTTATCTTTCATGGAGAAAATTAAATCTGCCAGTTTTATAGTCATGAGAACGATTGCATTTGGAATTGGCCTTACGTTTCCATTTGTATCCGCGATTTGGAAGACTGTCATATTGATTCTGTTCTTTATTTTCAGGTTGATAGATATCGAGAGGGAGCGAAAGCCGATTGGCGTCACTTCCTTGTTCTTCTTCGGTATGTTACTTGCCTACGTATACAGACTGTTCTAGCCGCAGCGAGATTTGATTGTTTACGAAAGGACAATTGCAGAGCGGAGCAGTGAGAAGGACGACAGAGAACAGCTCATATAATGTGTATGGTTTACGAGGACTAGTAATCTATTATACAACGTCAAAAAGAATAGATGAAGATATTGAAATTCCAAATAAAGTAATATATGTTATTAAATGTGGTATATACCATATATTTTATAATGGAGGTGAATTTCATGAAAAGAAAAGTTGTAGCAGTTTTCCTTTCCCTAGCAATGGTAGCTGCAACCGGCTTTACCTTGAACGCTTCATTGTCTGCCAATAATGCAGTGGCTTCTAGAGCGTCTGAGGTTGGCAATACGGCTCTTCTAGCTGATGATTCCGGTGAGACCCCGACAGCAGTTGCAGCTGCTGTGGCGAGGGCGGCAGTCAAAGCGGCAGTTTATGCAAAAGAGGCTTTTAAACACTATGCTGACGACCTTGATCGTGTCGCGCGCGAAGGATCGTTGTATGTCTTCGGAACCGAACTAGCTTCCAGCGACGCAAAGATTACTGAGGAAATTTTCGACTTAGACTAAATTTTTGGGGAGGCTGTGATGAGCGCGCGTACAGCTTTCCCCTTTTCCTTTAGGAAGGGGGGCCCTTTCAATGGGGAGCAAGTTAGTATTCTTGAAAAACGGAATATTTAATTTTGTTTTAGTTTTGTTATCAGTTTATACAATCGTACATTTTTCAATTATAGTACTTCATGCCGGTCCAATTAACCCCATTTCAGCAAAGTTGCAACCATTCATAAATGTCTACGTTAAACCTTTTTTCTACCAAAACTGGCATTTATTTGCTCCAGACCCTATAACCACAAATTTCCGTCTTTATGTTCAAGTACGGTACACAGAAATGGGAATGACCAAACCTGTCGAAAGCCCCTGGATCGATGTGATGACACCCTTATTAGAGAAAAATGAAAAAACTATATTTTCTCCTCACAATCGTATGATACGTTTGGGGTTGGGATATGTTCACGCGTTACAATTAGGTGGGTTTGACGAACTTACCTATAAGGTTTTAAATAAGGCAACTAAGAAGGAGCAGCTAAACACGCACATCGAGGAAAGTTTGCAGCAACAGGCCGAATTTCAGGCAGATAATCTGTACCGTTATGTATCAGCCTTTGCCAAAGCGGCTTACCCAGATAAGAAGATTTTAGAGATTAGAATAATGACAGGGCGTCAAGAAGCAGTACCATATTCAAAACGAAATGACGATAGTTACAAAGTTGAGGAACATTACACCATTCATGAATGGAGGAAGTTGGTAGAAGATGTTCTCCCGTTTCCGTAATTTTATAACCCAAGATCGTTTTCTGATTGGGGTATCGTTATTACGTATCTGTATCGGTCTGATCATCCTGTACCAGTATTTAATCCATTATGGCCAAAGATATTTTTTGTTCAGTGCTGAAGGCGTTATGCCATTTTATGAAGGTCAACATGATTGGTCTCTTTATCACTTGAGTCCTTCATTGACCTATTTCGATATAATTTATCATTTGGGGATTGTCGTAAGCTTCATTTATTTATTGGGTTTTAAAGGTCGTATTTTCACAGTATTAAATTTTGTATTTTACTATTCGCTTTATCAACGGTACGGTCATATCAGTGATGGAGGTGACAACATTCTTATCATCTGCATGTTCTATCTGATGTTCGCTAATAATACAGCCTATTTCTCTTTGGATCATGCTCGTTTTAAACGGTACCGTGAAGCGAATAAAGGTACACTCTGTTACCAGTTTTCCGCGATGCTGCACAACTTTGCAGTCTTGTTTTGTATTGTACAACTGTGCATTCTCTATTTCTTTTCTGGCATGTATCAGCTAATGGGTGAATTGTGGCACAATGGGACGGCCATTTACTATATTTCACAAGTGAAAGAATTTAGCAGACCTTTGCTGCGCTATTTGGTTGAAGAACACTTATGGCTGACGATTATCATCACTTATTTTACTATGTGGATCAAGATTGCCTTCCCTTTTACCATATTAAACAAGAAGCTTAAGCCGTTTATTGTAGCTGCAATGGTTACTTTTCATCTCGGAATTTGTATAGGTATGGGGCTATTAACGTTTTCGGTGATCATGATTATATTGGAATTCCTAGTATTCACGGATAAAGAATATCGTAATGGCTGGATACGCATGAACCGGTTTGCGAGAAAATTGCAATACTTCCTAATGCGAACAGGAAGGGTTTGGGGAAAAAGGCGGTTGGCTCCGTACCAAATCATCGTCTTTTATGACGGTTGGTGTCCGATGTGTCGAAGGATTATGCGCAGCTTTCGCCGTTTGGATTACTTTGGTCTTCTTAAGTTTGCGAGTTTTCGTAATCCGCAAATTATCGTACGTTACGGTTTGGTTCCACAAGAAGTGGAAAAGCGGATGCACAGCATGAAAGTGGCCAGTGTAGACAAAAAGAAAGTAGGCATTCATTCAATTGTGCAAATCTGCACCCGGCTAGTTCCGCTGTGGCCGTTAGTTCCTTTCCTTTATCTTTCCGAGAAAATCGGGATCGGCTCTGTGGTTTACGATTACATTGCTTCGAAACGAAATCTGATTCCGGTCAACCATTGCGGCAATGATTTTTGTGACTTACCACAAGCAACAATTGGTCGGTAAAGAAAGGGTGTTTCTTCGTGGGAGAATGGATCGTTCCTGTAGTTGCTGTTTTGCTCGTGCTGTTACTTCTGGGTATTATTGCTGCGACTAAGAAAGGTAAGAATAAAAAAAATGAGTTTGATGTTCTGGAATATTTTAAAAAGCATCCGGACAGTGTGTCTTGCTGTTTTACCGAAAATGGTCGTCCGATCATCTCATATCGGACCGACCAAAAGATGCCGCTTGCAAGCGTGCTAAAAATTATGATCGCGATTGAGTTTATCAGACAAACCAAATCAGGACAAATTTCACCCGATCAGACTGTCGCGCTGGACCAACTGGATCGTTACTACATCCCGCTCAGTGATGGCGGCGCCCATCAGGATTGGTTAAAGGAAATCCAGCGAGGGCAGTCGGAGCAGCGGCAGACCGTCACCTTGTTGGAAGTTGCAGAAGGAATGATAAAATACAGTTCCAACGCCAACACCGAGTATTTGATCAGCGTGCTTGGAATGGAGGCAATTAATTACACCGTGGCCCAGATTTGTGGCACCGAACACGATCCGATATTCCCCATTTCTTCGGCAGGCTTGGTCGGTACTTATCTGATGGATAAAGAACGGAGTACCTTACGTGAACTGCAACAAAGACTGGCGAAGATGGATTTCAATGAATATCAAGCCATTTCAAATGAAATTCTCCACAAACTTTCAGAAGATAAGCAAAAGTCGTTTATCAAACGTTACAACAATCGGATCAGTTTCAACAGAGAGCTTCAGATCATCGCGTCTCGCAAGATGCCTGCAAGCACAACGCGGCTATACGCCACGCTGTTTGAGCGGCTGAAGCAATTGGACTGGTTTGATGACGACGCTTGGCAGCAGTTTGAGCACTTGATGAGACGTACGGTGAGAAAAGGCTCGCCGTTTGTCCAGATATTGAGTAAAGGAGGTTCAAGCATATCTATTTCCAATCATGTGCTGTATGTGAAGGATCGAGAAGGAAATTGGTTATCGCTGGCCTTATTCATCCATGACACGTCCCGCAAAGAGTTCAGATGGCTGAAGAAAAACATAAGTTTGTTTGTCCAGCGGCTTTTCATTGACCAGTCCTTCCGCGCCAGGGTAGCCCAGGAACTAAAAGGATAACGGGAGACGTGGAAGGAAGTGTTATGTTGCTGGTATTCAAAGCATTCTTGGCCCCTCTTTTGTTAAATATATTTCTGCTGGTGCTACGTCTGAAAAGTTGGAAAACCTGGATACTTCTCAGCTCCGTTACTTTTGCATGGACAATGTCTATGCTGATGTTTGTAGATTGGGCGCTGATCAGTCATTATTTGCGGATCGGTCTGTCATTGTTAATGCCAACAGCAATTGTATACTCAGCCTGGAAAAATCGAGGGATGCCATGGTCACGTAAGGATTCTTCCTTGTTTGCAGCCTTTGGACAATCGTTGTTATTAGTCCTTGGTGTTCTGAGTGTATTGGCGGTGTTGTTTAGAATTCCTGCGATTTATTGGAATAAACCTCCCACTGAGGCGGCAGTCCAAATTGATTTTCCTTTAAAGGGCGGCATATACAGTGTATCACATGGAGGCTATTCAACGACTATAAATTATCACTATGCATATCCGTACCAAACTTATGCGATTGACATAGTTAAGCTAAATGCGTGGGGTATGCGTAATAAACCATTCTCTAAACCGCAGAAACCAGAGGATTATAAAATATACGGTGAACCCGTATACAGTCCCGTCGACGGCAAAGTGGTCAAAACCGTTGACAGTATGAACGACGATCTTAAAGATCTGTTATCCCTGAAAAAATCCGGCACCTCCAATATGGTGGTCATCGCACATCAGGATGTTTATATCCTATTGTTGCATTTACAAAAAGGGAGCATCCGGGTCAAGGAGGGTGACACAGTGAAAAAAGGACAGTGGATTGCAAATGTGGGGAATTCGGGGTACAGCAGTGAGCCTCACTTACATATGCACGCTGTTAAAATATTGAATGAATCGAATGAAGTATTTTCCGGTTCACCGGTTCCTCTATTAGTTAATGGAGTTTCCTTAAAACGTAACGATTTGATTTTAAACGGCAAAATCATATTTAGATAGATAGGGATATTGGTGGGATCGATGTGAAAAAACTTATAGTTGCGGTAAGCACACTTATTGTTTTTTTTATTGTAGCAGGTATTTTACATGTAACGCATGGTAACATAACAACAACTTCCGATTGGCAGGAGAAGAGGGTCGAAGGAACGGGACCGTATAAAATATCCCAAATCCATGTAGAAGGTCAGATTGTGTCTGGCGCTTTTGGTGATCAAATCATTTCCCAACTAAATGCGGCGTTGGAAGATGACCTTGTCAAAGGGGTTGTACTTTATATCGACAGCCCGGGCGGGGATGTGGTAACTTCCGATAATATTTACCGAAAATTAGTCGAGATAAAAAAATCCGGAAAGAAAATAGTGGTCAGCATGGGGGCAATTGCTGCATCCGGGGGCTATTATATTGCTACAGCGGCAGATCAAATTTTTGCCAATCCCTCTACCGTGACCGGCAGTATTGGAGTAGTTATAAGTTTTCCCAATTATCAAGGATTGGGAGAGAAGTTAGGAATCAGTAGCATTCATATTACTAGCGGGGAGAACAAAGTATTAAGTGATCCCTGGTCAAATTTTAGTGATCGTGCAGAACAAATTTATCGTAACATCGTGGAAGACAGTTTTGAACAATTTGTGCAAGTTGTTATGGATGGAAGAAAAATGAGAAGAGATAAGGTATTAAGTTTAGCGGATGGTCGTGTCTATTCAGGCAAACAGGCGAAAAACCTCGGTTTGGTCGATCAATTCGGCAGCTTGGAAGACGCGACGGAATATTTGAAGAACAAGTTGAAATTGTCTGATGTAAAAGTAATCCGTTATACAAGAAAAACGTCATTGTTAGACGGGATAACAAACACTCAATCTGCGCTGGATCAACCTTTGACTAACATAATTGAAGAAATGATTACGGCTACACCCAAAATCATGTATATATTGCGGTAGTTAAGTATACAAGAAAAAGCGAGGTTTAACTTACATGGAAAGGCAAGTTCAGTATGCCGGATTTTGGGCGAGGGGTCTGGCATTTTTGTTAGATGCATTATTTCTATGGTCGTTGAAAGTCATCCTTTTTGATTACATGTTTGACTTCCACAGTCTAGTGGCTCAGTTAGGTTTTGTGTTGATAATTTCCCTTTATTTTTTTCTTTTTACATTATTATTAGGTCAAACTATTGGAAAAATAATCCTGGGAATTAAGGTGGTACATGTCCATTCTGACAAACTAGCCTGGGAAGATGTACTGTTACGAGAGGTGATTGGTAAAATCTCTTCAGTCCTTGTTTTTGTTGTCGGTCTGTTGATGATGATGGTACATCCCAACAAGCAGGCGCTGCATGATAAGCTGTCCGGTTTATGTGTGGTTTGGGAAAAGGACAGTCATTAACTCCATCAAGGAATGCTAAGGTTTGTACCGGCCTCTTCTTTAACGGTCCGTTTCCACTCGCTTATGTTCGAGTGTCTCTTTTGCATGCAGGATGTCAGCAATACCCGAATTGAAGAAGTTCATGCAAGAAAAAAGCTTCATGGGCCCTGGCTTCAGCCGGGGCAGTCTCGATCTGTTTGCTTGCGTACACAACTGCAAATTCACCTGTTGTGGATCAAAAGCCAGGCAATCAGAACGGGAATTCGCCGGCAAGCAATTAGGAAGTAAATCATGCTATTGCTAACGGGAAGCCGAAAATTGAACATATCAAAGTGATAAATAAAGACGGAAGCTACATGGAGACGTGCAAAAATCTCGTTACTGGCGAAACACGGGTTGATACTGTTGATGCAGCCAATCAGCTGCAAAACAGAACAATCGTAACGGAAAACGGAAGTCGTGTTTATGAGATCAGCAATGTTAACGGAAAACTGGTAGGAACAACGTGGAAGCTGCCAGAAGCCATTGCCAAAGAAAATCAAAAAATAAATCATGTTTCGTTGATTGAGAATCAAAAAACGCAGTTTACGAATGCAGAGAAAGTGGGAAAAGAACAGGTTAACGGTAGGGAAGCTGTCAAACTGAAGCACACGGGTCAACACCCGAGGTTCGGTGAAGTGACAAGGTTTATTTATGTGGATGAAAGCATCGGGCTTCCAATCAAAATTGCAACCTATCACAAAAAAGATGTATTGGTAAATGAAACGACGGAAGAGTACCACGTGCTTACGGATGTTCCCGAAAATCTGTTTACAGATTTTGCAGGGGTTGAAATTGAAGAGGTAATCGAGAAGATGAACGAAAAACCGGCACCAACCGGATAATGAAATCGGTCAGTCCCAGACGTTTTGTCCCCCGTCTGTGCCGCTCCACACCTGGAGCGGCTTTTTTTGTCCCGTTATCCCTTTGTACGCTGATGGCAGCATACAGGAGAGGAGGTTGCGGGATGTCGATACATCCGCTGCGGCTGGTGGCGATCCTGCTGTTGGCGGCCTGCGTGGCGGCCGGTGCGTATCACGTGCTGAAGCCGCACACGATCGCCTACGTCAAACTGCGGCAGGGAGTGGTCAAAGAAAGCGGACAGCGGTTGGAAGCGTCCGACCTGGAGCGGGCGGAGCTTTCGCTGGGCGGCCTGTTTCGCATGCAGTCGTCTCCGGTGCCGGGGCTGATCGCGTGGGAGGAGGCGCCGCGCTTCGTCGGCCTGCCCCTGGCCCGCCGGGTAGAGGGAGGCCGGCCGCTGTTGGCCGAGGATGTGGAACGGCCGGGTGCAGCAGGGCAGGAGCAGGCACTGGGTGCATCCATGACCGGCATCAGCATCCCCGTCGACAACGTATCGGGTGTGACTCCCTACGTCGCTGTCGGGGAGCGGGTACACGTGTATGCATCGTTTGAAGACGACGCCGGCGCCCACACGGGGTTGCTTTTAAAAAACATGCCGATCATCGGTGTCCAGCGGGAGATGGAGGGGGATCATCCCCGGCTGAAGGCGGTGACCCTGTCGCTCAGGATGGACGAGGCCGTTCTGCTTACCCATGCGCTACACTACGGCAAAATCCGCCTGGGCCAGGCGTCACCGGCAGACGGGCAAACAGCAGGTATTGGTGACGCGGCGTTTGCCGCCGCCTTGATCAAGACCAAAAAACGATGGATCGACGGAGAGGAGGAACGTTCGTGAGAAAACGACTGCTGATCGTGGATGACGATCCCGCCGTGGGCAGCGCGCTTGGGGAGCAGTTGGCTGGCAGCCAGTGGCTGGAGCCGTGCGGCCAGGCGGAAAATGTGGAAACCGCCTGGCGGATGCTGCGTGACGTCCGGCCAGATCTGGTGCTGCTGGGCGGGATCAGGGAGGCCGAACGAGGCGTGCTGTGCCAGCAATTTCGGCTGGCGTTTCCCCATTTGGCGTATATCGCCGCATGCGAGCCCCGGGAGCTGGCGTGGGAACCGTTTTTTCGCAACCTGGGCATATGGGTAATCGCCAAGCCGATCCAGCCCGGACAGTTGGAGGCGCTGGCGATGCAGCACGCTTCCCTGCAGGTGCTGCCGATGGGAGGAGTGCAAGCGGGAGGAGCCCCAGCGTTTGCCGCAGAGAGTGGATCTGCGCCCGGTCTTCATGCCGTCGCCGAGGCGAAACCGGTCCAGCCTTACCGGGAAAGCCGCTCGTCGAGCAAGCACCTGATTACCGTCTACGGCCCCAAGGGAGGGGTAGGTAAGACCTTTCTGTCGCGGGAGCTGGCGGTCTATTTTTCCCTGCAAAAGCGGGACGGGCGGCCGCTCAGGGTGCTGGCAGTCGACTTTAACCTGGATTTGGGCACGTTTGCCACGTCGCTCAATCTGCCGCGTTCGCCCAACCTGTTCACCTGGGTGCAGGACATCGATGCCCGGCTGCAGGAACTGGTTCGCCGTCACGGCAAAGATCCGCTGGACGTACGCCCCGAGGAGTGGCAGGAGTATGTCGCGGCCGTGAAGATGCAGCCCGAAGAGGTGGACAAGTACGTCGTTACCTATGAGGAAACGGGCCTTCACGTGCTCACGTCGCCGCGGGACATCCGGCACAGTTTTGAGATTCGCGACTACCACCTGTACCTGATGCTGGAAACGCTCAAACACAGCGCGTACGACGTGATCCTGATCGACACGGCACCCGATACGACGGACGCGACGATCCAGGCGTTGTTTTTTGCCGATCGCGTGGTGATGGTCGGAAATCCCATCGTAGATTCCATTGAAAATATTCAACGGATGTTAAAACTGCTGCGGGAGGCGGAATATCCGGAGGAGCGGATTCAATTGTGCATGAACCGGATGCAGAAGCGGGAGATGTTTACACTGGACGAGATTCGGGCGTATTTTCACCTGCATCCGAGCCAAAAGATCCACCCGATCCCGGATGACGCGGAAGTGAAAAAGTCGATCAACACCGGGACGCCCATGGTGCTTCATCCCGGCAGAAGCGCGGCAAAAGAGGCGATCGAAGCGCTCGGCAGCATCCTGCTGCCGCTGGATTCAGCCAAAAACGACAGCGTCAAGGGAAAAGCGAAAGAGCGGCCCGCCTTGTTGAAATGGCTGTGGCGGTAAGGAGGGAAACGTGATGAATTTTGACCGAAAAACGCTGCTGGGGATTCAAACGGCAGGACGAGAGCGGTTTGACCTGCGATCCCATGTGCGGGAAACGTCGCGCGCGCCGCAAACGCTAAACGAGCGGATGCACATGCCGCAGCCGGTCGGCGACAAGCGGATACCGGCGGAGACAGAGGCGGCCGTCCGGACGCAAATTGTGGAGAAACACGGAAAGCGGCTGTGGGAGGAAAAGCATCAGCCGGCGTATCTGGAGGAACTGTCCCGCGATATCCGCCTGCTGCTGGAGACCAGCACGTCGCTTGCCTCCGCGCATTTGGAAGTCGAGGTGGAGCGGCTGCTGCGCTCGCTGATTGGCTGGGGCCCCTTGGACCCGTTGCTGGAGGACCCGGACATCACGGAAATCCTGTTTCACCGCTACGACCGCCTGGTGGTGGAGCGCAAGAGCACGGGAAGGTTGGAAGTGCCGGATGTTCCCGTGTTCCGGGACGAGGAGGAGATGCTCCGCCTGCTGGAGCAGATCGCCGCCTCGATGGGTCGGGAGTTTAACGAAACCAGGGCGGAATTAAATACCCAGCTTCCAGACGGCTCACGCATCGCGGCAGCCCACCGCTCCATTTCGCCGGACGGCCACATGCTGACGATCCGCAAACACCGCGATTTGCTGACAGAGGCGGACTATTTGGCCTACGGTTCGATCTGCGAGCCGATGCTTCGCTTTTTGCAGTGGGCGGTCGGCTTGTCCCGCGCATCCGGGCTGGTCAGTGGCGGGACGGGGTCGGGCAAGACCCATCTGCTCAATCTGATCTCGCAATACGTGCCGCACCACTTGAGCATCATCACGATCGAGGACGTGCTGGAACTGAAACTGCAGCATCCGTTCGTCCGCCGCTTTCTGGCCAAACCGCCCAACCATGAGGGAAAAGGCGGGTTTTCCATCCGGGATTGTGTCCGTCTTTCGCTGCGCAAACGGCCGGACGTGATTATCGTCGGCGAGGTGCGTGGAGGGGAGATTGTCGACATGCTGTGGGCGATGAATACCGACCACCCGGGAAGCTGGAGCACGGCCCACGCCAATTCGCCGCGTGCGCTGGTTGATTCCACCCTGCCCATCCTGTTCGGCAAAGCGGATGAGACGTACAGTTCGTTGGAGCGCAACTTGATGATCGGTTCGGCGCTCGACCTGATTGTGCAGGTCAAGCGGTTCGAGGAGGACGGCAGCCGCAAAGTGGTGGCGATCACCGAAGTGGTGGGAACCGGTCAGTCGCACGAGGAGCTGATCCGGCGGGCCTGCAACGTTCGGCAGGTCATTGCCGAACGCGTATATTTGCAGGACATCTATGTGTACGAACCGACAGGGATACGGGACGGCAAAGTGGTGGGACAGTTCAGATGGACCGGCTACAAGCCGGAGAAACTGGTGCGGCGCTGGCTGGAAAAGGGATTGCGGCCGGAAGAGGCGGAACAAGTCTTTTTTCCGACGCCCATCCCAATGTAGGAGGGACAAATCATGGTCGATATCGGGATGGTGATTGCCGCCGGGGCAGGCACGGGAATCGTCCTGCTGCTGCTTCCCCGCCGTTTCTGGCAGGGGGGATCGGCAGGCAGGCACGCAATCGTCGAACAGCTTCAAAAGGAGCGAAAGAGCGTGTGGGACCGGTTGGATGAGCGGCTGCAGCGGTCGGGTTCAGGAATGGAGGTCCATCAGTACGTGGCGCTGGTCTGCCTGTTCGGACTGGCTGCATACGGAGTGAGCGGGCAGATTTTGCGTTCCTGGTGGCTGGCGCTGCCCGCCCTGCCTGCCGGCATTCTGTTTGCGGAGCGGCTGGTCAGCGTATTGGGAGCGAGGCGCAAAGACCGGTTTGAAGAGGATAACGTAAAGGCGATTCGCCTGATGGCCAGCTCGCTTCGCACCTCTCCGTCCTACCTGCACGCATTTGAAGAAGTGGCGGCCAGTCCGTACGTGAACAAGACCGTCACGGACGAATACCGCCGGGTGGTGGAGCTGCTGCGGGCGCAGGTGCCGCTGGAACAGGTGATGGCTGCCTTTTACCGGCGGACGGGCTCGCCAGATGTCCGTTACTTGTCGACCATCGTGCAGATTCAGCGGGAAATGGGCGGAGACATGGCCAGAACGCTTGATCTGGCGGCGGCCACCATCCTCAGGCGCCGCCAATCGCTGCGCAGGCAGAGGGCGGCGACGGCGCAGATCGTGGCACAGGTCAACGTGCTGAGCGTCATGCCGTTTGTCTTTGTCACCGCCTTGTACGTAAATAATCCGCACCATTTTGATCCGCTGACGGCAACGATTCAAGGACGCCTGTCCATTCTGGGCGCGCTGCTCTCCATTCTGATTGGCGGGGAAGTGATTCGCCACCTCGCCCGCAAAGGCATTCACAAAGGAGGATGACCATGTGTTGTTGATCAGCGCGCTGGCCGGGGTGGCCGTGCTCTTGTTTGGGCTGCCGGCCTGCCTGGAAAAGACGGCTGCGGATGAGGGAGATTTGTTTGGGCGGCTGGAGCGGGAGCGGCAGGCCCATTTGGCGGAATCGTTTCGCCGTCGGCGGTCCTCCTGGACGATCGTACGCCTGTTGGAGCGGCGCGAGCGGTGGCTGGATTGTTTATGCCGATGGACGGGCGTGGACCGAAAGAAAACGGCGGACATGCTCTACCGGCTGCGCTCCCCGATCACGGTGACGGAAGTGGCCCTGGCCAAGGCAGTGGGCGGTGCCGTCTTGCTGGGAGCGGCCTTGCAGCTGGCTGCCCGGCTGTACAGCGGGCGGGAGTGGAGTATGCTGGCTGCCTGGCCGATGCTGGGGGCCGTCCTGGCGTTTTTGCTGCCCACCCTGCTCCTGGAATGGGCGGACAAGCGGGCGAAGGCGGAAATGGCGGAACAGGTGCCGGTCTTTTTTAGCATTGTGCAGGCGCTTGTCGAGGCGGGCATGCCGATACAGGCAGCGGTCAAACAGGCGGCCCGCCGCTTTGACGGGAGGCTGGGACGCGAACTTGCCAGGCTGGAAGTGGAAGAGAAGCGCTGCGGCAGTTGGCGCAAGGCCCTGGAGGAACTGGCCTTTCGCTGGGAGGTGGATACGCTGACGGCCATCGCCTTGGAGATCAACGAGGCGATCAGCAAAGGCGTCAGCGTGGCTCCCATGCTGGCCGTCCTGGTGGAGGAGCAGGTCCGCCAGCAGGAAGATGCGGTTTCCGCCCACATGAATCGGCTGAGCGTCCGGCTGCTGCCGTTTGTAATCGTGATGATGGGCGTCCCTTTGCTGTACCTGGTCATGGGGCCAGCATTCATGGGCATTGGCGCGCGGCTGTAATTTTTTTTTGCGGTGCCCGCTGTCTTTTGTCAGAGTGATAATACACACCGCAAAGGAGGGATTGTATGTCGTTCGTTCGCGAATACGTGCGCAGATTTGCCCGGGAGGAGGATGGCGTCACGATTGTGGAGATGGTCATTATCATCGCCGTCATCCTGATCCTGATCATCCCCACGCTGGCTACCCTGGGGGAAGCGGAGGACGCCAAGTTGAAGGAACTGGAGGAAAAGCTCAGCAAATGAAAGAGGCGGTCTTGTTCGCCCTGCTGGCGGCCGCTGCGTGGACTGACTGGCGCTGCCGCAAGGTGCCGAACAGGTTGACCATGCCCGCAATGGCCGCTGGTCTGCTTTATCAGTGGCAGAGCGGAGCGGGATGGCTGGCGTTGGGCGGATTGCTGGGGGCGTTTTTGCTGACGGTCGGGCCGGTCGCGGTGCGAGGCATGGGGATGGGCGACCAGAAGCTGCTGATGGCAGTCGGCGCCTGGACCAGTTGGGCGGAGGTGTATCCGCTGTTTTTGCACTCGCTGCTGCTGTGCCTGGCAGTAGTCTGCTGCCGTCCGAAGACGTGGCGGCGGCTGCGCTTCAATCTGCACGGACTGGCGGCGGGCTGGACCGCGCATCGGCAGTTGTGGCTGCCTGGTCGTGCAGAATCCGCCCTTGTTTTTCCCTATGCGGTTTTCCTGCTGGCCGCTTATTTGCTGCAGCCGGCCTGGAGGTAAGCAGATGAAAAAACGTTGGAGCCGTTTCGTATGGGACGAGCGTGGCAGCCAGCTCCTGGAGTTTGTACTGGTGTTTCCGCTCGTCTGGATACTGTTTGTATTTACGTTTGACCAGTTTACCATTCTCTACAACCGGCAAAAAGCGCTGGAGGCCGCCTATGAGGCCGGGCGGATCGCCGCCGTGCAGCCCAATTACGGATTGGCGCAGTACCACGCCAGGGAACGGGGCGAGGCGGAGCTGGAGCAGGGCATTGGCATGACGTGGGGGGAGGTGCGGCTGTCGCTTACGGGCGGGACGTGGAAAAAAGGAAATCACGTCGAGGCGAAGGCGACGATCGCATTTCGCCTGCTGGCATCCGGCACGCCGCAAGAAGTGACGGAAAGCTACCACGTAATGATCGAAAACGCGGAGGAAGGAAGTTGATGCGCTTGCGCGGGATAAGCGAGCGATTGGTTGATGAGCGCGGGTCCATCACGTTGACCGCGCTCTTTTTTCTCCTCTGTCTGGGCGGACTGGTATCGCTGCTGCTACTCACAGGCCAGGCGGGATTGTTGAGCATGCAGGCGCAGCAGACGGCTGACATCGTGTCCAAAGGGGCGCGGGCTGCAGGAAAGTGGGTGTACATCGACGATGAGGGCAGCAAGCGGACGTATCTGTTTGCCACGACGAGGGAAGCGAGGCGGAACAAGGCCGACATCGTTCGCGGCGCGAGGGAGGAGGCGGAGATTCTGTGGCGCCTGAACAGTCCGGCCATCAAACGGCGGGCGGATGAAGCAGTGATCATTCATCAAAAGGGAGAGCAAAAACATTTGTACCGGCAGGGCATTTATCACGTACGCGTGGAGGTTTTCAGCCAACTTCCCCTCCTGTGGCAGGAGGTCGAAGCCGGGATGGACAGAACGTCCCAGTCGGGCATCTATGATTTTTGAACCAGATAAGCGCGGGTGAACTGTTATTTTTGTCCTATTTCTGCATGGTAACGTAACAATATATTCCAGAAATGGGACAGGAGTGAGGAGCAGTGCCGTCAAGAATTGTCGAACGGTACAAGCGTATTCTCAACGGAGAACAGAAGCGCTTTTCGCCGTACGAATTTGAAGATGCACAATACCGCAAGCAAAAAGTGCAGCTTGTCTTGCGGTACGCGATCGAACAGGTAAAAAAATGGACACCGGAGCAGGCGCGGAAGGAGATGAGCATCAAGGACGTCAAGGAACTGAAACTGCATCTGGTCCGCGAGTACATTGAGCCGCCGATCGAGGCGAAGCCGCAGGACGTCTACTACATGGTCGAATACGCGTATCCGTACCTTCCGCGAATGACGGAAAAACAAAAGGTGCTGTGGGTGTACCGGGAAGTGCTGGCGGGCGTCCGCCGCCACTTTCCACCGCTGTACTTTCAGAGTGTCAAGGGGGAGGAACGGGCCAAAATCTGCTTTGACTACATGTGCCGCGAACTGATGAAGCTGCAGGACCTGCGGCAGCTTCCCCGCATCTTCGGAAAGACGGAGCAGGCATACAGCCTGCTGAGAAAGTACAAGCTGAAAATCCTGGTCGATACCCTGTATTTCTCCCCTTTCGACATGATCACCGACATGTATCCCGAACTGGCCGATCCTGAATTGTGGAACGAACCGTAAAATTTATTTGCGTCCATGCGCTGTCTTTTCATACGGTAAAGGTAGTTTCATAGGCTTATAAGCACATGAAACGGCCGTATGTTGGTGAGAAAAGGAGGCGTTGCGCATGGCAACAGTAGAAGCTCACCACAAATGCTCCGCAAACGTGGAGCTGCTTTTGGGCAGGCGAGTCCGCTACCAAAAGCACAAACCCGGCAGGCATCTGTCGCTGGACCGCATGCCGCAGGGTTTCTTCCAGATCGAGTCTGTGCACCGATTTGGAAGCAGAGTTGTACTCAATGACGGGGCAGTGACGATGGAGAGTGCTCCAACCGTCATGGAGCGCGGGGAAGAATCGCTCTTCTGCTCGCGACGGGAGAGGAACTCTACTTTTACGTGGAGTAGACCTCTCGGGATTCGCCTTGCACGGGTGCGTGCGAGGCGGATCATCCCCCATTTTTCCGATATGGAAAAATAATTTGACGAAGCGCGAGAGATGTAGCAAAATGTCTATAAATGTATAAATTTGTAAATATTGGGGGTAATTTGAAGTGATTGTGAATAGCGCAATCGAATTGGTCGAACGCTGCTACGAACAAACGAATTGCCTGATTTCACTGGAAGAGTTGAAAGAAGTGTTCATCGCGTACGTGTTCGGCAGTTACCAGGAAGAGTTCGTTGCCCGCTACGGACTGGATCGCTTTTACGAACACCTAGACCAGCTCCGGTTAACCACATGCCGCAAAGACTTTGACCAGGCGGTGGAAGACTGGTATCTGCTCCAGTACGGCAGCCGATCAGATGATGCCAACTACCACGACATTTTGTTCTCGCTCGTCAAGGAGGCGATTGTGCAATACAAGTCGGAAAATCGCAGCGCACTGATTCGGGACGTGACCAAACTGTTGACGACGCCGACGGGATTTATCAAGCGCTGGCAGATGGGACAGGCCCGCGAACGGACGCTGCCCGCCTACTTCAAATACCTGATGAAGCTCGGGATTCGCACGTACGATGACATCGAATCATTGGTGGACATGTGGCTGGTGGAGTATCCCAATGCGTTTGACAAGAAGCAGCAGCAGCTTTTTGCCAACCCTCCGCGAAAAGGCAGGCCCAACAACGTGGAACTGGCCCTGCTGCAGGACATGGTCAGCCAGGTAAAGCAGGAGCTCACCCCGCAGGAGCGCGAACGGCTCCGAAAAATCTACTACTATCACCGCAAGTCGCTGACCATGAAGGAAATGGTGGAAAAATTTAAAAAGTACCTGCTGACGAAAGAGAATCAGAAGGGTTCGCAGGCGGGGTAAGCGATGTTTCAGCAGGTAAACCGCTTCGTCACCCAGTTCCGCGAACTGGAGAAGAGGGAATACGCCCGATCCCGGGAAGAAGAGCGATTGTGGCAGTCATTAAAGGACAAACTGTCAGCCTCTTTGACGGAAGAACAACCTGCAGCGGTGCGCCGCTGTATCGCCGTAACCGGGTTGTACGCCCAGGCCGGCGCCAGTTTCCTGGCGGCCAACGCGTCGTTTTTGCTGGCCGGCAGCGGAGTTTCCGTCACGCTGTGCGAACTGCCCGGTACCGCTTCCTATTATTACTTCGCGCTCGACTGCGAACGCAGAGCGCATCATCGCTTCAAGAACTCATCCGCATCCGTGCTCCTCATGCAATCCAATCACTTGCGCATCTTGGTGGATACCCCTTTGTCGAATGAATCATCAACTCCGACCGACACGGCGGACTGGCTGCTGAGAATGACCAAAGAGAGCGCCACGGTCGTCATCGATTTGTCTTCGCGCTGGAAAGAAGAACAGGCCGTCCGGGTAATGGATCTGGCTGACGAAATCTGGGTCGTGTTCGATTCCGACCTGGCCAGGTTTACCCGATTGTTTCTGACAGAAGAAACGCCCTCGTGGTGGGAGAAACACGGCGAAAAAATCAGGCTGATCGCAAACAAATGGAACGAATATCTGAGCCGCTCCGCCATCATGAAAAAGGTGGAAGGAACCATCTCGCTCTGGAACAGCGAACGTTTTGCTCCAGGCATTGACGCGGTCATTCCCCTGATCGACAGCGAGAAAACGGCGGCTGCCCAAGCAAAAGCCAGCCTCTTGCTGGAGCTGTACACGGAGGAGGAACATCGGTTCCTACCGCTGCTACACTCGGAAAAGGGAAGGATGTTATGAAAAAGCAGACGCTGCTGCTCATCAGTTTGCTCTCGTTTCTCTTGGCCGGTTCCTGCTTTTACGCGGCGACCCGGTATATCGACGCGCTGGCCATTGAACGGCTGTTTGCGCCGGTGGTAAAGGTGGCCGAAGGAAAACAGATCGACCCCTTTGAACCGATCACGCGAGAGGACGTGGTGCTGGTTCAGGAAGAAGTGGACGAGATTTTGCCCGGGTCTTTTCAATCGCTGGAGAGCGTATTGGGAAAACGCAGTTCCCAGACGATCTACGCCGGGGAACAAGTGCTGAAACAGAAGCTGACCGATACGCAACTGCTGCCGGAAAAGGGGGAGGCTCGCTACGAATTTCCGCTGACGTCTATCGAACCCATCACCGAGCTGCGAAAAGGGGACCGCGTCAAGATTTGGGTAAAGTACAAGCCGCCGACGGAGCTGGAGCATTTGCCCGAACCGACGCATTTTCGCAAGACGAACGCGACGGCCGACCTGCTGTTTGAAAGCCGGTTGGCAACGGTGAAGGACAGCAACGGTACGGAGATATACACGCTGAAGCCAAGCATGCTTCCAGGCCCCGATCACATGGATGCTGTGTTTAACGGCTCCCGGGAAAAACCGCTCTTGAACGGGGAAAAGCGTTACCGCGACTACCGTGCGCAGCCGACCGCCTTGACGGCTTATATCGGCTTCAACCTTTCCGATCAGCAGTATGTCGCATTGAGCGAAGCCATGATGTACGGGACCATTCAGATTGGTCAAATTTCCGATGCGGAGGATCGGACCCCATGAGAACCCTTGTATGTTTTCCGATGAAATCACTGGTCAAAACCTACCTGCCGACGGAATGCGAGTCGCTGGTTGCAGAGTCGGCCGAAGAGTATTTTCGCCTCGCCAAACTGTACCGACCGGAAGCAGCGGTGCTGTTTTCCGAAATGTTTGACGAACCGGTCTGGGAGTGGCTGCCGCGTGTGCAGGAGGTTCTCCCGGAGGGTGTGCCCGTCATCATCGTGCCTTTGTACAAGGATGAATCCCTGATCGCAACAGTCATGGAGAAAATCGATCCAGCCGGATTGTACATCCTTCCGGCCACTCTCAACCAGGAGGAGATCCGGGAAAAAATCGCGCTGATACTGGGCGTTACGCAGCAAATCGAGGAACTGCCCGCCGCAAAGGGCGACGGCATTGTCTACACTTTGATGAGCTACGGTTCCTCAGGCATCACCACGTTTTGCATCAATTATCCGATTCTGCTGGCAAAGCGCAATCCCGACAAGCGCATCGTCGTTCTTGACATGAACGCGCAAAAGCCGGATTTGACCCGTTTTTTCAAGCTGCAGCTGCATCATCTGGCGTTGTTTCGGCCAGACCTGCTGGAAATGCGCACAGCGCTGGCCCGCAAGTGGGAGCGAGGCTGCAAACAGATCAGCCACTTGCCCAACCTCTACTATGCCAGCGCCACATGCAACTGGAAAAGCGGAGAGATCTCCAATTTGCTCACGGCCCTGCGCCAGCAGTTCGATTACATCTACATCGACTGGGGATACTGCTTTCCGGAGACGGAGGCCTTGCACCGGTTGATTTACGAGTCCGACCGCAATCTGTTTTTTGTGCGGGCTGATCCGTTTGGCATCGAGAACGCAAAGGCGTGGATTCATGCCTGGGCAGAGCGGGGGGTGAAGTATCAGGTGATGCTCAGTCATCTGGACAAGGGGCAGACGTACCGCATCGGTGAAGGAATCTCCGTATATGGAGTGGTGCCGCGCATTTCCAATGCCCGGCTGATTCAATCGCACCGCAGTCACAGCGTGCTGGTGGAAGAAATCTTTCCGCCCAAGCCGTACGTCACCAGCCTGCAGGCGATGGTGGATGCGGTACATGCGGACGAAGGAGCTGTGGTTTGCCGATGAAAACCGCTATCCGACAATGGAACGCATCGCAGCTCAAGGATGTGGAAGACCTCAAGCAAGCAGCCCGCGACTACCTGAACCACTTTGGCACCACTCCCGAGGAGAAGATGGAGATGCAGCGGATATTGACCCTCGCGGAGATGGGCGACCGGAACAGCCACAACCATGTCATCCTGCGTTTGCAGCATTACTTTGAAGAAGTGCTGAAGCGGCCGGTAACCGAGGAAATTCTGCCGCATGTCAACGGATACGAAGGGCTGTTGTTTGCCACGTACGGGTGGGGAATTCTGGATGCCGTCCTGCATTTGTCGCCATGGGTGGAGGAGGTACGGGTGTCAGCAGGTCGACCGGTGGCGTACATCGAGCAGGGGCAAAAAAAGAGCCTGCCGTACACACCCACTTGGACGGAGGTGGAGACGCTTCAGCAAAAGCTGACCAATGCCGCCGGCCTGACCTTTCACGAAAAAAAGCCGCGCTTGAGCGGGTATCTCGATTCGTTGAAAGCCAGGCTGACCATGTTCACCTTTCCCTATTCCCGGGTGCCGACCATCATTGTGCGCCGCTTTACCACGCCTTCGTTTTCGCTGGACCAATTGCGAATGCAGCCGCTGCCCACGTTTGACGAAAGGGTGCAGCTTTTGCTGGAGCAGCAGGTGTACGGCAGAAGCAACGTCCTGGTGATCGGACCGATGGCAGCAGGCAAGACAACGCTGATGCTCTGCATGTTAAAACTGAAAGACCCTCAAACCGAGTACGTCACGCTTTTTGAAAGTGAACATGAAATGAGATTTGGTGATGTTTGGCCGGGCGAGGTGATCGAACTGCAAAACGTGGAAGAGATCGGCATCGAATTGGAAAGCTGCTTCAAGGACATGTACCGGACCACCGCCAACACGATTCTGATCGGGGAGATACGGGAGCCGATCGAAGCGTATCACTTTGTCAACGCCGGCGTGCGGGGAACAGACGCTACGATCGCCGCCATGCATGAACGATTTCCACACAAGGCACTGCAAGACTTGACCGACCTCGTTTATCAATATGGCGGACGGAGCATTGAACTGACCCAGGAGAGGATCAGTCGGGCAGTCAATTTCGTCAATTCACTGACCTATCGGAATAATGGACACCGCTATATCGACGCCATACATGTCAGCGAATGGAACGACGTGATGAACCGGGTTGAGTCCGTGCCGCTTGTCTTTCGCAACAGGCAGACAGGTGCTTATGAATGGACCGGGAAGAAGCTGGACGAACATTTGGTGGAATACATGTGCCACGTGGGCAGGGCTGATCTGGCTGTCTTAAAGGAGTTACGTCTCATCGATATGGGAAGGATGCTATGAAACACCTGCTGTTTATTCCCATGTCTGTCTGCCTGTTTGCCGGGTTCTGGCTGCTCGGACTTCATTTGTACCGTACCTGGTCCGCTCCCAACGTCTTCTTTCCCAAGACGGTGGCCGTGTGGCGAGAGAGGATGCTGCGCCACAAAACAAACCGCATCATATACGAGAGGTACGAAAAATGGTGCGGGATCGCTGGCGGTACGCCGGAAGCCCATATTCTGCTGTCGCTGATTGGGGGAGCTGCAGGGTTTGTTTCCGGCATCCTGCTTGGCAATATCGTCGTATCCCTGTCCCTGTTTGTGCTCTTGGTATTGCTGCCGACTCTGCTGCTGTACGCCCGCTATACAGTGCGCATCAACAAGAAAATTGGCGCGTTTTGCCGCTTTGTCGACCTGTTTGCACGTTATTACAGCAGCCGGAAAAACATTATCCTGACGTTTCGAGATATGGTGGAAGAATGTCCGAAAGAGCTGCTGCCCGATTTGCTGCTGCTCAACAACCATCTGTCGGACGGAGGAAATCCCGTCCGGGCGGTGGAGATCTTCGCCGAGCGGATTAATCACCCGTGGGCCCACGATTTTGCCATGTATGCGGCCAGCGGTCTGGAAGGCGAGACGGAGGACATTCAGAGCGCACTGAATCGATTGACCAACGAAATGTTTATTCAACAAGACGAAAAAGAGGAAAGGAACTCTGAGATTTACGCGATCTGGGTCAGCTTGATTCTGGTCATCCTGATCTGCATCTGTCTGATTCCTTACAACCAGAGCCTGCTGAAAGATTCATACCGCCTGTATTTCTTTACCGCTGACGGACAGGCCATACTGTCGCTCGCGGTAACGGTCTGGGCTCTTTCCATTTTATTAGCGTTCATCTGGGGACGGAGGTATCGCTGATGCGCTTGTTGCTCATGTATGTCTGCCTGACGCTGGGGTCCCTGTTCGTGTTTGTGGCCGTGTTTGCCATCGGCAAGCAGGTGGCGTCGATGCGCCGCCCCAGGCTGTTTGTCACCGGGCAGTGGCGCCGCTTGTGGGAAAAGGCGGTCAACGCCGAGGAAGACGGCGCGTGGGAAAAACTGCTGGCGCGAGCAGGCCGGCCGTTTGGTTGGGGAAAACCGGAGTGGGTGTTCCTGCAGCTTGCCAGCGGGAGTGCCGTTTGTGTGCTGATTCTGTTGTGGGGGATGCTGAGCGCAGGCGAGTCTTTTCCGCTGTTTTCCCTGATTGTGGCGTCTGCGATCAGTTTTATGCTGCCGTACGTCGGCTTAAAGATGTGGGCGGGGTACCGCGAGGAAGTGCTCAGCACCGATATCGCCCGCTTCGTCAACCGATACGTAAATCTGCTGGAAAACCAGGTGCCCATATACAATGCGATGGTCAAGGCAGCACGGCCTACGCGCAAGCTGAAGGAGTACCTGCCAACGTTGTCAGAGTGGAACAAGGACCGCGAGGAAGCACTGGAGACGTTTAAGCGCAGGCTTGGTGTGGACGACGCGGTCATGCTCGTGTCCAGCATGAGGACGGTCGAGCACCTAAGCGAGGGGCAGATGGCTGTCACCATGCAGCGGTTGGAGTGGGCGGTCGATCATCGACGCATGTATCGTCACCGCAAGCAGATCAAATCGCTGGGGATTGGCTACAGCGTGATCGTTTACCCGGCTTTCTACATTGGATTGTTGGTAGCCATGTTTCCCTGGTACAAGTTGCTTACCGAGATTCTCGACAAATACTTGACGTAAGGTAGGGGCAGCAACATGACTAAGCTCTTTTCCATTCTCATCTGCATTGTATTGACACTGGGCATTATCGTATCCAGTCTGTCAAAGGTAAACGGCTCGATTGTACATGAGGGCGGTTTGCGCGACAGGGCGGTTCATTGGATAAACCAGGCCATCCCTTAGGACAAACCGGTTCCCCCGCTCATGTTTTCGGCAGTTTGTCAACCTGATCAAATCATGTAAGGAGAGTGTTTCGTATGTCCAAAATGTTTTTTATCTTCCTGGCGTGTGTCATGGTGCTTGGCATCGGCGTCAGTTCCTACGGAAACGAGCTCAGCCCATCAGCCAACCAATCGGCGGAACGCATCAACAATTCGGTCCGCTCGCTCAAATACGACACCAGAAGCGAACGGGTGCAGTTCGAAATGCAGGACGGCACTCCGTACTCCAGCAACTGATGCTCAATCTGCAGGCGTTTCTCATCATCCTGGTCATGGTTGGCAGTCTATGCGCGTTTATATGGGGGAGCGATCCCTCAAAACAGTTGTATCAAACCCAACAGGAAAGGGTGTACAGGTCAGCGACGTTCAGCTTTCATTGAACGATCGCTGACCGGCTTAGATGGTCAAGACAAAGGTATTTCTCATCTGCCTGTCTGTCATGATTGTGCTGTTTTCCGCCGTTGCGGCCAGCCACATGTACACCATGGAACGAGCGATCGCACGCAGCATTTTCGCTGATGTGCTGGATGACATGCAGGATATCGGCTATCTCGATCCGGCCCTTGCCGATTACTACCGGCAAAAGATGGCGGAGCTGGGCTGGGACGTGACGGGAGACGTGTTTGCGGGGAGCTGGCCTCAAACGGAGCAGCAGCGGGCCTTGAAGGAGCGAAACGAAATGGTCACGCTTACCCTCACCGTCCGGCCGTCCCGTGTCGCCCAATGGCTGAATCAGTTTGCGGAAGGCAATGCCGCGTTCTTGTTTACGGGCAGTCGTCCCTCCGAATACTTTGATCCGGGGTGGTAGTGTGAACAAACTCATTGCTGTGCTTGCCTTGATGGTGATCGTCCTGCCTATAACTGTTCACCTGCTGTTGAGCGGCCCCGACAACCTCCTTTCGGTCTGCACGCGGTTTTTCGGGGACCTGTTGGAAAACGTGACGCGGTTTGGGACGGGCTGATGGGACAGGTTGTGGCCGTTCTTCTCAATGTGATGGTGCTTCTTTTGGTCCCGCTGGGTATCCTGCAGGTTCATACCGTGGTGCAGACGCATAACGAATTGCTGGAGGTGAGCGCTGCCGCCGCCAAATACGTCAGCAATCACGGGGGCGGCAGCGATGCAGAAGTATTGGCTGACGTCCGTTCCTTTGTCTCGCGGGAACTGTCGGAAAAATCGTTTTTCCTGCATGACTCAGAGCTGTCCGTCAGCATCGTCAGAACGCGGGCGGCCGATCCAGTATTGTGGAGTCACGAAGATGAATTTTTACTGCAGGTGGAAATCCCCTATCCGCGCCTGACTCAACTGCTTCCTGTAGGCAGCGAAACGATGCGGGTGGAGCGGTACGGGACGATCAATATCATGGATTACGATTTATAAACCAGGTTGCGAATAAAGCTGTTTGCCCAATCGAATGGCGGCCCCCATGGGAAATTAGCTGCCCGAACGGTTTGAAAAGGGAGGGGAGGCTTACGGGCATCAATGTACTGTCCATTTCGGCTCTGCTGTTATTTCTGCTGGTGGGGTTGTTTGTCGTCGACGCCGACATTGCCATGCAGAAAAAGACAGAAGTGAAAACCTTGCTGGAACTGGCCAACCATCACGCTACCTTTGCAGTCGAGCCAGTGTTGAAGACAGAGGGCGTCATTGATCTGGTCGAGGAAGAGGCGCTGCTCCGCTTTGACCAGCGCATGCGGGAGAATGGCGGCTATCGCCGGGAAGGCAGCAGCTACCTGCCGGCCGCCGACAGCGTCACTACCGATCCGCTGCGGTTTGTGCGCCATTACGTCGACTTTCGTTCCTGGCGTAAGGATCTGCAGCTCCGGCTGCGGTACGACGGAGCTGCTCTGCACCTGGAGCAGGCAATAACCGGCGCAGAGCGTCCGTCTGGCGGTCATCTGCAGATTGTGGTGGTGACCCAGCGCGGGGAGGAACTCCGGCTTGCTCCGAAGACAATGGTAGGCCCCTCTCATGTGGTCGTTGCGTACGTGGACGAGCGTCCGTTTCTGCCGTTACTGCCCGCTCACGCCTTTCCCGTCGTCAGCGTCGAGGAGCTAAAGCGGTAATGCCGGCTGGAGATATCGCGAATTTTCGACGTTTTTCTCCAAGCATCCCGTCGTTTCGGGATGCTTTTTGTGTAAAGCAAAATACCTAAAAATGCAAGCGATTCCATCAACTATTTGCTAATACTAACATTAATATTCTGTAAACAGGGAGGAATTACCCAGGCTTTGTCGAAATACGCATACAATAACGCATCCGAGAACAACTGGCTTGTACCTCAACGTGAATATCCATTCCAGAGAAGTGAGGGTTGCATATGACTGTGAGTACCTCCACTTTCCAGTCTACTCCCCGTCGCTGGCGGGAAGTCGAAAAGCAGTTGGGTATTACCGTGCCCCGCTCGTTGCGGTCCGACACGTCAACCCTGCTGTTTCTGGAAAGCGTCGCTGCAACACCCATGTTGGACAAAGAGGAAGAGCTGGACTGCCTGGTTCGCTATCAGCGTGACGGGGATTTGAGCGCCCGGGAGACGCTGGTGCGGGCCTATTTGCGCTATGTGGTCAGCACAGCCCTGCGCCATTTACAAAAGGGCATGCCGTTTATGGACTTGATCCAGGAAGGAACTATCGGCCTGTTTACTGCCATTGACAAGTTTGATGTGAACCGAGGTGTCCGTCTCTACCATTATTCCCACTGGTGGATTTCACAGGCGATCACCCGCGCGATTAACGATAAAGGTGCGCTCATCCGCATTCCCGTCCACATGCATGAGCAGATTCGGCACTATCAAAAGCAGGTGACTCACCTGGCCCACCTGCTGAACCGCACGCCGGATCGGCAGGAGATTGCCGACTGGTTGGACATTCCCGTAGAAAAAGTAGAAGCAATTGAGTATGCGCTGATGCTCAAAATGGAATCGATTGATGCTGAACTGGACGACGAACCCAACTCATTTGAACATGATGACGAATGCCTGAGCTATGCGGAGATCGTAGATGACGGAGAAGCGTCGTTGGAAGACTGGATTGAGAAGATCGATCTGCGCGTTCAAATGCGAGCCGCGCTGGAACGTCTTAGCCCGCGCGCCCAGGAGATTATCGCCATGCGCTACGGCCTGTACGACGACCATGTTTACACGCTGGAGGAAGTGGGCAGGATGTTTGGCCTCACTCGAGAGCGCATCCGTCAGATCGAGGCGACCACCATTGATCGGCTGCGCAAGCAAAAGTGTTCCCGCGTGCTCAAAGAATACCTGACGTGACAACACTTCATAATAAAGAATACGCATCCCCCTCCGTTTGCGAGGGGATTTTTTTTGCAGACACGACTTGTCCGGCTTGTTGTGATTGGGGGCGATTACTGGCCAAGCTGCTGCTTCAAAGTGTGTGACAAAGTGATGGATACCGCCCGGATGAGTCGGAAATCTGTCCATGCGCCGCGCTGCACGCTTGGCTTGAGCGGCATCGGTTTTCTTGTGGTACACTACTTCTTGCAGACGTCATGGCAAAAGGAGGATCGCTGCATGAGCGATTATTTGATACGGGCGACCGGGTATAACGGGCATGTGCGCGCATTTGCCGCCCGGACGACCGGCATTGTTGAAGAAATGAGACGCCGCCACGACATGTGGAACACGGCGACGGCGGCCGCAGGGCGGACGTTGACCGTCACGTTGATGATGGGGGCCATGCTGAAAGGAGATGAGCGGCTTTCCGTCAAAGTAAAAGGGGGCGGGCCCATTGGGCAGATTATCGCCGAGGCCAACGCCCACGGGGAAGGCATCGCTTACGTGACCAACCCGCACGTTCACTTTGAACTGAACGACAAGGGCAAACTGGATGTGGCCCGCGCGGTCGGCACCGACGGGTTTCTGTACGTGGTCAAAGACCTGGGAATGAAGGAGCCGTACAGGGGCAGTTCGCCGATTGTCTCCGGTGAAATTGGCGAGGATTTCACCTACTACTTTGTCACTTCGGAGCAAACCCCGTCTGCGGTCGGCGTGGGTGTGCTGGTCAATCCGGAAGATCGCTCCGTGCTGGCCGCCGGAGGGTTTATTCTGCAGCTCCTGCCGGGTACGCCGGACGAGGTAGTGAGCCGGATCGAAGAACGGCTGGGGCAGCTCCCGCAGGTATCCCGGATGATCGGGGAAGGTCTGACGCCGGAACAGATTCTGGAGCGCGTGTTGGACGAGCCGAAAATTCTCAGCCGGACCGACATTCAGTTTCGCTGCACCTGTTCGCCGGAAAAGGTGAGCCAGGCGTTGGTCAGCCTGGGCAAAGAGGAAATGACGGCCCTGATTGAAGAAAAGGGCGAAGCAGAGGTCCACTGTCACTTCTGCAACGAGCGCTACCACTACGATAAAGCGGCGCTGGAAGAGATCATGCAGGAGATGTAAACCAGGGTACCGCTCGTCGACCGCCTTTACCCGGTGGCGATCGTTTTGGAACGATTGCGCAAGGCGGTCGGCGCCCAGATATCTGGGCAAATGCCTCATTGACCGGCCTAGGCACACCTTGTTATAATTATGCCAATAAAACCTAGCATTTTACTAGGTTATAAAAAGGGGGATTGACACGATGCGTGTCGCCAATTCCATTACGGACCTGATCGGGTATACGCCGCTGGTGAAGCTGAATCGCGTCGTCAGCGCTGATATGGCCGACATTTACCTGAAACTGGAGTTTTTCAATCCGGGCAGCAGCGTCAAGGACCGGATTGCTCTGGCGATGATCGAAGCTGCTGAGGCGGAAGGCAAACTGAAACCGGGAGACACGATTATCGAACCGACGAGCGGCAACACCGGGATCGGCTTGGCCATGGTGGCAGCAGCCAAAGGATATCGCGCCATCCTGGTCATGCCGGAGACGATGAGCATTGAGCGGCGCAATCTGCTGCGCGCCTACGGAGCAGAGCTGGTGCTGACACCGGGCAGCGAAGGCATGGGCGGCGCCATTCGCAAGGCGGAAGAGCTGGTGAAAGAAAATCCTTCCTATTTCATGCCGCAGCAGTTCAACAACCCGGCCAACCCGAAAGTGCATCGGGAGACGACCGGTCGGGAACTCTTGGAGCAGGCAAAAGAAATCGGCGGGATCGACGCGTTTATTTCCGGTGTCGGCACCGGCGGGACGATCACAGGCGTTGGTCAACTGCTGCGTGAACATTACCCCCATGTCCACATTGTCGCCGTGGAACCGGCCGCCTCGCCCGTTTTGTCCGGCGGAAAACCGGGCCCGCACAAGATTCAGGGCATCGGAGCCGGCTTTGTACCGGCGATTCTGGACACCAATGTGTATGACGAGATCATCAAGGTAGAAAACGAGGAAGCCTTCGAAACGGCACGACGCGTTGCCCGCAACGAGGGGATTCTCGGCGGCATTTCTTCCGGTGCGGCTATTTTTGCCGCGCTGAAGGTGGCGCAGAAGCTGGGTCGGGGCAAAAAAGTAGTGGCGGTCATTCCGAGCAACGGTGAACGCTACCTGTCCACCCCGCTGTATCAGTTTGAAGAATAAGACGGAAAGAAGCGTTGGACCAAATGAAACGTCGGCTTGCGGCCGGCGTTCTTTATTTCATGCGATTCGTTCCGCGCAGCCAAAAAGTAACCGCGAAACATCCCCGGTGAATGTGATATGCTGGAGGCGAGAAAGCAGAATGACGGAGCGTGAATTGATTTGATCCTGCCATCCTTTACCGACATCGAGAAGTATGCTGGCGAGTATCCGTACGTCCCGCTTGCTGTACGCCTCGCCTGGCCGGAGAACCTGGACCCGTGGGAACTGCTCAATGCCCTGCAGCCCTCACTGGAGGGAGCGGCGCTCTTGGAGAGCGGACGAGCCGGCCGCTTTACCTATCTCACTTGGCAGCCCGTCGCGGTGATGCAGAGCAAGGACCTGCAAACCACGGTCACATTCGCTGACGGCCAAACTGAACGGATAACAGGGGAAAACCCGCTGTTTGCGCTTCGTGAGCTGCTGGCCCGCTACCGGACGCCGGTTGTGCCGGGTCTGCCCGACTTTTGCGGCGGCGCATTGGGATACCTTAGTTACGACATGAACCGTTTTTTTGAACCGACCCTGCCGCAGATCGCTGCAGACGACTTACGGCTGCCCGACCTGTATGTTATGATAGTGCAAGACCTTCTTGTCTTTGATCATGCGACGCGGGAATGTTACTGCCTGACGCACCTGCCGACGAGCGGATTGACGGAAGATTCGTACCGCGACGCGGCGGAGTGCCTGTCACAGCGGGCCCGAGAGCTTACATCCCTGACCCGGGACGCACAGGCGGACGATACCGACTGGGACGCGCTGCGCAAGCGGCCGCTGGAGTCGGCCACCCCGGCCCAGGTGTCATTTGGCCAGGAACAGTTTGAAGAGGCGGTGCGCCGCGTGCAGGCGTACATTGCCCAAGGGGACGTGTTTCAGGTGAACCTCTCGGTGCGGCAGAGCAAGCCGATGCGGGTGATGCCAGCCGACGTCTACAGCGTGCTGCGCAAGCTAAACCCGTCGCCGTACATGGGCTACCTGCACTTCCCCGAGTTTCAACTGGTCAGCGGTTCGCCGGAGCTGCTCATCAAGGTAAAGGGCGGCGCAGTCAGCACCCGGCCGATCGCCGGCACGCGCCCGCGGGGAAGAAACGACGCGGAAGACGAGGCACTGGTGCGCGAACTGGTGGAGAACGAAAAAGAGCGGGCGGAACACGTCATGCTGGTCGATCTGGAGCGCAACGACCTCGGCCGTGTATGCCGGTACGGCAGCGTACGGGTGAGCGAGTTCATGGTCGTGGAAAAGTACTCCCACGTCATGCATATCGTCTCCCATGTGGAAGGAGAGTTGGCGGAGGGAAAAGACGCGTTTGACGCGGTCGCGGCTGCATTTCCCGGCGGGACGATCACCGGTGCGCCCAAAGTGCGGACGATGGAGATCATCGAGGAGCTGGAACCGGTCAAACGGGGTGTCTACACCGGGTCGATTGGCTGGTTCGGGTTTAATGGCGACGTGGAAGTCAACATCGCCATCCGCACCATGGTGGTCAAGGACGGCATGGCCCACGTGCAGGCGGGGCGGGTATCGTCATCGACTCCCGTCCCGAGGCAGAGTATGTCGAGTCGCTGAAAAAGGCGGAAGCGTTGTGGAAAGCATTGGAGTTGAGTGAGCAGAGAAAGGCGAGTCGAGAGGAGTTGAGCGTATGATTTTGATGATTGACAACTACGATTCCTTTACCTACAACCTGGTGCAGTACGTGGGGGAGCTGGGCGAGGAGCTGCGGGTCGTCCGCAACGACAAGATTACGCTGGAGGAGATTGAGCGCCTCGCGCCGGACTACCTGATGATTTCGCCGGGGCCGTGCACGCCCAATGAGGCGGGCATCAGCATGGAGGCCATCCGTTATTTCGCCGGCAAAATTCCGATGCTGGGCGTATGTCTGGGCCATCAGTCGATCGGTCAGGTGTTCGGCGGCAAGGTGGTGCGTGCCGAGCGGCTGATGCATGGCAAGACGTCCGAGGTGTATCACGACGGCCAGACGATTTTTCGCGGCATTCCCTCTCCATTTACGGCGGCGCGCTACCACTCGCTGATTTTGGAGGAGGCGAGCCTGCCCGACGTGCTGGAAGTGACCGCGCGTACGGAGGAAGGGGAGATCATGGCCGTGCGCCATCGCCATTACCCGATCGAAGGCGTGCAGTTTCACCCCGAATCGATCATTACCCAGTACGGCAAACAGCTACTGCAAAACTTCCTGGATACGTATGCGAAACAAGCAGCAGGATAACGATAATGTGAAAGCGCCTGATGCACTCGGGCGCTTTTTTATTCAATAGACCAAAGATTAACACAACATTTATCCGGAATTAACCGAATGTCGACGATTCGCTTGTACAATCGACGTAACAGATGCGTAACGTAAAGGAGCGAATGTGCAATGGACGTGAACCGGCGACAGTTTTTGACATATCTCGGCGCTGGTGCGGCAGCGCTGGCTTCTCTGGCGACCGGCATACCGGCGCTGGCAGCGGGTGAATCGCTCTCCGGAAAAACGGCCGACCACCTGTTCGGGCTGGAGGCAAAAAAGCACAAGTTTTCCCCAAAGTTCAAACCGATCCGGCCAACCACCAAGGACGATGTAGTGCTGCCCGAAGGATTTCGATACGACGTCGTGGCTGTCTACGGTGACAGAATCAACAAGGCAGGCGACACGTTTGGCTTCAACGCTGACTTCACCTGTTTCCTCCCGATTGACGGCAGGTCGGACCACGGCCTCCTGTGGGTAAATCACGAGTATCTGGGCGAACTGGAATACTACGTCACCGGCTATGACGCGCTTAACGCCGATCCAAAACAGAACCGGCGAACGGCGGAGCAAATCCGGAAGTACCTGTATGCGCTGGGCGGGTCGGTGATCGAAGTGAAAAAGGAAAACGGCAGGTGGAAGCTGGTCAGCGACTCCGCCTACGGTCGCCGCGTCAGCGGTTTGACCAAACACGTGTTGACCGGCCCGGCCGCGTCCATCGCCAAGGAAGTGACCGGCACGTTTGCAAACTGCTCCGGCGGTGTGACGCTGTGGAACACCATCCTCTCCTGCGAAGAAAACTTCCAGGACGTGGTGAACGACTGCAAGTTGCCGGACAGCCGCCACTACGGATGGGTGGTGGAGGTGGATCCGTTTGATCCGGCATCCACGCCGAAAAAGCATACCGCCCTGGGCCGTTTTTCCCATGAAAATACGGCCATGGTGATCGCGCCGACGGGACAGCTGGTCGTCTACATGGGTGACGACGCCAACGACCAGTACGTGTACAAATACGTCTCCAAAGGCAAATACGACCCGAAAGCGGGCAAACAAAACTCCAAGCTGCTGGAAGAAGGTACGCTGTACGTGGCCAACTTCGGCAAGGGCGCCTGGATTGCGCTGGACTATGCCTCCAACGAGGTGCTGCAGCAGGCGACCGACAGCGCGGGCAAACCGCTGTTTTCCTCCCAGGCCGACGTGTTGGTCAACTGCCGCGATGCGGCCAAAGCTGTAGGGGCCACCCCGATGGACCGGCCGGAAGACGTCGAGGTGCATCCGATCGACGGCAGCGTTTTTATCGCCATGACGAACAACGCAAAGCACGGCAACTTCTACGGCCAGATCGTCCGCCTGTTTGAACAGGACGGCAATCATGCCGGCACCGCATTTACCTTTGAAATCTTTGCCGCCGGCGGTCCGCAGAGCGGGTTTGCGGCACCGGACAACATGGCGTTTGACAGCGCAGGCAACCTCTGGGTGGTGACCGACATTTCGTCATCGTCCATGAACAGCGGCATCTACACGCCATTCGGCAACAACGGCGTCTACTTGATCCCGACCTCCGGAGACCACAAAGGGGAAGCGGTGCAGTTTGCATCTGCACCGGTCGGCGCGGAGATGACCGGCCCGTGGTTTACCCCGGACGAAAAGACGCTGTTCCTGTCCGTGCAGCATCCGGGGGAAAACCTGACGTCCTACGACCGGCCGACCAGCCACTGGCCGAAAGGCGGCAGCTCGGTAGCTCTGCCTGGCGTCATTGCCATCACCGGCTTTTAATCTGCGAGGGAGTGTAGCCTGACATGTTATCCAGCATTGGTATCCCCGGGCTTATCTTGATTCTGATTATCGCCCTGGTCATCTTTGGACCGAGCAAGCTGCCGGAGATCGGCCGCGCCTTTGGCCGGACGTTGACGGAGTTCAAGTTGGCGGCCAGGGAACTGACCAACGACGACGAGGAAAAGAAAATACAAGGGCTGGATGTCTCCGTAAAAAACGGGGAGAAGCGTTGAAGCCAATCAACAGCCATCCGGCAGAAAAAGGCGGTGCGTCCCGTGCGTACTGCCTTTTTTCTTTTGTAGGGATTACCATGTCGCCATCCCCGATGATGCACCGTACACGGTGCGCGGAAAGAGCGCTGAGGCAGGACGTAATGTGGTATGATGAACTCGAATACCGATTGTCGGGAGCGAGCGCGAAATGCATATCTACGTAAACGGAACAATCATGCCTGCGGAACAGGCGTCGGTGTCCGTCCTGGATCACGGTTTCCTGTACGGAATTGGCCTGTTTGAAACGGTGCGCGTCTACCAGCGCCGCCTCTTTCTGTGGGACGACCATTACGCCCGGCTCAGTTCGGGGCTGTTGGCGCTGCGCATCAAAGCGCCGTGGACGGCGGAGGAATTGGCTGACGCGATCCTGCGGACGGCGGATGCCAACGGGCTGGCCGACGCGTATGTGCGGCTCAGCGTGACAGCCGGGCCGGAGGGAGTCGGCCTGGCGTCGGATGAGTATGTGAGGCCGTCGCTCTTCATCTTTGCAAAAGAAGTGCCGCCCCTGACGGAACCGCCCCGGCCCAAGAAACTGCAAACGCTGTCCGTACCGCGCCAGACGGCGGAGGGTCATCAGCGGTTCAAATCGCACAACTATATAAACAACGCGCTGGCCCGTCTGGAATTGGGAGCACAGCCGGACGTGGAAGGGTTGTTTTTGACACGGGAAGGCTATGTGGCAGAGGGCATCGTCAGCAACCTGTTTTGGGTGACCAACGGCCACTTGTACACGCCTTCCACGGACACAGGCATTCTCGACGGCGTGACCCGGCGCCATGTGCTGAAACTGGCGCAAAAGCTCGGCATCCCCGCCCAAGAGGGATGGTACCGGCCGGATGCGCTGGTGCAGGCGGACGAAGTGTTTGTCACCAACTCGGTGCAGGAGGTCGTGCCGGTGAGCACAATCGACGGCCGACCGGTGCCGGCTTCGTACGGGGAATACACCCGTGCTTTGCGCTGCGCCTACCGCGAATCGGTAGCGTCCGGTAGGTAAGTATGGTATGCTATCAATCAACATGCCACCTTGTCATTGACAACTGAAGGGGAGCTAGGCAGATGAAGCACAATCCATTTGTGATACACGGCCGGAGCCGGGCCGGACTGGCGACGGAACTGTCTGACCGAAACGTGTGCGAGTCCGACCTGGAGCGGCTGGCCGTAGCGGGAGAACCGCTGTTGATCCACCTGGAACGTCTGTCGCCGGCAGCTGCACGACTGCTGCGGACAAGCGTACAGGCGTGCGGAGGCGATGCAGTCGTCCTCGACAATCCGGCTTCGTCCGGAGTGGCCGACATTCTGATCCAGGCGACACAAGGTCAGCTGGAGGGCTTGCTGCACCGGCTGCCGGATCAGGAAGGAAGCCTGCTGGAAGCGGCACAGGAAGTGTTGGAGCTATTGACCATGCGTCGGCAGCTTCGGCAGCGACGGGGACTGGTCTGCGGCCGTTATGTGCTGCCGTTGGGACAGCGGACCCTGGTGATGGGGATTTTGAATGTGACGCCCGACTCCTTTTCCGACGGCGGCCGGTACGTGGACCTGGATCAGGCGGTTGCCCGGGCCCGCGCGATGGTGGAAGCGGGAGCGGACATCATTGACATCGGCGGAGAGTCGACGCGCCCCGGTGCTGTGGAAGTAGGACTGGAGGAAGAGTTGGAGCGCGTCATGCCGGTCATCCGCGCGCTGGTGGAGGAAGTGCAGGTCCCGCTGTCCATTGACACCTACAAGTCTGAAGTGGCGGAGCAGGCAATCAAAGCCGGCGCCCACATCATCAACGACGTCTGGGGAGCCAAACGGGACCGGCGAATCGCCCAGGTTGCCGCGCGCTACGATGCTCCGATCATTTTGATGCACAACCGGGAAGACATGGCCTACTCCCGCTTCTTTTGCGACATGGTGCGCGATCTGCGGGAATCGGTCCGCATCGCGCGGGAGGCTGGTGTCCGCGACGAGCAGATCATCCTCGATCCGGGGATCGGGTTTGCCAAAACGCTGGACCAAAATTTGGAGGCGATGCGCCGCCTGGACGATCTGGTCGCGCTCGGCTATCCGGTGCTGCTCGGCACGTCGCGCAAATCGATGATTGGCAAGGTGCTCGACCTGCCGGTGCATGACCGAATGGAGGGTACGGCTGCCACCGTCGCCCTGGGCGTAGCGAAGGGCTGCCACATCGTCCGGGTGCACGACGTCAAGGAAATGAAGCGGGTCGTCACAATGATGGACGCGATGTGCAAGGGAGGCCTCCCTGTTGGATAAAATCTACTTTAACCGCATGTCATTTTACGGCTATCACGGCGTTTTCGAAGCAGAGGCCCAGCTCGGGCAGCGTTTTTACGTGGATCTGGTGCTGGCGTTGGACTTGTCCCGCGCCGGAGCCAGCGACGATCTAAACGATACGGTCAATTACGCCGATATCTTTGATTGTGTTCGAAAAATCGTCGAAACAGAGCGATACAACCTGGTGGAAGCGTTGACGGCCCGCATTGCCGGCCAACTGTTGCAGTCATTCCCGATCGCGGAAGTGACGGTGAAGGTGACGAAACCCAACCCGCCCATCAACGGCCAATACGACTCGGTTGCCATCGAGATGACGCGCAGAAGAGAGGACATGAACGTATGACGGTACGGTCGTATCTCGCCCTTGGTTCCAACTTGGGGGACCGGGCGGACAACTTACGGCAGGCAGTGCAAAAGCTAAACGAACGGAAGGGCATCCGCGTCGTGCGGATCTCATCCGTCTATGAAACCGATCCGGTCGGGTACGTGGAGCAGGACGCGTTCCTGAACATGGCGATCGCGGTGGAAACGGATCTGTCCCCGGAAAAACTGCTGGAGGAAGCGCTGGCAGTGGAACAGGAACTGGGACGTGTGCGCACCGTCCGCTGGGGGCCGCGCACGATCGACATCGACGTGCTGCTGTACGGCGGCCAAGCGGTGAGGCAGGAACACCTGGTCATTCCCCATCCGGAGATGGCTGATCGGGCATTTGTTCTGATTCCGCTTCGTGACGTCTGGGAGGGAGGACCGCTTCCCGTATTCGGCCGGACCGTCGATGACCTTCTCCGGTTGTTGCCGCAGGATGACAAGGGGGTACGAAAGTGGGGAACAATCGATTGGGCAATCGCATACGGTCATTCCGGAAGTTGAAGGGGTACACGCAGCAGACCCTGGCTGACAAGATGGGCGTGTCCCTGTCGTTTGTCGGTTCACTGGAGAGGGGCACCCGCACGCCGACCGAACCGGTGCTGCGCAAAATCGCCAGCACTTTACAGGTGGACTACGAAGAATTATGTGCTATAAATAGTAAATGACCTTTCAGCTGGGTCAGACGCTCTCCGCATCGCCCGCCCGCGCATGTATCAGCGCAGAGGTCACTTGTACCTTGCGGGAAAAGGAGGTTGTGTATAAATGAAAATCGGTAACATCGAGTTGAAAAACAACGTCGTTCTTGCGCCGATGGCAGGGGTGTGCAATCCCGCTTTCCGCTTGATCGCCAAGGAGTTTGGCACCGGTTTGGTCTGTGCCGAAATGGTCAGCGACAAGGGAATCGTGCACGGCAACAAGAAGACGATGGATATGCTGTTTGTTGACGAACGGGAAAAGCCGTTGAGCCTGCAGATTTTTGGCGGAGACAAGGAAACGCTGGTCGAAGCGGCGAAGTATGTTGACAAGAACACCAACGCGGACATCATCGACATTAACATGGGCTGTCCCGTTCCCAAGATCGTGAATTGTGATGCCGGCGCCCGGCTGCTGCTGGACCCGAACAAGATATACGAAGTCGTTTCGGCCGTTGTCGATGTCGTGGACAAACCGGTTACGGTCAAAATGCGTCTGGGCTGGGATGACGAGCATCTGTACGCGATTGAAAACGCCCAGGCGGTGGAGCGTGCCGGTGCCCAGGCGATTGCCGTCCACGGTCGCACCCGCGTGCAGATGTACAAGGGCAAGGCTGATTGGAACTGGATTCGCCGCGTCAAGGAAGCGGTCTCCATTCCCGTGATTGGCAACGGCGACGTCGCGACGCCGGAAGACGCGCGCCGCATGCTGGACATGACCGGCTGTGACGGCGTGATGATCGGCCGAGCCGCTTTGGGCAACCCGTGGATGCTGTACCGCACTGTTCAGTACCTGACCAAAGGGGTGCTGCCGCCGGAGCCGACAGCCCGCGAAAAAGTGGAGATTTGCCTGCTGCACGCTCAGCGGCTGATCGCCTTGAAGGGGCCGCGCGTCGGCATCCTGGAGATGCGCAAGCACGCAGCCTGGTATCTGAAAGGGCTGAAAGGGGCCACCCATGCCAAAAACCTGATCAATGCCGTGGAGACGGAGGAAGAGCTGCGCCGCATCCTGTTGGACTACGTCGAATGGGTGGAAAACCACGCCGACGATCTCGACGAAGCAGACGTTTTCGTGCCGGATGAAGCCGTCAGCTCGTAACATCCCAGACATTGACAAGGGTTCCTTCATATCCTATAATACACCGTATTATCAGGACTCAAGCTGCCAGTTCACCCTGGCAGCTTTCCCTATGAAGCCTTATGTCATGCACGATCGAACTGTATATTGTATAGAACATCTACATATAATTCTTTGTACTTTACCAGGTGCGAAGGAATTATCTGTAAACGGGGGAATTGAACCATGTCGGAAAAAGAAGTAATTCTTACACCAGAAGGTTTGGCGAAACTGGAACAAGAGCTGGAGGATTTGAAAACGGTTAAACGCAAAGAGGTAGCGGCGCGGATCAAGGAAGCGATCAGCTATGGCGATATCAGCGAGAACTCTGAGTACGAAGAGGCGAAAAACGAGCAGGCCTTTATCGAAGGGCGCATTCTCACGCTGGAAAAAATGCTGCGCAACGCCCGCATCATCACCAACGAAGATGTGGATACCGGAGTGGT
>NZ_CP064048.1:1287500-1350000 GCF_020923495.1 Brevibacillus sedimenti
GTTGGAGTAGGTAAGAGTGAGGAATGAAGGAGAATTTATCATGAAAAAAATTCTGATCTTTTCTGCTTCCATCGGCAACGGTCATAATCAGGCAGCTCGGGCAATGCAGGAAAGTCTGGCCGAGAAGGGTTACACGTCTATGATCATTGATACGTTGGAATACATCAGTCCGACGTTTCACAAGATTTTGCTGGAAAGCTACATGAACCTGCTGCGGCTATCTCCCAAGATGTGGGGACGGATATACCACAATACGGAAAAAATCCGTTTTTTTGATATGAACTTATGGATGAACAAGCTGCTCGCCAACAAGCTGAAAAAGTTGATCAACAGCGTACAGCCTGATGCGTTTATCGCCACACACCCGTTCGCAAGCTGTATGCTGTCCGTTTTGAAAGGGAGAAATGGCTGGCGAGAGCCCATCTACACGATCATTACCGACTATACCATACACCCGTCATGGATCAATCATCACATCAATTATTACTTTATCGCGCATGAACAGTTGTACTATTTGGTGGACATCTACCGGCACGATCATCGGAAGTTCATCCCGCTGGGGATTCCGATCATGCGCAAGTTCCGCCAACCGTTGGACAAGGAGCTCATCCGGCAGAAGCTGCAGATTGCGCCTGGGACGCGCTGCGTCGTCCTTTCCGGAGGCGGTCTGGGACTCGGTTCCATGGAACAGGTTCTGGACGGACTGGAAGCGATCAACCTGCCGCTGAAGACCTTTATCCTCACCGGTACCAACGACAAGCTGTATCGCAAGGTATCCGCACGCACCTACCGACACGAGGTGATGCCGCTGCGGTTTATCAATAACTTTCACGAGTACCTGGAAATCGCCGATCTGATCGTCACCAAATCCGGGGGACTGACGACGGCGGAAGTAATGAGCAAACAGGTGCCGATGATTATTTACAACCCCCTGCCGGGCCAGGAGGAACGAAACAGCCACTTTTTGCTCAACAACGGCTGTGCCGTTCACGCCAACGTGTCCGAGCAGTTGATTTATTTTATCGAGGAATTGCTGCACAATCCGACGAAGGTAGAATACATGAAAAGAATGGCACAAAAAATAGCCAAACCGGATGCTGCAGAACGCATCGCTGATTTCATTCACAACGACATGACAACCCTGTTTGGGGAAGACAAAGAGACAGAGTAACCGGACAGGAACAATGGAGGGAGCCATGAGCATACCGTACGCTGTTTTGTTTGACATGGACGGAACCTTGTTGCAGACGGAGAAGCTGTCGACACCTGCGTTTCAGCGGACGTTTGAACAGCTTCGCGAAAAAGGTCTGTGGGACGGCCCCACCCCTGGCGAGCGGGAATTGGTCAATGTCTTGGGCATGACGATTGAGCAACTCTGGGCAAAATTGCTGCCGGGGGTCAGCGAAGATACCAAACAGATGGCCGATCGGCTGCTTTTGGAAAACGAACTGGCCCTGCTGCGGCAGAACGTCACCGATCTCTACCCGGGTGTCCGCGAAGTGCTTACGAAGCTGCATGCCGAGAACGTGGCCCTGTTTGTCGCCAGCAACGGGCAGGAACAATACATTGAAGCCATCTGCGATCATTACGGGCTGACGCCGCTGTTTACCGACCTGTACTCCGCGGGCCGCTTTCACACGCGTTCCAAACGGGATCTCGTGGCCAAACTGCTGCGTGATTACGATGTGAAACAGGCCGTCATGGTAGGAGACCGGCATTCCGATGTGGAAGCGGGCAAAGCGAACGGCCTGTTTACCGTGGGCTGCGACTTCGGTTTTGCCAAACAGGGGGAACTGGACGGAGCCGATGTGATCATTACCGCATTCTCGCAGCTGCCGGATCACCTGCCGGCCGCGACAACAGTTAACAGCAACCATCCCTAAACCTTCCGTTGGGGATGGTTTCAGCGTGTAGACAAAGTTCGCGGCGCATGGGAGATCGGGCCCGCTCGCTCGCTTGACGCCCAGCGCAGAAGCGGATAAAGTCCGCTCCAAAACGAGACGCGGGCAGGGGACAAACATCTGGGTGTTTCGCGGAAGTGAGACTTGTGTCCCCTGTTGATCCCCGCGTCTTCGTTTTTCCGCTGAGTGGGTCGTCAAAGGAGCTCGCTTGGCCCATCCTGCCATGCGACGGACATTGTCTTTTGCTTCGGTTGATGAATGGGCAGGCCTTCCGGCCTGGAAATCATTTTCTTATGGACGTTTATCCAATGAACGGTTTGTCTTCAGTCTGAAACCATCCCTAAACCTTCCGTTTGGGGATGGCTTTTGTTTTGGTTTCAACGACAGCCATTTTGCCTACACTAGAAACTGTATTCCCCTCTTGCATCCGTGCCATAAAGCCATTATAATCAAAGTCAAAGATAGTCAAAGTCAAGATCAAACAGATCAAACACAGTGGAACAGGAGGCGACGACTTGCGGAACATCTCGGACATTATTGAGCAGCATCTAAAGCGCATCATTCAAGAGAGTCCGAACGGCTCCGTCGAGATACAGCGCAGCGAGCTTGCCGACCTATTTCAGTGTGTGCCGTCACAGATCAATTACGTCATCAACACCCGCTTTACGGTCGAAAAAGGATACATCGTCGAGAGCAAGCGCGGCGGGGGCGGCTACATCCGCATCCGTAAAGTGAAGATCGTCAGCAAAGCCCGGTTGCAGGAGCTGTTGACCGAGGAGCTGATTGGCGAGAGCATCTCTCAGGGAGTGGGTCATGCGATTGTTGACCGCTTGCTGGAGGAAGGGTTGATCAACAACCGGGAAGCGGCTTTGATGAAAATCGCCACCTCGCGCAATGTGCTGACGGTGGAGGCGGAAATCCGCGACCGACTGCGGGCCAACATATTAAAACAGATGATAGCTGCCATTTTGCTGCGGTAGGGACTTTCACCAAGCCAACCCGGACCGGTTAGGAGGGACGATCTGATGAACTGTGAAGAATGCGGGAAACGACCGGCGACGCTGCATCTGACCAAAATCGTCAACGGCAAAAAAACGGAATATCATATCTGTGAGCACTGTGCTCAGGAAAAAGGGGATGTCTTTGCCGGTTTTCACAACTTCAGCATCAACAATCTCCTTTCGGGGCTGTTGCACTTTGATCCAATGACCAAAAAATCGCAGGAACCGGTACAGAAGCCGCTGCGCTGCGAAACCTGCGGGCTCACCTACGCCCAATTCAGCAAAAGCGGCCGGTTCGGTTGCAGCGACTGCTACACGTTTTTGGGCGACCGGTTGGATCCGCTCTTTCGCCGGATTCACGGCAATACCCAGCATATAGGGAAAGTGCCGGAGCGAACTGGCGGTCAACTCAAGCTGCGCAAAGAGCTGGAACAGCTAAAAAGCACGCTGCAGCACTACATCGCCAGCGAAGAGTTTGAAAAGGCGGCCGAAATTCGCGACCGCATCCGGGCGCTGGAACAAAAAATCGCGCAATCGTAAGCAGGGGGAGGTGAGGCGGATATGTCCCAACAGAAGTTCATGCAAAACCCGTGGAGCAACTGGATGAAAGGGGAGGGACCCGATTCCGACATCGTCATCAGCACGCGGCTGCGCATTGCCCGCAACCTGCGGCAGCATCCGTTCCCGCTGCTCGCCACCGATTCCCAGGCGGAAGAGGTCGTGAGGAAAGTGGCGGAGGTGAGCAGAAGCGAAGCGATGAAAAGCCGATACCCGGTGCAGCTGCTCCAGATGGACCAGCTGAGCCCGCTGGAGAAACGCGTGCTGGTAGAAAAACACCTGATCAGTCCCCACCTTGCCGAAGAATCCCGCAAAGGGGCTGTCCTGCTCAGCGAGGATGAATCCGTCAGCATCATGGTAAACGAGGAGGACCACATCCGCATTCAGGTGCTGCTGCCCGGCTTTCAGTTGAATGAAGCATGGGAGGTCGGCACCAAGATTGACGACGTGTTTGAAACGCAGCTGACGTACGCGTTTGACGAGAAGCGGGGGTATCTGACGAGCTGTCCGACCAACGTCGGCACCGGCATCCGCGCCTCGGTCATGCTGCATCTGCCAGCCCTGGTGATGACCCAGCAGATCAATCGCATTTTGCAGGCGATCAATCAGGTAGGACTGGTCGTCCGGGGCATCTACGGCGAAGGCAGTGAAGCGCTGGGCAACCTGTTCCAGCTGTCCAATCAGGTGACGCTGGGGATGTCGGAAGCGGACATCTTGTCCAACTTGTACAGTGTCGCCCGGCAAATTATCGAACAGGAGCGCGTTGCCCGCCGCTATCTGATGGAGCACTCCCGCGTCGACCTGGAGGATCGTATCTACCGTTCCTACGGTATTTTGCGGTACGCGCGAACGATGGAATCAAAGGAAGCGTCACAGCGCCTCTCCGACGTTCGACTGGGCCTTGATCTGGGCCTGATCAAAAACGTGTCGCACCAGTTGTTGAATGAGCTGCTGGTGACGACGCAGCCCGGGTTCCTGCAGCATCGCGCCGGGCAGAAACTGACGCCGGAACAACGGGACGAACGGCGGGCCCGGCTGATTCGGGAGCGCCTCTCCGCCCACTGAGAACACAGGCAGTTGAGCAACAGCATTACAAATTGGCTTTTCCCATAGAGAGAACATACTGGTTGGAGGTGTACGCGATATGATGTTTGGACGTTTTACCGAACGAGCTCAAAAAGTGTTGGCGCTGGCGTTGGAGGAAGCCGTCCGCCTGGGTCACAAGGACATCGGCACAGAGCACGTGCTTCTCGGGCTGATCAGGGAAGGCGAAGGCATCGCCGCCAAGGCATTGCAATCGCTGGGACTTGGTCTCGACAAGATTCAAAGCGAAGTGGAGTCGCTGATCGGCCGCGGCACGGAACAAAACGGAGGCAACTACACGCCCAACTACACCCCCCGTGCCAAAAAGGTCATTGAACTGTCCATGGACGAAGCACGCAAGCTGGGTCACACCTACGTCGGTACGGAGCACATCCTGCTCGGTCTGATCCGTGAAGGGGAGGGGATCGCCGCGCGGATCATGAACAACCTGGGCGTCAGCCTGAACAAAGCCCGTCAGCAAGTGCTGCAGCTTTTGGGCAGCTCTGAAATGATGAACGCCCATCAGGCGTCCGGCGGCAATCCGTCGGCCAACACGCCAACCTTGGACAGCCTGGCCCGCGACTTGACGGCGATTGCCCGCGAAGGCGGCCTGGACCCGGTGATCGGCCGGCAGAAGGAGATTGAGCGCGTGATCCAGGTGCTCAGCCGACGGACGAAGAACAACCCCGTGCTGATCGGGGAGCCCGGCGTTGGGAAAACGGCGATCGCCGAAGGCCTGGCGCAAAAGATTGTGAACAACGAAATTCCCGAGACGCTGCGCGACAAGCGCGTCATGACCCTGGACATGGGCACCGTGGTGGCGGGTACCAAGTACCGCGGTGAATTTGAAGACCGGTTGAAAAAGATCATGGATGAAATCCGCCAGGCGGGCAACATCATCCTGTTCATCGACGAGCTGCACACCCTGATCGGGGCAGGCGGTGCAGAAGGCGCGATTGACGCGTCCAACATCCTCAAGCCGGCGTTGGCCCGCGGTGAACTGCAGTGCGTCGGTGCGACCACGCTGGACGAATACCGCAAATACATCGAAAAAGACGCGGCCCTGGAGCGCCGTTTCCAACCGATTCAAGTGGATGAACCGACCGTGGAGGATGCGATCAAGATCCTGCACGGGCTGCGCGACCGCTACGAAGCGCACCACCGCGTCAAGATCACGGACGAGGCGATCGAACAGGCGGTGAAGCTGTCTGACCGCTACATTACCGACCGCTTCCTGCCGGACAAGGCGATCGACCTGATCGACGAGGCGGCGTCCAAAGTGCGTCTGCAATCCTTTACCGTGCCGCCGAATCTGAAAGAGCTGGAAAGCCGCCTGGAAGAGGTGCGCAAGGAAAAGGATGCAGCTGTCCAATCCCAGGAGTTTGAAGAAGCGGCTGCGCTGCGCGACCAGGAGCAGAAGCTGCGCGAAGAGCTGGAGAAGACGAAAAAAGATTGGAAAGAGCGTCAGGGCAAGCTGAACATGGAAGTGACGCCGGAGGACATCGCTCATGTGGTGGCCAACTGGACCGGCATCCCCGTGGTCAAATTGAAGGAAGAAGAGACGGAGCGCCTGCTGAAGATGGAGGAGATTTTGCACGACCGCGTCATCGGCCAGGACGAAGCGGTCAAGTCCATCTCCCGTGCGATCCGCCGCGCCCGCGCCGGTCTGAAGGACCCGAAACGGCCGATCGGTTCGTTTATTTTCCTTGGCCCGACCGGTGTCGGGAAAACGGAATTGGCTCGCGCGGTGGCGGAAGCCCTGTTCGGCGACGAAGACGCGATGATCCGCATCGACATGTCCGAGTACATGGAGAAGCATTCGACCGCCCGTCTTGTCGGCGCGCCTCCGGGATACATCGGCTACGACGAAGGCGGCCAGCTCACCGAAAAAGTGCGCCGCAGACCGTACTCGGTCATCCTGCTGGATGAGATCGAAAAAGCGCACCCGGATGTCTTCAACATCCTGCTGCAAGTGCTGGATGACGGCCGTCTGACCGACTCCAAGGGGCGCACGGTGGACTTCCGCAACACGGTGGTGATCATGACCTCCAACGTGGGCGCCAACATGATCAAGAAAAACACGACGCTCGGCTTCACCACCGGCGATACCGAGAAAAAGTATCAGGACATGAAAGACAAAGTGATGGACGAGTTGAAGAGAAGCTTCCGTCCGGAATTCCTGAACCGGATCGACGAAGTGATCGTCTTCCACTCGCTGGAGCAGGAGCACATCGAGCAAATCGTCACCCTGATGACGGAAGAACTGCGCAAGCGCCTGAGAGAACAAGAGATCGATTTCCAACTGACCGATGCGGCCAAGAAAGTGCTGGCCAAAGAGGGCTTCGATCCGGCGTACGGCGCCCGCCCGCTCCGCCGCGCCATCCAGCGTCACATCGAGGACAAATTGTCCGAAGAACTGCTGAAGGGCACCATCCACAAAGGCGACACGGTCACCATCGACGCAGAAGACGACAAACTGGTCGTGAAGCGGTTGGAAAAGACCACGTCGTAATTCAATAAGGAAAGAATGCCTCCAAAACAGGAGGTATTCTTTTTTTGTGCACCCATGTATGATAAACATGTATAGGAGAATTCCCAAATGAGGTACGGTAATGTCAAAGTATAAAACGAAATACGCGTGTCAAGAATGTGGCTATGAATCGCCCAAATGGATGGGCAAATGCCCGGGTTGCAACAAGTGGAACACGATGGTCGAAGAAGTGGCGGTCAAATCGTCTCACCGGTACGAGCTGACGGTTGGCAGGCAGCGTACGGAAGCCATGCCGCTGACGCAGGTGGCGAGCGAGGAAGAACCGCGGATGGATACGAGGCTCGGCGAATTGAACCGCGTATTGGGCGGCGGACTTGTTCCCGGGTCGCTGATTCTTGTCGGCGGGGATCCCGGGATTGGCAAATCAACCCTGCTGCTGCAGACGTCGTTTGCGCTCGCCCATCAGGGGTTAAAAGTACTGTACGTCTCCGGCGAGGAGTCGGCGAAGCAGATCAAGCTGCGGGCCGACCGCCTCGGGATGAATACTCCGCCCATGTACGTGTTGGCGGAAAACGACTTGGAACTGATCGAACAGCATATTAATCATATAGATCCGCATGTGTTGATTATTGACTCGATACAAACCGTGTTTCACCCCGCCGTTCAGTCTGCGGCGGGCAGCGTGGCGCAGGTGCGGGAGGCGACTGCCCAGCTGATGCGCATTGCCAAGGGCAAGGGCATCGCCACCTTCATCGTCGGCCACGTGACCAAGGAAGGTTCCATCGCCGGCCCCCGCATGCTGGAGCACATGGTGGATGCCGTGCTTTACTTTGAAGGGGAGCGGCACAACACCTTCCGCATCTTGCGGGCGGTGAAAAACCGCTTTGGCTCCACCAACGAGATCGGGATTTTTGAGATGAAAGATCGTGGCTTGGCAGAAGTGGGCAATCCGTCGGAAATCTTTCTCGCGGAACGGCCCATCGGCGTCGCTGGTTCCACGGTGGTGGCCAGCATGGAAGGGACGCGGCCGGTGCTGGTGGAACTGCAGGCGCTGGTGGCCCCCACCAGCTTTGTAACACCCCGCCGGATGGCGACCGGGGTGGATCATCAGCGCGTGGCCATGATTATGGCTGTGCTGGAAAAGCGCATGGGACTGATGCTGCAAAACCAGGATGCGTACGTCAACGTGGCTGGCGGCGTGCGGCTGGATGAGCCGGCCGTCGACTTGGCGATTGCCGTCAGCATCGCCAGCAGCTTCCGCGATCAGCCGACCAATCCACATGACGTCGTCATCGGTGAAGTGGGGCTGACGGGCGAAGTGCGCGGCGTTTCCCGGATCGAACAGCGGGTCAGGGAAGCCCACAAGCTGGGGTTCAAGCGGGTGATCATTCCGGAAAAGAACATCCGCGGCTTGGAAGTCCCGACCGGCATAGACGTAATCGGCATCAGCAACATAGCCGATGCTTTGGACGAGGTGCTAAGGGGGTAAAGGCAACCTATGTTCGAGACAAATAAAAGAGAACCGCAGTTCAGCGATGTATTGCGCCTCGTCGCTCCCGGCACGCCGCTTCGCGAGGGGCTGGAAAACGTGCTGCGTGCGAAAACGGGCGGCCTGATCGTCGTCGGATACGGTCCGGAGATGAAAGGCATCGTGGACGGGGGCTTTTCCATTAATAGTGACTTCACGCCCGCTCATTTGTATGAATTGGCCAAGATGGATGGGGCGATCATAGTTAGTGAAGACGCCAAGCGAATTTTGTTCGCCAACGCCCAGTTGATTCCCCCGCCTCCATCCCTTCGAGCGAGACGGGAACGCGGCATCGTACGGCGCAGCGGACGGCCATTCAGACGAATCACCTGGTCATCGCCATCTCCCAACGGCGTAACGTGATCACGCTGTATCAAGGCCATTTCCGCTACGTCTTGAACGAAATCAGCGTAATTTTGGCCAAGGCAAATCAGGCCCTTTCCACGCTGGAAAAGTACAAGGCCGTACTGGATCAGTCGCTGACCAACCTGGGCGCAATGGAGTTTGAAGAATTGGTGACGCTGCACGAAGTCACCTCTGTTTTGCAGCGGATCGAGATGGTTTTACGCATCAAGGCGGAAATTACCAAGTATATTTATGAATTGGGGACGGAAGGGCGGCTTGTCAGCATGCAGGTGGATGAGCTGGTCGCCAATATCGAAGAGGAAGCCCGCATGCTTGTTCGCGATTACTGCCGCGATCCCAACCTGTCACCGGAACAAGCGCTCAGGGACATGAAGAAATTAAGCGGCGATGAAATGTTGGAAATCAGTTCATTTTTGCGAATCCTTGGCTATCCCAGCAGCACCAGCATGCTGGAGGAGTCGGTGTCGCCGCGCGGGTACCGCATTCTCAACAAGATTCCCCGCCTGCCGATGACGATCATCACAAACCTGGTGGATCATTTTCACAATCTGCCGCGGATCATGATGGCCACCATTGAGGAGCTGGACGAGGTGGACGGCATCGGCGAAGTGAGGGCGCGGGCGATCAAGGATGGGTTAAAGCGGATCCAGGAGCAGGTGTTCATTGACAGGCATATTTAAGGTAGAATAGGATACAGGCAGGCATGATTGCATTGAACTTTGCCAAGGGGACTTGCCGGCAATGGACAGACGTTTCGTGTCTCCTTTGCGAACCAAACCAGGAGGTAGTCTATGTTCGTGAAATCGTTGCCGAACATGCTAACCATAAGTAACTTGTTTTTGGGAATCGTCGCCATCATTCTCGCGTTTCAGGGCGACCAGTACGTGGAATACGCGGCGATTACCGTCATCGTCGGGATGCTGATGGACGGATTGGATGGACGGGTGGCCCGCATGCTGAACGTGCAGAGCGAGTTTGGCAAGGAGCTGGATTCCCTTTCCGACGTCATTACGTTCGGGGTAGCCCCGGCGTTTATCATGTATGTGGTAGCATTGCAGGATTTGCACCTGTTCGGCATTATCGTGACGGCCATCTTCCCGATTTGCGGGGCACTCAGGCTGGCGCGCTTCAACGTCCAGGCAGGCGTGCCCGGCTACTTCGTCGGTCTGCCAATCACGGCTGCGGGCGGGGTGCTGGCGACGCTGGCCCTGTACCACCAGGTGTTCAACGTGGCGATGCTGGCAGCTGGCATGCTGCTGCTGGCCTTTTTGATGGTGTCCACCATCAAGTATCCAAACTTCAAAAAGGTGGGCATTCCGAAATCCGCGTATTGGATCACGCCGATCATTGTGGCGATTGTCGTGGTCGTGGCGATCAAGTATCCGCAGCAGTTTCCCAAAATCGTCTTCCTGCCGCTTGCCATTTACGCCCTGTACGGAATAAAAAAAAACGTTGACCTGTTGGTGAAAAAACTGCGTAAGAAAAAGGAAAACGAAGAAGAGTCGCTGCCATTTGAATAACGCCTCGCGGACGCATCCCGGTTTGTTTGGATGCAGACCGTCCAGCTTGTCTTGTCGAATTTTCGGTAAGACTGCCGAAAAAAACCCGCTCGCAAAAGCGGGTTTTTTTGTTGAAGTTGCAACTTTTCTTTGCGTACAATCGTAATACAAATTGGGAGTCTATGACAGATTGAATACCCCGAGGGTATTGAGACGCTCCGACTCCTGCCGGATGACGTCTTCCAGCCTGATGTCGGTAATGTTGCAAAGCGCGGTGAGGTAGAAGAGGTTTTTGCCAAGCTCTGCCGTCAGCACGTCGCGGCAATGCTCGCACAAGGGGCCGGTAAAATGAGTGTCCAAGAGCGATTTGTTTTCCTGCAAACTTTTACCGGGATCATAAGACTGCTTCCTGGCAACCACTTCGACACAGCCGCATTCGGTGATGGCTTTGGTCAGTGAACGGTTGATGCGGGCCGCTGTTTCCTGAATTTTGGACATGACGTCCAGCACGCTGCGGTGTCTGAGCAGCAGCTCCGAGACCTGCGTTTGAAAGTCGTCCACGTTTCGATGGTCCATATGGGTCACCTCTGCTTCAGGCTGTTGATATCGTCAGAATTTTTCATTCAATTTGCTACTGTCATTATAAGAAGGGAATCTGTCCCCTGTCAAATTGGGAACGGAGGAAAACGGGCGTTCTCCATTGACGGAAATTTAACATGTATGTTAAAATTTTTGGCTATTTGACACTGCGATTTTATCTTTGATATAGTGGGGGATAAGTGAAGACATGAAATGTGTGAGCCATGTTGAGGAAGCAGGGTTTTTCCTGCGGACTTCTGTCTATATTAATAAGAGGAGGTGAAGGCATGGTTCGCCGATTGGGAAAAACTTTTTTTGTGCTGGTCGGGGGCGGCCTGGGTTACAAATTTGGTCCCGACCTGTTTGATTTGCTGGATACGCTGCTCAATTTTGGTGACGTGCATTACAAGAGTTATATCGGAGCCGTTTTAGGCGCCGTGATATTCTTCTTCCTCGCCAACTGGCTGGTCGATTACACGCTGCGCATCGTCCGCTGGGGGAAGAGACGCTGATCAAGCTGCCGATTGTGGATGTCATGTTTGGTGCGATGGGGTTGATTATTGGTCTAATTGTTGCCTTTTTATTATTCCTTCCCATCAGCAACATCCCGATTCCGGTAATAGGTGATCTGCTGCCGCTGATGGTGTCGTGTCTGCTCGGATACCTGGGCTTCCAGGTGGGCTTCCGGAAGCGTGACGAGATCATGTCCGTCTTTTCCATCGGGCGCAGGGATAAAGGCAAAAAGGAAAACAATGGTGCACCATCCAACGTGGAGTACAAGATTTTGGACACCAGCGTGATTATCGACGGGCGGATTGCCGACATCTGCCGGACGGGTTTTTTGGAAGGTGTGCTGGTGATTCCCGGTTTCGTGCTGGAAGAACTGCAGCACATTGCTGACTCGTCTGACGTGTTAAAGCGCAACCGCGGCCGCCGCGGACTGGATATCCTGAACAAGATTCAGAAAGAAATGAAGGTCAAGGTGCAGATCTACGAAGGAGACTTTGAAGAGGTCTCCGAAGTGGACAGCAAGCTGATCAAGCTGGCGAAGGTGATGAACGGCAAAGTCGTCACCAACGATTTCAACCTGAACAAGGTGTGCGAACTGCAGGGCGTGTCGGTGCTGAACATCAACGATCTGGCCAATGCGGTCAAACCGGTGGTTCTCCCCGGAGAAGAGCTGACCGTCCAGGTGATCAAGGACGGCAAGGAGCATGGCCAAGGGGTGGCGTACCTGGACGACGGCACGATGATCGTCGTCGAAGGAGGACGCGACTACATCGGCAATGACGTTGACGTGCTGGTCACCAGCGTGCTGCAAACCTCGGCGGGGCGAATGATCTTCGCCAAGCCCAAGCTGTTGGAAAAAGCATTGTAGAGACTGGAGAGGAATGGGGACGTGAACACGGGAGTCGTGATAGTCGCAGCTGGTTCCGGCAAGCGAATGGGAGCAGAGCGCAACAAAGTGTGGCTGCCATTGGGCGGCGAGCCGATTTTGGCCCACACCGTTCGCCTGTTTGCCAATCACCCGGAGATCGGCGAAGTGGTTCTGGTGGTCAGCGAGCGCGACCACGCCGATGTGCTCGCCTGGCTCCGACGGGAGAAGTTGAAGCTGACCGTCGCGCTGGGCGGTGCCGAACGGCAGGACAGCGTGCGCAGCGGGTTGGCCGCCCTTTCCCCAGACTGCTCGTATGTACTCGTGCACGATGCCGCCCGTCCTTTCGTGACCAGGGAACAGATCAGCGAGTTGATTCGGCGGGTCCAGCGGGAGCAGGCGACGATCATGGCTGTTCCTGTGAAGGATACCATTAAAGTGATCGGGGCGAACGGCACAGTCCAATTGACCCCGGCACGCGAGAGCTTGTGGGCGGTGCAAACCCCACAAGCTTTTCGTGTTTCCTTGTTGCGGGAGGCGCATCAGGCGGCACTTGGAGCGGGCAAAACGGGAACGGACGACGCCATGCTGGTGGAGTGGCTGGGTCATCCCGTCACTGTCATGATGGGGAGTTATGAAAACATCAAGATCACCACGCCGGACGATTTGTGGCTGGGCGAGGAGATTTTGCGCAGAAGAAAGGGAGAGCAGCGATGAGAATTGGACAGGGATTTGACGTGCATCAACTGGTGGAAGGACGCCCCTGCATTATCGGTGGTGTGACCATTCCCTACGAAAAAGGGCTGTTGGGCCACTCTGACGCCGATGTGCTGCTGCACGCGATCACCGACGCTCTGCTCGGGGCGATCGGCGAAGGGGACATCGGCCGCCATTTTCCCGATCACGATCCGGCGTTCAAGGACGCGGACAGCGTCAAACTGATGGAACACGTCTGGAAGCTGGTTAAAGAGCGGGGATACCGCCTGGGCAACGTGGACGCCACCATTATCGCCCAGGCGCCGAAAATGGCGCCGTATATTCCGCAGATGCGGGAAATCATTGCCCGCGTGCTGGAAGCGGACGAGCTGTCCCAGGTAAATGTAAAGGCAACCACCACCGAAAAGCTGGGCTTTACCGGCCGCGGAGAGGGAATTGCTGCCCAGGCCGTCTGCTTGCTTGTCAAGCAGCGGGCAGAGGTGTAAGATAAGAGCTTAGAAACGAAAAAGTCAGTGATGCAGACCCGGAAACATGGGCAACGCAGTCCAGCCCTGTTTCCGCCTTTTTTACACCTTCAAGGAATAGGATGGTGCTTCTCATGGCGAAAAAAATCCGTACGCGATACGCTCCCAGTCCGACGGGGCATCTACATATCGGCGGCGCGCGCACGGCGCTGTTCAACTATTTGTTTGCCAAGCATATGGGGGGCGAGTTCATCGTCCGCATCGAGGATACCGACCAAACACGCAACGTGGAAAACGCTGACGAAGAACAGATGAAAAATCTCAAATGGCTCGGCATCCAGTGGGATGAAGGTGCCGACATCGGCGGGCCGTACGGGCCGTACCGGCAGATGGACCGCCTGGACATCTACCGCAAATACATCGATCAACTGCTGGCCGAGGGCAAGGCGTACTACTGCTACGCGACCAAGGAAGAACTGGACGCGGAGCGGGAAGAGCAGATTGCCCGCGGCGAGACTCCGCGGATCTCGGAAAAACACCGCAACGTAACGCCGGAACAGCGGGAGCAGTACGAGCGGGAAGGCCGCGTTCCGTCTGTTCACTTCAAGGTTCCGGACGACAAGGTGTACGTCGTCAACGACCTGATTCGCGGACAGGTGACGTTTGAAACCAAAGAGATGGGCGATTTCGTCATCTGTCGACCGGACGGCATTCCCACTTACAACTTTGCGGTCGTGATCGACGACCATTTGATGGAGATCAGCCACGTCATCCGCGGCGAGGAGCACTTGTCCAACACTCCGCGCCAGTTGATGATTTACGAAGCGTTGGGCTGGGAGCCGCCGCAGTTCGCGCACCTGGCGCTGATTCTCAACCAGGAAGGCAAAAAGATGTCGAAGCGCGACGAGAGCATTATCCAGTTTATCGAACAGTACCGTGAACTGGGCTTTTTGCCGGAAGCGATCGTCAACTTCATGGTGCTGCTCGGATGGTCGCCGGGCGGGGAGGAAGAGATCTTCGCCATGGAGGACATCATCAAGCTGTTCTCCCTGGACCGCGTCAGCAAGTCGCCGGCGGTTTTCGACACGGCCAAGATGAACTGGATGAACAACTACTACCTGAAGCGGCAGCCGCTTGATCTCATCACCGACATGTGCATTCCGCACCTGCAAAAGGCAGGGTTTATCGAGGAGACGCTGTCCGAAGAGAAGCGGGCATGGGTGCGCGAGATCGTCGCTCTCTATCAGGAGCAGATGTCCTACTGTGCGCAGATCGTGCCGCTGGCGGCGCTTTTCTTCCTCGACGAAGTGGTGTACGATGAAGAAGCGAAGGCGGTATTGAAGGAACCGCAATTGCCTGAGGTGCTGGAATCGTTTGTCAAACACCTGTCGGCACTGAACGAATATAATACGGATACGATCAAAGCAGTGCTGAAAGAGGTGCAAAAAGAAACGGGCCACAAAGGCAAGGCCCTGTTCATGCCGGTGCGCGTGGCGTCTACCGGTCAGGCCCACGGGCGCGATCTGGCTGTGACGCTCTACCTGTTGGGCAAAGACAAGGTGCTGGAACGCGTCAAACGCGTCCTGACGCACGGTGAATGATGAAATTATAAATATATAAGGAAAGACAAATGCGAGGAACAGGAGAAGTACAGCAGCCTCCACGTCTCCAGAGAGGATGGGCAGGTGGGAGCCATCCGGCGTGCGCTGTTTGGAAATGCACCTGGGAGCAGTGACCTGAACCCTCGTCCTTATGGGCGCGAAAGTAGGGCAGACGGTACCCCGCCGTTACCGGGAGATGAGCGAGATCGTCAGCACGGCCACTAGGCGCCGTTTCCGGGACGGTCTAAGCAGAGTGGAACCGCGGTTAACACCGTCTCTGCCTCCTTCGTACGCGAAGGCGGCCGGGGCGGTTTTTCTTTTTCCAACTTCCAACGAAAGCAATCTGGCAGGAGGTGTCATCCTATGTTCAGACAGATGCGAGACGACATTCAAGCGGTATTCGAGCGGGACCCGGCGGCCCGCAGCACGTTGGAGGTGGTCTTGACCTACTCCGGACTGCACGCCATTTGGGGTCACCGGATTGCGCACAAACTGTGGAAGGCCGGATGGTGTACGCTGGCCCGGATCGTTTCCCAGTTTGTCCGGTTTATGACCGGCATCGAGATTCACCCGGGAGCGAAGATCGGCAGACGGCTGTTCATCGACCACGGGATGGGCGTTGTCATTGGCGAGACCTGTGAAATCGGCGACAACGTCACCATCTACCAGGGTGTGACGCTGGGCGGCACGGGCAAGGAAAAAGGCAAGCGCCATCCCACCGTTGGCAACAATGTGATTATCGCCACCGGCGCAAAAGTGCTCGGATCGTTCAAGATCGGCGACAACTCCAAAATCGGGGCGGGAGCCGTCGTGCTGCAGGAGGTGCCGCCCAACTCCACCGTGGTTGGAATCAAGGCTCGCATCGTCATTCAGGACGGCAAGCGCGTCTCGTACGACCTGGATCATGTCAATCTGCCCGACCCGCTGGCTGACACGATTCGGCAAATGCAGCGGGAAATCGAGCAGCTTCGCAACGAAGTGAACGCATTAAGGGAGGAAGCGAAAAGCAATGAGCATACAGTTTACTAATACCCTGACCCGGCGAAAGGAACCGTTCGTTCCGCTTGAGCCGGGCAAGGTGAAGATGTACGTATGCGGACCGACCGTGTACAACTACATTCACATCGGCAACGCCCGCCCGGCGATCGTATTTGATACCCTGCGCCGGTATTTGCAGTACCGCGGATACCAGGTCACGTTTGTGCAGAACATTACGGATGTGGACGACAAGCTGATCCGCGTCGCCAACGAGGAGGGCACGACTGTCAAGGAAGTGGCCGACCGTTACATGGCGGCCTACAACGAAGACCTGCGCGCTCTCAACGTGCTGCCGCCCGACATTCAGCCGCGCGTGATGCAGACGATTCCCGAAATCATCCGTTTTATCGAGGGACTGATCGAGAAAGGCTATGCGTATGAAAGCGAAGGGGACGTCTATTTCCGCACCGGCCGCTTCAGCGAATACGGCAAGCTCTCCCACCAGCCGCTGGACGATTTGCAGGCGGGTGCCCGCGTGGAAGTAAACGAGAAGAAGGAAAACCCGCTGGACTTCGCGCTGTGGAAAGCGGCCAAGCCGGGTGAGATCAGCTGGGAAAGTCCGTGGGGTCAAGGACGTCCGGGCTGGCACATCGAGTGCTCCGCGATGGCGCTCAAATTCCTCGGCGAACAGATCGACATTCACGCCGGCGGGTCCGACCTGGTGTTTCCCCATCACGAAAACGAAATTGCCCAGTCGGAATGCTACACCGGCAAAGTATTTGCCCGTTACTGGCTGCACAACGGCATGCTGAACATCAACAACGAAAAGATGTCCAAGTCTCTCGGCAATTTCCTTCTGGCGCGGGAACTGATCGAGCGATACGGCGGGCAGTTGATCCGCTTTTTCATGCTGCTGGGCCACTACCGCAACCCGATCAATTTCAGCGACGATTTGCTGGAACAGGCGGCCAACGGTTTGGACCGGATCAAGACCGCCTACGCCAACCTGCTGCACCGGCTGGAGACAGCACGCCCGGAGGAGCCCAACGGCCAGGCTGAGGAGCAGGCCCGGATCATCAGCAACCTGCGGGAGCGGTTTATCACCGAGATGGACGACGATCTGAACACGGCCAACGCCATTACCGTGCTGTTTGACGTGGTGAAGGAAGCCAACCTGTACATGCGCAACCAAAACGTCGGTCAGCAGGAGATTGCGGCATATCGCGACCTGCTGCTGGAGCTGACCGGTGTGCTGGGACTGAAGCTGGAGCAGGAGCAGGAACTCCTGGACAGCGAAGTGGAGGCGCTCATCGCTGAGCGGACGGAAGCGCGCAAATCACGCAATTTTGCCCGCGCGGACGAGATTCGCGACCTGCTGGCTGCAAAGGGAATCATTCTGGAAGACACCCCGCAGGGCGTTCGTTGGCGCCGCAAGTAAAGGGCCGGTGACACGATGCAGAAAGAAGAACTGTCCCGAGACCCCAACATGTTAAACCCGCTGGTACTGGCCTTTTTGGGCGACGCCACCTACGCCCACTGCGTCCGCTACCATTTGATCGCCAAGGGGCTGGTGAAGCCGCACCAGCTCCACAAGGCGGCCAACCGGTACGTGTCGGCCAGAGCGCAGGCCGCCATCCTGCACGCCCTGCTGCCGTCCCTGTCGGAGGAAGAACTGGCAGTGGTGAGGCGCGGACGCAACGCCAAGTCCGGTTCCAGCGCGAAAAACGCCGATATCATTGACTACCGGCATGCTACTGCGTTTGAAGCCCTGATCGGGTACCTGTACCTGTGCGGAAGAGAAGAGCGGGTCGCTGAACTCGTACAGCAGGCCTTTGCGATTGTGGAAGGAGCATCTGAACATGAGTGAAGAGTGGATTGTCGGGAAAAACCCGGTCATTGAAGCGCTGCGGTCGGGGCGCGCCATCAACAAGATCTGGATCGCCGAAGGGACGAACAAAAACCTGATGGGGCCGATTTTCTCCCTGGCCAGAGAGCAGGGTGTCGTCGTCACCACGGCCAATCGCAAAAAACTGGATCAGCTCAGCGGCACCGACAACCATCAGGGCGTGATCGCGTCGGTGGCTGCTTACGACTACGTCGAGGTGGAGGACATTCTCCGGAGGGCGGAGGAGCGAAACGAACCGCCGTTTTTGCTCCTGCTGGACGAGCTGGAGGACCCGCACAACCTGGGCTCGATCATGCGGACGGCCGATGCGGTCGGGGCACACGGCATCATCATTCCCAAGCGGCGTTCCGTTGGGCTGACGGCGACTGTGGCCAAAGCGTCTGCGGGGGCCATCAACTACGTGCCCGTCGCCCGGGTGACCAACATGGTTCGGACCATGGAAGAGCTGAAACAGCGGGGCGTCTGGATTGCCGGAACGGATGCGAGTGCCAAGCAGGACTTCCGCGAGGGCGATTACACCATGCCCCTGGCCGTGGTCATTGGCAGTGAGGGCAAAGGCATGAGCCGCCTGGTCAGGGAGAACTGTGATTTTCTCTACCGTCTGCCCATGGCGGGAAACGTCACCTCGCTCAACGCCTCTGTCGCTGCCGCCCTGCTGATGTACGAAGTCTACCGCGCCAGGAGTCCGCTGCCGGCACGGGTGAAGTAAGATGGCGAAAAAGAAAGCCAAACAACTGCTGATTGTGGACGGTTACAACATCATCGGGGCCTGGCCCGAACTGCGCGCGCTCAAGGACCAGGACCGCATGGACGAAGCGCGCGACCTGCTTATCTCCAAGCTGGCCGAGTACCAGAGCTTTACCGGGATCAAGGTGATCATTGTGTTTGACGCCTACAACGTGCCTGGTGCCGGCCGGCAGATGCAGGACTACCGGGTGGACATCTATTTTACCAAGCAGAAAGAGACGGCCGACGAAAAAATTGAACAGTTGGTCATGGAATTTTACGAAAAAAATCGACAAATTTATGTAGCGACGTCCGACTACACATCACAGCGTGTCATTTTCGGCCAGGGGGCGCTGCGAAAGTCGGCGAGGGAACTTCTGCTGGACCTGGAAAGTGTCGGGAAGGAGATCAAGCAGCAGGTGGAAAAAACGCATGAAGAGCGGTTCTCCACCCGTATTTCCCTGGATCGGGAAATAGCGAAAATATTCGAAAAATGGAGAAGGGAATAACTTGGATTCGGTTGACGCTTTTTTACGCCGCATGTATAATAGCCGTATCTGTGAGAAACCGGTTGGCGGAGGGATCATTCGTGAGTGTTGACCTCAAGGAGTTGAAACATTCCCAATATGAGATGATGTCTGACGAAGAGATAGTCGACCTGGTTCGCGAAAATGATGCCGAGGCCTTGGAGTACTTGATCAACAAGTACAAGAATTTCGTGCGGGCCAAAGCGCGTTCCTATTTTCTTATTGGGGCCGACCGCGAAGATATTGTGCAGGAAGGCATGATCGGCCTGTACAAATCGATTCGTGATTTCCGAGGGGACAAGCTCACATCGTTCAAGGCGTTTGCCGAACTGTGCATTACCCGCCAGATCATTACCGCCATCAAAACGGCTACCCGCCAAAAGCATATTCCGCTCAACTCCTACGTCTCGCTGGACAAGCCCATCTACGATGAAGATTCCGACCGCACCCTGCTGGACGTCATCTGCGGCACCAAGGTGACCGATCCGGAAGAACTGTTCATCAACCGTGAGGAATTTGACGACATCGAGGGAAAAATGAGCGAAATCCTGAGCGACCTGGAACGGCAGGTGCTGATGCTGTATCTGGACGGACGTTCGTACCAGCAGATCGCCGTGGAGTTGAAGCGTCACGTCAAGTCGATCGACAACGCCCTGCAGCGGGTGAAGCGCAAACTGGAACGGTATCTGGAAGGACGAGAGATTCATCTGTGATACAGAGAATCTCTTTTTTTATTCTGGAACAAAATACTTTCCGCTTGTCAAGCCGTTTTGTTGACATGGGTAGACGGGTGTGATAAATTTGTTTAGGTAGCCATAGACGCTTTTTTCTCGTGTTTAATGGCTGCATTCTCACAAATGGTCAGGAAAAGTAGCGGTTTTCCCGTACTATTTTGTTCCCTTTCTATCAACAGCAAGGTTTGAAATGAGATGGAGGTGGCAATAAATGCGAGTAAACATCACGTTGGCGTGCACCGAGTGTGGTGAGCGTAACTATATCTCCACGAAAAACAAGCGCACCACTACCGAGCGTGTGGAACTGAAAAAATACTGCTCCCGTGACAAGAAGCATACCCTTCATCGCGAGACGAAGTAACGCATGGAAGCGACGAAGTCTGGGGGTGGCACTGTGGGTTTCCTAGCACGAATCGGAGCCGGATTTCGCCGGACAGGCGAATTTTTCGGCGATGTCATGTCCGAACTGAAGAAGGTCCGCTGGCCCAACCGGAAAGAACTGACCAGCTACACGATCGTCGTTCTTGTAACGGTGACGCTGCTTGCGCTGTTCTTCTTCGTCATCGACTTGGGTATCTCGCGCGTGATCGATTTGATTTTAGGAAAGTAATTTTGCAAGCCTAGGAGGGACGGACGGAAACGTCCTTGTGGATATGGAAAAAGCATGGTATGTCGTTCATACGTACTCAGGTTATGAAAACAAGGTAAAGACCAATCTGGAGAAACGCGTCGAGTCGATGGGCATGGAAGACAAGATCTTCCGCGTTCTCGTCCCCACCGAGGAAGAGGTGGAGACGAAGGACGGCAAAAAACGCACCGTCACGAAAAAAGTGTTTCCCGGATACGTCCTTGTTGAAATGGTGATGACGGACGACTCGTGGTATGTCGTGCGCAACACCCCTGGGGTTACCGGCTTTGTCGGTTCCACGGGCGCCGGTTCCAAACCGACTCCGCTGCGTCCTGAAGAGGCGGATGCGATCCTTCGTCAGATGGGGATCGAGATTCCCAAGGTCAAAGTCGACTTCGCTCTCCGCGACATGGTGCGGGTGACGGACGGTCCGTTCTCCAACCGGACGGGAGAAATCATCGAGATTCACCCAGACAGACAGAAGGTCCGTGTGCTGGTGGATATCTTCGGACGTGAAACACCGGTGGAATTGGACTTTACGCAAGTTCAAAAATTGGATTAGGAATGATCTTGAAAAGTATCGCGTGATGTGGTACATTTCATTTTGTTTTAAAAATCGTTGTAGCGATTTTTAAAAAAGATGATGTGCCCCCAAAGGGCAGCAAAACGGCTGCGCCGTATTTGCAATCCCGCCGAAACTCTGGGGTTTCTTGCACTCTCACTATAGATGGAAAGTCTACATAATAGGCTTTCAGCAAAACGGTGGGAGGGGGCATGCCCCCGCATTTACCACATGTGAAGTAAGGAGGTGTCTTACGTGGCTAAGAAGGTTATCCGCGTAATTAAGTTACAAATCCCGGCAGGTAAAGCAAACCCTGCACCTCCGGTAGGTCCGGCTCTCGGCCAAGCTGGTGTGAACATCATGGGATTCTGTAAAGAATTCAACGCTCGCACTGAGAGCGAAGCAGGAATGATCATTCCGGTAGAAATTACCGTTTATGAAGACCGTTCCTTCACCTTCATCACGAAGACTCCGCCGGCTGCTGTTCTGCTGAAAAAAGCTGCTGGCATCGAGTCCGGTTCCGGCGTACCGAACAAAACCAAGGTCGCTACCCTGAAGCGTGACAAAGTACGCGAGATCGCGGAACTGAAACGCCCTGACCTGAATGCTGCATCCGTGGAAGCGGCTATGCGCATGATCGAAGGTACGGCTCGTTCCATGGGTATCGTGATCGAAGACTAATGGTGCAGTTGTGAGGGGGTACAGGTAATGTGCCCCCCCTGTTTGTGGGAGGATCAAACCGCTACGACCACATTGAAGGGAGAATTTACAGATGGCAAAACGAGGCAAAAAGTATCAAGAAGCTGCCAAGCTGATTGACAAAAACAAAGTATACGAAGTAACCGAAGCGATCGAGCTGGTGAAAAAAGCAGCGACCGCCAAGTTTGACGAAACGGTGGAAGCGGCGTTTCGCCTGGGTGTAGACCCGAAGCGTGCTGACCAGCAAATCCGCGGTGCGGTGGTACTGCCGCACGGTACCGGTAAAGTACAGCGCGTTCTCGTGTTCGCGAAAGGTGAAAAAGCGAAAGAAGCAGAAGCGGCTGGCGCCGATTACGTAGGCGATGCTGACATGATCGCCAAAATCCAAGGCGGCTGGTTTGAATTTGACGTTGTGGTAGCTACTCCGGACATGATGGGTGAAGTAGGGAAACTGGGTCGCGTACTCGGTCCGAAAGGCCTCATGCCGAACCCGAAAACTGGCACCGTTACCTTCGACGTTGCCAAAGCCGTCAACGAAATCAAAGCCGGTAAAATCGAGTACCGCGTAGACAAAGCCGGTAACATCCACGCGCCGATCGGTAAAGTTTCCTTTGACACCGAGAAGCTGGCGGAAAACCTGGCTGCGCTGACCGAAGCGCTCAACCGTGCGAAGCCGGCAGCAGCGAAAGGCGTTTACATGAAAAACGTATCCATCAGCTCCACGATGGGTCCGGGTGTACGCGTCGCTGTGAAATAATGTAACTTGACTTCCCGTGGGGAAGTTGCTATGATAGTGCCTGTTGAAGAAAAGAATATGTCATGCCGTAGACAGAAGGTGCGGAGTTTGGCTGGTCCAAACGATGCTTAATATCCCTCCGAGGCGTGTAATGGTACGGAAAAAGGAGCCGCTGCGTTCCTTTGACGATAGAACATTATGCCCTCGTGTGTCTACGAGGGCATTCTTCTTTTTCGAGGATAGAGCACGGGAGGTGTAAACATTGGCAGAAATCCGTCCAACCGTTATTCGTGAAGAGAAAGTACAAGCGGTAAATGAGATCGCAACCAAACTGCGCGAAAGCCAAACCACCGTGGTGGCTGACTACCGCGGCCTGACTGTAGCGCAGGTGACCGAACTGCGCAAACAACTGCGTGAAGCAGGCGTTGAGTTCCAAGTGTTGAAAAACACGCTCACCCGCCTGGCGACTGCGAAAGAAAACCTGACTGAACTGGATCAGTATCTGACGGGTCCGAACGCTCTGGCGTTTGGCAAGGATGATGCGGTTGCTCCGGCGAAAGTCCTGGTGGAATTCGCAAAGAAAAACGAGCAGCTCGAGATCAAAGGCGGCGTCATCGAGGGCAAAGTGGTAGGTCCGGAGCAAATCAAGGCACTGGCTTCCCTGCCGTCCCGCGAAGGTCTGCTGTCCATGCTCCTCAGCGTGCTGCAGGCGCCGATCCGCAACTTCGCGCTGGCTGTCAAGGCAGTATCCGATCAAAAAGAAGGCCAAGGCGCGTAACAGCGTAAACGGACTTCATATTCGACGAGCGGCGTAAACTGCCGCCGCCAATACAATTTCCTGGAATGGGAGGATTAGAAGATGAGCAAAGAGCAAATCATTGAAGCGATTAAAGGCATGTCCGTTCTGGAACTGAACGAACTGGTTAAAGCAATCGAAGAAGAGTTTGGCGTAACCGCTGCTGCTCCGGTAGCTGTAGTTGCTGGCGGTGCTGGCGCTGCTGATGCTGCTGCTGAGCAAACTGAATTCACTGTAAACCTGGTAAGCGGCGGCGCTTCCAAAATCAACGTAATCAAAGTAGTTCGCGAGCTGACCGGTCTGGGTCTGAAAGAAGCAAAAGACCTGGTAGACAACGCTCCGAAGACACTCAAAGAAGGCGTATCCAAAGAAGAAGCCGAATCCATGAAAGCAAAACTCGAAGAAGCTGGCGCAACTGTAGAAATCAAGTAAGTTGGCTTCCGAAACGGAAACATCCCCTTGCCTGCGGCAGGGGGATTTTCTGTACACATGACCCTGGATTTGATGAGGAAAGGTGGGTTGAACCGTGGCAGACCATTACTACACCAGCTGCCCCGGCGCTGCGCATGACGAGCGCCAGTTTACCTTTACCCTGCGCGGGCACGAACTGCGCTTCATTACCGATGCCGGCGTCTTTTCCCGCGACCGGGTGGACTTCGGCAGTGTCCTGTTGATTGAAACGATGCAGCTTGATCGGGACGCACGCGTGCTTGACGTGGGCTGCGGGTACGGACCGATCGGACTTGTGGCCGCCAAGCTGGCAGACCAGGGGCGGGTCACGATGATTGACATCAACGAACGGGCAGTGGAACTGGCTCGTCGCAACGCTCAACTAAACGGCATTGGCAATGTGGAGGTCCGGGTGAGCGATGTGTACACTGCGGTTCAGGGGGAGACGTTTGACGTGATTCTCACCAACCCGCCGATCCGCGCCGGCAAGGAAATTGTTCACCGCATCTTTACCGAAGGACACGGGCTGCTTCGGGAAGGCGGCGAACTGTGGGTGGTAATCCAAAAGAAGCAGGGAGCGCCATCCGCCTTGAAAAAGCTGCAGGAGACCTACCGCGACGTGGAGGAAGTGGAACGGAGCAAGGGGTACCATATTTACCGAGCAGTGAAGTAGAAATCACTCTTGACTCGAATATTTCGTTGTGGTAGCATTATAAAATGTCAATATGGGATCAAAGTCTATTTTTCAGCAATTCCCGTTTTGTCAACCGTTTTTCTTCTTTTTTTCCATAGAGGAGGAATGTGGGTGTAAAAATATGGGAATTCTTTTAAAATAGAGTTTCTCTGGGTTAAAAATGGTGTTACTGCTTTAACCCATTTTTATTTTGTGTGAAAACACAACCTGAGGGGTGAATAAGTTGGCAGGAAAAGTGATTCAAAGTGGCCGACATCGCCAGCGTCGTACGTACTCACGCATTAACGAAGTGCTGGGCCTTCCCAATCTGATCGAGATTCAGCAGAAGTCCTATCAATGGTTTTTGGACGAAGGGCTGCGCGAAATGTTTCAAGATATTTCGCCGATCCAGGATTTCACCGGAAACCTTGTGCTGGAGTTCATCGATTACAGCTTGGGTGAACCGAAATATGACGTGGACGAGTCGAAAGAACGCGACGTCACATATGCGGCGCCTCTGCGCGTGAAGGTTCGCTTGCTGAACAAAGAGACGGGCGAAGTGAAGGAACAAGAGGTCTTCATGGGGGATTTCCCGCTCATGACGGAAACGGGAACCTTCATCATCAACGGGGCTGAGCGTGTCATCGTAAGCCAGCTTGTTCGTTCCCCCAGTGTATATTACAACACCAAAGTGGACAAAAACGGTAAACAGACGTTTACCGCGACGGTGATTCCAAACCGCGGCGCATGGCTGGAGCTGGAAACCGATGCGAAAGACGTCATTTACGTCCGCATCGACCGTACCCGCAAAATCCCGGTAACGGTCCTTTTGCGTGCGCTCGGCTTTGGCTCTGATATCGAAATTCTCAACCTTCTGGGCGAGGACGAATATATCAAGAACACGTTGGAAAAAGACAACACCGATTCCGTGGAAAAGGCGCTGATCGAGATCTACGAGCGCCTGCGTCCGGGTGAGCCGCCGACAGTGGAAAACGCGAAGAGCCTGCTCATCTCCCGCTTCTTCGATCCGAAACGCTATGATCTGGCTTCTGTCGGCCGTTACAAAATGAACAAGAAGCTGCACCTGAAAAACCGCCTGTACAATCAACGGCTGGCGGAAACGCTCGTAGACACCCGTACCGGCGAGATCATTGCCGAAGCAGGCCAGGTGATTGACCGCCGTCTGCTGGACCGCATCCTGCCGGCTCTGGAAGAGAGCGTCGGATTTGTGGATGTCCGCACCCACGGCGGCGTTCTGGAAGAAGACACGCTGCGCCTGCAGGCGATCAACATCTTCTCTCCGAACGAAGACGGCAAGATCATCAAGGTGATCGGCAACGGCAATGTGGACAAATCCATCAAGCACATTACGCCGGCTGACATCGTGGCCGCGATCAACTACTTCATCAACCTGCTGCACGGCGTTGGTTCGACTGACGACATCGACCACCTCGGCAACCGTCGTCTCCGCTCCGTGGGCGAACTGCTGCAGAACCAGTTCCGCATCGGTCTGTCCCGGATGGAGCGCGTAGTCCGCGAGCGCATGTCGATCCAGGATCAGAACCAGATCACGCCGCAGGCTTTGATCAACATTCGTCCGGTGATTGCTGCGATCAAGGAGTTCTTCGGCAGCTCCCAGCTCTCCCAGTTCATGGACCAGACCAACCCGCTGGCAGAGCTGACGCACAAGCGCCGTCTGTCCGCGCTCGGTCCCGGCGGTCTGACCCGCGAACGGGCCGGTTTCGAAGTGCGTGACGTTCACCACTCCCACTACGGCCGGATGTGCCCGATTGAGACGCCTGAGGGTCCGAACATCGGTCTGATCAACTCGCTCTCCACTTATGCCCGCATCAACGACTACGGCTTCATCGAGACGCCGCGGCGCAAAGTGGACCCGGAGACGGGCCGCGTGCTGGACGAAATCGTCTACCTGACGGCGGACGAAGAAGACGTGTACAACGTGGCGCAGGCCAACCAGCCGCTTGATGAGGAAGGCCGCTTCATCAACGAGATGGTCATCTGTCGTCGCAAGGGCGAGATCCTGAGCGTGCCGCGCGACAAGGTTGACTTTATGGACGTTTCTCCGAAGCAGGTCGTATCGGTGGCAACGGCGCTGATTCCGTTCCTGGAAAACGACGACGCCAACCGCGCGTTGATGGGTTCCAACATGCAGCGGCAAGCCGTTCCACTGCTCGTGCCGCAGGCGCCGTTTGTCGGCACCGGTATGGAGCACAAGGCAGCACAGGACTCCGGCGTGGCGGTCGTGGCGAAGCACGATGGCCAGGTGGAGCGCGTAACTGCCCGCGAGATCTGGGTGCGCCGCTACAAGGAGATCGACGGCAAGAAGGTAGCAGGCGACATCGACAAATACAAGCTGCACAAGTTTATCCGTTCCAACCAGGGCACCTGCATCAACCAGCGCCCGATCGTGCGAAAAGGCGACTGGGTGGAGAAGGGCGACATCATCGCTGACGGTCCGTCCACGGAAAAAGGCGAACTGGCGCTGGGCCGCAACGTCATCGTTGCGTTCATGACCTGGGAAGGGTACAACTACGAGGACGCCATTCTCCTGAGCGAAAAACTGGTAAAAGACGACGTCTATACGTCTATCCATATCGAAGAATACGAGTCCGAAGCACGCGACACCAAGCTCGGTCCGGAAGAGATCACGCGCGACATCCCGAACGTGGGTGAAGACGCGTTGAAAAACCTGGACGAGCGCGGCATCGTGCGCGTCGGGGCAGAAATTCAAGACGGCGACATTCTGGTCGGGAAGGTGACGCCGAAAGGGGTTACCGAGCTGACCGCAGAAGAGCGCCTGCTGCACGCCATCTTCGGGGAAAAGGCGCGTGAAGTTCGCGACACCTCCCTGCGCGTGCCGCACGGCGGTTCCGGTATCGTCGTCGACGTCAAGGTGTTTACACGTGAAAACGGTGACGAACTGCCGCCGGGCGTCAACCAACTGGTGCGCGTGTACATCGCCCAAAAACGGAAAATCTCCGTGGGTGACAAGATGGCGGGCCGCCACGGTAACAAAGGGGTTATCGCCCGCATCATGCCGGAGGAAGACATGCCGTTCCTGCCGGATGGCACGCCGGTCGAGATCGTGCTCAACCCGCTGGGCGTACCGTCCCGGATGAACATCGGGCAGGTGCTGGAGACCCACTTGGGGATGGCTGCCAAGATGCTGGGCATCCACGTGGCGACGCCGGTATTCGACGGGGCGCGTCAGGAAGACGTATTCCAGACGCTGGAAGAAGCCGGATTGGACCGCGACGGAAAAACCATTCTGTACGACGGCCGCACGGGTGAACCGTTTGACCGCCGCGTCACGGTCGGTTGCGTGTACATGCTGAAGCTGGCGCACCTTGTCGACGACAAGATTCACGCCCGTTCCACCGGTCCTTACTCTCTCGTCACGCAGCAGCCGCTGGGCGGGAAAGCCCAGTTTGGCGGCCAGCGCTTCGGGGAGATGGAGGTGTGGGCGCTGGAAGCGTACGGCGCAGCATACACCTTGCAGGAAATCCTTACCGTCAAGTCCGACGACGTCGTGGGCCGTGTGAAAACGTACGAAGCGATCGTCAAAGGCGAAAACGTACCGGAGCCGGGTGTTCCTGAGTCCTTCAAGGTTCTCATCAAGGAACTGCAAAGCTTGGGTATGGACGTGAAGATCCTGTCCGAAGACGAGCAGGAAATTGAAATGCGTGAAATGGAAGAAGAGGACGAGGGCACCGGTGAAAAGCTGAACCTCGTACTTGAAGCTGGAAGCCTGGACGAAGAGTAAGATTCCGGTACAAAGGGAGGTAACGCCCTGTGATTGATGTGAACAACTTCGAATACATGAAGATCGGCTTGGCTTCCCCGGACAAGATCCGTTCCTGGTCGTACGGGGAAGTGAAAAAGCCGGAGACGATCAACTACCGCACACTGAAGCCGGAAAAGGACGGTTTGTTCTGTGAGCGCATTTTCGGTCCGACCAAGGATTGGGAGTGCCACTGCGGCAAGTACAAGCGCGTTCGCTACAAAGGCGTCGTGTGCGACCGCTGCGGCGTGGAAGTGACCCGCGCCAAGGTTCGTCGTGAGCGGATGGGGCACATCGAACTGGCTGCCCCCGTCTCTCACATCTGGTACTTCAAAGGGATCCCGAGCCGCATGGGCCTCGTGCTCGACATGTCGCCGCGTTCCCTGGAAGAAGTCATCTACTTTGCATCCTACGTGGTAACCGATCCGGGCGATACGCCGCTGGACAAAAAACAGCTGCTGTCCGAAAAGGAATACCGCAACTATCGTGAAAAATACGGCTACTCCTTCCAGGCGATGATGGGGGCGGAAGCGATCAAGCGCCTGCTCCAGGAAATCGACTTGGACAAAGAAGTGGAAGCGCTGAAGGAAGAGCTGAAGACGGCACAAGGGCAGCGGCGCAACCGCGCGATCAAGCGCCTCGAAGTGCTGGAGGCATTCCGCAACTCCGGCAACCGTCCGGAGTGGATGGTGCTTGACGTGCTGCCGGTCATTCCGCCGGAGCTGCGTCCGATGGTTCAGTTGGACGGGGGCCGTTTCGCCACCTCCGACCTGAACGACCTGTACCGCCGCGTGATCAACCGCAACAACCGGCTGAAGCGCCTACTGGAACTGGGCGCTCCGGACATCATCGTGCAAAATGAAAAGCGCATGCTGCAGGAAGCGGTGGATGCGCTGATCGACAACGGCCGCCGCGGCCGTCCGGTGACCGGTCCGGGCAACCGCCCGCTGAAATCGCTCAGCCACATGCTGAAAGGGAAACAGGGCCGTTTCCGCCAAAACCTGCTGGGTAAGCGCGTGGACTATTCCGGCCGTTCCGTAATTGTCGTCGGCCCGAACCTGAAAATGTACCAGTGCGGTCTGCCGAAGGAAATGGCGCTGGAACTGTTCAAGCCGTTCGTGATGAAGGAACTGGTGGCCAAAGGTCTCGCGCACAACATCAAGAGCGCCAAACGCAAGGTGGAACGCGTGCAGCCCGAAGTGTGGGACGTTCTCGAGGACGTCATCCGCGAACACCCGGTGCTCCTGAACCGCGCCCCCACCCTGCACCGTCTTGGTATCCAGGCGTTCGAACCGGTACTGGTGGAAGGCCGCGCGATCCGTCTGCACCCGCTCGTATGTACGGCGTACAACGCCGACTTCGACGGCGACCAGATGGCTGTGCACGTGCCGCTTTCCGCAGAGGCGCAGGCGGAAGCCCGCATCCTCATGCTGGCGGCGCAAAACATCCTGAACCCGAAAGACGGGAAACCAGTCGTAACACCGTCCCAGGACATGGTACTGGGTTCGTATTATCTGACCTTGGAGCGCGAGGGCGCCAAAGGCGAAGGTACGGTATACCGCGATCCGCATGACGCTATTGCTGCGTACCAGCACGGCTACATCAGCCTGCATACGCGCATCGCGCTGCCGGCCAAGAGCCTGAACAAAACCAGCTTTACCGAAGAGCAGAAGAACGCGCTTCTGGTCACGACCGTCGGGAAACTGATTTTCAACGAAATCTTCCCGCCGGAACTGCCGTACATCAACGTTCCGACCAAGGGCAACCTGCAAAACGGCGTGCCGAACGAGTACTTCATCTTTGAAAAAGGCACAAACGTAAAAGAGTTTATCAAGAAGCTGCCGGACCAGGGAGCCGTGAAAAAAGGCTTCCTCGGAACGATCATCTCCGAGTGTTTCCGCCGCTTCGGAACGACAGAAACGTCCAAGATCCTCGACAAGATCAAAGAACTGGGCTTCATGTACTCGACCAAGGCCGGGATCACCATTGCTGTCGCCGACATCGTCGTGCCGGAGCAAAAGAAAGTGATTCTGGAAGAGGCGGACAAAAAGGTACAGACCGTCATGACGCAGTACCGCCGCGGTCTGATTACCGAGGACGAGCGCTACGACCGGGTTATCTCCATCTGGTCCAAGGCCAAGGATGAAGTGACCGATGTCCTGATGAAGTCCATGGACAAATTCAACGCGATCTACATGATGGCCAACTCCGGTGCCCGCGGTAACGTGTCGCAGATTACACAGCTGGCGGGGATGCGCGGTCTCATGGCCAACCCGTCCGGCCGGATTATCGAGCTGCCGATCAAGTCCAACTTCCGTGAAGGTCTGACCGTATTGGAGTACTTTATCTCCACGCACGGCGCGCGGAAAGGTCTCGCCGACACGGCGCTGCGGACGGCTGACTCGGGTTATCTGACCCGCCGTCTCGTCGACGTGGCCCAGGACGTGATCGTCCGCGAAGAGGATTGCGGCACCGACAAGGGCATCCGCGTCTCCGCGATCAAGGACGGCAAGGAAGAAATCGAGAAGCTGGCTGACCGCATCATCGGCCGTACCTGCTTCGAGACCCTGCGCCATCCGGAGACGGGCGAAATCATCGTCGGCCGCAACCAGGAGATCACCGAGGAGATCGCCGACAAGATCGAAAAAGCCGGCATCACCGAGGTGTATATCCGCAGCGTGCTGTCCTGCCGCACCAGCCATGGCGTCTGCAAACGCTGCTACGGCCGCAACCTGGCGACCGGGTCCGAAGTGGAGATCGGCGAAGCAGTCGGCATTATCGCCGCTCAGTCCATCGGTGAACCGGGTACCCAGCTGACGATGCGGACGTTCCACACCGGTGGGGTTGCGGGTGACGACATTACCCAAGGTTTGCCGCGGATTCAGGAGCTGTTCGAAGCCCGCAATCCGAAAGGGCAAGCGGTCATCTCCGAGATCGACGGGGAAGTGATCGACATCCGCGAAGGCAAAGACCGCCGCGAAATCGAGGTGCGCGGCGAGGCGGAAAACAAGGTGTACGCCGTTCCGTACGGTTCCCGCATCAAAGTATCCGTGGGCACCAAGCTGAGTGCCGGCGACGAGCTCACCGAAGGTTCCGTTGACCCGAAAGAAATGCTGAAAGTACGCGGCCAGCGCGGTGTGTCCAACTACATCCTGCAAGAGGTGCAAAAAGTATACCGGATGCAGGGGGTAGAAATTAACGACAAGCACGTCGAGGTCATGATCCGTCAGATGCTGCGCAAGCTGCGCGTCATCGACAGCGGAGACACCGACCTGCTGCCGGGCTCCTACGTGGAAGTGCACGAGTTCGAGCAGGCAAACGCCAAGGTGCTCATGGAAGGCAAAACGCCTGCCGTGGGTCGTCCGGTCCTGTTGGGGATTACCAAGGCGTCGCTCGAAACCGACTCCTTCCTGTCGGCCGCATCCTTCCAGGAAACGACGCGCGTCCTCACCGACGCCGCGATCAAGGGCAAGGTGGACCGCCTGCTCGGCCTGAAGGAAAACGTCATTATCGGGAAACTGGTACCGGCCGGCACCGGCATGTCGCGTTACCGCAACATCAAGGTGTTGAGCCGCGCCGAACAGGAAGCGCAGGCCAACGGAGGTCAGGAACAGCTGGAAGCTGTTTCGGTAGAATAGACCGTGACGCAAGAAAGGTGCCCTTCCGCTCGGGAGGGCACCTTGTTTATCAAAAAAGTAAAGATCTGCGGATCATAGGCGTTGACATTCAATCACCCAACTGATATTATATTCAAGTGTGCCTGACATCTGTACTTTGGAGGATATGATTATCATGTCTTATGAAAAAGTAGAGCGGGCCAAGGAGCTGACTATCGGCATCAAGCAGACGATGAAAGCCGTGGAACACCAGCAGGTGGATACGGTCTTTATCGCCACAGACGCTGATCGCCGTCTGACCCAAAAGGTTGAGCTCCTTTGCAAAGAGAAGGGTGTGCCAGTCATCTACGTCGATTCCATGCGCCGCCTGGGCAAAGCGTGCGGAATCGAGGTGGGAGCGGCAACTGCCGCGATCAAGAAGAGTGGTTAACGATGTTTTTGTTGGCGATCCCTGTGGGTTGCTTGCAAAGACTTTCTATTTGACCCAAAAATGACTCACCTGGATCTGTGGTCTTGAGATTGGGTAATAAGAAGGGAGGTAACATCCATGCCTACAATGAACCAATTGGTGCGCAAAGGTCGCAAGGACAAGGTTGTGAAGTCGAAGTCCCCTGCTCTGCAAAAAGGGTACAACAGCTTCAAGAAAACCCAAACCAACCAAAGCTCTCCTCAAAAACGCGGTGTCTGCACTCGTGTGGGTACCATGACTCCGAAGAAGCCGAACTCCGCGCTGCGTAAATACGCGCGTGTGCGTTTGACCAACGGCATTGAGGTTACAGCTTACATTGGTGGTATTGGCCACAACCTGCAAGAACACAGCGTGGTTCTGGTTCGCGGCGGCCGTGTAAAAGACCTGCCGGGGGTTCGTTATCACATCGTCCGCGGTGCGCTTGACACTGCCGGTGTGAACAACCGCAAGCAAGGTCGTTCCAAATACGGTACCAAACGTCCGAAACCGGGCCAAGCTGCAGCGAAAAAATAACAATTATCGCCTGAGAGAAAAGGCGTGAGAAAAAATTAAACAGAAGGAGGGAATACGATGCCTCGTAAAGGTCCTGTAGCCCGTCGTGACGTGCTGCCTGATCCGATCTACAACAGCAAGCTGGTTACCCGACTGATCAACAAGCTGATGTACGACGGCAAGCGCGGTGTTGCGCAAAACATCCTGTACAATGCTTTCAAGATTGTTGAGGAGCGCACTGGTCGCAACCCGATGGAAGTATTCGAAGAAGCGCTGAAAAACATCATGCCCGTACTGGAAGTTAAAGCTCGCCGTGTCGGCGGTGCCAACTACCAAGTACCGGTTGAGGTGAAGCCGGAGCGCCGTACCACTCTCGGTCTGCGCTGGCTGGTAAACTACGCGCGTACCCGTGGTGAGAAAACCATGGAACAGCGTCTCGCTGCGGAAATCATCGACGCGGCTAACAACACTGGTGCAGCAGTGAAAAAGCGTGAGGACACGCACAAGATGGCTGAAGCAAACAAAGCGTTTGCACACTATCGCTGGTAGTATCCAAAGCGGGTGTCCGCTTTGGATACCCGTATATTCCCACACTCGAGTATGGAAGGAGCATACCACATGGCTCGCGAGTTCTCTCTGCCGAATACGCGAAACATCGGTATCATGGCTCACATCGATGCCGGTAAGACGACTACCACCGAGCGTATTCTTTTCTACACGGGTCGCGTTCACAAGATTGGTGAAACGCACGAAGGTGCGGCGACCATGGACTGGATGGAGCAAGAACAAGAGCGCGGTATCACCATCACTTCTGCTGCTACCACAGCGCAATGGAAAGGTCACCGCATCAACATCATCGACACGCCTGGTCACGTAGACTTCACTGTAGAGGTTGAACGTTCTCTTCGCGTACTCGATGGTGCTGTTACGGTGTTCGATGCGAAAGGTGGCGTAGAACCGCAGACGGAAACGGTATGGCGCCAAGCTGACCGTTACGGTGTACCTCGTATCTGCTACGTAAACAAAATGGACATCATCGGCGCCAACTTCGACATGTGCGTCGAGCAAATCAAGACCCGTCTGGGTGCAAATCCGGTTCCGATCCAATATCCGATCGGTGCGGAAGACCAGTTCGTCGGCATGGTTGACCTGATTACGATGAAGGCGATCATCTACACCGACGACCTGGGCAAAACCTCCGACGAGACGGAAATCCCTGCCGAGCTGAAAGACAAGTGCGAAGAGCTGCATATGCAACTTGTTGAGGCAGCTGCCGAGCAGGACGAAGAATTGATGATGAAGTATCTGGAAGGCGAAGAGCTGACTGTTGATGAAATCAAGGCGGCTCTGCGCAAAGGTACCATCGAGTGCAAAATCACTCCGGTACTGTGCGGTTCTTCCTACCGCAACAAAGGGGTTCAGCCGATGCTGGACGCAGTCGTAGCTTATCTGCCGTCCCCGGTTGACATCCCGGCGATCAAGGGCGTTCTGCCTGATTCCGAGGAAGAAGTGACCCGTCCGGCTGACGACAATGGTCCGTTCGCCGCTCTGGCGTTCAAGATCATGACCGACCCGTACGTGGGTAAACTGACCTTCTTCCGCGTGTACTCCGGCGTACTGAGCTCCGGTTCCTACGTGCTCAACTCCACCAAAGGCAAGCGCGAGCGCATCGGCCGTATCCTGCAGATGCACGCAAACCACCGCGAGGAAATCAGCCAGGTTTACTCCGGTGATATTGCCGCTGCCGTTGGTTTGAAAGACACGACGACCGGCGACACGCTCTGCGACGAGAAGGCACCGGTTATCCTGGAGTCCATGACCTTCCCAGAGCCGGTTATCTCCGTTGCGATCGAGCCGAAGTCCAAGGCAGACCAGGACAAAATGGGTATGGCGCTCGCCAAACTGGCAGAGGAAGACCCGACCTTCAAAACCTATACAAACGAAGAAACCGGTCAAACAATTATTGCCGGTATGGGTGAGCTCCACCTGGAGATCATCGTCGATCGCCTGAAGCGCGAATTCAAAGTGGATGCGAACGTAGGTGCACCTCAGGTTGCTTACCGCGAAACCTTCCGCGGCACCGCAAAAGTGGAAGGGAAATTCGTTCGCCAGTCCGGTGGCCGCGGTCAATACGGTCACGTTTGGGTGGAATTCTCTCCGCTCGAGCCGGGCCAAGGCTTCGAATTCGAGAACAAGATCGTCGGTGGCGTAGTGCCGAAGGAATACATTCCGGCGGTACAAGCAGGTATCGAAGAAGCGATGCAAAACGGTGTTCTTGCCGGATTCCCGCTCGTCGATATCAAAGCGACGCTGTTTGACGGTAGCTACCACGACGTCGACTCCTCCGAGATGGCGTTCAAAGTGGCTGGTTCTCTCGCGCTGAAAGAAGCGGCGAAGAAATGTAACGCGGTTCTTCTCGAGCCGATCATGAAAGTGGAAGTAACCGTGCCGGAAGAGTACATGGGTGACGTAATGGGTGACCTGAACTCCCGCCGCGGCCGCATCGAAGGTATGGAAGCTCGCGCAAACGCGCAAGTCATCCGCGCCATGGTGCCGCTGTCCGAGATGTTCGGCTACTCCACCGTACTGCGATCCCGTACGCAAGGCCGCGGTACTTACTCCATGGTGATCGACCACTACGAAGAAGTACCGAAGTTCATTGCCGATGAAATCATCAAGAAGTCCAAAGGTGAATAATCGGTTGGACTGACTTTATCTTGAAACGAGAAAGGTTTACAATATTGAGGGGACAACCGTTGATAGGGTAAACCTTTCTTCACCCTATAAAACCCTTATCATTTAAGGAGGATTCAACTCTCATGGCAAAAGAAAAGTTCGAACGTACGAAACCGCACGTTAACATTGGTACGATCGGTCACGTTGACCACGGTAAAACCACTCTGACTGCTGCCATCACCACCGTTCTGGCTCAACAAGGTAAAGCCAAAGCTATGGCGTATGACAGCATCGACGCTGCTCCGGAAGAAAAAGAGCGCGGTATTACCATCAACACCGCTCACGTTGAGTATGAAACGGAAAACCGTCACTATGCTCACGTTGACTGCCCGGGCCACGCTGACTACGTGAAAAACATGATTACCGGTGCTGCTCAAATGGACGGCGCTATCCTGGTTGTGTCCGCTGCTGACGGTCCGATGCCGCAAACTCGCGAGCACATCCTGCTGTCCCGCCAAGTAGGCGTTCCGTACATCGTTGTATTCATGAACAAATGCGACATGGTTGACGACGAAGAGCTGCTGGAACTGGTTGAAATGGAAATTCGCGACCTGCTCTCCCAATACGAGTTCCCGGGCGACGAAATTCCGGTTATCAAAGGTTCCGCAAAAGAAGCTCTGGACAACCCGTCTGGCGAATGGGCTAAGAAAATCCTCGAACTGATGGAAGCTGTAGACAACTACATTCCGACTCCGGAACGCGCTACCGACAAACCGTTCCTGATGCCGGTTGAGGACGTATTCACCATTACCGGTCGTGGTACTGTTGCTACCGGTCGTGTAGAGCGCGGTACTGTTAAAGTGGGTGACCCTGTAGAAATCGTGGGTCTGGCTGAAGAAACCAAATCCACTACCGTAACCGGCGTGGAAATGTTCCGCAAACTGCTGGATCAAGCTGAAGCGGGTGACAACATCGGTGCCCTGCTGCGCGGTGTTGAGCGTAAAGACATCGAGCGCGGTCAAGTTCTGGCTAAACCGGGTTCCGTTACTCCGCACACCAAATTCAAAGCGGAAGTATACGTTCTGTCCAAAGAAGAGGGCGGCCGTCACACTCCGTTCTTCTCCAACTACCGTCCGCAATTCTACTTCCGCACCACTGACGTTACCGGTATCATCCAACTGCCGGAAGGCGTTGAAATGGTAATGCCGGGCGACAACACCGAGTTCACCGTTGAACTGATCGCACCGGTTGCGATGGAGCAAGGTACTCGCTTCGCTATCCGCGAAGGTGGCCGTACCGTTGGTGCTGGCGTAGTATCCTCCATCATCGAGTAATTCCACTCACAAACAAACCCGACAGCGTAGGCTGTCGGGTTTTTTCATTTACCTAACAACACAAGACGACGCAAGCGTATGAGCATTTGCTACGCTTGTTTGTCGTCTGGTTCCCATTGATTGACCATGTGGTAGGCTGTCAGTCTGAGGCGTTCGAAAATGTGATGGCGCACCTCTCCTTCCAGACCAATGCGATCCATCGCTTCGCTCATGCAGGCGAGCCACGCCTCCGCCCGCTTCGGCGTAATCGGAAAGCGCATGTGGCGGGCGCGCATCATCGGATGGCCGTATCGGTCGCTGTACAGCGTCGGCCCCCGAGAAACTGGGTCAGAAACATATACTGCTTTTCCTTGATCTCGGTAAAGTCCTCCGGAAACAGGGGGGCCAGATCGGGATGCTCCTTGACCAAATCGTAAAACGTATCCACCAGGCGGGACAGCGTTTCCGCTCCGCCGATCAGCTCATAAGGTGTCTGTAACGGTTGGAACATCGGATTACCTCCTTTGCGTGTTGCCGTTCAAGATGGCAGCAGCACACATGCGTGTACATCCTTCAGTATAACGCGTTTCCTCAATAAATAAAGAAGAGGGAGCACATGAGCAGCCAAATCCGAATTGCCCTTCTTAGTTTTATAGGAGTTTCAATCCCTTTCGCTCTGCCGGATTCTCCAATCCAGATTGCCCCTAATAACAGGACGGCACCGACAAGCTGCTGCACGGTCATCTGCTCACCGATAACCAGCGCCGAGATCACTAAAGACGTGAGGGGGGCGATGTAGCTCAATACAGCGATGCTTTGGCCGTGCAGTCCTTTCATTCCGGCAAAGAAAAAATAAAAACCGATCCCGCCATGGACGATGCTGAATTTCATTTGCCAGCCGATCCCGCTTGCAATCGCACGGGGACTTTGGGTAAGATAGGCAAAGTGAGCCGCTCTCCGGGCTCACATGGTACGAGAATGCATCGGCACGCAGGTGGAAGCGGGGGAACAGCAGGAAAACCCTTGTGCAGCAAGAAAAAACTTGCGTTGCCCAGTGCATTTTAGTACAATATTGAATGTTGGTCATGGACTTGCGATGATGTGGGAGGTTGCTGACACACCCGGCCCCTTTGCCATGACCGGGGTGCAGGATATTTCCACGGAGAAATGTCCGTTTATAAAATGGGCGAAAAAGGAGGGACTAAAATGGCAAAACAAAAGATTCGTATTCGTTTAAAGGCGTACGATCACAAAATCCTCGATCAGTCTGCTGAGAAAATCGTAGACACCGCGAAGCGTTCCGGTGCCAGCGTATCCGGTCCGATTCCGCTTCCGACGGAAAAAGCAGTGTACACGATTCTCCGCGCTGTTCACAAGTACAAAGACTCTCGTGAACAGTTTGAAATGCGTACGCACAAGCGTTTGATCGACATTCTGAATCCGACGCCGCAAACGGTTGATGCGCTGATGCGCCTGGATCTGCCGTCCGGTGTGGACATCGAGATCAAACTGTAAGGTAGTAAATGTGATACACGCGCGGGCGTTGTCTTAACGAACGCGAAATACCAAGTCTTCAAACCCCGTAAACGGCACCCCTGCGCATCGGCAGGGACTTGATACAACATGATTGTTTTTTTGGAGATAAGTACAGGAGGTGGCACACATGACCAAAGGAATCTTAGGGAAAAAACTTGGCATGACGCAAGTTTTTAGTCCGAACGGAGCAGCAATCGCTGTTACGGTTATCGAAGCTGGTCCTTGCGTCGTTCTGCAAAAGAAGGATCAAGAGAACGATGGCTATGAAGCGATCCAACTCGGCTTCGAAGACAAGAAAGAACAGCGTGCGAATAAACCGGAAAAAGGACATGCAGCGAAAGCAAACACTGCACCTAAGCGCTTCATTCGCGAAATTCGCGGAGTAAACCTCGCAGATTACGAGGTTGGTCAAGAACTGAAAGCTGACATTTTTGCCGAAGGAGAATTCGTAGACGTTGCCGGAGTAACCAAAGGGAAAGGTTTCCAAGGTGCCATCAAGCGCCACAACCAAGCCCGCGGTCCGATGTCTCACGGTTCCCGTTACCATCGTGGACCTGGTTCCCTCGGTGCGATCGCTCCGAACCGCGTATTCAAGGGTCAAACCCTGCCGGGTCAAATGGGTGGCGACAACGTAACCATCCAAAACCTGGAGATCGTTAAGGTAGATGCGGATCGCAACCTGATTCTGGTGAAAGGCTCCGTGCCTGGCCCGAAAAACAGCTACGTTGTAGTATCCACGGCAGTCAAGAAGAACAAGTAAGGAAAGGAGGAACTGACATGCCAAAAGTAGCTCTTTACAACCAAGCTGGTTCTCAAGTGGGCGAAATCGAGCTGGCTGATAGCGTGTTCGGCATCGAGCCCAACAACGCTGTGCTCTTCGACGCAATCGTGATGCAGCAAGCTTCCCAACGCCAGGGCACTCACGATGTGAAGAACCGTTCTGAAGTAAGAGGTGGTGGCCGCAAACCGTGGCGCCAAAAAGGTACAGGCCGTGCACGCCAAGGTTCCATTCGCGCTCCGCAATGGAAAGGCGGCGGTGTTGTGTTTGGTCCGACTCCGCGTAAATACGGCTACAAACTGAATCGCAAAGTTCGTCGTCTGGCGCTGAAATCCGCGCTGTCCGCGAAAGTGCAAAACAACGAACTGCTGGTTCTGGACGCGCTGAATATCCCGGCTCCGAAAACCAAGGATATGAAGGCTGTCCTGAACAACCTGAAAGTAGATCGCAAAGTGCTGATCGTAACCTCCGAATTCGATCAAAACGTAGCGCTCTCTTCCCGCAACATCCCGGGTGCGAAGTTCGTAGATGCTGCTGGCATTAACGTTCTCGACCTGGTGGCGCACGATAAAGTAATCGTAACGAAAGATGCGGTTGCGAAAGTAGAGGAGGTGCTCGCCTAATGAAGAGCCTTCACGACATCATCAAGCGCCCTGTCATTACGGAGCGCACCACCGACATGATGGCTGAGAAGAAGTACGTTTTTGAAGTACCTCTCAAAGCGAACAAAACCGAGATCAAGCAAGCGGTGGAGAAAGTGTTTGGCGTGAAAGTTGCGGCAGTCAACACCATGCGTGTTCCTGCGAAACCGAAGCGCTATGGCAAATACTCCGGTTACACCTCCGAGTGGAAAAAGGCGATCGTTAAGCTGACTGAAGACAGCAAAGAGCTGACGTTCTACGAAGGTGTATAACCCCGACGGCTACAGAAAAGGAGGGAATTTACATGGGTATCAAAAAGTTTAAACCGACTTCTCCTGGTCGTCGCCAAATGACGGTTTCTACTTTCGAGGAGATCACCAAGTCGACTCCTGAAAAATCCCTGTTGGCGCCCCTGACCAAAAAAGCAGGCCGCAACAACCAAGGGAAAATCACCGTTCGTCATCAAGGTGGCGGTCATAAACGCAAATATCGCATCATCGACTTCAAACGCAACAAAGACGGCATCGTAGGCCGTGTAGCTTCCATCGAGTACGACCCGAACCGTTCTGCCAATATCGCGCTGATCAACTACCTGGACGGTGAAAAGCGCTACATCATCGCGCCGCTGGGTCTGAAAGTAGGCGACGAGATCATCTCCGGTCCGGATGCCGACATCAAAATCGGTAACGCTCTGCCGCTGGAAAACATTCCGGTTGGTACGACGATCCACAACATCGAGCTGAAACCTGGCAAAGGCGGCCAACTGGTTCGTGCAGCCGGCGCATCCGCTCAACTGCTCGGCCGTGACGGCGATTTCGTTATCGTACGTCTCTCTTCCGGTGAGACTCGCCGCATTCACAACAACTGCCGCGCAACCATCGGTCAAGTCGGCAACCTCGACCATGAGCTGATCAACATCGGTAAAGCAGGTCGTGCCCGCTGGCTGGGTATCCGTCCGACTGTTCGCGGTAGCGTAATGAACCCGAACGATCACCCGCACGGTGGTGGTGAAGGTCGCGCTCCGATCGGTCGCAAAGCACCTGTTACTCCTTGGGGTAAACCTACTCTGGGTCTCAAAACCCGCAAGAAGAAAAACAAATCCGATCAGTACATTATTCGCCGCCGCAAGAAGTAAGGTCGGCTTTAGACAATTAACCGAACGCCTTTGGCGAAGGGAGGTTCACTTATGGGACGCAGCTTGAAGAAAGGTCCTTTCGTGGATGACCACTTGATGAAAAAAGTTGTTGAGCTGAACGAGAAAAACGAGAAGCGCGTGATTAAAACCTGGTCTCGCCGTTCGACCATCTTCCCGGATTTCGTCGGACACACGTTTGCCGTGTACGATGGCCGCAAGCATGTACCGGTATACGTAACGGAAGACATGGTTGGTCATAAACTGGGTGAATTTGCACCAACTCGTACCTTCAAGGGTCACGTCGACAACGACAAGAAATCCAAGAAGCGCTAATTTTCTCTTGACAGAGAGGAGGTACAAAGATGGAAGCTAAAGCAGTTGCTCGCTATATTCGCATCGCTCCTCGTAAAGTTCGCCTGGTGGTTGACTTGATTCGAGGCAAGCAGGTGGGGGAAGCACTGGCGATCCTGAAGCACACGCCGAAAGCAGCTTCTCCTGTTGTTGAGAAACTCCTGAAATCGGCTATCGCCAACGCTGAGCACAACTACGAGATGGACCCGAACAATCTGGTAGTTGGCAAGATCTTCGTTGACCAAGGTCCAACCTTGAAACGGTTCCGTCCGCGTGCTCAGGGCCGTGCTACCCGCATCAACAAACGCACGAGCCACATCACTGTCGTACTAAACGAGAAATAAGGAGGGATTACGTGTGGGTCAAAAGGTAAGCCCGGTTGGTCTTCGCATTGGCATTATTCGCGACTGGGAGTCCAAATGGTACGCTGACAAGGACTTCGCTACGCTCTTGCACGAAGACCTGAAAATCCGCAAATACATTAAAGGGCGTCTGAAAGATGCTGCTGTATCCACCATTGAAATCGAACGCGCAGCGAACCGCGTGAACGTAACGATTCACACCGCTAAGCCTGGCATGGTAATCGGTAAAGGCGGTGCAGAAGTTGAAGTGTTGCGCAAAGAGCTGTCGAAAATGATCGACCCTCGCAAGCGCGTTCACATCAACATCAACGAAGTGAAAAAACCGGATCTGGATGCTACCCTGGTAGCTGAAAATATCGCTCGTCAACTGGAAAACCGCATTTCTTTCCGTCGCGCGCAAAAGCAAGCCATCTCCCGCACCATGCGTGCAGGCGCGAAAGGGATCAAAACACTGGTCAGCGGTCGTCTTGGCGGTGCTGACATCGCACGTTCCGAAGGTTACAGCGAAGGTACCGTTCCGCTTCACACGCTGCGCGCTGACATTGACTACGGCACGGCTGAAGCTCACACCACCTATGGTCGTATCGGCGTAAAAGTGTGGATCTATCGCGGAGAAGTCCTTCCGACGAAAAAGAACGCCGCTACTGAGGAAGGAGGCAAGTAATCATGTTGATGCCGAAACGCGTGAAACACCGCAAACAACATCGTGGTAAATTGCACGGTAACGCAAAAGGCGGAACCACGGTTGCATTCGGTGAATACGGTCTGCAAGCTCTGGAGCCGGCATGGGTGACCAACCGTCAAATCGAGGCTGCCCGTATCGCGATGACTCGTTACATCCGCCGTGGCGGTAAAGTATGGATCAAAATCTTCCCTGACAAGCCAGTAACGCAAAAGCCGCTGGAAGTACGGATGGGTTCCGGTAAAGGTTCTCCTGAGCACTGGGTAGCGGTAGTGAAGCCTGGCAAGATCATGTTCGAACTTGCCGGCGTACCTGAAGAAACCGCTCGCGAAGCAATGCGCTTGGCTATGCACAAACTGCCGATCAAGTGCAAGTTCGTGAAGCGTGAAGAAGTGGGTGGTGACGCACATGAAGGCTAATGAGTTCCGCAATTTGACCACTGCCGAGATCGAACAAAGCATTGCCTCTTTGAAAGAAGAATTGTTCAACCTTCGTTTCCAGTTGGCTACCGGTCAACTCGAAAACACAGCTCGCATCAAGCAAGTACGTAAGGATATCGCTCGTGCGAAAACCATCCTGCGCCAAAGAGAATTGGGAATCGGCTAAGAAAGGAAGGAGGTTTGAACAATGACCGCACAACGCAATATGCGTAGAACGATGGTAGGTCGTGTCGTTTCCGACAAAATGGATAAAACCATTGTGGTTTTGGTTGAGACCTACAAAAAGCACCCGCTGTACGGCAAGCGCGTGAAATACTCCAAAAAGTTCAAGGCTCACGACGAGAACAACACGGCAAAAGTGGGCGACATCGTGGAAATCATGGAAACTCGTCCGCTGTCCAAAGACAAGCGCTTCCGCTTGGTACGCATCGTCGAAGAGGCAGTAATTGTATAAGCTAGATTTTCGGGTAAACACATCCGAAAGGAGGAACAGTAAATGATCCAAACTCAGACGAGATTGGCTGTTGCTGACAACTCCGGTGCAAAAGAACTCATGTGCATCAAGGTTCTGGGTGGTTCCGGTCGCAAAACGGCGAACATCGGTGACGTAATCGTGTGCTCCGTTAAATCCGCTACACCCGGCGGCGTTGTCAAGAAAGGTCAAGTAGTAAAAGCGGTTGTGGTACGCAGCGTACGTGGCGTTCGCCGTCCGGACGGTTCCTACATCCGTTTTGACGAAAATGCAGCGGTTATCATCCGTGATGACAAATCTCCTCGCGGAACCCGTATCTTTGGACCGGTTGCTCGTGAACTCCGCGAGAAAGATTTCATGAAGATCATCTCTCTGGCTCCAGAGGTTATCTAATCTGAACGGAAATACTCAGGTAGTTTGTTCGATAGGAGGTGCACCACGCGATGCACGTAAAGAAAGGCGATACTGTCATCGTAATTGCGGGCAAAGACAAAGGCAAAAAAGGTCGCGTTCTCGCTGCATATCCGAAGAAAGAGCGCGTTCTGGTTGAAGGTATCAACCTCGTGAAAAAACACACCCGTCCGTCTCAAACCAATCCGCAAGGCGGCATTGTAACTCAAGAAGCTCCGATTCACGTTTCCAACGTATCTCTGATCGATCCGAAGTCTGGCAAACCTACTCGCATCGGTTACAAGGTACTGGAAAACGGCAAAAAAGTTCGGTACGCGAAAAAATCTGGCGAAGTTATCGACAAGTAGTCAGATCGGAAAGGAGGATGTCCTAGATGGCAGCAAGATTGAAAGAAAAATACCTGAAAGAAATCGTGCCTGGCCTGATGAGCAAGTTTAACTACTCGTCCGTCATGCAGGTTCCGAAAGTGGAAAAAGTAATCATCAACATGGGCGTGGGTGAAGCGGTAGGCAACGCCAAGGCGCTGGATTCCGCAGTAGAAGACCTGCAAACCATCGCTGGTCAAAAACCGGTTGTAACCCGTGCGAAAAAATCCATCGCCGGTTTCAAACTGCGTGAAGGCATGGCAATCGGCGCGAAAGTAACTCTGCGCGGCGAACGCATGTATCACTTCCTCGACAAACTGATGAACGTTGCACTTCCGCGCGTGCGCGACTTCCGCGGCGTTTCCTCCAAAGCGTTTGACGGTCGCGGCAACTACACCCTCGGTCTGAAAGAACAGCTGATCTTCCCGGAGATCGAGTACGACAAGATCGACAAGGTACGCGGGATGGACATCGTCATCGTCACTTCCGCCAAAACGGACGAAGAGGCACGTGAACTGCTGACTCAAATGGGTATGCCATTCCGTAAATAAACCCCATCGTAAGGAGGGAAGAATGTGGCAAAGAAATCGATGATCGTCAAGCAACAACGGAAACCGAAATTTAAGGTTCGCGCTTACACCCGTTGCGAGCGCTGCGGCCGTCCTCACTCCGTGTTGCGCAAATTCAAGCTCTGCCGTATTTGCTTCCGTGAACTTGCTTACAAAGGCCAAATCCCTGGCGTGAAAAAAGCAAGCTGGTAATTTGAAACGGGAAGGAGGTTCTCTCTCATGGTTATGACTGATCCAATCGCTGATATGCTTACCCGCATTCGCAATGCCAACATGGTTCGCCACGAGAAAGTGGAAATTCCGGCGTCCACCATCAAGAAGGAAATCGCTCGCATCCTGAAAGAAGAAGGATTCATTCGCGATGCGGAATTCATTGAAGACAACAAACAAGGGATTATCCGTGTGTTCCTGAAATACGGCCCGAACAACGAGCGCGTTATCACTGGTCTGAAGCGTATCTCCAAACCGGGTCTGCGCGTGTACGCGAAAAGCAACGAGATCCCGAAAGTTCTCGGCGGTCTGGGTATTGCCCTGATCTCCACGTCTGCCGGCGTGATGACCGACAAACAAGCACGTCAAGCACACGTGGGTGGCGAGGTTCTCGCTTACGTTTGGTAATTACTGATTGAAAAGCACAGGAGGTGCACCACATGTCTCGTGTCGGTAAAAAACCGATCGTGGTCCCTGCAGGCGTTACCCTCACTCTGAACGGTTCCGAGCTGACGGTAAAGGGCCCTAAGGGTACACTTGTTCGTAAATTCCATCCAGATATGAAAATTAACATCAACGATAATGAAGTTATCGTTGAACGTCCTAGCGACAACAAACTGCACCGTTCCCTGCACGGTACGACGCGTGCACTGATCGCCAACATGGTAACGGGCGTATCCGAAGGCTTCTCCCGTACGCTGGAGCTGGTGGGTGTCGGTTACCGTGCCGCGAAGTCCGGCAAGGGCGTAACTCTTTCTCTCGGTTTCTCCCATCCGGTAGAGATCACTCCTGAAGAGGGGATCGAAATCGAAGTACCGAACCAAACCACGCTGGTGGTAAAAGGCATCGACAAGGAGCGCGTAGGCCAAGTTGCTGCCGAAATCCGCTCGATCCGCAAACCTGAACCGTACAAAGGCAAAGGGATCAAGTACAGCGATGAAGTGGTTCGCCGCAAAGAAGGCAAAAAGGGTAAATAAGCTTCGTAGTTTCATGAGAAGGGAGGCCGCGTAATGTTTACGAAACCTGATAAAAACAAAGCTCGGAAAAAACGCCATCTGCGTATCCGCAAGCGCGTCGTAGGTTCTGCTGCACGTCCGCGCCTGAACGTATTCCGTTCTTCCAAGCACATCTACGCTCAACTGATTGACGATGTGGCCGGTCACACACTGGCAGCTGCATCCTCGCTGGATAAAGAGCTGGGCCTGAAAAACGGCGCAAACGTGGAAGCTGCTGCAGCAGTTGGCGCGCTGATCGCAAAACGCGCTAAGGAAAAAGGCCTGACCGAAGTGGTCTTTGACCGTGGCGGTTACATCTATCATGGACGCATCAAAGCACTGGCAGAAGCAGCTCGCGAAGCTGGCCTGCAATTCTAACAACAAGGAGGGTAAGGAATGCGTATCGACCCTAGCAAATTAGAGCTGGAAGAAAAAGTAGTCGCCGTTAACCGCGTTGCGAAAACGGTTAAGGGTGGCCGTCGCATGAGCTTCAGCGCCCTGGTTGTTGTCGGCGACCGCAACGGTCATGTAGGCGCCGGTATGGGGAAAGCGCAAGAAGTTCCGGACGCCATTCGCAAGGCGATTGAAGACGCTAAGAAAAAACTGATCCGCGTACCGCTGAAAGGAACGACGATTCCGCACGAAGTCCTGTGCCATTTCGGCTCCGGCAAAGTGCTGATCAAGCCGGCTTCCGAGGGTACCGGAGTTATCGCCGGCGGTCCTGTCCGCGCGGTACTGGAGCTTGCTGGTGTAGGCGACGTATTGAGCAAGTCTCTCGGTTCCAACAACCCCATCAACATGGTCAACGCTACGCTGGAAGGCCTCAGCCGCCTGAAAACAGCGGAAGAAGTCGCAAAACTGCGCGGTAAGACTGTTGACGAGTTGCTGGGTTAATAAGGAGGGAATGAACATGGCAAAACTGCAAATCACCCTCAAGCGCAGTCTGATCGGACGCACCGTCGATCAAAAGGATACCGTCAAAGCACTGGGTCTCCGCAAAATTCACCAAACTGTTGTGAAGGAAGACAATCCGGCAATCCGCGGGATGATCTTCAAAGTGAAGCACCTGGTTGAAGTAAAAGAAGTAGAAGCGTAATCACCATTTTTAAAAGGTTAGGAGGTGCAAGGAATGAAATTGCATGAACTGAAACCTGCAGAAGGATCCCGTCACACTCGTAAACGCGTCGGTCGCGGTATCGGTAGCGGTACCGGCAAAACCGCCGGCAAAGGTCACAAAGGTCAAAACGCTCGTTCCGGCGGTGGTGTTCGCCCTGGTTTCGAGGGTGGTCAAAACCCGCTGTACCGTCGTCTGCCTAAGCGCGGTTTCACCAACATCAATCGCAAGGAATACGCGATTGTGAGCCTGGACGCGCTGAACCGTTTTGAAGAAGGCACTGTGGTGACGCCTGAACTGCTGAAAGAAACTGGCGTTATTTCCGCTCTGCGTGACGGTGTAAAAGTTCTTGCCAACGGCGAACTGAACGTGAAGCTGACCGTAAAAGCTCACAAGTTCTCCGCTGCAGCTGCTGAGAAGATCGCTCAAGTCGGTGGAACAGCCGAGGTGATCTAATGTTAGCCTCGCTCACTAACATTTTTAAGATAGGCGACCTGCGTCGTAAGGTTCTGTTTACACTGATGATGCTGGTCGTCTTCCGAATCGGGAGCTTCGTTCCTGTCCCCAACGTGAATGTCGAGTTGTTTCAGCAGAACACGAACCACCTGCTGGGGTTGTTGAACACCTTCTCCGGCGGGGCGCTGCAAAACTTCTCGATTTTTGCGATGGGGATCATGCCGTACATCACGGCATCGATCATCATGCAGCTCCTGTCCATGGATGTGGTGCCGAAGTTTACGCAGTGGGCCCGTGAAGGGGAAGTGGGCCGCCGCAAGATTGCGACGGTGACCCGTTACTTCACGGTGGTCCTCGCCCTCATCCAATCGGTGGGGATGACCATCGGTTTTAACAACATGGCGCCTGGTTTGCTGAATGACACGTCCATTGGCAGTTATGCATTGATTGCCATCACCCTTACAGCAGGGACTGCATTTTTGATGTGGATGGGCGAACAAATTACGGAGAAAGGGATCGGCAACGGGATTTCGATCATCATCGTGGCCGGGATCGTGGCCAACATCCCGACCGGCGTCACGACGATTTACACGTCCCAGTTCAGCGATCCAAGCCAAAATTTGTTCTTTAGTATCGTGAAGGTACTGCTCATTCTGCTGGTGATCATCGCCATTATCGTCGGGGTCATTTTCATGCAGCAAGGTGTGCGCAAGATTCCGGTACAGTACGCCAAACGCGTGGTCGGCCGCAAAATGTACGGTGGTCAATCCACGCACATCCCGCTGAAGATTAACTCGGCCGGTGTGATTCCGGTAATCTTCGCCGTCTCGCTGGTGATTTTCCCCTCAACCATTGCACAGTTCTGGGTGGATCCATCAGGAACGGGAATCGCCAACTGGATTTACACGCATTTCCAACCCAGCGCACCGTTTGGGATGACGCTCTACGCGTTCTTGATCATCGGGTTCACCTACTTCTACACCTTTGTACAGATTAATCCTGTACAACTGGCGGAGAACATGAAGAAAAATGGCGGTTACATTCCTGGTATCCGACCCGGTAAAAACACTGAGGTGTACATTACCCGTACGTTGAACCGTTTGACACTGGCGGGCGCTCTGTTCCTGATGGTGATTTCCATCATGCCATTCTTCTTCAGCAAGCTGGCCAACCTGCCGCAGTCGATTTACATCGGCGGTACGTCGCTGCTGATCGTGATCGGGGTTGCACTCGATACGATGAAGCAGATCGAAAGCCAGATGATCAAGCGCCACTACCAAGGGTTCATCAAGTAACCGAGGTGTTGAAAAGCTTTCTTCAGCCCGATTGGTGTCTGCGTGATGCCGCGTTGAAGCTTTTTGCACGGGACGGAGGGAATGGACGTGAATATAATTCTGATGGGTTTGCCTGGGGCCGGTAAAGGTACGCAGGCGGAACGAATCGTAAAAGAGTTTGGCATCCCGCACATCTCGACTGGCGACATGTTCCGGGCAGCGGTCAAAAACGAGACGCCGCTCGGACTTGAAGCCAAATCCTACATGGATAAAGGGCTGCTCGTCCCCGATGAGATCGTCATCGGGATCGTGCGGGAGCGCCTGGCAATGGATGATTGTGCAAAGGGATTCCTGCTCGACGGGTTTCCGCGCACAGTGCCGCAGGCGGAGGCATTGACGGCTACTTTGAAGGAGCTGGGCCGCGAGATCGACCATGTGATCAATATCAACGTTCGCCGGGAGTTGCTGATCGAACGTCTGACCGGTCGCTGGATCTGCCCGATTTGCGGAGCGAGCTACCACACGCTGTTCAATCCGCCAAAGGAAGCAGGCGTGTGCGACAAGGATGGCGGCAAGCTGTTCCAACGCGATGACGACAAGCCGGAAGTGGTGGCACAGCGCCTCGATGTCAACATCGCCCAAACACAACCGCTCATCGACTACTACGTTGAGCAAGGCCTCCTGCGAAACATCAATGGTGAACAGGATATCCAGGTCGTATTCGCGGAAATTACGTCTGTGTTGCGAGGGTAAGAGAGCATGATCATCCTGAAGTCGAAAGCAGAGCTTGAGGTTATGCGCGAAGCTGGTCGGATCGTCGCACTCACCCATCAAGAGCTGGCCAAGGCCATCAAGCCTGGCGTGACGACAAAGCAACTGGACGAACTCGCCGAAACCTTTATCCGCAGCATGGGAGCCATTCCATCGTTCAAAGGCTACGGTGGCTTTCCAGGAAGTATCTGTACTTCAGTCAATGAAGAACTCGTACACGGGATCCCAGGAAAACGGACGTTGCAAGAAGGAGACATCATCAGCATCGACATCGGTGCCCAGTTCCAAGGGTATCATGGAGACTCCGCTTGGACGTATCCGGTCGGCAACATTTCGGAAGAAGATCAGCGTTTGCTGCGAGTGACGGAAGAGTCGCTGTACAAAGGGCTGGAGAAAGCCATGCCTGGTGCGCGGCTGTCTGACATTTCCCACGCGATACAGATCCACGCAGAGGCTGCCGGCTTCACGCTCGTTCGCGAGTATGTGGGGCATGGGATCGGGCAAAACTTGCACGAAGACCCTCAGGTTCCCAACTACGGTCCGCCTGGACGCGGTCCACGGTTGAAACCGGGAATGGTGTTGGCAGTCGAACCAATGGTCAACGCCGGCGAACGTTATGTCCGCACTTTGGAGGACAATTGGACGGTTGTGACAGTGGATCGAAAGAATTGTGCTCATTTTGAACACACCATCGCGATAACGGAAGAAGGCTATGAGATTTTAACGCGGGCGTAGCCGATGCCCAGCTTCGCTTCGGAATTGTCGTCCAACGTGTCGACGTTAAGTTCGTTGTGTGAGCCAAACGCAAAAACTCATGGTCTGACTGAAGACAGAGGAAAGGAGAGCTTGCCATGGCAAAAGACGATGTGATTGAAGTGGAAGGTACGGTAATCGAGCCTTTGCCGAATGCGATGTTTCGGGTAGAATTAGAGAATGGGCACAAGGTGCTCGCTCACGTCTCCGGAAAGATTCGCATGCACTTTATCCGCATTCTGCCTGGGGATAAGGTAACGGTTGAACTGTCGCCGTACGACTTGACACGCGGACGCATTACGTACCGCTACAAATAAGCGAAACCCCTAGAAGAGGGAGGCAAGAACCATGAAAGTGAGACCTTCGGTTAAACCGATTTGCGAAAAGTGCAAGGTTATCCGTCGGAAAGGCAACGTAATGGTTATTTGTGAAAATCCTAAGCATAAGCAAAAACAAGGGTAATCAAGGAGGTGCTTTTAACACATGGCACGTATTGCAGGCGTTGACTTGCCTCGCGAAAAGCGCGTGGAAATCGCTCTTACCTATATCTTTGGTATTGGCCGTCCCACGTCCCAAAAAATTCTGGCCGCTACTGGCGTAAATCCGGATACTCGCGTTCGTGACCTGACCGAAGAAGAAGTCAGCAAACTGCGCGATTACATCGACAAGAACCTGAAAGTGGAAGGCGACCTTCGCCGTGAGGTCTCCCTGCACATCAAGCGTCTGATGGAAATCGGTTGCTACCGCGGCATCCGTCACCGCCGTGGCCTGCCGGTTCGCGGTCAACGCACGAAAACCAACGCTCGTACGCGCAAAGGCCCGCGCCGTACTGTAGCGAACAAGAAGAAGTAAAGGAGGGTAATTGGACATGGCGAAAAGAAAACAAGCGACTGCTACTCGTACCCGTCGTCGTGATCGCAAAAACGTGGAAGTCGGCGTAGCACACATCCGCTCCACGTTTAACAACACGATCGTAACCATCACTGATCCGCACGGCAACGCAATTTCCTGGTCCAGTGCTGGTGCCCTCGGCTTCAAGGGCTCCCGCAAGAGCACGCCGTTCGCTGCGCAAATGGCTGCTGAAGCCGCTGCGCGCGCAGCAATGGAGCACGGCATGCGTTCTTGCGAAGTGCTGGTAAAAGGACCGGGCGCAGGCCGTGAAGCTGCGATCCGTTCCCTGCAAGCAGCAGGTCTGGAAGTAAACATGATCAAAGACGTGACACCGATTCCGCACAACGGTTGCCGTCCGCCAAAACGTCGCCGCGTGTAACGGGTTTATATCGTTCAGAACATGTCCATACTAGAATGGTAAATTCTGATTCAATGGCTTGTCATGCACGCAAACGGTAAACCGCCGGGGAAATTCCTGAGTGGGCTGGATCAGCCCACCCAAGAATTTCGACGTTTTGAAGGAGGGTTTGTTTAATGATAGAAATAGAAAAACCGAAGATCGAGGTTGTGGAAGTAAGCGACGACAACTCGTACGGGAAGTTCGTTGTTGAACCTCTGGAGCGCGGATACGGTACCACTCTTGGCAACTCGCTGAGACGGATTCTCCTCTCGTCTTTGCCAGGCGCGGCAGTGCGCACCGTTCAAATTGACGGGGTCCTTCACGAGTTCTCTACGGTTGAAGGCGTTGTGGAAGATGTGACGGAGATTATCCTGAACATCAAGGGCCTGGCACTGAAGATTCATTCCGATGAAGAAAAAGTCATCGAGATTGACGCAGAGGGCGAAGGCGTCGTCAAAGCGGGAGATATCCGCGCCGACAGCGATGTGGAGATCTTGAACCCTGATCTTCACATTGCAACGTTAGCAAATGGCGGTCGTCTGCATATTCGTATGACAGCTGGACGTGGACGTGGATATGTTCAAGCAGATGGTAACAAATCGGAAGACCAACCGATCGGTGTGATTCCGATTGATTCGATTTATACGCCGATCAAGCGTGTCAACTATCAAGTGGAAAATACCCGCGTCGGGCAAATGACCAACTATGACAAGTTGACGCTTGAAGTATGGACAAACGGCAGCATCAGTCCGGAAGAAGCCGTTAGTCTCGGCGCCAAAATCATGACGGAGCATCTCAACCTGTTTGTCGGCTTGACCGATGAGGCGAAAGATGCGGAAATCATGGTGGAAAAGGAAGAGGACAAGAAGGAGAAAGTGCTCGAGATGACCATCGAAGAGCTCGACCTCTCTGTCCGTTCCTACAACTGCTTGAAGCGTGCCGGTATCAATACCGTGCAAGAGCTGACGCAGAAGACCGAAGAGGACATGATGAAAGTGCGCAACCTGGGCCGCAAATCCCTGGAAGAAGTGCAGGAAAAGCTGGCTGAGTTGGGCTTGTCCCTGCGCAGCGACGACTAGGGCAGGCTGAATGCGCCTGAACTCCGTCCTCACGGGTATTCCCTCTGGAGAGGGGATTTCAGATCTGGCTCGCGAAAGCCACAGCTGAGCGATGTCAGTGTGAAAAAGGAGGTAAGAACATGGCATACCGTAAATTGGGTCGTCGTAGCGCAGCGCGCAAAGCGCTGTTCCGCGACTTGGTAACCGACCTGATCATTAACGAGCGCATTGAAACTACTGAGATGAAGGCGAAAGAACTGCGCTCCATCGCTGAGCAAATGATTACGCTGGCCAAGCGCGGTGACCTGCATGCTCGCCGTCAAGTCGCTGCTTTCGTTCGCAAGGAAGTAGCGAATGAAGAAGGCCGCGATGCGGTTCAAAAGCTGTTCGATGAGATCGCGCCTCGTTACAAAGAGCGCAACGGCGGTTACACCCGTATTCTGAAGACAGGTCCTCGCCGCGGCGACGCAGCACCGATGGCGTACATCGAATTCGTGTAATAACACAGATTGATTGTGAAAAAGGGTGGGGACAGACTCTGGTCTTAGGCTGGACTCTGATTCATGCCCTTTTTTCTTTTCTTGTTCAATTCCCTGTCCAAGGCTGGGAGGATGTGAGCGCCTCATGAAGGAGGAACAACTGCTGGCTTTCCAGGGCGTCTCTTTTGCCTACGAGAGCGAGGTAGGAGCTGCCGCACCGGTGCTGAACGGGATCGACGTGGAGATTGCCAAAGGCACTTTTGTCTCCGTACTCGGTCCCAACGGCTCGGGCAAGTCGACGCTGGCCAAGCTGTCAAACGGTCTCCTGCTTCCAAACGAGGGAGCTGTGATCGTCAGCGGCATGGACACCAGGGACGGCGAGTTGCTCTGGGAAGTGCGCCGCCACGTCGGCATGGTGTTTCAAAATCCGGACAATCAGATTGTGGGGGCCACCGTGGAGGATGATGTGGCATTTGGCCTGGAAAACATGGGCGTGCAGCCGGACGAGATGCGCCGCCGTGTGGACGAGGCGCTGGCGGCCGTCGGGATGGAGCGCCACCTGCACGACCAACCCCACCACCTGTCAGGCGGTCAGAAGCAGCGGGTGGCGATTGCCGGCATCATGGCGATGCGCCCATCCGTGATTATTCTGGACGAGGCGACAGCGATGCTGGACCCCCAAGGACGGCGTGATGTGCTGGCCTTGGCCCGCAGGCTCAACCGGGAAGAGGGAATTACGGTGGTAAATATCACCCATTTTCCCGAGGAAGCCGTCTTTTCCGACCGGGTCATCGTCATGAGCGGCGGGCGGATCGAGTTGGACGGTTCCCCTTCCGAGGTGTTTGCCCAGCCGGAGCGTCTGCAGGAGTTGGGTTTGGACGTGCCGTTTGCCGTCCGGCTTCGCCGTGCGCTGGCGGACGAGGGGGTACAGCTTCCGTTTGTACTGCACCAAGAGGAGCTGGTGGAGCACCTATGCAGATTACTTTTGACCAGGTAAGCCACATCTACGCAAGAGGAACGCCGTTTGAACGGCTGGCGCTGCGCGACGTCTCGCTGACGATTCCGTCGGGCTCGTTTGTGGGCATTATCGGCCAGACGGGGTCGGGCAAGTCCACACTGATCCAGCACCTCAACGGTCTGCTGCAGCCGACGTCGGGGACGATTACCCTGGGGGACGTCAAGGTGACCCCGCGGGAAAAAATGCCCCATGCCCGCCGGCGCGACATCGGTCTCGTCTTTCAGTACCCGGAGTACCAGTTGTTTGAAGAAACAGTGGCCAAGGATGTGGCGTTTGGGCCGCTCAACTTTGACATGCCGCCGGAGTTGGTGGAGATTCGGGTCCGGGAGGCGCTCGAAATCGTGGGACTCGACTATGATTGGGTCAAGGACCGCTCCCCGTTTCAGCTGAGCGGCGGGCAGATGCGGCGTGTGGCGATTGCCGGCGTATTGGCGATGCAGCCCAAGGTGCTGGTATTGGACGAACCCACGGCAGGGCTTGATCCCGCCGGGCGCAAGGCGATTTTGGAAGGCATATACCGGATTCATCGCGAACAACGGCTCACCACCGTACTGGTCACGCACAGCATGGAGGAAGCGGCCCGCTACGCCGACCGGCTGATTGTCATGGCAGAGGGACAGGCCGTGCTGGAAGGCAGCCCGGATGAGGTGTTCGCGAACGCCGTTCGGCTGCGGGAACTGGCGCTGGACGTGCCGGAGACAGTGGCGCTGGTCACGCAATTGAACCAACGGCTGCCGGAAGCGGAGCGGCTGCCTTCGTCCCTCTATCGGGAGGAAGCGCTGATCGAACAACTGTTGGCCCGGCTGTCCGTGACAAAGGAGCGATAGGCCATGCTGCAGCATATTGCGATCGGCCAGTACGTGCCGGGACAATCGTTTCTCCACCGTACCGACCCCCGCAGCAAACTGCTGTTCGTGATCCTGTTCGCCGCGCTGGTTTTTTGGGCCAACAATGCGGCCACCTATGCCGTCCTGGTGGGGATTGCGCTGGCTGGCATCCTGTTGTCCCGCCTGTCGCTGACGTATATAGTAAAAAGCCTGCGCCCTGTCTGGCTGCTGATCCTCTTTACCGTGGTCCTGCACCTCTTGATTACCAAGGGAGGAGAGGTCTACTTTAGCTGGGGATGGCTGAGCGTCGAGGAAATGGGCGTCAGGCAGGCGGTGTTCATCTCGCTTCGCTTGACGCTGCTCGTGCTGATCAGCTCCCTGTTGACGCTGACGACGTCTCCGATAGACCTGACGGAAGGGTTGGAGCGGCTGCTCGGTCCCGCCGGCCGGATCGGCGTTCCTGTGCACGAGATCGCCCTGATGATGTCGATCGCGCTTCGCTTTATCCCCACGCTGATGGAGGAGACGGACAAGATCATCAAGGCGCAGACGGCTCGGGGAGCCAATTTGACCGAGGGCAGTCTCGTTCGCCGCGCCCGCAGCCTGATGCCGATCGTCATTCCGCTGTTTATCAGCGCATTCCGCCGGGCGGAAGAACTGGCTTTGGCGATGGAGGCGCGCGGTTATCGCGGAGGCGCGGGGCGCACGCGTCTGCGCAGGTTGAAGTGGAACTGGCGGGACGGCTGCATGGCTGCGGCGGCTTGCGCACTTACGTTTGTGATAGGATGGTGGCGCACATGAGGCGTTTGAAGTGCGTCGTGGCCTACGACGGCACGGATTACAGCGGGTTTCAGGTACAGCCCGATCAGATTACGGTGCAGGGCGAGATCGAAGCTGCGCTGCGGCGGATCACTGGAGAGGAGATCCAGATTGTCGGTTCAGGCCGGACTGATGCCGGCGTCCACGCCCGCGGCCAGGTGTTCCACTTCGATACTGCCAGCGGCATTCCGCTCGAGAAGTGGGCGTTTGTGCTGAACAATCAGCTTCCCGATTCCATCGTCATCCGCTCGGTGGAAGAGGCGGCTCCGACGTTTCACGCTCGTTTTGATGTCAAGGTCAAGGAATACCGTTACTGCATCGACAACGGACCGACCCCCGACGTCTTCCGCCATCGCTATGCCGACCATATCCGCCACCCGCTTGATCTGGAGGCGATGAGGCGCGCTGCCGCTCACCTGGTTGGCGAGCACGACTTCACGTCGTTTTGTTCGGCCAAAACCTTTGTCGAGGACAAGGTGCGGACCGTGTATGACCTGCGCGTGGAGCAGACAGGCAGCGAGATTTGGGTCGTCTGCCGGGGCAACGGGTTTTTGTACAATATGGTGAGGATCATCGTCGGGACTCTGGTGGAAGTGGGCCAGGGCAAGCGCCACCCGGATGAGATCAAGGACATTCTGCAGGCGCGGGACCGGGAACAGGCCGGAAAAACGGCGCCCGCAAAAGGGCTGACGATGTGGGAGGTTACCTATTGACGCTGGGCGGCCGGTTCAAGGTGGGGCAGGCGATTTTCCAGCCGTTGGGGAGGAACTCCGCACTTGACTCTGCCTTTCTGATGTAGTACGATATCTCTTGGTATTTTCATACCCCGCTAGCCCCACTCTAGCCCCGGGATTGAAAAACAAGAACGTGATTAAAATGAAACACCTGGAGATGTTGCTCACCCGTTACAAGCAGCATTCTCCGCTTCACGATTTCCATGATTCCAGATGGAACGGTAACAATTTAGGAGGGACAAACATGCGTACCACATATATGGCGAAACCGCTCGAAGTCGAGCGCAAATGGTACATCGTTGACGCAGAAGGTCAAACGCTCGGGCGTCTGGCTAGCGAAGTCGCTTCCATTCTGCGCGGCAAATACAAACCGGAATTCACTCCGCACGTTGACACTGGCGATTTCGTAATCGTGATCAACGCGGACAAAGTAAAACTGACCGGGAAAAAACTGCAGAACAAAATCTACTACTCCCACTCCCTCTACCCGGGTGGTCTGAAAAAGACGACAGCGGGCGACATGCTGAAAAAGAAACCTGTGAAAATGTTTGAACTGGCTGTAAAAGGCATGCTGCCGAAAAACAGCCTGGGACGTCAAATCTTCACCAAGCTGAAAGTGTACGCTGGTCCGGAACATCCGCACGCAGCACAAAAACCGGAAGTTTGGCAAATCCGCGGATAAGGTAAAGGGAGGAAAGACTCGTGGCACAAGTACAATACTACGGTACAGGTCGTCGTAAGCACTCCGTAGCACGCGTTCGCCTGGTTCCTGGCGAAGGTCGCATTGTGATCAACAAGCGTGACATGGATAACTACTTTGGGTTGGAAACCCTGAAACTGATCGTGAAACAACCGCTCGTACTGACCGAAACACTGGGTCGTTACGACGTATTGGTCAACGTAAAAGGTGGCGGCACCACCGGTCAAGCTGGTGCCATCCGTCACGGTGTAGCTCGTGCGCTGCTGAAAGCTGATCCGGAACTGCGCGGCGTCCTGAAACGCGCCGGCTTCCTGACTCGCGATCCGCGCATGAAAGAGCGTAAAAAATACGGTCTCAAAGCAGCTCGCCGCGCTCCGCAATTCTCCAAGCGCTAAGCTCAGCTGTTTCAAGGATTATTGCCCTTGGCCAGTATTGGTCAGGGGCTTTCCTATTTTTCCGCATCCTGTGTGGTTGGGCAGACAGATTGTATCTCCCGCGAGCCGTCATAATCGCCCGATTTTGTCCATATGTATGGAAAAGAGAATGGGACAAAGGGGACGGTGCAAGGTGGCTCGAAAAGTAGTCGGCTGGGTGCTTGCCTTTTTTTTGCTGCTGGTGTTGTTCACCTACGAAGCGCCGGATCGCTCTTCCTGGACGGCTTGGTCGCTGCCGCTGGCCGGTACGGTGATCGCCATTGATCCGGGACACGGCGGACCGGACGGCGGGGCCGTTTCTGCGGATGGGGCGGTCGTGGAAAAAGACGTGACCCTGGCCATCAGTTTGTATTTGCGCGATTTCCTGCAGCAGGCGGGTGCTTACGTAATCATGACCCGGGAGGAAGACAAGGACCTCGCTTCTCCGGAGGTGCAGAAGCTGCGGCAGCGCAAGTCGGAAGACATACGCAACCGGGTCAAACTGGTCAATGACAGCACGCCCGATTTTCTCGTCAGCATTCACGTCAATGCCATTCCCTCGCCGCGCTGGTCCGGCGCGCAGACCTTTTACTATCCGGCGTACAAAAAGAGTGCGGAGATGTCCTACCTGATCCAGGACGAAATTAAACGGGTGCTTAACAACACCGATCGCCATCCGATCAAAACGGATGACGTCTTCCTGATCCGTGAAGTGAACTGCCCGGCAGTGCTGGTGGAGGTGGGCTTTGTCAGCAACCCGGAAGAAGCGAAACGGCTTCGTTCCGTCGCGTATCAGAAAGCGCTGGCCAACGCCATTTACCAGGGCATACTGCGCCATTACTCGGGCGAGAAGGTGCCAAACCTGCCGTAAGCGCGCCCGCAAACGTGTCCAGCCCTGTTGGATATGCTATAATGGACGCGCGTACGACTGTAGACAATTGGCTAAAGACGCGTTTGACAAATATTGATGCCTGAGGTGGACGATATGTTGACCAAAGAACAAGTGCTGGAAGCGCTGCGTGATGTGAAAGACCCGGAACTTAACCGCAGCCTGGTGGAATTAAACATGATTCGCGACATCCGCATCGACGGAGATACGGTCAGCCTGACTGTCGTGCTGACGATTACCGGCTGTCCGCTGAAAGCGAAGATCGAGCAGGACGTCATTGATGCGCTCAAGCAATTGGGGGCCAAGGAGGTGCGCCTCCAGTTCGGAGCAATGACAGACGAGGAGCGGGCCGCTCTGAGCGCCCAATTGCGCGGGGGACAGACACCGCCGTCTGCTCCTGCTGGACAAGCGCCGCTGTTAAACCCGATTCTGGCCAAAGACTCCCACACCACTTTTATCGCCATCACCTCCGGAAAAGGCGGCGTCGGCAAGTCCACCGTCACCGTCAATCTGGCCGTCTCGCTGGCCCGCTTGGGTAAACGCGTCGGCATTATCGATGCGGACATCTACGGGTTTAGCGTACCGGACATGATGAACATCGAACAGCGCCCGACGGTGATCGGGGAGACGATTTTGCCGGTGGAGAAACTTGGCGTGAAAGTGATGTCTATGGGCTTTTTCGTGGAGGACAACTCGCCGGTGATCTGGCGCGGTCCGATGCTGGGCAAGATGCTGCGCAACTTCTTCACGGAAGTGCACTGGGGCGATGACCTCGACTACATGCTGCTCGACCTGCCGCCGGGAACGGGGGATATGGCCCTTGATGTGCACACGATGATTCCGCAAAGCAAGGAAATCATCGTGACGACGCCGCACCCGACAGCCTCGTTTGTCGCCGCTCGGGCGGGGGCGATGGCCAAGCGGACCGGACACGAGATTCTCGGGGTCGTGGAAAACATGGCCTGGTACGAAGCCAAGGATGGCTCCAAGGAGTACGTGTTTGGCAAAGGGGGCGGGGCGAAACTGGCGGAGGTGCTCAGCACCGAACTGCTGGCCCAGATTCCGCTCGGTCAACCGGACAACCATCCGGCCGAGCCGGACTATACGCCGTCCGTCTACCGGGCTGATTCGCCAATCGGCAAGCTGTATCTGGATATGGCCAAGCGCGTCGCCGAAAAGTGCGAAGCCGGCGGACAATAAGGGAAAACATAAAGGTGGGCTCTTGATCCGAGCTCACCTTTTTCCTTAGGATTGGCCCTCTCCGCTGTCTTCGCCGCCACTTTTGCTCTTGCCTTTTTTCATGGTTTTGGGTTTCATCATGTCTTCCGCGGCCTTGGTCATCAACGTCATCATTTCGGCCTGGAACAGCGGGCTTTGCAGCGCTTCCTTCATGATCTGCATGGTTTGTTTCCGGTAGGCGGAGCTTTTCATCAGGTCCATCAAGTTCTTTTCAAACTCTGGGTCCCGCATGATGCTGAGCATCAGTTTCTGATACTCGGGATCCTTCATCAGGTCTTTTAACAGCGCCTTGTGCTCGTTCTTCATCGATTTGGCCAGTGTGCTGGTAAATTTCGGGTCCTTGAACGCTTCTTTGATCTGCGGATTGTCCGGCTTGGAAATGCTCTGAATCAGGGCGGTACGCACCGTGGATTCGTCCATGATGATGTTTTGCTTAACCGATTCGTCCTTCAACATGTTGATTACGGATTGTTTCGCTTCGTCCGTCTTCAAAATGTCCAGGACCATGTCCTTCATGCTTCTATAATCAGGCTGTGCCGTGTTCTGAGCCTGTCCGCCGACGCCGCAGCTTGTCATGACCAGGCTGACCGCCAGCAACAACCAAAACGGTACGGTTCGTTTCCTCATGGGCGGTGACCTCCTTTACCCGGTTACCTTTAACGTGCACCGATTGTTTTGTTCTTACGCTAGTATTTTCTTGCATGGGTTGGTACAATCATTATCGATGTGGATAGGAGGGACGTACGGTGAGTCTGCGCAAGTATGGCTGGCTGTTTGTAACCACCCTGCTGCTTGGCGGGTTGGGCGGAATTCTGGTTGGCTTGATTTTCGCATCGGATAAATTGCTGGAAGGCGGCATGGCCAATTTTTTCATGGGTTCGTTCATGCAAATGCTGTACGGCATGACCATCAGTATTGTGGCGCAAATGGGCTTTTTTGCCTACATGATGATTAATTACCTCGCCCGGGGGTTGTTCAAGACTGCCTCGTTGTGGAAGAGCATCCAGGTATTTTTGGTATTGTTTGCATTTTTTGATATGGTATACCTGCGTTACACGCTGTTGGGCGAAGACGGCTCTGTCTGGCCGTTTTTCGTGGAGCCGTTCCTGCTGTTGCTGGTCGCTGTTGTCACCGCATACGGAAAAGCGCGCCTGACCAACCAGACTGCATGGGTACCTACGCTGTTTTTTATGTTCGTCTTTTCAGCCATCGAATGGATTCCTGCGTTGAAGCAATTCAACGTGCATGCCACGTTGTCAATGCTGGTGCCGCTCTTGTTCTGCAACATCTGGCAAGTCATGCATTTGCATCGTCTGGTAAAACGGGAAAGCTGACCGCTGTCTGCGGTCAGCTTTTTTCCTTACTTGACTTCCTTGCTTTGCACCTTGGAACCGGCAATCAACTCTGAGACGGTGACGAACTCGTAACCGTCAGCCCGCAGTTTGTCAATAATCTGTGGCAGGGCAAGGTGTGTCTGCTTGCAGGAATCGCTGGCATGGAGCAGGACGATGTCACCCGGGTGGGCTTTGGACAGAACGTTGTTTACAATCGTGTCGACGCCGGGATTGGTCCAGTCCTTGGAGTCGGTGTCCCACTGGATGACCGTGTAGCCCATCTCATGGGCAATACGCAGCACGCGCTTGTCAAAGTCCCCGTTCGGCAAGCGAATCAGCCTGGGCTTTTTCCCTGTCAGTTCGGTCAAGATTGTGTGGGCTCTGCCGATCTGGGAGCGAATTTCCTCGTCTGTGTATTTGCTGTAAAAGTCGTGTTTATGTCCGTGCGACCCGATTTCAAATCCGTCGTCAACGATCCGCTTGACGATCTCCGGATGACGTTGGCTCCAGGCGGAAGACAGGAAAAAGGTCGCTTTGTTTACCTTTTTTTCCTTCAGGATGTCCAAAATGGGGACGGCTCTCGTTTCTCCCCAGCTGATGTCGAAGGTCAGGGCGATTTTTTTCTCTTTGGTATCTACCTTGTAAATGGCTTGGGGGACTTTGCTGCTGTCCGAGATGACGGTGATGGAATCCCGTTCGGCATAGGCGATGCCAGCGGCCATCAGAAGAGCAGTGAAGATGATCAGCACCTGTTTCAAGCGTTGCGTGCTCAAGACGAACATGTATTTCATGACGGCACCTCCTTTGTCCCCTTACAGTTTATGCCGGATTGAAGAGGATATTCTATGTACGCACGGGTATAGTTGCGGTACACTGCATATAGTGTATTAACCAGGCTGTAAAGGAGCGTATCAAATGAACACTCGATTGCGACGCCTGTGGACGGACAACAAATGGTACTTTGTGACTGCCTGCCTGCTGTTTTTGGGCGGAGCCATGGTCGGCTATCTGCAATCCCCAGCCGTGCAGGAGATGGTCAACCGCATGGTGGACGAAATGAGGGAGTTGGTCCAGCGCAGCAAGGAAAGCGGCCTGGGGGTAATGGGTTTGTTCTGGACGATCTTTGTCAACAACGTCACCAGTTCGTTGATCATGATGGCGTTGGGGCTGTTTTTTGCCATTATTCCCGTGATCGGGATGGTGGCCAACGGCGTGATGTTCGGCTATATCCTGGCGAAGACCGGTGCTCTGGGAATAAACCCGTGGCTAGTCCTCGCGGCCGGCATTTTGCCGCATGGCATCATTGAGCTGCCGACGGTCCTGTTCGCCGCCGGTGTGGGCATGCGGTTGGGCGTGCTCAGTTTGCGTTCCATTGGCGGACTGTTTTGGCCAAACAGTTGGGAGCGGGTAAAAAAAGACTGGTACGACGTGTTGAAA
>NZ_CP064048.1:1355000-1382500 GCF_020923495.1 Brevibacillus sedimenti
CGCGACAAGACGGAAAGACCCCATGGAGCTTTACTGTAGCCTGATATTGGACTTTGGTACGATCTGTACAGAATAGGTGGGAGCCTGGGAAGCCGGTGCGCCAGCATCGGTGGAGGCGCCGTTGGGATACCACCCTGATCGTATCGGAGTTCTAACCCGCGGCCCTGATCGGGTCGGGGAACAGTGTCAGGTGGGCAGTTTGACTGGGGCGGTCGCCTCCTAAAAGGTAACGGAGGCGCCCAAAGGTTCCCTCAGAATGGTCGGAAATCATTCGCAGAGTGTAAAGGCAGAAGGGAGCTTGACTGCGAGACCTACAAGTCGAGCAGGGACGAAAGTCGGGCTTAGTGATCCGGTGGTTCCGCATGGAAGGGCCATCGCTCAACGGATAAAAGCTACCCTGGGGATAACAGGCTTATCTCCCCCAAGAGTCCACATCGACGGGGAGGTTTGGCACCTCGATGTCGGCTCATCGCATCCTGGGGCTGAAGTAGGTCCCAAGGGTTGGGCTGTTCGCCCATTAAAGCGGTACGCGAGCTGGGTTCAGAACGTCGTGAGACAGTTCGGTCCCTATCTGTCGCGGGCGCAGGAAGTTTGAGGAGAGCTGTCCTTAGTACGAGAGGACCGGGATGGACGCACCGCTGGTGCACCAGTTGTTCCGCCAGGAGCACAGCTGGGTAGCTATGTGCGGACGGGATAAGCGCTGAAAGCATCTAAGCGTGAAGCCCCCTCCAAGATGAGACTTCCCACAGCGTCAAGCTGGTAAGACCCCTCAAAGACGATGAGGTTGATAGGTTCGGTGTGGAAGCGCGGCAACGCGTGGAGCTGACGAATACTAATCGGTCGAGGACTTATCCACTCCATGATCCTTTGCTGCCATGCATGTCCAGTTTTGAAGGCGCGAAGTCTTCAACGTTCCTCGGTAGCTCAGTCGGTAGAGCAATCGGCTGTTAACCGATCGGTCGGGGGTTCGAGTCCCTCCCGAGGAGCCATTCATCTGCTCCTGTAGCTCAGTCGGTAGAGCGCTTCCATGGTAAGGAAGAGGTCGCAGGTTCGATTCCTGTCGGGAGCACCATTGCATGGCCCGTTGGTGAAGAGGTTTAACACAGCAGCCTTTCACGCTGTCATTCAGGGGTTCGAATCCCCTACGGGTCACCATATAATGAAGTGGGTCCCTGCAAAGCATAGGGAATGTACTTTCAACCATCCCGAAACTTTGTAGGGTGTTGTGGAGGCTTAGCTCAGCTGGGAGAGCATCTGCCTTACAAGCAGAGGGTCGGCGGTTCGATCCCGTCAGCCTCCACCATTCCTTTCACACCACTTCGTTGGTAGGATTTGGGGAGATAGCGAAGTGGCTAAACGCGGCAGACTGTAAATCTGCTCCCTCTGGGTTCGGCGGTTCGAATCCGTCTCTCCCCACCATTTCCATTACTCATTGGGGTATCGCCAAGCGGTAAGGCAACGGACTTTGACTCCGTCATTCCTAGGTTCGAATCCTAGTACCCCAGCCATTTCCATGAGCCATTAGCTCAGTTGGTAGAGCATCTGACTTTTAATCAGAGGGTCGAAGGTTCGAGTCCTTCATGGCTCACCAGTTACTTTATTCCCAAATAAAAAGGGGCTTTGGGAACCCCGCCATATATGTGCCCTTAGCTCAGCTGGATAGAGCGTTTGACTACGAATCAAAAGGTCGGGAGTTCGAATCTCTCAGGGCACGCCATATTTGCAGATGTGTGAGGTTAGGCGTGAGAACATGTTTCTCACTTCCCCCTCCCACAACTGAAGGTAGATCGGGAAGTAGCTCAGCTTGGTAGAGTACTTGGCTTGGGACCAAGGGGTCGCAGGTTCGAATCCTGTCTTCCCGACCACTTTCATATTCCCAATCTGCTGTTGGGACTATCTGCATTTTATGGGACCTTGTTCACATGCGGGTGTAGTTCAATGGTAGAACTCCAGCCTTCCAAGCTGGATGCGTGGGTTCGATTCCCATCACCCGCTCCATTCCATCGTGTAAAACGGGCAGCCGCTTATCGGTTGCTCGTTTTTTTCTGTACGCCCCCCGTGTGTTTCACCAATCATAAAATGACAGGGGACGCACGTGTCAAAAAGCCTGCAGGCAGCTGCCTGCAGTTTTTTTATGCAAATGGCTGTCGAGTTGAGTCATTTCCTTTCTCAAGGCTACAATAAGCGTGTGTGAACCAAGGGAAGGGGGCGCGTTTATGAACAAAAACATCAGCATTATCGGTGTACCGCTTGATTTGGGAGCAGACCGCCGCGGGGTGGACATGGGACCGAGTGCCATCCGTTATGCAGGCGTGATTGATCGCTTGAAAAAAATGGGTCTGGATATCCAGGACAAAGGGGATATTCCTGTTACTCGACCGCACACGTTTACCGAGACAGACAACCACAAGTACCTGGATGAAGTGGTGGAGGCCAACACCAGACTGGCCGAAGCTGTAAGCGCCATCATGGAGGAAGGGCGTTTTCCGCTGGTGCTGGGCGGCGACCACAGCATTGCGCTCGGCACAGTGGCCGGTGTGGCCAAGCACGTAAAAAACCTCGGCGTGATCTGGTTTGACGCTCACGGTGATTTGAACACCGGAGAAACGTCACCCTCCGGCAACATTCACGGGATGCCGCTGGCCGCCAGCCTGGGGTACGGACATGAGCGCCTGGTGCAAATCGGCGGTTTTGCGCCGAAGCTGAAGCCGGAAAATGTGGTGATTATTGGCGCGCGCGATTTGGATGCGGGCGAGCGCGAATTAATCAAACGAATCGGCTTGAAGGTGTTCACCATGCACGAAATCGACAAACTGGGCATGGCCCGCGTGATGGATGAAGCGATTGCCCATGTGTCCAAGAACACCGATGGCGTCCACCTCAGCCTCGATCTGGACGGACTTGATCCGCACGATGCACCGGGAGTGGGCACGCCGGTGATTGGCGGCATCTCTTACCGGGAAGGTCATTTGGCGCTGGAGATGCTGGCTGACGCAGATATTCTCTGTTCGGCCGAGTTTGTGGAAGTGAACCCGATTCTCGACCGGGAAAACATGACCGCCCGTGTCGCTGTTGCCCTGATGAGCTCTGCTTTTGGCGACAAATTGCTGTAAGAAAAGAAGCGAGGGACCCGTGAGTTCCCTCGCTTTTTGTTTCCGCATCTTTACATCAGTGGAGGATAGCGGTACATTCTAAGGATGGGGATGCAGCTTGTTCAACAGATGGTCCAACTGCACGCTTAACTCCACCATTTCGGGCGTAATCGTTTTTTGTTCCTCGTAGCGTTCGTTCAGTTCTTTGCGCAGTTGTTCGATTTGGAGAAGAACATGCGGATCGTGCATGTGTTCCACTCTCCTTTACACCGTCAAGTTAAGAGGGGTACCATCACTACTATATGGAGACAACCTGTCTCTTTATTCCTGTATTTCCCTTAAAAATGGCCGAGTAAACACGCCGGAAAAACGAAACCATTTGCAGTACCATCCGTATAAGGAGATTACGGTATTGCGGGGAGGATCGCATGGACTTTGTAGAGAAACGGTTAACCCAGCGGGCGAAGCGGGGAGACCGCGAAGCTTTTGCCGAGTTAATCGAAATATATAAGGACAAGATATTTCAGCTTGCGTATCGCATGGTGGGAAACCGCCAGGATGCGGAAGACATCGCGCAGGAAACATTTTTGCGGGTGTATGCCAACCTGCATTCCTACGACGAAAGTTACAAATTCTCCACGTGGATTTACCGGATTGCGACCAATCTGTGCATCGACCGGGGCAGAAAAAAGCGGCCCGACTTTTCGCTCGACGAGGAACTGGAGCCCGGACAGGGCATGGATTGGTATTCGCGGCTGTCGTCCAACGAGAAGGGGCCAGAGGACCAAGTGGTAACGCAGGAGTTGCAGGAGACCGTACAGAGCGCCCTTTCCCAACTAGCGCCCAAGTACCGGTCCATCATGATTTTACGGTACATTGAAGATCTGTCGCTGCAGGAAATCAGCGATATTGTCAAGCTGCCGGTCACAACCATCAAGACGCGGATTCACCGCGGTCGAGAAGCCTTGCGCAGCAAGTTGCGATTTATGTAGGAAAGGAGAATACCACGATGGAATGCCGAGAAATGATTGCGCTCATTCACGAGTTCCTGGACGGAGAGATTGACGAGCTGTCCAATCAGAAGCTGCAATCCCACCTGCAGACCTGTGCTTCCTGCCGCCGGCATCTGCACGAACTGCAGCGGGCCATCGCCTTTGTCCAGAGCGCATCTCATGTTCATGTCTCGCCAGATTTTACCGCTCGCGTTCTTGCGCAATTGCCGGCTCCTCCCAAGACAAGGCGATTTTCCAATTGGCTGCGGAATCATCCGTTTCTTACGGCAGCTGCTGTCTTTCTCTTTTTGATGACCGGGAGCATGTTTGCTTCCTGGTTTGAGGCGGATAACACCCTGCAAATTTCCTCGTCCAACTTGGATAAACTAAAAATTGACTATGAGCGCAACGTAGTGGTCGTGCCTGCGGGAACAACCATCGACGGAGATTTGGTGGTGCGCAACGGAAATGTGGAGGTGCAGGGACAAGTAAAAGGCAACGTGGTCGCCATCGAAGGCAAGGTGGTGCTGGCTTCCACCGCCAAAGTGGCGGGAAACACCGAGTCAATCGAAGCGATCTTCGAATGGATTTGGTACGAAATGAAAAATCTTGGTAATGACTTGCTTCCTATCTTGCCATAGGAGAAAATAGAGAGTATAGTTACATGCAGCACGGCAAAAAGCAGCCGTGCTTTTTCCGCAGGAGACGCTAGCAACTGCCTTGAGATGGAGCGAAATATGGGGGCTTCGTTTATGATTTCACTGGATTATGGGGATTTGCTGCGGTATGTGGTCGATATTTCTCTCGTCACATACGTGATATATAAACTAATTATGCTGATTCGCGGTACGCGAGCGGTGCAGCTGCTCAAAGGGATCATGGTGATCATCATCACCTGGTTGTTGAGCAAGTACTTCCAGCTCACGACGCTGCATTGGCTCATGTCGCAGGCGTTTACGTTCGGGGTGCTGGCCATCGTGATCATCTTCCAGCCAGAACTGCGACGCGCCCTGGAACAGTTGGGGCGGGGCAGACTCTTTTCCCGCTCGAGCAGCATGCAGGACGAAGAAACGGTGCGCCAGATGGTGCAGGAGGTTTGTAAATCCGTGACTTACCTGGCCAAACGGCGGATTGGCGCCCTGATCGTAATCGAACGGGAAACCGGGCTGAACGATTTCGTGGAGACAGGAATTGGCATCAACGGGCGCGTCAGTTCGGAGCTGTTGATCAACATCTTCATCCCGAACACGCCGCTGCACGACGGGGCGGTGATCATGCGCAGAGACGTGATTCTCGCCGCTGCATGTTACCTGCCCCTCTCTGAAAATACGTCCATTTCAAAAGAATTGGGGACGCGCCATCGCGCCGCCATCGGGGTCAGCGAAGTATCTGACGGTCTGTCCATTGTCGTTTCCGAAGAGACGGGACACGTGTCGTTTGCCATGAACGGAGAAATGAAACGCAACCTGACAGAGGAGCAGTTGGCGGAATGCCTGATGGAACAACTCCAGCCTTCCTCAAAGAGCAAGTCCATGGCAAGTCGTTGGCAATGGAGGCGAAAACATGGATAAGTGGTTAAACAGTCATTGGTTTGCGCGAGCCATCGCCTTGATGCTGGCGATCATGATGTGGATGGTCGTCAACCTGGAAATGGATTCGACTCCTTCGACGGAGACGAGCCGCCCGCTCTTGATTGACGACATCGCCCTGCACGTCAAATACGACAGCGAGCGTTACTATGTGGTGAAACAGCCGAAAACAGTCAAGGTGGCGCTGGAGAGCAACAACCCGTTTTACCGCCATAATATTCTTCCCTCCGATACCTACGAGGTGTATGTGGACCTGCGTGACAAAGGAGCAGGGACCCACAAGGTGCCGGTTCAGTACAAGGGGTGGGAGGATGCCAAGGTGGGGATCATTCCCAACGTGGTCGAAGTCACGCTGGAAGAGAAAAAGACCGTGGAGCGCGAAGTCACGGTCGAGATGCTGGGACAGGTCGCGCAGGGGTACACGGCCGGCGAGCCGCTGGTCAAGCCGTTTAGGGCTTTGGTCCGAGTACCAGAGAGCCAGGCTGACAGGGTGGCGGCAGTGAAGGCCTCCGTCGATGTAGAAGGGGCGACCTCGCCGATCAAAACGACTGTACCGCTCAAGGTAGTGGACAAATCGGGCAACGTCCTGCAGACAGCGGAAGTGATCCCGCTCACCGTGGAGGTCAGCGTGCCGGTGACAAGCCCGTATGTCAAGGTCCCGATCAAATTGAACTTGACGAATGAAATGCCGGATGGCTATAGTTTGGCTAGTGTAGAAATGAATGTGGAAGAGGTGACCGTATACGGACCGAAAGAAGTGATCGATGCACTCAAAACGAGCACGTATCCGGGGCCGGAGATCGATCTGAGCAGCATTACGTCGGATCGCGTCTTGGAGCTGAAGATACCGGTGTTGGAAAACATTGTGAATGTGGAACCCGAGTATTTGAAGGTGTCACTGAAAGTGGTTCCGTCCACAACCAAACGTTTGGCGAAAATCCCGATCCGCATCAGCGGCCTCTCGGAAAACATGAAGGCGCGCGTGCTTTCGCCGGATGGTCAGGAGATGTCCACCATCGATTTCGACACGGTGGGAGCACCGGAAGTGCTGCAGCAACTGGGGCCGGAAGATGTGCAGGTGGTCGCTGACGTGAGCAGCATGCCGGCCGGTGTGTATGAGGTTACCTTGAACTACATCTTCAACCAGCCGGATTACGTCAAAGTGGCAAAAACAGCACCCAAGAAGGTAACAGTGGAAATCACGAACAAGCGAAGCTAGACAAAAGCTGTTTGGTGTACAAGGAAGGAAAAGAGGGACAAACATGGGGAAGTATTTTGGAACTGATGGTGTACGCGGTGTGGCCAATGCCCAGCTGACTCCAGAATTGGCATTCCGAATTGGGCGTGTCGGCGGTTACGTTCTGACCAGACACAAGCAGGAAGGCAAACCGAAAGTGGTGATTGGGCGCGACACCCGCATTTCGGGACAGATGCTGGAAAGCGCGCTGTTGGCCGGATTGCTCTCGGTAGGAGCGGAGGTCGTCCGCTTGGGCGTCATTTCTACGTCCGGCGTTGCGTATCTCACCCGGGCGCTGGGAGCGGATGCCGGCGTCATGATTTCCGCCTCCCACAATCCGTATCCTGATAACGGCATCAAGTTTTTCGGCAGCAACGGCTTCAAGCTCTCGGACGAGGTGGAAGAGGAAATCGAACAATACCTGGACGCGGAGGAAGACACCCTGCCTCGTCCGACCGGCGAGCACATCGGAACAGTGCTGGAATACCTGGAGGGCGGTCAAAAGTACCTGTCCCACCTGAAAAGCACGGTTACGGAGCGCTTTGACGGCATGAAAGTGGTGCTCGATTGCGCCAATGGCGCTGTTTCTTCGCTGGCGGCCCGGCTGTTTGCCGACGTGGAAGCGGAGGTTATCACGATCGGAGCCAACCCGAACGGCGTCAACATCAACGAGCAGTGCGGCTCCACCCATCCGGAGCGCCTGCAGGAGGAAGTCGTGAAGCACAAGGCACACCTGGGTCTTTCCTTCGACGGTGACGCCGATCGCTGCATCGCGGTGGATGAAAACGGGGAGATCGTGGACGGCGACTACATCATGGCGATCTGCGCACGTGCCTTGAAGGCGAAAGGCAAGCTGAACAACAACACGGTAGTCACGACCGTAATGGCCAACATGGGCTTCTTCAAAGGGATGGAAGAATGCGGAATCAACACCACCAAAACAGCGGTGGGAGACCGGTACGTGGTCGAGGAAATGCTGCGCGGCGGTTACAACCTGGGCGGCGAGCAGTCCGGCCACATCATCTTCCTGGACTACAATACGACTGGGGACGGTTTGCTGACTGGCCTGCAGCTCCTCAATGTGGTTAAGGAGTCGGGCATGCCGCTGTCTGAACTGAAACAGGTGATGACCAAATATCCGCAAATCCTGGTCAACGTACGGGTCGAGGACAAGACGAAGCTCGCCGGCAACCAGGCGATTGAGAAGGCCATTCGCGAGGTGGAAGAGGAACTGGCTGGAAATGGCCGTGTCCTGGTCCGTCCGTCCGGAACCGAACCGATTGTGCGCGTCATGGCAGAAGGGCCGGACGAAGCGCAGTTGGAACAGTTGGTCAATCGGATTGCTGACGTGGTGAAACAGGAACTGGTATAATAGACTAGGGGAGTGGTACCATACCACTCCCCTCTGCATACAAGTAATAAGACAAAAGAATGATTGTCGTGGCTGCGAAACTGTGATACAGTTTTTCATGTGCCATGACAAAATGTAAACTGAGGGGGAATTTTCCAAAAGGTTATCGAATCGTGTAAAGTCGTGATGGAAAAGCGCCAGCACTGCGTTTGTCCGACACGGAGCGCAGTGGACGAGGTGGAGGTTTATCGAGAGTTCGGCGGATGCCTCCCGGCAGCTGTATCACTGCCGAGGAGCGCGGGTACAAAACAGCAGGGCGACCTGTTGGACAAAACCCGCGCATGATACACCAACAGGTTTTGGAAAAAAGGGTTTTTGCAAAATCGTCAGTCAAACAACACCAAATGGAATGGCGGGGGCACACCCCCCGTATCACAAACAGTGGGTCGTGTCCCCGTCACTGAAAGGGGACAAAACAATATGTGCGGAATTGTAGGATACATTGGCAATCGACAAGCGCAAGAAATCATCATCGGAGGTCTGCGCAAGCTGGAGTACCGCGGGTATGACTCGGCGGGGATCGCTGTTCAGACGGCACAGGGTTTGCTGGTGGACAAAGCAAAAGGGCGTCTGGCCGTGTTGGAGGGCAAACTGGCTGTACAGCCGCTGGCCGGTAACGCAGGCATCGGGCATACGCGTTGGGCAACGCACGGCAAGCCGTCCGACGAAAACGCCCATCCGCATACCGATTCGGCCAAAAAATTTGCCGTGGTACACAACGGGATTATTGAAAACTTCCTGCCGATCAAGGAAGAGCTGATGGCCAAGGGCTACGAGTTCACCTCGGAGACGGATACGGAAGTAATTGCCCATCTGCTGGCCGATCTGTATGACGGCGACATCGTCTCCACAGTGCGCAAGGCCGTGAAGCGCATGCGCGGGGCGTACGCGCTGGGCATCATGACCGAGCATGAGCCGGATAAACTGGTTGCGGTCCGTCTGGCAAGCCCGCTGATCGTCGGTGTCGGTGAAGGTGAGAACTTTATCGGTTCCGACATTCCGGCCCTGTTGGAACACACTCGCGACGTCTACATCCTCAATGAAGGGGAGATGGCCGTTCTCACCCGCGACGGCGTGGAACTGATGGATGCCGAGACCGGTGAACGAATCGAACGGGAACTGTTCCACGTGGAGTGGGATCTGGTGCAGGCGGAAAAAGGCGGATACGACTCGTTCATGCAAAAGGAAATCTACGAGCAGCCGCAAGCCGTCCGCGACACGGTGAGCGCACGCATTGACGAAGCGAACAAGCGCGTGGTGCTGCCGGAGCTGAACATGAGCGACGAGGAATTGGCAGCGTACGACCGCATCTACATCGTCGCGTGCGGTACGTCCATGCACGCCGGTCTGGTCGGAAAAGAAGTCATCGAAAAATGGACGCGCGTGCCGGTGGAAGTAGCAGTGGCTTCCGAGTTCCGCTACCGCGACCCAATCTACACCGACAAGACCCTGATGATCGTGATCAGCCAGTCCGGTGAAACTGCCGACACGCTGGCTGCCCTGCGTGAAGCGAAGAAGAGCGGCGTCAAGGTGTTGGCCATCACCAACGTAGTGGGCAGCTCCGTCGCTCGCGAAGCGGATGACGTGATCTTCACCTGGGCCGGTCCGGAAGTGGCGGTGGCGTCCACCAAGGCATACACCAGCCAGGTCGTGGCACTTTACCTGTTCGCCCTCTACTTTGCACAAGTCAAGGGCACGCTGGCCGCTGCCGAGATCGCGAACGTGGTGGAACACCTGCAGCAACTCCCGGCGAAGATCAGCACGATCCTCGAAAACGATGAGCAGATCCGTCGCTTTGCCGAAAGCATCAAGGACGCGACCAGCCTGTTCTTCATCGGCCGCGGTCTGGACTACGCGGTGTCGCTGGAAGGCTCGCTCAAGCTGAAGGAGATCTCCTACATCCACTCCGAAGCGTACGCCGCAGGCGAACTGAAGCATGGCACACTTGCGCTGATTGAAGACAACGTACCGGTTGTGGCGCTGGCCACCCAGCCGGACATCTACGAAAAAATGGTCAGCAACATCGTTGAGGTAAAAGCTCGCGGCGCCCGCGTACTTGGCTTCGCCATCGAAGGCGACCGCGAACTGGCCAAGACCGTGGACGATGTCATCCACATTCCGACCACCTTGCCAATGTTGACGCCGATTCTGACCGTCATTCCATTGCAACTGCTCGCGTACTACGCTTCCGTCGCCCGCGGTCTGGACGTCGATAAGCCGCGCAACCTGGCGAAGAGCGTAACGGTTGAGTAAGAAAAGGACGGAACCTGAGCAGTAGAAAGAAAATAAATCATGTCCACGAAGCCGAACGGTGTCAGGGTACACCCCTGATCACGGTTCGGCTTCATCTTTTGAAAACGGGCTGGATTGTGATCCTTGAGGTGACGGACGGGATAGTGAAATCACGTGAAGCTTGTTGTATGATAAAATATGAATATGGAACGTAAAAACACGGTCTGGTTGGTAGTCCAGACGCATTGGTAACTGTTGCCAATGTCAGTAACCTTCCCCCTCGGGATGTCCATCGTTCCAATGATTTTGTGTTAGAGGGGGAATAGAGAGTGAAATTGACTGTTTTTCATGATGGTCAATTTTGGGTAGGTGTTGTAGAAGAAGTTGTTAACGGAAAGCTGAGAGCGGGCAGGTATTTGTTTGGCTCTGAACCAAAGGACCAGGAAGTACTTGAATTTGTTAACACAAAATTATTGGAGTTCATGAGCGGGTTGTCAGAACACCTATCTGTTGAAAAACGTCAACCTAGAAAAATAAACCCGAAACGATTGGCAAGGCAGGCAGCCCGTGAAATGAAAGCGAATGGAGTGTCGACGTACGCCCAGGCGGCACTTCAGTTGGAGTACGAGAAACGAAAAAAAGAAAAACAAATCCTAAGCAAAGCCAGACGGGAAGAACTCAAGGAATATAAGAGAGAACTCAAGCGAAAAAAAGCAAAAGAAAAACACCGTGGAAGGTGAACGGGACTGACCCCCGGCCGTAGGACAGGGATCAAAACACCTTAGTTTTTTAAGCAGCCAGTTGCCGATATTGAATCGGTGACTGGTTGTTTAGTTTCATTTGAATACGAATTGAGTTATAGTAATGAATGTAGTCTTGCACAATCTGTTCAACGATGGCTATCGTTGTACAGGTAATATCTTCGAGATAGAATGTTTCAGACTTTAGTGACGAGTGACGATTGGATTGGCAAACGGCTGTGTATTTCGTTGATTTTTCCATCGATAATAGCTGGAACGAGCAATACCTAGCCATTTGCATGTTTGTTTTACAGTGACCTCTCCCTTTAAAGCATCCATCCACTGAACTGCGGCTTCTGGTGACACCTCCTTTCCCACTCCTTGTACTTTTTTAAGACATCCAATTATTGCTGTAAGTAACGATTTCCTTGTCTTAACCTTTCAACTTCCGTGGCAAACTCTGGTCCTTTCCCATATGCGTACTGTTTGCCTACCGGTTGTGCAAAACGGTGAGTTTCGCCATTTCTGTACCAACGTAACCATGTGTTTACCTGCGTTTTGTTCTTAATACAAAGTTGCTCCATAACTTCACTCACGGGAATACAATTTCTTGAAGGTGTTTTGATTTGCCTCAAGATATGGGGTCAGTCCATGTCGACAAACCCTGGTCGACAGTCTTTTTTCTGACGTAAGTGTCAACGCCGACTTTATTTTGACCCACCATCGCCGGTTTAGAATTGACCCACCCGGCGATTTTTTGTTGGTTAGGTGGTAGAGGGGGAGCCGTAGGCTCCAGTCCTCATCTTCTCACGAAGTCGGTAACTATTCCCCCTAATATTGACGATGTGGGAATGGTGTAAGAGCCGATCCAGGATAGCCGTAGCAAGTATCGGATCGCCCATCAGTTCCCCCCATTCACCGAAACTCTTGTTGCTGGTCAACAGAATACTCCCTCTCTCGTATCTTGCACTTACTACCTGGAAAAAGAGGTTAGCTGCCAAACTGTCAAACGGTAAGTAACCAATTTCGTCAATAATCAGGAGCTTTGGTCGAATATAGATGCGTAGGCGTTTATCCAGCCTGTTTTCCGTGTAAGCTTTTCGCAGATCTTCGATGAGTTGCGAGAGACTGACAAAGTAAACGGATATCCCTTGCGAGATGGCTTCTACAGCCAACGCCACCGCCAGATGACTTTTTCCTACTCCGGGAGGCCCTAAGAACAAGACATTCTCGTGTCGGGTTACAAAAGTCATCGTGGCCAGCTCTCGAATCAACCGTTCGTCAATGCTGGGTTGGAAAGCAAAATCGAACTCCTCTAGTGTTTTTCGGTAAGGCAAGTGTGCAAGTTTGGTGCGTACCTCCATATTCCGTTTTTGACGTTCCGCTATCTCGGCATCAAGGAGCGTGTTAAGAAAGGACAGATAGGTGGGCTGTCCATGACTTGCCGCTTCCAAGTGAGCATCCAAGAGGAGAGCTGCTTGCTGAAGCCCAAGTTCCTCGAGGCGTAGCCGTGCTTGTTCCAGTTCAATCATGCTCCCACCCCTGTTAGCTGCTCATAGACATCCAGCGAACGTACTTCCACTTGCTGCGATGAAATCTGTCGGGCTTGCGGACGTGGATAGGCATATCCTTGAGCGGTCGAAAGACCTGCATACTGGTTTTCGCAAAAAACAGTTGTGCGGGATCGATAGACCTTTTGGTGTCGAGCAATACATGTGCCGTCGGCCCAGATTTCCACCCACCCATTCACTTCTCGAACGGTTACCTCACGTCCACTGTACCTCCATGGAACTCCATATCGTACACCATCGTAGCTAACAAATCCGTCTCGGCTGACCTGTCTTGGTTCATGCAAGTATTTTTCCCACCGTTCAGCTGAAGGGATGGGCGACAGTTTTTCCTCACGGAGTCGGTCAAAGGGACGTTCGCCGGTTGTTCCATGAATACGGCGGTTAATCCGCTCGCACCAGTGTAGGGCTTGTTGATTGAGATCCTGTAAATCAACGAAGCGTTTGCCAGGAAGAAAGTTGTTTTTTACGTATTGAACGCCTCGTTCCACTTTTCCCTTTGTTTCGGGGCGTCGAACTTTGCATACTTTTGGAACAAGCCCAATCGCTGCAGCAAAGTCGGCAAAAAGCGGATGCCAGCGAGGTTTTCGATCATCTTCCATGCCCAGTACGACGGTTTTCATCTGGTCGGTCAGCATTACCTTTGGGATGCCCCCAAAATATTCAAAAGCATGAATCAAGCAACGAAGAAAGCTGTGAATGTCACAACGCTTAGTGAACTCTATATAGGTGGAACGAGAGTACCCCAATACCATGACAAATACCGGCACTTTTCGGACTGTACCGTCCAAATCTACGTAATCACACAGTCCCCAGTCGACCTGTGCGTATTCACCAGGTTTCGTCTCGTAACGAAGAACAGCGGGAACTTGTTTGGGAGGACGGAAGTCCTTCACATAGTCTTTCAAGATGGTACGTCCCCCGGTATACCCCTTTTCTCGTAGAAGATCGAATAAAACCTCGCAGTTATAGATACCTTCTTGAAGACGTTCCTGCAGGAACGGTTTATACGGATCAAGCTTGGAACCACGAGATTTACGGGTTCCCTTTTCGGGGGAGAATTCACCCCGGAGATATCGGCGAACTGTATTTCGAGAATGCCCCGTTAGACGGGCAATTTCACGAATACTCTTGCCTTCTGCCCTCATGGTATGTAACGATATCACTATCCCACTCCTTAGCATGTGTCTCCCTCCGAAGATTAACTTGGCCGTTAATTACGAAGGGGATATATTCGCTATGGGTGGGTCATTTTCTTTCCGGCGAACCTGGGTCAATTATATCCCGGCGGTGACAGTAAGCACGAATACGTCTACGACGAGTATTACGATTGCTACATTTGCCCGAACAACGCAGTGTTGAGCTATGAAACGACGACCAAGGAAGGTTATCGCATCTACCGGTCCAATCCGGAGGTATGCCGCCATTGTCCGTTATTGACACAGTGTACGGAAAGCAAGGATTGCACCAAGCGGATCAGCCTCCATATTGGGGCGCATTATCTGGAAGAAGTTATCATTTGCGGCACACGGAAACGAACAGACACATTTACGAACAGCGGAAAGAGACGATTGAACGGGTGTTCGCAGATTTGAAGGAGAAGCATGGCATGCGATGGACGACCTTGCGGGGGATACGGAAGGTCACCATGCAGGCGATGCTTACGTTTGCTGCGATGAATCTGAAAAAACTGGCGATCTGGCTGTGGAGGAAGGATCGACCAGCAGATCGCGACAGGTGGGTTGGCTTGATTTTCATCTTTTCAACGGCAAAACTCCCACTGCGTTGGAGCGCATGTGGGAGTTTGTCTTCAATCTGAAACCATGCCTCTGGCATGGTTTTTTTCTTTAGCTGAAATGCTCCAGCACCACTTTGCCGATCATTCTTCCGGACTCGATGAGCGCATGAGCTTTGCGGAGATTAGCGGCGTTGATGGGAGACAGCTTTTCTGTAGCGGTCGTCCGAATCACTCCTTGATCGATCAAATCGGCCAAAGCGTTCAGCAGGTGATGCTGCTCAATCATATCCTCCGTTTGGAACATCGGGCGAGTGAACATCAGCTCATACACGAAGGTGACGCTTTTCTGCTGCAACAGGGAGATGTTGACCGGCTCATCCGTTTCGACGATCGAGCAGATTTTGCCTTGAGGTGCGATGGCGTCGATCATGTTCTTCCAGTGTTTTTCTGTGGTATTCAAGCAAAAGATATAGTCGACATGGCTATACCCCAGCGCTTGGAGTTGAGGGACAAATGGTTCAAAGTGATTGATGACCGCATCCGCACCCAGCTCTTTCACCCATTTGACCGATTCAGGCCGGGAAGCTGTGCCGATGACCGAAAGACCGGCATGCTTGGCGAGTTGTGTGGCGATAGAGCCCACGCCTCCGGCGGCGCCGATGATTAGAATCGTTTTTCCGGCATTCTGGTCGGCGTCTTTGGAGATACCCAAGCGATCATACAACGCTTCCCAGGCGGTAATTCCGGTCAAAGGCAGAGCGGCTGCCTCGGCGAAATCCAGCGAAGTGGGTTTACGGCCAACGATCCGTTCGTCAACCAGGTGAAATTCGCTGTTACCTCCGGGACGGGTGATGCTGCCAGCATAATACACGGCGTCCCCAGGCTTAAACAAGGTCACGTCCGGACCTACCTCTTCAACGATCCCTGCAACGTCCCAACCGATCACTCGGGGAGAAGACTCCACTTGGCTTTTGGGCTTTCGCACTTTCGTGTCGACCGGATTGACGGAGATGGCGTGAACCTTGACCAGCAGATCTCTACCGGTTGGCACAGGTCTGTCAATTTCGACATCCATCAAACTCTCCGGGTGATCGATGGGTAAATAGTTATAGAAACCAACGGCTTTCATTGTATTTTTAGACATGGTTTGCTACCTCCTTTTTTATTGTTAATGTAAATGTAATACGCTAAAATGTGAAGTACGCACATTAATGTGATGTAGTACACATTTGTATACTATTGCGGAGGGATGCGGCAATGCGGAATCGCAAAAGCGGTTATGGCTTTTGTCCAAACGATGAAGCCTGTCCGGTGGAGTTCACGCTGGACGTAATCGGCGGGAAATGGAAAGGGGTCCTGTTATATCATTTGATGAACGGGCCGATTCGATTTAACGAATTTCGCCGAATTTGCCCAGGGATTACCCAACGGATGCTGACGCTGCAGCTTCGCGAACTGGAGGAGGATGGCGTCGTTCATCGCGAGGTATACCACCAGGTACCTCCGAAGGTGGAGTACTCCTTAACGGAATTTGGCAGAACCCTGATTCCGATCATTCAGCAAATGAAGGAATGGGGTGAAACCTACAAGAAGACGGCTCCGTTCCTAAACAAGATGAAAGGACAAGGTTGATCTGTTCTATAAAATATAGAAGCAGTTGCAAGGGACCTGAGAAATCGGGTCCTTTTTGGTGTTCTAGCAAAAAATGGTTCCAGACTTTTTTATCACCTGACAGGAACCGTGATGTTGAGAAAGTCTCGATGACATTGAATGTCATCGGGACTTTATTTTCGCTACATTGACGAGGATGCTTGTAATTTTTTTGGGTATGTAATAAAATCTGGTGGAATTTTTATGGAAAAGTTCCCGATAAATGGTGTGGGTTTAGTGATAAGAATTCACTAAAACTCAACTTTCGAGCGGGGGAGGTAGTTTCACGTCGAAAACAATAAATTCTTACAGTCCGATCATTATGTGATGTTAAAGCGTATTAGACAGAGTAGTTTTTTGAATATTTATTCCGGTTTTTCAAGGATATGCGATAATTGCTGCTGTGATTCATGCTGATATTCCTCCAGGAGGGAAGAACAATGCAAAACCCTAGTTGGCGTTTTTTTATGGAAAAGCAGACAGGAATGAAGTCAGCAGGAATAGTCGTAGGACCAGGAAAAGACGGTGTCAACGCGCTCAAACTAGCGGATCAACTTTCATCCATCGGCACGAACGTCTATGTCTCGATGACCGAAACGGCTGCTAGATATTTTAACGAGAGCGTATTCACAGAAGTGGCGAAATGCCATGGGGTCCTCACTCCTGAAAACAATGTCGTTGCGGATGTTGACATCGTCGTCGTCACAGGTGCGTTGTTTGAAAAGGATGGATGGGACAAAGAGAGCATTCGCGCACGTGAGCGTTTATGTAAGAGAAAGCAAAATCCTGTGATTTGGATTCAAGACGGAGCGATGCTAAGTATCTGGAAGTTGGATATGGTTACTCATCATGAGGAAATCTGGCTTTTGAAAGGAGCGGCCCGAAAAGAGAGATCCCTATCATATGAAGAAATCGTGATGGAAGCCATGCGGACCTTACTGGGCAAACGAAATGGGGATTTTACCGGTATCAAAGTCATTGTTACCGGGGGAGGAACGATTGAGCCCATCGACCCGGTGCGACACATTACGAATAAATCTTCAGGCAAAATGGGGAAGTCTTTGGCGGAAGTTTTTAGAGATCGGGGGGCGGACGTAGTTTTCATATGCATGCAAAGAACGAAGCGCCACGAAAATAAAAAAGACGTCTCAACCACTTCATCTGGAGCTTGTCCCCATTCCTAATTTTATGAAGGAAGTGCCCAAGGGGGTATTTAAGGTTGGTTTTGCCGCCGAGACTGATCCAAACCTGGAAGGAGCCAAAAGGAAGCTGCTTGACAGGGGGTTTGATCTTCTTTGTCTGAATGACGTCTCTCGTTCAGATGCGGGATTTGAGGTGGATACCAATCAGGTGATGATCGTTGGCCCGGAAGGTACCAGGCATACGACGCGCCTGGAAAACAAATATTTGGTGGCATGGCAGATCGTTGACGAAATACAAAAGTGCCTGAGAGAATCAGCCAACGTTTAGTTGCTATTGCCAATGAAGTCCGCAGGAAGCCCAGGTCAAACGTTTACAGCACGGTAGTAGGTGGCGGAGCATTACCACTACAGGAATGCTGTCAGGAAATTGTCCAGGAAGCCGAGCGTGGCAGCAGAGAGCTGCCTTGATCCATGCTGGGCTTCTTTTTCTTTACGGGAAGGAATTGTTATGAAATAGTAACAAGAAAACATTTGACAAGCCTATCAATTCATATGATAATTACTGTGACTGATAATCATTATCAACCTAGGTTGCGGACTTAACTTCTGTTTTTCTTTTCCTATGGGTAATACCGGACCTTACATTGATAATGGATGTAATCTACAAGATAGGGTGGGAATCACGAACATGGCAGCGAAGCGGTTTGCATTCAGAAGTTTCGTACTGGCTTTTCTTATGGCCGGTGTTTTAGCGGGATGCTCAGGCGGCAACTCGGCAACTCCAAACGAAAGCAAGGCGCCTGCAGCACAAACGGAAACGACCAACAAGGATGCGGAAACGGCACAATTTCCAATTACCATTGAACATGCCTTCGGAAAAACGGTAATTGAGAAAAAACCGGAGCGGGTCGTGACGATTGCATGGGCAAACCATGACGTTGCGCTTGCGCTGGGAGTCGTGCCGGTCGGTTTCTCCGCGGCCAACTACGGCGTCCAGGACGACAGCGGATTGCTGCCGTGGACGAAGAAAAAACTGCAGGAGCTTGGCGTAACAAATCCGAATGTTTTCAAGGATACGGACGGGCTGGACTTCGAGGCGATCTCCGATGCCAATCCGGACGTGATTCTTGCGGCATACTCCGGCATCACCCAGGAGGAATACGATACGCTCTCCCAAATTGCTCCGGTCGTTGCCTATCCCAAAACGCCGTGGGTGATTACGTGGCGTGAGCAAATTCGCATGAATGCCGCCGGAATGGGCATTCCGGCCAAGGGCGAGCAGCTGATTAAAGATGTCGAAAAGCTCATCGCTGACAAGGTTGCGCAGCATCCGGAATTAAAAGGCGTGAAAGCGGCATTTACATATTTCTCGCCGTCTGATTTGTCCAGCTTCTATATTTATTTGCCCGGTGATCCGCGCGGGGAGTTTTTGCAAGAATTGGGCATGGTCTTCCCGGAAAACATCAACAAATACGTGAAACCGGACAGCGGCTTTGCGTTGAGTTTAAGCGCGGAAAACGCCGATGCGTTACGTGATGCCGACATTTTGGTGGCTTATGGCGATGAAGCGCTGTTAAAGGCGCTGCAGGCGGACCCTGTATTCGGCAAGATTCCGGCCATTAAGCGGGGGTCCATGGTGTTGATACCGGACGGCACGCCGCTGGCGGCAGCAGGCAATCCCAATCCGCTTTCGATCGAATACACATTGGATGAATATCTGTCGCTGATCGTCAAAGCTATAGCGAAAATTAAACAATAAAATGGAGTCCGCATAGATGGAACGCAACCGTTTTTATCCGAAATCGTTCATCCCTGTGCTCGTCATCTTTCTTGTGTTGTTCGTGCTGGGGATTATCGCTTCCTTTATGTTTGGAGCACGTTCCTTGACATTGCAGGAAGTGATCGACGGGTTGATGAAGCATCAAGGGGAAATCTATGAAACGAGCGTCGTGCAAAAGCGTGTCGTCCGCACCATTTTCGCCTTGTGCTGCGGTGCGGCACTTGGCATAGCGGGGGTGCTCATGCAATCCGTCACGCGCAACCCCATCGCGGATCCGAGTATTCTCGGCGTTAACAACGGGGCGGCATTGTTTGTCGTATGCGGCATGGCATTTTTTCAGATCAATACGGCCAGTCAGTATATTTGGTTTGCTTTAGCGGGCGCTGTGCTTACAGCGATATTCGTTTTTGGCATCGGTTCTCTGGGGCGTGGCGGTGCTACGCCTCTTAAACTTGTACTGGCGGGGGCGGCCACGAGTGCTGCCTTCTCCTCCCTGGTCACCGCTGTGATGATTCCGCGTTCCTATGTGATGGATCAGTTTCGATTTTGGCAGGTGGGCAGTGTCGGCGCCGGCACGTGGGATTCGCTCGTCCTGCTGTTGCCCTTTCTTCTGACGGGTGTTCTTATAGCCGTCATCACCGCCCCGGCGTTAAATGCTTTGGCGCTTGGGGAGGAAATGGCAACCGGCCTTGGAGTAAAAACGAGTCTGCTCAGGCTTGTTGCGGCGTTTGCGGGCGTCATCTTATGCGGCGCCACCACTGCGGTTGCCGGTCCCATCGGGTTCGTCGGACTTCTGGCCACCCATGTGATTCGGATGCTGTTGGGGCCGGATTTGCGCTACTTAATCCCGATGTCCGCCCTTTCAGGGGCTGTCATCTTAACCGTTTCCGATGTACTTGGCAGATTAATCGGCAGACCGGGTGAATTGGAGGTAGGGGTGCTGACTGCCTTTCTCGGCGCTCCCCTGCTGATCATTCTAACGATGAAAGCGAAAGTGCGTTCACTATGAATCAGACGACGATTGATTTTATTAAACAAGGCAGGATTCGCCGCAGAGGCAGATGGATAGCTGTGACGACGGCATTGGCCGTGCTTACGGTGGCTTTATGCTGTGCCATGCTCTTGCTGGGCAATACGATCTATCCTGTGCGTGATGTGGCGGCTGTACTGTTGGGAGAAGAGGTAAAAGGTGCGACATTCGCAATCAAAACGATTCGCTTGCCGCGCATGCTGGCCGGTTTGTTTGCGGGCTTTGCCTTTGGCATCGCCGGCTATGTATTTCAAACGATGCTGCGAAATCCGCTGGCCAACCCGAATGTGATCGGGATTACTGCCGGTTCGAGCGCGGCGGCTGTTTTTTGCATCGTCGTTTTGCAGAGCAGCGAAACCGTGACTTCCGTCGCATCGATCATCGCCGGATTACTGACGGTCCTCATCATTTACGGATTGGCCAGGGGAAAAACGTTTTCCATCGGTCGGCTGATTTTGGTCGGCATCGGGATGCAGGCGATGTGCAACTCCATTATTACCTATTTAATGTTGATCGCCAAGGAACACAATCTTTCTTCTGCGGTGCGCTGGCTTACGGGAAGTTTAAACGGGGTGAAGATGGAAGAATTGCCTGTGCTGATGATTTCCTTCCTGGTGCTGGTGCCGCTGATTTGCGTGCTTGGCCGATCGTTAATGGTGCTGGAACTGGGCGAACAAATGGCGACGGCATTGGGGGTCAAAACGGACCGGACACGTGTGCTCCTCATCGTTAGTGCCGTGGTGCTGTCAGCGATTGCCACGGCGATTACCGGACCGATTGCTTCGGTGGCGTTTCTCGCCGGTCCGATTGCCGTTCGTTTGGTCGGTACAGGCACCGCCAACAGCATACCCGCCGGCCTGGTTGGGGCTGTGTTGGTGTTGGCCGCGGATTTGGTGGGGCAATTCGCCTTTGAAGTCAAATTCCCCGTGGGCATCATTACGGGAATCATCGGAGCGCCTTATTTGTTGTACCTGTTAGTGCGAATGAATCGAAAGGGGGCGTTTTAAACGATGAAAAGCCATACCTTTCAGGCCAAGCAGCTTGTTGCCGGTTATGGCGACAAAAAGATTTTAGACGGCATCAGCCTGCAAATCCCCAGCAATCAAATCAGCGTCATTATCGGAGCAAACGGATGCGGAAAATCGACGCTGTTAAAGACGCTGGCCCGGATCATCAAACCGCTGTCAGGCGAGATATTGTTGGACGGCCGACCGATTCATTCGATCCCGTCGAAGCAGCTGGCTCGGGTGTTGGGCTTGCTGCCGCAATCGCCCATCGTTCCGGAGGGGATTACCGTGGCCGATTTGGTCGGGCGGGGCCGTTTTCCCCATCAATCGCTGTTTGGAACATGGAGCAAGAAAGACTACGAAGCGGTTGCGGAAGCCATGGAGATTATGGACATCACGGCATTGGCCAACCGCCATGTGGATGAGCTGTCGGGCGGTCAGCGTCAACGGGTTTGGATTGCGATGGCATTGGCGCAGCAGACGGATATGTTATTTCTGGACGAACCGACCACCTATTTGGATATCACGTACCAGATCGAAATTCTGGATCTGTTGACGGATTTAAACCGCAAATACGGCACGACCATCGTCATGGTCTTGCATGATATCAACTTGTCGGCGCGGTATGCGGATTATGTGTTTGCGCTGCGTCAAGGCAAACTGGTCGCCGAAGGCAAACCGTCCGAAGTGATTACCAGTCAATTGATCAAAGACGTTTTCGGGCTGGATTGTATGATTGTTCGGGACCCTGTATCCGGTGCTCCTTCGGTCGTGCCGATTGGCCGCCATCATGCCGGCGAGACTTTTGTGCTGGAGGCGAGCAGATGAACGCACAAGATTTGTACGACGTGACGATTATCGGCGCCGGACCGGCAGGCCTCTATTCCGCCTTTTATGCGGGCCTGCGGGAAATGAAAATGTTCACTTAGCATGTACACTTGTCAGGCCGCATCGGTTCCTGTGCCGAAAAGGTAATGATGCCGGACAGACGCAAAGAGCCTCCACCCGCCGCAAAGACGGGAGGAGGCTCACATTTATTTTGCAGATTGCTAAGAAAGCAGGTGCTACGCCAGCCGATATCTCCATCCCCAGTCAAGATCGACCGGACTCTCTCCGGCTAGATCTCGCTCGGAGATTAAAAGTGATATGGGCTGATTATTTCGATAAGCAATGCAAGAACAAATGAAAACACGATGGATACCGCCATTTGTTTCGGTTCCTTGTAAAAAATCACGCACAAAACAGCATACATAATGAGTTCGTCAATATAATTGATGTCCAGATAAAATGCGCCAATTGCCAAAGAAAGACTTAACATCAGTCCCATGGGCAAGGCCGGCAAGATATAAGCGAGACGTGAATGATTTTTGGCTAACCAAACAATGCTGCCCAGAAAGGGAGATAATAGTGCAATACTGCCCCACAGCATAAAATATTTGGTCGGAAAAAAACCGAACAAGTATGCTGAATACAGGTAATAACTGATCAGCACCCCTGCAAAGAATACAAAGGTATTGATCGCGGCCCTGATGATTGTTTTACTGTACGCGGCTATCATTGCAGCGATCAATACCCAGATTCCTAATCGGGAAAGAATGTGCGAACAATAGTGGAAGACATCCGCTAGCCAACTCCCATCGACTGCAACCGTGTCTAAATACTTGGAGATTGTACCCAAGAGCGCACCGATGAGTACACATTTCATATAGTCGGGCATCATTTTTTTCACTGTCATCATTTTTCCACCTCTACAGCGTTGCAACAATTCCTCTCATTATATCATGTCGTCTTGATGACGTTGACGAAAGAACCGTATTCAGTTATGAGCCGCACAAATACAATTGTATTTTGGTTGACGACGATTTGCTTAATGACTTGACGGAGAAAAAACATTTTGCTGATCATCGCGGCTAATGATGAGCAAGTGATGAGCAAGAATCTTTTCAGTGCCAGATACAAAGTGGACTCATAAAGGTATAATGGACAAACAGTTCAACGAATGGAGTGAAGAATCATGAAACGAAGGATCATACTGGATTTGGCTGTTACGCTAGACGGTTTTATCGAAGGGAAAAATGGAGAAGTGGATTGGTGCATCATGGACCCTGAGATGGGGTTTACGGATTTCTTGCATCAGATCGATACGATTTTTTACGGGAGAAAGAGCTATGAGATCTGGGGGCAATTTGCTCAAGGCATGCATGAAATGGATCTGTCTGATACCGACAAAGAAATGTGGGAACTTATTCATAGCAAAGAGAAATATGTGTTTTCCCGAACGCAAAAAGGAACAGATGATAAAGTCAAATATATAAACAGCAATATCCTTGAGGAAGTAAACAACATAAAGAATAAGCCTGGCAAAGACATTTGGCTGTATGGAGGAGCAGATCTTATTACCACTTTCATTAACTTGGGGCTTGTTGACGAATTTAGACTATCGGTCCATCCGGTTATTTTAGGTGAGGGCAAACCATTGTTTATTGATATCAAGCAGAGGGTGAATGTAAAGTTGGTTCAAACGAGAACATTCTCCTCTGGCGTTGTACAGCTCATCTATCATTCGATGAAGGAACCATCTTCTTCCTCGTGACCTGTACCTCCAATTTGACTCCCTGGAGCAAGCGCCGAACCAAAACGGCCTGACGCCATGTTCCTGGATACGGCCTTACTCCTTTCTATGAAGAATATCCCAAGGATGATGAACACGTTTCGCTAGGTTTTTGTTCAGATCGGTTTGGAGCAGGGCCATCCCCTAAAGGACGGCCCTGCCACGTACCGTTGCAGCCAGCACTAAGAACTGTACACGACACTGCATTCATGCATGGCGTTCCCGGCGGCTTTGTCGATATCCCCACAAGGTGAAAAGAATGCCCACGATGGTAACCAGAGAGGCTGCCAACGGGACGGCTTTCAGCCCGCCGCCGATGCCGTAGTCGATGACGATTCCGCCCAGATAAGCGCCGAGGGCGTTCCCCAGGTTAAACGCCGCTATGTTCAGCGTTGAAGCCAGGGTTGGCGCTTCCTTTGCAGTGTTCAACATGTGCAGCTGCAAACCCGGCACCGTGCCGAAAGCGGCCACGCCGAGAAGGAAGACGAAGATCAGGGTTGCGAGTTTCCATTGAGCCACGACACCCAGCAGGGCCAGCACCACAGCCAATAACACGAGAATACCGATCAGCGAAGTCAGCAGACTGCGGTCGGCCAATTTGCCGCCGTAGATGTTGCCAATGGTAATGCCGATCCCGAACAGAACCAGAATGTACGAGATTGAGTCAACAGGGAAACCGCTGATATCCACCAGAATCGGCTTGATATAGGTAAACGCTGTGAATACGCCGGCGAAGCCGAAGGTTGTCATGAGAAGCGCGACTAGTACCTCGGGACGCAGCAGCACCCCAAATTCCCGACTCAATCGGGAGGGAGAGGCTTGAATCCGCGGGACGAGTACGATCACGCCGATCAGCGCCAGGCTCCCGATAGCCGTAATCGCCCAGAATGTCGATCGCCAGCCGAATTCCTGGCCGATAAACGTACCAATCGGCACGCCGAGGATGTTCGCGAGCGTAAGGCCGGTAAACATCAGGGCGATGGCTCCGGCCCGCTTCTCTTTCGGCACAAGCTCCGCGGCGACTACGGAGCCAACGCCGAAGAAGGAGCCGTGTGTCAGCGCTGCGACGATGCGGGCGAACATGAGCACGCCATAGGAAGGGGCGAGAGCCGCGAGGGCATTGCCCACGATGAAAATTCCCATCAAGAGCAGAAGGAGCGCCTTGCGCGGCATCTTATGCGTAGCGACCGTGATGAACGGTGCGCCGAGCGCTACCCCGAGCGCATACCCCGTGATGAGAAGCCCCGCCTCCGGAATCGAGACACTCAGGCTTTCCGCCACTTCCGGCAGCAGGCCCATGATAATGAATTCGGTCATTCCGATGGCGAAAGCACCGAGCGTCAGCGCGTAAATGGCAATCGTGGAATTGCGGCGCGCAGTGGTCGTACCTGTGTATGGCATGCTATCGGAATTCAAGATGAGGTCCCTCCTCTTCGAAGATGGTCAATCACGGCATTCGTGACTGCGATTGTCGATTGCGGATTTTGGCCGGTAATCAGATTGCCGTCAGCTTCATAGTGGGCAGTCCAGTTCGGAGCGGCAACGAAGATCGCCCCCAGCTCGCGAAGCCGACGTTCCAGCAGGAACGGGAGATGGGATGCCAGACCTGTCTCCTCCTCTTCCCGGTCAGTGAATGCGTTCACGCGTTTTCCGGCGACCAGTGGACTTCCGTCCGACAAGACCGTACCGACCAGGGCGGCCGGGCCGTGACAGACAGCGGCGACCACTTTGCCGGACTCGTAGAAATCGCGCAGCAGTGATTGGAGCTTTTGGTCGGTCGGGAGGTCGTACATCGCGCCGTGCCCGCCTGGCAAGAAAATCGCGTCAAAACGTTCATGAGACAGATCGTTCAGCTTCATGGTGTTTTCCAGTCTCTTCGCTGCTTCTGCAAACGACGGGTCCATTTCCTCACCTAGACTGGCGGGGTCCACTGGTGCTTTTCCGCCGAGCGGGCTGGCTACGACCACGTCCCAACCTTGCTCGTTGAACAGCGTATATGCTTCCGCAAATTCCGACAGCCAGATTCCTGTCGTTTTACCATCGTCAATATGGGAGTGGCTCGTGACCACCATGAGCACGTTTTTTGACATCGTTTCAAACCTCCTGAAGGGTTATTTTTGATTGCCCCCCAATTCTACGCCTGAACTTTTTATAAAACAAATTATGAAATTTGCGTGTATTCATAAGAAAATTTATGGATTCAGCGGGCAAAAAAAGACCAGACGCCGATGAAAACTGGCCTCTGGTCCTCAGATGTGCTCGCGAATGACCTTCTTGATTTGTTGAATTTCCGGTATGTACTTGTGTTTGCTTTTGTACGCGAAGAACAGCTCGTTTCGTACCGACAAGTCCGCGTAAACGACTTGAACCTCACCTTCTTTCGCCGTATTCAGCAGATAGGTGGGAACCACGCTCAGGCCCGCGCCTGACGTGACCAGACGGAGAATCATATGCAGATTCGGAATGATGTAAGGGGTGGACAGCATAGGACGCTTCTTGAAACGTTCCCGCCACAACCTCCGGATTATGGGCAGTTCCGGTCCGTACGCAATCCACGTCTGTTCGGTGAGCCAGCGTTCTTTGGCTTTCAAGCTCACGGCATCGGGAACCTCCCAGTGAGCCGGTGCGATTATGGCCAACTCCTCTTCCCACAGCTTCTCGTACTCGACTCCCGGTTTCAGGAATTTCTTTGAGGTAATGATGATATCCGCCTTGTCCTCTTCCAGGATGCCGAGCAGTTCCTCCGCGGTTCCGAAATAGGAAATCGAGCAGGTACCGAATTTCGGCAGCAAGGGGAGGATTTTTTCCTGGTAGAACTCCGGCGCCGAGCCGATTTTGATCCATTTCAGGCTCGGTTGGGAAGACGTTTTCAGATCTGCGCTCAACTGCTCCAGCGCTTCGACGAGCGGAGCTACCTCGGTATACAGCAACTTCCCTCGCTCCGTCGGGATCATTTTCCGGGCCGTCCGGACAAACAGCGGCTCGCCGATCTCAGCCTCCAAGGAGGCCAGATGCTGGCTCATCGCCGGCTGAGTCATGAAACGGGATTTGGCAGCTTCGGACACCGAATTGTGCCGATAGATGAAGACAAAGCTCCGATACCACTCGAAATCGATCATGTGAATGCCTCCGATTTGGGTTTTTTGAAAAATATAGCACAGACGACAGGAGGCCTGGGGGATTTTTCATTGGTATAATTCGTTAGGCGTTATGCTGCCATATGGAAACTCGTCTGGAAACCTTGGATGACGCATTGCTCAAATCATCCAGATATACGGAAAGGGGGCTTTACCTGCATGAAAAGCAGCGGCGGAAGGCCCTTTTTGTTTTGGGCTTCCCACACTCGTTGCGAATGAATATTACTTGTATGATCCATAAAACGTTCATTTGAGGAGCGGGCAATATACGGTTATAATTAAAATAGTTATTATCTTATAGTATTTATAAAAATTCGATTGCGTGGAGGCTGGCTCTTATGAATTATGAAGATTACCATCACCTGAACCACGTCAAAGAGCAGCAGACATCAAAGAAAACGCTGTGGCTCACCCTGATGCTGACCTTGTTTTTTACGATTGTCGAGATTGTCGGAGGCCTGATGTCCAATTCGCTCGCCCTTCTGTCCGATTCGGCCCACATGATCTCCGATGTGATCGCGCTGGGGTTGAGCATGGCTGCCAT
>NZ_CP064048.1:1390000-1540000 GCF_020923495.1 Brevibacillus sedimenti
GCTATGAGCCATACAAAGGTGTTGGTAGCCGATGACGATCCAAACGTATGCGAAATCATTCGCCTGTACTTTGCGAAGCAGCAGATTGACCTGGTAGTGGCCAGCGACGGCAGACAAGCGCTGGAGCTGGTGGAAAAAGAATCGCCGGACATGATTATTCTCGACGTCATGATGCCGCAGATGGACGGCTTTGAGGCGTGCCGCGAAATCCGCAAAAGATGGGACACGCCGATCATCATGCTTACGGCAAAGGACGAAGAATTTGACCGTGTGCTCGGCTTGGAGCTTGGGGCAGACGATTATGTAACGAAACCATTCAGTCCGCGTGAACTGGTGGCCAGGATTCGGGCCATCCTCAGAAGAATGCAGCCGAGGGAAAAGGTGGAGGAAGACGCGGCGCGCCTGCTCACATTCGATCAGTTGTCCATTGATTTGGACAAGCGGGAAGTGATCGCAGCCGGTGAAAAAATCAGCTTTCGCCCAAAGGAGTTTGACCTGCTGGTCCATCTGGCAAAATCGCCGGGCAGCGTCTTTTCGCGTGAGCAATTGCTGGAACAAATCTGGGGTTTTGACTATTTTGGCGACATCCGCACGATTGACGTGCACATCAAAAAGATTAGGCAGCGGCTGAGCAAGCTTCCCTACGAATGCATCCACACGGTGTGGGGAATCGGCTACAAATTCGAGGTGGACAAGTAATGCTGGGGATGTCGAAAAGCATCTTCCGCCGCCTGTTGTTCAGCTATCTTGCCACCGTGCTGATCGGATTGGGCATCTCCGGTCTGTTGATCTCCTTTTTCGCCAAGGAATACTTTTACAATGCCAAGCAACAGGAACTGCTGCGCCAGGCGAAAAAAGTGAACGTACAGATAAATGACAGCCGTCGGGTTAATGCACGTCTGCTGGAACAACTGCGTAATCTGGACGAAACGTACGATGTGCGCATCTGGCTGTTTGACGCTGATGGGAAGATTGTCGCTACCTCGATGAAAGACGAAGTGTTTACGGGAAAATCGGTCGCGATGTCGATCGCCAACAAGGTGCTGAACGGGGAAAACGCGGTAACGGAACTGAAGATCGATGGCTTGGAGGACCCGATGCTCTCCGTCGCCATTCCCTGGGGAGAAGGAGAGGAGATCTACGGGGGGATCATTCTGCACGCCCCGATCGAAGGCATCGAGCGCACCTTTGCCCAAATGCGGGAAACCATCCTCTGGGCCACCCTGTTCGGCGTCCTGCTGTCCACGGCAATGGTCTCCTATCTCTCATGGTCGATCTCCCGGCCGCTGAAAAAAATCGAGCGCACGGCCACGGAAATTGGACGAGGCAACTACGCCGAGCGGGTCAAGATAGACACGGCGGACGAGATCAGCGACCTTGCGCAGACGATCAATACGTTGGCGGAAAAGCTGGAACGGGTGGAGCAGGAACGGCACCACCTGGAGCGGGTGCGCAACGATTTTCTCGCCAACGTGTCGCATGAGCTGCGGACGCCGCTGACGGCGATCCAAGGCTTTTTGGAGGCGCTGCAGGACGGCCTGGTGGAAGAGGAGGAAGCGCGGCAAAAGTATTACGCCGTGATGTACTCGGAAACGATGCAAATCAACCGTCTGGTAGACGACCTGATGGATTTGATGAAATTGGAGAACAACGAGGTGACGCTGGCCAGATTCCCGGTCGATGTGGCCGAGGTGATCAACAAGACGGCGTTTGCCTTTCGCCCTGAAGCGGCGGAGAAAGGGCTGGAGATCGAGGTGGCACTGGCGGACAACCTGCCGAAGATCTACGCCGATAAGGACCGTGTCGCCCAAATTGTGAAAAACCTGGTCAAAAATGCAGTGAAATTTACCGACGAAGGGACGATCCGCATCACCGCAGAACCGGATGGCGAGTGGGTGAAGATGTCTGTCGCCGACAGCGGCATTGGCATCGCTGCAGACGACCTCCCGCGCATTTGGGAACGGTTTTTCAAGGTAGATCGCGGACGTTCCAAGAAAAACAAGGGCACGGGGTTGGGGCTGGCGATCGTCAAAGAGCTGGTCGAACTGCACGACGGAACCATCACGGTGGAAAGCGAGCCGGGCTTGGGAACCACGTTTACGGTCTGGCTGCCGACCGTGGAAAAGTACCGTCAGGCGCAAGCGCAGTAATACGGCGTCGAAGCGGTTCGGGACGGTCATGATTTTTTCATAGTTTGTTCATGGTTTTTTCCCACTTCGCTCACGGAATGGCTATCTTTTCCCGTTACGCTATGAGTGTGACGGCGAGGTCGTCATGAACCTTGAAACGAAAGGGGAGAATGAACATGAAAAAAACATGGGTATCCCTGGCCGCTGTGGCTGTACTGCTGTCCGGCAGCCTGGTGGCATGCTCCAATGGAACGGACACGCCGGAACCGGCAACACAGCAGGACGGCGGAAGTGCCACGACTCCGGAGACGTCTACTCAAACGGAAAACCAATCGACCGACAGCTCGGTTTCTCAAGAACAATCGAACGCGAATGCTGGTGTAGCTGACTCGAATGCCGGCACGTCCGACGCCTCGACGGGGGCTTCTGACACCACCGGCTCCACCGATTCGGGTTCGACAGGTTCCGAATCTACTACCGATTCCGCCCAGAACTAACGGCGAGACATTCGGTCATAGGCGAGCAACACCACTCTTTCCCCGCATCCCTCCATGTATCCATATATGTCAGGACGGTTTTTACCGTCCTTTTTTGTTTTGGCGGCCATACGTTTTCTCGCAAGACAGTGGGTATTCAATATGACGGTGATTCATTGGCTGGTCTGGTTTCGGACGGTGTCGAAATTATTTCCAGTTGTATGAACAAACGAAATATTTTATAATTGCATAATATCGAAAGATTTTGAAAGGGGGCAATTTATTTGGAAGCAATCATTACGTGGATCAACGACCTTATTTGGAGTCCTGCAATGATTTATCTCTGTTTGGGGACAGGCTTGTTTTACTCGTTGGCGACCCGGTTTCTGCAGCTGAGACACTTTAAAGCCATGATCAAGCACATGTTTGAAGGAAAGAGCTCCGAGGCAGGGGTATCGTCTTTCCAAGCCTTGTCGATGGCGCTGTCCGGCCGTGTCGGGACGGGCAACATCGCCGGCGTGGCGACCGCGATCGCTGCAGGGGGACCGGGTGCGGTCTTCTGGATGTGGATGATGGCCTTTTTGGGGGCAGGTTCGGCGTTCGTCGAAGCCGCCTTGGGTCAGGTGTACAAAACCAAACAAGATGGCCAGTTTCGCGGCGGCCCTGCCTATTACATTGAAAAAGGGCTGAAGCTGAAATGGTACGCTGTCTTGTTTGCAGTGGTGACCGTCATTGCAACGGGCGTGCTGCTGCCGGGTGTGCAGGCAAACAGCATCGCGGCGGGGATCGAAAACGCCTTTAATATCCACCCTGCCATTACGGGTATTTTCCTGGTCGTGTTGTTGGCTGCGATCATCTTCGGCGGCGTCAAGCGGATTGCCAATGTAGCACAGGTAGTCGTGCCGTTTATGGCGCTGGGTTATATTTTGGTGGCCTTGATTATTGTCATTATGAACATTAACCAATTGCCTGGCGTGTTGAAGCTGATCTTCCAAAGTGCGTTTGGTGTGGACGCTGCCTTCGGCGGCATTCTCGGCGCCGCCATCTCCTGGGGTGTGAAGCGGGGATCTATTCCAACGAAGCGGGGCAGGGGACCGCGCCGCATGCAGCCGCCGCAGCAGAAGTGTCCCATCCTGCCAAGCAGGGGCTGGTTCAGGCGTTCTCCGTCTACGTGGATACGTGGTTTGTCTGTTCTGCAACCGCTTTCATGATTTTGATTACCGGCATGTACAACGTAACGCCTGAAGGAGCGGCGCCCATCGTGAACAACCTGGGTAACGTCGAGCCGGGTCCGATTTATACCCAGCAGGCTATCGAGTCGGTGTTTCCCGGCTTCGGCGCACCGTTTGTCGCGATTGCGCTCCTGTTCTTTGCCTTTACCACGATCATGGCCTACTACTACATGGCGGAGACCAACCTGGCCTATCTCAACCGCTACGTGAAGCGGCCCTGGACGGAGTACGCCTTGAAGATCGTCATCCTGGGGGTTACCTTCTACGGAAGCGTGAAGACGGCAGGTCTGGCCTGGACCTTGGGGGACATTGGCGTCGGCAGCATGGCGTGGCTGAACATCATCGCCATTCTGCTGCTCACCAAGCCGGCGCTGGCCGTGTTGAAGGACTATGAACGCCAGATGAAAGAAGGGAAAGACCCGGTATTCGATCCGGTCAAGGTGGGCATTGCCGACGCGGATTTCTGGGAGAAAGAATACAAGTACCAGGGCGAGTCGGATATGTCCAGAAGGAAAACGTCGTAATGTCGTAATGGTGAAAAGACCTCGGACTGCACATGCAGCGCCGGGGTCTTTTTCCGTTGCCGTTCAAATTGCGAAATCGGCGCCGCCGGTGGAAAAGAGAGGAGAGTTCGTCCGGAGCAGGCGCAATTGTGTTTTAATAAAAGTACACATCCATTTTCATGGCAGAGGGATGAAGCATGGAGAAAACACTGGTTCCCGAAGTATTGCAGATGATCGGTGAAGTGATCCCGGAGGGCGTGTCGATCGCCGTCTCGGACGATTCCCGCTACATTTACTATCAGCCCAGCGCCAGCATCGACCTGAAAATCAAACCGGGCGACGCAGTGCGGGAAGGCTCGGCGACGCACAAAGCGCTTACTGCTCGCCGGAAAGTGGCGCAATACGTGGAAAGCCGGGTGTTTGGCGTTCCCTATTACGGTGTCTCGCTGCCGCTTGTGCGCGGCGCACGGCTCGAGGGCTGCGTCACTGCGATATACCCTCGGGTGTTGATGCCGCATATGGCGCCGCTGCCGGCGCTGACCGTGCTGACCGGCAAGACGGACAACGGCTGGCTGCCTGTCCACGTGTCGGACATCATGTTTATCCGTTCACACGAGGGCAAAACGCTGCTGCACACGGCAAACGGCTCGTACGTCAACCGCTACAGCCTGACCGAACTGGAACGAATGCTGCCGCCCGAACAGTTCGTGCGCTGCCATCGGAGCTATCTGGTCAATATCGAAGCGGTTGGCTTTATCCATCCGCATTTTCATTCTACATTCATGCTGGAGATGAAAGACAAGCAGCGGACCCGCGTGCCGGTCAGCCAGTCCTACGCCAGCCATTTCCGGCAAAGGCTCGGGTTTTAAGGGACGTTAAGCCCTGGGCCTGTCGTTGGGCGCCGTTGATGTTCAGGGGTGTTTTTTCTGGCCTGCCGCCGCATTTTCTGGCTTGCGGGAAATCGAGTGCTCGTTCAGTTTGGATGTGCTACTGTGGTAGCAAACAGACGAACGAAATGGGCAGGTGGCTAACATGGTATGGGAGCGCTTACGCGATCAACGCCTGCGAGACAAAATCGTCCAGGCAGAGGAAGCGGCAAGCTGGATTGAGGATGGCATGACCCTCGGGCTGAGCGGGTTTACACGGGCCGGTGACGCCAAGGTCGTGCCGGTCGCCCTGGCAAAACAGGCAAAACAGGGGAGACGGCCGCTTACCGTCAACGTATACACGGGGGCGTCACTGGGCTCCGGCGTGGACACGGTGTTGGCGGAAGCGGGAATAGTCGGCAAGCGGCTGCCGTTTCAGGTGGATTCGGTGATGCGGCAAAAGATCAACGAGGGAGAACTGCTGTTTGTCGATCAGCATTTGTCCCATACGGCCGAGCTGATCCGCGCGGGAGTGATGGACCCGATTGATTATGCAATCGTGGAAGCGGTTGCAGTAACGGAAGACGGGATGATCATTCCGTCGACCTCTGTGGGCAATTCCAACGTCTTCGTGGAACATGCCAAGCACGTCATCATCGAGCTGAACGTGGCACAGCCGCTCGCGCTGGAAGGCATCCACGACATCTACACGCCAGGCCGGCAGGGGGAACGTGCGCCGATCCCGCTGACCTCGGCCGAACAGCGGATCGGGCAAAAGGGCATTCCGGTCGACCCGGAGAAAGTGAAGGGCATCGTCATCACTGAGCAGTGGGACTCTCCGTCCACGATCGCCGAGCCGGATGAGGAAACGGCGGTGATGGCCGGCCATTTGATCGAGTTTTTGCGTCATGAAGTGAAAAAAGGGCGGTTGCCGCGAAACCTGATGCCGTTGCAGTCCGGTATCGGTTCAGTCGCCAATGCGGTGTTCAACGGATTTTTGGAGTCGGAGTTTTCCGGTTTGACGGTGTATTCCGAGGTGCTGCAGGACGCTGTGTTTGAGCTGATTGACGCAGGCAAGGTGACATTTGCGTCCGGTTGTTCGATCACGCTGACGGCGGAGAAAATGAAACAGGTGGCAGCCAACTTCCACGCGTACCGCGACAAGCTGGTGCTGCGGCCGCAGGAGATCAGCAACCATCCCGAGATAATCCGCCGTCTGGGGCTCATCTCCATCAACACTGCCCTGGAGTTTGACATCTACGGCAACGTCAATTCGACCAACGTCCTGGGGACGCGTATGATGAACGGCATCGGCGGGTCCGGCGACTTTGCCCGCAATGCCCGCCTGGGGATATTTGTCACCAAGTCGGTGGCCAAGGGCGGCAAGATCTCCAGCATCGTTCCGTTTGTCTCCCACGTGGACCACACGGAGCACGACGTCGATATCGTCGTCACGGAGCAGGGATTGGCCGACCTGCGCGGTCTGGCGCCGCGCGAACGGGCCCGGCTGATCATCGAGAACTGCGCCCACCCGCTCTATCGTGATCAACTGCGCGACTACTTCCGGGAAGCGCTGGCGCGCGGCGGCCATACGCCGCATGTGCTGGAAAAAGCGTTCTCCTGGCACACGCGGTTCGCCAGGGAAGGCACGATGCTCGATATGACAACGGTCTCCTCCCGCTGACGGGGGAGACCGTTTGTTCGTTTCGAGCTTGGCCCATCAGCAGGGCCCAGGCGGTGGTTACGCCCGTTTGGCCGCTGCCACGGCGCGGTCGCTGAACGCTTTCAGGTAATCGAGATAGGTGCCCTGCTCATCCTCGTAGTTGCCGTTTTTGTTGGCCATACGGACCAACACCAGGTCCAGTTCCGGAACGACGAGCAGGAGCGGTCCGGAATGGCCGACGATCTTGTATGAGCCCCGGGGAACGCTGTCCCCGATGATGTACTGCGGCGACGGCCCCGAATTGACGAACCAGAGACAGCCGTTTTGAGGCAGGCCGGGGGGCAGCGACGAGGGCGACTGGCAGGACACGGACAGGCGAAATACCGCTTCCGGAGCGATTTGCTTGCCGTTGAGCTGACCGGCTTTCAGGTGGAGATACCCCCACCAGGCAAGCTCCCGCGCGGAAACGTGCAGATTGGGTTCCGCACCGGACGGGTCCGGGTGAACCAGCAGCTTGGCGGTATCCTTCTGATCCATGATGACCGGCACCAGCGTTTCCGCCGGAGCGGTACGCTAGCCGGTCTCCCGCCAGCCGAGCGGGGCAAAAATCTTCTCCTCCAGCAATTCGGCGACGGTCAGTCCGGTCACCCGGGGAACCAGCTCGGTGAGCAGTTGGATGCCCGTGTTGTTGTAAGCCCAGTCGGTGCCCGGTGCGAAGCGGCTGACCAGCCGGCCATCGCCATCGCGATCCAGTCCGTGCGTGTGGGTCAACAAATGGCGGACGGCGACTCCGTCCAGCAGGCGGCGGCTGTCCTCATCCGTAGAGAGGTAGCGGGAGACCGGTTCGTCCAGCGAGGCGATGCCGCCGGAGTGCACAGCCCAGGCGACCGCAAAGCCGATGTAGCTTTTGCGGACGGAAGCGACGTGAAACTGCGAATCGGCAGCCGCCGGACGGGCATCGGCTGCGTGGGAGTGGTGGCCGCTGTAGTGCTCCGCGACGATGCGGCCGCGCTGGATGACGTAGATGGCGCAGGCGGTACCGCCGTTCAGCCGGTTGATCCGCTCGGCGTATTCGAACAAGGAATCAAAGGCGGCAGTCGGTTTACAGGGCAGCATGTGACTCTCCTCCGAATCGATGGAAATGAAAGGGCGAACGTATGTACGTCTTTTTCGCGGGAAAACGGGGAAATTCCTGCCGGAAAAACGGATGAATGAAGGGGAAAACCGTGAATGGGAGGAGGAAATGCGTCACTTTTCCTTTCAAACAAAAGTTTAACAAGGGGCTGGCCAGACTTAGAAATCGGCCGGCCGATCAGCTTGCGGAGGAGGCGCGAACATAATAAAAAGGCCGTCACTTTCTGCGTGACGGCCTCGCTTTTGCCGCTGCGATTATTTGCGATACAGCGGGTACTCCACCTCGGCGGGGACGCGGATGGCGACGAGGCGCAGCGATTCACCCGGATCGGCTTGGAAAACGACCGATTCCGTCCCGTTGGTTGTGACGACGGTGAAGTCGCCTGTTTCCAGGGGAGCGTTGTCCGCAGGGCCGCCGTCCGCCTGCCGCTGCGGCCAGGCAGTGCCGCGGCCGCTCACCACCACGGCCGCCAGAGCGTATCCGTCCGGAAGAGAATAGGTCCAGGATTGTCCTGCCGCGATCTCAATATCGGCCATCTCCGCGTCGGTCACGAGCCGGATGGGCGCCTGTGGGCCGATCACATGTTTGATCCGGACGCCGTCCGCTTCCTCCACGGGAAACTGTTCATGGTCGTATTGATGGTACGTGGGTGCTTCCTTGACGGCGCGGGCCAGATGCGGTTCAAACCAGATCTGAAACATTTCCGTTCCCGCCGGCAGTTCTTCCGCGTGATAGACGCCTGAGCCGGTCTGCATGACCTGTGCGCCACCGGTCGAGACCTGCTGCAGGTTGCCAAGCGTATCGCGATGCCCCACCGTGCCTGTCAAGACGTACGAAATGATTTCAAAACCGGAGTGGGGATGCAGGGGAATCTCAAACGTGGCCAGCGATTTGGCCCAGGCCCAGTAAAACAGCGGGCCGACGCGCTTGACAGCCGAGTGTTCGTGCGGAAAACCGATCGGTTTGTTCTCCACGATCTCGCCGCTGCCGAAATGACCTTTGCCTTGTTCGTTTGGCGAATAAACAGCGATGTGCATGTGCAGTTCCTCCTTCAACACAGGGATGCGGTCTCCGAAAGCTACCATTTATCGTGCGATGATCAGAACAGGACGTAAGCGCCGGGGCCGATCAGGGCCACTCCGATTGCCACCGCAATCAGCACCAGGTTGTATTCGTATCCGTTTTGCGTCACCCAGTAGCCATTGGCGCCGTGAACTTTGACGATTGCCACCAGCATGGTCAGGGCGATCAACAGCGCACCGACCCACGTGCCGACACCGGCGGCAAACAGCAGGCCGCCCACCAGCTCACCCAGTCCGGCCAACAGCGCCATGGTAACGCCCGGCTTCAATCCGATGGACTCCATCCATCCGCCGGTTCCTTTCAATCCGTGGCCCCCGAACCAGCCAAACAGTTTTTGGGCGCCGTGCCCCGCAAACGTCAATCCCACGACCAGACGAATGATCAACAAACCAAGATCCATCATGATGTTCATCTCTCCTTCATATATTTTAATTTTAAATATCTCAAAATCAAGATGTTTGTCCGAAAAGGCCGGCGGGCCTTAGAAGGTCTCCGCCAGTTTTGCTGCCTTTTCCAAGCCTTCCTGCACGATCGCTTCGGCTTTGTCCGGGAATTGGTTGTGCCCCTCCACGATCACGGTGGAGATGTCTTTCACTCCGAGGAAGCCGAGGACGTTTTGTACAAAGTTTACAGCCATTTCCGCCGCCGCAGCCGGACCTTCGGAGTAGATGCCGCCGCGCGCGTTCAGCAGGGCCACTTTTTTGTTGTTCAGCAGGCCAACCGGACCTTCCGGGGTGTATTTAAACGTTTTGCCGGCCTGGCACAGGTAATCAATGTAGGTATGCAGCACGGCAGGCACGGTGAAGTTCCACAGCGGGAAAGCGAACACCACCTTGTCGGCCTCCAGGAACTGATTCAGATACTTGTTCACCAGATCGGCTGCCTTCTGTTCTTCTGCGGTCAGCTCCATGCCTTGGCCGGATTTGTACATGGCGTTGATTTTCGTCACGTCGTAGTAAGGCAGGTTTTCCGCAAACAGGTCCAGTTCCACTACCTCGTCGTTCGGATGGGATTCTTTGTAGCTATCCAGAAACGCGTGGTACAGCTTCACGCTGACGGATTGTTCAATGGGACGGTTGTTGGCTTTCACAAACAGAACTTTGCTCATGCGGTTTCTCCTTTCATTTTGTAAGTCAATAACCTTTGTTTTGTAAATCTTGATTTCAAGATTATTATCTCTCCGCTGTTTTGTCAAGGTCTTTATTGGCTGCGGGCAGCAGGCATTTTCTAAAATCGTTCCTGCGCGGCCCTCCCCAGCTTTTTCAGCAGCGCGATCGCCTGCTGTTTTTCCTCGGCGGTAAGGCCGCTCACAGCCTTTTCGATCGCTTCCTTGTGGGACGGAAAAATATCAGCCAAAAACTGTTTGCCCTGGTCGGTCAGCTCCGCGTAAATGACGCGCCGATCCTCTGCACAGGGCTTGCGTACCAGCAGCTTCTTTTTTTCTAGTTTATCCACAACGTAGGTAATGTTTCCGCTGGAGATCAGGATTTTTTCGCCGATTTGCTGCAACGGTTGGGGGCCTTTATGAAACAGGACTTCCAGGACGCCAAATTCTGTCGGGTTCAATCCATGGCGGCGGATGTCGCGGTTGACATGGGCCGTGACCCAGTTGTAGGAACGGGACAGCGCAATCAGGAGCTCAAGTGACTCGTTTCGCTGCTGCGTATCTGTCATAAAGGATGGCCCTCCTTTTTGTTTTGATGTTTAATATCTCTAATTTGAGATAATGGTACACGAGAGGGATTGTCTTGTCAATTAGCCGAGCTGACAGGGGATAGCGGCATGAAAGGCGACACCCCCTGGTGCTTGCGATGCGAGCGGGCAGAGGGTGCCGGCAGTACGGCCTAGTATTCCACTTTGGTGACTTCCTCCAGCGGGCCCAGCGGATTTTCCTTTGCTTCCCGCAGTTCTTTATCCCGCAGTTTTTCGTGGCTTTCGTCGGACAGGTCAAAGAAAAAATACTCGTCTTCGTGATTTTGCTTTTCTCGTTGATCAGCCAATTGAGATCCCACCTGTTTTTCGCTTAGTGTGCGCGAAACAGGGCGGCTCATGCAGCTTGTCTCGGTATACCTGTCCCATGCCGGGCGCAATCCCGATGTGCGCCGAAGATTGGTTGCGGGGCGGCAGGCGCGTTTCTTGTCTGGGGAAAGGGGCGTGTGTTTTTTCTTTTCAAACATTTGTTTATGTGATAAACTTTTGTTTAGAAAGAGAATGTGATAAGAAACAGGGAATGATGTCGGAAGAAAGGAGGAGGGGCGTGGACAAGGAACAGCTCATCCTGCGCTACATTCGTGAAAATCCGTTTATCAGCCAGCAGGAGCTGGCCGACAAGATCGGCATTTCCCGCTCGGCGGTGGCCGGGTACGTCGCCCAGCTCACCAAACGGGGCGAGATCAAGGGACGTGCCTATGTGCTGCGCGACGAAGGGCGGATCGTCTGCATCGGCGGAGCCAACCTGGACCGGAAGGCGCGCGGGAAGCAAAAAGTGCGGCTGCATTCGTCCAATCCGGTGGCCATCACCGAGTCGTGCGGTGGTGTTGCGCGCAACATCGCCGAAAACCTGGGGCGGCTGGGCACAAGCGTCACGCTGATCAGCTGCGTCGGTGAAGACAAAGAGGGCGAATGGATTTTGCAGGAGACGAAAAGACACGGCGTGGACGTCAGCCAGGTATGGCGGCTGCCGGCCCAACGCACGGGCACCTACACCGCGCTTCTGGACATCGACGGGGAGATGGTGGTCTCGCTGGCCAACATGGACATCTACGACGCGCTTACCCCGGAGATGTTTGCAGACAAGTGGTCCCATATCGCGGCAGCGCGGGCCGTTTTTCTCGATACCAATCTGCCGGCGGATTGCCTGGCGTACATCATCCAGCGCTGCAAACAGGAAAACATCCCGCTGTATATCGATCCGGTCTCTTCCGCGAAAGCGAAGAAACTGCCGGAGAGACTGGACGGCGTGGACGCGATCCTGCCCAATCGGGAAGAGGCGGAACTGCTGGCCGGCATGTCAATCACGTCGATCGAGGAGTGCGCCGAGGCGTGCCGTCAGATCCGGGAGCGGGGCGTCAAGCGGGTGGTCGTCACGCTGGGCGAGCAAGGCGTGTACTATCAATCGGCGGAGCAGGCGGAGCACCTGGCCCCGTATCCGACAGAGGTGGTGGATGTCACCGGCGCGGGCGACGCATTTGCCTCCGGACTTTTATACGGCATCGTCAACAATGAACCATTCGGACAAGCCTGCCGCCTCGGATTGGCCGCATCCGCCCTGACCCTGCAGACGGAGCAGTCGGTCTCGCCGCTGCTGCAGCCGGAACAGCTCGCACAAACAGTAAGCCAGTATGAAAAGGAGCGATAATCCATGAAACAATATCTCACCTGCACGGAAGAAGTGCGTCACGCGCTGGAGAACAACCAGCCGGTCGTGGCGCTGGAGACGACGATCATCTCACACGGCATGCCGTACCCGCAAAACATCGAAATGGCCAAAGAAGTGGAGCGCATCATCCGCGACAACGGCGCCGTGCCGGCCACCATCGGGATCATGAACGGAAAAATCAAGATCGGGCTGACCGAGGCCGAACTGGAGGAATTTGCCACCAACAAATCGGTGGAAAAAGTAAGCCGCCGCGACTTTCCGTACATTCTGGAGAGCGGCAAAATCGGCGCCACCACTGTAGCCGCCACGATGATCGCCGCGCAGTTGGCCGGCATCCGCGTGTTTGCCACCGGCGGCATCGGCGGGGTGCACCGCGAAGGGGAGATCACCTGGGACGTGTCCGCTGACCTGACCGAACTGGCCCAAACCAACGTGGCCGTCGTCTGCGCCGGAGCCAAGTCGATTCTCGACCTGGGCCGCACGCTGGAATACCTGGAGACGCAAGGTGTGCCGGTGGTCGGCTACCGCACGGTTGAGTTCCCGTCCTTCTTTGCCCGCGAGAGCGGCTTTGGTGTCGATTTCCGCCTGGACACGCCGGAGGAAGTGGCGACGCTGATGGACACCAAGTGGCAGTTGGGACTGAACGGCGGTCTGGTCATCGCCAATCCGGTGCCGGAAGCGGACGCGCTGAATCACCGCGAGATCGAAGCCGTTATCCAGCAAGCGCTGGCGGAAGCCAAGGAAAAGGGCATCACCGGAAAGCAAGTGACACCATTCCTGCTCGACCGGGTCAAACAGTTGACGGCCGGCAAGAGCCTGCAGACCAACATCGCTCTGGTGAAACACAACGCGGAAGTAGCGGCGAAGATTGCCGTCGCCTATCACGCCAAGAAAAACTGAAACGGCACGCAATAACAGCGGCCGCCATTGTGCGCTGTCCAAAAACGGACGGCGCCTTTTTTTGGCAGAAGATGTTAGCGCAAGTGCTTGATATACCCACCCGGGGTATTATATAATGGGCATGTAATAAACAGGAGCCTTGGAGGGAATACTACCAAAAATATACCCCTCATGGGTATCTTGATGCGGAGGAAGACGCGATGAGCGCGAAAATAAAAGAAGCGACGGTTTCGATTTCCGGCATGACCTGCGCGGCATGCGCGGCCCGGATCGAAAAGGGGCTGCACAAATTGCCCGGGGTGCTGGAGGCAAACGTCAACCTGGCCATGGAGACAGCCACCGTGGAATACGACGCGGGGCAGGTCGGCGTGGACGACCTGATCCGTCAGGTGGAAAAGCTGGGGTATCAAGCGGCTGCCAAGGACGATCAGACTGATGCGGAGATGGTTGACCGCCGGGCGGAGGAAATCGACCGGCAAACCGGGAAGTTTCTCTTTTCCCTGATCCTCTCCCTCCCCCTTTTGTGGGCGATGGTCAGCCATTTTTCCTTCACTTCGTTCATCTGGCTGCCGGAGATGTTCATGAATCCGTGGGTGCAGTTGGCGCTGGCGACGCCGGTGCAGTTCATCGTCGGCCGGCAGTTTTACGTCGGCGCCTACAAGGCACTGCGCAACGGCAGCGCCAACATGGATGTGCTGGTCGCCTTGGGCACATCGGCCGCCTACTTTTACAGTCTCTACCTGGCGGTTCGCTCCATCGGGTCGGGGGCGCACATGACGGAGCTCTATTTTGAGACGAGCGCCGTGCTGATTACGCTGATTCTGCTCGGCAAGCTGTTTGAGGCAAAGGCCAAGGGGCGTTCGTCACAGGCGATTCGCAAGCTGATGGGTCTGAGAGCGAAGACGGCCGTGGTGGTCCGTAACGGCGAGGAGCTGACGATTCCGGTGGAAGACGTGCGTCCGGGCGACATCATCCACGTGAAGCCGGGGGAAAAGGTGCCTGTTGACGGCATCGTGCTGGAGGGACAATCGGCGGTCGATGAATCGATGCTGACCGGTGAAAGCGTTCCTGTCGACAAGGCGGCGGGCGACGAGGTCATCGGCGCCACGCTGAACAAACACGGTTTTCTCAAAGTGCGGGCGACCAAAGTGGGCAAGGAGACAGCCTTGGCCCAGATCATCCGGGTCGTGGAAGAGGCGCAGGGCTCCAAAGCGCCCATTCAGCGGCTGGCTGACAGCATTTCCGGCATCTTCGTGCCGGTCGTCGTCGGCATCGCGCTCGTTACCTTTGCCGTCTGGTACCTGCTGGTGACGCCGGGGGACTTCGCCTCCGCGCTGGAGAAAGGCATCGCCGTGCTGGTGATCGCCTGCCCGTGCGCGTTGGGGCTGGCGACGCCCACCTCGATCATGGCCGGATCGGGCAGAGCCGCTGAACTGGGGATTTTGTTCAAGGGCGGTGAACACCTGGAGACGGCCCACAAGCTGGATGTGATCGTGCTGGACAAAACGGGCACGGTGACGAAAGGGGAGCCGGCGCTGACTGACGTGCTGGCCTACGGGATGGAGGAAGCGGAGCTGCTGGCGCTGGTGGGAGCGGCGGAGAAACACTCCGAGCATCCGCTGGCTCAGGCGATCGTCAAGGGAGTTGTCGACAGGGGCGTCACGCTGAGCGGAGCCGCCGACACGTTTGAGGCGGTTCCCGGGTTTGGCATCCGCGCCGCAGTAGACGGCAGGGAGGTGCTGGTAGGGACGCGACGTCTCCTGGACAGGCATCAGATCCCGTTTGACCAGGTGGCGGAGGCAATGGCACGGCTCGAGCAGGAGGGCAAAACGGCAATGCTGGTGGCCGTGGACGGCCGGCTGGCCGGGCTGGTGGCGGTGGCCGATACGATCAAGCCGACGTCCCGCGAGGCGGTGCAGCGCTTGAAGGCGATGGGACTGGAGGTCGTCATGATCACCGGCGACAATCGGCAGACGGCGGAGGCGATCGCCCGCCAGACGGGAATCGATCGGGTGATCGCGGAAGTGCTGCCGGAAGGAAAGGCGGACGAAGTGAAAAAGCTGCAGCAGCAGGGCCGCAGGGTAGCGATGGTGGGCGACGGGATCAATGACGCGCCCGCACTGGCCACCGCCGACATTGGGATGGCGATCGGCACCGGAACGGACGTGGCCATGGAGGCGGCAGACATTACCCTGATGCGCGGCGATCTAAACGGCGTAGCCGACGCGATCCTGATGAGCCGCAAAACCATCCGCAACATCAAGCAGAACCTGTTCTGGGCCTTTGCCTACAACACGCTGGGCATCCCTGTGGCGGCGCTGGGCTTCCTCGCGCCCTGGCTGGCCGGAGCGGCGATGGCCTTCAGCTCGGTGTCGGTCGTGCTGAACGCCCTGCGCCTGCAGCGCGTCAAACTGGAACCTGGAATCACAAGAAACGAAGGGGCGATGAGATGAGCCGCACAGCTGCATGGGCGCTTTCCGGCGTCGTGTACCTTTTACTCGTCATCGGCGGCTACCTGCTGTACGAAGCGGTTGCAACTCCAGGAGAAGCTCCGCATCAGCAGCAGGAGAACCACTCCCTGAATCAGCCGGCCGTCCTTGCCGCGCAGTAAGCCGCAGCTAAGACCGGCCAGCGGCGGCGGATCATACCGCCTCACAGTCAGCCGGTTAAACGCAATCGCGGCTCGTAGGTCTGCGGCCCGACCGGCAATCACCAGCCCGCCTGCATCCGGTCCCGTGAAATGCAGAGGCGGCGGCAGGCGGACAGAAAGCATACAGAAAACAGGAAAAAGGAGCGATCATCATGCAAAACGTAACGCTGCGCGTGGAAGGAATGTCGTGCAATCACTGCGTCAACGCGATTGAAAAGGCACTGAAGGAATTGGGCGCATCCGGAAAAGTGGATCTGGCCGCCAAAACGGTGGAGGTCAGCTATGACGAGAACGCCCTGACGTTGGAGGCGATCAAGGAAGCGATCGAAGACCAGGGATACGATGTAGTCTGACACCTGGCGGCAGTGCCCCTCGGCTGGCGAACACGATCCGGGATGGGAAAATCAGGCTATGATAAAATGGAAGCAGCTTGATTTAAGGAGGGAGCGCGGTGAATGTAACGATAACAGGCATTCCCATCTACTCCGGCGCCTATGTCTCCGGTACGGAACTGGCGCCAGCCGCTTTGCGGGCGGCGGGTTTGATGACCGTTCTGCAGGAGCAGGGTATACCGGCAACCGACCGGGGAGATCTCGTCCTTCCCGCTTATCTGCCGCGGCACAACGTTCCGCCTGTTCGCAACTGGCCGGCGCCGCGCATGGTCTGGGACCTGCTGCGCGAAGAGGCGCGCGGCTGCTTTGGCCGCGACCAATTTTCCCTGTTTCTCGGCGGCGACTGCAGCGTGATCGTCGGGACGGCGCAAGCGTTTCGCGACGTCTATGGAGACAAGGCGTACCTCCTGGTGCTGGATGGCCACGTTGACGCGAGGGTGCCCTCAGCCTCCCGCTGTGTCGGAGCAGCTGGCATGGGCCTGTGGTTTTTGCTGCAGGGCGGCGGCGTCTGGATCGAGGAGACCGGATGGACAGCGGACCGCATCGCCGTATTGGGGTGCCAGCAGATGCCGGACGAGACCTTAGGAGTAGAGATCGTCACGCTTGATCAGTTGTGTGAACGGGGACCGGGCCCGCTGGCAGCCGACGTCTTGCAGGCGATCCCTTCTGATGCGCATATCCTCGTCCACTTTGACGTCGACGTGATGCACAAGGAGGCAATGGCAGCCGCCTATTCACCGAGCGAAACCGGCCTGTCGCTGGCGCAGACGGAGGAACTGCTGAGCACTGTGCTGGCCGATCCGCGCGTCGTCGGGGTAAATGTGACGGAATTTTCTGCATTGCGGGACGTGACAGGTGAGCAGGCCAGCCGACTGGTTCGGCTGCTTGGCCGCGCACTGGCTGCTCGCAAAACCCCCTCTGGATCTGATACGATATAAATATAAACTGTTGCTTATATAAAAGGGGGAAAGGGTCTTGCTGAAAAAGCTGATGGCCAAACTGGGAGTGGGAGCGGCGACAGTGGATCTTAGGCTGGATCGCCCTGCCTACCGGTTGGGAGAGACGATCACGGGCGCGATTCGCATCGAAGGAGGCAGCGTGGAACAGCGCATCTCCGAACTGAGCGTCCTGCTGATGATGAAGGTGAACGTGCGGGGGCAGGAGGTAACGCGTCCGGTGCATACGTACCCGGTCAGCCGCAGCTTCACCGTGCAGCCGAAGCCCTTTGTGCAGGAGATTCCGTTTGCCTTTGAACTGCCGGCAGGGTTGGCCGTGTCGACACCGTCCGTTCAGTACTACCTGCACACCAAGCTGGATGTGGAACGGGCGCTTGACCCGACCGACCTGGATCCGGTGCAGGTGCTGCCGCCGGAACCGGTGGAACGCGTGCTGAACGCACTGGCCCGCCTCGATCTGCGGCAAAAGCCCGACTCCGGCAAGCTCACGCCGTACGGTCAGGAGTTTTCGTTTTTCACGGGACGGCCGCTGGACATCCCGCTCAAGGAACTGGAGGTCGTCTTCCTCTCCACACCGGGTGAGCTGCGCCTGTTGACGGAGCTGGATCTGGCTGTTCCCGGCAGGTTCGGCGGAGAGATGGAGCGCAAGGCGGAGATCGTCGTGCCGCAGGACCTGCTGGCTGCCGACCGGGAAGAGGAGCTTTCCCGTTTCCTGTTGGATACGCTTCGCACCTATGCGGAAAATCCGCAGGCGATTCCGTACGTGTCGATGGCGTCCTACGGTCAGCCGCCGCACGGTCACCAGGGACACTACGGTCACCACGGCCATGGCATGGCCGGCATGATCGGCGGCATGGCGGCCGGTTTCCTGGGCGGCATGCTGCTGGGCGAGGTCATGGAGGAGATCGGAGAGTCGGCCGGTGACATGTTTGAAGAAGCGGGATTGGATTTCGATTTCGACGGCTTTGACGAACTGTAATTACAGTGCGCCCACCGTTTCCCTTTCCGGGGAGGCGGTGGTTTTTTCGTGTTGGCGTGTGGAATCACGGACGGGGAAAACGACATGGACGATACGCATAGGGCTTCGGTCGAAAGCCCTGTTTCTTGTCCGCCCGGGAGGAGTCCGAGCCCGCCTGGAGTAAATATGTAACCGGGGGGAAGAAGCATGTACACACTGCTGCTGATTGACGACGAAGAAGACGTAAGGGAAGGCGTTATCCGCGAGGTTGACTGGCAGGCTTACGGGTTCGCGGTCATCGGAACGGCTGAAAACGGCCAGGATGCGCTGGAGAAGATGGAGAGAAGCGTACCGGACATCGTCGTCACCGACATCAAGATGCCGTTTATGGACGGGCTGGAGCTGGCCGCCGTCGTCAAAGAGCGGTATCCCACCGTCAAAATCGTGATTCTGACGGGCTTCGACGAGTTTGAATACGCGCGGAAAGCGGTCAAGCTGCAGATCGACGAATACGTGCTCAAGCCGTTTTCTGCGGGTGAACTGATCGACGCCCTTTTGAAAGTGCGGGCGCGGCTTGACCAAGAAGCCGCCGAGAAGAAAAACATTCGCCTGTTGAAGGAGCACTATCAAAAAAGCTTGCCGGTGCTAAGGGAAGTGTTTCTGACGTCGCTGATTACCCGCCGGCTGCCTGCAGCCGACATCCGGGAAAAGGCGCACGCGTACCAGATCGATTTGGAGGGAAACGGCTTTGTGGTCGGCGCCGTCAGCATCGACCGGCCCGGTGTCGACGAACATGCGGCTGATCACTTTGCGCCGCCGCCCAGCCGTCAGACGAGGGGAACGGATCGGGAACTGCTGCTGCTCTCCGTCCGCAACATCGTGCAGGAAGTGGTCGACAAGCACCGTCTGGGGATTGTCTTCACCAACAACGACCATGTAGTCCTGATTGCCGTTCACCAGGAGCGCGAGCGGGAGGCGATCCTCCGGAAAACGACGGCCGTGCTGGAAGAAGCGCGGCAATTCGTTGAAAAATTTTGCGAATTCACAGTAACAGCTGGGATCGGGACGGTCACCGGCGACTTGGCTGACCTTTCCTTTTCCTACGAGGATGCAGTTGCTGCGCTTGACTACAGGGTCGTGCTCGGAAACAACCGGGTCATCTGCGTCGATGACGTGGAAAAGCGCTGCGTGGAAAAGGTCCGCTTCGACGAGCAAAAAGAGCATGCGCTGATCCGCTGTCTGAAGGTGGGGACGCCGCAGGAACTGAGGGACATCCTGGATGAGCTGTTTGCCGAAGTTGCCGATGCCCGCGTGTCCATCAAGGAATATCACATTTACCTGCTGGAGATTCTGACCGCCATCCTGAAGGCGGCCAAGGGGGCCAATCTGGAGCCGGAGCGCGTATTTGGCGAACATCTTCACTGGTTTACGGACATCCACAAGGCCCAAACGCTTCAGGAGACGAAGGACAGGCTGCTGCACATCTGCTTGGGCATGATGAACAGCATCGCCAGCGTCAGGCAGTCCTCCTACAAACGGCTCGTCGCCCAGGCCGTCGAATACGTCAAAAACCACTACCACGAAAGCGACATCTCGATCCACAAAGTGTGCAGGCAGCTTCACATCAGCGTGGGGTATTTCAGCAGCATTTTCAAAAAGGAGATGAATACGACATTCGTCAACTTTCTGCTGCAGGTGAGAATGGAAGCGGCCCAGGAACTGCTGCTGACGACCGACCTGAAAACCTTTGAGATCGCAGAACGAGTCGGGTATACCGACCCCAACTACTTCAGCTTCTGCTTCCGCAAGAAATGGGGCATGTCTCCCAAGGAGTACAAAAACATGGCCAGAGGGGTACGATGAAAAATCCGGTTAACGCGCTGGTTCAAATGGTGAAGATGAAGAGCATTCAGTTTATCATCACGGCCTCGTTTACGCTGGTGACCGTCGCGGTCATGCTCTTTGTCGGCGTCATGCTGTACAGCAAATTTTCCGAAACAGCGGAACAAAATGCATTTTTGCACACCCAGCAAATGATCGACCAGGTCAGCTTCAATCTGAACAGCTACCTGGACAGCATGAAGGAGATTTTTGAACTGGCCGCAGAGAAGATCCGCCGAAGCGAGAACGTGCCGGACGACAAGCTGACGGAACGGTTGGGGACGATTCTGGAAACCCGTGAGGATCTTGTCTCGGTGGCCGTGTTTTCACGGGAGGGCGAACTGATCGCCGCGTATCCGCAGGCGGCGATGCGGAAAAACACGAGACTGCAGGAACAGAGCTGGTTTCAGGCGGCGTTGAAAGACCCCGGCCACATTTCCTTTTCGCTTCCGCACATTCAGAACCTGTTTCAAGGTGAGTACAAGTGGGTGGTCTCGATGAGCAGGGGCATCTCGGTCTCCCAGAACGGCGAAAGGGAGGACGCGATCCTGCTCGTGGACGTCAATTTCAAAACAATTGACGACCTCTGCCAGCGGGTGGAGCTGGGCAAAAAAGGGTATGTCTACATCATCGACCTGGCCGGCAACATCGTCTACCATCCGCAGCAGCAGCTGATCTACGTCGGATTGAAAAACGAGAATCGGGCCATTGCCTTGAAAAACTCGTACGGCAGCTACGTGGACGAGTCCGACGGGGAGCGGCGGCTGGTCACGATCAAGACGCTGGATGACATCGGCTGGAAAATCGTCGGCGTCTCGTACATGGACGAGATCGCCACCACCAAAAAGGAGATCAGCGGGTTTATCTTCTGGCTGCTGGTTGTCGTCATCGCCGTGGTGGTGTTTGTCCTCACCTATATCTCCGCTGCCATCTCCCGGCCGATCCGCAATCTGGAACGCTCCATGCAGCAGGTGGAGAAGGGGGATTTTACGGTCAACCTGGCCGTTCGCGGCAGTCACGAGGTGGAGCAGCTCTCGCGCCGCTTCAACCACATGGTGATCCGCATCAGGCAGCTCATGGATCAAATCATCCGGGAGCAGGAAGCCAAGCGGAAAAGCGAGCTGGAAGTGCTGCAGGCGCAGATCAACCCGCACTTTTTGTACAATACGCTCAACTCGGTCGTGCGCATGGTGGGGATCGGCAAAAACGAAGACGTAATCACCACCATTACCGCGCTTTCCAAACTGTTTCGGATCAGCCTCAGCAAAGGGAAAAACATCATCACCGTTCAGGAAGAACTGGAGCACGTGCGGAATTATCTGGTCATCCAAAAAATGAGGTACAAAAACAAATTCACCTATGAAATCACAGCCCAGGACGAGGTGCTTCCCTGCAAGACGCTGAAACTTCTGCTGCAGCCGATCGTGGAAAACGCGATTTACCACGGCATCGAGCCGTTGGCGGATCAGGGAAGGATCACCGTGTCGGCGGAACGGTCGGACGGTGACATCCTGTTCCGGGTGCGGGACAACGGGCTGGGCATCCCGCCCCACGTGCTGGAGCAGATCGGTTCCGGCCAAATCAAAAGCAAGGATGGGTCGGGCGTCGGCATCAAAAATGTGCATGAGCGCATCCGGCTGTTTTTTGGCGAAGCGTACGGTCTTTCCATCGAAAGCGATGAGGAGACCGGTACCACCGTGACCATACGAATACCGATGATAACGGAAGAGACGTGAAGAGGAATGCACCAGTCAAGCAAACAGGCATGGCGAACATTCGTGTATCTGCTGCTGGCGGCGGCTGCCGTCCTGGGTGCCTGCGCCGATCCAGCCGCCGACCAGGTCAAACAGAAGAACGTGGCGCTCATCGTCAGGATGAAGCACGGGGATTATTGGCGGACGGTAAAATGGGGGGCGGAGATGGCCGCCAGAGAGTTTGGCGTCAACGTCAATTTCTACGCCCCCGACTACGAAGAAGACGTGAAGGGGCAGTTGGCGCAGGTCCGGCAGGCGTTTGCGGACGGAACAGCTGCCGTGGTGATCGCACCCGACAGCCAACAGGTCCTGGACGAAGCCACGTCAAGGGCAAAGGAACAGCGCATCCCCGTGTTGATCATCGATTCCGAACTGACGGGGCCGGGGGTGGTCAGCTGGATTGGCACCGATCATGTTGACTCGGGCAAACGAGCGGGAGAGAAGCTGATTGAACTGGTCGGAACGCATGGCAGGATCGCCGTCCTGGGCGGGGGAAACACCGCCCAGCGGGAAAAGGGACTGCTGGAGGCGATCTTCCACTATCCGGGGGTAACGATCGTGGCAAGGGAGGGCGCTTCTGATCAAAACCAGGCCAGTGAGCTGGCCGCAAGGATGATCGACTCCCATTCGCTCGACGGCATCGTTGCGCTTAACGCCGTCGCCGCGCTCGGCGCCGCCCAGGCGATTGAAAGTAAAGGACTGGCGGAAAAGGTGAAAGTGGTAGCCATCGACAGCCCGCCTGACGTGCTGGCGTACATTCAGGAGGGTGTGATCCAGGCTACGATCATGCAGAATCCGTTCAGCATGGGCTACCTGGGCGTCAAGCACGCGGTGGAGGCGATGAATGGCTTGCACGTCCCTTCCCGTATCGATACGGGAACGAAAATCATCGACATGGACAACATGTTCTGGTCGGAAAACCAAAAGCTGCTGTTTCCGTTTGTCAAGTGAGAGACCGCGATCCGCTGGCGGGAAGATGACGAGCCTCGACCGATCAATCGCGCAGGACAAGCGCAATCAGGGGAGACGGGAAAGCAGGACTTTGCGTCGGCGGGCGAAATCAGATGTAATAGAGAGAAAAGGTCACCGCAAAAGCACAGGAGGCAGCAGATGAACAAGAGGTACACGGAAATATACGAAGACATCAAAAAACAGATACTGGATGGGACCTACCCGCCCGGGGAAAAGCTGCCTTCGGAAAACGAGTTTTGCCGGATATATCGGACAAGCCGGGGCACCGTAAGGCGGGCGCTTGATCTGCTGGCGAAGGAAGGATTCGTCAACAGCGTTCACGGCAAGGGCGTGTTTGTACTGGATGCGAATTTGATCACATTCTCGTTTGGCGGTCTGGTCAGCTTCAAGGAAGCGAGTGAAAGCAGCGGGCAAGCCTTTGTCACGACCGTTCCGCTGTTTGAGGTCGTCACCATAGACAAGCCGCTGCAGGCGAAAACCAAATTGCCCCTTGGACAGGAAGCGTACCGATTGTTTCGCGTGCGCAGCTTGAAAAACGAGCGCATTATTTTTGACATCAACTACTTCCGAAAAGATATCGTTCGCGACCTGACGCGGGAGATTGCGGAACAGTCCATTTACGAATACCTGGAAGACAAGCTGGGCGCAAAAATCGGGTTTGCCCGGCGGATTATTCACGTGGAGCCGGTTACCGCCCTCGACAAAGCCCATCTGGATGTAAAAGGGTACAACCTGGTGGCGGTGGTGAAAAACTTTGTCCACCTGCACGACGGCACGTTGTTTGAATACACCGAATCCCGGCACAGGCCGGACCGGTTTGAATTCACGGATTTTGCCCGACGCCGATAAGGCGTTCTTTTTTTGCACATGCTTACTTGTTTAAACAAGTATTGACGTACTTGTTTAAACAAGTGTATGATTTGAATGAAAACGATTACAGGAGGGGGACCCATGGAGATCAACAAGCGGGAAGTAGAGCAGATACTCCAGGCTGTAGGCGGCCGGGACAACATCGCAGCTGTATCCCACTGCGTCACCCGGTTGCGGTTTGTCTTGAAGGATGAAGGGCAAGTCGACAAGACGCTGCTGGAATCAATCGGAATCGTCAAAGGTTCGTTTTCTTCGAACGGTGAATTCCAGGTGGTCATCGGCCAGGGATTGGTCAACAAGGTGTACGACGCGCTGCTTAACATCGCTGACATCACAGGCGCCACCAGGCAGGAGACCAAGGAAGCGGCTGTTAAAAAATTGAATCCGTTCCAGCGAGCTGTGAAAACGCTGGGCGATATCTTCATTCCCCTCCTTCCTGCCATTGTGACGGCGGGTCTGCTCATGGGGATCAACAACGTGCTGACCGGGAAGGGAATCTTCTACCCCGACGCGTCGCTCGTCGACGTTCACCAGCAGTGGAAAGATTTTGCGGGCATCATTAATCTTATTGCCAATACGGCGTTTGTATTCCTGCCGGGCCTGATTGGCTGGTCTGCCGTCAAGCGTTTCGGCGGAAGTGAACTGCTGGGTATCGTCCTCGGTCTGATGCTGATCCATCCCGATTTGTTGAACGCGTGGGGTTATGCCCAGGCAGTAGCGGATGGAACAGTGCCGTACTGGAATCTGTTTGGCTGGGAGATCGCCAAAATCGGCTACCAGGGACAGGTGCTGCCGGTGCTGATCTCTTCCTACGTGCTGGCCAAAGTGGAAACGTTTTTGACCAAGCGGATTCCCGACATGTTTCGGCTGCTGCTGGTGGCTCCCATCAGCCTGCTCGTGACGGGCTTCCTGTCCTTTACCGTGATCGGACCGCTGACGTTTGGAGTGGCCAATTGGCTCACGTCCGGATTCGTCTCGTTGTTTGACGCATTCAGCATCCTCGGCGGATTGCTTTACGGCGGGTGCTATGCGCTGCTGGTCGTAACCGGCATGCACCATACCTTCCTTGCCGTAGATTTGCAATTGATCGCCAGCACCGGCGGCACATTCCTGTGGCCGATGCTCGCGCTGTCCAACATCTCCCAAGGGTCTGCAGCCCTGGCAATGATGTTCGTGTCCCGGGAGGAAAAGCTGAGAGGCATGTCGCTGACCTCCGCCGTCTCCGCCTTCCTGGGCATCACCGAACCCGCCATGTTTGGCGTCAACATTCGCTACCGGTACCCGTTTGTGTCCGCGATGATCGGATCGGCCATCGGGGCTGTCATTCTCACGCTGAGCAAGGTAAAAGCCGCGTCGATCGGTGTGGGAGGGCTTCCCGGTTTTCTCTCGATCTTTCCTGAACACTGGGGAGCATTCTTCCTCGGCATGGCAGTCGCGCTGGTGGTGCCCTTCACACTGACGTTCCTGGTGGGGAAAACGAGGAAAACACAATAACAAAAAGAGAGAGATGGTGAGCATAGCAACCGATCTGCAGGGGGTTTTGGCAGATTGGTTGCTATTGCCCATTATGGAAAAGGAGTGGATCTACAATGGCGAAACCATGGTGGAAAAAGGCGGTCGTGTATCAAATCTATCCGAAAAGCTTCATGGATACCACCGGCAGCGGTACCGGCGATCTGCAGGGAATCATCGAAAAACTGGATTACCTGCAGGAACTGGGCGTCGACGTGATTTGGCTGACCCCCATCTACCCGTCGCCGCAGAGAGACAACGGGTACGACATCAGCGATTACTGCGATATCAATCCCGCGTACGGTACGATGGAAACGTTCGAGCGGCTGCTGCAGGAGGCCCATGCCCGGAACATCCGGGTCATCATGGACATAGTCGTGAACCACACCTCGACCGAACACCCGTGGTTTCGTGAAGCGTCCAGCTCCAAACAGAGCCCGTACCGCGACTATTACATCTGGAAGGACGGGAAAAACGGCGGTGCGCCCAACAACTGGCGCTCCAAGTTCGGCGGCAGCGCCTGGCAGTACGACGAGACCACGGGGCAGTACTATTTGCATCTGTTCGACGTCACCCAGGCGGATTTGAACTGGGAAAACCCCAAACTGCGCCAGCAGGTCTACGAAATGATGAACTTCTGGCTGGACAAAGGCGTGGACGGGTTTCGCCTGGATGTGATCAACCTGATCTCCAAAGACCAGCGCTTTCCCGATGACACGCTGGAGACGCCGATGGACGACGGCCGCAAGTATTACACGGACGGCCCGCGGATTCACGAGTTTTTGAAAGAGATGAATCGTCACGTGTTCGCCAGGAAGCCTGACCTCCTCACCGTGGGCGAGATGTCGTCCACCTCGATCGAAAACTGCGTGAAGTATACCCGGCCGGACGAACACGAACTGAACATGGTGTTCAGCTTCCACCACCTCAAGGTGGATTATCCCAATGGAGAGAAGTGGGCGCTGGCCGACTTTGACTTTCTCCAACTGAAAAAAATCCTCGGCGAGTGGCAGTACGGCATGCAGAGCGGCGGAGGCTGGAATGCGCTGTTCTGGTGCAATCACGACCAGCCGAGGGCGATCTCCCGATTTGGAAACGACCGGGAGTATCACCGGGAATCGGCGAAAATGCTGGCGACCACGATTCACCTCATGCAGGGCACCCCGTACATCTACCAGGGGGAGGAAATCGGCATGACCAACCCCTATTTTGACGAGATTTCCGCGTACCGGGATGTCGAGTCGATCAACGCCTACCGCCAGCTTCAGGAGCAAGGGAAGCAGGAGCAGGAAATCCTGGCCATTCTGCAGCAAAAATCACGGGACAACGGGCGCACGCCCATGCAGTGGGATGACAGTCCGCATGCCGGGTTCACGTCGGGAACCCCCTGGATCAACGTGGCACCGAACTACAAGGAGATCAACGTGAAGCGCGCGCTTGAAGACGAGGACTCCGTTTTTTACCACTACAAAAAGCTGATCCAGCTGCGGAAGACATATGATGTCATCGCGTACGGCGATTTTCGGATGATTCTGGACGATCATCCGCAAATCTTTGCGTATCTGCGGACGTACGGAAACGAAACCCTCCTGGTGGTAAACAACTTCTACGCCAGCGAGACGTCTTTTGCGCTGCCCGACGATATTCGTCTGGCAGGGGAGCCCACCCTGCTGTTGTCCAACTACCGGGACACGGGGCTTCACGTCCGTTCGCTGTCTCTGCGGCCGTACGAATCGGCTGTCTTTTACTTCGCCGGTTAAGGGGGGACGACTGGTGACGAATACCGTGACCAATGCCGAGAAACGCTGCCGGGTAAAGCTTATCGCGCTCGATATGGACGGGACCCTGCTGAACAGGCAGCACCAGGTGAGTGCAGAAAACGCCCGGGCGGTTCAACAAGCACAGAGCAGCGGCATCACAGTGGTTGTAGCGACCGGCCGATCGTACAAAGAAGCCCTGCCGCCGCTTGCGGCAGCCGGCATCACCTGTCCGGTCATCTGCGTGAACGGGGCGGAGGTGCGGAGCGAAACCGGGGAGATCGTCCGAAGTATGCCGATCCCCCCGCAGACGTATGAGGAAGCGGAGGCTATCCTGCGGCAGGAAGACATGTATTACGAACTGTACACGAATCGGGGGACGTTTACGAACGACCGCGATAAGGCGTTTGCCGTCCTGCGTGCGTTTATCCAAAGCGCGTTTCCCGGCACGGATGAACAGACGATCCGTGCAGCGCATGAGCGTCGTTTTTCCGCCGGGGAACTCGCCCCTGTGGACTCGTACGCGTCCGTGCTCGGCCGATCCGGCGAGCACCTCTACAAATTAATGGTCTTCTCCAGGGAGGGGCAAAAGCTGGATCGTGTGTCCCGCAGACTGGCAGCCGTGAACGAGCTGGCCGTCAGTTCGTCGGCAGCAAACAACCTGGAAGTCACGCACAGGCTTGCGCAGAAGGGAATCGCGCTGCGGGAACTGGCGGACAGACTCGGCATTGCCCTGGAGGAGACGATGGCCATCGGTGACAGCTTCAACGACTTGTCGATGCTGCGCATCGTCGGCCTTGGCGTCGCGATGGGAAATGCCGATGACGAGATCAAGCGGGCCAGCGCTGTCGTGACCGACACCAACGATCAGCACGGCGTCGCTCGTGCGATTCGGGAATGGGCGCTTTTCTAGGCGGTCCAGCGTGCTGCGCTGGCCGCCCGCCCTTGGGGGCGAGGGTGAAAGGGAGGCGAACTTTAATCTACATGAATCCCTCCATTCCAATGCCGGAGATGATGTAAATATCAGAAAGACGGCATTATCACGATCTCCAGAAACTGCGCTGCAAGCTGATCAGAGTATTGCCTGTGTGACTGCGGGAGGAACGGCTCCGCTTTTTTTTTTGTCGAAAAGTTTCCTGAGAATTTTGATAGAAATTCACATGATTTTTTATTAATTTTTCGTTTGCAATCGCTTACATTGGAACAGTGGGCACCACCATAGAGCTCGAAAAGGGGGATTTCAGATGAACAAGTTTGTTTCTACAGCGACAGCGGCCGTGCTGGCCCTTTCCATTGCCGGATGTTCGGGATCAGGCGGCTCCCAGCCGACAGCAGGCGAGGGAGGAGGAGGTGCTTCCACTCCCAAAATCGGTGTCGCCATCTACAAATTTGACGATACGTTCATGACAGGCGTGCGCAACGCCATCTCCCAAAGCGCGGAAGGGAAGGCCCAGGTCGACATCGTCGACAGCCAAAACTCCCAGCCGACGCAAAACGACAAGGTGGATCTGTTCATCACCAAAAAGGTCAACGCGCTGGCCATCAACCCGGTTGACCGCACTGCAGCCGGCGTCATTATTGACAAAGCCAAGCAGGCCAACATTCCGGTAGTCTTTTTCAACCGGGAACCGATGCCGGAGGACATGCAGAAATGGGATAAGGTGTACTACGTCGGGGCCAAGGCGGAAGAGTCCGGTACCATTGCCGGTCAGATCATTGCCGACTACTGGAAAGCCCATCCCGAAGCGGACAAGAACAAGGACGGCGTCCTGCAGTACGTCATGCTGAAGGGAGAACCGGGGCATCAGGATGCCGAACTGCGCACCAAGTACTCGGTGAAGGCGATTGAGGACGCCGGGATCAAGGTGGAAAAAGTGGCGGAAGACACGGCGATGTGGGACCGCGTGAAAGGCCAGGAAAAAATGGCGGCGTTCCTCGCTTCTGCGGGAGACAAGATTGAAGCCGTACTTGCCAACAACGACGACATGGCGCTTGGTGCGATCGAGGCGTTGAAGGCGGCCGGGTACTTCAAAGACAACAAGTACATCCCTGTCGTAGGCGTGGATGCGACGGCACCGGCCTTGAAGGAGCTGGAAAACGGCACGCTGCTGGGTACCGTCCTGAACGACGCGAAAAACCAGGGGCAAGCCACCCTCAACATCGCCGCCGTGCTGGCGCAAGGTCAAACGCCGACCAAAGAAAACACCGGGTACGAGATTACTGACGGCAAGTACGTCTGGATTCCGTACAAGAAAATCACCAAGGAAAACATGGACGAGGCGAAATAAGACTCTCTGCCGGTGCCCGAAGGCTTGGCAATCGCCAAGTCTTCTTTACATTCCATATAAGACTAGCGGGGGAGGGACATGCCATGACGAATAACGGTTATGTATTGGAAATGATCAACATCTCCAAGGAATTCCCGGGGGTCAAGGCACTGGACGGCGTTACGCTGAGGGTAAGGCCCGGCACTGTTCACGCGCTGATGGGGGAAAACGGTGCGGGAAAATCGACGCTGATGAAGTGCCTGTTCGGCATCTACAAGCCGGACGGGGGCGAGATTCTGCTTGACGGCAAAAAGGCGGTGATCAACAACGCCAAGGATGCGCTGGAGAATGGCATCGCGATGATTCATCAGGAGCTTCACCCCGTTCCGTATCGCAACGTAATGGAAAACATCTGGCTCGGTCGGTTCCCGGTCAAACAATTCGGCCCGTTCGCATTTGTCGACGAGAAAAAGATGTACCAAGACACAAAGGCGCTGTTTGCCGATCTGGGCCTGGAACTGGATCCCCGCGAGGTTGTGAAAAACCTGTCCGTCTCCAAGGTGCAGTCGCTGGAGATTGCCAAAGCGGTCTCCTACCGCTCCCGCGTGATCGTGATGGATGAACCGACCTCATCGCTCACGGGCAACGAAGTGGAGCAGTTGTTCCGGATCATCGCCGAGCTGAAGAGCCGGGGCGTGGCGATCATTTACATTTCCCACAAGATGGAGGAAATCCTGCGCATCTCTGACGAGGTGACGATCATGCGGGACGGCAAGCTGATCGGCACATGGCCGGCAGAGGAGCTGACCACCGACCTGATCATATCGCGCATGGTCGGCCGCGACCTCACCCAGCGTTTCCCCAAGCGGGAGAATGTGCCGGGAGACGTGGTGCTGAAGGTGGAGGGGTTGACATCGCCGCATGCCCATTCCTTCAAGAACGTGTCCTTTGAGCTGAGAAAAGGAGAGATTTTGGGGATCGGCGGGCTGGTCGGCTCGCAGCGGACGGAGCTGGTCGAGGCGCTGTTCGGGCTGCGGGCAGTCTCGTCGGGACGGATGTTCATCCACGGCAAAGAGGTGAAAATCAAATCGCCAATCGAGGCCAAAAAACACAAGATGGCGCTTTTGACGGAGGAGCGGCGCGTCACCGGCATTTTTCCGGTGCTGTCCATCCTGGAAAACGCTCTCATCGCCAACCTGTCCCGGTATGAGAAGCCTTATCTGCTGCTTGACGAGAAAAAGCGGAAGGAAGAAGCGAGCAAAAGCATTGAACTGCTTCGGGTAAAAACGCCCTCCCTGAAGCAGCAGATCAAAAATCTGTCCGGCGGAAACCAGCAAAAGGTGCTGCTGGCCCGCTGGCTGCTGACCGAGCCGGACATTCTGCTGCTGGACGAACCGACGCGGGGGATCGACGTCGGAGCCAAGTACGAAATCTACTCCATTATTGCCGAATTGGCCAAAGCAGGAAAGAGCATTATCATGATCTCTTCCGAAATGCCTGAACTTCTGGGTATGTCGGATCGGATCATGGTCATGTGCGAAGGGCGCCTCTCCGGTTTTCTCGACGGGAAAGAGGCGTCAGAGGAACAGGTGATGCGCCTCGCTACAGCGTACATGGCGGGGTAGAGGAGGAGAGAAACCATGAGTAAACTGAAAGCGACATCCATACGTGAATTTTGCACGCAAAACGCTATCTACATCGTGCTGGTGGCGCTAATCGTGGGAATTGCCATCTACGACAGCCAATTTTTATCTGTGACCACCATTCGCGACATTTTGCTGCAGTCTTCCACCCGGGCAATCATTGCCCTGGGCGCGGCGTTTGTGCTGATCACGGGGGGCGTCGATCTCTCGGCGGGACGCGTAGTGGGACTGACGGCGGTGCTGTCTGCCTCCATGCTGCAAATGCAGGATTATCCGCGCCGCTTCTTTCCGGATCTGCCTGACATGCCGCTGGTGGTGCCTGTGCTCCTGGCGATTTTGGCGGGTCTTGTCGTGGGGCTGATCAACGGGGTGATCGTGGCCAAGTTCAGCGTCCCGCCGTTTATCGCCACCTTGGGCACCATGGTCATCGTCTACGGGGCAAACTCCATCTACTTTGACATGGAGCCAAACGAATCGCAGCCGATTGGCGGCTTGCGGCAGGATTTCAGCCAACTCGGCACCGGGTACATCGGTTCCGGACCCTACTCGATTCCCTACATTGTCATTATTGCGATCGTCGTGTCCATTCTGGTATGGGTGATTTTCAACAAGACCCGGCTAGGTAAAAACATGTACGCGATCGGCGGCAACATGCAGGCGGCGACCGTATCGGGCATCAACGTGGGGCTGAACCTGATCATCATCTACGCCATCGCCGGGGCGCTGTATGGTCTGGCAGGGGTGCTCGAAGCAGCGAGAACAGGCGGGGCTACCAACAACTACGGCAACATGTACGAGTTGGATGCGATTGCTGCCTGCGTCGTGGGGGAGTCTCCACGTCGGGCGGTATCGGGACAGTGCAAGGCGTTCTGGCAGGGGTGCTCATCTTTGGCGTGATCAACTACGGTCTTACCTTCATCGGCGTCAATCCGTACTGGCAGTTGATTATCAAGGGATTGATTATCGTGGCCGCAGTCGCCTTTGACATTCGCAAATATCTGGCGAAACGGTAACCGGTCGATCAATATCGGAAGCGGAGCGAAGCCCCGCACAATGGATAAGCCTGTGGCGTATAAGTAGAAGGCAAGGGAAAAGAGGTGACTCCATTGAGCGGCTGGTTTTCGCTCCTTCTTGTCTCCCTGGCGATCAGCATGGACAGTGTCAGCGTCGGGATGACGTACGGACTTCGGAACATGCGGATGCCGTTTCTCTCGCTTGTCGTCGTGGCAGGCTGTTCGTTTTCCGTCGTCTACGCGGTGATGACGGTCGGGTCCACCCTCACGTTCTGGCTGTCCCCGGAGTGGGGCAAACGGGTGGGGGCGGCTGTGTTGGTGGGGCTGGGGCTGTTCACGCTGTGGCGGCTGTTCTCTCCCCGTGCCGACAGCACCAGTCAGGACGACGACCATCGTCAAAAGGAAGCCGAGCAGGCGCTGGTTTCCCAGTTTCGCGCGTTTGGATTGATCATCCAGATTTTGCGGGACCCGTCCCGGGCGGACGCAGACCGCTCCGGCCACATCATGGGCTGGGAGGCGGTCATGCTGGGCCTGGCGCTGTCGCTGGATGCGTTTGGCGCCGGCATCAGCCTGGCGTTTTTCGGCTATCCGCCGCTGTCGGTCGCCTTGTGCATCGCGGTCATGAGCGCCGCGCTGCTCGCCTTGGGCATCGCCCTGGGCCGCCGCGCCGGTCAAACCCGCTGGCTTTCTCGCCTGACCTGGCTGCCGCCGATCCTGTTGATCTGTATCGGATTGGCCAAGAGCATCACATAGTCCGGGAGATACACCCCGTCCTTCCCAAAATGGAGGACGGGGTTTTTTATGGCGAAAACGACGGCGGACATGGGTGACCGGCCGCAGTGGACACCTGCTGACAGACTTCATCTCAAGGGGCCGATCAGGCCGGCGATGGACGAGTGGGTTATTTTGAGGCTCGTCAGCATACATATGAGATGAAAGCGTAGGGGATGGAGGAGATTCAGGTGGACACACAGCCGAATCAAAAATGGTACATGCTGACGTCAGCGAATGTGGCAGATGTGCTTGACAGCGACGCGGACCGCGGTTTGTCGCAAGAAGAAGCAAAGCGGCGGCTGTCCCGCTATGGCCCCAACCAGTTGGCGGACACGAAGCGAAAGCCGCTGTTCACTGTCCTGATCGACCAGTTCAAGGATTTCATGGTGCTGATCTTGTTTGGCGCCACGCTGATTTCGTACGCGCTGGGCGAGTACCTCGACGCCATCACGATCATCGCCATTATTTTCATCAACGGGTTGCTGGGCTTCATCCAGGAAGCCAAGGCGGAGCGTTCGCTGCAGGCGCTCAAAGAACTGGCATCCCCAATGGCACGGGTGGTGCGCGACGGTCAGGTGCACATGATTCCCGCATCTCGGCTGGTTCCGGGCGATCTGGTGCTGCTGGAGGCGGGGGATAGGGTGCCGGCAGACATGCGGCTGTTTGAAGCCAACCGACTGGAGATCGAAGAGTCGGCGCTGACCGGGGAATCGGTGCCGGCCGGCAAGACGGCCAAAACGCTGTCTCCGGCGGGCGGGGAGAACATTCCGCTGGGCGATCAGAAAAACATGGCGTTCATGGGCACGATGGTGACGGGAGGGACCGGACGGGGAGTGGTGGTCTCTACCGGGATGGAAACGGAAATCGGCAAGATCGCCCATCTGATGAACGCGGCAGAGGAGATGGGGACCCCGCTGCAGCACCGCCTGGAACAAATGGGAAAAATCCTCGTGGTGGTCGCCGTCCTGTTGACACTGGTCGTCATTGGGGCAGGCGTATGGCACGGGCACGACCTGTTTACCATGTTCCTTGCCGGAGTCAGCCTGGCAGTCGCGGCGATTCCCGAAGGACTGCCGGCTATCGTCACGATCGCGCTGGCGTTGGGCGTTCAGCGGATGATCAAGCGCAATGCCATCGTCCGCAAGCTGCCGTCGGTGGAAACGCTGGGCTGCGCCTCCGTCATCTGCTCCGACAAAACCGGGACACTGACGCAGAATAAAATGACCGTTACCCGGGTGTGGCACAGCAATACAGTCTACGAGGTGACAGGCAGCGGCTACGAACCGGAGGGGGTGTTTCTCCTGGGCGGTCGGCAGGTGTCTCCTGCCCGCGACGCAGGGCTGTCCTACATCCTGCGGATCGCCGATCGCTGCAACAACGCCCGGCTGTCCTGCGAGGACACGCGCAAGCTGCTCGGTATCGGCAAAACGGAGCGCCGGTGGCAGGTGGTGGGCGACCCGACGGAGGGAGCGCTCAAGGTGCTGGCCGCCAAAGGGCAGGGCGCGGAACGCGTGAAAAGCGGACAGCAGGAGACACGTGTGGAGGAGCTGCCGTTTGACTCCGAGCGCAAAATGATGTCGGTGGTGGAAAAAAGTGCGGACGGCGGCTTCACGCTTTTGACCAAAGGAGCGGCGGAAGCGGTGCTGGCCCGCTGCAGCCACATCCTCTGGAACGGAGAGGTGCAGCCGCTGAGTGCGTCGCTTCGCCATCAGGTGCTGAACCAGACGGAAGAGATGGCGTCACAGGCGCTGCGGGTGCTGGCATTCGCCTACAAAACACTGCAGGGGTATCGGCCGGGACATCCGTTGGGGGTGCTGGAGAGCGGCCTCGTCTTTGTCGGTCTGGCAGGCATGATCGACCCGCCGCGCGAAGAAGTGAAGTCGGCCATCGACCTGTGCCATCAGGCGGGGATCAAGACGGTGATGATCACCGGCGACCACAGGGTGACGGCAGAAGCGATCGCCCGGCAGATCGGTCTCATGCGCGGGTACGGCCAGGTGATGGAAGGGCGCGAACTGGACAACATGAGCGACGAGCGTTTGGCTGAGATCGTGGAACAGGTCGCCGTGTACGCGCGCGTCTCGCCGGAACACAAGTTGCGGATTGTCCGCGCCCTGCAAAGCAAAGGCCACGTCGTCGCGATGACCGGGGACGGCGTAAACGACGCACCGGCTGTCAAGACGGCTGACATCGGCATCGCCATGGGCATCACCGGCACGGATGTGACCAAGGAAGCGGCCGATCTGGTGCTGCGGGACGACAATTTTGCCACCATTGTCGCCGCTGTGGAGGAAGGGCGCAACATCTACGACAACATCCGCAAATTTATCCGCTATCTGCTCGCCTCCAACGTCGGGGAGATTCTCGTCATGTTTTTTGCCATGCTGCTCGGAATGCCCTTGCCGCTGGTGCCGATTCAGATATTGTGGGTCAACCTCGTCACCGACGGTCTGCCGGCCATGGCGCTGGGCGTCGATCCGCCGGAAGCGGACACGATGTATCAGCGGCCGCGCCACAAGCATGAGAACATTTTTGGCCGGGGACTCGGGTGGAAGATCATCAGCCGCGGCTTCCTGATTGGGGGCATGACGCTGCTGTCTTTCTGGTTGACGCTCCGGGAAAACCCCGATGATCTGGTGCATGCGCAGACAGTCGCGTTTGTCACCCTGGTGATGGCCCAACTGATTCACGTGTTTGACTGCCGCAGCCAATACAGCGTGTTTCATCGCAACATCTTTGAGAACAAGTTCCTCGTCTGGGCGGTCCTTTCATCCGTGCTGCTGGTGCTGGGCGTGGTCTACATTGATGCGCTTCAGCCGATCTTTAAGACCACGGATCTGTCTTTCCGCGATTGGGCGCTGATCCTCGTGGCAGCAGGCGTGCCAACGTTTGTCGCGGGCATTGGCGGGGCGCTGCGGAGCGGCCGGCCGCGGAGCACGGCAGAACGGTCGATGAGGGCGGTCCGTTCCTGAGAAGCATGTCAGATAGCGGGAGAGAACGACGTGTGGGGCTACAGGAAAGGCGGGTGGCGCCGACGGGGCCGTCGCCTGATCGCGACGCTTTTGGCCGTGATGGCCGGCCTCTTGGTGCTGTTTGTGATCGTCGAACGGCGGATTGAGCCGACTCTGATGCTGATTGCCGCGCAAAAAACGGATCAGATCGCAAAATTGGCCATCAGCGATGCGGTGACCAAGCGGCTGACACAGCAAGGGATCGATTTCGACGACATTGTCATTTTGGAAAAGGACAGTGACGGAAACATCCTGGCCGTGAATTTCAACTTCAAGCAGTATGCGCGGATTGTGGGGGAGACCACTTCCCGCATTCAAGCCCGGCTGAAAGAGTTTGAGGAAGAGAACGTCGTGGTGACGGTGCCGCTGGGGCTGGCCACGAAAAACGTCTTTCTGGAGCACTTCGGACCGGAGATTCCCGTCTCGTTTGTGCCGGTCGGATCGGTCAAAACCCGGTTGGAGACCGGACTGAAACAGGCGGGGATCAACATGGTGCTAATCACCGTCTACATTTGGGTGGAGGTGGACCTCAGGATCGTCATCCCGTTTGCCACGGAGCAGCGGACCGTGACGACGCAAATCCCGATTACGGAAGCGTTGATCGTCGGCAAGGTGCCCGATTATCTCTACAACAATCCCGCCGGCAAACCGGACGTACCGATGCCGAGAAATGAGCAGATGATACATCAGCCATAATGGAAGAGGGGCGGCAGTTTGGCCGCTCCTGAATCCTGCGAATTCCGAGAAAAAGCTGCTGCAAAAGTTGCGAATCTACAGTAATCTGATAGTGAGCCATTTTCAAAATCCCCCTTTCCTGGAATGTTTTGTGGTCAACTTCATTCTGCCCGAGGGTTTTTGAAATGGCTCTCTTTTTTTCAAAGAGACTCCGTTTTTACACAATGTATATGGACTCAACTCGAGAACATTAATTTTTAGTGGGAGGAGTAATTTATGAATAAGTTTTTGCTCGGGGTAATATTTTCCGTATTTATCATAATATTCGCTGTAGCAAGTCTTTATTTTCGACTAAATCCACCAAACACAGTAGGAATTATACCTTCTAGAAATGTGACCACCGAGACATATCTTAATTTTGCAATACAGTTATTAACCGGGATCAGCTTTTTTGTCTTTTTTGTTACTTCTTGGAAGGGAAAGAAATAACGACAAGCGTCAATCAATAATTTGTTGAAACGTATCAAAAACTATTCCGTCCAATGAAATGAATAGAAGCACAAATCAAGTACAAAACGAGCATTGGAGGAATGCAGCATGAAAAAAATTCGTACAGGCATGATGACATTGGCGGCTTTGGCCGTGCTGGGAACGAATATCGTATCGGCTGCCTCCGAACCAGTAAAAGAACTGTCGGTCAATGTAAACGGAAGCGCGCTTGAGCAAGCCGCGATTTTTGATAAAGAGCAACAAACCGTTTTGGTTCCACTGCGTCCGGTAGCTGAATCCCTTGGGTACAAAGTAAGCTGGAACAACGAACTGAAGGCAGCGGAAGTGCAAAAAGGCGCGATCGCGAGCTACGCCAAAGCCGGGGAGGACCGCTACCCGTTTGCGAAAATGTACAAGACACTCGGAGCAAAGCCGCTTCTCCTAAACGGCAGCACCTATGTTCCAGTCGCTTTCGTGGATGAAATCCTGCAAGCAAAAGTCAATGTGACAGACAGTGCGGTGACGGTAGTGGACGAAGAGGCAGAAAAAGCGCCAGTGCGTACTGGCACGATCACGACGATCAACAAAACAGACGATGGCAAAGTTTCCATTGCGTTGAATGGATATGAGACAGGAATCATCCTGCACATCAGCGCGGAAACCAAAATTACCGACGCTGCGGGCAAAGAGCTGAAGCCGGAAGACTTGAAGCTTGGCATGGAAGTAGAAGCGACACACCATAATTTCATGGCGATGAGCCGGCCACCGCAGACAGGCGCGCTCAGCATTGTTGTCAAAAGCAGCCTGGAATCTGCGGAAGTAGTAGGGACAACAGGTAAAGTAGTCAGCATCGAGCCTGACCAGCAAGGCACCTATAAAATGCTGGTAGAAGGACGCGGTCTGACAGCGACCTCTCCGGAAAAAGTAGCGCTGATCATTAATGACAAGACGATCATCGTTAATGCCAAGGACAACAAAGCACTCAAACCGCAAGACTTGAAGGCTGACATGAACGTGTTTGCGTTCTACGGGCCAAAGCTGACACGCAGTCTGCCACCAATCGGTGTAGCAGAAAAAATCGTTGTGGATATCGCTGAATAAAAAAGGCCAAACAGCAACGACTGGCTGACGTGATAATAAGAGAAGTCTCATTAACGGAATGGAAAAGAACCGGGATGGCACCTGCTGTCCTGGTTTTTCTGTAAGAATTAATCAGACTTTGAAAAAGACTGGAAAATGAAGCGGGAGCGTCTGGGCAGCAATTTTGAGCCGACCCTGATGCTGATTGCCGCGCAAAAAAACGGATCAGATCGCAAAATTGGCCATCAGCGATGCGGTGACCAAGCGGCTGCTACAGCAAGGGATCGATTTCGACGACATTGTCATTTTGGAAAAGGACAGTGACGGAAACATCCTGGCCGTGAATTTCAACTTCAAGCAGTATGCGCGGATTGTGGGGGAGACTACTTCCCGCATTCAAGCCCGGCTGAAAGAGTTTGAGGAAGAGAACGTCGTGGTGACGGTGCCGCTGGGGCTGGCCACGAAAAACGTCTTTCTGGAGCACTTCGGACCGGAGATTCCCGTCTCGTTCGTGCCGGTCGGATCGGTCAAAACCCGGTTGGAGACCGGGCTGAACGGAAGCGTTGATCGTCGGCAAGGTGCCCGATTATCTCTACAACAATCCCGCCGGCAAACCGGACGTACCGCTGCCGCGAAACGATTCCAACGTCACCCAGCCGTGAAACGCTTGGCGGAGTATGCAGCAGAGACGGTGCGGCGAAGGCCGCCCCGTCTTTGTTTTGTCTGCCGGACCGGGAAGGAAAAACTCCACCAAAAAGACCAGAAAAAACATTACCTTTCACATATTCACGCCAATTGGCAATTCATGTAAAAATAAGGAGAATATTTGATGACGGAGCGTGAATCGAATGGGACTGATACCGCATGGAGGACAGAAGGGACGGGCGTGGAAATGGACGAGCCTGCTGGCGCTGGCCCTGGTTGGCACGGGTCCGCTGCTGTGGAGCGGTCAGGCGCAGGCCGTTGGAACGATCGAAGGACCGGCAGTGACCTGGGAAAAATCCCATCCCTACAGATACGGCGACTTTTACGGAAACGTGCAGCGCGGAACGAATGGCGAGATCTTCTTCTCGCGCCAGGCGGCTGACAAACGTACATACGAAATCGTCCGGGTGGAGCAATCAGGCACACTGACGGTGACACAGACGGTGACTGACGAGAAATTAGGTCGTCTGTCCCATTTTATTCAGACGAAAGACGGCGGCTTTCTGCTGGCAGGACTAACCAGGTCGAATGATCCAGAAGGGAATCTCCGCCTGATCAAGGTGAACGGCGACGGTGAAATCGCGTGGGCCAACACCTACCCCAAGTACGTCGGCCTGGACATTCGCCTCCTGCAGACGGACGACGGCGGCTATGTGCTGGCAGCGGTGCTTGAACAGCCGGACCGCAGCACCGAACTGTATCTCGCCAAACTGGAACAGGACGGGAAGCCAAAATGGGAGACGACGTTTGAAGGAGCGGCATACGATGCGGTCACCGCGGTACGCCAGACCGTTGACGGCGGCATCGTGCTGCTCGGGGCGGTTGGTCAGGAAGATGACTCGTACCGCCTTAACCGGGATCTCTTCCTCGCAAAAGTGGACAAGTCCGGAAAGACCGTTTGGGAACGCCGGCACGAGACCGGCCTGGACACCGTTCCCCGTGCTTTTGCGGAAACGCCGGACGGCAGTCTGGTCATCGCCGGGACGGATCGGACGATCAGCGACTACCGGGCCGGATACGGTCTGGGGTATCTGCTCAAGGTGGACAAAGACGGAAAAAACGTGTGGGAAAAGAGGTTTGCGGAGAAGACCCAGACCAGCGCACTCAACGACATCCAGGTGACGGGCGACGGCGATCTTTTGGTCAGCGGCTGCGTGAAATACGAAGAGTTCAACATGAACGACGCCAGTTCGGACGGATACGCTGCCAGACTGGGTGAAGACGGCGTAACGGTATGGGAAAAGGTGCTGCCCAACAGCACTGAGCAGCGGGAACAGCATCTGCTGCTGCCAATCTCCGACGAGGCTTTTCTCGCGATTGGAACGGGGAAAAAGTACAAAGGCGGCGATTACGTGTTCTACGTCACCCAGCTGCAGGCCAAATAAAAGGCTTCCACGGTATACAGGCAGGACACCGGCCACACCCAGGACAATCACCCTGCGGGAAACGGGCTCCTTTGAGGGAGAAGAGCAGGGAGGTAGGGGAATTCCCCGATACACTTTCCCCCGTCCGCGTTCTACAATAACGGTAAGGATGTTTGTCTTGAGGAGGAGCGCATGGACGCGTGGATGAAAAAACTGGGCTCGTCGGAGGAAGCCTTCACCCTGCTTTCGTCCGTCTTTGCCAACGTCAGCGACGCGATTCTGGTGGTGGACAAAGAGGGAATGATCGTGACGGCCAACCCCGCGCTGGAGAAGATGTCCGGCTGGGCCACTGAAGAACTGATCGGGAAGCGGCACATATGTGAGCTGTGCCTGGGCATGGCAACCTGCCGGGAGGAAGCGACCTGTGCCGACTGCTTTTTCAAGCAGGAACAGATGCCGTCATTTGAGATGCGGCTGAAGACAAAGGACGGACGGGATTACCCTGTGGCTGCCAGCTCGGCCCAGCTGCCGGAGATAGACGGCGGCAAAATGGTGCTGATCCTGAGGGACATGTCGGATCAGCAGCGGGCTGAAAAGGAGCGGTATCAGCACAAGCTGACGAACTACGTCATTCAGGCCCAGGAGGAGGAGCGCAAGCGCATTTCCCGCGAGCTGCACGACGGCGTGGGACAGGCGCTGTACAGCATCCTCGTCGGGCTCAACGTGGTCGGCCAGAGCAAGCTGAGCGAACCGCTTCGGCAGCACGTGGCCGACATTCAACAGATGACGGCAAAGGCGATGGAGGAAGTAAAGCGCATGGCGCTGGAGCTCCGCCCCTCCGCCCTGGACGATTTGGGACTGCTGCCCGCCCTCCGCTCGCTGATCAAGCGGTTTGAAAAGAGCTTTGGCCTCTTGATCGACCTGCACGTGCAGGGGGACCGCCGGCGCTATCCCGCCGTGGTGGAGACCGCCCTCTACCGGATTGTGCAGGAGGCGATGACCAATGCCGCCAAATACGCCCAGGCGGACAAGTTGGGCATTGTGTTTGAGGATCGGGACAAAGAACTGGTGGTGACGGTTGTGGATGACGGGATCGGATTTGATGTGGAACGGGCGCAGAAGAAGGGGACCGGCCTGGGACTGTTTGGCATGAAGGAGCGGGCCCAACTGCTGGGAGGCACAGTCGACATCCGCTCGGCCCCCGGCGAGGGGACGACGGTGATCGTGCGCATACCGCTCGCAAAGGAGGAAACAGAAGATGGCCATTCGCGTCCTGATCGCCGATGACCATGCCATCGTCCGCTCAGGGCTGGGCATGCTGCTCAACGCCCATCCGGACATCGAAGTGGTCGGCTACGCCGCCGACGGAAAAGAAGCGGTTGACAAAGCGCTGGAGATACGGCCTGACGTCGTGCTGATGGACCTGAGCATGCCCCCGGGGGAGAACGGCCTGTCAGCCACCGCCCGGTTAAAAGAAGCAGCGCCTGACATCCAGGTGCTGGTCTTGACGATGCACGACGACGAGGAATACCTGTTTCGCGTGCTACAGGCGGGGGCGTCCGGCTACATTTTGAAAAGTGCACCCGACCTGGACCTGATTGCTGCCATCCGGACCGTTCACCAGGGCATGGCCTACCTATACCCGTCCGCGACCAAGTCCTTGATCGAGGAATTCCTGCAGATGGTGAAAAACGGCGAAGAGCAGAACAAATACGAGATACTGACGGATCGGGAAAAGGAAGTGCTCATCCTGATCGCCAAGGGATTCAGCAACAGGGAGATTGCGGAGCAGCTGACCGTTTCGGTCAAGACGGTCGAGTCGCACAAGGCGCACATCATGGAAAAGCTTCATCTGCGCACCCGGCCGGATCTGGTCCGCTACGCGATCAAAAAAGGATGGCTTGATTTTGAATAGAGAAGACAGACGGCGCATACCGCCGTCTTTTCTTTTTGGCCAAAATGTGACAGAAATCAGGAAAAATCGGGAGGTTCCTGGATCATTTTAGGGGTTTTCCCTGACTTACTTCCCTCATGCCGGGGGATAGAATGAAAGCGTAAAACGCAGCCGGTACGGCATGGAAAGGAGGAGCGAGCCGTGGAGACGCGTACGGAATCGCAGCACCAGGCCAAGCCGACGCAGCCCGAGCAGGAGAACCTGAAGGGCACGTTTGCCGCCGTGCTGTTGGTAGGGGCGTTCATTCTCCTCAGTTGGTTTGGCGTATTTGCCCTGTTTTTGAATCGGGCGTAGCAAGGTGAAAGGCAGAAGGGAGATGACACGATGCATTTGCACCGTTACGAGAAAATCTGGCTTGCGCTGGGAGCGGGAGGGCTGGCGCTGTTTATCGCACTCTTGTGCGTCAACGCGTTTGCCATGGGAATGGCTCCGCCAAGCAACATGGAGATGATTGACCCGGCCCAGGTGACCCAAACGCCTCCGTTTGACAACCCGGGGCTGAAAAAGGTGGGAGAGAATGAATACGACGCGTACATGACGGCGTTTGCCTTCGGATTTGCGCCGGGGAAAATGGAGGTGCCGCTGGGAGCCACGGTCAACTTCCACGTCACCAGCCCGGACGTAGTGCACGGGTTCCAGATTCCCGAAACCAACGTCAACTTCATGGTGATGCCGGGACACATCAACTCCGCGTCGTACACCTTTGACAAGCCGGGCGAATACCTGATTCTGTGCAACGAATACTGCGGCGCCGGCCATCAGGTCATGGCGACCACAATCACGGTGAAATAAGGAGGTGACGGAACATGAAAATCGCTGTATTTAGTCAGACGCCTGTAGACCGCTCGACGGCTCGTCTCAGTCTTTCGTACATCTGGGTGGCGTATGTCGCGTTTGGACTTGCGGCGCTGGCTGGAATGCTGCAGGGGATGGTGCGCGGCGGCCTCATCGAACTGCCGAGCTGGACCAACTACTATCAGATTTTGACCGCGCACGGCGTGTTGATGGCACTTATCTTTACCACGTACTTCATCATCGGCTTTCTGCTTTCCGGGGTAGCGCGTACTACCGGCGGTGCCCTGCACGCCGCTGCCTTGAGATGGGGCTGGGCCGGCTGGGTGCTGATGACAGTCGGTACGGCCATGGCGCTCGTGACGATCATCACCAACGACGCGTCCGTTCTCTACACCTTTTACGCGCCGCTGAAGGCATCGCCGTACTTTTACATCGGGGCGGCCCTGCTGGTCGTCGGGAGCTGGCTGGGCGGATTCGCGATCTTCAGCAGCTATCGCAAATGGAAACGGGAAAATAGCGGGAAAATGTCACCCCTGTTCGTGTTCATGTCGGTCACGACCTTCCTGCTGTGGATCATCGCCACGCTGCCCGTGGCAGTGGAGGTGCTGTTCCAGCTGATTCCCTGGTCGTTTGGCTGGACCTCGACGATCAACATCATGCTCAGCCGGACGTTGTTCTGGTTCTTCGGCCATCCGCTGGTCTACTTCTGGCTGATGCCGGCGTACATTGCCTGGTACGTATGCGTGCCGCGGGTCATCGGCGGCCACGTGTTCAGCGACTCGCTGGCCCGGCTGGCATTTATCTGCCTGCTGCTGTTCTCCATCCCTGTCGGCTTCCACCACCAACTGATGGAACCGGGCATCTCGCCGGGATGGAAGATGATCCACGTCATCCTGACGCTGATTGTCGTGATTCCGTCGCTGATGACCGCGTTCTCCATGTTTGCCACATTTGAAACGACCGGACGGAAAAAAGGCGGAGTCGGCCTGTTTGGCTGGCTGAAAAAAATGCCGTGGTCGGATGTGCGCTTCTTCGCACCATTTGTCGGCATGCTGTTCTTCATTCCGGCCGGGGCCGGGGGGATTATCAACGCCAGCAACCAGATGAACGCCGTTGTCCACAACACAGTTTTTGTAACCGGCCACTTCCACATTACCATAGGAGCGGCAGTCGCACTCACCTTCTTCGGTGTCAGCTACTGGCTGATTCCGGCGCTGACGGGACGGACGCTCACCCGTACAGCCAACCGCATGGGCATGGTGCAGACGGTCTTTTGGGCAGTCGGCATGTTCCTGATGTCGTTTGCGATGCACTACATGGGCTTGCAGGGATCGCCTCGGCGAACCAGCTACACGACCTACATGGATCACCCGGTCGCGCTCGAATGGATGGATTATCAGCGCGTCATGGCCTTTGGCGGAGGCCTGCTGTTTACGGCGGCGATTCTGCTGCTGTTGATCCTCGGTTATCTGACGTTCTTTGCACCCAAAGGAAAAACCGAGTATCCGATTGCGGAAACGGAGACAGTACAACATACACCGCGCATTCTGGAGCGCTGGCCGGTCTGGGTGGGCGTGCTGGTCTTCCTGATCGTGATGGCGTACGGCTACCCGATCCTGGAACAGCTTAACCACCATCCGCCGGGTTCGCCGCCAATCCGCACCTGGTAGCAACGAAGGATTGGCACATGAAACAGGGACGGTTCACGCAGCGTATTCTGCTCGGAACCGTCCCTTTTATGTTTTCGATGCGCTGTTCGCAGTCGGCGGCGCGGCTTACGGCACGTAAATCATCTTCCGCGTCATGCCGCCGTCGATCACCAGCTCCGCCGGTGACGAAATCGTTGCCTTCATCGGTCAAAAACAGGCAGGCGCGGGCGATGTCTTCCGGTTTGCCGACGCGTCCGGCCGGGTGCTGGTGGTGGTCCTCCGGCCGCAGTGCATCGTAATCGCCCGTCTCGATCCAGCCGGGCGAGATGGCATTGACGCGGATGTTGTCCGGTCCCAAAGAAACGGCCAGGGCGTGCGTCAAGGCGAGAATGCCCCCTTTGGAGGCGGCGTATGCCTCCGAGTGCGGTTCGGACATGTGTGCCCGCGTGGAAGCGATGTTGATAATCGCGCCGCCTCCGGATTGGCGCATCAGCTTGGCCGCTTCCCGGGAGCAGAGGAAGACGCTGCGCAGATTTGTGTTCAGAATGCGGTCCCACTCCTCGACCGAAAGCTCGTACGGTGAGGCCCACTGTGAGATGCCGGCGTTGTTTACGAGAATGTCCAACCTGTTCCAGCGGGACGAAACCATGCGCATAAGTGCCTCGATTTCGGCCGGGACGCTGACGTCGACCGGATGGAAAACCGCGGTTCCGCCTGCCGCGGTGATGGCTGAAACTGCGGCTTCTCCCGACTCTCGGTTTTGTTCGGCGACTACCACGTGGGCGCCGCGGGCGGCGTACAGGGAGGCGACAGCAAAGCCAATTCCCCGCCCGGCTCCGGTGACAACGACAATTTTGTTTGCAAACGACATGATTAATTCCTCCTGTCAACGAAAATGGGCCGGCCCCTCGAATGAAACGGGTGTGGAACACTGGTAAAGGAGCAAGACTGGTGTTCCGGCATATTGTATTGTTGCAATACGTAAGCGACTAATATAAAGTAAGAGTGTTACCATATGAGTGACAGAGGAGGCTTCCCGTATGCAAGCAGACGTAAAACTGACGGCTGAACAAGTCATGGAAGCACGCCACAGCGTGCGCAAATACGATCCCAACGCAGAGATTCCCCGCGAGGAATTAAACGAAATCCTGCGTTTGGCCGCGACTGCCCCGTCTTCTTGGAACCTGCAGCACTGGCGTTTTATCGTGGTGACGGACAGGGCCAAAAAAGAGCAGCTTCTGCCGATCGCCTACGGGCAGCAGCAGGTGGTAGACGCCTACGCCACTATTATTGTACTCGGCGATTTGGAGGCGGACAAATCGGCACGTCCGGTCTATGACGATGCGCTGGCCAAGGGGTACGTCACCGAACAAGTGCGGGAAACGTTGATCAACCAAATCGAAGAGACGTATCGCAACAATCCGCAAATTGGGCGCGACGAGGCGATCCGCAATGCTTCGCTCGCAGCCATGCAGTTGATGCTGGCCGCCAAAGCAAAAGGATACGACACGTGCCCGATGCTCGGCTTTGATAGTAACGCGCTTATCCAGGCGCTCAACATCCCGCCGCGCTACATTCCAGTGATGATGATTACGGTGGGCAAGGCCAGTGTGCCCGCTCGTCCGACCGCACGCTTTGGCCTGGATCAACTGGTGATCGAAAACAGCTTCTAATCAGCTTCTCATCCCATCAGGCGAAAACGAACAAGCCGGCAGCCCGTCCACGTGGAGCGGGCTGCCGGCTATTTGCCGTTCGTGGTCTGTTTTTGCAGTGGTCATCCTGAGGGAGCTGGGCGTCATTTCGTTGTCAGCGGCAGTTCGACAGTTACCGTGGTTCCGCTGCCGAGCCGGCTGTCGACGTGGAAATGGCCGCCGTGGAGTTGGACGATTTCCTGGCAGATGGAGAGGCCCAGGCCGCTGCCGGCCTGTTTGGACCGCCCCTTGAAAAACTTCTCCGTGATGTGGGGCAGGTCTTCCGGGTCGATGCCTTCGCCCGTGTCCGTTACGGCGATGACCGCCCATCTCCCGGTCTCCTCCGCCGTTACGGTGATCGTCCCGCCACTGGGGGTAAACTTGAAGGCATTGTCCAGCAAGTTGACAAAGACCTGCTTCAGCCGGTTGACGTCACCTGTAACCGGCAGGGGGGCATCCGGCACGACAACCTGCAGCCCTACACCCTTGTCGTGCGAGCGGACAGCGAACTGCACCCGGACGTCTTCCAGCACGTCGCGCAGGTCCAGCCGCTCCCGCGACAGTTTCAGCTCGCCCGACTGAAACTTTGAGAAATCCAGCAATTCTTCCACCAAGCCGATCAGTCGATCTGTTTCCTTGGCGATCACTTCCAGGCCAAGCCTTGTTTCTTCCGGATCGTTCAGCCCGCCGGAAAGGAGCGTCTCTCCCCAGCCCTTGATCGAGGTGAGCGGCGTTCGCAGTTCGTGGGAGACGGAGGAGATGAAGTCGTTTTTCAGTTTTTCGTTCTTGCCGATCTCCTCGGCCATGTAGTTAAACGTCTCCGCCAGCGTGCCCACCTCGTCGTCGTAGCGCTTGGCCGCCCGGACGGAAAAATTGCCCGTCGCCATTTGCGTAGCCGCTCGGGTCAGCTCCAGTATCGGGTCGACCATGCGCTTGGCTGTCACCAGGCTCAGGCCAAAGGCAAACAGTACGACGACGGCCCCGACGCCTGCGCCGTACATCGCAATCTTGTAGACGGCTGCGTACAGCGGTTCAGCGGAAATGGTGTAGCGCAAGACACCGACCGTTTCCCCCAGGTAGGTAAGCCGGTTGGAGACGGCGATGACCCGCTCCGGTGTCTGCGGTGACTTGCCGACGTAGATGCCCGTCGTGTTTGTCAGGGCTTCCTTCACGTCGGGCGTGTCAATCACCTCGGCGGTTTGAAATCCGTAGGAGTTGAGCAGCACTTTTCCCCCGGTGTCCAGCACTTCCACTTTGGCAGTTTCCCCGTTTGAAACATTCTCCAAAATATAGCGGGCCTTTTCTTTCAGCCCGTACGTGCCTGCATACTTGTTGATAAAGGTGGTGAACGTAGTGGCCCGCGTGACCAGCGTTTCGGTGGCGGTGCCGAAGTAATAGGTATGCACCGCCCAGTAGAACAACCCTTCCAACACCAGCACGATCAACAACAGGATGAACCCGAAGTGGATGATCAGTCTGGCCCTAATCCCTCTCATTGTTCGTTTCCTTTCGCCATAAGTAACCATAGCCCCAAACCGTTTCCACGAATTTGGGGTGGGCGGGGTCTTCTTCGATTTTTTGGCGGATGCGGCGAATGTTCACGTCGACCACTTTCAGGTCGCCGACGAAAAACTGACCCCAGACCTTGGTGAGAATCTCGTCGCGGCTGATCGCCTTGTTCGCGTTTTCCGCAAGCAGCTTGATGATGGCAAATTCTTTCGGGGTCAGCACGATCTCCTGACTGCCTTTCAAGAGCTTTCGCTCGTCCAGAAGCAGCGTGAACGGATGGATGTCGATGAGGTGTTTTGCCTCGTCAGGAGCGGGGAGGGAGTAGAGCCGGCGGTGCAGCGCCTTGACGCGCGCCAGCAACTCCGCCGGACTGAAAGGTTTTACCACGTAATCGTCCGCCCCAAACTCCAGGCCCATCACCTTGTCTCGTTCCTGGCTCTTGGCCGTCAGCATGATAATGCCGAGCCGGGGGAACTTCTGGCGCAGGTGCCCGCATACCGTAAAGCCGTCGATCCCCGGCAGCATCACGTCGAGAATCGCGATCTCGATGTCCGGCTGGTTTTCGGCGATTTCCAGCGCTTCTTCCCCGCTGGCCGCTTCCACCACTTCACAGCCTGCCCGTTTCAGGTTAATGCGGACAAAGTCGCGAATCGACTTCTCGTCTTCCAGCAACAACACTTTCATCGTCTCTACTCCTTGCTCCTGCGGGTAAGATAATCGGTTACATCGGCATTTTCAGCGGACGGAACAACTGACGGATTTCGTCTGCTGTCAGCAGCATGGCATTGTACTCACGCAGGGCGGCACCGCTCAACCCGCTGGCTTCCTGCGGCTGAATCGCCACTACCACCTGTTGTCCCTGCTCCGTCAGCACGATATACGGCGTTTGCTTTTCCTTCAGGGACGCTTCGACCTTTGTCCAATCCTTCTGCGGGACAGCCTGCAGGGTGAGCAGCGTCGCCTTTTCCTTGCCTCCCTGGCCGTAATAGAGCAGGCGCACGGGAGGATTGGCAGAGTCGCGGTCTACTTCAATGGTGTACTTGTCCTTCCATCTGGCGGGAATGAGGAAATCCGTGCCGATGCCGTACGACTGATAGTGGTCCTCGACGTGGCGCAGGCCGGCCGCTCCGTCCCACTGGTAATAGGAAGCGATCCACGGAATTTCCACCATGGCAAGATCGTCGGTGCCCGGCGGCTGGGTGTGAATGCCGATTTCAACAATGCCGTCGTTGTTGATGTCTTCACTGGGCAATACATAGGGTTTAAAGGTCATAGAGATGTCACCGTCCGCCTTGGTCAGCGGACGCACCAGCTTGCCGTCTTGCCAGACCAACAACTCGGTCATGCCGGAGTGTGCTCCGATGCCCGCGTCGACAAAGATCGCCGACTGGGTCGGTGTCGCCTTCCCGATCGTCGCCTGTTCATAGCCGTTTACCCCTCCCTCCAGGGGCAGTTCGGCCAGCTTGTCCAACTGTCCGTCCTTGATACCGTACACCTCTGCTTTGGACGTCAGCTTGTCGTGGTCGTGCGAGATCAGTGCCAGCTCCGCTTTCTTGTCACCGGTGAGATCGCCGACGGCCATGGCTGCGTACGATTGCTTCAACAGCTCACGCATCTGTTCCTGCTGCCAGGAGTAGATGGACAGTTCCTTGTTCAGCCCTTCACCGCCGCCCCAGCCGATCAGCATCTCTGGGACGTTGTCGCCCGTAACGTCGACAAACTGGACGTAGTCCAATTCGCTGCCGATTCCGGTCAAGGACGCTGTCTTTTTCCATTTTCCCTCTTTTTGACTGAGGACAAGCACGCCAATTTCGTAATCCGTTTTTTCCGTTTTGTAAAACGCGATCAAATCGGGATTGCCGTCACCGGTCAGGTCCTGCAGGTTGACCGCGCTGGCCTCTTCAGGGTGAAGCGGCACCGTCAGCTGTGAGCCGGGCGGCAAAAACTGCATAACCGTTTGGTTGATCGATTGTTGGTTGGCATCTGCCAACGGCGCCCGCATCAATGCATTTGGCGTGTCGTTCAGGCCGCAGGCACTAGTGAAAACAGCGAGAGCGGTTGGCAACAGCCACGATTTTTTCATGGTGGTTTCGTTCCTTTCTATGCAGTGTTGGCAAATCTGCCCTTATTGTAGCCGGATTGGAAGGAAAAAGAGTTGCAAACCGGTGACATTGATCCACTGCCGAGGGTGAAAAAGGTACATGCCGAATTGCAACAATTTGGCAACTGCCACCGTTTATGAAAACAGAGTCAGCTCATTGACGGATTAGAGAAACTGACTGTTCTGCAATCTGTTTTTACAGACGGCAGGATGCCAAACACATCAGCAGGGATGACAAAGGGAGGAAGAAGTGATGAAAGCGTGGTGCAAGACCGTATCGGCCGTGCTTTGCGGCGGTGCGATTCTCTTGGCGCCGGGACCGAATGTGGAGCCGGTTCATGCGAAGGCGGTGAATCCGCAAGCGTTTGCCACCGTGGTGCGCATTCAGCCTGAGCACTCGATTACGTTTGGGATAACATTTGTAGATGGATTTCGGGCACAGGTGACAAGCAGCCATCTCAAAGGCGTCACCACCGTTGACGTGAGTCCCAACAAGGACGGATATGTGAGGTACGGTGTCTACCAGGCCAACGGCAAGCTGCGCAAACCGATCAAAGGCTTTGCCGAAAAGCTGGTCCAATTGGTCCCGTACTACGAGGCGGACGGGAGTATCCGCTATCTCGGCCGCCAGGTCCTGTATGGCGTGGACGGGTACGACCGGATCGCCGTGGCCACCAGCGTCTGGACACTGGTCAACCAGAAACCGCAGCTCGTCGGACTCACCATCGACAAAGGCGATTGGGACAACTTGCCGTCCCCCGAAGTGGACGTCAACACAGGATTTAGCATGGACAATGACAGCACCTTTGTGCTGGACACCAGGTACGCCGATGTGACGGGGGATGGAGTGCGCGACCACGTGCTGCTGGTGGGGCACAAAATGGGCGCGTCCATGAACCTGCTGGCCGACAATCTGCGTCTCGTCGTCCGCGAGGGGAAAACCAACCAGCAGACGTATGCATCCGTAGGCCAATGGGATCGGGCGTATCTGCCGAAACTGCACATCGGCCGCTATAATCAGGACAGCGTGAACGACATTTTGATCACCATGCCTACGGAAACGGGAAAGGTCTACAGCGTGATGACGTGGAAAGACAACCGCCCGGCGGCGCTGATCGACCAGCGGACGGTGAACAATCCGGCCGTCTACCAGCCTGTCATCGGTCGTTACGGAGAAGCGATCGGCCTCCAGAAGGTGACGCCGAAGAAACAGAAATGACAGCAGGCGCACCCTGAGGCTGTGTCTGCAAACGAACATCCCTCTCTTTCCTGCGGGAGAAGAGAGGGATGTTTGTTGTGGCAAAGATTACAGGAAAATGATTCCCAAAATGGATACCACCACGATGCCGACCAAGCCTTGAACCAGCGTGGCCATCGTTTGGGCACGGTAGGCGGTGGACAGGCTCATTTTGGAGAACTGGGTGACCACCCAGAAATAGGAGTCGTTCACGTGGCTGACCACCATGGCACCACAGCCGATGGCCATGACCGTCAGCATCTGCCCGATGGGAACAGTGCCCATCATCGCATCCAGGCCCAGGGATGGCAGAAGCGGGAACATGATCGTTGAGGTGATGACCATTGCGGCGGTGGAGCTGCCCTGAGCCGTTTTGAGGACGGCGGCGATCAGGAAGGTGATGATCAGCGCGCCCACGCCGACAAAGGCGACATTGCCGTCGATCAGCGTCTTCACGTAATCGGCGATGGGAGTAGCCTTGATGACCGCGCCGAGCGATCCGCCCGCACCGGTAATCATGATGATGACAGCAGCGTCCAGCAGGCCCTCGCCCATCCACTTGGTCAGCGTTTCCTCATTGCGTTGTGGCAATAGTCCAAAAATAGCGAAGAGCAAACCGATAAACAGCGCGTTCACGGGGGCGCCCAGGAAGGTGAGAAGTGTGTTGGCAAAGCCGGTGATCAGCACTTCATTGTTGCCTTGGGCATCGACTCCCACCGGGAAGTTGGCAAACGAACCGAGGGCCAGCAGGACAATCGGAACCACGATTGGCGCAAACGAGGCGAAGGCAGATGGCAGTTGGCCGAAACGGGCTTTGAACTCTTCAAAGCTTTCCACAGCCTCATCCAGTTCCACCGGGAGCTTGGCCGCCACTTTGCGGGCCCAGATGTGTCCGGCGAGCGCGACCGGGATGGAGACGAAAAGACCGATGACGATTACCCAGAACAGGCCGTCCGGTCCAATGCCGACGTTGGTCGCGGCGGCGATGGGACCCGGTGTCGGCGGCACCAGTGTATGGGTGGCGTACAGGCCGGTGGACAGAGCGACTGCCAGGGTAACGACGCTAACGCCTGTCTTTTTCGCCAGCGATTTTTTCAGGGATGACAAAATGACGTATCCGGAATCGCAAAAGACCGGGATGGAGACGATCCAACCGATGATCGACATGGCCAACGCCGGATGGCGGTCGCCCAGAAGGCGCAGCACCACTTCCGCCATTTTGACGGCGGCACCGGAGTTTTCCAGGATTTTGCCGATCATTGTTCCGAAGATGATGACCAGACCGATGCTGGTGATGATGCTGCCGAATCCGCCGGCAATCTCTTTGCCGATGTCGGCGATGATCGGTTCTTCGACACCGCTGAGGGAGCCGACAAAGTTGGTCGCCAATGCGAAAAGATATGTGCTGGAAATGATGGATAAGAACGGATGGAGCTTCCACTTGGCGGTCGCGTAGACGATGAAGACAATCGCCAGCAGCAGAAGAAGCAAAATGATTGGTCCCAACTGAATAACTTCAGGACTCATGACAATCCTCCCTTGGTTGCGAATATGCGCGTGAGTTGTTCGGCTGCCTGTTCCAGCAGTCCGGCGGTTTGCGCCATTGCCTGTTCCAGCGTCATTGGCTTGTTGATGATGCTGGCTACTGCGGTGACGCCATGCTTGTACAGCGCCTCGATCCCAGTGCCGATGGAACCCGCCAGGACGATGACGGGAATCCCGCGCTGCTGCGCCAGCTTTGCCACTCCACAGGGTGTTTTGCCCTGTGCCGTCTGATGGTCGACCTGCCCTTCGCCGGTAAACACCAGATCGGCGCCTTCCATCGCTTCGGCCAGCCGGGTGGTTTCACTGACAATCTGGATGCCGGACTTCAGCTCGCCGTTCAGAAAGGCGAGGAGGGCGCCTGCCACGCCGCCAGCCGCACCGGTCCCCGGCAGGTCGTGGATGGCGATGCCGCGGGTTTGTTCAATTACATCCGCAAAATGGCGCAAGTTGTCGTCCAGGAGTTTGACCATCTCGGGCGTGGCTCCCTTTTGCGGGCCAAATACATGGGAAGCGCCGTTTGGACCGACAAACGGGTTGTCCACGTCACAGGCGATGGTAAACACGCATTCTGACAGCCGCGGATCGGCACTGCTCGAATCGATTCGCTCCAGTTTATGAAGTTCACCTCCTCCAAAGGCGAGCGGCTGGCCGTCCCCGTCCAGCAGGGCGAACCCGAGCGCCTGCAGCATGCCGGCCCCGCCGTCGTTGGTAGCGCTGCCGCCGATCCCCAGAATAAAGCGGCGGCAGCCCAGGTCCAACCCGGCTTTGATCAATTGGCCGAACCCGTAGGTGGTGGTCACGAGCGGATTGCGCTCGGACGCGTCGATCAGGTAGAGACCCGAAGCGGCTGCCATCTCGATGACGCACGTTTTCCCGTCTCCGAGAATCCCGAACTCCGCCGTGATCTGTCGACCGAGGGGATTTTTGACCGTGGCCTGCAAAATCTTGCCGCCGGTGGCGTCCACCAAGCACTGAAGGGTGCCTTCACCGCCGTCGGCCATCGGCTTGATGACGATGTCGCTGTCCGGCAGCGCTTTGCGCACGCCTGCCGCGATGGCATCTCCCACCTGTTTGGCGGTAAGGCTTCCTTTAAACGAATCAGGTGCGATGACAATCTTCATGCTGTTCCTCCCTTGGCCAGGGTTTCCATCATCTGTTCAATGTCGTCCACGTATTTGACCAGCGCCTGCAGCGCGATGGATTGTTCCTGTGCCTTGTCGTCGTTTGCTTTGGCCTGTTCGCTGATGCTGCCGAATGTGACGTGCACCTGGCGAAGAATCTCCTGAATCTGCTTGACAGTGTTTTGGCAGACAGATGCCAGTTTGCGGACTTCGGTGGCGACGACCTGAAAGCCTCTGCCCGCTTCTCCGGCCCGCGCGGCTTCGATGGCGGCGTTTAAGCCGATCAGGTTGCTGTGGTCGGCGATTTCCTTGATCATCTTTAGCGCGTCCGTGATCTGTTTGATCTGTTCTTCGCCATTGGTCACCACCTGCAGGGCGTTTCGGCTGGCTGCGGCAAAGTCTTCGGAACTGGCGGAAATCTGTTGAATCGTGGCCGCCATGTTGTGCAGGTGTTCGTACACCTGCTGGGAGGCCTTCTGCTGTTCCGTGATCTGTTCGCGGTTTTTCAGCCACAGTACGACGGTCCGGGCGGCGACGCGGACGATCGGCAGCATCTCGTCCGGATTGCCGGACATGCCGATCACGCCGATGCGCTTGCCGTTGTACACGATCGGCAGGTTGGAGCCTGGACGCACGCCCTCCAGTTGGCGTGCCTGCTCTTCCGTCACCAGGGCTTCGTCAATCAAGCCGAGCATGATCTTTTTGGCGGCCTCGTGCACGGTGCCAATGCGTTCCGGGCGCGTGGAGGAAAGAATCACACCTCCCTCACCCATGATGTTGATGTGCTGACCGGTCTCCTCGTGCAAAATTTGTACAATTTCGTCGAAAAAACCATCCTGCAAAAACGAATCAGTATTCATAGTCATTCCTCTCATGTTTGTCTGATGTTACCATTTACTATACAAGAATTGGGAAGGCGATTACATTTTGCAAAACCACCAAAAAAGCGTGTCGAATGCTGTCAGATTTCTGTGAGAATTATCCAGTTTGGGAGAGGCGGTGCAGTTCCAGCGCCAGCTTGATTTTGGCCGCTTCGGCAAAGCGGCGCGGATTGCGTCCCAGCATCTCCTCAATCCGGTCCAACCTGTACAGGAGCGTGTTGCGATGGATGTTGAGCGCTTGAGCCGCTGCCGTCAGGTTGAGATCGGCGGAAAACAGAGCGTGCAGCGTTTCCAACAGTTCGTCGTGTTTGACGAGATCCTTGAGAACGTCACGGACCACCACCTGCCGGGTGGCGGGGGGTGTTTCGAGCAGCAGCAGTTCCAGCGTCATGTCGTCAATATGGCCGATTGCCCCCTTGGCGGGGAAGCGTTCCAGCACCTGCAGGGCCTGCATGGCCTCCTTGAACGACAGTTCCAGCTCATAGACGTCCTCATAGCCGCGCCCCATTGCGATCAGCAGGCGGCTGCGCAGGGAGGCGGGGGCTGCTTCCAGCAGTTTGTGGGCGGCCTCGTGCAAATACTGCCTGATCTGCTCTTTGCTGCGGAGACCGCTCAAGTCAGTGACGACGATCCAGCAGTTCCGCTTTGTCACGGAGACGCAGACCTGATCGGAATTGCGGAAGCAGGCGGCAACCTTGCGGGGGAAGCTGCGGTCAGCATGCCATTCATCTCCGTCCTTCAAGCCGGTTGCCTGGATGATCACGACCGAGCGGGGACGGGACAAATCCAGACCGAGCAGGGCACCGCGGGACATTACCACTTCGCGCGCAGGGTCCAGCGTCCCGGAAATCATCTCCTGCACCAGAAAATTGACGGAGCGCTCCGCCATTTCCATCTGTTCCGTCAGATACGCCTGCTGCAGCATCATTTCCGTCATCATCTTGACCGCTTTGCCAAACGGAACCACTTCCTGCGGGGCGCCGGATATGCCGATCACGCCGACAATCTCCTGCTGAAAGCGAATGGGCATGTTGATGCCGGGCTTTGTTCCCGTCCATTTTTGGCAATCTTCTTCGCCGAGGAGCATTTCCTCCCCGGTGGCAATCACCTGGCGGGCTGCCTGGTGAAAGGTTTGGATGCGCGATGGATCGCTGGAACTGATGATGACGCCGTCCTTATCCATGACATTGATGTTCAGGTTGGTCACTTCCATTGTGCGTTTGACAATCCGGTCGGCGAGGGATTGAGTCAATTTCATCTTCCGCGGGCTCCTTCCGCTGGACATAGAGTATGGGTCTATTCATTGTATCGGGTAAGGATTCCCACACGTTTTAGATCGGAAAGATTACGTTTTGTTTTGACGAACAGTTTGCCATTGGGGTAGAATACTGGATAAATCGTATTCGTTACGATTTACAGGTGCGTAAGGAGTTGCAAGACATGGCTGATCAAGGCAGGCCGAAAAACACAAGAGGGAGGAACAAACCATGCGCGTAACAGTGACACTGCAGTGCACGGAGACGGGAGACCGCAACTACATCACGACGAAAAACAAGCGAAACACCCCGGAGCGGCTGGAGCTGATGAAGTATTCGCCGCGGCTGAAGCGGCGGACGGTGCATCGGGAAACGAAGTAGAACGAATCGCGTCATTGACCAAAAAAATTGGCCGGGACTGCTGTCCCGGCTTTCGGCGGCGGATTACGCTTCTCGTCTCAACACGGGGCGTTCCGCCGCCAGCTTTTGTTGGGTGAAAAACAGCTTCATCAGCGGCGGCGTCACCAATGTCGTCACGAGAACGACGACGATGACGGCGGCAAACATGTCTTCGGCCAGCAACCCGGTTTCCAGTCCGATGGAGGCGATGATCAGCGCCACTTCCCCGCGGGACACCATCGCCGCGCCGATGCCCAGGGAGCTGCCCCAGGTAAAACCAGACAGCTTCGCGCCGAGCGCGCCGCCGACCAGTTTGGTCAGGATTGCAAGGATGCTGAGGCCGGCAATCAGGCCGAGATGTTCGCCAATGCCCGCAAATGACGCCGTGACCCCGATGGAGGTGAAGAACACCGGGACAAACACCGAATAGCTGAGCGTTTCCACTTTTTCACACATCTTCTGCTTGTACGGGGTCATGCTGATGGCCACGCCGGCGATATAGGAGCCGATGATGGCGGCGACTCCCGCATAGTCGGCCAGGAAGGCGAACGTGAAGCAAATGATCAGTCCGGCGGATACGACAGACTCGGTTACCTGCAGCGGAGCAAACCGCTTCAGCACCCAAGGCACCACTTTCCAGGAGAGCAGCAGGGCGACGGCAAAAAACACCGCTTTTTTCACAACCACCATGCCGAGATTGACATCGCCGCCGGTAAAGCTCATCACAAACGCCAGGGCGAGAATGACCAGTACGTCGTCAATGACTGCGGCACCCAGGATGGTTGCTCCTTCTCTTGACTGCAGCCTGCCCAGCTCTTTAAGCGCCTGCACGGAAATGCTGACGCTGGTGGCGGAAAGCAACAGGCCGAGGAAGACCGCTTCCAGCGGAGACATGCCGACGGCGGTGCCCGCCAGATACCCCATTGTCAACGGCGCCAGGATGCCGGCCACGCCGACGAATGTGGAGGCTTTTCCCGTCCGCTTGAACTCGTCGAGATCGGTTTCCAGCCCCGCGATGAACATCAGCAGAATGACACCAATCTGGCTGATTTCCTTGAGAATTTCCGTGTCGTTGACCACCCCGAGCACCGTAGGCCCGAGCACGATGCCAATCAGCAGCTTGCCCAGTACGGAGGGCTGCCCCAAGCGGACGCTAATGTCCCCCGCAATCTTGGAAGCAAGCAGAATCATCGCCAGTTCAAAGACAATCATGGACACTCCCCCTTTGATGTGTTGCAACGGATGCGAATGAAAAAAGAGCCTGCCACCTCGATTTCCCCGCCTTTTTCGTAAAAAAGGCAATAGGAAACCCAGGTGACAGGCTCCTCCATTCAAATCGCATATTCACGTTTACGCATATCCATCATAACCGTTAATTCCTGAAAAGTCAATAAAGAATGACTCCGGCCTGTTCTGACTCGGCAGCCGGACGGGCAGCCTGTGCCGCAGGGGAAGAACCGGGGGGCGTTTGAGAGGTTTGTCTTTTTCCGGGATTTTCCGGATAATGGATTCGGAATGGTTTTTCCTTTTTGGGAAAATGGCGGAAATGATCACACAGTCCGGGAGGTTGGTGGCATGCACGCCAAAACAGTCCCCCGTTGATGCCGCGGCCCTCCTGTCTGTTTGTGTACGGCTTTTTCGAAACGCTTCGTACCAAACAAAAGGAGTGAACCCACATGAATGGACCAATGCCAATGACGAGAAAAGAGCGTGCGCGCCTGGCGCACGAGATCGCCGAACGGGCGCTGTCCGTCCACGGAGAGAACATCAAGGCGATCGGCATCTACGGCTCAGCGGCACGGGAAACGGACGGCCCGTTTTCCGATCTGGAGATGTTCTGCGTTCTGCGCTCTTCGGGTCAGGACGATGACTGCGAATGGGCCGTCGGGGCGTGGAAAGCGGAGGTGAACTTTCTGAGCGAGGACGTGATGCTGCGGGATGCGGCGTCCGTCGATGGCCTGTGGCCGCTCACGCACGGAAAGTATTTCGCTGTGCGGAGCCTTTATGATCCGGAAGCGTTTTTCGCCGAACTGCGCAGCGTGGCGGAATCGCCTGACAGGGATGATTTTCGCCGTGCGGTTTGCGGCGTGATCACAGGCGAACTGTACGAATTGGCCGGCAAGTGGAGAAATGTCAGGGTCCAGGGGCCCTGCACGTTTTTGCCGACGCTGGCAATCGAAACGGCCACGTACGGCGCCATGCTTGTCGGCCTGCATCATCGCCGGTGCTTTTCCACCAGGGCGCTCGTCCTGACCGAAGCGCTGGGGATGTCTGACCGCCCTGCCGGTTTCGACGCGCTGTGCCGGTTGGTGATGGCCGGGGATTTATCGAAGCCCGACGCGATCCTGAGCACCTGCGAAAGCTTCTGGGACGGGGTCATTGAGTGGGCCGTCCGAAACGGGTATGACTGCATGGAGAACAGGCGGATTCCCTTCTGAATCGCGGGAAAGATCGAAACATTTTTTTCCTCCTGGCGTATAACAGGGTAGCGTGATGGACAGGAGGGTGGAGCGTGTTTTTCGATGCGAGTTTTTCCATGCCGGGAGAACCCTTGTGGTTTACGCTGGCGCCCGGTTTGATCTTTGGGGTAATCATCGTGCTGATCGGGACGGCTCTGGTCAGAGGCGTGGTCACGTGGATGTCCAACAACACCGCGCCGGTCCGCAGCGTTCCTGCCAGGGTGTTGGGGAAGCGGACAAAAACCTGGGGAGGGGCCGGCGATTCAAGCGTTCATACGTCGTATTACGTGGCGTTTGAGCTGGACAGCGGGGAACGGCTGGAGTTTCGTGTAAACGGGCCGGAGTACGGGCTGATAGCCGATAACGAAGAAGGCATTCTCACGTATCAGGGCACGCGGTTCAAAGGGTTTCAACCCCAGCCCCGTGCGAAGTCGACCCCTCGCCAATCCGGGCAGTCAGGCGGTATGCCGCTGAAAAAAATATCCAAGGGGAGTGCGGAGCACTACGTCTGGGGGGAGCGCTGTGACGGCTGGCATCTGGTCAAGGGGAGCGACCTGAGTGTGATCCACGAGCGGATGCCGGCGGGAACGGCGGAAGTCCGTCATTACCATGAGCGGTCGCGGCAGTTTTTCTTTGTGCTGTCCGGGACAGCGGTGCTGGAAGTGGACGGCGTCTCGTGGGAGCTGCATCCCCACGAAGGCATGGAAGTGCCGCCGGGCGTGCCGCACCAGATGAAAAATGAAAGCGGGGCGGAGACGGAATTTCTCGTCATCTCCCAGCCGACGTCGCGGGGAGATCGCGTGCCGGCGGATTGACGGCGAGGGGGAACAAGGGAACCGGCCGGCATTGATCACACGCGCCGCCAGCGCACGGGAGACCTGCGCCCGGCTGTCGCGACAGTTAGAAAAACCCTGGCCGTTTGCCGTTCGGCCAGGGTTTTGTCATACATGCTGCGGTTGTCATTTCCACGGCAGGTACTCGGACATCTGCGCAAACGCGTCCGCCAGCGCGTAGAGGCTCTCCGCGGTCTGATAGGCTAACAGCGGCAGACTGAAGCAAACCAACAGAGCTTCTCCGATGTACTTGGCGATCATGCACCGTCACGCTCCTTTTTCGATTCTGATTCTTCTGCTCAGAGCGAAAAGCGGAGTGCGGATGCATCCGAGTCGCCGTCTTCGCACCGTACGCGCCGATGCAGCCGGATGCGCTGCGTCTGCCTTACCGCCATCGGATACGTCTCGACCAAGCAAAGATTAATGGAAGGTTCGTAGCTGTCGTTTTTACGCCAGCCAATGGTCACGCTCTGCGAGCGCTGCAACCGCCGTATGTACATTACGGACGGGAAGCAGCCCGCAAACAGGGCAAGCAAGGCGAAGAAATCATCCAGCGAAAGCAGCAAAAGCGCTTCTTCCATCGGCGATTTCCCCCCTTTCTTGACGTCTGCAAGAACCTGGGTTCCTGGCATCCCTCATTGTAAACCCGTTGGGCGGAAGCGGGCAACCGGAAAAAATTCTCGAAGTGCAATTCCGGTACAAAGCTGGAGGAGAGGCTCAGGCCGAACCCGATCGATGGCGCCATCGCCATAAGGATGATCGGTCAGTTCAGAAATGGTCGGATGATGGGCGGGACGTGCCTATTTCAGCCGGCCGATCGACAGACTCAGCCGGTAGTTGCCGTACGCCAGGATGTCGTCCAACAGCGCGTTGAGGGCCGTCTGATCGGGGACGCGGACGAGCAGCGAATAACAGCCTTCCCCGCTGACGCGATGAGCTTCAACGATCTCGGGGCGGCCCCTGACGAAGCGTTCGAACTGTCCGTGATCCGTCGTTTTCATCAGGAGCGTGACGATCGCGGTGAGGGAGGGGCCCAGTTTGGCAGGATCGACAACGGCCGTATATCCGCGGATGACGCCCATGTCCTCCATCCGCCGAATGCGGTTGCCCACGGCTTGGCCGGTCAGATGCACCTGTTCGCCGATTTCTTTCCACGACAAGCGGGCGTTTTCGCGCAGCAGGGCGAGGATGTGCAAGTCGGTTTGATCGAGCATGAGGCAGTCTCCTTTCAACCTGAAAGCGCAGAAGGATGAATCTTTTCACAGCGTTAACGATAACCCGATTATAATGGACTCACCTGTATCCATTATAATGGCAAAGGAGCGAACCTGTATGGAAATCCAGCTTGTCCGACACGCCACGCTGCGCGTGACATACGCCAACCGGACGCTGCTTGTCGATCCGATGCTGAGCCGGGCGGGCGAACTCGCGGCCACTCCCAACACGCCCAACCAGCGGCCCAATCCGCTTGTAGAGCTGCCCGTACCGGCGGAAAGCGTGATTGTTTGGATTGATGCCGTCCTGGTGACACACATCCATCGCGATCATTTTGACCAAGCGGCTGCCGACTTGCTGCCCAAGGAGATTCCGGTTTTTTGCCAGCCGCAGGATCGGGAGCGGCTGACGGAGTGCGGATTTTTAAATGTTACGCCGGTGGCGGATGAGATCGTCTGGGAAGGAATCCGCCTCGGGCGGACGGGCGGCCGGCACGGCACCGGGGACATCGGTGAGAAGATGGGGCCTGTCTCCGGATTTGTGCTGCGTGCGGAGGGGGAACCGTGCCTCTACCTGGCCGGCGACACGATCTGGTGTGAAGAGGTGGAGCGGGCCGCCGCCGACCATCGGCCGGAAGTGGCGGTGGTCTTTGCCGGAGCTGCCCAATTCGTAACCGGCGGTCCCATCACGATGACCGCTGAGGACGTCGTTTGCCTGGCCGGCGCCTGCCCGTCCGCTCGGATCGTCGTCGCCCATATGGAAGCGTGGAATCACTGTCTGCTGAGCCGCTCCGAACTGCGCGCTCACCTGCGGGAGCGAGAGCTGGACGGCCGGGTGCTGGTGCCGGAAGACGGCGAAGTGATGCGGTTTGACAAAACACTCCCTTGAAGAGGGGAGTGTTTTTGTTTTTGGATGACGGTTTTTCGAGGGGGAGAAAATTTAGAAGAAATTGCAAAAATAACTAAAATTGGTAATTGATATAAATTTCGGAATTATGTATAATTGAGCCACAGATACTAATTATAACCAAATTTAGGAGGGCGATTGTATGAGGAGGCAAAGGAAAAAGCTGTTGGGAGGCATGGTGTTGTCAGCAGCATTGGTACTGTCCGCGTTTTCAGGAGGTGCAGGGGCTGTTGATGAAAGCACAAACACAAGTTCAAGTTCGGACAAGCTTCGGGTGCTGATTCAGCCGGATAAAAGCGTGAGGTCGCTGAAGGCAAGCCTGAAGAGACAGCTTGGAGAGCGGCACGACTTTGACGACCTGGGCTTTACCACCGAAGTGACGGAAGAAGAACTGAAGAAATTGACGTCGGACAAGTCCTTGAAAGTTACGCTGGTCAACACGCTGTCGATTGCCGAGTTCCAGGAGGAGGGGCGCGTCGAGGCAATGGCGACTCCTTCCGACCGAACGCCTTGGGGGATCGAAGCAATTTATCGGAATTCGTCGATCCAATCCACCAGCGGCGGCAAAGGGATTCGCGTAGCCGTCCTGGATACCGGCGCCTATACCGCGCATCCTGACCTGTCGGCCAATGTGGAGCAGTGCTACAACTTCACTACGAGTTCGCCTGTCGTGAATGGTTGCGCAGATGGCAACGGACATGGGACCCACGTTGCGGGTACCATCCTCGCCAACGGAGGAGGAGGCAGCGGCATTTACGGCGTCGCTCCGGAGGCCAAGCTGTGGGCGTATAAAGTGCTGAGTGACGGGGGCAGCGGGTATGCGGATGATATCGCCTACGCGATCCGCTACGCCGCTGATCAAGGCGTCAGCAAAGGGGTAAAAGTGGTGATTTCCATGTCGCTTGGCTCCTCCGCGAAGGATTCGTTGATTGCCAATGCCGTGACCTATGCCCAGCAGCGAGGAGCGCTGGTGGTAGCGGCAGCCGGTAATTCCGGTCCTTCCGCCAATACGATCGGCTATCCGGGAGGGTTGAAGGATGCCGTAGCAGTAGCCGCTCTGGAAAATGTACAGCAAAACGGCACGTATCGTGTGGCTGACTTCTCTTCCCGGGGTAATCCGTCAACGGCCGGCGATTACGTGATTCAGGAGCGGGATGTGGAAGTATCCGCGCCGGGACGGTCGGTCGAATCGACGTGGCCCAATGGCGGATATAACACCATTAGCGGTACGTCCATGGCAACGCCGCATATCTCCGGATTGGCAGCCAAAATCTGGGCGTCGAATCCGACATGGAGCAATAACGATGTCCGTGCGGAGCTGCAAAAACGCGCGAAAGCAAATGACATCAAGGGAGGCATCAGCGCGGGGACAGGCGATGACATTGCTTCCGGCTTCGGATTCCCGACCGTCCAGGCTGGTGATCAATAAGCAAAGAAAATCAGCTGCCTGATCTGATGCGAAAAAAAGCCTGCACAACATGGGTCAACAGGCAGGACTCCCCGGCACAGTATAAGTCTGTGCCGGGGTTTTTTGTTCAGCAGCCGATGTCTTCCGAGTTCCGATACAGCTGATGCCGCACGCTGCAGCGCCCGACAACGGGCTTTTTTGTTTGGGTGCAATTCCACCATTTGACAATGGGGCGCTTACGTAATAAAATGTTTTTACGTGAATGAATCCTTTTCTGAGGTGTTCAATGTGGAACAGGAAGTGTTGGAAACATACGTGGTCGAGACGCCGGAGCAGGCGATGGCCCTGCTCAACCCGCTTCGCGCAGAAATCCTGAGCCGGCTTGTCGAGCCTGCCTCCGCCGCCGAGGTGGCCCGCGGCATCAACGAAATCCCGCAGCGGGTCAACTACCATCTCAAGGCGCTGGAAAAAGTGGGCCTGGTGCGCCGGGTCGGCACCCGGAATGTCCGCAATCTGGTCGAAGTCCTGTACCAGGCGATCGCGCGGACGTACGTCCTGTCAGAGACGCTGAACTGGCCGAAGGAAACCGTTCAGCGCATCAAAGACCAAGGCTCCTTGTCGCACCTGGTCACCATGGCGGAGCGGATCAAGCGGGACTCGCTGCTCTTGATGGAGCGGTCCGACCGGGATGACGAGATTCCCAGCGCCACGCTGGACACCAGTATCCGGCTGGCCGGCCCGGAACAGCGAAGCGCCTTTGTCCGTGAATACGTGGAACTGGTCAACCGACTGGTGGAGAAGTACCAGTCAGCAGACGGGGAGGACAGCTATAAGGTGGTGCTGGCCGTCTACCCGCAGCTTTCACAAGGAGGAGAAGAATGATGAGACCGCAGGCAAAACCGCAATCTGTCGTCGTGTGGGAAACGGGCGCCGAACGGAACGGCAGTGTCGTTTCCCTGCCCGCGCACAAAGTCGGGGAGACAGGCAGGACACAGGAGGCCACGGTCACCCGATGGACGGTGGGGCCGGAAGAACGGCCGGCCACCGTGACCGTTGTCTCATCCGGCTTTGGCGAGGAAAAAGCAGCCGCGCCGCAAGCTGTGCTCATGCGTTTGGCGGCATAGCGGAGGCTTGCCCGGGCCGGCTGGGGAAAGTGCATCTGCCGTCTGTCGCCGCAGCCCATCGCCATCCATTCAAGTCCGTAAAGGGGGCATTCTGATGAATCTCGTACCGGTTGTCGTGGAACAGACGAATTACGGAGAGAGATCGTATGACATTTACTCCCGCCTGTTGAAAGACCGGATTGTTTTTCTCGGCAGCGCCATTGACGATCAAGTGGCGAACACCGTCGTCGCCCAGTTGCTGTTTCTCGCAGCGGAGGACCCGGACAAGGACATCCACCTCTACATCAACTCTCCGGGCGGTTCGGTCACGGCCGGGATGGCCATCTTCGACACGATGCAGTTCATCAAGCCGGACGTTTCCACCATCTGCGTCGGTCTGGCCGCGTCCATGGGCGCTGTGCTGCTGGTGGCCGGTGCCCCGGGCAAACGCTACGCCCTGCCCAACGCGGAGATGATGATTCACCAGCCGTGGGGCGGCAGCCAGGGGCAGGCGAGCGACATCAAGATCCAGGCGGAGCGCATTTTGCAGCAGCGCCGCATGCTGTACCGCATCATTTCCGAACGCACCGGACAGCCGCTGGAAAAGATCGAGCGCGACGCAGACCGCGACTTTTTCCTGTCTGCCGAAGAGGCCAAGGCGTACGGCCTGATCGACAAGGTCATCGAACGGCTGTAACGGAGGGGGAACCGGAATAAACCTGCTGGTGTTGGGCGGAACGCTGGAGGGAATGGGAGCACTGCGGCCCGGATCAGAGGGGTGTCGCGAGAGGGCGATCCAGCTGCACTTTCACGTTGCTTCCGTTCACTTCCACGTATCCGTTCGGGAGGGGAATCCGGCGGTTTACCTTTTGCCGGATCAGCTCCTGGATGGCCGAGACCGCTTGGGCGGACGGGGCGAATGCATTCACGGCCTCGCAGACGGTCTGCACGCTTTGGGGATAGCTGATCTCGGCGGTCAAAAACACGGTGGCGCGCTGCTCTTCAAACTGAACATACCCCGAGATCGCCTTGTCTTTGGAAAAGAGAATGCGGTTATCCTTTACGTCCAGGTCAAAATCGGAAGCGAGCATGAATTGCTGGAAGGGAGACGGGGTGTGACGCAGCAGGGTCTGCACGTCATCTCCGCCCCGAGCAAGAGCGTCCCGATCAGCAGCGCTTTTCCGCTGATCAGGCCGGCGAAATACCGTTTTGAGAGCGCCCGTTTCGCCTTTTTGTACATGGCGCGCAGCATGGCGCGGACGGAGAAGACGATCAAGCCGAGTGCGATCAACAGCAGGATCATGGATGTAGTGTCTTGCGGCAGCAGAAACATGAACGACCTCTCCCTGTTGATGGATTCAGCGAAACATACGTTCCTATTGTACCGGGTTTGCCCTGTCATGGGAATACAATCAAGCGCGGCATGTGAAAATGAAAACAGGGACCGCCTCTTCCTCCCGTGGGAGAAAGGGCTGTCCCTGTTTGCTTATGGACGTGGAAGGCAGGGGATTACTCCTGCCCCTTCAATGTGACTTTGACCTTCACCGTTTCCTGCTCGTCCGGATTTTCTTTGGAGGAAATGGTGATGTAGAGCGTGACCGTTTCGCTGTCCGTTTCCGGAAGGGCCACGAGAATGCCATCGTTATCAATCAGCTCTGGCTTGGAGCTTTTGGTGACTGCGTAGGTGACGTCCTCGGATTCAGTCGGCAGCGCCAGGACTGCTTCCCCGATCGTCTCCGTGTTGACGATGTCCGCCTGGAACGCAGCTGCGGTCTCTTTCAGGCTGCTGCGCGCCTCTGACGCTGCAAACTCGTCGAACACCGGCTCTTTTACCCGCAGGGCTTTCCACAGCTCGTAGATGTCCAGCACTTGTCCGGTTTCCGGATCGATGACGTAGGCGACGAGGCGCAGCTTGTACTTGCCAGGCGGCAGCATCCTCGGCACCAGCGAACCGGTGACGTACGTGCCGTCAATGTTGGAGATGGTAAACGGCCCCGGTTCAAATGGTTCGAAGTCGTTGAAGCGGACAGCCATCGTACCGATGTACGTGTCGTCCAGGCTCCACGCCTCCAGTTCGATCAGGTTGACTCCGGTCGCCTGGAGCTCTGCCTCTACGGTAATGGTGTCATCCTTGCCGTCCCCGTCGGGAGAGAGGATGGAGCTGGAGAGTTTCATGTCGGCCAGACCGAAGTGGGTGTCCTCCGGTTTTTCGCCGACGTGGACGACGAACGGCACATGCAGGTCCGGGTACCTCTCGTCCCTGCTCCTCAGCACCACTTCCCCTTCGTACACGCCTTCCTCGGCGTCTTTGTCGGGTGCGAGGCTGAGCGTAAACTTGGTCCGTTTCTTCGCTTTGGCGGAAATCGTATCGCTCGACAGCTTCACCTTGATGTCGCGGACGTCAGGTGTTTCTTTCGGATGCCACGGGTCGGTGGTAACGGCGGTGTGCATGATCACTTCGGCATCGTAGGTGACGTCCACTCTTGACGTGTTTTTCAGCTGCAGGGTCTTGGTGACCGGTGCGCTGCCCGGTTTCATCAGGCCAAAGCTGGTATTGGCGGTGTAATTGTTGATCGTCTCCGGCTCATAGTCTTCGTTGAGGATGGTCACCGGCTCCACGACTTGCAGCACGGCCGGGGTCTTCATTGCAGCCAGACCGTTAACGCGCCCGGCTCCCTGGGAGTAAACATCATACAGGGTGCCCTCCTCGTCGTAGAGGCGTTCCGCCGTATTGGCGAGCGCTGCTTTGACCTCAAACGGGGTCCACTCCGGATGGGCCTGCTTCAACAGCAGCGCCAGGCCGGCCACGTGCGGCGTCGCCATGCTGGTGCCGTTGAAGCGGGCGTACGCCTTGTCGTACTGGGCGCCTTCAATCAGCTTGCCCCAGGCGGGTACGCTGGAGAGGATGGAGACGCCAGGAGCGGTGACGTCCGGCTTGATGGCGTAGTTGTCGCCCATGACCGGACCGCGCGAACTGAATCCGGCCACCTTGTCGCCGGGATCGTTGGTGGTCGGGTAGTCGCCGGAGAAGGTAAACGTCAGGGTCTGGGCCTTTTCCGGATCGCTCAGCAGTTCCTTGGCCAGCGCTCGGCCTTCCACCCCTCTCATGTCAAAGGTGGGAATCCCCTCTATTTGATCGCCCAGGATGGTGTCGATGTAATCCCCGCGTTCCTGGGGCGGGAGATCCAGGTCGGCCAGTCCGTCGCCGTCCTTGTCGTTGCCGTTGAAGATGACGATGGCGGCTGCGCCGGCTTTCTTGGCGTTGAGAATCTTGTCCGTAAACGCAAGCGTGCCGCGGGAGACAAGCGCTACCTTGCCCTTTACGTCTACATTGGCAAAGTCCTGAGCGGAACCCAGGTTGGCGTACACGACCGGCAGCGGATCGGTGCCGATCAGATCACGGAAGTTGTTTTGATTAATCTGCCATGCCATCACGTGGAAGTTGTAGGTGTCGCCAAAAGACGACGTGGCAGAGGCGTCGTACAGCACGCTTGGCGGTGTCACTGCGCCTACCGTGATGGGCAGTTTGGCTCCGGCCGGCGAACCAGCCGTATAGTAGTAGCGGCCCGGCTCGTCTTGTGCCGAGTTGCCGTTGGCGATGACGGTGATCACGCCTGCCCGCATGGCGTTGTTCACCGCGATCGAATCGGGGGAGTCGGCGTTCTTTTCCATGGCGGCGCCGAGCGACAGGTTGATGACGTCCATGCCGTCTCTCACTGCTTTTTCGATGCCGTCGATTACCTGCGCGGAACTGCCGCCGTCACGGCCCAATACGCGGTACACATAGAGGTCGGCTGCGTAGGCAACCCCTTTTACCTGTACGTCGGAATCCTTGTTTTTGGCCCGGCCGACGATGGTGCCGGCGACGTGCGTGCCGTGGGAAGAGCCTTCGTATCCCGTTCCCCTGCGGTCGTCATCCGGGGAGATGGGCGCTTCCTCGTAGGGGTCCTTGTCGTTGTCAAACGAATCGTAGCCGCCTTTGTAGGCATCCTTCAGGTCTGGATGCAGGTAGTCGACACCGGTGTCGATCACCCCGACCTTCAATCCTCTGCCGTCCAGCCCCTCTTTCCACATGTCGAGGACACCGATCTGCTTCAGCGGAGCGATGTCGTATTTGTACGAACCGCTATCGGCCGTTTCCACATCGGGGACGGAGTAGGTGGTGTTTTCATAGACAGCCTGGACCTGGGGCAGTTCAGCCAGCTTGGGAATCTGGTTGGCCGGCAGGGTCAGCTCCATGCCGTTGAATACGAGGGAAAACTGGCGCTCTACATCAAGGTCGATGTTCTTTTTTCGCGCTTCTTTCAGGAAAGAAGACTGTTCCCGTGCGACCCGGCTCTCCTGTGAACTGGTCGAGCGGGAGCCGCGGCGGTATTCCTGCGATACGGCCGCCGGTTCCGATTTGAACTGGACGATGACGCTCACCTTTTTGTCGGATTTCGTGTTGAGACGGGGAGAGATTTTGGCTGTCCGGGTCCCTTCGGTGACGACTGCGTTGGTGACGCTGTTCAGCTTGGACAGTTCCTGTCTGCTCAGCTTCTCTGAGGCGTACACGTTGTACGGCAGGGACGTGAGCAGCAGGACAGCTGCGAGAGAGAGCGAGGCAACGGTTTTGCTCGTTTTTTTCACACTTTCTCCTCCTACCAAAAAATAAAAATTCATAAAGTCGCTATTGGTTTTCGGTATTGTGGAAGAGATTTCCTTGTTAAAAAAATTCTTTTTTTTCGCCATATTTCGATAAAAATTTTCCTATTTTTACAGGGGGACAGAGACAAAAAAACATCCCCCTTCCGCGGGGAAAGGGGGACTCGCATCCAAGCGTCATGGCATCAGCATGGCCGGCATCAATTCCTGGAACAAATCCTGGTGCTTCATCATGAGGGACTGCGCGGCCGTGCCCGCTTCCTGCTGGATGGACATGATTTCTTCGTCGGTCACTGTTGCGATGTTGACGGCATTTTCCGGGGTCATGGCCGGAATGTTGAGCGGCTTTCCAAACGCTTCCTTCACTTTTACGTTCAGGCTGATGCCCTTCGGCATGTCGGGCGCTGCATTGTCGAAATTCAGCTTGATCGTGCCTTCGGAATCGCGTCCGCTGTCGGTTTTTGTCGTCGAGAAGCGGCCGGAGAGGGCAATGTCTTCCGGATGATCCTCGCTCTTCAGGTTCAGCGTGAAGTCGTAGGTGCCCGTCTCTTTTTTGTCCTGCTTGCTGATTTCGAACGTGGTGGACAGATCCAGTTTCGCTTCCCGTTCGACGTTTACCAGGACGCCGATGGTGCCGGTCGTTTTGTCGCTGTGCGTGGTGCCTTTGTAGCGGAACGTCATCTCGCCTTTTTCGCCGTGGTCGTCGACATACAGGGAGTAGCGGCGGTACTTGTCGGCTCCGTTGGCAAAGGCGACGCTTTGCCAGAGGTTTTGCTCTTCCTTGCCCTGTTTGCCGGTGATCATCAGCTTGCGGGAGAGGATTTCATCGTCGCTGTTGATGAGCATCACCATTTTGAGCTGGTCGTTCGTGCCAGTGGTCCTTTTCAAATCGGCCAACATGTCGTCAAACACCTTGACGTATTCTTTCTTGAACTCCTCTTTGGACAGTTCCTCCACGTCCTGATACCCGCTGTCTTTCAGCAGCGAGGCGACGTTGTGGTAGCGGCCATAGACCAGGTCGAACAGCTTGTCGTCGGATTTGGCCTTTTCCGCTATTTTCGTCATAAGTGCTTTTGCTTCCTCGTCGGTGAAGGTGACGGTCACCTCGCGGACGCTCGTCTGGTAGCCTTCCTCGGAGAAGGAGGCGTTCTTGTTCATCGTCACCTGGCTGTCTTTCAGGCTTTCCGCGTACAGGAGCGCATACGGCTTGATCACGTCGGCCACTTCATCGCGGGGGACTTTCACTGCCTCGTACAGGTCGCGGGGCGTGATCAGGCGCTTGGGCAGCTCTTCGCCAAATCGCTCCTTGATCGTGTCGCGGTCTTTCAGGTCCACGTAACCGTATTTGGGGTAAAAGTCCGGGAGCCGGAAGCCTATTTTGGTGTCATCGATGAAATAGTCCAGCGTAAGGAGCTTGCGGTCTTTCAGATGCACCTCCACACCGCCGGACTGCTGCCGCTTGGACTCGTCCACGTTGGACTGGATTACCAGTTTGGCGCTTTTCAAGAGGTCCAGGATTTTTTCGGCCTGCGGGTTGGGAGGAGTGCCGTCGACGGTGATTTGACTCAGTTCGGTCGTGGAGTGAACCGGTTTTTCCAGGTACGGCTTGATGTACTCTTCGTATTCGTTAAAAGATTGGGAAATATCGTCGGACAACTGGGCAAAGTTGTTTGCCTCCGCCTCCAGATAGACCGTTTTGGCGCTTTTGAACAAATCCAGCTTGGCGTACGCTGTGCCCAGTCCGCCCAGCACCGCGATCCCGGCCGCCCCGATCACGAGCAGAGTCTTCTTGAAGCGTTTGCGCGGCGGAATCACGTTTGTAGTGGTTTCCATAATGTTCCTCCTTGTATGGTTTCTCTTCACTATATGGGGCGCTGTGGATAGGATTTTTCCCCCGACACCGTATTGTACCACAAGCAAGTGGAAATAATGCCCATATTTTTGAAAAAATTTATTAATAAAAGGAAAATCATACAGGGAATATGAGGAGGAACAACCATGTTTCGGATTGGGCAGCTGGCGTACCTGCAGCGGGAAAACAGGACGTACTGCCGATTGGGCAGAATGATATAACGCATGGTTATCATGAAGGAGGGAGCGCCGTGGATATTCGGGTGCTGCAAACATTTGTCATGGCGGCTGCCACGGAGAATTTTCACCAGGCGGCTGAAGCGTTGTATATCGCCCAGCCGACAGTCAGTCAGCACATCCGGACGTTGGAGCGGGAATTGGGAATCAATCTGTTTGAGCGGGTGGGCAAACGCGTCCGGCTGACACCGGCCGGGAAGCGGTTTCTGCCGCATGCCAAAGCGCTTCTGGAACAATGGCACCACGGCCTGGAGGACCTTCTGGCGTGGCGGCAGGGGTACCGGGAGAAGCTGCAGATTGCGGTTTCTCCGATTATTGCCCGCACGCGGTTGTCCCATTTGATTCACCGCTATACCAAGCTGTATCCGGACGTGGACCTCTCCATTAAAATCGCTGACTCCGTGGAGATCGGTCCCATGGTGCAGAGCGGGCAGGCCGATCTCGGGCTGACGCGAATGGTCCCGGGCGAACTTACGCTGCATACATACAGGCTGTACGAAGATCCGGTCGTGTTTGCCGTTCCCCACAGCGGCGGAGATATGGAGGCCCCGCTGCCCGACTGGGAGCAGGAACTGCAAACCAAACGGCTGCTGACGCACAATCACCCCGGCTACTGGGACGATCTGCTGCTGTTGCTGAGGCAGCGCGGACTGTCGCTGAGGACGATGGCTGTTTCCCAGGTGGACATTACCAAGGCGTTTATTGAGGAAGGGTTGGGCGTCTCTTTTCTGCCCCGCTCGGCCATCAGCAGGGAGTTGTTTGAAAACCGTTTTATGGAACTGCCCACGCCGGGCCTGACCATTCCGAAGGTGGCGACCTACCTGGTGCTGCCGAAGAGAAAAGGGAAAGGAAGCGAACCGGTCCAGCGCTTTGTCGACATCCTGGCCGCCTTGTACCCACCGCTGCCAGAGGTGCACGGGGCGGGCCGGGCGTGAAGGGACAAATCAACGACCTGCCGGGGAGTGAAATTGATTACGGTTTTTAATTGGTATACCTGGATTATTCTATTTCCCTTATCGTTTTTGTATCGATATACTGATTACAAAGAGAATGGACACGAACAGACTGAAGAAGAAGGAGTGGTGTGGATGAGTCAACAGCATACATTAGCCATTGGGTTGGAAGGCATTGCGGTCGCTGAAACCGACCTCAGCCTGGTGGACGGCCTTAATGGCCTGCTCGTCTACCGCGGCCATTGGGCGCGCGACCTGGCGATCACCCATACGTTTGAGGAAGTGGCCCATCTGCTGTGGTACGGCCATCTGCCCAACGAACAGGAGTTGGCCGAGCTGAAGGGCAAACTGAAGGAAAACCGGGAACTGCCGGACCACGTCAAGCGCATTCTCGACCTGATCCCGGCCGAGGTGGACATGATGAGCGTGCTGCGCACCGGCGTATCCGCACTGGGCAGCGCCGATTACAGCTGGCCGCCGACGCTGGACCAGGTCATTTCCCTGACGGCGAAGATGCCGACAATCGTGGCGTACCGCTACGCCCGCCTCAACGGCCGCGAGCCGCAAGAACCCAATCCCGCTCTGGATCACACGGCCAACTACCTGTACATGCTGAAAGGACAGGAGCCCAACCCGGCTCATGTGCGCGCGCTGGACGCCTACCTGATTCTGACGCAGGAGCACGGCATGAACGCCTCCACGTTCTCGGGACGCGTTGTCAGCTCCACCCAGTCCGACCTGATTTCGTCGATCACGGCCGCCATCGGCGCGCTGAAAGGACCGCTGCACGGCGGCGCACCGTCCGAAGTGACCGAGATGATCGAAGCGATCGGCACCAAGGAAAACGCCGAACCGTGGATGCGCGCCAAGCTGGAAAAGGGAGAACGCCTGATGGGCTTCGGCCACCGCGTGTACAAGACCGTCGATCCGCGCGCGACCGCGCTGCGCGTCGTGGCGTCGCAGCTCTCTGGCGACGACCCGTGGTTTGACCTGGCGACGCACGTGGAACAGGTAGGGTTGAAGCTGCTGGAGGAATACAAGCCTGGCCGCAAGCTGAACACCAATGTGGAGTTTTTCGCCGCTGCAGTCATGCGGGCAGTGGGCCTGGACGATACCCTGTTCACGCCGACCTTTGCCGTCAGCCGTGTCGTCGGCTGGAGCGCTCACATCCTGGAGCAGGCCAAAAACAATCGAATCATTCGTCCGCAGTCGAATTACACCGGTCCGATGCCGAAATAACATCGGGCCCGGCTGTTGATACAGTTTGCGCTTTTGACGGGAGCAGCCCTGTGGGGGTCTGCTCCTTTCATTTTGGGCAGCCGCTCAATGTTTCGATTGATCGTTTTTGATCGGAAAATGATTGTTAATGATCGTTTGTGGTTGTTTGTGACGGAAAAGTGGGGTATAATGACGGTACGATTCAACATGTATTTTTCCCGTTCCGGAAAGGAGGGTGCAATTGCTAACGCCTGAACGTCATCACATCATCTTGTCCCTGCTCAAAGAAAAGGATGTTGTCCGCATCCACGAGCTGGTGGAAGCGACAGGGGCATCCGAGTCGACCATCCGGCGCGACCTGAGCGAATTGGAAGAACAGCGGCTGCTCAAGCGCGTTCACGGCGGGGCGTCTTCCTTGCAGAACAAGATTGAAGAGCCTACGGTTTTGGAAAAAGCGGTCAAACGCGAGAAGGAGAAAACGGCAATCGCCCGGTATGCTGCCAGTCTGGTGCAGGAACGGGACTCGATTTTCATCGATGCCGGCACGACCACGTACCAGATGCTGCCGTTCCTTCCCTACGACAACATCGTCGTGGTGACCAACAGTCCCGACATGGCCCTGCAGCTCAGCAAGCGGAACATCAAGACAATTTTAATTGGCGGTGAATTGAAAGCGGCAACATTGTCGCTGGTGGGGCGCGATGCCCTCAAAACCATCAGCCAGTACCGCTTCGACAAATGCTTCCTGGGCATGAACGGGGTCGACAAGCACCACGGCTTGACCACGCCGGACCCTGACGAAGCGTACGTGAAGCAGTTGGCCCTGCAATTTTCCGACGAGCGGTTCGTGCTGTGCGACTCCGACAAGTTCTCCCGCGTCACGTTTGCCAAAGTGGCCGACTTGCGCGAGGTGACGGTGATTACCGACGACGGCTTGTCGCAAGAAGAGCAGCAGGCGTACAGTCGATTAACAAATCTCAAAGTGGTGAAAGCATGATTTACACAGTAACCTTGAATCCTTCTATTGACTACCATGTATGGGTTCCTGCCTTGGACAAAGGGACCATACACGAGGCGCACAAAGAGTGGAAGGATGCGGGGGGAAAAGGCATCAACGTCTCCAAAGTCCTGCGGCTGTTGGGAGTGGACAGCACGGCCCTGGGATTTGTCGGCGGATTTACGGGCGCGTTTATCCGGCAGCAAGTCGAGCGGGCCGGCATTGCGCATCAGTTTCTTTCCATCGAGCAGGATTCTCGAATCAATATCAAGATCAAGGCCGACACCGAGACTGACATCAGCGGCGTCTCCCCGGAAATCCCGGCGGAAGCGCTTCAGCAGCTGTTTGCGCAGATCGACCGGTTGGGGCCGGACGACTACCTGGTGCTGGCGGGAAGCGTGCCGAAGAGCTTGCCGCTCGACATCTATCCGACGATCATGAAACGGCTTCAGGGCAAAGGTGTCCGCGTGTTTTTGGACGCGAAGGGAGAAGCGCTGAAAAGCGGATTGTCGGAACAACCGTTTTTGATCAAGCCCAACCATCACGAGTTGGGGGAACTGTTCGGGGTGGAGATCACCACGCACAACGAGGCGATCGCCTGCGGGCGAAAGGCGCTGGAACTGGGTGCGCAAAACGTGATTGTCTCCATGGCCGAGCAAGGTGCCGTATTCGTCAACCGTGAAGTGGCATTCGCCGCGCGGATTCCCAAGCGAAAACCGGTCAATTCGATCGGGGCGGGAGACTCCATGGTTGCCGGTTTCCTGTATGCGCATACAAAAGGGTGGCGTGCGGAAGAGGCGTTTCGCTTCGCTGTTGCGGCGGGGACCACGACCGCACTGTCGGAAGGGTTTTGTACGCATGAAACAATCCGCACGTATTTACCCGAGATCAGCGTGATCACAGTGGAATAAACACAGGGCAATAAAAAAAGGGGGGCAATACCATGCAGCATCACATTCGCATTGCCGATTTGCTGAAGGCCGACACGATTGTGCTTCACCTGGCAGCGAAGACAAAAGAGGAAGTGCTGGACGAACTGATCGCCACGCTGGATGAAGCCGGTCGTCTGCACAGTCGGGAAGAGATGAAACAGGCGATTCTGGCCCGCGAGGCACTGGGTTCGACCGGGATCGGGGACGGGATCGCCATCCCGCACGCCAAAACGGCAGCGGTCAAAACGCCCAGCATCGCTTTTGGATTGTCCAAAGAAGGGATCGATTTTGACTCGCTCGACAAGCAAAAAGCGCATCTGTTCTTCATGATCGCGGCGACGGAGGATGCCAACCAGGCGCATTTGGAGACGCTGGCGCTGCTCTCCCAGATGCTGATGGACGAATCGTTCCGGCAGCAGTTGATGCAGGCGGAAACCAAACAGCAGGTCGTGGACATCATCTGCCGGAAAGAGCAGGACATTCACGGTGAAAGTGAAAGCGTTTCCGACGCACAATCCGGCGGCGGAGTGAAAATTGTCGCCGTAACCGCGTGCCCAACCGGAATCGCCCACACCTACATGGCCGCCGATGCGTTGAAGAAGAAAGCCGACGAGCTGGGCATTTCCCTCAAGGTGGAGACAAACGGCTCCGGCGGCGTGAAAAACAGGCTGACGGAGGAAGACATCGCCGAAGCGGCAGCCGTCATTGTGGCCGCTGACAAACAGGTGGACATGGAGCGCTTTGCCGGCAAAGTGGTGATCGAGGTGCCGGTGGCGGAAGGCATTCGCAATGCGGAAACGCTGTTGAAACGCGCGGTGAACCGGGACGGGTACGTTTACAGCGGCGAAGCGAAGGTTGGTTACAAGGAAAAGATTGATCAGGCGAAGGCCGAAAACAAACAGAAGCAGCCCGCTGTGTACAAGCATCTGATGAACGGGGTATCCAACATGCTGCCGTTTGTCGTGGGCGGCGGCATTATCATCGCGCTTAGCTTCATGTTCGGGATTAAGGCATCCGATCCAAATGACCCGTCTTTCCACCCGCTGGCCAAGGCGCTGATGGATATCGGCGGCGGCACAGCCTTTGGCCTGATGATCCCCGTGCTGGCCGGGTTTATTGCCAAGAGCATTGCCGACCGCCCGGCTTTTGCGCCCGGCATGGTCGGCGGGATGCTGGCGGCTTCGTCCGGCGCCGGATTCCTGGGCGGGCTCATTGCCGGGTTTCTGGCTGGCTACACGGTAGCCGGATTGAAAAAGCTGTTTGCCGGACTGCCGCAGTCCCTGGAAGGCATCAAGCCGATGCTGCTCTACCCGCTGTTCGGGATTATGATTACCGGATTTGTTATGATGTACGTGGTGTCAGAGCCGGTAGCGGCCGCCAACGCGGCGCTGGGTGACTGGCTGAAAAACATGAACCAGGGCAACGCCGTACTCCTGGGCATGGTGCTTGGGGCCATGATGGCGTTCGATATGGGCGGTCCGGTGAACAAAGCGGCCTTTACGTTCGGGATCGCGATGATTGCCGAAGGAAACTACGCTCCTCACGCGGCGATCATGGCGGCAGGGATGACCCCGCCGTTGGGCCTGGCGCTGGCAACGCTGCTGTTCAAGAAGAAGTTTACGGATGAGGAACGGCAGGCAGGCAAAACCGCCTGGGTGCTGGGTGCGTCATTTATTACCGAAGGGGCCATTCCGTTTGCCGCGGCTGATCCGACGCGCGTCATTCCTTCGATCATGGTGGGCTCCGCAGTTGCGGGCGGTCTGTCGATGCTCTTTGGTTGTACGCTGCCTGCGCCGCACGGAGGGGTGTTTGTTCTGCCGGTCGTGGGCAACGCTGTCCTGTACCTGGTTTCGATTCTGGCCGGTACGGTCGTGACGGCACTGATGATCAATCTGCTCAAGCGAGCAGCAAAAGAAGGAACAGAGTAAACACAGAAAAAACAAGGAGTGGATGAAACATGCTGACCAAAACATTCGTCATTCAAAACCCGACAGGGATGCACGCACGTCCCGCTTCGCTGTTTGTGCAAAAGGCGACGTCGTTTAACTGCGAGATCAACCTCATCAAAGGCACGAAAAAAGTGAACGGCAAAAGCATTATGGGCGTGATGACCCTGGGCTTGGCCAAAGGCGACGAAATCACGCTGGAAGTAAGCGGCGAACAGGAACAGGCGGCCATGGAGGAACTGGGCAAAATCCTCGAAATGGTGCACGAATAGAAAACGCACATGGGACTCTCCGGATGGGGAGGGTTCCTCAGACCGCCTAAAAACTCCCTCTTCTGCAAGCGCAGAGAGGGAGTTTTGACACATTTGCGCATATATGCGCAGTAAAAGAAGCGGCCCGTAGCAGCGCGAAGCTCTTTTCTCCTCGTTTCTCCACAGACAGTTGTTGGCACCGGGCCAACGCAGCCTCTATCTCTTCACTAAATTGAAAAATCGAATAAAATCGTAATTTTTACAGAAAAGCGTGTAGATCTTGTACTTTGGGTACTTAGTCTACACGCTGAGCCAGATAGTACGCTGCTTGGATTATATATCACTTGTTATTCGATTTTTTCATTTTGTTCTTCTTCTCTGCTTTCTCTTTTGCTTCTTTGTTTAGTTTTTCAATATCTTTGTCCGTTACATTAAAGTGCTTCTTAAAGTTAGTCAATGTCCTATCTTCTGGATTATTCTCGTCCATCCACTGGTTAAACTTATCTTCCCCAACGTAGTCTATCAAAATTTGATCAATAAAATATTCAGGGTTATCATACTTAAAATCAATTTCGATGTGATCGCTATGTTCGCTTTCATCGGCCATTAATGATCTAAATTGATTTGGCCAGAAATATTTTGGATTTATTGTATCTGAGTAATCTGGGGTTGTATCATTCCCATTGTTTACATCAAAGTGCAAGTGATAACCTCTTCCATCCTCCTCTCCTGGTGCCCCTGTATTACCTGATTCAGCAATTTCTTCTCCCCTACTTACATAATCATATTTGCCAACATAGTAGTCGTTTAGATGAAGATATCGCGTAATGAGGTTATTTCCATTTGGATCCTTATCATTATGTTTGATTGTTACATACTTAGCTCGAGGAGATGTATATATTCCAACCCCGACAACTTGACCGTCAGCAACCGCATAAACTGGTTTAAGTTTCACTCCAATATCAATTCCCTTGTGTCTCCCATCGGAGCGGTTTTCACCGTATTCTCCGGTAATTGTGTAACTAGTAGTTGGCCATCTCCACCCCAGCGGTGCATATGGATTATCTGGATCATACATAGGGACTACATCCGCACTCTTAGAGAATGCAGCATTAGAAGCACCAAATGATAATAAAACAGCAAACAATCCTAATGTAACTCGTTTCACTTCTTGTCAACCCCTCTTCCAAAAATTATAATTTGTACCCTCATTCTACCATTTTGTTACAAAAATTATAATTTGGAATTTCTAGAATTTTCTTATATAATATCATGCTGCAGTTGAGGGGAGGGTGAAGCAGTTAGACTTAGAAGTTCGTAGTTTCAGTAATAGCTATGGCGTACAACTACAAATAATCAAAATATTTCCTGACTGCGGAAGGGGATAACAGTTAGTGTGTATAGGTATTAGGAATTCCCAGGGTATCTGTTGGGATACCCGGCTCCAGGGGAACAAATGAAAATCATGACGAAAGTATTGTGTATGGGTAGAGAAGGACCATTAAACAATAAGCGTAAACACAGGGGCTGCGAATGTAGTCATTACTATCTCCTTCCCACAAGTGACAATTCTTTCACCTTTCGATATTTAAACATTGCGCAAAATCAGGTGATTTACTAGTTTTAAAGCACTTAAGAAAATTTTATTGATAAATGGCAAAAAATTAGGTAGGAAAATATGTTTTTAAAAGAGCCGATCAATAGTTATCTCATTTATTACCGGAATTTAGAGGGTATCTATGAATAAAATGAAAAATGTGTGACTGAAGCAAGCGCCGGTGTAAAGGAGAATCAGCGCTCTGCTGGGTAGAAACCTAACAGCTCGTATGTAGAGGGGCACAGTACTTTTGGGACTGTTCTGGAACTGCTGAAGGCTTATCAAAAAGCATTCAGCTCCGAATGTCAAACAGTGAAGGACATCGGTGTATCTCGTTTAAAAATCAGCTACGTTGGCAGATCGCGAGGAAGTATAAAGCGCTGAAAGTTTGTTCATCTTGGAGGCTTTCCAAACAGTCGAATGTGACATAGTCAGTTGGCTTATGGCAGTCTGTACCATGCCTGGAAAATTGGTTCCCCCCAGGCATGCAAAGATGTTGAAAAATAATCCATTTCATTAATATAATTGGGAATATCCCACCAGATGGATATATCTCATTGAGAGGAGAAGGTGATGTCATTGCGTAGAATGTATCGCACGCTTTTTTGTGTGGGGCTTCTTTGTTCAATGGTGTTAATCGGGTGTTCGACAAGTTCTGAAACAGCAGACGGCAGCCTCGTTCATTCTGAAAAATCTGACACTGTAAAGAAGCTGGATTCTGAAACAGTGGCGGGCCATTCAACGAATCCTGTTACATCTGACGTGTTAGAGAAGGCGAAAAATGGACAATTACATGGTGTGTCAATTGGACTCGGAGCAACGAAAAAGGAAGTAATCGAGAAGTTGGGAAAACCGGCTCGTACTGGAAATGATGAATTTGGGTTTGCCATGTATTACGATGGTTTTAGTCTGGGATTTGAGGATTATGCCAATTCCATTGATGAGCTCAGCGAGAATAGCAAAGTTATCGTTATATTTGCTGACCCCAAAATCGTGAATCTTACCGGCAAACCTTTTGATATTAAGGAAAAGCTGGGAACCCCTTCTCGTGAGGTGCTGAATGATTCGGGTGATGACACATTCATTCTGGAGTATGCAGGAAATGACCATTTGCTAAAAGTCGTTTTTGATACCAATCCGGTCAAATATATAACGCTTCAGGAAAAATAAACAGACTGTACGACTGTCTTGCTCAGCGTGCAGACAAGGTCCGTGGCGCATGGGTGATAGTGTCCGCTCGCGCTCGTGACGACCAGCAAACTGGAACTCTCCCGTATAGGGAGAGTTCCTTGCTTTTTTGGGGATGTTGTTGGGCAAAAGGTGCTCGTTTGGCGTCCAGGGGGGCAAAGTGTAGCAAAGTGCAGCCAGACGTTGCAAAATGAGGCGGTCTTTTGCGAAGATGAAAAAAAAGGAAGGAGTGGTAGTCATGGCTCTCTTGTCTGCCCCTTTTCAATGGAAAGGGCTCGCATTGAAAAACCGGGTGGTTATGCCGCCCATGTGTCAATACTCGGTTGAGGCCAAGGATGGGAAACCAAACGACTGGCACTTTGTCCACTACGTCTCGCGTGCTGTCGGTGGAGCTGGCTTGATCATCATGGAGATGACCGACGTCGAACCGGACGGCCGCATCTCCGACTACGACCTGGGATTGTGGTCGGATGAACAGATCCCGGCGTTTGCTCGGATCGTGTCGAAGGTGCACGAGTACGGAGCGAAAATCGGTGTGCAGATCGCGCATGCCGGTCGCAAGGCGGAGGATGCCGAGGTGCCGGTCGCGCCGTCTGCGATCGCCTTCAGCGAAAAATACAAGACGCCCCGCGCTCTCACCACGGAAGAAGTGCAGGCGATGGTCGTCAAGTTCCGGGAAGCGGCCAGACGGGCGGTCGAAGCCGGTATGGACACCATCGAAATCCACGGCGCCCACGGCTATTTGATTCACCAGTTCCACTCGCCGCTCACCAACAAGCGTGACGACCAATACGGCAAGGACCTCGCGCGGTTTGGCGTGGAGGTGATCAAAGCAGTCAAGAGCGTAATGCCGGAGGATATGCCGCTGATCATGAGGATCTCTGCGGTGGAATACGTGGAAGGCGGCTACGGCCTGGAGTACAGCACGGAATTGTGCCGCCGCTACAAGGAAGCGGGCGTTGACATCTTCCACATCTCCAGCGGAGGCGAAGGTCCGATCGGTTCAGGGGGACGGCCTGGCATCCACCCCGGTTATCAGGTGCCGATGGCTCGGGCGATCAAGCAAGCGCTGGATGTGCCGGTGATCGCCGTGGGCAATCTGGACAATCCTCATTTGGCCGAGGCGACACTGGGCAACGGCGACGCCGACCTGGTGGCGGTGGGCCGGGGTATGCTGCGCGACCCGTACTGGGCGCTGCACGCGATCCGTACCGTCTCCGGCGAGGTTGTTCCGCCCAAACAGTACGAACGTGCTTTTTAAACGGGCAGTTCTGCCGGGCGGGAAATGGTAATGGACAGATGACAAGCGCGGTTTCGCGGCCGTGATAAGATGGAAGCGGTTGACAACCGAGAAGTTGGCACCGTATAATTATCAAAAACCGATATGTTTAATCGGAATTTAACGGCCGCGGTAAAACCGACTAGACCACTAGAGGTTTTTCCCCAAAGGGAGAAATCTCTTTTTTTTCAGCCGGGCTTATACCGGTTAGCATCAGTAGAAGGGAGGAAAACAATGTCTGCAGTGCTGGTCATCGGAGGAGACCGCTTGGGGAATATTACCGAGCTGCTTCACGGCAGGGGATACCGGCAGATTTATCACGTAACGGGTCGAAAACACTCCCAATACAAGGTACATATTCCTGTCGACACCAAACTGATCGTCGTGTTTACCGACTTTGTGAATCACAATCTGTCGTGGCACGTAAAACATCAGGCAAAGGCGAAAAACGTCCCCATCCTGTTTTGCAAGCGCTCGTGTTCGTCCATCGGAAAGCGGCTGTAACCTTTATGTTCACCTAATTCCGACTTGACACATAAGATTAATAAGAATTATGCTTTCTTCAAACCACTCCCGCTTCCGGCAAATCAACCGTGCCCTGCATCGCTGGAGTGACAGGCAGCGGTTGAACGGACCGGGAAGGAAAAACGGCTGGACAGGAGTGAATCACATGGCGAACCGGAATCGCGAAGAGCTCGCCGATTTTCGCATCGAGATGATCCTGCGCGCACTGGAAGGTCTGGAGTACGGTACCCTGCACATCGTCGTGCACGAGTCGCAAATTACGCAAATCGAACGAACCGAAAAGACGCGTTTTCCCCTGGAACGCGCAGCCGCCCTCAAATCCAGCACGAGGCAGGCAGGGCGGGGCAGTTAGACGTCAGGATGACGCATGGGTGAGCGAATCTTCATGGGGCACGGGACAGAAACCCGTGTCTTTTTTCATTTTCTTGGTGTACATAGAGGATTTGCGCTGTTTTGACAGGGGGCTCACTCCGATTTATAATGTTTTGGAAATTTATTCATTTTGTTCAAGTCGACCAAACACCTGAGGTGACAAGATTGAAGCACATGGTGCTGCTTTTTCTCTTCATGTGCCTGTTAGCTGCAGGTTGTTCCCCTGCCCAGACGTACGGAGACGATACCTCTGCCGCATCCACAAACGCAGAACAAGAAACGACCATCCCCCTTTCATTTGAAGAAGTAAAGGTGGAACAACAGGTGACGTTACTGGATAGGGGGAAAATCAAGCAGATCGTAAAGGAGGAACAGCTTGATACCGTCAAACTGTTTTCGTTCTTGAAGGTTGATGAGGATGATCCACTCCGTTTGATTGGAGGCATTCAAATTGGAGATGACTTGTATGAATTTGGAGATGTAGGTGCATTACATTATGTTGACAGGCTGGATATTCAGACATCGTCCCTGTTCCATAAATCTGTAATTAAAGTGGAAGGGTTATGCGGAGCAAACTGTCCGTTCCGCTATTATATAACCATCGAGGAAGAGAAGCCGTCCATTTTTCTGGTTTTATCTGAACCTGTTGCAGATATAGCAGATCTGGATGAGGATGGCGTGGAGGAAATTGTAACATCCTACGGGAGCCCTGATGTGTTTCATACCCGGATTTACACATGGAGGGACAATCGGATTGTCAGTGCAGATGTAAACAAGCTGACAAAGGCATGGAGTGTCTTGTATACTCGTCCATTCTTTCACGTTCAAGAACAGTCAGGGATTGATTCTGCAAGAAAAACATACAGATATACCGCAAAGGGATTGGCGTTGGTTACAGAAAAATAGGCGCACACCCAACCTTTTTCGCTTGTTTTGGCTAAAAACAACCAAAATGTTTCAGGAAAAATAGAAAAGCACGGCAAAATGCCGTGCCAGACTGAAGACAAATGGTTCATTGAGTTAGCGTCCACAAAAAATGATTTCCAGGCCGAAAGGCCTGCCCATTCATCAACCGAAGCGGAAGACAATGGGCATCGCATGGAGGGATGGGCCAAGCGAGCTCCTTTGACGACCGACTCAGCGGAAAAACGCTAGACGCGGGAATCAACAGGGGACACAAGTCTCACTTCCTCGAAATACCCAGATGTTTGTCCCCTGCCCGCGTCTCGTTTTGGAGCGGACATCATTCGCTTCTGTGCTGGGCGTCAAGCGAGCGAGCGGGCCCGCTCTCCCATGCGCCGCGGACTTTGTCTACACGCTGGCACGGCAAAATGCCGTGCAGAAAGCGAAACGGTATGGCAGGAAGGTACATGATCGTGATCGCCTACCACCACCACCGCGACTGCGGGAGCAGCGTCACATTTACGGAAAAGCGCTCTTCCAGCCAGGGTTTCACCTGGGTTTTCATCACGAGGTATTCCGAGGCGGCGTGTGAAACGCCAATCAGCGACATGGACGTTTCGGCGGCGTACGCCATGACTGCGGCGTAATTGGTGCGCCCGTATTCGTTGTCGATGTGGCAGTGGATCTCTCCCGTCACGTACGCGTCGGCTCCGCTGGCTTCCGCCTCTCGCATCATCGCGGCCACGTCACCGCAGCCGGGGAGGATGGCGATCCGTTCGATGCGCGCCCGTTCCTTCCCCTCAAAATCGACGTAGGGAATGTCAAACAAGGTGATTAAACGATCGATTAAGGAGCGGGTATCCGTCGCCGTTACCCGGCAAATCATGCCGACATGTCCGTTTCCTGCCGGACAAAACGGCTTGATCGGTTCGGCCTGCAGCGCTTCCATGATGGCGCCGCCAGTGCCGAGCGGCCAACTGGTGTCCATCGGGAGGTGACAGGTGAAGACGGAGAGCTCTTTCTCCTTTAGCGCCAGCAGCAAGTCCTGCCCGATCGGCACGAACCCCCTGCCCCAGCGGCCGCGCGGGTCGCCGCATTCCATCAGCAGCGGGTGGTGCATGAACAACAGGTCGCCCGGCGCTGACTCGTCCAGGAAGCGCTTCAGCACCTCTTCGGTCGGGAAGACGGCCAAAAAGACGGTGTGTACCTGTTCGCGTCCTTTGAGCATCAGGCCGTTGAAGCGGCGGACGAACTCCGCCTCGAAAAACCGCCGCCAGTCAAACCCGATCGGATCGTACACCATGGGAATGAAACGGCTGAAGCCGGGATCGGATTCCCACTCGTCCATGCGAAACAGTCGGGTAAACGCTTGCTCAAGATGCATCAGGCTTTCCATGGAATCCCTCCTTGTACGGGTATTTAATGCCGGATTTGCCGGACGGCCGCTAGCGGGGAGTTTCAATCCCGCTGTTTTTCCGGGAAAACGCTCGAATGAACGGCAGCTTTCCTCTATTTCAACACCATGCTGCCCGTCTGATCATATGCCGTTTCCACAAAAAAGACGGAGGTGCTCACGGTACAAGCAGCACGCCGGGGAAGGGCGCGGTTGTGCCAATCCATCATTTGCATTTGCGCTTGGTTGCGTCCCGCAGCTTGCGCACGCACTGCTCCAGATGGTTCCGTTCTTCCGGCGAAAGAGGCAGTTGGCGGTAGCGGTACCGTTCGTAGTAACTGGTGATCTGTTCGGCCAGTTCTACTGCGTCGGCGTTGGCCCACTGCGAGCGGATGCGCCGCAAGTATTCGTGGCTGGTCTCGTGCCGTTCGATCCGCAGCCCCGCTTTGGCCATGTGCTGAAGAAACCGGTAGTACGCGTACCGCACCGGATCGTCGATGGGACCGGCCGGGCTGCGCACCAACGCATCCTGCTCCCAGAGGGGATCGTCGTCACTTGATGCGTCTTCGTCGACCGGACGCAAGATGGTATCAGCCGAAGCAGGGGAGACAGCCGTGCCGCCGACGTGCCGGTAGCGCCGTTCCCAGATGTACTGTGCCAGCTTGGCGAGGGCCAGCGCCGAGCCGAATGCAATCAGGTAAGGCGCCACCTGCGAAAACAGCGTCTCGTCACCGGTCGGAGCAAACTCCTCCTGAGGCAGTTCGGGGACATCCATTTCGTTGTTGAACGGCTCGTTGACGCGGCCGTTTCCATTCAGGACGTCCGCCAGCTTGCCAAACAGCGCAGCCGTTCCCTGCAGGAGCGGACTGGTCAACTGGTACAGACCGTCTCCCAGCGGTCCTTTGACCAGCCCCCAGAGCCATGCCAGGAGCCAGAGCAGGCCGCTGCCTGCGAGGATGTATCCCGCCACCAGCAGCAGCCGAGTTGCCAGCAGTTGACCGCCTATGGCGGCCGCCAGGGAGATTGGCGCGGCACTGCCGCCTGGCTGTTCACGGGTCAGGTGCTCTCCCCAGCAGGTGAAGAGGTAGCTGGCGAGCACGAAGGCCAGGATTGCGTAATACGCCCGAACGTCATACGTCTGCGGGGCGGTCAGAGCGCCGAACAGACCGGCCACTACCAGCTGGAACAAGCAGATGATCAGCGCCAGCACAAAGTGGTTGCGCAGGTGGACAGGCGTACACGGATTTGATGCTGCTGTATGGATGCGCGAGTAAAAGAGGGCGGCCAAAAGCAGGGCGAGCAGCCAGGAGCCGAACGCGGCAAAACACAGACCGCCGACGGAAGCCACCAGCGGATACAGCAGCAGGTGGAGCAGGAGATGGCGTCCTCCTCCCTGGTGCAGCCAGCTTCCCAGAGAGAGCAGGAGCACGGCGAACAGGACAAAGCCGATCATGCTTTCCGGCTGGGCCGGCAGCCACTGGAACAGCATCAGCACGGAGGCCGTCAGCAGCGCTTCCATCCAGAACACCAGCATCCTGCGTCCCAACATGGACCACGTCATGAAAAGACCTCCTTCCTCGCCTGGGCGCGGGCGGACTCGTGCCGGCGCAGGACCGGCTGCTCCTGCGACACGTCCAGCACCATGACGTTGTGACCGCGCCGCACCAGCCGTTTGACTGCTTCTACTGCTGGCTCGTCCAGACGCGGGGTGACGATCAGGATCGTGTCACGGGTGACGCCGTGTTCCAACCGCCGCAATGCGGCCGCCAGCGAAGTCGGCAGGTACTGATGCAGGCGGGCGAGTTGGGTCATGACCTGGATGTGGTGCGCCTTGCCGCTGCCGGGAGGGAGGTGGAACTGCTCCCGGCCGCGCTGTTTCACGGTCAGGAACATGTCGCAGGACAGCGATTGGCGGCGGCAGAGAACCGAGAGCGCGGCAAGAGCGGAGATGACCCGCTCGTTCGCCGGTTCATTGTTCCGCTGCAGCAGCGGTTCGTAGGACGGCAGAATGTGTCCCACCACCTTCCAGCTGGGGCGGGCGGTCGGCTCAAACAGCCGCGTCTGCAGCGCGCCGGTTTTCGCGCTGGCTTTCCAGTGGATGTGCTTTAACCGGTCTCCCGGCACATAACCGCGCACGCCGCGAAAAAACGTGACATCCTCCTCCCGGCGTCTGCGCGTGAGCTTGCCGCCGTCAGGCTCGATTGCCGCCGCCAACAGCGGAGGCAGCGCCAAGGGCAGCGGATAGACCAGGAGGGAAAACGACAGCGGGAGCGAAATCGGGTCCTGTTCCTCGCCAAACACAGAGAGCGTGTCCGCCTGGGCTTCCGTCAGCCACACCAGGCCGCGCTTGTGCGGGGTGATCGTAAACGTGCGTTCCGCGCTTGTCCTCAGCGGCAGGTCCAAGCGGAAGCGAGCTGTACAGCGCTGTCTGTTTGCTGTCACCTCATCCGCTCCCTCGACTGTCACGTGTTTGGGAAAGGACAGAGAGATCACCGTGCCGGGCAGCGGCAGCCAGGAGCGGTTGTGCAGCGTGAAACGGATGGTGACGGGCATCCCCTGCATCACCCGGCGCAGGTCAGCATTCCACTCCAGCCGAACCCAGCGCGGCAGATTGGCCCGCCACCAGCGGTGAACCAGCGTCATGAAAAAGTAGAAGCCGCCAAACAGCCAGAGAAAGCGGCTGCCCGAAAACAGGGCAAACAGCAGGCAGAGAAACCCCAAGACGTGATACACCTGTCTCGTGCTCATGTGTGGATCACACGCCTTCTTCGACCGGAGCCGCCACGCTTTTGAGGATGTCGTCGATCACTTCCTGCTCCGTCACGTGCAGTTCCGCTTCCATTGACAGGCGGATGCGGTGGACGGCCAAAGCGGGAAACACGGCTTTGACATCGTCAGGCAGGACGTAGGTGCGCCCGTCCAGGTAAGCGGACGCCTGCGCCGAGCGCAGCAGGGCGATCATGGCGCGGGGGCTGAGACCCGTTTCCACGGAGCGGTGGTGACGGGTGGCTGCCGTCAGATCGATGATGTACTCCTCCACGGCGGGGCTGACGTGCACCGCTGTCACGTCCCGCTGCATGGCAGCGATCTCGTCGACGGTGATCACCGGCTTCACCTGCTCCAGCGGTGAGCCTGTCCGGAACCGCCGCAGGATCTCCCGGGCGTCTTCCCTGCTGCCGTAGCCAAGCGACAGGCGGAACAAGAAGCGGTCCAGCTGCGCTTCCGGAAGCGGATAGGTTCCCTCTGATTCGATCGGGTTTTGCGTGGCGATCACCAACAGCGTCGGCGGCAGGGGGAGTGTCACCCCTTCGATGGTTACCTGCCGTTCTTCCATGCATTCCAACAGGCCGGATTGCGTTCGCGGCGTGGCCCGGTTGATCTCGTCAGCCAGAAGCACGTCGGCGAATACCGGTCCCCGACGCAGCTCGAACTCGCCGGTCCGCTGGTTGAACACGTGCAGCCCGACCACGTCTGAAGGCAGCAGGTCAGCGGTAAACTGCACCCGGTTGTAGGTACCGCCGATCGCCTGGGCGAGCGTTTTGGCCAACACGGTCTTGCCCATGCCGGGCAGGTCCTCCAGGAGCACGTGGCCGCGGGCCAATAGAGCCGTCACAAGCAGCCGGATTTGCGGCGCCTTGCCGACAATGACGCGGTTGATGCTTTCCAGCAATGTGTCCAAAGGACGATGGATCATGCGGACGTCTCCTTTATCGGAAAATAGGGCACCGGTAGTTCCAGTATGGAAGGTATTATACAGCGCGACACCTTATTTTGCCAAATCTTCATAAAATTTTTGGGGTTTGATAAAATCGCAGGGAAACGAGCGAGCCGAAAATCCCGACAAAACGTAATTCAATAAATAATAGGTAAAGGGGCTGGTGCTTTGCGGATAAAGAAAGTGCTTTTCGTGGCTTTGGTCGTCTTGATTTTGATTGCTGCTCTTGTTGGCATCGTCGTGTACCATTTCTTTTTCTCGATGTCCAATCTTCCAGAAGGGACATTCATCAAGGAATCGGCTTCGCCTTCAAATGAATACGTCATCAAACTATACCTTGTTGACGGCGGCGCTACTGTTTCTACAGCGATCAGGGGTGAACTGGTAACAAGTACAGGGGAAAAACGCAATATCTATTGGGAGTATCGCGTTGATACAGCATCTATTGAATGGAAGGACGATCACACTGTTGTTATTAACGGTCATTCGTTAAATCTTTTAAACAATGACGTGTATGACTGGCGAAGGCAATAGAGAGAAGGAGAATCCCGATATCACCATGATGTAATCTTGCGCCCGAATGTGGAAAATCCGGCGTCCTGCAATAGAAAAACAGCGAAGGGGAACTCCCTTCGCTGTTTGATGCAAACGAACGCGGACGCTCGCCATCCTTGGACGCTTTGCGCGCGACGGGCGCCCGTGCGTTGACCTGTCTCGTACCTTAGCCAACCTGCTGGGGTACCGCCTGCTTCAGCGCCTGCTTCAGCGCCTGCTCCAGATCGGCGATGATGTCGTCGATCGCCTCCGTCCCGATGGAAAGGCGAATCAGGCCCGGGGTGACGCCGGCAGCGAGCTGTTCCGCTTCCGTCAACTGCTGGTGGGTGGTGCTGGCCGGATGGATGATGAGCGACTTGGAATCGCCGACGTTGGCCAGATGGGAGAACAGCTTGACCGACTCGATCAGCTTTTTCCCTTCGGCGACGCCGCCGCGCACGCCAAACGTGAGGATGGCTCCGGCACCTTTTGGCAGGTACTTTTGCGCCAGGCGGTAGTGCGGATCGCTCTCCAATCCCGGATAGCTGACCCACTCCACGGCGGGATGTGCCTGCAGATAACGGGCGACGGCCAGAGCGTTTTCACTGTGCCGCTCCATGCGCAGATGCAGCGTTTCCAGCCCCTGCAGGAACAAAAAGGCGTTGAACGGCGCGACAGCTGCCCCGATATCCCGCTGCAGTTGAACCCGGGCCTTGACGATGTACGCCAGCGGGCCGAACGCTTCCGTGTAGACGATGCCGTGGTAGCTCGGGTCGGGCGTGGTCAGGCCGGGAAACTTGCCGCTGCTCCAGTCGAACTTGCCGGAGTCAACGATGATGCCGCCGATGGCCGTGCCGTGTCCGCCAATGAACTTGGTGGTGGAGTGCACGACGATATCGGCCCCGTGGTCAAACGGACGGCAGAGGATCGGGGTGGCAAAGGTGTTGTCTACGATCAGCGGAATTCCGTATTCGTGAGCGACCGCGGCAATCGCCTCGATGTCGGCTACGTCTATGCGCGGGTTGCCGATCGTTTCGACGAACAGCGCTTTTGTCTTTTCGTTGATTTTGGATCGGAAATTGTCCGGATTGGACTGGTCCACGAAGTGAACGGTGACGCCGAACCGCGGCAGCGTGTGGTAGAACAGGTTGTAGGTGCCGCCGTACAGGCTGGTGGAGGCGACGATTTCGTCTCCGGCCTGGGCGATGTTGAGGATGGCAAAGGTAATCGCCGCCTGCCCGGAGGAAGTGGCCAGCGCCCCGACACCGCCTTCCAGCAGGGCGACCCGCTGTTCAAACACGTCCTGGGTCGGGTTCATGATACGCGTGTAGATGTTGCCCGCCTCTTTCAACCCGAACAGGTTGGCGGCGTGCTCCGTATCGCGAAACACGTACGAGGTCGTCTGATAAATCGGCACCGCGCGCGAGCCCGTCACCGGGTCAGGCGACTGTCCACCGTGCAGCGCAATGGTTTCCGGCTTCCACTGACGTTGATCCGACATGGTCATCTCTCCTTTTTCCTGCATGAAAATGAATGGATAAAAAGCGAAGCCTTCTTCCGGAGAGAAAGAAGGCTTCGGTCATTCCGAATCAAGCGGCCGTTTCATCTCTCAGAATCCGGGATTCTGCAGGAATTGGCACCATGCAAGCAGGATGCTTGCCGGTTGCCGGGCTTCATTGGGCCTGTCCCTCCGCCGCTCTTGATGAAATCGAAAGATTTTGCAAATTGTGCTTACTTGGTATTATAGGGGGGCCGCCGGGTTTGGTCAATAAGAATTTCCGGGTAAGTCAAGGGGATTTGTTGTGATTGCGTTTCGTGTGATGGTGCCCGCCCAAAAAATTCCTTCTATATTTTTCCTGATTCTGACGAATTATTGAACACACGTCCGTGCAGGGAGGGTCATATACGAAAACAGCCGCCGGTATGGTATGATGGGTGACGGTATGGAATCCATATTTATGAAGATACAGGAGGCTTGTACATATGGCGGAACAAGGGGTAAAGGAAATCACGCCGCAGGAGCTGATGGAGAAGCTGGCTGCGGGAGAGAAGGTGCAGGTTATCGATGTGCGCGAGTTGGAGGAGTGGAATGCGGGCCACATCAAGCAAGCCAAACTGATTCCGCTTGGCTTTTTGCCGCATCGCGTCGATGAGCTGGACAAGGAGACACCGGTCGTGCTGGTCTGCCGAAGCGGCGCCCGCAGTCACATGGCCACCCAGTATTTGCAGGAATTGGGCTTCGATGCGGCCAACATGGTGGGCGGTATGCTCGCTTGGCCGGGAGAAACGGAAGCGTAACGTATCGGTGCAGAGATAAACGCGCGTGATCGCCATTTGGCAACAGCGCGATCAGGAAGAGGAGGCACGTGATATGAGCGAAGGCAAAGTGTCGTTCTGGCAGCGCTACTGGTTTGCCGTGCTGGCCGCCGTGCTGGGGATGCTCGTCGTCGGTGTATTCGGCTACCAGTACTGGCAAAAAAGTCAGATCCCCGTCATGAAGCAGATAAACGACTTTGCGCTGGATAACATCGACGGGTCCACATTTACCCTGTCCGGAACCAACGGCAAGGTTCGGCTGGTGGAGTTCATCTTTACCCACTGTCCGGATATCTGCCCGGCCACGACGTTTAACATGGCCAAGATGCAGGAACAGCTGAAGGCCAAAGGGCTGTTCAAAGACAAGGTGGCGTTTGTGACGATCACCTTTGACCCGGAGCGGGATACGCCGGACGTGCTCAAGGAGTACGCCGACAAGTTTGGTGCCGATCTGAGCGGCTGGTACTTCCTGCGCGGCGATCAAGCCACCGTGGAAAAAGTGACCAAGGACTTTGGCATCGCCGTGCTGAAACAGCCAGACGGTTCGTTTGCGCACACCGCCGTCATGTTCCTCGTCGACAAGGACGGCAACATGCGCCGCGTGTACGGGATGGCGTCCAAAATGGATATGGACAGCATGTTGAAAGACATTGAGCTGTTGGCTGATTAGTCAGCCATTCGGGAGTGCTTCTGCCGGAAATCAATATTCGACAAAACCCGCCCAAGCCGGACCTGACGTGTTCAGTCCCGGGGCGGGTTCATCTGTTTCATGGACGGTTCCATTCAAACATCACGGGTCTCTTCGTCACATTGGCTGTTCAGCCGGTCTCTTCCAAACGGATGGCGATGACCTTCTCCGTCTGCTTGTCAAACTCGATCCGCACGATAACGGCCCACATGCGTCTGCCCTCCCGGAGCAGCAGCTTGAACGTTTCTTCCCACGTAGCAGGCGTTTTGCTCGTCCGCCCGACATGCAGGTAGTCGACAATTTCCGCTTGCGGGTACGTTTTCATCGTGTGTTCGATCGCGAGCCGCCCCCATTTGGCGTAGGGAGGCTGCGCAGAGGCCGGCAGGGCGTGGAGGAGCAGCAGCACCGCCGCACATGCAGCTATCCAGCCCCGTCGGTGCAATCGGTCACGCATCAGGGCGCACCTGCCTCTCCGTAGTAAATGTCCGCAGAAAATATCGCTTGAGCGGTAGTGTGCCCGATTACCGGCATCATACTCGCTGCAGCCAGGACCACCAAAGATGATAGATAGACCCTGCGCCCTTGCGGCAGATGGCGGTTCATGAGGGCTCTTTTTTTGCTGCCGGATTCTTTTCATGATCCGGTTGCAGAATGCGGGAAAATGGCAAGACTGGATGAAACGAAGGCGATCCGATGTGATACAATAAAAGGTGGCATGCATTGGTCGGGTTTCCAATAACACATGCACGAAATCTATTGGGAGGAACGAGTATTGAGCGACGTAAAGATTTTCGCGATGGGCGGTCTCGGCGAAATCGGCAAAAACATGTACTGTGTCGAGTACGAAGACGAGATCATCATCATCGACTGCGGGGTCAAATTTCCCGAGAACGAGATGTTCGGCATTGACCTGGTCATCCCGGACATCACCTATCTGATCGAGAATCAGCATAAGATCAAGGCGCTGCTGTTGACGCACGGACACGAGGACCATATCGGTGCCATTCCGTATGTGTTGAAGCAGATCAAGGTGCCGATTTACGGCGGCCGCCTCACCCTGGGCCTGGTCAAGGCCAAGCTGGAAGAACACCGGATGCAGAACGAGGTAAAGCTGATCCCGATTTCGGAGGACACGGAGATTCCGTTCAAAAAGCTGAAAGCCACCTTTTTCCGCACCAACCACAGCATTCCCGATTCGTTCGGTATCGTTATCCACACGCCGGAGGGCATGGTTATTCACACGGGCGACTTCAAGTTTGACCTGACGCCCGTCGGCCCCACTACGGAGTTCGGCAAAATCGCACGGATCGGCAGCAGCGGCGACGTGCTGGCACTGCTGTCGGACAGCACCAACAGCGAACGGTACGGATTTACCATGTCGGAGCGCACGGTGGGCGAAGGCATTCTCGACGTGGTGAAAAAGGCGCGCGGTCGGATTATCCTGGCCACATTCGCGTCAAACGTGCACCGCCTGCAGCAGGTGGTGGACGCGGCCATGGAGTGCGACCGGAAAGTGGCGGTCATCGGCCGCAGCATGGAAAAAGTGTTTCAGATCGGACAAGAACTGGGTTACATCCAGATGCCGGAGGGCATGCTGATTGACGTCAAGCACATCGACAACTACGCGGACAACCAGGTGTTGATCATCTGCACGGGCAGCCAGGGCGAGCCGATGGCAGCACTGACCCGCATCGCCTCCGGGTCCCACCGCTCGGTGCAGATTTATCCGGAGGACACGGTGATCATCTCCGCTTCGCCGATCCCGGGCAACACGGTAAACGTCAGCCGGACGATTGACAAGCTGTACCGGGCGGGAGCCAACGTGGTGCTGAGCCACGTATTTGACATCCACGCGTCCGGCCACGGCAGCAGCGAGGAACTGAAGCTGATGCTTAACTTTATCCGCCCCCGCTACTTTGTGCCGATCCACGGCGAGTACCGCATGCTGAAAATGCACGCCAGACTGGCGCAGCAGGTGGGCATCGAGGAGAGCAACATCTTCATCATGGACAACGGCGATGTGCTCAACTGCACGCGGGAAAAAGCATGGCTGAGCAAAGTGCCCGCCGGAATTGTCCTGATCGACGGCAGCGGCGTGGGCGACGTCGGCAACATCGTGCTGCGCGACCGCAAGCACCTGGCGGAAGACGGCCTGATGGTGGTCGTGGTAAGCCTGGACATGAAAAACTTCAAGATCCTGACCGGCCCGGACATCGTCAGCCGCGGCTTTGTCTACGTGCGCGGATCGGAATCGCTGATCCAGGAGGCCACCGTGCTCGTCCGCCAGAAGCTGCAGGAGGCGCTGGACAAGAAGATCAAGGAATGGTCCGAGCTGAAGTCGCAGATCAACGAAGTGATCAAGCCGTTCATTTATGAAAAAACCGGCCGCAATCCGATGATTTTGACCATCCTGATGGAAGTGTAGGCGCGGCCAAACCGGTGAAAGTGTCGGAACCCATTCTCCAATGGGCTTTCACGGGATATAATTGATAACGAGCAAATGTACCGGAAAAAAGGAGAGAATGCCCCATGATGTCCTACGAGGCATACATGAATCAAGTGATTCAACCGATGCGCGACGAGCTGACCCGCGTCGGCTTTACCGAACTGCGCACGGCGGAGGAAGTGGAAAAAACGCTGCCGAACCTGAAAGGCACCGCACTGATTGTGGTCAACTCCGTCTGCGGCTGCGCGGCCGGTCTGGCCCGTCCGGCCGTGGCTCACTCGCTCAACCATCCGAAAAAGCCGGATCACCTCTACACCGTCTTCGCCGGTCAGGACAAAGAGGCGACCGCCAAGGCGCGTGAGTACTTTGAAGGCTATCCGCCGTCGTCGCCGTCGTTTGCCCTGATGAAGGACGGCAAACTGGTGACGATGATCGAGCGCCATCAGATCGAAAACAACGACCTGGTGACCATTTCCAAGCTGTTGACCGACGCGTACGATAAATATTGCGACTAACATCGAACATGAGGCAAGACGCTCCGCTGCGGGCGTCTTGTTCTGCGTGGTTGTAAAAACGAATTGCCACAGCCCGGCACCCCCATGGACCCGCCGCCAGGCTGCTTGCAAGCCGCTGCGGTGGGATGCGGTTCGCGGGGGAACGCCCGGGCGCATGTTGCGAAAGGATGACCAAGCATGATTACCCGTTCATTTGGACGAGACCCTCATCAGGTCTCCCTGCTGGGCTTTGGCGCCCAGCGCATTGTGGATGAACACGGCTGCAGCGAGGAAAATGCGATTGCCATTGTCCGCCGCGCCGTGGAATTAGGCGTCAACTACTTTGATACGGCGCCCAGTTACAGCGACGGCCAGTCGGAGACGCGGCTGGGCAAGGGACTGAAAGGGCTGCGCGACAAGGTGTGGATCGCCACCAAAACCGGCGGTCGGACGCGTGATTTGGCCTGGCGCGATCTGGAAGCCAGCTTGAAGCGGCTCCAGACCGATTACGTCGACGAGTGGCGGGTGCACAACGTCATGCAGCCGCACGACTTTGAAGCCATTTTTGCCAAGGGCGGCGCCCTGGAAGCACTCGTCGAGGCTCGGGAACAGGGGCTGGTGCGCAAGCTGAGCATCAGCGGCCATACCGATCCCCGTTTGCTGGCGGAAGCCATTCGCCGCTTCCCGTTTGACAGCGCACTGGTCGCCCTGTCGGCGCTGGATCACTTTATCTACAGCTTTGCCCACGAATTCGTTCCGCTGGCGGTGGAAAAAGGCGTGGCTGTCATCGGGATGAAGGTGATGGCGCTGGGCCAACTGGCGCCGTGGACGGAACAGGCTCTGCGCTACACCTGGAGTCTGCCCGTGTCCACCGCGATCCTCGGGGTCAGCAAGATGAGCGAACTGGAGGCGGATGTGGAGGCGGCAAACCGCTTTGTCCCAATGACCGACATCGAGCGGGTCGCCTTTTTCCAGGAGATCATTTCGCTCGTCCGTCCCGACGTGCTGCGCTGGAAGGCAAGCGAATGGATGTCCGGCGAGTGGTACCAGCTGCCGGAGCTGAAGTTTTAACTGTGGAGATAACCGCGGAGACAAACGCTCTTTTCCAAAATGGAAAAGAGCGTTATTATTTGAATGAACTGGAATTTTATTGTACGTGCCTGAATACCCTTGGCAGTGAGACAAAATCCATAGAGCGGGGGAGACAGGATGCAAAACGAGAAGAAGTCACAGTTACAACAGGCGTTAGCCGATCGGGTCATGGAATGGATCACCGGGGGATGGGTGCAGCAGGCCATCTATGTTGCCGCCAAGCTGGGAATTGCTGATCTGCTGGCGGATGGGCCGAAGAACGTCGGCGAGCTTGCCGAGGCGACCGAGACGCATGCCCCGTCGCTCCATCGCATTTTGAGGGCGCTGTGCGGCATCGGGCTGTTTCGGGAGGAAGGTGAGCAGCGGTTTGCACTGGGGCCGCTCGGTTCGTATCTGCAGTCAGGAGCGAACAGCCTGCGCGGCATGGCGATCATGATGGGGGAAAAATGGCATCGGGACGCGTGGAGCAACATCATGTATACGGTGAAAACGGGCAAATCGGCATTTCAGGACGTGCACGGCATGGGCGTTTTTGCGTACCTGGAGCGTCATCCCGATGCGGGTGAGCAGTTCAACCAGGCCATGTCGGACATGTCCAACCGGATGGCGTCGGCGCTGGTGCGGGCGTACGACTTTTCCCCATATGACAAGGTGATCGACGTGGGAGGCGGTCACGGCCGATTAATGACCGCCATCCTGAATGCTTATCCGGGGCTGAAAGGGGCGATCTATGACGTTCCCGCCGTAATTGAGGGCACCCGGCGGCACATTGCCGAGGCCGGGCTTGCGGATCGGTGCGCGTGTATCGGCGGCAGCTTTTTTGAATCGGTTCCGGCAGGCGGCGATCTGTACATGATGAAGAACATTATCCACGACTGGAACGACGAGGAAGCCGTTGCCATTTTCCGCAACTGCCGACGGGCCATCCGGGAAGACGGAAAGCTCCTGGTGATCGAGATGGTCGTTCCGGCCAATAATCAACCGCATCCGTCCATGTTGATTGATCTGGAAATGATGATCATGGCTACGGGAAAGGAACGGACCGAGGCGGAGTTCCGGACGCTTTTCCGGAGAGCGGGCTTTGAACTGCAGCGGATCATTCCGACGTCTGCAGCCGTCTCAATGCTGGAGGCTGTCCCTGTGTGACAGGATGGCCCAGTCAATCTGTTTAACAATAGCATAGCCCAATGTTTGTGATGACACCTCATCCGCGTGTAGCAGGGAGGTGTCATTTTTTATTCAAGCATCGCCAGGTCACATGCGCACCTACATAACAAGATTCCAGCCAAATATAGGGTGCCCGCCTTCGACCGGATTCGAGTATACTAGACAAAGTGGGGAGTATATTATCTGAAAGAGACAAAGGTGGCGTTTTCCATATGCGCTTTTTGAAACGAATGCTGCTCCTCCTGATCGTGGCAGTCGCTGCGGCAGGGGGGTACTACGGATATTCGCTGTATCAATTTGCCGAGGACATTCAACAGCCAAACGTAATCGACCATCCCGCCGGCGGCGCGACCAAGGCGGCGGAGATTCCCACGTGGGACGGCAAGGAGCGCGTCAACATCCTGTTGATGGGCGTTGACCGGCGCGGCATGCGCAGCAACGCGCTGCCCCGTTCCGATTCGATGATGCTGCTCAGCATTGATCCGGTTGCGAAACGATATGATTTGTTTTCGATTTTGCGCGATACCTACGTAGAGATTCCCGACCACGGACATGCGCGAATCAATGCGGCAATTGTCGAAGGCGGGCCGGAATTGGCGATGGAAACCGTGAGCCAGTTTACCGGGCTGCCGGTGAACCGGTATGTGATCACCGACTTCGAGGGCTTCAAGCATCTGATTGACGCTGTCGGCGGCGTGGAGCTGTACGTGGAGAAAAACATGCGGTACCGCGACCCTACGGACAAGGGCATGTACGATATTGATCTGAAAAAAGGGCTGCAGCGGCTTGACGGCTCCAAGGCGCTGCAATACGTCCGCTTCCGTCACGACGCGACGTCCGACTACACGCGGACGGAGCGGCAGCGGAAGCTGATGGCCGCGCTGGCCGACCAGATGAAGAGCGGCACCACGCTGATCCAACTGCCGTCCATTTTGAAAGAAATTACCCCGTACGTGCAGACCAACATCAGCTCTCTGGACATGTTGAAGCTGGCCTCGCTCGGATTGACGCTGAACACCGAACAGCCCGGTCAGTATCAGCTTCCGCCAATGGGGATGTTCAGCGAATCCAATCGCGCCGGTGCTGTCCTTATTCCTGATGTGGAACGTGTTCAGGCTTTTGTTCAGGAAAAACTGCAAGCCCAACCGGAAGCCAATTCCGCGGGGGAAACGGACGGGAAGCAGAGCTGAGGCTCTCTTCAAGCGGGCAGATCGCCCTGCACTTTTCCTTTAATTTTCCATTGACATCGTTTTTTTAAATGGAATATAATCCGATTTGTATCAACGAAAATACAAACAAACAGCATATACGGAGAAATTCTTCTTATCAAGAGAGGCGGAGGGACAGGCCCAATGAAGCCCGGCAACCGGCTCATCGCACAGATGGGTGTCGCGGTGCCAATTCCTACAAGATCGGAGAATCTTGAGAGATGAGAAGGGTGGATGTGATCGGATATCGATGCAAACCCCTTTTTCATGCTGAAAAAGGGGTTTGTTCCGTATAGGGAGGTGAACCGGATGATTCGCTTGCAAAACTTGCGCAAAAACTACACGGTACAGGGCAAGACGGTCCCCGCACTAATGGGGATTGACCTGACCATAGAAAAAGGAGAAATCTTCGGCATCATCGGACATTCCGGTGCCGGGAAAAGTACACTGATTCGCTGCATCAACATGCTGGAGCGTCCGACATCCGGTCACGTAATCGTAGACGGCGTCGACCTGACTACACTGGATGACCGCAAGCTGCAGGAGCAGCGGCGCCAAATCGGCATGATCTTTCAGCACTTCAATCTGCTCTCTTCGGCCACGGTGGCGGAGAACGTGGCCTTTCCGCTGAAGCTGGCCAAGCGGCCCAAGGCGGAGATTGACAAAAAGGTAAACGAACTGCTCACACTGGTCGGCCTGGAAGCACACCGCGACAAGTATCCGAGCCAGCTCTCCGGCGGGCAGAAGCAGCGTGTCGGGATCGCCCGCGCGTTGGCCAGCGATCCGAAAGTATTGCTGTGTGACGAGGCGACGTCCGCGCTCGACCCGCAGACGACCAATTCGATCCTCGCCCTGCTGCTCGACATCAATCGCAAGCTGGGCCTGACCATCGTCCTGATTACGCACGAGATGCACGTCATCCGCTCCATCTGCGACCGTGTCGGCGTTATCGACGGAGGTGTCATCGTCGAGGAAGGCAAGGTGCTGGACGTGTTCCTCAAACCGCAGCATCCGACGACGCGGGAGTTCGTGGAGCAGGTGGCCGATTCCGCCGAGCTGCGGGAAGTGGTGGCTCACGAAAAGGCGGCCGGCGACCAGACGATTGTGCGCATCACGTTCCTGGGCGAAAAGACGTACCAGCCGATCCTGTTCCAGACCATGCAGGAGACCGGCACGATGTTCAGCATCCTGCAGGGTACGATTTCGCGGATGAAAGATACACCTTACGGCCAGCTGGTCGTCGAATTGAGCGGCAATCCGGAGCAGAACAGCCGCGCGATCGAAACCCTGCGCCAGCGCGGTCTTGAAGTGGAGGTGATGTAACATGGGACTGACGTTTGAAAACGTCGATGTGGCGGAAATCGGCAAGGCCACATTGGATACACTGACGATGCTGGGCTTTTCGACGCTGTTTACCGTCCTGATCGGACTGCCGCTGGGCGTCCTGCTGTTTCTCACCTCCAAGGGACAGCTTTTGGAAAACCGCGTCTTTTACACGATTGCTTCCTTTGTCGTAAACGTGCTGCGTTCGGTGCCGTTTATCATCCTGATGATCATGTTGATTCCGCTGACGAAAATCCTGGTCGGCACCTCGCTGGGGGTCAAGGGAGCGATTCCGCCGTTGGTGATCGGGGCGGCTCCGTTTTTCGCCAGACTGGTGGAGACGTCGCTTCGGGAAGTGGACCGCGGTGTGATCGAAGCGGCCCAGTCGATGGGAGCGTCCAAGTGGCAGATTATTTGGAACGTGCTGCTGCCTGAATCCCGTCCGGGGTTGATTGCCGGCATTACGATTACCACCGTGGCGCTTGTTTCCTACACGGCGATGTCTGGCGTGATCGGCGGCGGCGGACTGGGCGACCTGGCCATCCGCTACGGTTACCAGCGGTTCCAGACCGATGTGATGATTGTTACTGTCGTGATTTTGCTGGTGTTGGTTCAGATCTTGCAAACGCTGGGAGACAAATTGGTAATCCGTTTCAGCCGCAAGTAAGATCTTTACCATAAAGACAACAATATGAAAGAGAAAGGGGTAATCATCTGTGAAAAAATGGGCTGTTTCCATTCTGTCGACTGTACTGGCACTGTCTCTGGCGGCATGCGGCACGAAAACCGAAACCGCTCCGAATGCGTCTGGCGGTTCGGACGGGGGCGAACAAAAAGAAATCACCCTGAAAGTGGGCGCTACGCCTGTACCTCATGCTGAAATTCTGAAATTCATCCAGCCGAAACTGAAAGAACAGGGCATTAACCTGGAAGTTAAGGAATTTACCGACTATGTACAGCCAAACGTGCAGTTGAACGAACAACAGTTGGACGCCAACTTCTACCAGCACATTCCGTACCTGGAGCAGTTCAATAAAGACCAAAACATGAACCTGGTGCCGGTGGTGGCAGTGCACATCGAGCCGTTTGGTGCTTACTCCAAGAAAATCAAAAAGATTGACGAACTGGCCGACGGTGCAACCATCGCTCTGCCGAACGACCCGACCAACAACGGCCGTGCGCTGGCCCTGCTGGAGAAAAACGGCCTGATCAAGCTGAAAGACGGTGTTGGCATCAAAGGCACCGTAAAAGATATCGTCGAAAACAAGAAAAACCTGCAGTTCAAAGAAGTAGAAGCAGCCATGCTGCCGCGCGTTCTGGAAGAAGTGGATCTGGCGATGATCAATACCAACTACGCGCTGGAAGCCAAACTGGTGCCGACCGAAGACGCACTGATCATTGAAGACAAGGACTCTCCGTACGCCAACTATCTGGTAGCACGTCTGGATAACAAGGACTCCGAGGCCATCCAAAAGCTGGCGAAAGAGCTGAACTCGCCGGATGTGAAAAAGTTCATCGAGGATACGTATAAAGGAGCGGTTGTGCCGGCATTCTAAGGCCGTCCCTCCTCTGACGCCCGAATCGGCTGATTCGGGCGTTTTTTATGTTTGCCGTCCACTTTTGCATGAATGTTTATCATTCCAACGAATTTTTTTATAAATAAATAAAATTTTATTAAATCAACGTAAAACTTGTTTAAAAACAACATATATAGAGGTATATTTGAGGAAAGATTTAGACAAGGGGGATAAGTGGCATGAAAAAGAATATTTTCATTGCAATGAGTTCACTCCTCGTGCTCGGTGCCGCTCTTGCAGGGTGTGGAGGCAATTCCGACAACCCAAGCCAGGGGTCCCAGGCAGAGGAAGCGAAGAAAACCGGCTCGCAGGTGCTGAGGTTGAACCTGCACTCCGAACCGCCTACGGCTGACCCGGGTCTTTCCGAAGATACAACCTCTTCGGCCATTATTCGGGCAACATTTGACGGGCTTACCCGGATCGGCGCGGACGGTCAGCCGCACGAGTCCGTGGCGGAAAAAATCGACGTATCCGCTGACGGCCTCACGTACACCTTCCATCTGCGCGACTCCAAGTGGAGCAACGGCGACCCGGTGACCGCGCACGACTTCGAGTTTGCCTGGAAGCGCGCGCTCGACCCGAAGACCGGAGCAGCCTACGCGTATCAGCTGTACTACATCAAGAACGGAGAGGCGTACAACAAGAACAAGGCGAAAGCGGAGGACGTCGGCGTCAAGGCGCTGGACGAAAAGACGCTGGAAGTAAAGCTGGAAAGGCCGACGCCTTTCTTCAAGGAACTGACGGCGTTCCCGACCTATTTCCCGGTCAACAAGAAGCTGGTTGAATCCAACCCGAACTGGGCGATGCAGGCGAGCACCCACGTGGGGAACGGTCCGTTCAAGATGGCGGAATGGGAGCACAAGAACAAGCTGGTGCTCGTGAAAAATGAAAATTACTGGGATAAAGACGTGGTAAAAATGGACAAAATCGAGTTCTCCATGGTAGATGACGAGAACACCGAACTGTCCATGTTTGAACGCGACGAGCTCGACTGGGCCGGCGCGCCGATAAGTGCACTGCCGACGGACGCCATCCCGATGTTGAAAGAATCCGGGAAGATGCACAACAAGACCATCGCAGGTGTCTACTGGTATAAGTTCAATACAGAGCAACCTCCGTTTAATAATGCAAAAATCCGTAAAGCATTTGCTTACGCGATTGACCGTCAATCCCTGATCGACAACGTATTGCAGGCCGGTCAACTTCCGGCGATGGGGGCTGTACCGCCGACCATGGCGCTGAACAAGGACGGCTACTTCAAGGACAACGACGTGGAGACTGCCAAGAAGCTGCTGGCAGAAGGCATGAAGGAGCTGGGCATCACCAAGCTGCCGACGGTCACCCTCTCCTACAACACGACAGAAGGGCACCAAAAAATCGCCCAGGCGATCCAGGATCAATGGAAAAAAGCGTTGGGCGTCGATGTAAGGTTGGAAAACAAGGAGTGGAAGGTGTACATCGAAGACCTGCACCAAGGCAAATTCCAAATCGGCCGCCAGGGCTGGCTGGGTGATTTCAACGACCCGATCAACTTCCTGGAGTTGTTTAAGGAAAAAATGGGCGGCAACAACGACACCCGTTGGGAACATCCCAAGTTCAAGGAGCTGCTGGATCAGGCCAGCATGGAAAATGATACGGAGAAGCGCAAGCAGATTCTGGCCGAGGCCGAGTCCATCTTCATGGACGAAATGCCCGTCATCCCGATCTACTACTACACCCACTCCTGGGTGCAAAAGGAGAACCTCAAAGGGGTTGTCATCAGCGATCTTGGCAACGTCGACTGGAAATGGGCTTCCTTTGAATAAGGGCAAAACCGAGAAGCACATGCGTGTGCTTCTCTTCTTTTTTTCATCCGACAGGGACAATCGACCAATCCCCCGAGCCTCTTTGGTCATAGAGTAACAAGGAATAAACCGTACCAAGGGGGAGAAGCCGTGGATCTTGGAAAGCTGCTGAACCTGGTCAGGTCCATACCGAAAGATAAGCTGAAGACAGACGCAGGGCTGAAGGAAGTGATGCGCGATCTGGGCAGAAAGTTCGGGAAGTCGTTTACCGAGCAGGAATTGGATCAGTACGTGGCACAGTTTCGGCGGATGGCTCGAACGGAGGACGTCAACAGCCTGATGAACAAGCTGGCCCAAAAGGGTGTAAAGCTGGGCGATTTAAACAACATCAAGAAGCGAATGAAATAGCGGGGGAGGTGAGACTATCGCTCAGAAGACGAAAGGCAAGAAAAAAACCACCGTCTCCCTCGCGCAATTGCTTGAGAAAATGAACCAGTTGGCCGATGCTCAATACACCAGCAAAGAACAGATCATCAGCGAAATGGACCAGGTGCGGAGTGAACTGCAGGAGATGAAGGAGACGCTCAACCGCTTGAAGGTACAGCCGGTCCCTCGCAGGCGGGGGTCGATTTTTGGCCGGCGGCGGAGGGCTCCGGTCCAAGTGGAGCCGGAGAAACCCAAGCTCTCCTTGGAAGACCTGCTGCCCTTGCTTCCTCATTTGAGCAGTGCGTTTCCCCAATTGAAAAATCCCAAGGTGGCGGAGTCGATCAAGGTGCTTTCCAACCCGGCCGTGATCGCCATGATTCAGCAGTTCCTGGCAAACTCAGGTTTGACAGGCAAATCCGTCACCCAGGCCAGCCGGAAGGAAAGACGTTTTCTGGGCTGGGGCAAACGTTGAGGCGTTCTCTTCCAAGGAAGCGCCTCTTTTTTGTCAACTAATAATTACTGGAAAATACGTGACATAATTCGACGTATTTTATCTTTTTTCGACTGAATTTGGTCCAAAACTCCTACAAACTTTGCCGCCTTTGTTGCGTCTAATACTATGGCGCATCCCGCTCGGTAGTTTATGCCAAAACAAGAAATACCAACGGAGGAGGTCAGGATGAAGAGACGATCGTTACTATTTTTTGTTCTGCTGGTCCTGCTGCTCATCCCCGGGTGGGCTGCGGCAGCTGGCAGCGCCAAGGAAGAACCGGTGAACCTGATGATCGATGGACAAGCTGTCAAGCCTGACGTGCCGCCGCTTATCCAAAACGGCCGCACGCTGGTGCCGATCCGTGTGATCGCCGAAGGCTTGGGCGCCGATGTGAAGTGGGATGAGGCCGCGCGGACAGCCACCATCAAGCGCGGCGTACATAATCTGGTGCTCACGCTTGATTCCACGGCAGCCAAGGTCAACGGGAAACAGGTGAAGCTGGACACTCCGCCGGTCGTGCGCCAGCAGCGGATGCTATTGCCGATCCGGTTTGTCGCTGAATCGCTCGGTGTCACGGTGGGATGGAACGCGTCCACCCGCACGGTAATCGCCAACGAGACGCCAGCCGTGCTGATCAACGGCAAAAGTCCGTCCAAGTCGCTGGACTTCTACCGGATGGGCGACTCGCTGTACGTCTCCGCACAGGCGGTGGCCGAACAAGTGGGATGGAAGGATTTCGCCTGGAAGCACCCGGCTGAGGCCATCACCATCGACGATCAGCAGGTCGTGCCCCTGGATCGGTTGGAAGAGGAATTGGGCGGCCGCATGACGTGGGACAAACGGGACAACCGCGTCGAGATTAAACGGCTCAGCCGCTTTACCGGTGTTGCTGCAGAAGGGGACAGCGTCTGGATCGACACCACGCTGCCAGTAACCCCTGAAACGTTCGTCCTGGAGGGACCGCACCGCATCGTGCTGGATCTGCCGCAGACCGAGCTGGACGACGACCTGGTGGCCAAACTGGGCAGCCAGAAGGCCGACGAGGTCGAAGAGACAGATGGGCAGAATCAGCCGGATCAAACGGAAGAGGCGAATCAGATGTCGCCGTCGGACAAGCCTGAAGACGACACGTTGATTGCCAATATCCGCTACAGCCAGTACAGTTCTTCGCCAAAGACGGTTCGGGTCGTCATTGAGCTGAACCAGAAGAGTCAGTATAATTTGGAGTATACCAACGACGGGATTGCCGTCAAACTGGCGCCTGCTGCGACTGCTCCCGGCAAGACAGGCTTTTTGATTGTCGTCGACGCGGGGCACGGGGGCCACGACAATGGGGCCAGCGGCACAGCCGGAAATGTGGAAAAAGACTTTACCCTGGCCGTGTCAAAAAAACTGGCGGCAGAGTTGAAGCAGTACCCCGAGTTTCAGGTGGAGATGACGCGCACCACAGACGTCTATCTGACCCTGGCAGAGCGCGTGGAGTTCGCCAACAGCCGCAATGCGGATTTGTTCATCTCGATTCACGCCAACTCGTTCACGAAGCCGACCGCAGGGGGAACCGAGACGTTCTACTACAACGCCAACAGCGAGGCCCTTGCCCGGATTGTGCACCGCCACCTGCAGGGGGCGACGAAATTTGCCGACCGTGGCGTGAAGCAAACGGCGTTTTACGTCATTAAAAACACGAAAATGCCGGCCGTGCTGACGGAGACGGGCTTCCTCTCCAATCCGACGGAAAACGCCCAACTCACGTCGCCGGCGTTTCAGGACAAAGTAGCCAAAGCGCTTGCCGCCGCCATTCGCGAGTACTATCTCACGTACCGGTAAGCGGCAAGTCAGGCGACATGACCAGAAGGGGGGTTCCCGATGAAACGACGCAGTTTGATCGGACTCGCTGCTGCTCTCGTGCTGCTTATGGCAGGATGCGGACAGGGGGCGAAGCCCGAGCCGCAGCCATCCGGCCAGCAGACGGGCGCACCTGCGCAGCAACAGCAGGCTGAACAGCCGGGGCAACCTCAGGCTGAACAGCCGGAGCAGCCGCAGCTCACCAAGCAGACAATCGCCGTATACTACACGGACGACAACCTGACGGACCTGAAAAAGGAAGAGCAGGAGATCGCGTATGCCGATGACCTCGACAAGTACAAAAAAGCGATCGCCCTGTTGGAAAAACCGAAGCAGGCGGGACACAGCCCGCTGTGGAAGGATTTCCGTTATCACTCTGTCACGTTTGACAAAGGCACACTGACCATTGACGCTGACAGCAAGAATGTGTACAACCTCGGTTCCAGCGGCGAAGCCTTGGCCATTGATGCGTTGAAGCAGACGCTCTTCCAGTTCGACGAAGTGAAGCAAATCGTGATTCTGGAAGACGGCAAGCCGACCGAGTCCCTGATGGGGCACGTTGACATCACGGAACCGTTGACAAGAGACAGCCAATAATGAAAAACGACATGTCCAATATCGGACATGTCGTTTTTTTGTTATGGAAGGGGCATGGGCGAATCGGCAAACTTTATGAAAGCTTTACAATGGCACCACAATTCAGCAACATTCGAGCGATATAGTTTGTTCATGGAAAGAGAAACAATCCAAACCGATGATTAAGGAGGATTTTCATCAGATGAAAAAGCTCGGCAAATTGCTTATGGTGCTGACCGTGGCAGGGGCGCTTCTGGCGGGATGCGGAAGCAACAACGCGGCTCCGGCACAACCGGAACAACAAGGCAATACGCAAAACAACGGATCTTCCGTATCCGGCGAGCCGGTAACCGCCGTAGGTTCCACCGCGCTGCAGCCGCTCGTCGAACAAGCTGCCAAAGACTTCACGGCCAAGAATCCGGGCGTGCAAATTCAGGTGCAGGGCGGCGGCAGTGGCACCGGTTTGAGCCAGGTTGCCAGCGGGGCAGCCACCATCGGCAACTCCGACATCTTCGCCGAGGAGAAACAAGGCATTCCGGCCAACGAACTGGTTGACCATAAAGTGGCGGTAGTCGGGATGGCAGCGGTGGTAAGCCCGAAAGTCACGGTTGACAATCTGACCAAGCAGCAGTTGATTGACATTTTCACCGGCAAAATCACCAACTGGAAGGAAGTAGGCGGCCCAGATCTGAAAGTAACGCTGGTCAACCGTCCGAAGAGCTCCGGCACTCGCGCCACCTTCCACAAATTCGCGCTGGACGGCCATGACGAAGCAGAAGGCATCACCGAGGACTCCTCCGGCACTGTCCGCAAAATCGTAGCCGAAACTCCGGGTGCAATCGGCTACCTGGCGCTTTCCTACATCGACGATTCGGTAAAAGCGCTGAAACTGGACGGCGTGGAAGCCTCTGCGGAAAACATCGCCGCGAACAAGTATCCGGTATGGGCGTATGAACACATGTACACCAAAGGGGAACCGACCGGCACGGCAAAAGCGTTTCTCGACTTCATTCTGAGCGATGAGGTACAGAAGAAAACCGTCACGGACCTGGGCTTCCTGCCCATCACCGACATGAAGGTGGAGCGCGACGCCCAAGGCAATGTAACCCAAAAATAATGGACAGACAATCGGCAGCAGAATGAGGGGTGGGGGGGCACTTGCCCCTCATTTTGCGTGTTTCGCTGATTTATATGTTCGTTGATTCATATGGAGGGAGAGTATGAGCCATCGTTCGGAAGGGTCAATCATCGTAAACAACCGCATCAGCGCAGACCGCACGTCGGAAGTCGGGGAACGGACGTCCGCGATCGATCGCAAGCTGCTGACGTACAACAAGCGTCAGTTTACAGAGAACGTTACTGGCCGTTTTATCGCCATGGCGTGCGCCGGTGTGCTGGTGGTTGTCGTGCTGTCCATCACGTATTTTATCGCCTCCAAAGGGCTGTCGACGTTCCTGGTCAACGGGGTGAGCCTGGGCGAGTTTTTGATCGGGGTAAAATGGGACCCGGAAGGTGAACCGGCTGTATACGGCGTGCTGCCGTTTATTCTCGGTTCGTCTCTCGTCACCCTGCTGGCTGCTCTCATTGCGGCCCCGTTGGGCATTGGCGCAGCCATTTTCATGACGGAAATGTTCCCGGGTTTCGGAAAAAAAGTGCTCAAGCCGGTCATCGAACTGCTGGTGGGCATTCCGTCGGTCGTGTACGGCTACGTTGGTCTTACCTTGCTGGTGCCGTTTATCCGCGTGCAGTTTGACGTTTTGGGGTTCAGCCTGCTGGCTGGGGGGCTCGTGTTGGCCCTGATGATTCTGCCGACCATTACCAGTGTGGCGATGGACGCCATTGAGGCTGTGCCGCAGGATTTGCGCAACGCCTCGCTCGCGCTGGGAGCGACCCGTTGGCAGACGATTTGGAATGTGGTGCTTCATTCTGCGCTGCCGGGGTGCCTGACCGCTGTCGTGTTGGGGATGGCCCGTGCGTTCGGGGAGGCGCTGGCTGTGCAGATGGTGATTGGCAACACCACCAGGCTGCCGGGCGGCCTGCTCGATCCGATCAGCACCCTGACCAGCGCGATTACGCTGAATATGGGTAACACGATCCAGGGGACGCCCTACAACAACGCCCTGTGGTCCATGGCGCTCCTGCTTCTGCTGATGTCGTTTGTCTTCATCATGGTCTTGCGCATTCTCGGCAGAAGGAAGATGGTGACCAAATGAGAGCAAAAGTTATTGATCGCGCGGCCACGGTTGTTCTTACACTGATTGCGCTGTTGATCATCGGCACACTGGTGGGGCTGCTTGGCTTCATCCTCTCGCAGGGATGGCACAAGCTCACGCTCGACTTTCTCACCTCTCCGCCCGACATTGTCAATGCAGGCGGGGGAGTAGGGCCGCAGTTGTTCAACTCCATCTACCTGCTGGTGCTGACCATGCTGATTGCCCTGCCGCTGGGAATCGGGGCCGGCATCTACATGGCTGAATACGCTCCCGATAATCGGTTTACCCAGTTTATCCGGTTGAGCATCGAAGTGCTGTCTTCCCTTCCATCCATCGTCGTCGGCCTGTTTGGGCTGCTGGTGTTCGTCAACATGACTGGATGGGGATATTCCCTGCTGTCCGGCGCCTTGGCCCTGACCGTGTTTAACCTCCCCCTGCTGGTGCGGATTACCGAGGATGCCCTGCGAAACGTCCCCCGCAGCCAAAAGGAGGCCAGTCTGGCGCTGGGGATTACCAAGTGGCGGACGATTGTTTCCGTCATTCTGCCGGCGGCGCTGCCGGGCATAATTACCGGCGCGATTCTGGCTTCCGGCAGGGTTTTCGGGGAAGCGGCGGCGCTGCTGTTTACCGCCGGAATGTCGTCTCCCACCTTGAATTTCACCGATTTTTCCCTGTTCAGCCCGACGTCTCCGCTCAATCCGTTCCGCCCGGCTGAAACACTTGCCGTGCACATTTGGAAAGTAAACAGCGAAGGGCTGACCCCCGATGCCCGGGACGTCGCCGACGGGGCGGCTGCCATTCTCGTCCTGGCTGTGCTCGTGTTCAATCTCGGTGCCCGTTGGTTTGGCAGCTGGCTGTACAAGAAAATGACTTCGGGAACGAATTAGGGGAGGGATAAACGCCATGCAAACAGGCACAGCGGTTGACACGATCATTCAAATGCGCAACGTCTCTGTGTACTACGGCGAAAAACGCGCCGTTTCCAATATCAACATGGACATTGAACGCAATGCGGTCACGGCGTTTATCGGACCATCAGGCTGCGGAAAATCAACGCTCCTGCGCAGCCTGAACAGGATGAACGACCTCGTTGACAGCTGCCGCGTCACCGGTTCGATCGTGGTGGACGGGATTGAGGTGAACAGCGAGAAGATCACCATCGAAGGACTGCGCCAGGTGGTCGGCATGGTGTTTCAGCGGGCCAATCCGTTTTTCAAATCGATTTACGAAAACATTGCGTTCGCTCCCCGTTTTCACGGCGTGCATGACAAGCGGGATCTGGACGAGCTGGTGGAGAAAAGCCTGCGCAAGGCAGCGCTCTGGGATGAAGTGAAAGACCGGCTGCACGAGTCTGCGCTCTCCCTGTCCGGAGGCCAGCAGCAGCGGCTGTGCATCGCCCGGGCGATCGCCATGCAGCCGACGATTCTGCTGCTGGACGAACCGGCTTCCGCGCTGGACCCGATTTCCACGATGAAAATTGAAGAACTGGTGCTGGATTTGAAGGAAGAGTACACTATTGTGATCGTGACGCACAATTTGCACCAGGCTGCCCGCATCTCCGACAAGACGGCGTTTTTCCTGATGGGAGAACTGGTGGAAATGAACGACACGTCGAAAATCTTCACCGCGCCGCAAAACAAGAAAACGGAAGATTATATCAGCGGCCGTTTCGGCTGAATCTCCCTCTGTCGAATTGCCCGCATGTTGAATGCGACTAGCTCTTCGCCGCGCAGGTTGACTGCATGGTGGAGGGCCTCGTGGTCCACCGCGACGCGATCGAGAAGACGAGAAACGAAGGAGCGATTACCGCATGAGCGTCATTTCGGTTCGTGAGTTGAATCTCTACTACGGCAAACAGCAAGCTCTTCATCATATCCATCTCGATGTGGAACCCCACTCGATCACGGCCCTGATCGGCCCGTCGGGATGCGGAAAATCCACGTTTTTGCGGACGCTGAACCGCATGAACGACTACGTTCCGCACACGCGCATCACGGGAACGGTCAAGGTGTTTGGCGAAGACATCTATGGCCCCAACGTGGACGTGGAGCGTCTGCGCAAAAACATCGGGATGGTGTTTCAGCAGCCCAACCCGTTTCCGAAAAGCATTTACGACAACATCGCCTACGGTCCGCGTCTGCACGGCATAACGGACCGCGTCACGCTGGACGAGATCGTGGAAAACAGCCTGAGGGCAGCCGCGCTCTGGGACGAGGTAAAAGACGTGCTGAAAAAGCCGGCGTACGGTCTCTCTGGCGGTCAGCAGCAGCGTCTCTGCATCGCCCGCGCGCTGGCGGTCCAACCGCAGATTTTGCTGATGGACGAACCGACGTCGGCGCTCGATCCGATCTCCACGGCGAAGATCGAGGAGCTCCTGCTCACGCTGAAGGGTACCTACACGATCGTCATCGTCACCCACAACATGCAGCAGGCGGCCCGCATCTCCGACAAGACGGCGTTTTTCCTCAACGGAGAACTGGTGGAATACGACGCCACTCCGGTCATCTTCCAACATCCGAACGACAAGCGGACAGAAGATTACATCACGGGGCGTTTCGGATAACTCCACAGTATCGTAATATAAGAAGAGCGGCCTTTTTGAGGTTCGCTCTTTTTCATGTATGTGTCCCGCCGCGCGTACACAACAGACACAGCGGGGGATGAGCGAGAGGAGAAACAACAGTGGTCTGGCTTGCATTCATCATTTTTGCAGTTACCTTGACTCTAGTCATCTGGCAGCCGCGCGGACTGTCGATCGGGTATCCGGCTGTCGGCGGCGCGCTGCTGGCACTGGCCTGCGGGGTGGTCACGCTGGCAGACGTCGGAGAAGTGACGGGCATCGTGTGGAACGCCACCATCAGCCTGGTCGGCATCATCGTCATATCCTTGATCCTGGATGAAATCGGCTTTTTTGAGTGGGCGGCGCTGCACATGGTCCGATTGGCCAAAGGCAGCGGCCGGAAGATGTTTGTCTATGTGATTCTGTTGGGCACGGTCGTTTCCGCCTTGTTTACCAACGACGGGACGGCCCTGATCCTGACGCCGATCGTTCTCGCGCAGGTGCGCGCCCTGCAGCTGGACGGGCGGGTGGTGCTCGCTTTTGTGATGGCCAGCGGTTTTATCGCTGACACCAGCTCCTTGCCGTTTGTGGTCAGCAACCTGGTCAACATCGTATCGGCCGACTATTTCGGCATCGGCTTTGCCGCATACGCGGGCAGGATGCTGCTGCCCACGCTGGTATCGGTGGGGGCCAGCCTGCTGGTGCTGTTTTGGTATTTTCGCCGCAGCATCCCCCGAAGCTGCGACCTGACCCACCTGAAAGAGCCGCGTGAGGCCATTCGGGATCAGGAGCTGTTTCGCCTGTCATGGCCGATTCTGGCCGTTCTCTTGGCCGGTTTTTTCGCTAGTGAATGGCTGCACCTTCCCGTGTCGCTGCTGATTGCCGGGGCGGCTGCAGCGTTTTACCTGGCAGCGAGAAAGAGCGCGGCGATTCAACCGCGCCGGATTGTGAAAGAGGCGCCGTGGGTGGTCGTGATTTTTTCCATCGGGATGTACGTGGTCGTCTGGGGGCTGCACAACGCCCGCTTGACCGACTGGGTGAGAGACTGGCTGGATGTGCTGTCCGTCCACGGGCTGTTTGCCGCGACCGTTGGGACGGGCTTTACTGCAGCAGTGCTGTCCTCGGTGATGAACAATTTGCCGACGGTGATGTTTGACGCGTTGGCAGTCCAGGGCACGGCGACTGCGGGGGTGGTTCGCGAAGCGCTCGTCTACGCCAACGTCATCGGTTGTGATCTGGGGCCCAAAATTACGCCAATCGGTTCGCTGGCGACACTGCTTTGGCTGCACGTACTGGGGCGCAAGGGTGTGACGATTACCTGGGGCCAGTATTTCCGCACCGGGATCGTCCTTACCGTGCCCACATTGTTTTTCACGTTGACTGGCCTGTATCTCACGCTGCTTATTTCGGGATAAACGGGTCGCTCATGGTCAGCCTGTGGACAGGCTGGCCTTTTTTTGTTGTGCTGGGTTCGGGTCTTTGGGGCAGTGAGCCGCGATTGGGAGAATAGCCGCTGGAAATCGAGGAAAAAATAGGGACAGCACTGGTGATGAACATGTGATTCCTAGGAGGAGATGACCAATGTGGCAAGGCTGGCCCCTTGAGCGGGTGCTGCTCTTGTTTGTGGGACTTGCGTTTGCGATGCTGTCTGTTCAGGTGACACTGTTCCACGCCCGGCAAAACTTTCGCCGCTGGGAGATGTGGGTGCCGGTGATCGAAGGGCCTTTGTTTGCCGTGACCGCCATCGTCCTGGCTTTTTACAATGCGGGGTGGCTGCGCGTGCTGTTTGCCCTGTTTATGTGGATTGGCTTGGTTGGCAGTCTGTACGGAGCCTATCTGCATACTGCGGGAGTGGGACAGCGCGTAGGCGGGTATTCCCAGAGCCAAAACTTTTTGGTTGGCCCGCCCATTATGCTGCCGCTGCTAATGACAGCGATCTCGGCCCTGGGGCTGCTGGCCCTGTACTGGGGGTGAGGCGGCATGGCGAAAACGAGCCGTTACCCATCGTATGACGTGTGGGAGGAACACGAGGCCTGGGACCCTCACACCCGGAACATCGTGGCCAAGCGGCGCACTCCGCAAGTGGCCTGTCGTTTTTTTACCAAAACGGAAGCGATACTGCTGCAGTCCATCGTCAGCGTGCTGGTGGATGACCACCGGCTGGAGGTGCTGACGTACGTGGTCCAGCATCTGGACGAAACGGCCGCCAGTCCGATCGGTGAATCGCAGCGGAAAGTGGGGGTGCCGCCCAAACAGCAGTTGTACCTTCTGGGCTTGGCCGGAGTCAACGAGGCCAGCCGCGAGATGTACGGCGAGGAATTTCCCGGCTTGAAGCGGGAAGAGCAGCAGGCTGTGCTGGAAGCGGTGGCTGCCGGGCAGGTTCCCGCTACGACCGCCTGGGCGCAGCTGAACCCCGTCGACTTTTTCACCAAGCTGCTCCGCGACACGGTGGAGGCGTATTACTCTCACCCCCTGGTCTGGTCGGACATCGGCTACGGCGGACCGGCGTATCCGCGCGGCTATGTGCGCGTGGAAAAAGGACTGGTGGATCCCTGGGAGGCGAAAGCGGATGGAGAATAAGGACCGGGTTACGCATCACATCGACCATTATGAAGGGCATCGTTCCAAGCGGCTGGATCAGCGCCGGTACGCGGACGGGGCGGATGTCTGTATCGTCGGGGCGGGGGCGGCAGGCGGCGTGCTGGCATACGAACTGGCCAAGGCCGGGCTGCGCGTCGTCGTGATCGAAGCCGGCCCCTTCTGGAATCCGCAGACCGATTTTGCCAGTGACGAATTGGCGATGAAAAACCTCGGCTGGCAGGAGACCCGCCTGGTCGACGGGAACAATCCGCTGCGGCTGGGGCACAACAACTCGGGAAGGGGCGTAGGGGGCGGCACGGTTCATTTTACCGGGGTTTTCCTGCGGTTTCACGAGAGCGACTTCATGACCAAGACAGTGGATGGTGTAGGCGAAGACTGGCCGATCCGCTATCAGGACCTGGCTCCCTACTACGACAAGATCGAGCGGGAAATTGCCGTGTCCGGTCCCGATTACTTCCCCTGGGGGCCGTTCAACGGGCCGTATCCGTTTCCGGTGCGGGAGCCGATCAGCGCCAACTCCCAGTTGTTTCGCGAAGCGTGCGCAAAATTGGGCTTCGACAGCGTCGTCGCGCCGCTGGCCATTTTGTCCGCGCCGTTTGACGGCCGGCCTCCCTGCATCAACCGTGGATTTTGCAACCAGGGCTGCATGCCCAACGCCAAGTACAGCGGCTTGATTCACCACATCCCGAAAGCGATCCAGGCGGGAGCGGAAGTGCTGTCCGACTGCATGGTGACGCAGATTCTCACCGATGGGACACGCGTTACCGGCGTTCTCTTTCAACACGGCAACGACACCTACAAGCAGACAGCCCGGGTGGTGATTCTCGCCGGCTATGTCGTGGAGACGCCGCGCCTGCTGCTCAATTCGGCCACGCCCCATTTTCCCGACGGACTGGCCAATTCCAGCGGGTGGGTGGGCAAGGCGATCATGACCCACTCCAGTCAGGACGTGTACGGACTGCTTCCGGAAGAAGTGCGCCTGTACAAAGGGACGCCTGTGCTTGCGTTGACCCAGCATTTTTACGAGACGGACCGGAACCGGGGATTTGCCCGGGGGTACACGCTCAGCGCCCATGGAGCCAGACCGGTGGCGATGGCCGGTGGGATTGCGGCGGAACGGATGGACGGCACCTTATTGTGGGGAAAAGCCTTGCGGGAGACGATGCTGGATTACAACTACTACGCCCGGATCACGCTCGTCGGAGAGGTGCTTCCCAATCCCGACAACGCCGTCACGTTGAGCGACGAGAAGGACGAGTACGGTCTGCCGATTCCTAAAGTGACCTTTTCCTACGGTGAAAACGACAAAAAGCTGATCGCGCACGCCATCGAGCAGATGAAACGGCTGATTGAAGCGATGGGCGGCACACCGCAGCACGTCGTCGACGACACGGCCCACCTGATGGGCGGCTGCCGGATGGGCAAGGACCCGTCGACGTCGGTAGTCAATGAATTCGGGCAAACCCACGACATTCCCAACTTGTTCATCGCGGGTGCTTCCACGTTTGTCACCTCAGGCGGCGCCAATCCGACCAACACGGTGATGGCGCTGGCCGCCCGGACAGCGGACCGCCTGGTGGAAGCAATGAAGACAAGAGACGTCTGATTGGTGTTCACGGAACTGTCGACATCATATCTTCCCTGCCTTATGTGTGTATTGTATACTGATAAACAGATATGCAAGGCAAAGGTGGGGTATTATGGATGTGGATTTGACTCAGGTGCTGTATTTGTCTGAGATCTACAAGCTTCTCGGCGACAAAACACGCTTGACGATCATGGCTCTCCTGCAGGTACAGTCTTTCTGTGTACGCGATCTCGTGGAGATTTTGCAAACATCCCAACCATCTGTTTCCCAGCACTTGGCCAAATTGAAAACACACGGGTTGGTGAAGGAGAAGCGCATGGGTCCCTGGGTGTTTTACTCCCTGAACACGGAGTGCCCACCTGCCGTAAAGCAGATTCTTTCGCACTTGCCGGACCTGTCGCCTCTCATCAAGGAGAAAAAACAAGCGAGTGTGCAATCGCTCGCATAATAAACGACTGTGCGCCAGAGTATTTGGCGAAGCCGCTTCTGCATTGGAAGCGGCTTTATAATGTTTACGCATAAAATTTCTTTAATCAGGAAAAAAGCGTTGAATCAAGAGAGATTCAACGCTTCAGCGTGTAGACAAAGTCTGCGGCGCATGGGAGATCGGGCCCGCTCGCTCGCTTGACGCCCAGCACAGAAGCGAATGATGTCCGCTCCAAAACGAGACGCAGGCAGGGGACAAACATCTGGGTATTTCGAGGAAGTGAGACTTGTGTCCCCTGTTGATTCCCGCGTCTTCGTTTTTCCGCTAAGTCGGTCGTCAAAGGAGCTCGCTTGGCCCATCACTCCATGCCCGTACTTTATCTCCACCTTCGGTTGATCAATGTGCAGGCCTTTCGGCCTGACAACGATGGAAAGATTGTATCCTTGCGGAACCTCAATGAAAAAGTACAGTTTGTCTTCAGTCTGAAGCGTTGAATCAAGAGAGATTCAACGCTTTTTTTAACTGCTCCTTGTCAAAGCCGTGAACGACGATTTGCTCGCCGTCTTCGTTTACGATCAGGGTAACAGGCGTCATGCTCGCTCCCAGTTGGATCGCTTCCTGGAAATAGGCGTCATTTTTGCGGATATCGCGGTCCTCAAACGGGATGTTTTGCTGCGTCAGCCATAATTTTTCCTCCTGGCAGGGGCCGCAGGTAGGCTGTGTGTAGACAATGACCGTACGAGCCATGTGGGTTTGCTCCTTTCGTACTCAAATGAAAGGGAATACTTCGCGGCGGGACAGGGGAACTCCTGCCGCCATCGGCACTTAGAATGCCCAAAAACCACAGCGAACCGACACCGCCCCTTGAGCCGTCCCCGTGTGGTTTCGCTGCATGATGAGGAAAAATCAGGTGGAATAGATACATAGCTAGCGGTGCACATTATATTCAGTGACATGGAGGAGGTGAATGGACGATGCCGAAACAAAACAAACAAGCAGGTGCCAACCAAGCGCAACAACAAGCTGCGCAAAACACCGCTACCGAATTTGCAAGCGAAACCAACGTATCGGAAGTACGCCGTCAAAACCAGCAATCCGCTGCGAAATCTGCTCAGCAAGCGCAGCAACCTACCGAATAACAGGAACAATCACCCCCGCTTTTTTGCGGGGGTTTGTTTTTTGATTTGATGCAGCACTTGCCAATAATAGAATGGGGTGATATCGTCACTGCATAATCAAAGAATGGGGAGCGGGATTGTGTATGATCGTGGGAATTGGCACGGACATTGTGGAAATCGGACGCGTACAGGCGCTGATCGAGCGGCGTACGAAAGCGCTTGACCGCCTGTTTACGGACGCGGAAAAAGCACTGCTGGACGGGAAGGAGAAGGCGCGGCGGGCGGAATATCTGGCCGGCCGGTTTGCTGCCAAGGAAGCGGCGGCAAAGGCGCTCGGCACCGGGATTGGCAGCCAGGTAGGCTTTCACGATCTGGAAATCTTCTCTTCGGACACAGGCAAGCCGGACCTGCGCATCAGCAGGGAGGCGCTGGAGCGGGTCGGACTCACACCGGAGCGGGTACGGGTTCACCTCAGCATTTCCCACAGCCGGGATTATGCCGTGGCGCAGGTTGTAGTGGAAGAACTGTAAAACTTGTCTGCATATCGGGACGAGGATGGACATAGATTTATATCGCGTAGATCAGGAGGGACTACCTGCTCTAACAGATAGGGTAAGTCTTCAGCCGATCAAGGCGATGTCGCGTCCCCGATACCCGAACGGATTATTGACACGATGTGCGCGGAAGAGGCGAAAGACTGACAGATTTCCCAGGAAATAGACAGGGGTGCCCTTCTTTGTCGAAATTAGCAGACAAGGAGGAGTTCTTTGAATGAAACGGGCAGCTTTTCCACTGGTTTTCTTGTTGGTCTTTTCCCTGCTGCTCGGCGGCTGCTTCGGTCAGAAAACACCGGACGATGTGGTGGATGACCTGAGCAGCACGCTGGACAAGATGGCCGGCTACAAATCTCAGGCCGTACTGACGATGCAGACTGGCTCCACGGCGATGGAGTACGACGTGTCGGTGTGGTACGAAAAACCGACCAACTACCGTGTCGCGCTCACGTCCAAACAGCGAGGCATTACGCAGATCATCCTGCGCAACAATGAAGGGGTGTTTGTCCTGACGCCGCATCTCAACAAGAGCTTCCGCTTCCAGAGCGGCTGGCCGGAAAACAACGGTCCGCTCTATCTGTACGAGACGCTGGCCCGCAGCATCATTGACGACACGGAACGCAAGATGGAAATGGACGACAAGCAGTACGTATTTGAAGTCAAGGCCAATTACTCCGGCAATCGCTCCCTGACCAGGCAGAAGATCTGGCTGACGGAGGAGCTGAAGCCGACGCGTGCGGAAATCATGGATTCCAATATGAATACACTGGTTACGATCAACTTTACCGACTTTGTGTTCAACCCGCAATTTGACAAGGATGCGTTTGACAAAGACCGCAACATGAGCACCAGTTCGCTGCCGGTGGTGCCGACGCTGTCGCAGGCAAACGACACAAGCAAACCGCCATCCAGCCAGTTCGGCGTCATTGTGCCCACCTACATCCCCGAAGGCGTGAAGCAGGGCGACATCGAGCCGGTTACCCGGGACGGTGAACGGACGGTCGTATTGGAGTACAAGGGTTTGTACAACTACAAGTTGATTGAAGCGCGCCCCACGGCGACATCGGTGTCCTCGGAGCAGGGGGTTCCGGTCGATCTGGGCTTCACCATCGGGGTGCTGATCCAAAATGCTGACAATCAGCGCTACCTGAGCTGGGAACTGGACGGCGTGGAGTTTACGCTGACCGGCGACCTGCCGGAAGAGGAAATGGTCAAGGTGGCCCAATCCACGTACGGCGTGAGCGGTAAATAATCAATCGGGACGGCATTCGCCGTCCTTTTTTGTCGTGTATGGGGCTGTCTCTTTCGCATCGACTGCAGTGCCGGGAATTTCAGCGGGTTGCCGGGAATAGCAGCGGGGTGGACGAAAAGTACATACTGCCCGCGACAAGCGAATTGACATACAGCGTCAGAAAGCGATAAAGTCGAAGTAACTACGCGATGAGGTGAAGCATCATCCATGAAAAAAACGTCCGATGAGATTTTGTACCAGGAAGAGTCCGGCTACAAAGACCTGCTGCTGCGAAAAAACATGAAAATGCGCATTATGGAGACGCTATTCTTTGTGGTCGGGATGCTCTTGTTGTCTCAATTTTTCAACACACAATCACCGGCTTTCAAAGTGCTTGCCTTTGCCATCGCGATCGCGGTCGTCTGCCTTGCGCCATTTGTGTACAAGTATACGCTGCGGCCGTCGTACAAGCTGACCAAGACGCATCTAATCGTTTCCATGGGCGGTCGGGAGACGAGATATCCGCTGTCGGAAGTGGAGCCGATTTTTGAAGGCCGCCATTTGTACAAGTTGGGCGGCAAGCGGCATTCGTTGATGGTGTCCCGGCAGTTCCTCAACCACCTCAACGAACGGCTGTTTGTCTATCAAAAGCTGCAAAAGAGGAGATAACGAACGACATGAAACCGTACTGCCGCGATACCTGGGTTGAAGTGGATCTGGATGCGATTCGGGCCAATGTGCAGGCGTTCCGCCGCCACATACCGGCTTCCACCGGCATCATGGCCGTGGTCAAGGCGGACGGCTACGGACACGGCGCCTTTCACGTCGGCAGGGAAGCGCTGGACAGCGGGGCGAACTCGCTCGCCGTAGCGATGCTGGACGAAGCGATCGTGCTGAGGAAGGCGGGGATCACCGCGCCCATCCTGGTGCTCGGCTATACGCCGACGGATTCAGTGGTGACCGCCAGCCGTTGGGAGGTGGAGCTGACCGCCTACCATGCCGATTGGATGACGGAGGCGAATCGCTTGCTGCAGGAGGCGTCGGCCAAGCCTGTCGGTATTCACATCAAGGTGGATACGGGCATGGGCAGGCTTGGCGTGCGCTCCAAAGACGAGCTGTTTGCCGTGGTGGAAGCGCTCGAAAACAGTCCCCTGCTCCGCTGGGCGGGCATTTTTACGCATTTTGCTACTGCCGACGAACCGGATGTCACGCTTGTCTGCGAGCAGCACGAGCGGTTCCAGTCGTATTTGCGTGCCTTGCGGGAGACGGGCAGGCGTTTGCCGCGCGTTCACTGCGCCAATACCGCTGCCTCCATCGCCTTTCCCGAATGGGGGTATGATACGATCCGTTTAGGCATAGGTTTATACGGACTATACCCATCCGCCTACATGAAGCAGCAGGCTCGCGTGCAACTGGTCCCTGCGCTTTCCCTGAAGACCCGGATTGCCCATCTCAAGCACATGACCGAACCGCCCTATACGATCAGCTATGGGGCGACGTACACTGCGCAGCCGGGCGAGCAGATTGCCTCGCTGCCGATCGGGTATGCCGACGGGTTTTCGCGGCTGCTGTCCAATCGCGGATCGGTTTTGGTAAATGGCTGTCGGGCGCCGGTGGTCGGCAGGGTCTGCATGGACCAGATCATGGTCAGGATCGATCACGGAACGGCACGGGTGGGTGATGAGGTGGTGCTGTACGGCAGACAGGGGGACGAGGAAATCTCGCTGGATGAAGTGGCCGATTGTTTGGGGACGATTAATTACGAGGTCGCGTGCATGCTTGATCACCGCATCCCGCGCGTCTATCTGCGGGACGGCAAAGTGGTGGACGTGTACCATTTACTGACGGGTCAGCGTGCCCTGTCACAAAGTGTAAATAACTAGCACTCGACATCAGGCAGGAATTTGCGGATGGAACGCGAATACAACTAGAGCGCAAAACAGGCTTTTTTTTGCCTAACAGCGATCGGACAGGTATATTTTTGAAAATGGTTCGACATAATGGTATTGTTCCTACTGGATCGCGGTGGAACGAGTCTGCGGGATGTTACGGTCATGGTTGGAGGTGGATTTGTCTTGTCTAAGTCTAACACGAAACGCATCATGATCAGCTTGCCACATCACCTGCTTCAGGAAGTGGATGGCGTTATTCAGAAAGAAAAATCCAATCGCAGCGAGTTTATTCGCCAGGCGATGCACCTTTACTTGAAAGAGCGCAAAAAGCGTGTCATTCGCGAAACCATGCAAAAAGGTTACATGGAAATGGCGAAAATCAATCTGAAAATGGCATCGGAGGCATTTGGCGCAGAGGAAGAGGCTGACCATACTCTTATCCGCTTAGTTAGCGGGGTGTGACTTGTGATTGTCAAACGTGGCGATGTGTTTTTCGCTGACCTGTCACCGGTCGTTGGCTCTGAACAGGGAGGCGTACGGCCTGTTTTAGTGATTCAAAACGATATTGGCAATCGCTTTAGTCCAACGGTCATCGTCGCCGCCATTACGGCGCAGATTCAGAAGGCTAAACTGCCGACGCATGTAGAGATTGACGCAAAAACGTACGGATTTGACCGTGACTCCGTAATTCTGCTGGAACAGATTCGAACCATTGACAAACAACGGCTGACCGATAAGATAACGCATCTGGACGACGAGATGATGGATCGCGTCAATGAATCCCTGCAGATCAGCCTGGGACTCATTGACTTTTAATCGTTTGCCTGATGCTCAGACAGCAAAAACCACTTGTGCAGCAAGTGGTTTTTTTGCTGTCGGGGCAGGGATTCAAAACAGCGGCAGCGAAATGATTTCGTAGACAAAAATTGACACGTTTTGCTAAATCGGATCGGTGACAAGTGCAGATGGAAGGAGTTTCCGGTTGTGACAGAGCCTTTTTCAGAACAAGTCAACATCGCTACAGAGGCGGACATTGTCACGGCCAGGCAGATCGGCCGCAACATGGCGAGACAATTGGGCTTTGGCACCATCATGCAGTCCCGCATCGCCACCACCATTTCCGAATTGGCCCGCAACATCTACCTGTACGCGGGCAGCGGCACGATTTTCATCGAACAGGTGGAGCGGGACAGCCGTATCGGGTTGCGGATCACGGCTGCCGACACCGGTCCGGGCATCGCCGATATGCGCAAGGCGATGGAGGACGGGTATTCCACCTCAGGCGGTTTGGGAGCCGGACTGCCGGGTGTGAAGCGGATGATGGACGAGTTTTTTCTGGAGAGCGTTCCCGGAAAAGGAACGCGTGTCATCGTTGTCAAGTGGCGGAACGAAGCGGGGGGAGGTGACCCCGATTGACGTATGACGACCTGGAAGAACAGTATGCACGGTTGTTGAGAGATTACCGGGAGGGCAAAGGAGAAGCCCCTTTGTACGGCGCCCAGCAGTTGGGCAAGCAGCTCTTGGCCCGCAACGTCTCCCCGGAAGAGCTCGCCGACCTGCACGGACGGGCGCTGGAGCGTTTGGGGCCGGTTCCCGAGTTCGTCCGGGAGTCGTTTCAGATTTTGACGGAAATCATGATCGAGTATGGGAACGCGTACCGCTCGATTCACAGTTGGCGGAGCCGGCACCAGCAGTTGGAGTCGGAAATCGCCGTAGCTTCCGCGATGCAGCAGGCACTGCTGCCGCAGCGGCTGCCCTCCTGCCCCGGTGTGGATGTAGGGCTGGTCAGTGTGCCGGCCAAACAGATGAGCGGCGATTACTACGATTTTGTCTGCCACGACAGTCACAGGTTCAGCCTCGCGATCGCCGACATAACGGGGAAGGGTATCCCCGCCGCCATGTGCATGTCGATGCTCAAATATGCGATCGACGGCCTGGGCGAGATGGAGCTGGGGCCGGCAGGCATCCTGCGTCATTTGAACAATGTCGTGGAGCGGAACCTCGATCCGAGCATGTTTGTCACGATGGTGTACGGCCGTTACGACGCGGATGTTCACCGCTTTTGCTACGCGACGGCGGGACATGAACCGGGCTTTTTGTACCGGCGGGCCGAGGACCGCTTTTACGATCTCGAAGGCAGGGGCGCAGCTCTGGGGATTGCGCCGGGAAGCACGTACGAGGAGCGGGAAGTCGAGCTCGAACCGGGAGATTGCCTCATCCTGTTGACGGACGGCGTGACGGAACGCAAGGTAGGACGGGCGTACTTCCAACGGGAGGAGCTGGTTTCCTATCTGCAGGGGGAAGTGGGAGTGCCGGCCCAGGAGATGGCCAACCGTCTCTACCACAGGCTGCTGCTCCTCTCCCAGTTTGAACTGCCGGATGATTACACCATGATCGTACTTCGACGGACGTGAGCACAGCATACGGGAGGGAGTTCGGATGGACCTGACGATTACGCACACGAGCAACGGCGGTGAACACGTGCTGGTACTCGCAGGGGAAATTGACGCCTATACGGGGCCGCAGCTAAAGGAGCGCCTGCTGCCGCTGGTCAACCAGCCGGACGTAAGGAGCGTCGCTGTGGATCTGACAGCCGTTGAATACATGGACAGCACGGGGATCGGGATTTTTGTCGCGGCGATGAAAGTGTGCAGGCAGACGGGCTGCCGGCTCCTTGTGGAACGCCTGTCGCCGCGGGTGGAGCGGCTGTTTCGGCTCACCGGATTGTATGAACGAATTGTTCCCCGCAAAGGAGAGAGCGACGAATGGCGCAACGACCTGAGGCCGATGTGATCCGACTGACGCTGCCGGCCCAGGCGGAGTATGTGGGCGTTGTCCGCCTGACTGTTTCGGGCATTGCCAACCGGATGGGATTTGCCTACGAGGAGATCGAAGACATCAAGCTGGCGGTGGCCGAGGCCTGTACCAATGCGGTGAATCACGCTTACGACCGCGCCGCCGAGGAGATGGAGCTGAGCGTCACCTGCCGTGTCTTCCCGGATCGCCTGGTCATCGAAGTGGCCGATCAGGGGAAAGGGTTTTGGTTTGACAGAGAGCCGGCAGATTTGCGGCCAATCCACCCCGATGCCGACCTCGATGACGTGGCCGAAGGAGGACTGGGGCTGTTCCTGATCCATGCGCTGATGGACGAGGTGGACGTTCAGGTGAGCGAGGGAGTGACGGTCACCATGACCAAGTACCTGCGGGGGGATGGGGTGGCTTGTGATGACCGGGCGGATTCCGAAGCGGAAGCCTAGCCGCGAAGAACTGATACGGCTGGTCGGCGCGTTTCGTGAGACAGGGGACCCCGGTCTGCAGGAGACACTGGTGCGCGCCTATACCCCACTCGTCGAGACGCTTGCGAGAAAATTCGTGCGCGGCCGGATTTCCTACGAGGACGTGTTTCAGGTGGGCATGCTCGGGCTGCTTGCCTCCTTACGCCGGTTTGACCCTGCGCTGGGCCGCACGTTTGAGAGTTTTGCCGTGCCGACCATTGTCGGGGAGATCAAACGCTACATCCGCGACAAGACCTGGAGCGTCCACGTCCCCCGGCGGATCAAGGAGCTGAGCCCGAAGATCAAGCGTATCGCGGACGAACTGACTGCCCGCCTGCAGCGCTCCCCGCAGATTGCGGAAATCGCGGAAGCACTCGGCATCAGTGAGGAGGACGTGCTGGAGACGCTGGAGATGGGACGGAGCTACTATTCCCTGTCGATCGACAGCGAGCTGGAGTCGGACAGCGACGGCAACGCCGTCTCGCTTCTGGACATGGTCGGGGTAGAAGAGGAAGGGTATGACCGGATCGACCGGCAATTGATGCTGGACCGCGCCCTGCATGCTTTGGACCAACGGGAACAGGCCATCATTCATCTTACGTTTTTTCGGAATTTGAGCCAAAAGCAGGCAGGGGATCTGCTGGGCATGTCCCAGATGCACGTTTCGCGGCTGCAGCGCAGGGCTCTCGGCAAACTGCGCGCGGCGCTGCAAGCTGACAATCCGACATCATAACGCAAACGACGGCGGAGGTGGAGATCACCTCCGTTTTTTGGTCCGATGCGCGCTGGGGGCGATTTGACGGTTGTGATACAATAACCGCGTAGGATGAGAGCAGGAGGTACGGAATGGACCAAACGTTGATGATCCAGACGATCGCGCAGGAGACGGGCGTCAAGCCGCATCAGGTGGAGCGCACGATCGCCTTGCTGGACGAAGGCAATACGGTGCCCTTCATCGCCCGGTACCGCAAGGAAATGACCGGGCAGCTGGACGAAACACAGATTCGCGCCATTGACGAGCGCGTTCGCTATTTGCGCAACCTGTCCGTGCGCAAGGAAGAGGTTATCCGGCTGATCGAGGAGCAGGGCAAACTGACCGACGAGCTGAAGGCGGCCATCGAACGCGCCGTCAAGCTGCAGGAAGTGGAGGATTTGTACCGGCCGTACCGGCAGAAGCGGCGGACCCGGGCCACGATGGCCAAGGAAAAGGGCTTGGAGCCATTGGCCATGTACCTGTTGGGGTTGCCTGCGGCGGGTGACCCGGCAGCTGAGGCGGCCGCGTACCTCAACCCAGAAAAAGGCGTGGAGTCAGCGGAGCAGGCGCTGCAGGGAGCAATGGACATCGTGGCTGAACAACTCTCGGACGATGCAGAGATTCGGCAGTGGGTCCGGCAGCGGACGTTCCAGAAAGGGGTGCTGGTGTCGGAGCAAAAGGCGGAAGAAGCGGACGGGAAAAACGTCTACCAGATGTACTACGCATTCAGCGAGCCGCTGAAAAAGGTGGTTCCCCACCGCGTGCTGGCGATCAACCGGGGCGAGAACGAAGGCATCCTCAAGGTTGCGGTCGAGGCGCCAGTGGAGGAGATTCTCGCCTATCTGAAAAAACGCGTCATCACCCGGGAGACGGTGGCCCGCCCCTGGCTGGAAGCGGCTGTGGAAGACAGCTACAAGCGCCTGATCGCCCCGTCGATCGAGCGGGAAGTGCGGTCAGAGCTGACGGAGAAGGCAGAAGAGAGGGCGATTCACATTTTCGCGGAAAACCTCCGCAATCTCTTGCTGCAGCCTCCGCTGAAGGGCAAAGTGGTGCTGGGCGTTGACCCGGCCTACCGGACCGGCTGCAAGCTGGCCGTCGTGGACGAGACCGGCAAACTGCTGGAGGTGGCCGTCATCTACCCGACGCCGCCTGCCAACAAGGTGGCGGAAGCGAAAGCCAAGGTTGTGGAGCTGATCGAAACATACGGCGTGCACGTCGTCGCCATCGGCAACGGAACGGCCTCGCGGGAGACGGAACAATTCATCGCCGGGGTCTTGAAGGAGCTAAAGCAGAGCGTGTTTTACATCATCGTCAACGAGGCGGGCGCCTCTGTCTACTCCGCTTCGGAACTGGCCAAGGAGGAATTTCCCGATCTGGACGTGGCCGAGCGCAGCGCCGTATCGATCGCCCGCCGTTTGCAGGACCCGCTGGCTGAGCTGGTCAAGATCGACCCCAAATCAATTGGCGTCGGCCAATACCAGCACGACGTCTCCCAGTCCCGCCTGGCGGAAAGCCTGCAGTTCGTCGTGGAGTCGGCGGTCAACCACGTCGGGGTGGACGTCAATACCGCTTCCCCCTCCCTCTTGCAGTACGTTTCCGGCATTACCCGCCAAGTGGCGAGCAACATCGTGAAGAAGCGGGAGGAGATCGGAAAGTTCACCGATCGCTCGCAGTTGAAAGACGTGCCTCGCCTCGGGGCCAAAACGTATGAACAGTGCATCGGCTTTTTGCGGATCATGGACGGCGTCAATCCGCTGGACAAAACGCCGATCCACCCCGAATCCTACGCGGCGGTGCACAAACTGCTGGCGATCATCGGCATCACTCCCGATGAGATCGGCAGCCAGACCTGCCGCGAACGGCTGCAGGCGCTGGATCTGGCGGAAACGGCGCGGCAATTGGAGATTGGCGAACCGACGCTTGCCGATATTGTCGACAGCCTGCTGCGCCCCGGACGTGACCCGCGGGACGAACTGCCCAAGCCCCTGCTGCGCAGCGACGTCCTCCAGCTCTCCGACTTGTCCGTGGGAATGAAGCTGCAGGGCACGGTCCGCAACGTGGTGGATTTCGGGGCGTTTGTGGACATCGGGCTGAAAAACGACGGTCTTGTCCACATCTCCCGGATGCGCAAAGGCTTTGTCAAGCACCCGCTGGACGTGGTGACGGTGGGCGACATCGTCGACGTCTGGGTGGTGGAGATTGATGAACAGCGGCAGCGCGTCGGCTTGACGATGATTGCCCCAGAGGAGTAAGTGCCCGGACGTCCTTCCGTCTCGGCCGAGGGAGGCCGCCTGCACGCAAAAAAAAGCGGCCTCTGCTTACTCCAAGCGGCCGCCGTGCTTTTCCAAATATAAAAACCAGCAACTGTTCAACAGGCGAATCTGCCGCACGTCCTTTCCGAAGAAGGCACGCTGCAGTTGCCTGCGCATCCACTGTGGCATGAGAGTACCTCCTGGCGTCAATCATCTATAGGCAATGTATGCCGAAGACGCGCCGGAGGTACCTGTTTCTTTGCGATGCTTATTCCTCTTCGTTCAAAAACTCAAGCTGCGCCTGCAGGGCGCGGATTTCCGTGAGCAGGGAGATGAGCGGATACTCGCTCTCCTGAAGCGCGGCAAAACAGCGCTCCAGACGGCTGACGTAAGCGAGGCCCTCTTCGATTGTGCAGGCGTCGCTCAGCAGTTCCAGTCCGGTGCACTCGGCGATGATGACGGGCAATTCCGGACGGTCGGCGATCGTCAGCTTGCCGATCTCCTTGTGCAGCCGTTTGAGCAATGCGACCAGTTGGTACATATGGGATTCGGGCATGGCGACAAAGCGCAGCCCGGTCTGTTCCTGCAAGATCAGATAACGCATAAGTCCTCCACCATTCTACGTGTCTTTCCCAACAAGTGTAGCTCATTCATCCGTTACTTTTCAATACGTGCGGGAGAGGTCGAGGGGACAGGCGGAGGACGGGGAGGAACCCATGACGGATCAGGAATTGCAGACGCTGGTGGAAACCATCTCGGAGGCGTTTTTTGGCAAGTCGTTTCGCCATCGCGCCCGCTTTAACCGGCGGCTGCGCACGACAGGCGGGCGGTACTTGCTTCATTCACACGATATCGAATTAAATCCCCGCCATCTGCAAGAGCACGGGGAAGCGGAACTGATCGGCATCATCAAACACGAGCTGTGCCACTACCACCTGCACCTGGAAAAACGGGGGTATCGGCACCGCGACCGGGAGTTTCGCGAGTTGTTGAAACAGGTGGGCGGCAGCCGGTACTGCCAGCAGGTAAGCGGCGGACGGACGCGGCTGCCCTACCGGTACGAACTGGTCTGCCGGGAGTGCGGCATGCGCTACAAGCGCAAGCGAAAGATGAACCCGGCTCGGTACCGCTGCGGCCGCTGCCGGGGCAAGCTGTCGCTCAGGGAGCTGGCGCGGGCGGACGGCAGCTGACTGTCGGCGGGGAGCGCGCGGGAGACAACAGGGCTTGTCAGGGAAAGCCCGCTTCCTTGCGTGCTTTTGGACGACAACGGTATAATGAATGCACTATGTGGAAAAAGGAGCGTTCGCGGTGGCGCACGACGAATTTTCGCTCATCCGCCAGTGGACGAGCCGTTCGGCCGGCCAGGAAGGAAACGGGCTTTCCGTGGGAATTGGCGACGATGCCGCCGTCTTTTCCCCCTCCCCGGGCATGGAGGTAGTCGCTTGCTGTGACGCCATGGCGGAAACCGTCCATTTTCTTCGGGTGACAATGAAGCCGAGCGATATCGGTTACAAGGCGGTTATCAGCAACATCAGCGACGTGGCGGCAATGGGCGGGATCGCCCGCTTTGCCCTGGTCAGCATCGCCGTACCCCCGCACTGGACAGCGGCGGAATGCCGGGAAATCTACGACGGGATTTACGAGGCGTGCGCTGCGTATGGCGTCCGGGTGATCGGCGGGGATACGGTGGCGGCGCCCGACGCCCTGCACCTGTCCGTGACTGTATTGGGGGAAGTGGAAAAGGGGCGGGCGCTTCGCCGCTCGGGTGCACGGCCGGGGCAACTCGTGTTTGTGACCGGTCACCTGGGAGGATCGGCCGCAGGACTTCATCTGCTGCTGCAGACCAGAGACGCGGGAGCGCGCGTGCCGTCTGAGTGGTCGGAGCTTATCGCCTGCCACCAGCGGCCCGCGGCGCAGATTGAGGCAGGACGCCTGCTGCTTGCGTCCGGATCGGCGGGGGCGCTGAACGACATCAGCGACGGGCTTGCCTCCGAGCTGTGGGAGATCGCAGAAGCGAGCGGCGTGAGCCTGGTGGTGGACGCAGCGCAGGTGCCGATGCACGAAGCGACCCGTGCGTACGCCGCACAGGCGGGCAGGGACCCGCTGGACTGGGCGCTGTACGGAGGCGAAGACTATCAGTTGGCAGGCACGGTGGACCCGGCGGGCGCGGAGACACTTGCGCGGCAATGTGCCCAATCGGGCATATCCTTCAGCATTATCGGCCGCGTGGAAAAGGGCGGACCGTCCGTCACGCTGTGCCGCGACGGCGTATGCGGTCCGATGGCAAAAGCGGGCTACAATCATTTTGCACAAGCCGACTGACAAGAGAGGATGACAGGGATGACATACAGGTGGACGCTGTCCGGAGTCGCGGAGACCCAGCAGTTTGCCGAACGTCTGGCGGAACGGTTGCGGCCAGGCGACTTTCTGGCGCTGGAGGGTGACCTGGGCGCCGGCAAGACGACTTTCACCCAGGGGCTGGCCCGCGGTCTGGGCGTGAAGCAGGTGGTGAACAGTCCGACGTTTACCATCATAAAAGAGTATCAGGGACGGCTGCCGCTTTATCACATGGACGTCTACCGGGTGGGGGACGATGTGGAGTCGCTCGGCCTGGACGAGTATTTTTTCGGTGATGGAGTCTGCGTGGTCGAATGGGCTTCCCTGATCGAGGATGTGCTGCCGCAGGAGCGGCTGACGATCATCTTGCGAAACGAGGGGGCGGACACCCGCCGCATCGAATTCGTGCCGCAGGGAGAGCGGTATGTGACTTTGTGCGAGGAGTTTGATAGTGATGCGCGTACTGGCGATTGACACGTCCAACCTGGTATTGAGCGTAGCCGTGGTGGAGGAGGGACGTGTGCTGGCGGAAGTGACCACCAACCAGCAAAAAAACCACTCCGTTCGCCTGATGGACTGCGTCTCCCGGCTGTTGGACGAGACGGACACGCGGCCGGAACAGCTTGCCGGCATCGGCGTGGCAAAAGGACCCGGATCGTATACAGGTGTCCGCATCGGTGTCGCCACGGCCAAAAGCATCGCTTGGGCGCTGAACCTGCCCGTCGTCGGCGTCTCCAGCCTGCAGGCGGTGGCGCAAAACGCGCTGGGCTTTCCGGGACTGATCGTTCCCTTGTTCGACGCGCGGCGGGGACAAGTTTACAGCGGAGCGTACCGGACAGCAGGAATGGAGGCAGTCGAGGTCCAGTTGGCCGAACGCATCATCCTGCTCTCCGACTGGCTGCCGCTGCTGCGCAAAGAAGTCGCAGGAGAACCGATCCTGTTCCTGGGCGAAGACGTCCGATTGCATCGGGAGACGATTGCCGCGGCGCTGGGAGATCAAGCCCGGTTTGCTCCGGCTTCGCACAACCATCCGCGGGCGGCCCATATCGGCCTTTTGGCACTGGGCGAGATCGAGCACGCCGGATCGGCGCATGCCCTGGTGCCCGAGTATCTGCAACTGGCAGAAGCAGAAGCAAAGTGGCTGGCCCAAAATCAGGAGGGTTCCCAAAAGGAGTAGAGGCATGGAGCAACAAGAACCGGTAGGATTTCGCTTTATGACACTGGCCGACGTACAAGCGGTTGCGGAACTGGAGCGGCTGTCGTTTACCACACCCTGGCCGCCCGATGCGTTTGTCAACGAGCTGACAAGAAACCCCAATGCACGCTACGTCGTTGTCGTGAACCGGGAAAACAAGGTAATTGCCTACTGCGGGATGTGGGTTGTGCTGGACGAGGCGCACATTACCAACGTGGCCGTGCACCCCGCCTGGCGGGGGAAAAAGATCGGGGAGCGGCTGATGCGTAAAATGATGGAAGTGGCCGTGGCGTATGGAGCAAGGAGCATGACGCTGGAAGTGCGCCCGTCCAACACCGTGGCCCGACGCTTGTACGCCAAACTGGGCTTTGAGGAGCGGGGGCTGCGCAAACACTACTATTCGGACAATAACGAAGACGCGATCATAATGTGGGTGACACTGCAATGAACAGAAGAGAACCTTCCCGCTACGAGGAACGCGTGCGGCAGGCATACCAGGCGCACAAGGACTCGGGGGAACCAACGTACATTTTGGGGATCGAGACGAGCTGCGATGAGACGTCGGCTGCGGTGGTGCAGGACGGCCGCATCGTGCTGTCAAACGTGATCGCCTCACAGGCGGACATACACAAACGCTTCGGCGGGGTGGTCCCGGAGGTGGCCTCCCGTCGTCATGTGGAAAACATCACGCTGACGATCGAGGAGGCCTTGAGCCAGGCAGGCCGGTCACTGGATGACATCCATGCCATCGCGGTCACGTACGGCCCCGGTCTGGTAGGCGCGCTGCTGGTGGGTGTGGCGGCGGCCAAGGCCATATCCTTTGCCCGCGGCATCCCCTTGATCGGTGTTCATCACATCGCCGGTCACATCTACGCCAACCGGCTGGTGGAAGAGATGCAGTTTCCACTGGTGGCGCTGGTTGTCTCGGGCGGCCACACCGAGCTGGTGCTGATGAGAGCGCACGGCGAGTACGAGATTCTGGGAGAAACCCGGGACGACGCCGCCGGTGAAGCGTACGACAAAGTGGCCCGGGCGCTGAAACTGCCTTATCCGGGCGGACCGCACATCGACCGGCTGGCCCGTGAAGGAGAGCCGCGTGTGCCGCTGCCGCGAGCCTGGCTGGAACCCGACTCCTATGATTTTAGCTTCAGCGGGCTGAAGTCGGCGGTGCTCAATACGCTGCACAACGCTTCGCAGCGGGGAGAGACGATCGATCCCGCCGACCTGGCGGCCAGTTTTCAGGATTCGGTGACCGAGGTGCTGGTGGAAAAAACGATCCGGGCGGCGAAGGAATACAAGGCCCGGCAGGTGCTGCTGGCCGGTGGCGTGGCCGCAAACCGCGGGCTGCGTGAACGGCTGCAGCAGCGCTGTGAGGCGGAGGGCATTGCCCTGGTCATCCCGCCGCTGTCGCTCTGTACCGACAATGCCGCGATGATCGCAGCCGCCGGGTACATCCAGTACCAAAAAGGCCAGTTTGCCGACCTTGACTTGAACGGCGTGCCCGGTCTTTCCCTATCGTGATAAAAGAGGGCTTGCGGAAGTGACTCCGCAGGCTCTCTTTTTTTCATAGGGACTCCATCTCGGTGTGGGGAAGAAAATTATATCAGCGTGTAGACAAAGTTCGCGGCGCATGGGAGATCGGGCCCGCTCGCTCGCTTGACGCCCGGCACAGAAGCAGATGAAGTCCGCTCCAAAACGAGACGCGGGCAGGGGACAAACATCTGGGTGTTTCGATGAAGTGAGACTTGTGTCCCCTGTTGGTCCCCGCGTCTTCGTTTTTCCGCTGAGCCGGTCGTCAAAGGAGCTCGCTTGGACCATCCTCTATGTCATATTTTCTGACGTTGATTTGCGGATTTTTCCGAAAAATGGTTGACTTCATGAATTTTTATGTTAGAATTTATTACATAACATTCATCTTCTTCTCTCCATTCTCTCTCCATCTCCTCAATGGTGACCCAGGTATGGGTCTCTTTTTTTCGCACAAATGACTGAAAATGCCGCGATTTTTTTCGGCAGCCGGCTGAGCGGAAGAGAGGGAGCTGACACGTCACATCTTTATCCACAGGCTCTGGATAATTTTCGGCGGATGCGTTCACCTGCTCCTGTGAATACTGGTGATAACACGAAGAATTGCCGGGAAAATCGACATTTTCCTGTGGATTTTTTTGTGGAATTTGTGGATAAAAGTATCGGTGTTATCAACAGAGGAGGGTGCCTGGTGAGAACAAAAGGGCTGCAGGTACTGGCTCTATGCCTGCTGTTGGCGGCTGTTGCAAATCCGGAAGCGTCGGCTGCCGCAGTCGCTGTTGGTGCTGCTGTGACAGCGGAAAAACCGGTGCATGCAACCGGAGCAGACCATTCGGCAGGCAGGCAGGTGGTGGCGTTGTTCGTGGAAGGGATGTCGTTTCGGGAGCTGGACCGCCTGCGCAGCTATCCACATGTGGATACATGGCTGGAGCAGGCGGAAGCGGGCGCGCTCTCCATCCGTACACCGGGGGCGCGTACGGCTGCCAATGGCTACCTGCTGCTCGGCAGCGGCGGACCGGCCGTGTACACGGAGCGCAGCGGTACGGCGTATCACCCGGAGGAGCTGCTCTCTTCCGGGGTGACGGCAGGTGAGCGTGCCCGGCAGCTAAGTCCAGCCGACGGGGCAGACGCGGCTCGTTTCCGGGTCGTGTTTCCCGGCATCTATCGCCTGCACGCGGAAAACCGGTCCAAGCCGTACTCCACCCGGATCGGTTTGCTGGGCGAAACGCTTGCCCGTCATGGCATTCCCGCTGCCAGTTACGGCAACGGTGATTACGACGACGTGCGACAGCGGCACGCCGTACTTTTTGCCATGGATGAGCAGGGGCGCGTTCCCCGGGGAGATCTCTCCGCTGCTGTCCTGGAGCGGCGGGACGACTACCCGTACGGCGTGCGGACCCGCTACGACTACCTTGCCGACCGGATTCGCGAAGACCGCACTTCCGGGTTGATTACCGTGCAGCTGTCTGACCTGGCTCGCCTCTATCAAGCGGCGGACGACATGGCCCCGGACCGGTTCGCCCGTCAGTACGATCAGGTACTGTCCGACCTTGGTGCATTTTTGGACCGGGTGCTGAGGGAACGCAGGCCGGACCAGTTGGTGATGCTGCTGTCGCCTGCGCCGCATGTTCAGGCCCAAAAGGAGAAAGCGCTGCTGACGCCGCTCCTGTTGTGGCGGGGAGGAGCGGCGGGGGTGCTCACTTCGGCGACGACCAGACAGACGGGGGTGGTCAGCGGTCTGGATGTACTGCCTACCGTCCTGTCATGGCTGCGCGTGCCGCCGCCGGAGCGGCTGACCGGCCACCTGCTGCGTCTGTCGAAGGAAATGAACGTGTCCGATCTGCTGCGTGAAGTGGAGCGGATTCACCACATTTACGCCAACCGTTCTTCCGTGTTGTACACGTACGTCATGCTGCAGATCGCGATCCTGGGAGCGGCTTCGTTCCTCTGGCTGTGGGGAAGGCGAACAGACGGCGGGAGGCTGAACCTGGCGCGGCGCGTTGTCCGTCTGGCGCTGCTGTCGATGCTCTGGTTTCCCCTGCTGTTTCTGGTGGAGGGGCTGGTCGGCTGGAAGGTGCCGTCAGCGGTTGTCCTGTCGGTGGTCATCACAGCTGCGCTGGCAGGGGGCATGCTGCTGGAACAGGCGCGTTCGCTTCCGGCCGGATTGTCTGCCGTGGCGGGATTGACCACGCTGGCGCTGCTGTTGGACGGCATGTTCGGCAATCCGGCGATGCGCCGTTCCTATCTGGGGTACGATCCGGTGATTGGCGCCCGTTTTTACGGGTTGGGCAACGAATACGAAGGGGTGCTGATCGGCAGCGCCATCCTGTTTGCGGCAGCGCTCGCTCAGTGGCGGCGGGACAGGCGGGAGGACGCGGAGGGAGGGACCGATCCGCTGTCCGTGGTCGTCGGCAGCGGTCTGTTTGGCTTCATCCTGTATTACATGGCGTCTCCCGGGCTGGGGGCTGACGCCGGCGGGTTTCTCGCCGGTCTGGTCGGGTTTTCCGTGGCGTTTGTGCGGATGCAGGGATGGCGAATGGGAAAAAAAGGCCTCCTGCTGTTGGCAGGAGGTGTCCTGGCAGGGATGGTCGCGTTGACGGTGGCCAGTCTGCTGTCCGGTCAGCCGCCCACTCACATTGGCCGGGTGGCGCAGCAGATCGCCTCAGGGGAGTGGACGGACGTGGCTCAGATCGTGCAGCGCAAACTGGAGATGAACCTGCGGCTGATCCGCGTGTCAGTGTGGAGCAAGGTGTTTGCCGTCTCGCTGGTCGTCCTCGGCCTGCTGGCTCTCTGCAACGATCGCTACCTGCGCCATCTGGCCCGCGATTATCCGTTTTTGGTCAAGGGGTTTTCAGGCGTGATCGCCGGGGCACTGGCCGGTCTTTTGCTCAACGATTCCGGGATCATCACCGCTGCGACCTGCATCGTGTTTCTTGTTGTGCCAGCCTTGTACGCAGCGTTGGGAAAGACGGAGGAGCAGCGCTGCTCCACATCCTGACCTTGCTGGCGTCATCGCAGCCGGACGGTTGGCCCCGGCGGCACAGACGGGCTTAAAGTCCATTTACTGTCGCCTTTCACCGGTGCCGACTGTTTACCGCCCGAAGGAAGTCTGCCAAGGGAAACATCGGCGGGGCATCACCCTTCGGAGAGTTCGCTCCATTCCTCGTAGAGCCGCTCCAGCTCCGCTTTCGCCTGCTCGATCAAGTCGTTTCGCTCTTTGGCTTGCACGTGGTCGCTGTACACCTCGGGCAGGCACAGCTCTTCCTCCCATTTGCGGATATCGGCTTCCCGCTGCTGAATGGTTGCCTCGATCTCCTCCAGCCGGCGCTGACGCTGACGTTCGCGCCGTTTTGCCTCTTTGTCCAGCTCGTACGAGGATTTTTCCGTCTGGGGGGATGAGGCTGTTCCCTGCTTCTTGCCGAAGGGTGCCTGTTGTTCGGCTGCCAGCTGGGCCAACTCCTGTTTTTTCTCCACGTAATAGTCGTAGTTGCCGAGGTAGCTGGTCACTCCATCAGGGGTGAGCTCCAGCACGCGGGTGGCGATCTTGTTCAGGAAGTAGCGGTCGTGGGAGACGAACAGGATCGTGCCCGGGTAATCGTAGAGCGCGTTTTCCAGCACTTCCTTGCTGTAGATGTCCAGGTGGTTGGTCGGCTCGTCGAAAATCAGGAAGTTGGCCTGCTTCAGCATCAGCTTGGCCAGCGAGACCCGCGCCCGTTCGCCGCCGGACAGCTCACAGATGCGCTTCTGCACGTCGTCACCGCTGAACAGAAAGTTGCCCAGGAGGGTACGGACATCCTTTTCCAACATCTGCGGGTACTCGTCCCAGATCTCGTTCAACACGGTATTTTGCTCGTTGAGATCGCGATGCTCCTGGTCGTAGTAGCCGATCGTCACGTTGCTGCCCAACTGGATGCTGCCAGAGAGTGCAGGGAGTTTTTGCACGATCGTCTTCAGCAGCGTCGATTTGCCGATGCCGTTGGGGCCGACCAGGGCGACGCGTTCTTCCCGCTCGATCTCAAACGTCAGGTTGCGGGAGAGGGCGGCATTCGGATAGCCGATGCTCAGGTCGGCCGCTTTGATCACGATGTTGCCGCTCATCTTGGCGATATCAAAAGAAAAATGTACCGATTTGTTCTGCATGATGGGCTTCTCCAGCCGCTCCATCTTTTCCAGCATCTTGCGCCGGCTCTGGGCCCGTTTGGTCGTGGTCGCCCGGGCGATGTTGCGGGCGATGAAGTCCTCCAGCCGGGCAATCTCCTCCTGCTGCTTTTCGTAGCGTTTCAATTCCTGCTCCAGCCGCGCCGCCTTTTGTTCCAGGAAACGGCTGTAGTTGCCCACGTACCGGGTGGCGCGGGTTCGCTCGATTTCGTAGACGACGGTCACCAGCTTGTCCAGAAAATAGCGGTCGTGGGAGACGACGAGGATGGCTCCCTGGTAGTTTTGCAGGTAGGTTTCCAGCCAGGTGAGCGTCTCGATATCCAGGTAGTTGGTCGGCTCGTCCAAAAGCAGGACGCTGGGGGCCTGAAGCAGCAGCTTGGCCAGCGCCAGGCGGGTTTTCTGCCCGCCGCTCAGCGTCTTGATCGGGGTCTGGCTGTCCATGTCGGCAAACCGCAGCCCGTGCAGGACGCCGCGAATGGCCGCTTCGTAGGCGTAACCGCCCCGCTCCTTGAACGCCTCGGAACGACGGGCGTAATCCTCGAGAATCTGCTGATAGCGTTTCTCGTCAGCCAGCACGTCAGGGTTGCCCATCAGCGCTTCCAGTTTTCGCAGCTCACGCTCTTCCTCCTGCAGATCACTGAACACGGTGAGCATCTCGTCCCAGATGGTTCGCTCCGATTCCAATCCGCTGTCCTGAGCCAGGTAGCCGACAGTGACATCCTTTGGAATCCGGACGGTTCCGCTGTCATAGCTGAGCTGACCGGCGAGGATTTTCATCAATGTCGACTTGCCGGCGCCGTTTACGCCGACCAGTCCGATCCGTTCTCCGGTTTGTATTTGCAGGGAGATGTCCTGTAAAATAGTCTCAACCCCGTACGTTTTGTGTATATGTTCAGCCTGAAGCAATATCATTGCATGTCACCTCTTTAATACATACCTGCACCGCAAGCGGGCGGGCGGCGCTTTTTTGTGCTTGCGGTCGCCGTCGCAATTTATCCTATCAGACAAGTGTAGCGTAGAGAGCGCGCCGGGGACAACCCTTGCGCCTCCCGTCGCAGGCACCGAAAACAGGGAGGGGATCGTTGGGAATGGAACGGGCCAAGTTGAAGCAGGCGTTGCGCAGGCAGATGCTGGCCGAGCGGGCAGCGCTGCCTGCCGGGGAAAGGGCCAATCGCTCCCGGGAGGCGTGCCGTCATTTGCTGTCCTTTGCCAAACTGGCAGCGTGCCGGATCGTGATGGCCTTTCATCCGATACGAGAGGAGCTGGACATCGTCCCGTTTCTGGACAGCGCTCGTCAAAGGGGACAGGAGGTATGGCTGCCGCTGACCCTCGTGGCGGAGCGCCGGCTGATACCCTACCGCTATACCGGACCGGACATGCTGCGGCCCGGGGCGTACGGGATCATGGAGCCGGACCCGGAAAAAGCGGAGGAGGCCGATCTGGCTGCGCTGGACGCGGTGCTGGTGCCGGGTGTGGCATTTGACCGGCAGGGGGGGCGGATGGGCTATGGCGGCGGATTCTACGACCGGTTTCTCGCTTCGCTGGACCAAAAGCCGCTGCTGATCGGCTGCGGCTACCATTTTCAGGTGGTGCCATCCGTGCCGGTAGAGCCGCATGACGTCCGTCTCGATTACCTCGTGACGGAAGCGGGCGTGCTTGAGACCAGGGCAGCCGATCCGCGCTGAGTGGATGCCGGTCTGCGGCAATTTTGTGTCAGGTTTGCATATTTTCCAACTGCACTATCTACAGCGGGATCAAAACGGTGTACAATACAACTGCAAGGACAATTGGAGGAATGGACTGTGAGCAACTGGAAAATTGGCGTCATTTCGGCAAGTGATTCCATTGCAAGAGGAGACCGGGTGGACGATCGAATCCCGATCATCCGCAAGCTGACCCGTGAGTGGCTGCAGGTGGATGTGGCCATTTACCGCGCCGTCTCGGACGACATGGAGGAACTGAAAGAGAACATGATCGAGCTGGTGGACCGGGAGAAGTGCGATTTGTTGATTGTCACCGGCGGTACCGGGTTGAGTCCGCGCGACGTCACCCCGGAAGTGACAACGTGGGTCATGGACAGGCCCGTTCCGGGTCTGGCCGAGGAAATGCGTCGGGCCGGATTGCAGCAGTCCCGCCGCGCGATGCTGACTCGCGCTGTCGCAGGTACGCGCGGTAACGCCTTGATCATCAACCTCCCCGGCAATCCCAGCGGCGTGGAAATCTGCTTCAACGCCATTGGAGACATGCTGTCCGATGCCTTGCACATTTTGCAGGGAACGGGAGAGGCCAATGAAGATTGGGGAGGATTGGGTTGGTAGAAAAACCAAAGCTGAAGGAAGTGCCTGTGAGGGAAGCGGTAGGCATGATGCTTCCCCATGATATGACACAGATTTTGCCCGGCGAATTTAAAGGACGCCTGTTCAAAAAAGGGCATGTCATCACGGAAGCGGACATCGAACCGCTGCTCTCCATCGGCAAGGAGCACATATACGTGCTGGAGATGCCGGAGGGGTACATTCATGAGGACGACGCGGGCACGCGGATTGCCCGGGCGGTGTCCGGAGACGGTCTGACGCTGACCGAGCCTTACGAGGGCAAGGTGTCATTGAAGGCGACCCGGCTGGGGCTGGCGAAGATTAACGAAGAAGCCGTCCACGCGATCAACGCGCTGGAAGGCATCGCCCTGTCCACCATCTACAGCGACCAGGTGGTGCAGCCCGGTCAGACGGTGGCCGCCACGCGGATCATTCCGTTGATCATGGAGGAAGCGCGAATCGTCCGCCTGGAAGAGCTGGCGCAGGGCTTCAGCGGTCCGATCGTACAGGTGAAGCCGTTTTACGAAAAGAAAGTGGGAGTGGTCACCACTGGCGGTGAAGTGTATTCAGGCCGGATTGCCGACAAGTTCGGCCCCGTGATTCGGGCCAAGGTGGAGGCGCTCGGTTCCCGTGTGACGGAGCAGCGCTTTGCTCCCGACGACAAGGAAGCGATCGAACGGGAGATTATCCGTTTTCTGGAGGAGGGCGTCGATCTGGTGCTGGTGACCGGCGGGATGTCGGTTGACCCCGACGACCGCACGCCGGGAGCGATTGCCGGTGTTGGAGCGGAAGTGGTCCGTTACGGCACGCCGATGCTGCCCGGTTCCATGCTGATGGTAGCCTACAAGGGCGACGTGCCGATACTGGGTCTGCCCGGAGCGGTGATGCACGAGCCGTTTACCTCGTTTGACGTGTTTTTGCCCCGGATCCTGGCCGGCGAGCGAATCGTCGAGTCGGACATGACCCGGTTGGGATACGGCGGATTGCGCACATGCTAGCTGGCAACACTGTTGGCTGATGGAGAAAAGGAGTGAATGTGAATGGGTTCTACGATTGGGATTCCAGGGTTGATCTTGATTCTTGTGCTTGCTCTGGTGCTGTTTGGCCCCAAGAAACTGCCGGAACTGGGGCGCGCGGTGGGTCACACGTTGAAGGAGTTTAAGAACGCCACCCGCGGCCTGACCAAGGACGACGATGACGAAGCCGAATCCAAGGTGAAGGAACAGCCCGCCAAGGCTGAGATTACCGAAAAGGACGCGCTTGACCGCGAGAAGCTGGAGCGGGAAATTCGCGAACGGTTGGAACGCGAACGCCTGGAAAAGGAGATTCGGGAAAAGCTGGAACAGGAGCGGCTGCAGGCCGAAAGCGGACAGCCCAAGGCGTAACCGGGTGGTGGACATGTCGGACGATCGTGAAATGACCGTTGTGGAGCACCTGACTGAGCTGCGCAGACGGATTATCTGGGTGCTGGTTGTATTTGTTGCTGCATTGATTGTTGGTTTTTTTGCTGCCGGCCCAATTGTCGAATATCTGAAGGAAAAGCCGATCACTGAGGGAGTTCCGCTCATCTCCCTGCACCCGTCTGACGCGCTTAGGGTGTACATGCAGTTTGCCTTTTTGATCGGGGTGGTGGTGACGCTGCCGTTTGCCCTGTATCAGACCTGGCTGTTTGTCTCGCCGGGTCTTCGCGACAACGAGCGGCGCGTGACGCTGATGTTCATCCCGGCTGCGTGCGTGCTGTTCGTCGTCGGCCTCCTGTTTGGCTACTATGTGGTGTTCCCGATGGTGATGCAGTTCGTGAGCGGCATCTCGCTGGGGATGGACATCAAGCCGAACTACGGGATCGCCGAGTACTTCGGGTTTCTGATGAACATGGTGATTCCGTTCGGGTTTTTGTTTGAACTGCCCATTGTCGTCATGTTTCTGACCCGGCTGCGCATCCTCAACCCGGTGCGGCTGGCGAAGGTTCGCCGCATTGCCTACTTCGGTCTGGCGGTGGTGGGAGTTACGCTGACGCCGCCGGATATTGTCAGCGACATCCTGGTGATTATCCCGTTGCTGCTCCTCTACGAGTTGAGCGTCTGGCTGTCGCGGATCGTCTACCGCAAACAGCTGAAAGAGGATGAGACCTGGGAAAAAGAATACGGATGGGAAGCGGACGAAGCAGTTCGCTGATGCGTGCAAAGGCCCCTGCCGAAATTAGAGTGCACCCCTTAAAGTAGACATTGGAAAAACCCCTTGGGATAACCGATGTTACTTTAAGGGGTGAATTTTTTATGGCTATCAAAGGTCAAAAGTTCAAGCATTATCCTTTGTCGTTGAAAATGGAGGCAATACGATTGCATGTAGAGGAGAAGTGGACATACAGACGTATCACTGAGCATTTAGGAATCCAGGATAAGGATCGAGTAAAAAAATGGATGCGGAAATACAAACAACTTGGGGAGTTCGGTCTTTTGGATCAGCGTGGACGACGTCCAGAGTACATCGATCAAGATCGACATGTGAAAAAATTGAAACGGGAGAACGAAATTCTAAAAAAGTGTTTGGAAATCTGGATGCGGGAGGTGTAAGAAAAAAGTATCGTGTGATGGAGAATGTGGCAGCATTGTACCCGATTACCGAACTCTCCAAACTTCTTGGTGTATCGAGGAGTGGGTATTATCGATATCTTGCACAGAAGGAGTGGGATAGAGACGGAGAACTGAAACAGCAGATTCAAACCATCTATGATGAACGAAAAGGAATATATGGGTATCGAAGAATTCAAGCGGAACTCCTTCGTCAATACGGCAAGGTTGTGAATCATAAGAAGGTGTTACGGCTCATGCAAATTCTTGGGCTGAAAGCCATTATTCGTGGCAAACGAGCGTATCGGAGCACGTATCGAGCGGCTGAATCAGATGGTCGTGTTGCCGAAAATTTGTTGAAGCGTGACTTCACAGCCGAGAAACCGAACCAGAAGTGGGTCACCGATGTTACCCAGTTTCGTGTAGGAGATCAACGTATCTTCTTATCTACGATTAAAGACTTGTTTCACAACGAAATCGTGGCGCACCATGTGAGCTTACACAATGACAATGTCCTTGTCCTAGAGACGTTTCGGAAAGCATTTGAAAAGCATAAGGACGTGACTGGACTGATCGTACACAGCGATCAAGGCTTCCAGTACACGTCCCATGCATACCACGACATGCTGCAAAAGGTTGGCGCCCGAATCAGCATGTCCCGAAGGGGCAATTGTTTAGACAATTCCCCTATGGAGAGTTTCTTCTCGCACTTAAAGGCAGAAGCTCTCTATCCTTATGATATTCGAAGTTTGGATGAGGCGCAAAGACGAATTGAGGAGTACATTCGTTTTTACAATGAGGAGCGTTTGCAAATCAAATTAAATAAGCTGACGCCAGTCGAGTACAGGCGTCAGCATGCGGCCTAACGGCCGGGGGTTTTTTAAGTGTCTACAAAATGGGGTCTTGACCAAATGCGGCGGGGGCTTTTTTTTGGTGCGTCCGGCATGGGCAGTCTGTCGGTAAAGGTCCCGACCAGGGAGCGGCGGTACCAACCGTAAGCACGAGGTACGCCGGCCCGTTGTGAGGCGGAATGCAGATGACGTCGGCGGCATATGCCGTCCTTTCTACTTTTGCAGGCGGCCGGGCATACTACTACGGGAAAACAGGAGGTGTGTACATCCATGTGGCTGATTCTCTGTCTGGCACTGCTGGCCTCTCCGCTGCAGACGGGAGCGGTCAAAGCAGAAGCGGCCGAACAAGTAGAACTGTTTGACACGGACGAAGAGCGGGTGGTGAATACCTTTGACAACACAGAGGCATTTCAGACGGAAGCCCAGGTTCTCCTGAACAGTGTCAGCGGGCGGGTGCAGGAGCTGAATCCGCCGCTTTCACATGCGCTGATCGTCAAAATCCCGCTGGTGCCGCCAAGGCAGTTGGTTCACCGGCCAGCAAAGATCGACGCCGCCATTGCCGAAATGTTTGTCGTCATGCCCAAGGCGGGCAGCCGTCGCCCCTGGATGATTTTGCACACCAAGCAGTACGAGACCCTGGTCGTCGAGTTTGCCGGCGAGGTGGACGGATTAAAAAAGCTCGTCCGCCTGCAGGATTGAAGGTGCGGCGTACCCGCAGCGGCAGGACTGGGCTAAAAAAGGGCAAACGGGACGGGAGAACTCCCGTCCTTATTGCTTGAGCGTGAGAAACGTCTGGGTGTAGTAGTCGGTCGCCACGCCCGCCCCCAGTTGGGCGAATCCTTTTTCCAGCACGTTTTTGCGGTGACCGGGGCTGTTCATCCAGCTCTCGTGGGCTTCGATGGCATCCGGGTAGCCGGCGGCGATGTTTTCTCCCGCCATGCTGTAGGCGATCCCTGCTTTTTGCAGCCGCTGGAATGGATTTAAGCCGGTGGTGGCGGAGACGTGGTCGAAAAAGCCGTGGGACTCCATGTCCCGGCTGTGCTGGCGGGCGACGCGGGCGGCCTGGTCGCTCCAGGTAAGCAGGGGCAGTTTGTAGCGGTAGCGGACGACGTTGACCAGGTCGAGCAGTTGACGTTCCATCGCGGTGTTCACCTGCTCCCGCTCCTTTACGCTCAGCGGAGGGGGATCGAAATTGGGAGCCTCGCCCTGATACGTCCACTTCGTTTCGTAAAAGCTGCCGCGCAAGAGCATCAGCGTGTCAATCAGGCGGATGGCGGTCACCTTGTCGCCGTTCTGCTTGTCCAGGTAAAAGATGTGGGGGATACCGTCGACGATGACCAGCGGCCGCTGGTATTTTTGGTTGGTGATCTGCACGTGGGCGTTCATGTAGGAAAACGAGACGGTATGGGCGATGTCGTAGTGGCGGACAAGAGCCGGCAGGCTGGTACCGATGGAGGCATTGCCGGTCTTGGCTTGGGGCGCGTTGGAGTAGATGTCCACCACCTTGCCGTCACTGATGCCCACCTGGAGGTAACGGGCCGGATCGCGGTTGTAGATCCACCACTGGTACCCCAGACCGCTCGGCTCCTGGCGAGCCGGCTTGCCGAGCACTTTGACCACCTGCTCGGCCGGCATGCCGAGAGAAATGCCGAACAGGCTGGCGGAAGTGTTCGGAGCGGGACGTTTGGTCTCGGCAGGCGCGGTCGCTGACTGAGCAGGCGGAAGTTTGACTGCGGCAGGGCCTGTCTGCTGGGGCGAAGGGCGTTTTGCCGCCCCCGGTGCTTGTCCCAGCCAGGCGGAATGGCTGGCCTCGTCCCTGCCTGTCGGTTTGTTCAGATGGCGGCCGATCAAAGACAGGGGAACATACGTGACCCCCTTGTATTCAAGTGCGGCGGGAAGGTAACGGGTACCGTCGTGAAAATACCCGGACGAATCAACGCCGGTTACGGCTTTGCCGTCCCAATACAGCGTGGTCGGCTGGACGTTGGCGAGGATGGCGGACGAATTGCCCGCGATGAGGAAATGGCCGATGCCCGCGACCAAGAGGGCGAACACGCCGATCCAGATCCATTTGCGCATGCAGGTTCCCTCCTTGGATGGCTTGTCTGATTTCATGGTTTATCTATATGAACAAGCTGGTCTGGTAGAACCGAAAATCTAGCAAATGCCAAAGAAAAGACTGTCAAAATGAGAGGGAACGAGAACAGGCCGGATGGAAAAAAGTGAGGGAAACTACTTGCAAAGTACATAGGGATTCATTATTATAGGTAATGGGTGTTAGCACTCCCCTCGATCGAGTGCTAACAACAATCATCTTCATGAACCTAGACTTTAAGGAGGGTGTTTTTTGTGCTGAAGCCATTGGGTGACCGTGTGGTAATCGAACCAATCTCCAAAGAAGAAACGACTGCAAGCGGTATCGTTCTGCCTGACACTGCGAAGGAGAAACCGCAAGAAGGACGCGTAATCGCAGTCGGTTCCGGCCGCGTTGCCGACAACGGCGAGCGCATCGCGCTGGAAGTGAAAGAAGGCGACAAGGTAATCTTCTCCAAATACGCCGGCACCGAAGTAAAAGTGGACAACAAAGAATACCTCGTGCTCCGCGAATCCGATATCCTCGCGATCATCGGCTAAGGCTTTTCACATAAGGAACGTACGGAAAACACATAACGCAGGAGGTTGAGTTTGAGATGGCAAAACAAATCAAGTTCTCTGAAGACGCACGCCGCGCGATGCTTCGCGGGGTGGAAACACTGGCTAACGCCGTGAAAGTAACCCTCGGTCCGAAAGGCCGCAACGTGGTTCTGGAGAAAAAATTCGGCTCTCCGCTGATCACCAACGACGGTGTGACCATCGCGAAGGAGATCGAGCTGGAAGACGCTTATGAAAATATGGGTGCGCAGCTCGTGAAAGAAGTTGCGACCAAAACCAACGACATCGCTGGTGACGGTACGACCACCGCTACTGTTCTGGCTTATGCGATGATTCGCGAAGGTCTGAAAAACGTAACCGCCGGCGCCAACCCGATGGTTGTTCGTCGCGGTATGGAAAAAGCGGTACGCGCTGCCGTTGAAGAAATCAAGTCCATCGCGAAACCGGTGGAAAGCAAAGCGGCTATCGCGCAAGTTGCGTCCATTTCCGCTGACAGCACTGAAGTGGGCGAACTGATCGCTGAAGCTATGGAAAAAGTGGGCAAAGACGGCGTTATCACCGTTGAAGAGTCCAAAGGCTTCACGACTGAGCTGGAAGTTGTAGAAGGTATGCAATTTGACCGCGGCTACGCTTCCCCGTACATGATCACCGACACCGACAAAATGGAAGCGGTTCTGAAAGATCCGTACATCCTGATCACCGACAAGAAGATCTCCAACATCCAAGAGATCCTGCCGGTGCTGGAGCAAGTGGTACAAAGCGGCAAACCGCTCCTGATCATCGCAGAAGATGTAGAAGGCGAAGCGCTGGCTACCCTGGTAGTAAACAAACTGCGCGGTACCTTCACTGCAGTAGCCGTTAAGGCGCCTGGCTTCGGCGACCGCCGCAAAGCTATGCTGCAAGACATCGCAATCCTGACCGGCGGTGAAGTGATCACCGAAGAACTGGGTCTGGAACTGAAATCCACCAAACTGCAACAACTGGGCCGCGCTGGTAAAGTTGTTGTTACCAAAGAAACCACCACGATCGTGGAAGGTGCAGGCGACAAGGCTGCAATCGAAAGCCGCGTTGCTCAAATCCGTCAACAAATCGAAGACACCACCTCCGACTTCGACCGTGAAAAACTGCAAGAACGCCTGGCAAAACTGGCTGGCGGCGTAGCAGTGATCAAAGTCGGTGCAGCTACCGAAACCGAACTGAAAGAGAAAAAACTGCGCATCGAGGACGCACTCAACTCCACTCGCGCTGCAGTGGAAGAGGGTATCGTGCCTGGCGGTGGTACCACGCTCGTCAACGCGATCAAAGCTGTTGAGAAAGTGGTTGCCGAGGGCGAAGAAGCAGTGGGTGTGCAAATCGTGCTGCGCGCACTGGAAGAGCCGGTTCGTCAAATCGCTGCGAACGCAGGTCTGGAAGGCTCCGTCATCGTGGAGCGCCTGAAAAACGAACCGGTTGGCATCGGCTTCAACGCTGCTACCGAAGAATGGGTAAACATGATCGATGCAGGTATCGTAGACGCTGCAAAAGTTACCCGTTCCGCACTGTCCAACGCTGCATCCGTGGCAGCTATGTTCCTGACCACGGAAGCCGTTGTGGCTGACAAACCGGAAGAGACCAAAGCAGGCAACGGCATGCCGGACATGGGCGGCATGGGCATGATGTAATGAATCGGGATACCGATTCAACACGAGAGGCAGACAGCAGTCTGTCTCTCTTTTTTTATTTGTATTTGGAAGGCAAGCCTGAGGTGCTTGCGTTTTCTGGTTATTTTTCTGAATAGTACAAATGTTTACCGAAAAAATGTTTCGTATTTTATAAATAAAATGTAAAATAATACTTCAGAGATATGTTGACAGCGAGCCAAGCGAAAAAAGGGTAAGGAGGCGATTCACAATGAAACGAGCAGGGGTCTGGCTGTTATGTGCATGTCTGGTGTTCGTCCTGGCTGCTTGCAGCAGCAGTCCGTCGTCGTCTGCGGGTGATCAGCCGGGCGGGGGTGAACCGGCCAAAGGGGAGCCGGTGGAACTGGTCATGTACAGTTGGCGGCCGGAAGACAAGGATGCGTACGCTGTGTTTATTGCCGAGTTTGAAAGGCAGCATCCCGGGATCAAGGTGAAGTTCAAACCGTTCAAATCGACTGAGTACAACACCATTCTGACCAACTCCCTCACCTCCGGAACCGGGCCGGACATCGTGCAGCTTCGTCCGTATGCGGGCACCCGTGCGATGGCCGACGCCGGGTATCTGCTGCCGCTGGACGATCTCAAAGGGCTCCAGGAGATTCCGCAGTCGTATTTGGACGCAGCCAGGGGCAGTGACCACAAGGTGTACGGCGTCCCGTTGTCGATCAACTCCGCCGTGATCTTTTACAACAAAAAGCTGTTTGCCGACAACGGCCTGCAGCCTCCGCAAACCTGGGACGAATTTCTCCAGGTGTGCCGTGCACTCCAGCAAAAGGGAATCATTCCCATCGCGCAGTCCGGCAAAGCGGCCTATCTGCTCTCCCTCACGCACAGCGTCATTGGCATCAGTGCATACGGCGGCAACGACTTCGTGGACAAATTGATGAAGGGCGAGGCCACCTTCAACGATCCGGCGTTTCTCGATTCGATCAAAAAGATGCGGGAGTTGGCACCATTTTTCCCGCCCGATTTTGTGGGAATCGACGACAATGACGCGCAGGCGCTGTTCTATACCGGCAAGGCTGCCATGTACATCAACGGCAGCTACCGGCTGGAAACGTTTGAAAAGCACAACCCCGACATGCCTCTTGACGTGATCCCGTCGCTGGCCAAAGAGAAAGGCGGCGACACGCCGATCGTCAACTGGGTGGACGGCTCCTACGGTATAGTGAAGGCGTCCAAGCATCCGGAAGAGGCGAAGCTGTTCATGGAGTTCCTCGCCTCAAAGGAGTTTGGCCAACTGTTCAGCGACGAACTAAACCGCGTCAGCCCCATTCCCGGCGTGACCCCCAAGCATCCGCTGGTGCAAAAAATGACGCAGCTGAGCGAAGCAAGCATGGTCCCGTACCTGATGCTCGTTCATTTTGGGGAGGGAACGCCGACCACGAAAACCACGTTTGAGGATTCGTTGCAGGGCATGTACATCAACAAGCTCACCGTCGAGCAGGTGGCGGAAGCGACCCAGGCGTCCGTCGACAAGTGGTTCAAGCCGAACAAGTAGCGGCGCGCCGGATAAAAACAATTCAAGCAGAGGTACAGTCAGGCCGGAGCGCTTGGCTGTACCCTGTTTTTCGGGAGGGGTTCACCCATGGCCGTGTTGGAAAAATCGACCGAAGTAAAGCGGCAGGCCGCTCCGCGTCGGGGGCTGAACCTGAGCAAGCATTTGGTTCACCTGTTCCTGCTGCCGGCCTTGGTCATTTACGTGTGGTTTCAGGTCTATCCCATCTTCAGTGCGTTTTTGAACAGCTTTTACGAGTGGAACGGATTGAAGCGGGGCGCGTTTATTGGTCTGGAGAATTTCGTGCGCCTGTTTACCGAATCGCCGTTTAAAGAGATGTTTTTCCGCGGGTTCGGTCACAACGTCATCTTTTTCGTGGGGACGATCGTCGCCAAGCTGGTGGTTGCGTTCCTGCTCGCCCTGATCATCAACAGCAGGATTCGCGGCAAGGAGTTTTTTAAAACGGTCTTGTTTCTGCCCAAGCTGCTGTCAGTGATCGTCGTCGGCTTCCTGTTCAGCCTGATTTTGAACCCGACGTACGGGGTGCTGAACACCCTGCTGAAGCATGTCGGACTGGAAGAGTGGGCCCGCCCCTGGCTGGGCGACCCGGATACGGCCCTCTACGCAATCATCCTCGTCAACAGTTGGTACGGCCTCGGCTTTGCCGTGCTGATCTTCCTGGCCGGGCTGCAGGCCATCCCGGCGGAAATATACGATGCCGCCAAGATTGACGGGGCCTCCGGACTGACCATGCTGCTGCGCATAACCCTGCCGCTGGCGATGCCGTCGATCATGGTGATGACGATTTTGACGTTCATTGGCTCGTTTGAAACGTTTGAACTGATTTTTGCCATGCAGGGGTCGCAAGGGGGCCCTTACTATTCCACGGATGTACTGGCCACGTACTTCTACCGGTTGGCCTTCGGGTCAGTGGAGGGGGGCGAGTCCATCGGGCTGGGCTCGGCGTTGGCAGTCGTGCTGTTCCTGATGATTTCCAGCGCGACGGCGGTGCTGCTCTTTTTCTTTAAACGCAAGGAATACGAACTGTAGGAGGTTCGACCATGACAGCAAGGCTCGGACAGTTTGCAAAGTATCTGGTGCTGCTGGTTTTTTCCGTTTTGATGCTGTATCCCGTTTTTCTGATGATCGCGTCGTCGTTTAAATCCAATCTGGAGATCCTCACGTCGCCGCTCGGTCTGCCCGCTTCGCTGTCATTGGAAAACTACAAGCTGGTGTGGGAGAAGGTGAACTTTGGCGCGTATGTGTGGAACAGCGTCTACGTGAGCGGGCTGTCTGTCTTGTTGATCCTGTTTCTCTCGTCACTTGCCGCTTTCTACCTGTCCCGCTATCCGTTTCGCTGGAATCCGTACGTGTTGTTTTTCTTCATGCTGGGCTTGATGCTGCCGATGAAGCTGGCGATTCTGCCGCTGTATATGATCATGCTGCAGTTGAAGCTGTTGGATACGCTGACGTCCCTGGTGATTCTGTACGTGGCCGGCGGAATCCCCTTTGCCGTGTTTGTCTTTTACGGGTTTTTCAAGACGCTCCCGACGGAATTGGACCAGTCGGCACGGCTGGACGGCTGCAATGGTTTTCAGGTGTACTGGAAGATCATTCTGCCGCTGATGAAGCCGCCGCTGGCAACAGTGGGCATCGTCCATTTGATCGGCGTCTGGAACGATTTTTTCTATCCGCTGATCTTTCTCAAAAGCGAGGAGCTGAGCACAATTCCGCTGGGGGTATTGACCCTGTTCGGGGAATACGATACGGAGTGGAATCTGCTGTTTGCCAGCCTGACTATTTCGTCTCTGCCGATGATCGTGGCGTTTTTGTTCGCGTCCAAACAATTTATTGAAGGCCTGACTTCGGGGGCGATCAAATGAGAAAGAGACGCTGGATTACGTTTGACCTCGACGGTACGCTGATGCAAAATCCGTTTGGCGGATGGGTGTTCCCGGAAATTGCGGCTGCCGTCGCCGGTTGGCTGGGCCGGCCCCATGACGTCGTTGCGGAGTTGGTGGGGGAGCATGAAAGGCGGCTGAGGCAGGGACGATATGTAGAAGCGTACGATTGGGACGGCATGCTGTCGGAACTGCTCGAGCGCTTGGGGGTCAGGGAAAGCGTGGAGATTGCCAGTATCGTGCAAAAGCATGCCGTACCGCCCAAAATTCGGCTGCTGGAAGCGGAGGTGCCGGCCGTGCTGGCCGCCCTGCAGGCGAAAGGCTATGCGCTTGCAGCTGTCACCAACGGGTATTACAAGTATCAGGAGCCTGTCATGAAGGCGCTCGGACTGGCGGAGTATTTTGCGGCTGTGGTGACGCCGGAGCGGGCGGGCGCGGGCAAGCCTGACCCGGCCATTCTCCGTTCGTTCGGAGGAGAGGTGGTGGCCCATGTCGGAGACCGCCTCGACCATGACGTGCAGTTGGCCAATCGCTGCGGTGTATTCTCCGTCTTTGTCTGCCGCGACCTTCCCGAAGAGTTGCGTGCCGTCGATCCCCGTCTCAGGAGCAGGCACGACTTGATGAACCAGCTCTGCCTGGAGAAATGGAAAAGGGAAAGCGGGGGACAGACGGAAGGGCAGGGGGCTGCCCTGCTTCCCGCGGAATTGTCGCCGCAGGCGGTGATTGGCACG
>NZ_CP064048.1:1552500-1872500 GCF_020923495.1 Brevibacillus sedimenti
GATGGTCATGGACAAGCTGTCAGGCCATTGCGATTGCCGTACTGGACGATAACACGGGAACAGGAGTTGTGTCACCATGAATCAAATGAAATTGGAACAGACTCACCCTGCTGTGGAGAAATTGATTGGGAATATCGAGAACGTGTTGATTGGCAAACGGTCGATCATTGAGTTATGCGTGACGGCCATCTTGGCAAACGGCCATGTATTGTTGGAAGACGTTCCGGGCGTGGGCAAAACTATGCTGGTCCGTGCGTTGGCTCGCTCGATCGGGGGGGACTTCAAACGCATTCAGTTTACGCCTGACTTATTGCCGACGGACGTGACGGGCGTGGCGATCTATAATCAAAAAAGCATGGAATTTGAGTTTCGCCCCGGTCCCATCTTCGCCAATGTGATTTTGGCCGATGAAATTAACCGGACATCGCCCAAAACCCAGTCGGCCTTGCTGGAAGCAATGGAAGAACGCTCGGTCACGGTAGACGGAGTGACGTATCGGTTGGCGGAGCCATTTTTCGTTATGGCGACGCAAAACCCCCTGGAGTACGAAGGAACCTTTCCGCTGCCGGAAGCGCAGCTGGACCGTTTTCTCCTGCAGCTTCGCCTGGGCTATCCCACAGTGGACGAAGAAATGCGCATGCTGAACCGCTTTGCTGCAGCCAATCCGCTGGAACAGCTGGAGCCGGTGATGACTGCGGACGATCTGGCCGAGCTGCAGCGCCAGGTCGCCGCTGTCAAGGTATCGGAGTCGGTCAAGGAGTATATCGTCCGCCTGTGCCACCGGACGCGCGATCATCACCAGGTCTACTTGGGCGTCAGCCCACGGGGCGCGCTGGCGCTGTTCCGAGCTGTGCAGGCGCTGGCGTTCGTACGCGGACGGGATTACGTCATTCCCGATGACGTGAAGGAACTGGTGCCTGTGACCTTTGCCCACCGGATCATTCTCAAACCGGAAGCGCGTCTGGAAGGAGCGACAATCGACCGGATTCTGTCCGCGATCCTGTCGGAAACTCGCGTGCCGGTCAGCTAGAGGCGGTGACGCGTATGAAAGAATTGATATCCGGGAAGAGCAAGGCACTTGTGCTGATCGCGATCACGTACGCGTTTGCCAAGTTTCAAGGCGGATTTGCCAGTTGGTTTTTGTTCTACAGCTGCCTGGTATTCTTGGCGTACGAAGTGCTTGCCTTTTCCCTCATGTTTACCGGCCTTGAAGTTGAACGTGAAATCGATCGTTCGCGCCTGCAAGAAGGAGAGGACGTGATCGTGACCGTCCGGCTGAAGCGGAGGATTTGGTTTCCGCTGGGGTGGAACATGGTGATCGAACCTCTGCCCGAACGGCTGGCCGGTGTGTATGAGCCGCACCGTCAGCTTGTCTTTCCCTGGTTCAAGCGCAGCGTGGAGTTTCGCTACGTCATTCCGGGACTGCCGCGCGGCTACTATCACCTGGAAGCATGCGTCATCAGCGGCGGCGATTTTTTCGGGTTTATCGAGCGGCGGCGAACGTTCCCCCTCTCCAACGACTTATTGGTCTATCCCCGCTACCGGGAGCTAAACAGCTGGTCGTTGGGAGACGGCAACTTCAGCGGGACGATTCACGTCTCGCACCGCTATTCGGATGATGTTGCGGCAGTGCGGGGCGTCCGGGACTATCAGCGCGGCGATCGGATGAGCCAGATTCACTGGCGGGCGTCGGCCAGGGGAACCGGGCTGAAGACAAAGGAATTCGAGCACCAGGCGATGAACCAGGTCGTGTTTTTTCTCGACGTGGAAAAAGAGCATTATCAGAACAAGCCGTTCCAGCTGTTTGAAACAGCAGTCAAACTGACCGCCAGCCAGACCGCGTACGCCAACCGCAACCAGTATCACTACGGATTGGTGTACAAGCAAAAGGATCGGGTGGCCATTCCGCCGGCCTGTTCTCCGACGCATTTTTTCCGGGTATTTGACCAGTTGGCCCGCGTCATGCCGGAGGGGACGGACTCGTTTGTCCGCATCCTTCGTCGGGAAGCGCTGGAGCAGCCGCCGGGCGTGACGCTGACAGTGATCACGGCCTGCCTCGACAAGGAGCTGGTCGACCTCCTGACCCGGTTGTCCCATCGAGGCCGGCGCGTCCAACTGCTGTATGTGCACGACGATCCTTTGTTGTCGCTCGACGAGAAGCAGGCCCTGCGGCTGCTGGCATCAGGCAGGGTCACCTGCAAGGCGGTTCCGATGAGCGATGTCGAAGAATGGAAGCGGATCGGAGGTGCGTGACGTCATGAGCGTATGGAAGCGACCCAAAGGATTTGAGTGGATCGCGGCGCTGCTCTTGTTTCTGATGCTGCGGGAGTGGCTGCTGCCGCTTCAGGAGCTGACTGACACCGGCACCCTGGCGCCGTTTTTGGTGATTGCCGCTGGCGTACTGCTGATCGACCTGGTGGTGCCGTACCGCTGGCTGACGTTTCCGGTCAAGCTGGTGGGCCTCCTGGTGATTTTGCACAGCAGTTTTTTTGCCATCTCGTTTTTCGACGGGCAATGGCTGAGAGAGCTGTTTGTCCGGGTCGTTCACGACCTGCCGCTGGCGCTTCAACAGGAGTGGACGGCCATGACGCCGCTCTCGCGCAATGCGCTGTTTGATCTGCTCCTCGTGGTGTTGATTTCGATGCTGTCGTATCTGGTGCTGGAACAGCGGCAGGGGCTGTGGTTTGTCTTTCTGACCGAACTGTACCTGGCCGTGCTGGATACGTTTATGCCGTATGAAGCAGACGGGGGGATCGTCCGCACCCTTGTGTACGGATTTTTGCTGTTGGCTGTCACCCAGCTGCTCGTCATGTCCAACAAGGCGCCCATTACCGGCGGTCGGCGCTGGACGCTGTGGAAATCCTTGTTGGCACCAGTGCTGATTGTGGCGGTCACGGTCGGCATCGCCAACGCGGCGCCGAAAAAGGAAGCTTCCTGGCCGGACCCGATCGCGTTTCTCACTGGACAAAAGGGCGGTCTTGGCGACGGGTTGATGAAAAAGGTGGGGTACGACAACAACGACGAGCACCTGGGCGGTCCGTTTACGATGGACGAGACCGTGGTGTTCATGGCCATCACCAATGAGCGCTCCTATTGGCGCGGCGATTCCAAAGACGTGTATACGGGGAGCGGATGGAAAAAAAGGGACGGGGAGTTCGACGAGATCCTGACCCCGAAATCGTATCGATGGAATCACGCGCTGTTTGAGGGGATGGAGACGAAAGAGGTAAAGGCTTCGCTGGAATTTCAGGGGCCGAAGTTTCCGACCGTCTTTTACCCGGGACAGTTGAAACAACTGACGGACTACACCCCGTCGAAGGCGACGCTGGTGTACGACAAGGAACATCAGCATGTGGAAGTGCGGAACGGCACGATCAGACTGGTGAAGCAGTCCGGAAGAGGAGCGGCGGTGGGCCCCCATACGCAGATGTTGAATCTGGACAATTACCAACTGGTGGCGGAAGTGCCGATCATCAGTGAAAAGGCGATGATCCAGGCGGGCACCGACTATCCCGAAGCGATCAGGCAGCGCTACCTGCAGCTTCCCGACAGCCTGCCGCCGAGAATCCGCGATCTGGCCCAACAGGTGACCAAGGACGCGAAAACACCGTACGAAAAAGTGCGGGCGATCGAGAATTACCTGCGCACCAGCGGAGAATATAAATACGAGACCAAGGATGTGCAAATGCCCGCACCGGGCGAGGATTTTGTCGACCAGTTTCTGTTTGAGACCCGCAGGGGGTACTGCGATCACTTTTCCACCTCGATGGCCGTGATGCTGCGGACGATCGGCATTCCCGCCCGCTGGGTAAAAGGCTTTGCTCCCGGTCATCGGGTCGGCAGCGACGGCAACGGGAACGAACTGGTGGAGGTGCGCAACAAGGACGCCCACTCCTGGGTGGAAGTGTACTTCCCGGGTCACGGCTGGATTCCGTTTGAGGCGACCAGCACGTTTGTGTCGCCGATCCGTGTAAAATACGACCGGCAGACGACGGAGCAGCAAGCGCCGCTCCCGCTGCCAGACCTCGGCGGAACAACGGCCGAGGAGCGGAGAAACGGACGGCTTGACGAATTGGAAGGATCAGTCAGCACCTCTGGCTCGTCGATTGACATTCCGTGGCAGGTGTACGCGTTTGGACTGGGACTGCTGGCTGTGGCCGGGGCGGTGGCCTGGAAGCGCAGGCGGCACTTTGCGGTCTGGTGGCTGCAGCAGCAGATGAGCAGCTATCCGAACGGCAGGTACGAGGATCGCTACAGGCTGCTGCTGCGTTTGGTGGAGCACCTGTACAGCAGCCGCCGACAGGGGGAAACCCTGCGCGAATACGTCAGCCGCCTGGTCATCTCCGGCGACAAGCGGCAGGACTTGTGGTACCTGACCCATGTGTACGAGCGCATGCTGTACGGCTATAAGGATATCGAAGCCAAGGCACGCTCGGTGGCGGAACAAGTGATCGAACGGCTTACCCGTCAACTGAAACCTTGAACATTCACCCGCAGTCTGTTAGAATGTCCTTCAATGAGACTCGTATAATCTCAGGGATAGGGCCTGAAAGTTTCTACCGCTCGACCGTAAATCGAGCGACTACGAGGAGAGGACTTCGGATTTTTGTACATGCAACCGCACAAGTGTACACAAACTGGGACTCTGCCTCCGCGTCGGTAAACCGGAGGCGACAGTCCCGGTTTTTTTGGGGCCGGACCTTAGCGGGCCGTACATCCGAGGGCAGGGTGGAAACTTCCGGTGACAACCTGGCGTAAACAGGATAAGGAGGATATACATGGACAAGCCAATGGAAATGGTCGTCGTTCTGGATTTTGGAGGGCAGTACAATCAGTTGATCGCGCGGCGTGTTCGCGACCTGGGCGTGTACAGCGAGCTGCTGCCCTACAATACGCCGGTGGAAAAAATCAAGGAGATGCAGCCGAAGGGGATTATATTCTCCGGCGGTCCTGCCAGCGTGTACGAAGAAGGGGCGCCCAAGGTGGACCCGGCCATTTTTGATCTGGGCGTGCCAGTGCTGGGCATCTGCTACGGCATGCAGTTGATGAGCCACATGCTCGCCGGCAAGGTGGAGCGCGCCGGGAAGCGCGAGTACGGCAAGGCTGAGCTTCGCCTGCAGCAGCGACACAGCCTCTATGACAAGTGGGACGAAAACGAAATCGTCTGGATGAGCCACTCCGACAAAGTGGTGGAGCTGCCGGAAGGGTTCCGCGTGGATGCGGTCAGCGACAGCTGTCCGGTAGCGGCGATCAGCAATCCGGAGCGCAAGCTGTACGGCGTTCAGTTCCACCCGGAAGTGCGCCATACGGTAAAAGGAAACGAGTTTATCGCCAACTTCCTGTTTCATATCTGCGGCTGTGAAGGCACCTGGAGCATGACCACCTTTATCGAGGACGAAGTCAAGCGCATCCGCGAAACCGTGGGTGACAAGAAAGTCCTGTGCGCGCTGAGCGGCGGGGTCGACTCCTCCGTCGTGGCGGCATTGATTCACAGAGCGATCGGCGATCAGCTGACCTGCATGTTCGTGGATCACGGCCTGCTGCGCAAAGGAGAAGCGGAAAGCGTCATGGAGACGTTCGCCGAGAAGTTCAACATGCGCGTGATCAAAATTGACGCACGCCGCCGCTTCCTCGACAAGCTGAAAGGCGTCACCGATCCGGAGCAGAAGCGGAAGATCATCGGCAACGAATTCATTTACGTCTTTGACGAAGAAGCGTCCAAGCTGACCGACATGGAGTTCTTGGCGCAGGGAACGCTGTATACCGACATCGTGGAAAGCGGAACGGCAACGGCCCACACGATCAAGTCCCACCACAATGTGGGCGGTCTGCCGGAAGACATGAAGTTCAAGCTCATCGAACCGCTGAAAACCCTGTTCAAGGACGAAGTGCGCAAGCTGGGGACCGAACTGGGCCTGCCGGACGAAATCGTATGGCGCCAACCGTTCCCGGGACCGGGTCTGGGGATTCGCGTCCTGGGCGAAGTAACGGAAGAAAAGCTGGAGATCGTTCGGGAATCGGACGCCATCCTGCGTGAAGAGATTGCCAAAGCGGGCCTGGAACGGGAAATCTGGCAGTACTTTACAGCGCTGCCCGACATGAAGAGCGTGGGCGTCATGGGCGACGTTCGCACTTACTCCTACACGGTGGGCATCCGCGCGGTCACCTCGATCGACGGCATGACGGCTGACTGGGCGCGCATTCCGTGGGATGTGCTGGAGAAAATCTCCACCCGCATCGTAAACGAGGTAGAGAACGTCAACCGCGTCGTGTACGACATCACCTCCAAGCCGCCGGCAACCATTGAGTGGGAATAACCGGATATTAATCGATAAGGAAAAATTAACGTTCGTATTTTCCGTTGACATTAAATATTCTTCCTGATACACTTCTCGTTGTGAACAGGTAAGGAAGAAGGTTCGTATAATCCCGGGAATATGGCTCGGGAGTTTCTACGAGGTCGCCGTAAACGGCCTGGCTACGAACGAAACGTCAACGGGATGCGTCTGCAGATCTTATCATTCTGTTTTGCCCGGTGTGTTTTGTTCGGAGTCGAGGCGTTGTTTGCGCCTCGACCTTTTTCATTTGCCGCAAACAATACTTGGGGGGTCTATTCGGTGCGGAAGTATTTTGAATTTGACAAGCTGGGCACCAACTACCGCCGCGAGACAATCGCCGGCATAACCACGTTTTTGGCCATGGCCTACATCCTGGCTGTCAATCCGTACATGCTCAGCGGGGCGGACCTGCCGCCGGAGCTGAAAGCGAACTATCCGGAATTCGGAGCCGTCTTTACCGCGACTGCGCTGGCAGCCGCCATCGGGACGCTGGTGATGGCTTTTGTCGGCCGTCTGCCGATTGCGCAGGCGCCGGGCATGGGGCTGAACGCCTTTTTCACCTACACCGTCGTGCTGACGATGGGCATTCCCTGGCAGCAAGCGCTGGCCGGCGTATTTCTCTCCTGCTCGATTTTCCTGCTGCTGTCGCTGACCGGCATCCGCGAAGCGATCGTCAACTCCATTCCGCAGGGGCTGAAAAACGCGGTATCGGCCGGGATCGGTTTGTTTATTGCCTTCATCGGACTGAAAAATGCCGGTATCATCGTCGACAACCCGGCAACATTCGTCTCGCTCGGCCATCTGACGATACAGGAAGGCATGAAACCGGAAGAGATTTTGGCTGTGAAAAACGCGCTATTGGCCGTATTTGGCCTGATTCTCACTGCGGTGCTGATGTCCCGCAAGGTGAACGCGGCCATTTTCATCGGCATGCTGGTGACCGCCATTGTCGGGATGTTCTTTGGGCTGGTCAACCTGCCGGAGAAGATCGTCTCCATGCCGCCGAGCCTGGCACCTACGTTCGGCGCTGCGTTCCAGTACCTCGGCGATTTCTCCGCGCTGTTCAGCATGAAGATGCTGATCGTGGTATTCACGTTCCTGTTTGTGGACTTCTTTGACGCGACCGGTACGCTGCTGGGTGTGGCCAGCCAGGCAGGTCTGTTGAAAGACGGCAAACTGCCGCGTGCGGGCAGCGCCCTCGCTTCCGATGCAATCGCCGGGATGGCCGGTGCGGTGCTTGGCACGTCCACGACGACCAGCTACATCGAGTCGGCTGCGGGTGTAGCCGCCGGCGGACGGACCGGATTTGCCTCCGTGGTCACGGGTGCGCTGTTCCTGCTGGCGCTGTTCTTCTCGCCGGTACTCGCGGTTGTCACGCCTGCGGTAACGGCTCCGGCACTGATCATCGTCGGCGTGCTGATGGCGTCGCACATGGCGAACATCGCCTGGAGTGAGATGGAGGAAGCGTTCCCTGCTTTCCTGACGATTCTGATGATGCCGCTGACCTACAGCATCGCGTCCGGGATCGCCGCCGGATTTATCGTCTACCCGATCACCAAACTGCTGAAAGGCAAAGGCCGCGAAGTGCATCCGGTGATGTACGTGCTCTTCTTCGTATTTTTGGCGTACTTCATCTGGCTGCGGGAATAGAAACAGCATCACAAAGACTGTCGGCGCCTCGGCGCGGCAGTCTTTTTTTGCGTGAGATTGCGCAACGGATATCCGATATTGATCGATTGAATGATTAAAAACGAATGTTTTGATATCATGAAATTATTAACGTTCGGAATCAAGGTTGACAGGCGATCGCTCCCCCTGTTACACTGAAGATGTTGATAAGCGTGAGATCCATACTAGCCAGCCCAGGCGATGAGCGGCCAATGCGCGGCCGATGTCGTTTGGGTTTTCTTCTGACATTGACAGAGAGGAGCGAAGTGTGTCATGGTCAAACCGTTGGTGGGTGTCATCATGGGCAGCACGTCGGACTGGGAGACAATGAAGGACGCCTGCGCGATTTTGGACGAGCTCGCAATCCCGTACGAAAAGAGAGTGGTGTCGGCGCACCGCACGCCCGACCTGATGTTTGAATACGCCGAGAGCGCCAAAAGCCGCGGCCTTGAGGTGATTATCGCGGGAGCGGGCGGCGCTGCCCATCTGCCCGGGATGGTGGCGGCCAAGACGGAACTGCCGGTGATCGGCGTACCGGTCAAATCATCCAGCCTGAACGGTTTGGACTCGCTGCTCTCGATCGTACAAATGCCGGGCGGCGTGCCGGTGGCCACCGTGGCGATCGGCAAGGCAGGCGCGGTCAACGCCGGATTGCTGGCGGCCCAGATCCTCGGCATCAAGTATCCAGAGATCCAGGAGCGGTTTGTCGCCAGACGGGACGCGATCCGCAAGAATGTGTTGGAGGCAAGTGAATTGGCATGACGAACAGAACTCCGATCAAACCAGGCGCAACCATCGGGATTCTCGGCGGCGGCCAGTTGGGGCGCATGATCGCGTTGGCCGGCCGGGCCATGGGATACCGTTTCGTCACAATGGACCCGACTGAGGACGCGCCCTGCGGCCAGGCGGCCGACCGGCAGATCGTCGCCCGCTACGACGACGTGGATGCGGCCATGCAGTTGGCGAAGATCAGCGATGTGATCAGTTACGAATTTGAAAACGTGGACGCGCGCGTGGCGGAAGTGCTGGAAAGCCAGGCCTATGTCCCGCAGGGCAGCCGTCTCTTGCGCATCACCCAGAACCGCATCCGCGAAAAGACGGCGATCGCGGAGCTGGGGATTCCGGTGGCGCCGTTTCGCGTGATTGACTCGCTGGACAGCCTGCGGGCGGCGATTGCCGATCTGGGTCTGCCGGCGGTGATGAAAACAGCTACCGGCGGCTACGACGGCAAGGGACAGTGGGTCCTGAGAAGCGAAGCGGAGCTGGCCGAAGCGTATGATACGTTGTCCAAAGCGGGCACGGAACTGATCGTGGAACAGTTTGTGCCGTTTCAACTGGAGTTGTCCGTGATCGCGGCGCGCAATCCGTCCGGCGAGCTGGCCGTTTTTCCTGCGGCGGAAAATGTACACCGGGAGAACATTCTGCACCTGTCCATCGTGCCGGCGCGGGTGCCGGACGACATCCGGCAGCGGGCGGAAGCGATCGCCCGGACCATCGCCGAACGGCTGGACGTTGTCGGCCTGATCGCGGTCGAGATGTTTCTCACCGCAAACGGGGAACTCTATGTAAATGAGCTGGCCCCCCGTCCGCACAACTCCGGCCACTACACGATGGATGCCTGCGTCACTTCGCAGTTTGAGCAGCACGTGCGGGCCGTGTGCGACCTGCCGTTGGGCTCGACGGAACTGCTCTCCCCCGTGGTCATGGTCAACATCCTCGGGGAGCACCTGCAGCCGGTGCTGGACCGCATCGACCAGCTGCCGCGGACGGCCAAGCTGCACCTGTACGGCAAACACGAAAGCAAGCCCAAGCGAAAAATGGGGCATATAAACGTGCTGGCGCCCAGCGTCGAGGAGGCGCTGGCGCAGATTGATCGACTGGAAATCTGGACGAACCAAGCGGAGGTAAACCATGATTGATCGTTATACGCGACCGGAGATGCGCGCCATCTGGACCGAAGAAAACAAGTTCAAGGCGTGGCTGGAAGTGGAACTCCTCGCCTGCGAGGCGTGGGCCAAGCTGGGCGTCATCCCGGAGGAAGACGTGAAAAAGCTGCGTGAAAATGCCGGCTTTGACATCAAGCGGATTTACGAAATCGAAGAGGAGACGCGCCACGACGTCGTTGCCTTCACCCGCGCCGTCTCGGAAACGCTGGGCGAAGAAAAGAAGTGGGTGCACTACGGCCTCACCTCCACCGACGTGGTGGACACGGCGCTCTCCTACCTGCTGCTTCAGGCCAACAAGATTTTGGAAAAGGACCTGGAGGACTTTATCGCCATCCTCGCCGACAAGGCGCGCGAGCACAAGGACACCGTATGCATGGGACGCACCCACGGCGTGCATGCGGAGCCGACCACCTTTGGCCTGAAGCTGGCGCTCTGGCACGAAGAAATGAAGCGCAACCTGGCTCGTTTCCGCGCGGCGAAGGAAGAAGTGGCGTACGGCAAAATTTCCGGAGCGGTGGGCACGTACGCCAACATCGACCCGTTTGTGGAGCAGTACGTCTGCGAAAAGCTGGGACTGAAACCGGCCCCCATCTCCACGCAGACCCTGCAGCGCGACCGTCATGCCGAGTACATGGCGACGCTGGCGTTGATCGCCACGTCGCTCGAAAAGTTCGCGACGGAAATCCGCGGCCTGCAAAAGAGCGAAATGCGCGAAGTGGAAGAGCCGTTCGCCAAGGGACAAAAGGGTTCGTCGGCGATGCCGCACAAGCGCAACCCCATCGGCTGCGAGAACATCTCCGGCCTCGCCCGCGTCGTGCGCGGCCACATGCTCTCCGCCTACGAAAACGTTCCGCTCTGGCATGAACGCGACATCTCCCACTCCTCGGTGGAGCGCGTCATTTTGCCGGATGCGACGCAGCTGTTGAACTACATGCTGCGCCGCTTCATGAACATCGTGAAAAACCTGACCGTCTTCCCGGAAAACATGAAGCGCAACATGGACCGCACATTTGGCCTGATCTACTCGCAGCAGGTGATGCTGAAGCTGATCGAAAAGGGCATGAGCCGCGAGCAGGCGTACGACACCGTGCAGCCGCGCGCCATGCAGGCGTGGGAGGAACAGCGTTCGTTCCGCTCCATTCTGGAAGAGGACCCGACCGTGACCGCCACGCTGACCAAGGAAGAGCTGGACGACTGCTTCGACTACCGCTATCACCTGAAGCACGTGGATACGATTTTCAAACATCTTGGACTGCTGTAATTGCTGCAAGCTGCGCATACAAACGCTCCCGGCAGGAATAGAGTGCACCCCTTAAAGTAGACATTGGAAAAACCCCTTGGGATAACCGATGTTACTTTAAGGGGTGAATTTTTTATGGCTATCAAAGGTCAAAAGTTCAAGCATTATCCTTTGTCGTTGAAAATGGAGGCAATACGATTGCATGTAGAGGAGAAGTGGACATACAGACGTATCACTGAGCATTTAGGAATCCAGGATAAGGATCGAGTAAAAAAATGGATGCGGAAATACAAACAACTTGGGGAGTTCGGTCTTTTGGATCAGCGTGGACGACGTCCAGAGTACATCGATCAAGATCGACATGTGAAAAAATTGAAACGGGAGAACGAAATTCTAAAAAAGTGTTTGGAAATCTGGATGCGGGAGGTGTAAGAAAAAAGTATCGTGTGATGGAGAATGTGGCAGCATTGTACCCGATTACCGAACTCTCCAAACTTCTTGGTGTATCGAGGAGTGGGTATTATCGATATCTTGCACAGAAGGAGTGGGATAGAGACGGAGAACTGAAACAGCAGATTCAAACCATCTATGATGAACGAAAAGGAATATATGGGTATCGAAGAATTCAAGCGGAACTCCTTCGTCAATACGGCAAGGTTGTGAATCATAAGAAGGTGTTACGGCTCATGCAAATTCTTGGGCTGAAAGCCATTATTCGTGGCAAACGAGCGTATCGGAGCACGTATCGAGCGGCTGAATCAGATGGTCGTGTTGCCGAAAATTTGTTGAAGCGTGACTTCACAGCCGAGAAACCGAACCAGAAGTGGGTCACCGATGTTACCCAGTTTCGTGTAGGAGATCAACGTATCTTCTTATCTACGATTAAAGACTTGTTTCACAACGAAATCGTGGCGCACCATGTGAGCTTACACAATGACAATGTCCTTGTCCTAGAGACGTTTCGGAAAGCATTTGAAAAGCATAAGGACGTGACTGGACTGATCGTACACAGCGATCAAGGCTTCCAGTACACGTCCCATGCATACCACGACATGCTGCAAAAGGTTGGCGCCCGAATCAGCATGTCCCGAAGGGGCAATTGTTTAGACAATTCCCCTATGGAGAGTTTCTTCTCGCACTTAAAGGCAGAAGCTCTCTATCCTTATGATATTCGAAGTTTGGATGAGGCGCAAAGACGAATTGAGGAGTACATTCGTTTTTACAATGATGTCAACGCCGACTTTATTTTGACCCACCATCGCCGGTTTAGAATTGACCCACCCGGCGATTTTTTGTTGGTTAGGTGGTAGAGGGGGAGCCGTAGGCTCCAGTCCTCATCTTCTCACGAAGTCGGTAACTATTCCCCCTAATATTGACGATGTGGGAATGGTGTAAGAGCCGATCCAGGATAGCCGTAGCAAGTATCGGATCGCCCATCAGTTCCCCCCATTCACCGAAACTCTTGTTGCTGGTCAACAGAATACTCCCTCTCTCGTATCTTGCACTTACTACCTGGAAAAAGAGGTTAGCTGCCAAACTGTCAAACGGTAAGTAACCAATTTCGTCAATAATCAGGAGCTTTGGTCGAATATAGATGCGTAGGCGTTTATCCAGCCTGTTTTCCGTGTAAGCTTTTCGCAGATCTTCGATGAGTTGCGAGAGACTGACAAAGTAAACGGATATCCCTTGCGAGATGGCTTCTACAGCCAACGCCACCGCCAGATGACTTTTTCCTACTCCGGGAGGCCCTAAGAACAAGACATTCTCGTGTCGGGTTACAAAAGTCATCGTGGCCAGCTCTCGAATCAACCGTTCGTCAATGCTGGGTTGGAAAGCAAAATCGAACTCCTCTAGTGTTTTTCGGTAAGGCAAGTGTGCAAGTTTGGTGCGTACCTCCATATTCCGTTTTTGACGTTCCGCTATCTCGGCATCAAGGAGCGTGTTAAGAAAGGACAGATAGGTGGGCTGTCCATGACTTGCCGCTTCCAAGTGAGCATCCAAGAGGAGAGCTGCTTGCTGAAGCCCAAGTTCCTCGAGGCGTAGCCGTGCTTGTTCCAGTTCAATCATGCTCCCACCCCTGTTAGCTGCTCATAGACATCCAGCGAACGTACTTCCACTTGCTGCGATGAAATCTGTCGGGCTTGCGGACGTGGATAGGCATATCCTTGAGCGGTCGAAAGACCTGCATACTGGTTTTCGCAAAAAACAGTTGTGCGGGATCGATAGACCTTTTGGTGTCGAGCAATACATGTGCCGTCGGCCCAGATTTCCACCCACCCATTCACTTCTCGAACGGTTACCTCACGTCCACTGTACCTCCATGGAACTCCATATCGTACACCATCGTAGCTAACAAATCCGTCTCGGCTGACCTGTCTTGGTTCATGCAAGTATTTTTCCCACCGTTCAGCTGAAGGGATGGGCGACAGTTTTTCCTCACGGAGTCGGTCAAAGGGACGTTCGCCGGTTGTTCCATGAATACGGCGGTTAATCCGCTCGCACCAGTGTAGGGCTTGTTGATTGAGATCCTGTAAATCAACGAAGCGTTTGCCAGGAAGAAAGTTGTTTTTTACGTATTGAACGCCTCGTTCCACTTTTCCCTTTGTTTCGGGGCGTCGAACTTTGCATACTTTTGGAACAAGCCCAATCGCTGCAGCAAAGTCGGCAAAAAGCGGATGCCAGCGAGGTTTTCGATCATCTTCCATGCCCAGTACGACGGTTTTCATCTGGTCGGTCAGCATTACCTTTGGGATGCCCCCAAAATATTCAAAAGCATGAATCAAGCAACGAAGAAAGCTGTGAATGTCACAACGCTTAGTGAACTCTATATAGGTGGAACGAGAGTACCCCAATACCATGACAAATACCGGCACTTTTCGGACTGTACCGTCCAAATCTACGTAATCACACAGTCCCCAGTCGACCTGTGCGTATTCACCAGGTTTCGTCTCGTAACGAAGAACAGCGGGAACTTGTTTGGGAGGACGGAAGTCCTTCACATAGTCTTTCAAGATGGTACGTCCCCCGGTATACCCCTTTTCTCGTAGAAGATCGAATAAAACCTCGCAGTTATAGATACCTTCTTGAAGACGTTCCTGCAGGAACGGTTTATACGGATCAAGCTTGGAACCACGAGATTTACGGGTTCCCTTTTCGGGGAGAATTCACCCCGGAGATATCGGCGAACTGTATTTCGAGAATGCCCCGTTAGACGGGCAATTTCACGAATACTCTTGCCTTCTGCCCTCATGGTATGTAACGATATCACTATCCCACTCCTTAGCATGTGTCTCCCTCCGAAGATTAACTTGGCCGTTAATTACGAAGGGGATATATTCGCTATGGGTGGGTCATTTTCTTTCCGGCGAACCTGGGTCAATTATATCCCGGCGGTGACAAATGAGGAGCGTTTGCAAATCAAATTAAATAAGCTGACGCCAGTCGAGTACAGGCGTCAGCATGCGGCCTAACGGCCGGGGGTTTTTTAAGTGTCTACAAAATGGGGTCTTGACCACCAGAAGCCGGGGCGTTTTTTTTTGTTATTCGCTTGCGAAAGTCTTAAGTCAGTCAAAAAATACCCTTCATATTCCTTATTGTTGTTGATGACAGTAAATTAAGAAATAACTCTATAATGCGAAATAATAAAAACATTATATGGAAAATATCAATTGACAGAAAATAAAGAATTAAATAACATACAGACAAGGAGGTGATTGGGAATGTTTCAAAAAATTTCAAATTTGTTTGGGGTAGCTCCTATGTACGAAGCTTGCGACAGACCTGGATTCATCGGTGGCCCCAAATATGTATGCGAGTTGGCCACTTGGTCTGACTGTTTCTCTGATTACGGTACCAAAACGTATATTAAGTACACGTATGACACGAGAAGCGGTGAACGATGTGAGGAAACTAAAGTGAGATGCTGCTAACCATTTCATCAGCAAAGATCAGAGGTTCATAGCGCAAACGCCATCAAAATACTTGTGTGGTAGTGGAAAAAGGAGGCCTTTATGAAGGCGACCTCCTTTTTTCACTATCTATGAGCAGACACATATGTTCAGGTGGGGGATGTAATGATTTTTACTTCATATATTGTCTTGGCTTTAGGATGGGGGATCCTGTCGGCTCAAATCGTTATGTTCCTCAAAAAGCTAAAAATGGAGATCTCCTTTCTTCCCCAAGCGCGTTACCGGTCGAAGCCCATTCAACAATCAGTTGGGAAATCGATTGGTGACATGTTGGCTTTACCGGCTGCCGTAAAAGATAAGATATCTGTTCTGTTAGTATCATCGCCGACTTGCCCGCCTTGTCATGAAGCATTGTCCGAATTTTTGCGCGAGAATGAAAGATGGCAACTACCGTTTGCTTGTATAACAGAAGCAGATGAAGCGGAATACTTTCAAAAATTTTATGACGACTATAACCGTTTTGTGGATATTATACCATTTTACAGAAAGAATCTGAAACGGCTCGGTATCACGAAATTCCCTACATTTCTTGTCATTAACCAAGAGGGAGTCGTACTTCGCGAATTTTTGCTGGTTCCTTATTTGATGAAATACCTGGCACAAACCATTGGCAAAACAGGTGCAGGAAATGAAAAGTAGTTATCTTGTGAGAGCGATTCAATTCGTGTGGCAAAGAGGAAAGTGGTGGATGATCGCATCCGTCACATTAAGTATTGTAAACGGTTGCTTCCCGTTTCTAACTTTGTGGATTTCAAAAGAGTTAATTGATGAAGTCACTCGTTTTATCCAGAGTGATACATGGGAGTATGTTGCTCTGGTCTGGTTGCTGATCGGACAATTTTCAATTACAGTTCTTTCATCTTTAAGCAAGAATATTAAGGAATATTTAGATAAACAGATGGTATTTAAAGTAGAATTTGACGTTCAGCACATGATATTGGCAAACACCTCGTCAGTTCCCGTCATGTATTTTGATCTGGCAGAATATCACAATCATTTGCAACGGATATCGGGGGGAGGATCAAGATTTTTATCACCTGTACGAACCATGATTGATATGTTTGAAGCTGCACTCAGTTTGTGTTCGTACGCGGCCTTTTTGATTGTAATTCATTGGAGCCTTTTGCTTGTAAGTCTTTTAGCGACAATTCCCATCTTTTTGGTTCAAGCAAAATATAGTCAACTCAGATACCGTCTCCATGTAAAGCAAAACCCGGTAGCCCGTGAGGCGGAATACTATAAATACCTGCTGCAGGATCGAACATCGGCGAAGGAAATTCGGTTGTTTGGGTTGGCTTCCTTCTTTCTCAATCGATGGATTGAAAAATTTGTACAGAATGCGAGCGAAACGCTTCGATTGGAAAGGAGACAGCAGGGGGGCAGAGGTTGGCATGGAGGCTGTTTCGTCCTTTTTTTACATGGGCATGGCAGTTGCTCTGATATGGTTGGCACGCACAACGAAAATGAGCATTGGCGATTTCATTGCTATTATCCAGGCGATACAGGGAACACAAGGAACATTGAACCGTATCTCCACGCTTCTTGCAAAGTTGTATGAAGAGAAGTTGTACATCAAAGATTTTTATCAATTTTTTGAGATTAAGGAACCGCGCATCGAGATTAACAAGGGTCAAGAACCATTTCCTACTCCCATCCAGAGGGGAATCACGTTTGAAAATGTTTCGTTCCGCTATATTCATGGTGACCGGGATGTTTTGTCCAATGTTTCCTTTCATATTAATCCCCAGGAGAAGATTGCCATCATAGGGCAAAATGGGTCGGGAAAAACCACGTTGATTAAATGTCTAATGGGCTTGTACCCCCCTCTTCACGGACAGATTAAAATAGATGGAAAAAATATCTTTGACATTGACCAAAAACAATTGCTGAGTAACATTACAGTGATTTTCCAGGATTTTATTCGATATCATTTAACGGTTCGAGAGAATATTGCAGTTGGCGATATTAAGAGAATGGATGATTGGGAGAGGATTCAGGCCGTTGCAAAAGTAAGCGGAACAGACTCCTTCATTCAACAATTCGCGCTAGGATATGAGACACCCTTGGGCAGACTACTGGTGGACGGAGAAGACCTCTCAGGTGGGCAATGGCAAAAAATAGCATTAGCGCGAGCCTTGTTTCGCGACAGTCAAGTAGTGATTCTAGACGAACCGACCGCTTCGCTCGACCCAATAGCTGAAATGGAAATTTTTCAAAACTTTAAACTCCTTGCTGATAAGAAAATCGCCATTTTTATTTCGCACCGGATGGCAGCATCCAGAATGGCCGACAGAATTATTGTCATGAAGGAAGGAAAAATTGTGGAAATGGGTACACATGAAGAGTTGATGGAACTCAGGCAAGAGTATTACCACATGTATACCATGCAGGCACAATGGTTTTCCGCAGAAAGCGAATACACGAAGGAAGTGGTAGGATGGAGGAACTGAGTTTATTTGCACGAGTGATTCTGGGAACCCTGTTTTTGAGTACAAGTGTCACGAAATTCCGAAAAAAGGAGGAGCATGTAGCCACTGTTATCAACTACCGAATCCTCCCTCCTTCTCTCGCATATCCGTTTGCACGTGCGGAGATGGCAACAGAATTGGCGGCAGGGATTCTGTTATGTGTCGGTTTGTTTCAACAGGCTGCTGCTTTGCTTTGCATATTGCTTCTGGCCGTCTACTCGTGCGCGATCGCAATAAATCTCGTGCGTGGGCGCAGGGAGGTATCTTGCGGTTGTGGCGGTATTGCAGGCAATCACACCCTGTCCTGGTGGCTTGTGTTGCGCAATTTCACTTTGATGATAATGGGAGGATGGCTTTTCCTTTATCCGTCTGCGTGGGTAAGTACGGACAACTTGTTGAGAGGAGAGCCTTTCAAGCTTTTTTATCCACGAATCTTTGAAGTCGTGATTGTTTCATGGTTGGTTGTAATGATGGTTATCATCTCCAATCACCTTTGGGAATTATCAAAACGAATCAAGAGCTTCCGGAGAAGCTAGCTTAACTCATGCGGGGAGTGGAAGTATGGATAACAAATTGGTAATCTCAAATCTTTTATTATGGGTGGTCGTCTTTATTCAAACCTTTATCCTGTTCGTTTTTGTTCGTCTGGTTGTCCAATTTTTAAATCGTTTTCGGCTGGGGGACATCCGGTTAGAGCCGCAAACTTTAGCCAAAGGAGACAAAGCGCCTTTTTTCCGGGAAAAGGATCAGCATGGGCAAATCGTAAGAATGCCGGATGAACAAGAAAAAAATACGTTGATGGTATTTACAAACGACATGTGCGGAACATGCAAACACGTGGTACCTGAATTAGCTCATGTAAAAAGACATTACACCGATCTCAGAATTGTTGTTGTGTCCAATCCAATCTACTACGAAGAAGGCTTGCAGGTGCCAGATGGTGTTCATCTCATTCGTTCGGATGGACTTATGAATACATACCTGATTCATTCGGTGCCAACCGCGATGCTGATCGACCGGGAAGGAATCATTTTAGCCACCCAATCCGTTTCCAGTTACGAGAATATTATGGACATGATTGGCCTATCGTCTGAAAAAGTAAGCTAGGGGGAACCAATGAGTACAGCCATCACACTTGTGGACGTGGAAAAAACCTACCATGGTGACGGTGTGGTTACCCGAGCGCTTCAATCCGTCACCTTGACGCTGGACAAAGGACAATTTACCGCAATTCTCGGCCCCTCAGGGTCGGGAAAGACGACATTGCTTACCCTGATCGGCACGCTTGACCGACCGACGGCTGGAACGATCAGATACGGTGACGTGGACGTTCTGGCGTTGAAGGGGAAGCGAATTGCCGATTTCCGTTTTGAGCACATCGGGTTCGTGTTCCAACAATTTCATCTATTGCCCGCGTTGACCGCGCTGGAGAACGTGATGGCACCGTTGTTTTCGCGAAAGGTTTCCTATGACAAAAAAGCGAGAGCACGGGAACTGCTGGCCTGGGTGGGGCTGGAGGCCAAGAGCGATGCACTGCCGTCCCAATTATCGGGCGGGGAACAGCAGCGCGTGGCGATTGCCCGTGCATTGGTCAATCGTCCGGACTGGCTGCTTGCCGATGAACCGACTGGCAATCTGGATACGAGAAACAGTGAAAACATCGTGAAACTGCTGCGAACCTATCAGCAGGAGCACGGTAGCGGCATTGTCTTGATCACGCATGATCAAACCTTAGCTGATCAAGCGGATCGGATCATCGAGATGCGCGATGGGCGAATCGTGTCCGATTCCGGGAAGGAGACGGGATGATTCAGTATATTTGGACACAGTGGTGGCGTCACCCCGAACGCTTTCTCCTGCTGCTGGTCGGAATGTTGGCCGTCAGTTCCGTTCTCAGTTACTTTATCGGCGTTACGGAGAGCAGCAGCGGCACGACCCACGATATTTTGCAAAAACGCTGGAAGGCGGCCTATCATCTGGTGGTTCGTCCCCCGGATACACGCAGTGTCACGGAACGGGACGGGCTATTGGAACCCAACTATCTGAGCGGTCTGCACGGGGGAATCAGCCTCGCGGATTACGAGGCGATCAAAAGAATGTCAGATATAGAAGTTGCCGCACCGCTGGCCCCTATCGGATACGACAGGCCCGTTTTTTCGTTTGGGAAGATCAGCAAGCCCAAACAACCGGGAATCTATCGGCATGTTGTGGAGGTATATGCCAACGATGGTGTACAACCCAATCTAATGATGCAACAGACAAGGTATTACACCGTCGGCCCTTGGAGCATGCCGACCGATTGGGAACAGGCGCTGCGTGACTATGGGGTGGAATCATGGATACTAGATGTGGGCGGAGGAATCAATCAACAACTGCTGGTTGTTGGCATCGATCCTCAGGCAGAAGCGGCGTTGGTCGGATTGGATCAAGCCGTCTTGCCGATAGGGAAAAGCCGGTATTTTACGGAACAGGACAAAGTGACAACGATAAATGTGGGAGACGGACGAAAGGTGATGCATCTGCCCATCCTGATGAGCAGCAGAATGGACAGCGACCTGAAGGTTACTTACAGGTACGAACGCTTGGATCTCCCGTTTGCGACGAGTGAAGATGCCAACCGGACGATGGAAGAGGTGAAGAAGAACGGAGGGGTTTCCTATCTGCACCAACAAAAAAGCGCTGGAGAACGGCTGGAATATGAGTTTGACTCTCGGCAGATGCACCAATTGATTATGGCCAGTTTGTCGGGCGTGGACCCTGAAACGGGACAGCCTTTTTCACGCGATGATCACGGTGGCCAGTCTGCCTCTCTCGGTGGACTAATTTTGGAAAAGCCTTCTTCGCTTTCCCTGCGAAAAGTGAGCAGTCCTTACCCAGAACGCTGGCCTTACGGGTACGAGGCGATACCGGTGCAGCCCCATATTCCGGCAGAACTTCAGACATACTTCTTAATGAAGCCCGAGCGATATCCCAACTCCTTTCGCTCCACCCATTTTTTTGTTGATTGGAAAAACCGGAAAATAACCCCTTACTGGATAGGGTTTTACGATCCCGAAAAGTTGCGTATTTCCAAAGAACCGGACAGCGAGCTGCCCATGGAAACCTATCGGCCCGCTACTGGGCGGTTGGTGCTGGACAAAAACGACAGACCATTAAATCCCCCGGTACAGGTGAAACCGACTGACAATCCGTTTGGACTTCTTACCAGTCCACCTCTGCTGTTGACTACCTTGGAAGCGGCAGCAGAGGTGTTGGGTGACAAACCGATTGCCGCGATTCGGCTGAAGGTAAAGGGAGTGCAGGAGGTAAGTGAAGAGAATAAGGAAAAACTAGAATTATTGGCGAAAGAGATCGAAAACAAGACAGGATTGATCGTCGATATCACCCTGGGATCGTCTCCCCAGCCCGTTCTCGTTCACATCCCGAAAAACGGTACGTACGACGAGTCGGGGTGGATGGAGCAGTTTTTTATCAAGCTTGGGACGGCTTTTACCCTGGTTCAGGAGACGAAGCTGGGCTTTTCCGGGGTGATTGGTATCGTGATGCTCATAGCTGTTGCCTACGTGTTCGCCACCAATCTGGTTACGCTGTACGCCCGGACAGACGAGTTCGGTCTGCTGCTTGCTGTCGGCTGGCGGCCCGGACGCGTGGCGGGCATGATGTTTGTTGAGGCGGCCCTGTTGGGGGGAGGGGCCGCGCTGGTTAGCTGGGCAATCGCGGGATTTGCTGTATGGCAGCAACAAGCAGCGGTGCCGGTGTGGCGTATTTTTTTCATCGGTTTGTGCGGTCTGGTCATTTATGTGCTTGCGGCGATTCCGGCTGCATGGCTAGTCCGCAAGATAACGCCGCACGTAATCATGCGGTATGGCGAGATGCGTCCCGTGACTCGACGGACCGTGCGGGTGAAGGGAACGTTTTCTCTGGCCTGGGGCCATTTGTTGGCAAGGTATCGCCGCAGTCTGTTGTCCGTCTTTGCCATGGCGGTGCCCACCTGCTTTCTGGTCTTTTATGAGTTTGTCACGAACCGCCTGCAGGGAGTTCTGTACACGTCGTGGCTGGGGCAGTATGTGGCCGTTGAGATCGGGGATGTCCATTACATCGCGATGATACTCGCCTTGGCACTGGCTGTGCTGACAACGGCGCAGATCATGTGGCAAAACGTCATGGAACGAAAAGCGGAACTGCTGTTGCTCAAGGCCGTCGGTTGGCGCAGCGGGGCTATTTTTCGCCTGATCGTATGGGAAGGGGTGATGTGCGGACTCCTCGCTTCCGGATGCGGGCTGGCTTTGGGATGTGCCTTGATTGCGTGGATGTACCGTCAGTTGCCCGGCCTCGATGTCCTGTGGCTGATGGGGGTCGGCTTGATTCCGATATTGGCAGCCCTCCTCGGGGCTCTTTTTCCGGCGGTAATGGCGATGCGCCTAAGGCCGGCCGCAGGCATTCGCGGATCACAACGAAATCGTCAGCGTACGGAACGGAAGCTGCAGTTGACGATTGCGGTGCTGCTGGTTTCCAGCCTGTTAGGAGCTGCAATCGGCACGACCCGGTTGTGGCAGATGAATCCCCGCCAGGAGGCAGATATATCGATTTCTGCATACGCACCCAATCAGTCAACAGGGGACGGAGCCAAAGACAGACCGGGCAAGGTTAGCGATCTGTCCGGATTTGATCCCCGTCCGGTTCCAGACGGGAGCAAAGGAACGTACCAGTTGGCTTTTCACATGGATCACAGCGGGAAATTTACGGCTGAGGCGACGATTGTGGTGGAAAACCATTCGCCGGATACCTGGGATCGCTTGCTGTTTTACTTTATTCCCAACGCGTTTACCAACGCCAACAAGCCCCATACGGTAAAGGACGCGGCCGACGTGAAGATCGTCAGCCTCCACCTGGATCGGCAGAAAACGGATTACCAGCTTACACATGATACGCTCACCATTCCCCTGACGGAGGGGATGGCACCGGGCGAAAAGCGGGAAGTACGCATCTCGTACACGTTTACGGTCCCGAAGGACGGAATTCGTTTCGCCAGGAAAGGGCAACGCTATTACCTGGCCCAGGCCTATCCGATGCTGGCTACGTACCACAACGGATGGAACAAACAGGATTTCCGGATCAGCAGCGAATCCTATCATACGGGTCATGCTGATTTTACCGTTTCCTATCACATTCCAACAGGGTATCTGTTCGTCAGTTCGTCTGATCAAGATCCGGTTGAAGCGACAGAGACGGGGCAGGTGACCATTTCTCGCGTCAGAGAAGTGTTTGCTGCGGTCGTAAACGGCCTTACCTCCGTTTCCGACAACGTAAGCGGAGTACAGATTCGCGTGTTTGGCGAGGAAGTGAACAGGGGGAAAATGGAATCGGTGCTGGCAGCCGCCAGGGAGGCCGTGCCGTTTTTCATCAACAAGATCGGCAGCTATCCCCATCGGCAACTGGACATCATGCTGGACGATGGCGCCAGTATGGAGTATCCCGGCATCGTAACCGTCGCTCCGCAAGACGACCTTGCATCATTGAGAAAAACGGTCGTTCACGAGATTGCCCATCAATGGTTCTACGCTGTTGTGGCAAACGACCCCTATCACGAGGGCTGGCTGGACGAGGGCATAACCGAATTCGCGGTCTCTCTGTTCTTGCTTGGTCACGACAAGATGACAGAGGAGGAGGTTTTCGCTCGAGCCAACCGGGCTGGTGAGAAGCCGTCCAATCTGCCGTTGAACCAGTATGACGGCGAAACCTACGGAGCGTTTTACGTCGTTCCGCCACTGCGGCTGTGGGAGTTGGTCTCCAAGTACGGCGATGTGGAAGAAGGCTGGCGTTTTCTTCGCGCGTATTACGAGAGATATGCCTATCAACAGGTGGACACCAAGGAGTTTATCCGGTTTGCGACGACCTATTTCCCGGTGACAGAGACGTATTTTTCCTCCTGGCTCAAACTGCAGTAAGGATGAAAGATGGCCAACCCAGATGTTTGCCCCCTGATTGCGTTTTGTTTTGGAGCAGATAGCTTTGACTTCGTTGCTGGCCCGTTTCCCACCTTACAAAAATGTAAGGTTCTTGAAATGTAACCCGATAGCTCGGGCAGCCGCCTGCTTTTACAATAAAGACAAATCAATTGCAAACCTTGATGGGGAAACGGGAGAAAACCATGAACACCACAAGCATGCAAAAACAATGGAATCAGCAGCGCATTTACGAAGAGTATTCCGCCAGCATTTACAGGTATTTCCGCTATCGCGTCAAAAATGTCTGGGACGTGGAGGATTTGACGACCACCGTGTTTATCAAGGTGTACGCCAAGCTGGACCAGTACGACGGGCGCCATCCGTTTGGCGCCTGGATTTATCGCATCGCCCACAATACCCTGGTTGACTACCTGCGCAAAAAGCGGGAGTGCCCGGTCGACACCGAGATGTTTGCGGCGATGAAGGCAAAAGACAAGCTGCCGGAAGAGCGGGTGCTGAGCCGGGAATCCCATGACACGCTGTGGGAAAACGTGCGGACGCTGTCTGCAGACCAACGCCGCGTCATCTCGCTGCGCTACCTGGCCGGCCTGAAAATGAACGAAATCGCGAAAGTCCTGGGCAAGTCGGAAGCGTCCGTGAAGATTCTGCACTTCCGCGGCATCCGCAAACTGCAAAAGCTCATGGCTGCCCAAGGATAGGAACCCCCCGAGGGATGGACGACAGCGCCATCCCTTTTTCGTGTGCCCGGCAAACGCGCAGGCAAATCCGGCGGGACCCGTCTATTTACTGCCGCTGGAAGTCTTTTGGTATAGTACAAACTAGGGAGTATAAGAGCGAGGTGTATGCCGATGTCGACCATCATGATCGTGGAAGACGATCCGAAGATTACGAAACTGCTGCAAAACCAGTTGGAGAAATACGGCTATCACGCGGTTACGATCGAACACTTTGACCGGGTGATGGAGGTGTTTGGCGAGGTGAAGCCCGACCTGGTGCTGCTGGACGTAAACCTGCCCAAGTACGACGGGTTTTACTGGTGCCGGCAGATTCGGCAGGTGTCCAACTGCCCGATTCTGTTCATTTCTGCGCGGGAGAGCAAGATGGACCAGGTGATGGCGCTGGAGAACGGTGCCGATGATTACATCACCAAGCCGTTTGACTACGATGTAGTGCTGGCGAAAATCCGCAGCCAGCTTCGCCGCGCCTACGGGATATACGCCGTTCAGGAAGGGGAGCGGACGGTGGAGGTAGCCGGGCTGAAGCTGTTTCCGGAGCGGATGGAGCTGGTGATCGCTGACAGAAAAGTGGAGCTGAGCAAAAAAGAGGCCCTGCTCCTGGAGGCGCTGATCAACCAGTACCCGCGTATCGTCAGCCGCGAACGCCTGCTGGAGAAGCTGTGGGACGAGCAGTTCGTGGATGAAAACACGTTGAACGTGTACATTACGCGCGTGCGCAGCAAGTTGAAAGACCTGAATCTGGACGGAGCGATTGAGACGGTTCGCGGCTCCGGCTACCGCCTGCGGGTCACCTGGGAGGACGGACGATGAGGCTGTTTTGGAAAGACCAGATCGTCTTTCTCGTGTTTTTCTTTGTCCAGTTGGCATTGCTGGTGCTCATCTTTGCGCTGGCCGGCTACTGGAACCCTTTGCTGACCAGCTACGGGGTGTTTCTGTGCGCGTTTTTTGCCGGCAGCTACCTGGTCATCCGCTACCTGTTGAACCGGCAGGTCTACCAACGGCTCAGCAATCCAATCGAATCGCTGGAGGAGTTGAACCAGCACCACGGCAACGCCGCCCTGGGACGCGCGGTCGACCAGACGTTTCAGGAATTGTACCGGCTGTTTAAGGGACAGCTCCACGCCTACGAAGCGAAGCAGCGGGAGCACACGACGTTTATCCAGCAGTGGGTGCACCAGATGAAAACGCCGATCTCGGTCATTCACCTGCTGTTGCAGGATGACCCCGATCCGCGGGCGGAGAGTGTCCGCGAAGAGGTGGACCGGATCAAGCGTGGACTGGAGACGGTCTTGTACATCGCCCGGCTGGACCGGTTTGAACAGGATTTCCTCATCGAACCGGTTGTGCTTAGGCAGTTGGTCCAGGCGGTGGTGTCGGAGAACAAGCGAATGTTTATCCGCAATCAGGTGTATCCCGAAGTGAAGGTGGACGAGCGGTTTACGGTGGAGTCGGACGAGAAATGGCTGTCGTTCGTCCTGAATCAACTGCTGACCAACGCCGTCCGTTACTCCGCGGGCAAAAGCAGCAAAGTGGCCATCCTCGCCTACTCGCGCGGAATGGATGTGGTCCTGGAAGTGCGGGACAACGGCATCGGCATTCCCCCGCAGGACGTCCACCGCGTGTTTCAGCCGTACTTTACGGGGGAAAACGGCCGCCGCTACCCGGAATCGACCGGCATGGGGCTGTATTTGGTCAGGGAAATCTGCGGCCGCCTGCATCACAAGGTGGAACTGGACTCAAAGGTGGGGGAGGGCACGTCGGTGCGCATCGTCTTTTCTGCCGTCGTCCCAACCTTACAAGATCGTAAGGAGGATGAAAGCTAATTCGATAGCTTGACAGCGCGCGTGTCCGTATAGTGGGAAGTGTGGAAACAGAAGACTGCATGGGAAAATCTCAAACGAAAGGAGACGCGTATATGGACATGTTGCAAGTCAGGAAACTCAGCAAAATATACGGCGGCAAGGTCACGTATCGCGCGCTGACCGACATCGATTTTACGATTCGCAAGGGGGAGTTTGTCGGCATCATGGGGCCGTCCGGAAGCGGGAAAACGACGCTTCTTAACATGATCTCCACCATCGACAAGCCCACTTCCGGAGAGGTGCTGTTGAACGGCACCAATCCCCACCTGTTGAAAGGGAGCAGGCTGGCCCTGTTCCGCCGCCGGGAATTGGGCTTTGTCTTCCAGGATTTCAACCTGTTGGACACGCTGACCATCGGGGAAAACATCATCCTGCCGTTGACGCTGGACGGTGAAAACGTGCGCGTCATGCAGGAGAAGCTTGAAACCGTGGCAGTCAAATTGGGCATCAGCGACATCCTGGACAAGCGCACCTACGAGGTGTCAGGCGGCCAGCGGCAGCGGGCGGCCATTGCGCGGGCGATCATCCACTCGCCGTCACTCCTGCTGGCGGACGAACCGACGGGCAACCTGGATTCGAAAGCCTCCCGCAGCGTGATGGAGACGCTGGAAGCGATCAACAAGAACGACGGCACAACAATGATGATGGTCACCCACGACCCGCTGGCGGCCAGCTACTGTCACCGCGTCATTTTCATCAAGGACGGACAACTGCACAACGAGATGTACCGGGGAGAGAGCCGGCAGGCGTTTTTCCAGCAAATCATCGACGCCTTGTCTCTGTTGGGAGGGAACGCGCATGACCTTTCGGCAATTCGCGTTTAAAAACGTCTCCCGCAACAAGCGCACCTATGCCGCGTTTTTCATCAGCAGCGTCTTTTCCGTGATGATTTTCTTCATCTACGCGATGTTTATCTTCCACCCGGAGATTAAGAACGGAAATATTAACGCCAACGTGAAAATAGGCATGATAGTGGCCGAGTACATCATCTACCTGTTTTCGTTCTTTTTCCTGTTTTACTGCGTCGGTGCCTTTTTGAAAAAGCGGGAAAAAGAGTTTGGCATCCTGTTCATGCACGGCATGACCCGCTTTCAGCGCAACATGCTGATCTTCATGGAGAACTTCATCATCGGCTCGCTGTCGATTGTGTTTGGCATTGGCTTGGGGATGGTGCTGTGCAAGCTGTTCTTCCTGTTTGCCGGTTTCCTTCTGGAAGTGGAGGCGCTGCCGTTTTACTTCCCGCTCAAGGCGATTGCCTTGACGGTGGCGGCGTTCCTCTTCCTGTTTGTCGCCATCTCCGTGTGCATCGTCCTGTTTTTGAGGCGGAGCAACCTGCTGGAACTATTGCAGGGAAGCCAGCGGCCAAAACGGGAGCCGAAAGCCTCGGTCTTTCTCTCGCTGTTGGCGGCGGGGCTGCTGGGGACAGCCTACGTTTTGGCGTTTAGGGCGGACGGGATGTTCGTCCCGCTCCTGCTGCTGCCAGTCAGCGCACTGACGATTGCCGGTACCTACCTGCTGTTCACACAGTTGAGCGTGTTCATGATCCGGCTGTTGAAGCGAAACCGCCGCTTTTACTGGAAGCGCACCAACCTGGTGACCCTCTCCGATCTGGCCTACCGGGTAAAGGACAACGCGCGCATGTTTTTCCTCGTCTGCATCGTCTCCACGGTAGCGTTTTGCGCGATCGGAACGCTGGCGGCTCTGGCAAGTTCCATTGAGGAAACAGTGGTCAAGACTCATCCGTTTGCGTTTGAGTATCGGCAGTATGTGGGGAAAAAGGCGGAACAGGAATATCTGGAGAAACGTCTGGCCAAGATTGAAACGGCGTTGGCTGAAGGCGGTTTTTCCTTTGAAAAATACGCCCTGACGATGCGCTACCTGCCCGTCCCGGAAAGCGCAGACAAGCGCTACTCCGCGGTCGCCGTAGTGAAGCAGTCCGATTACAACCGCTTTGCCCGCGCGGCTGGCGCCGAGGAAGTGACAGCAGTCGAGGGAGAAGCAATCTACTACTCGCGAAGAACCGGCGAAAGGCCGATCAAGAGCGGGACGCTGCAGATCGGAAGCGCATCCCTTCAGCTCAAAAGTGGGGAAGGGGTTCCCCTGATGGATCCATTCAGGGGCGAGCCGCTCGTCGTCGTGCAGGATGAGCTGTACGACCAGGTCAAAGCGGAAAAGGAACAGCATAACTATGGCTACGTCGTGGACAACTGGAAAGAGACGAAGGTGCTCAGCGAAAAGCTGGATCAGGAATTTAGCGACGAAGACGCCATGTTGAGCGACTTTATCATGAACGACTTTTCCGCCCGCACTTCGGATTACTACATGTTGAAACAGCTGGCCAACACCAGCCTGTTTATCGGTCTCTTCGTCGGTGTCCTGTTCTTCGTCGCAGCGGCAAGCTTCCTGTACTTCCGCCTGTACACCGATTTGGAAAACGACAAGCGGCAGTACGGCGCCATCACCAGAATCGGGCTCTCCGAACAAGAGCTGTCCAAAATCGTCACGACGCAAATCGCCCTGTTGTTCTTTGCTCCCATCCTGGTGGCAATCGTCCACAGCGCCGTCGCGTTTGTGTCGCTGCAAAGCTTTTTGAAGCTGCTGTTCATCGCATCGGTCTTCAAACCGACATTGATCGTGCTGGCAAGTTTTGTGCTGGTGCAATTCGTCTACTTCTGGATTATCCGCAACCGCTACCTGTTCCACTTGAAAAAAGCGGTTTTGTAATAGAAAAAGCGATCTGCGCAGATCCCGCGCGGCAGGAGGCCCCTGCTGCCCGGGATCTTTGTTGTTGGAGAAATTTTGCAAAAACTATTGCAATAAGATGATAATCGTATTATATTATCTAAAAACAGACGATATTCGTCATGAAAATTTATTTTATTGCCGTGATATGTAATGTGTTGCGGTAAATCTGGTCGAAAAAAGGTAGTGAAGTTATGGACGAAAAATATCATCGCTCACTGTATTCCCAATTGGACGATTTGGATTACGCGATCGCCCGTAGGCTGCAGGACAATGCGCGTCTGCCGTTTACGCAGATCGCCAAGGAATTGGGTGTCACGGAAAAGACCGTACGGATTCGCGTGCAGCAGATGCAGGACGAGGGTGTGCTCAGCCTGGTCGGGATCGTCAACCCGGTCAAGGCCGGAATTACGGTGCAGTCCCTGATCCAGGTGGCCGTAGAGGCGGGGAAACTGGATGACGTGGTGGCGAAACTGCAGGACATCTACGAGGTCAGGCTGGTTGTGCTGACCACAGGCGATTACCAGTTGATGATTCAGGTGTTGAACCGCGATTACGAGGAATTGTCGCAATTTTTAATGAACAAGCTCAACAAAATCGAGGGCATCACCAAGGTCAACGTCATCAACGAACTGAAAGTACTGAAATCGCGCTTTCGCTTTATTCGTTAAAGACAATCGTTCCTGGCAGCAGGAACGGTTGCCATATTCATGCAACCCAAAGAGAAGGAGGAGGACTTATGTTGTCGCAAAAGATGGGAAAAACGCTGCTGGCAGCACTACTGGGAACAGTGCTGCTGGCGGCCGGTTGTGGAGGAGGTGGCGGCAGTCAGACAGCAGGGACCGCGCCGACCGCCGGCACAGGCAAAAAAGTGATCACCATCGGGTTGAAAGCAGATCCGCCGACGCTCGATCCAAGCACCTCCACCGCGCTGGTCGACCGCATGGTGTACGCCAGCCTTTACGACAAGCTGTTTGACATTGATCCGAGCGGCAAGATCGTGCCGATGCTGGTCAGCTCGTACGAAGTGTCGCCGGACGGCAAAACCTACACGCTCAAGCTGAAGGAGGGCGTCAAGTTCCACGACGGCACCGACTTTGACGCGGAGGCGGTCAAGTTCAACTTCGAGCGCAACATGAACGGCGAGTCATCCAGGCGCAAAAGCGAGTTGAAAGTGGTGGAAGACGTTACGGTCGTTGACCAGCACACGGTCCAGATAAAACTGAAGGAACCGTTTGCGCCGCTCATCTCCATCCTGGCCGACCGCTCGGGAATGATGGTCTCACCGGCGGCTGTCAAACAGTACGGGGACGACTTCCTCAACCATCCGGTCGGCACCGGGCCGTTCGTCTTCGTCGAGCACGTCAAAGGGGACCACGTGACGCTGAAGCGCAACGACAATTACTGGAACGGCAAGGTGAACGTGGACGAGGTCACCTACAAGGTGTTTACCAATGGCACGGCCAAGGTGCAGAACCTGCGCTCCGGCATGCTGGACATCATCGACGAGGTGCCGGTGAAGGAGATTCCGGCGATCAAGGGAGATGCCAACCTGCAGTTGGTGGCCGAACCCAGCATGGGCTACATGGGCTTTTATCTGAACAACAGCAAGCCGCCGTTTGACAACAAGTACCTGCGCCAGGCCGTGGAGCGGGCCATCGACCGGGAAGCGGTGGTCAAGGTGCTGTTCAACGGCTACGCGCTGCCGGGCCGTTCGCCGTTTGCACCGGGCAATCTGGCGTACAACAGCGAGCTGGACAAGCCGGTCAAGCCGAATCCGGATGAGATCAAGCAGCTGCTGGCCAAAGGCGGCAAGCCGAACGGATTCAGCTTCAAGATGTATATCGCGACCTCGACGGAAAACGAACAATTCGGCGCCGTGATCCAAAACATGCTGAAACCGTATAACATCAACGTGCAGTTGGAAAAGTTGGAATTTGGCCAATTGATTGAAAAAGGTGATAACGGCGACTTTGAGGCACTCAACCTGGGCTGGTCCGGACGACAGGACCCCGACCAGAACTTCTACGACTTCGTCGTCACTGGCACTTCCAACAACGACGGCCGCATCAGCATTCCGAAGCTGGATGAGCTGGCTGTCGGGGCGCGAGTGGAGATTGACGAAGCGAAGCGCAGGCAGATGTACGAAGAGGCTGTCAAGATCCTGCAGGAAGAGGCGGGCTACGTCTACGTCTATCACCAGTACAACCTGCTGGCGATGAACAAGAAGATCAGCGGATTTACCTATGTGCCGGACGGCCTGATCCGCACGGCGACACTGGACAAGCAGTAATCGACACACTGTAGTGCGGGGAGGAATTGTCATGATGTTTGTGGTGAGACGTCTGCTGCTGACAATCCCGATTCTCCTACTGGTGTCGATCATGACGTTCTCCTTAATCCACCTGATCCCGGGCGATCCTGCCCGGGTCATTTTGGGACAGGAGGCGACACCGGAGGCGTATCAGGAACTGCGGGCCGAATTGGGGCTGGACAAGCCGGTTGTGGTCCAGTATGTTTCCTGGCTGGGAAAAGTGCTCCAGGGGGACCTGGGCATGTCGATTACCGACCGCGTGCCGGTCTCCGAACTGATCATACAGCGGCTGCCGGCTACCGTGGAACTGACCATTGGCACGTTTCTCGTCGCGCTTCTGATCGCTTTTCCGGCCGGCATCCTGGCAGCCGTGCGGAGGGGAACGTGGATTGACTACACCAGCACGTTTGCCGCGTTGGGCGGCATGAGCATCCCCAGTTTCTGGCTGGCGATGATGCTGATCATTTACTTCGCTGTGGAAAATCAATGGCTGCCGTCTTCGGGCTACGTGCCGTTCAGCGAAAACCCGGTGCAGAATATCATGGCGATGATTCTGCCCTGTCTGGCTACCGGCCTGCGCGAATCGGCCGTCTTGATGCGGATGCTGCGCTCATCCCTGTTGGAAGTGATCAACATGGACTTTATCCGCACGGCCAAGGCCAAGGGGCTGAACGAGGTACGCACCGTGCTCGGCCACGCGCTGCGCAACGCGCTCATTCCTGTGGTCACCACCTCCGGTCTGATGATTGCCGGCCTGCTGGGCGGGCTGGTCATCACCGAATCGATTTTTTCCATTCCCGGTTTTGGCCGGCTGATCGTGGAATCGGTGTTCAAGCGGGATTACGTCACGGTTCAGGGAGCGATCCTGGTATCGGCCATGTTGGTCGTGGTGGTAAACCTGGCGGTGGACCTCTTGTACGCTGTCATCGATCCGCGCATCAAGGCGGGGAAAGGGGCGGAAGGATCATGAACGCATGGCGAAAATTTGTGCGCAACGGCATGGGTGTTCTCGGCGGATTGATCATTCTGGCGCTGATTGTCGTCGCCATTTTCGCGGAGCAGATCGCCCCCTACGATCCCAACGAGCAGAACTATGACAAGGTGTTGATGCCGCCCAGCGCGGAACATCCGTTTGGCACGGACGATCTGGGACGGGACATCTTCTCCCGGGTCATCCACGGCTCCCGCATTTCGATTGAGGCGGCGGTCATCTCTGTCGGCATCGCCATGCTGATCGGTGTGCCCATCGGCCTTTTGTCGGGATACTACCGCGGCTTCTGGGATGAGTGGGTGGTCATGCGCACCGTGGATGCGATGCAGGCGTTTCCGTTTCTGATTCTGGCACTCGCCATCTCGGCCGTGCTCGGCTCCGGCTTCGGCAACGCCATGCTGGCGATCGGAATCGGCTTTTCTCCCGCCTTTGTCCGCATTACGCGGGGGCAGGTGCTGTCGCTTCGCAACATGGAGTACATCCAGGCGGCCCGGGCGGTGGGCGTCAAGGACAGTCGGATCATTTTCCGCCACATCCTGCCCAACGCGCTCAATCCGATCGTCATCCAGGCCACGCTGGCGATGGCGGCGGGGATCCTGGCAGAAGCCTCGCTCTCCTATCTGGGATTGGGCGTACAGCCGCCGACGCCGTCCTGGGGCAGCATGTTGAATCAGGCCCAGACGCTGATGTCCGTCGCGCCGTACGCCACTTTTTACCCCGGCATGGCGATCTTCCTGGTCGTGCTCGGCTTCAACCTGCTGGGGGATGGTCTGCAGCAAATACTTGATCCGCGGGTGCGGAAATAAACGGGGGAGGAGAGCCTCATGACGACCATACTGGAAGTGGAACAACTGAGAACGCGGTTTCGCACGGAAAACGGCGTCGTCAACGTGGTCGACGGCGTCGACTTCTCCATCCGCGCCGGCGAAACGCTTGGCGTCGTAGGCGAATCCGGCTGCGGCAAAAGCGTCACCAGCCTCTCGATCATGCGCCTGCTGCCGCCCAACGGCAGGGCGGAGGGAACGATCCGGTTCAACGGCACCAATCTGCTGGAACTGTCGGAAAAAGAGATGCAGGCGGTGCGCGGCAACGACATCTCGATGATCTTTCAGGAACCGATGACCTCGCTCAACCCGCTGCACACGGTGGGCAGGCAGATCGAGGAAGCGATCCAGCTGCACTGGAAAGTAAGCAAGGCGCAGGCCAGGGAACGGGCGATCGCGATGCTGAAAGCGGTGGGCATGCCGCGCGCGGAGGAGATCTACGGGGAGTACCCGCACCAGCTCTCCGGGGGGATGCGGCAGCGCGTCATGATCGCGATGGCGATGGCGTGCGACCCCAAGCTGATCATCGCCGACGAGCCGACGACGGCCCTGGATGTGACGATCCAGGCGCAGATTCTCGACCTGATGCGGGAACTGAAGGAGAAGACGGGCACATCAATCATGCTGATCACGCACGATCTGGGTGTCGTCGCCGAAATGTGCGACCGCGTCATCGTCATGTACGCCGGGCAGGTGGTGGAGGAGACCGACGTGGAAACGCTGTTTGAGCAGCCCAAACACCCGTACACCATCGGCCTGATGAAGTCAATTCCCGAGCTGGACGAGGAGCGGGAGTACCTGGACACCATCCCGGGCGCGGTGCCGCTGCCCCACCAGATGCCCAAGGGGTGCCGGTTTGCCCCGCGGTGCGCGCAGGCCATGCCGATCTGCCGCGAACAGCCACCCGAGCTTTTGCAGTTGGACGGCCACAAATGCCGCTGCTGGCTGTACGCAGAAGGGAGGCATGAGGCATGAAGCCGCTGTTGGAAGTAAAAGGGCTTAAGAAACACTTTCCGATCAAGTCCGGCTTTTTCAAGAAAACGAAGGGATACGTGAAGGCCGTAGACGGCATCGACCTGCAGGTGTTTCCAGGGGAGACGCTTGGTATCGTGGGCGAGTCGGGGTGCGGCAAGTCGACCACCGGCCGGACCATTTTGCGGCTGCTGGAACCGACCGCAGGGGAGGTCTGGTTTGACGGCAAGGATCTCGCCAGACTGTCCAAGGAAGAGATGCGGCGCATGCGCAAGGACCTGCAGATGGTCTTTCAGGACCCGTACGCTTCGCTCAATCCGCGCATGACGATCAAGCAAATCCTGATGGAGTCGCTGGCGGTGCACAACATCGGGACGCGGGAGGAACGGCTGGCAACCATCGAAGAGATGATCGAGATCGTCGGTCTTCGCAAGGAGCACCTGAACCGGCATCCACACGATTTTTCCGGCGGCCAGCGGCAGCGCATCGGGATCGCCCGGGCGCTGGTGGTGAAGCCGAAGCTGATCATCGCGGACGAACCGGTGTCGGCGCTGGACGTCTCGATTCAGTCGCAGATTCTGAACCTGTTGAAAGATCTGAAAAAAGAGTTTAACCTGACCCTGATGTTTATCTCGCACGACTTGTCGGTCGTCAAACACCTGTGCGACCGGGTGGCCGTCATGTATCTGGGGCGGGTGGTGGAAATTGCCGACAAGCGGACGCTGTTCGACAATCCCAGCCATCCGTACACGCGGGCGCTCTTGTCTGCCGTTCCCGTGGCCAAGCCGCGGCAGAAGCGGGAACGCATCCTGCTGACCGGCGACCTGCCCAGTCCGGCCAATCCGCCGAGCGGCTGCACGTTCCATCCGCGCTGCCCGCATGCGACCGACCTGTGCAAGACCAAAGCGCCGAGCCTGGCCGATATCGGGGGCGGACAGTTCGTCTCCTGCCACCTGGTACATGCAGGCGAGCTGGCGACCTGACGGCGGGACGGAGGCATTCAGATGATCTATTGGCAGTTGTTTCTCGCGTTTTTTCGCATCGGCATTTTCGGCTACGGCGGCGGACCGACGATGGTCCCCCTGTTTTACGCCGAGTGCGTGCAGAAGTACAAATGGGTAAGTGAAGAGGATTTTACCGACAACCTGGCGCTGGCCAACGCCCTGCCCGGCCCGATCGCCACCAAGCTGGCAGCGTTTATCGGGTACCGGGTCAAAGGTTGGAGCGGCGCGCTGGTGGCCAACTGCGCGGTGGTGCTGCCCATCGTGCTGGTCATGATCGCGCTGCTGCAGGTGATTTACCAGTGGAAGGACGCGCCCGGCGTGTACGGGATGATTCAGGCGATCCAGCCGGTGATCGCCGTCATGACCGGCGTGCTGACCTGGGAGTTTTTGCAGAAGGGCTGGCAGGGAGCGGGCAACAAGAGCGGCGTCGCCCTCATGCTGGTCCTGTCGCTGGTGGCCCTGCTCTTCCTTGACCTGCACCCCGGCATTGTGGTGGGCATTGCCCTGGCCGGTTCGTTTGCCTATTCCACCTGGGTGCTGCGGAAGCGGAAAACGCCGGGCGGCAAGGAGGGGGCGGCATGATTTACCTGCAGCTGTTCTGGGCGTTTTTTATCTCCAACATTCTCGGCTACGGCGGTGGGCCGCCCAGCATCCCGCTGATCCAGAACGAGGTGGTCGACCACTATCACTGGATGACGATGAAAGAATTCGGGGAGGTGCTGGCAGTCGCCAATGCGCTGCCCAGTCCGATCGCCACCAAGCTGGCGGGTTACGTCGGCTACCAGGTGGCCGGCGTGCCGGGGGCGGCGGTCGCGCTCCTGGCGACAATAGCGCCGACGGCTGTCGCCATGATCCTGCTGCTCAATTTCCTCAACGTGTTTCGCAACGCGCCGCAGGTGAAAGCGATGACCCAATCCGTCCGTCCGATTGTCACCGTGCTTCTGGGCACGATGACGTACGAGTTTTTCCTCGGAGCCGTGGAGGGCATCGGCTGGATGCAGACCGGCATCCTGGCCATCGCCTCCTTTCTCCTGCTGGAAAAGTGGAAGCTGAACCCTGCGCTTGTAATCGCCCTCTCCATGGGTTACGGGTTTTTCTTCATCGGCTAACGATTACAGTTGATCGGAGGTACACGTATGACACATTTTGACGCAATGGAGTACCCGTACGCGTCCCGGCGTATGACGACGTATGCGAAAAACGGCATGGTGGCCACCTCGCAGCCGCTTGCGGCGCAGGCCGGCTTGGACATCCTGAAAAAAGGAGGAAACGCCATTGATGCCGCGATCGCCACGGCTGCCTGCCTCACCGTGGTGGAACCGACGGGGAACGGCATCGGCAGTGACGCGTTTGCGCTCGTCTGGACCAACGGGAAACTGCACGGGCTGAACGCGAGCGGTCCCGCGCCGCAGGCCATTTCCATCGAAGCGGTGAAGGCGGCAGGGCACGAGACCATGCCTGCCTATGGCTGGATTCCGGTCACAGTGCCGGGGGCGCCGGCGGCATGGGGGGAACTGTCCCGCCGCTTTGGCCGCCTGCCGCTCGCGGACGTGCTGAAGCCGGCGATCGAGTACGCGGAAAACGGCTACCCGCTTTCCCCGACGCTGGCCCGCTACTGGGCGGCCGCCTTCAACAAATATTCCCAGGTGCTGAGCGGTGAGGAATTTGCCCCCTGGTTCGCCACCTTTGCACCGGACGGTCGGCCGCCGAAAGCGGGCGAGATCTGGAGGTCGCCCGGCCATGCCGAGACGCTGCGGCAGATTGCCGAGACGGGAGCGGAAAGCTTCTATCGCGGCGAACTGGCGGAAAAGATCGACGCGTTTTCCCGGCAGTGCGGCGGGTTCCTGCGCAAAGAGGATTTGGCAGCCTACCGGCCGGAATGGGTCAAGCCGATCAGCGTCAACTACCGCGGCTACGACGTCTGGGAAATTCCCCCCAACGGCCAGGGCCTGGTGGCGCTGATTGCCCTGAACATATTGAAGGGTTTTGCGTTCGGGGAAAAAGAGACAGTTGACACGTACCACAAGCAGATCGAGGCGATGAAGCTGGCGTTTGCCGACGGGTTCCGCTACATTACGCAGCAGGACAAGATGAGCGTGACCGTCGGGGAACTTCTCTCCGACCGGTACGCCGACGAGCGGCGCCGCCTGATCGGTGAGCGAGCGCTCATGCCGGAACCGGGCGACCCTCGCTCCAGCGGAACCGTCTACCTGGCGACGGCAGACGGGGAAGGCAACATGGTCTCATTTATCCAGAGCAACTACATGGGCTTCGGCTCTGGCATCGTCGTGCCGGGAACGGGCATCGCGCTGCAAAACCGGGGCCACAACTTCTCGCTGGACCCCGCTCACGACAACCGCCTGGAGCCGGGAAAAAAGACGTACCACACGATTATCCCGGGCTTTTTGACCAAGGACGGCAAGGCGGTTGGACCGTTTGGCGTGATGGGCGGCTTCATGCAGCCGCAGGGGCACGTGCAGGTGGTGATGAACACGGTCGACTTTCACCTCAACCCGCAGGCCGCGCTGGACGCCCCGCGCTGGCAGTGGCTGGAAGGAAAAACGGTGGAGGTGGAGCGCCACTTCCCGGAACATATCGCGCTCGCCCTGGAACAAAAGGGTCACCGGATCAAGTGGGGATCGTTTTCGAGCAACTTCGGCCGCGGCCAGATCATCTGGCGGGACGAAAACGGCGTGCTGATCGGCGGCACCGACATGCGCACGGACGGCTGCGTTGCTGCGTGGTAAGCGTTTGGGACAGGCGGGAACCGGCAGATAACAGAAGACTGGCGAAGATCGCGTGGAGCGATAACAAAGCCAAAAGAACAGCATTGTTCTTTTGGCTTTTTTTTTCGATACAGGCCGCTGTTTGGCAAATCCTCCGGGCTGTCCGAACCTTCCAGCAGCCGGACGCAAAAAAACGTCTCTGGGTCTTTTCGACCAAAAATTTTGCAACCTTTTGCTTACAAATTCCGTCAATGACGGAGAAAACACCCACCCCAATTATTGGGAATCGGGAACGACAAAAGTCGAACGCATGTTTTCTTCACGAACTGCATCCTGGACGCGAGCGGGGCATGGCGGCCCTAACAGATGGCCAGAGGAACATGGAGGCGGCGTGAAAAAAACCTGGGGCTTTGCAACCAAAAAAATTATGAAATCTTGAAACTGACACTTGCAAATTCCGTAGATAATGGTGAAAACATCCATCACAATTAATTTTTGGAAAGGAGGGCATGCATTGCTGTCCCCGTTCGTGACCGTTCCCGTTTTTCTCATCATGGCCGTGTCCGTCTACACGGACCTTCGCCGACGCATGATTTACGACTGGCTCACGCTGCCGGGGATCGCGTACTTCCTCGTCGTTCATGCCATCGCCCACCCCGGTCAATGGATGACATATGCGCTGGGCGTGATCGTGTTGGGCGGGATTTCGCTAGTCATGGCAGTTGTCAGCAACGGCCAGCTAGGGGGAGGGGATATCAAGCTGTTTGCGCTTATGGGTTCCGCTGTGGGGTGGCAGGCCGGGCTGCTGATTATGGGCCTTTCCTACATCATCGCGGGATTTGTCGCCATACCCCTGTGGGCGATCAGAAAAAGGCGGGCGGCAGCAGAAAAGTGGAAAGAGGTTCCGCTGGCTCCGTTCATCGCCGGGGGGACGATTCTGTTGTACATGGCGGCAGCAGCTGTCTGATCCACCCGAGGAGACGCCGTGTTGCGGCAAGCATTTTCCTTATTTTGTAATTTTATAATTGCTTCCGAAATCTTTCGACTATCCAAGGAGAGGGAATCATCTGCATGCTGGAATCCAAACGACGTGCCATTATTTTTCTCACATTATCCCTTTTGCTTGCAGTTCTGGCGGGCTTTCTGTTTCTGAAAAAAATCAAGGATATGAACGCGGAATTGGGGGAAATGGTGGAGATTTACGCGGCGAACGCCGACATTCCGTCCCGCTCGCTGATTCAGCCGGATCAGGTGACGACGCGGCCCATCCCGAAGAAATACGCGGATCAGTCCTACGTGACCGACAAATTGAGCCTGAAAAACCAGGTGACGGTCGTTCCCCTGTCCAAGGGCGACGTCATTACCAAAAACATTCTCAAGCCCGCCAACATCGTCCGGGACCAAAATCACCGTCTGATTACGGTGTATGCCGGGGGAAACGTCGTCTTCGATCAGGAACTGGAGGCGCTTGACCGCGTGGATGTCATCATCTCGCACCAGGTGAACGGTAAGCCGGTGACGGAAGTGTTCATGAAAGATGTGCTGGTGGCGATGGTGGCCAAGTCAGAGGGCAAGTTTAAAGGAGTGGCGTTGGAACTGCCGTTTGAGGACGTGCCCCGGTTCATCCATCAGCAGAACTACGCAGAGCTCATGCGGATCCTGAAGGCCAATGTCGGCAAAGGCGGAGCGGCCATTTCCGAGCCGTTTCAAGAAACGAAACCCGGCCAGGAGGAGACGCCTGGCGACAGCGCTGCGCCCGAAACCAAACCGGCCGAAAGTCCGACGGTAAAACCGGGGGCACAGGCGCCGCAGACACCTCCTGCGCCGTCGCCAAACGCGGGACAGCCCGCGATGCAGCAAGCAGGAACCAAAACCGGAGGGTAAGGCATGAAAACGGAACTCAACATTCTCGTCGTAGCCGATTACGATTCGGTGAAAGACCTGTTGCGGGAATGGCTCGCTCCTTACGAGCATGTGCAGTACACCACATCGCTGGAAGTGAAGAAAGAGATTGACCGGATTGGCCCCGATATCGTCCTGCTCGTGCAGCCTGAGGACGGGTCGGGCGTGGAACTGGTCCAGTATATACAGGCCGAGCTGCCCGAGGGCATTGTGATCTTTCTCACGGAAGAGCAGGATTTCGTCCTGCTGCGGGATGTCGTCCGCGCCGGTGCGATTGAGTACATCGTGATGCCTGACGAACTGGCGCTGTTGACGGACCGGCTTGAGAAAATCTCCGAGCTGGCGCAGATACAGCAGCGGAAAAAGGGAGCGAACGCGTCCGGCAAGGCGTTGGTCCGCGGCCGGGGAAAAGTGTATTCCTTTTACAGCGGAAAAGGGGGCAGCGGCCGCACGCTGCTAGCCACTGGCTTTGCGCAGGCATTGAAACTGGAATCCACCGCCAGCGTCCTGCTGATCGACCTCAACCTGCAGTACGGCGGTGTGGAAACCTTTCTCTCATTGGACAGCAATCGCACGCTGGCCGATCTGATGCCGGTCATGCACGAGATGAACGAGAACCACATTCGCAATGTGGCACAGCGGGAACTCCATTCCAAGCTGGAAGTCCTGGTCAGTCCGCGTGATGCGGAAATAGCAGAGCAGATCCCGGAGGAATTTATCACCCGGTTAATCCGCGCCAGCCGCCGCAGCTACGATTTTGTCATTGTCGACCTGCCGGCGCACATGAACGAGCTGACCTACGCGGCGCTGACGGAGTCGGACCTGATCTGCTACGTGATGAATCTCGACACGCCTTCGGTTCAGATCTACCGGCTCGCGGAAGAGTTGTTCCGACGGCTTCGGATCGATACCGCAGGCAGGCTGGAAGTGGTCGTCAACCAGGTGGGCAGGGACAACGAACTGGCCGTTTCCGACCTGAAGGGGTTGATCACCGCCCCGATCACCGCTGAAATCAGCAGGGATCACCAGGGCGTTCAGGCGGCCGTCAATCAGGGCAAGCCGCTGCAAAAGGAAGCCAACGAGAAAAAGCTGTCTCCTGCGGCGAAGGACATTCGCAAATGGGTGCTCAGGAAATTGTCGTAAGGGGGGAGTTAGATGGCATTATTCCGACGCAGGGATGAAAAGACTCCGCCTGGCGATGAGGCGCCCCGGACCATCGCATCTTCGCTTGCGGCTCCTTCCTGCAATCCGTACCTGGACGAACTGGCGGAACATTACAAGGCGCGACTCTTGCGGGAGACCAACCTGGAACGGCTGACCAGCCTGCCGTCGAGCGAGATGCGCCTGGCGATTGAGCGCCTGGTATCCCAATACATGTCCGAAGAAAAGGTCGTCATCCCGCGAAACGAAAAGGAACTGCTGCTCACCCGCCTGATCAACGAATCCGTCGGTCTGGGCCCGCTGGAGCCGCTGCTGAACGACCCGGAGATCACGGAAATTCCGATCAACGGCCACAGCCAGGTGTACGTCGAGCGGAACGGCCGCCTGGAACTGACCGACCTGAAGTTTCGCGACGAGGAGCATCTGCGCCACATCGTCGACCGGATCGTGGCGCCGCTCGGACGGCGGATCGACGAAAGCTCGCCGATGGTGGACGCCCGGCTGAAAGACGGCAGCCGCGTGAACGCAGTGATTCCGCCGATCAGCCTGAATGGCACGCTGGTCTCGATCCGGAAATTCCGCAAAGAGCCGTACACCATGGATGACCTGATGCGGTTTGGCTCGTTCAACGAGGCGATGTCCCGCTTTCTGCAGGCGGTCGTGGAAGCGAAAATGAACGTGCTCATCTCCGGCGGCACCGGGAGCGGAAAGACGACGCTGCTCAATGCCGTAGCCTGCGCCATCCCCCACTATGAGCGCGTCATCACGATTGAGGATTCGGCAGAACTGAGGCTGGCCCACCCCAACTGCGTCGGGTTGGAGGCCCGCCCGCCCAACATGGAGGGAAAAGGGGAGATCACGATTCGCCAGCTCGTGAAAAACTCCCTGCGGATGAGGCCGGACCGGATCATCGTCGGGGAGGTGCGGGGCGCCGAAGCGTTTGACATGCTGCAGGCGATGAACACGGGGCACGAAGGATCGCTCACCACCGTTCACGCCAACTCGCCCCAGGATGCGTTTAACCGGCTGGAGGGCATGGTCGTGATGGCCGGCATGGATTTGCCGTCTTCCATCATTCGGGAGTACATTGTCAGCGCCCTCGACATCATCGTGCAGGTGATGCGTCTCTCAGACGGGAAGCGCAAGATCGTCTCCATTTCGGAGGTGGTAAAAACCGAAGAAAAACGCGTGGAAGTAAACGAAATCTTTCGCTTTCAGCGCACCGGCATCGGAAAAAGGGGGGAAGTGTTGGGGTACTTTACCGCAACCGGCGTCGTGCCCCGTTCGCTGGAAAGGCTGAGAACGTTTGGGATCGAGATAGACGAGTCGCTGTTTGCGGCAGGAGAGGTGAAACGACGTGAGCATCTCTATTCTGTTTAGTCTCTCCGTTCTGCTCGGAATATGGGGGATCTATGAATACCTGGGCTATCGGGCGAAAAAGACGGAATGGAAAAAACGGGTGGAAGAGTGGTACGAGGTCAAATCCCAGCGCAAAAGTTTTCTCCTCGAATGGGGGGATCGCTTCGACCGTACCCCCCATGCCAAGCAGATACGAAGCAAGCTGATCAAAGCAAACATTCCCCTTGCGCCTTCCGAGTATTACGGCATTTTGCTGGTTGGCGCGTTCGGGCTGGCCTTCTTTTTCAACAACGTCGTCGGGCTGCCGTTTCCTTACAATATCGCCGCCGGCTCTGCCTGCATGTACCTGCTGCAGAAGCTGCTGTTTCTCGTGCGGCGAAACAAGTACCAGGAGCGCTTGAACGACCAGCTGTCAGAGGTGTGCCGCCTGCTTGCCAACTCGCTGCGCGCAGGGCTGACGCTGACACAGGGGATCGAACTGGTGGCCAGGGAAATCCCGCAGCCAGCCGGGCAGGAGTTTGCGCGCATGGCGCGTGAAATGCGGTTGGGCGTCAATTTTGACAAGGCGCTCGCCGATATGGAAAAGCGCATTCCGACCCGGGATTTTCGGATCTTTGCGGCCACGCTGTACATCCAGCGGCGCGCCGGCGGGAACCTCAGCGAAGTGCTGCAGGAGATGGCACAAACGCTGGAGGATCGGCGAATCGTCAACCAGGAGATCAAGACGATGACCGCCGAACAGCGCTACGTCTCCATTCTGGTACCGATCATGCCGATCGCCCTGGTGCTGATGATGAACACGATCAACAAGGGGTTTATCGATCCGCTGTTCTCCGGCTTCGGACTGATCCTGCTGGCCGTGTTTATCCTGGGAACGATCCTGTCCTATCTGCTGGTCCGAAAAGTAACAAATATAAAGGTGTGAGACGATGGACGCGCTCATGGTCACCTGTTTGTTCTTATGTTTGTTTTTTTTTTGCCATTTTTTTGAAAGAATCCTACCGCTATTCCGTCGAGAGGGAAAAGCTGCTCACCCACATTCACGAAACCACGGGAAGGCCGGGATACGAAATCCGCAAGCGGGAAACGACTTCCGAAAAGTGGTTGAAAAAACTGCTGCAGTACAGCGACGATTACGCGGCACTGGGGCAGAGGATCAACTTCTTCAGCGAGTCGCACGAGGTGGAGGAGTGGCTGCTGAAAGCGGGCCGCCCGTTGGATTTGAGTGTGGAACGCTTCCAGGGGACAAAAATCCTGCTCGCCCTGATTGGCGTCATCGTCGGCACCGTGTTCTTTGTCCTCGGCTTTCCGCTCGCCCCCTACGGCCTGGTCGTCTGGCCGATGGTCGGCTACTTTTTGCCGATCATCCTGCTGAAAAGAAAGGCGAGGGAGCGGCAGGAGCAGATTCGCTACGATCTGCCCGAATTTCTCGACACGGTAAGCGTGACGCTGCAGGCGGGCGTCAGTCTGGACCAATCGCTGCGCTCGGTAATCCAGTTTTTTCCCGGGCCGCTGCAGGAGGAGTTCGCCCGTTTCAATCAGGAGCTGGATCTGGGGGTGCCGCGGGAAAAAGCGTACGAGAATCTGCTGCGGCGCAATGACAACCCGGAGTTTCAAATGCTGATCAAAGCGCTGATACAAGGGATGCGCCTCGGCGTTCCGATCGCGGTCACGTTCAAAATCCAGTCCGAGAACATGCGGCGCATACGCAAGGAACTGATCAAGGAGAAAGCGGCGAAAGCCTCACCAAAAGTAACCCTGATCACCACATTCGTCGTCGCGCCCACCGCGATCGCCCTGATCGGCGGTTTGATGGTGCTAAACATCCTGGAGAACGCCACGATGTTTTCCGCATGGTAAGCAAATAACACATGGCCTTTAAAGGGGGTGATCCCTTTCTCAGTCTGGCAGTGTAAATAATCGGGAAGTTTGCAAGTATGCGGAATCAAAATCTTTTATATCCATGAAGGAGGATTTGTAACATGCTGACAAACACGATTCAAAAATGGTATGCCAAAATGCTGGTTTCCCTGAACAACCAAAAAGGGGCCCAGGCAATTGAGTGGATTGCGCTGGCCGGGGTGATTCTGGCGATTTTTGCGGCAATTCAGTTGTACTTTAATAATGGTGAAGAAAGCGTGGGGGAAGCTATTTCCAAAACGCTGTCCAATATCATTAAAAAAATTGGACAATAATAGATCAGTCGGTGAAGATGCAGGCGACATCTTCATGCCTGCATCTTGCTATACATAATTAGGCTTTATTATTAATCATTATTGCTGATAAAGGGAGGTTTCGGTTATGAAGGCACACGCGAATAAGCTGCTCTCTGCCCTCCTGGCGTGTTTGCTTGTCTTGTCAGCCTGCTCATCCGATCAGGAGAAACAAGCCGATGCCAACGCGCCAGATGCCCCCACGCACCATTCTGTTGCGGATCATCAGGCAGGAGAATCACCAGTGGACATGCCAAAAAGCCGGGAGGAAAAAATACAGCTGCTCAAGTCAATGATCCCGGAAGGCCTGACCAAGCTCCCGGAGACAGCGGAGGAGTTTTACAAGCAGCAGCCGGGGCGTTTTGCGGGTGTCGCGTACGGTAAGCAGAGTGAGGAAATCAAAAAGGTACTGCGGCAATTCCCGAACATTGAAAACCCCGATGAAGAAATCATCCAACTGTACTATCTTGCCCTCCTTGGGCTGTTTGCCGAAGATTACCCGGACCCGGAGGAAATCATAAACCAGATCAAGCTGTCCTCGTTTGGCAGCCCGGACATGGATGATCCGCGCTATCAGTTCAAGGAGCAGTACAACGTGATGATCGTGCTGGACGCAAGCGGCAGCATGGGCCATATGGCGGGGAGCAAGACGAGGATGGAAGCGGCCAAGGAAGCGATCCGCTCGTTTGCTGCCTCCCTGCCTGTCGGTGCGCGGGTGGGACTGCGCGTCTACGGCCATGAGGGGACGGGATCGGAAGCAGATAAAGCGCGCTCCTGCAGCAAAAGCGATGTGATGTATCCCCTGCAGGCGTACGACAAACAAAAGCTGGACAGTGCGCTCTCTCAGTTCAAGCCGGCGGGCTGGACGCCGATTGCCCTCGCTCTCGAGCAGGCGCAGAAAGATTTGCAGGCGTACAAAGGAGAGAAGAGCACTAACATCATCTACCTGGTCAGCGACGGGATTGAGACGTGCGGAGGAGATCCGGTACAGGTGGCCAAACAGTTGGCGGACTCTGACGTGACGCCGATCGTAAATGTTGTTGGCTTCGGAGTGGATGGAGAAGCACAGCGCCAGCTCAAAGCGGTAGCAGAAGCGGCAAAAGGCCGTTATGTGCTGATCCAGGATCAAAAGGAACTGGAGAAGGAATTTGAGCAAGCTGAAAAGATTGCTGATAAGTGGTGGAAATGGAAAAGTGGTGCTTCTTATGATGCCTTTTCCAAACATCTTTCTCAAAGTTTGGAGATTCTTCATTTTGGATTTATCTGGGATGAAAGGAGAAGTCGGGAAAGCTATAATTTATTCTCTGCCTTTTTACACATGGAAGGGAAAATTTTAGATAATAGCACCATTGCCAAACTGGAAGAGCTCGAAAAAACCCAAAACCAATTGAGCCAGCAGCGAGGACGCGAATTAGAGACGTTCCTTGAAAGTTTGAACGACAAAACATACAAAGAAGCCATTGACGCGATCAACCAGAAATATAACGCAAATGTAAAAGAAGAGTAGCTGATTCCCCAGCGGTTGCAGACCGCAAGGCCTGCACATTCAACCGAAGGTGGAGATAAAGTACCTGGCGTGGAGTGATGGGTTCCCTGCCCGCGTCACATTTTGAAGCGGACATATCCACTTTAGTGCTGGTCTTCAAGAGAGCGAAAGGGCCCATCACCCATGCACTGCGGACTTTATCTACACGCTATAAGGAAGGTCGCTGTTTATGAAGACAAAAGCGAATAAGCTTCTATCTGCTCTCCTGGTATGTTTGTTGGTCTTGTCAGCTTGCTCATCCGATCAGGAGAAACAAGCCGATTCCAACACGCCAGATGCCATCACGCACCAACCTGCTGCCGATCATCAGACAGGTGATTCAACAATTGCGGAAACGCCAAACAGCCGGGAGGAAAAAATACAGCTGCTCAAATCCATGATCCCGGAAGGCCTGACCAAGATCCCGGAGACAGCGGAGGAGTTTTACAACCAGCCGCCGGGACGTTTTGCCGGCGTCTCGTATGGCAAGCAAAGTGAGGAAATCAAAAAGGTACTGCGGCAATTCCCGAACATTGAAAACCCCGATGAAGAAATCATCCAACTGTACTATCTTGCCCTCCTTGGGCTGTTTGCCGAAGATTACCCGGACCCGGAGGAAATCATCAACCAGATCAAGCTGTCCTCGTTTGGCAGCCCGGACATGGATGATCCGCGCTATCAGTTCAAGGAGCAGTACAACGTGATGATCGTGCTGGACGCAAGCGGCAGCATGGGCCATATGGCGGGGAGCAAGACGAGGATGGAAGCGGCCAAGGAAGCGATCCGCTCGTTTGCTGCCTCCCTGCCTGACGGTGCGCGAGTAGGGTTACGGGTCTACGGCCATGAGGGGACGGGATCGGAAGCAGATAAAGCGCGCTCCTGCAGCAAAAGCGATGTGATGTATCCCCTGCAGGCGTACGACAAGCAAAAGCTGGACAGTGCGCTCTCTCAGTTCAAGCCGGCGGGCTGGACGCCGATTGCTCTCGCCCTGGAGCAGGCGCAGCAAGATTTGCAGGCGTACAAAGGAGAGAAGAGCACCAACATCATCTACCTGGTCAGCGACGGGATTGAGACGTGCGGCGGTGATCCGGTACAGGTGGCCAAACAGTTGGCGGACTCTGACGTGACACCGATTGTAAACGTCGTCGGCTTCGGAGCGGATGGAGAAGCGCAGCGCCAGCTCAAAGCGGTAGCAGAAGCGGCAAAAGGCCGCTATGTGCTGATTCAGGATCAAAAGGAATTGGAGAAGGAATTTGAGCAAGCTGAAGAGATTGCCCGCAAGTGGTGGGAGTGGAAAAGAGGTTCCTCTCATGATGCTTTTTCCAAGTATCTTTTTCTAAAAGGGGATATTCTTCATTTTGGATTTACCTGGGATACAAAGAGAAAACGGGAAAACTATAATATCACCTCTGCCTTTTCATACATGAGTAGGGAAGTTTTAGACGAAAGTACCATTGCCAAACTGAAAGAGATTCAAGAAACCCAAAACCAATTGAGCCAGCAGCAAGGAGATGAAATGAAGACGTTCCTTGAAAATTTGAACGACAAAACATACACAGAAGCCATTGACGCGATCAACCAGAAATATAACGCAAATGTAAAAGAAGAGTAGCTGATTCCCCAGCGGTTGCAGACCGCAAGGCCTGCACATTCAACCGAAGGTGGAGATAAAGTACCTGGCGTGGAGTGATGGGTTCCCTGCCCGCGTCACATTTTGAAGCGGACAGATCCACCTCGGTGCTGGTCTGCAAGCGAGCGAAAGGGCCCATCACCCATGCACTGCGGACTTTATCTACACGCTATAAGGAAGGTCGCTGTTTATGAAGACAAAAGCGAATAAGCTTCTATCTGCTCTCCTGGTATGTTTGTTGGTCTTGTCAGCTTGCTCATCCGATCAGGAGAAACAAGCCGATTCCAACGCGCCAGACGATCCCACGCACCAACCTGCTGCGGATCATCAGACAGGAGAATCAACAGTTACGGAAATGCCAAAAAGCCGGGAGGAAAAAATACAGCAGCTCAAATCCATGATCCCGGAAGGCCTGACAAAGCTCCCGGAGACAGCGGAGGAGTTTTACAAGCAGCAGCCGGGACGCTTTGCCGGTCTTGATTATGGCAAGCATCATAAGGAAATCGAAAAGGTACTGCAGCAATTCCCGAACATCGAAAACCCGGATTCGGAAATCATGCAACTGTACTACTTCGCACTGCTCGGGCTGTTTGCCGAAGATTACCCGGAACCGGAGCAAATCATCAATCAGATCAAGCTGGCCTCGTTTGGCAGCCCGGACATGGATGATCCGCGCTATCAGTTCAAGGAGCAGTACAACGTGATGATCGTGCTGGACGCAAGCGGCAGCATGGGCCATATGGCGGGGAGCAAGACGAGGATGGAAGCAGCCAAGGAAGCGATCCGTTCGTTTGCTGCCTCCCTGCCTGACGGTGCGCGGGTGGGACTGCGCGTCTACGGGCATGAGGGGACGGGATCGGAAGCAGATAAAGCGCGCTCCTGCCGCAAAAGCGATGTGATGTATCCCCTGCAGGCGTACGACAAGCAAAAGCTGGACAGTGCGCTCTCTCAGTTCAAGCCGGCGGGCTGGACGCCTATTGCTCTCGCCCTGGAGCAGGCGCAGCAAGATTTGCAGGCGTACAAAGGGGAGAGGAACACCAACATCATCTACCTGGTCAGCGACGGGATTGAGACGTGCGGCGGCGATCCGGTACAGGTGGCCAAACAGTTGGCTGACTCTGACGTGACGCCGATCGTAAACGTCGTCGGCTTTGGAGTGGATGGCGAAGCACAGCGCCAGCTCAAAGCGGTGGCAGAAGCGGCAAAAGGCCGTTATGTGCTGATCCAGGATCAAAAGGAACTGGAAAAGGAATTTGAGAAGGCCAAAGAGATTGCCCGCAAGTGGAGGAAGTGGAAAAGTGGCGCCTCTCATGATGCCTTTTCCAAGCATCTTTTTCAAGGATTGGAGATTCTTCATTTTGGATTTGACTGGGGAAAAAAGGGAAGTCGGGAAAGCTATAATATCACCGCTGCCTTATCATACATGAATAGGGAAGTTTTAGATAAAAACACCATTGCCAAACTGGAAGAGATCAAAAATAAACAAGACAAATTGATTCAGGAGAGACGAAACGAATTGGAGACGTTCCTTGAAAGTTTGAACGACAAAACATACACAGAAGCCATTGACGCGATCAACCAGAAATATAACGCAAATGTAAAAGAAAAGAACTGATGCAAGGAGGAGCAAAGTTTGTGAGGAGTAGAGGAAGAAGAGCCTGGTTCGCTGGTATCTTCGCCTTGTTGATTCTGTTGATGAATGTATTCCCAGTGGTTGCAGTGGCGCGGCCGTACGTACCAAACCTGGGAGGGGGAACGTATGATGTTCCCAAACTGCCAGTTCCCGATTTGCAGGCTCCCCAATGGGACGTGCCAAAATTGGAAGCACCGCAATGGGACGTGCCGCAACTGGACGTACCGAAATTGGAAGCACCGCATTGGGATGTTCCGCAATTAGACGTACCGAAATTGGAAGCACCTCGATGGGACGTACCGCAACTGGACGTGCCGAAATTGGAAGCACCTCGATGGGACGTACCTGACTTGCAGCCGCGAAACGGCACAGTACCCACATTGAAGCCTCCTACCATGGATGTGCCAGATCTCCGCCCGCCTAACATCAGCGTGCCTGACCTAACGCCCCACAGTCTGAAGCAGGACGGGCGGTCAGCTAAACCCCAGCCCTTTACCGAGACATTAGCATACAAGTTGGCGGAGTTGTCCTACAAGGAGATCATTGGCGGGACTCTCAACTATTCCAAAGAACTAGTGGAAAGAGGAACGGTAACGGCTGGGCAGGCAGGAGCCAGCTATGGCAAAGTTTTATTCAGAGTTGGCGTAAAAGGACTTGATATCGCCCTCCAGGATACACCGTATAGCGATCTGCCTGGACTCACGTTGGATGGTCTGGATGCCAAAGGGGCGTATGACAGTTACAAATTTGTTTTTCAAAGATATGCACCCGCTAATGCTGGTACTGTACGAGTGCCTGGCGTTGTAACTGGCTTAAACGTCGCTGTTGCAGCAATCAGTTTGCCATTTGACTTCTTTAACATGGTCGGCCAATTTAGGCAGGCGTACGATCCCGATTTGGGTGAGGAAAAACAGAATGAGAAGTTTGTGGACGGGATAGGCAACCTGGGAAGCACATTGATGGACATAGGGGTGATCACCTCCACTATTCCTGGATGGCAGGCAATAGCATTTGCATGTGTCGCGACAGGGTTCGTACTCTGGGCAGGAGCCCGATTGGTGAAATGGTACAACAAAGCCTCGGGAGGAGCGCTGTCAAAACGCATCAGCTCGGTTCGCAAAGGTATTGGCAAGGTACTTGGATGGTTTTCCTCTTAACGGAGGAAGCGGCACTGCTCAATGACCGATGTAAAAAATGAAACAAGCTTTTGAAGAGAAAAACAGGGAGATTATGCAGTCTGAAGTTTTTGACACTCTGCGCAATCCCTGAGCGGACAGGAACACAAGGAGGTGCAGATCAATGAATCCGCTGAAAGAAAGCATACGCTTTTACGCGCGACATATCGAAGCGCTGCTGCTTCTGTCGGGTGTGATTCTGCTGCCGTTTTTGCTGGTTCATAATGTTACGATCAATTACGTCAGTTTTCTGGCTGCGCTGGCCGGAGCCCCGGTCGTGTCCAGTTTTTACAACTTATTTCTGATGCTTGTGTTTTTGACCGTTGTGCAGATTGTGTTTGTCCAATACGTGAAAAGCCAACTGGAGGGGAGGAACGGCCGCTTCGCCATGCGTTCCGTACCTTCTTTGAGAACGGCTTCTCCGTGTTTCTGTTCGGGATCGTCTATGCGCTGGCAGTGTGTCTGGGGATGGTGCTGTTTGTCGTGCCGGGGGTGGTTCTCTTGATCCTGTTTTGCCTTACGCCGTTTCTGGTCGTGCTGAAAAAGAGATCCCCCTGGAAATGCATGCGTTCCTCCTTTGAACTGGCAAAGCGGCATTTTGTGCCGCTTCTCGGCCTGATTCTGCTGGCAAGTGCCGTCCAGTGGCTGATCAGCATGGCCGGGTTTGCCTCCGTCATCTACATTACGACCAGTTTTGGGGCGGTCTGGTTTACGCAGCTTTTGCTCAACGTGATCGTATTCCCGCTGATCACCGTAATTTTCACCATGTATACCCATCAATGGATCAGCGAACCAAGCGAGGTAAAAGGGTTGGAACCAGTGGAAGGCTAGCATCAATTAGGTGAAAGGAGCGAAATGTCGTGTCGCAGCGGTTTTGGAACATTGCAGGAGTCATCATGTATGGTGTCATGCTGCCGCTTTCTTGTCTCTTTATCGTATTGGGGGAGCCGATTCCATTCGCGCTCTTTGCAATCTGGATAACCTTTCCATTTATTGAACAGTCGGCTATGGAGCAGCTTCGCCGAAAAAATGCGCAGTGATAATGCTCCAATCATTGCGGAGGGAAGGTGTGTAACATGTCCAAGTCGGTACAAAACTGGCAGCGTTTTTGGAAGTTCATGGTGATCTACTTTTATGCCTTAATCGTTCCCGCCACTGCTTTGATGGCGATTATCCGGAAAGAATTTCCCCTTGATTTGCTCATTCTTGCGGCTGTGTTGCCGTTTATCAAGCGAAATCACCTGAATCTCGTCAAAAAGAAACATGCGACAAACTAGATTCGCCAACGACTGAAACGGTGTGATCAAGGGAAGAGGGGAGCGGACTGCTGATTGATTTTTGCGAAAAAAGGAAGGTTTCGGCTATGAAGGCACACGCGAATAAGCTGCTCTCTGCCCTCCTGGCGTGTTTGCTTGTCTTGTCAGCCTGCTCATCCGATCAGGAGAAACCAGCTGATCCCAAAACGTCAGGTGCCCCCACGCACCATTCTGCTGCGGATCATCAGACAGGGGAATCTACAGTGGACACGCCAAAAAGCCGAGAGGAAAAAATACAGCTGCTAAAATCCATGATCCCGGAAGGCCTGACCAAACTCCCGGAGACAGCGGAGGAGTTTTACAAGCTGCCGCCGGGACGCTTTGCCGGAGTCCCGTATGGCCATCAAAGTGAGGAAATCAAAAAGGTACTGCGGCAATTCCCGAACATCGAGAACCCCGATGCAGAAATACTCGAATTGTACTACCTCGCGCTGCTCGGGCTGTTTGCCGAAGATTATCCGGAACCGGAGCAAATCATCAATCAGATCAAGCTGGCCTCGTTTGGCAGTCCGGACATGGATGATCCGCGCTATCAGTTCAAGGAGCAGTACAACGTGATGATCGTGCTGGACGCAAGCGGCAGCATGGGCCATATGGCGGGGAGCAAGACGAGGATGGAAGCGGCCGAGGAAGCGATCCGTTCGTTTGCCGCTTCCCTGCCGGACGGTGCGCGGGTGGGACTGCGCGTCTACGGGCATGAGGGGACGGGATCGGAAGCAGACAAAGCGCGCTCCTGCAGCAAAAGCGATGTGATGTATCCCCTGCAGGCGTACGACAAACAAAAGCTGGACAGTGCGCTGGCACAGTTCAAGCCGGCGGGCTGGACGCCGATTGCTCTCGCCCTGGAGCAGGCGCAGCAAGATTTGCAGGCGTACAAAGGGGAGAAGAACACCAACATCATCTACCTGGTCAGTGACGGGATTGAGACGTGCGGCGGCGATCCGGTACAGGTGGCCAAACAGTTGGCAGACTCTGACGTGACGCCGATCGTAAACGTTGTTGGCTTCGGAGTGGATGGAGAAGCACAGCGCCAGCTCAAAGCGGTGGCGGAAGCGGCAAAAGGCCGTTATGTGCTGATCCAGGATCAAAAGGAACTGGAGGAGGAATTTGAGCAAGCCAAAGAGATTGCCCGCAAGTGGAGGAAGTGGAAAATTGGCGCATCTGATGATTCCTTATCAAAATATATTTCTCAAAAAAGGGAGGTTCTTAATTTTTCAATACACTGGAAAAATATGGGGATACAGGAAAGCAATAATTTTTCCTCTGCCCTTATAGACATGAAAAAGAAAGAGATATTGGATAAAAGAACCATTTCCAAACTGGATGAGATGGAAAAAGCACAGTACAAATTGATTCGGCAGCGAGGAGACGAATTGGAGACGTTCCTTAGAAATTTGAACGTGAAAACATACAAAGAAGCCATTGAGGCGATCAACCAGCAGTACAGCAAAAACGTGCAGGCACAGTAACAAATCGACGGGAGAAAAAAGGTGTGCGAAGGCAGTAGCCAGCAAACGGAGGTGACATTACAAATGAGGAAATCAATCCGCTGTCTGAACAATGTAAAAGGCTCTGTCACCGTGGAGTTTCTCGGGATTTTGCCGCTTGTCTTTCTCATTCTGCTGATTCTCTGGCAGTTTTTAACCGGTGTCTACGCCGTCATCATCGCCCAGTCGGCTGCAAATGAGGCGGCCAAAGTATATGCTGTCACGAGAAATACAAACGAGGCGATGAGCGCAGCGGAGCGAATTGTACGTTCTGCTGGAGGGGGCATTTCCTATGACAGCGGCGATTCACACATTTCCGATGAAGGCAGCTACTTTACGGCGAGAATCGGTGTCAATCTCGACCTGTTTTTCATTCCTGACGTAATCAAACAGCACATGGCGGAGAAAGACAAAGTCATTTCGCTTGGCCGCGAGGTACGGGGACGGGTGGTTCATTGAATGGAACAGGTGAAACAGCTGCTTGGCAACCAACGGGGTAATATGACTGTTTTTGTTCTGACGATTTTTTTCTTTTTGTCTCTTGTCATGTTCACGCTGCTTTTCAACATGTCCACGATCTTTGTGGACAAGGAAGTGGCAGCCAACAGCGCGCAGCAGGCGAGCATCGCAGCCGTGCAAATCATTTACGAAGAGGCGGAGGAAGCCATCCGTGAATACGACAGTTCCATAGCTGGCATGCTGGACCCGGACTTTATCATGGTGAAAGTCGATTTGGAAACGATGCGGCTGCGCAGCATTCATCCTGATTGGTCGGAAAGCGAGGTCCGCTACCGTGCCATTGATAACGTGCTGCTTTCACATGTACCGGCAAATGGTGTGCTGTATGGTTATCTCTATCAAGGTTTGGAGTCTGCACAACGGAAAATTCGCGAAGCAGCAGGAGAAATTTTGCAAGCCAACGGTGCGACGCGCAGCGGATCGGTCGTCACCATGTTTGACAGCGACATGCGGATTGAGGTGGAGACATCGGTCCGGTACCAGAGCGATACTTTTGGATTGGCATTTCTAAACACGGTTACGGAAAAGGTGAAGCAGACGGCGAAAAGCAGGCGGATCGCTTTTGCCGAAGTAATGGGATGGGGCGGAAAACGCATCACCTTGTAAGCATGACGACACAGCAGACTTACAAAAGCCGGGGAGGAGAATCACTACATGACGTTCATTAACAGATGGACTCGTATGCTGGGCGGCTTGATTCTGATTATGTCCCTTGGCGGCTGTTCATGGGGGACGGCCGTTACAGGCTCAGCGCCGGACACTTCCCGCTTGCCGCAGACGACGCAGGAATTGATTGCCGCACAACCGGGCCCGCTGGCCGGCACCCATTTTTATCTGACCAACCATCCTCAGCACAGTGACATCGCGAAGATACTGGATCGCCTGCCCCTCCTGGTAGACGGTGTGGATGAAGCGATGGTGCAAGTGTACGGGGAGAAACTGCTTGCCCTGTTTGCCGAAGACTACGCGAGCCCCCAGACTGTTGTGGACCGTTGGCGTGTGGCGTCTTTCGGCAACCCCGACATAGAAGATACCCGGCTCCAGTTCAAGGAGCATTTCAACGTGGAGATCATTTTGGACGCGAGTGGAAGCATGGCCGGAAAAATCGGTGAAAAGACCAAAATGCAGTTGGCCAAGGAAGCAATTCAAGCATTTGCCGAAAGCCTCCCTGAGGGAGCGAGGGTTTCCCTGCGCGTCTATGGACATAAAGGCAGCAATGCTGATAAGCACAAACAGCTCTCGTGCGGCAGCAGCGAGCTGGTCTATCCGCTGCAGCCGTTCGATGCGCAGAGGCTGGAGGAGGCGTTGCAGCAGTTTGAACCGACCGGCTGGACCTCGATTGCCCGCTCTTTGCAGTTGGCACAGGCGGATCTGGCCACGTACGGAGCCGAGAACAATACCAACGTGATTTATCTGGTCAGTGACGGGATTGAGACGTGTGACGGCGATCCGGTTGCCGCGGCCAAGGAACTTTCCAACTCGCATGTCATGCCACTTTTGAATGTCATCGGGTTCGACGTCAATGCCGATGGGCAGAAACAGCTCAAGCAAATTGCCCAGGCGGCCGAAGGGTTGTACGCGAATGTGACCAATCAGGAGCAGTTCCAGGCGGAGCTGGAGAGAGCCCGGGAGATCGCGGAGAAGTGGGATATGTGGAAGCGGGACGCGCTGACAGAGGCGGAAGCTGTGCGCATCGACAGGCACAAGTGGATCGATATGTACGACCGTGATTGGTATGAAAAGAACTGGCGGGAAAGTCTGAACGTGGGGGCGGCAATCGAGTATTTGGCCGCCACCGGGAAGATTGGCAGCCAGGCAAAAACGTACCTGACCCGGATGCGGCAGGAGCGCGAGGCGTTGGTCACCCGCTCAAAGGAAGAGCTGACCGACTATCTGCTTAACCTGACCGAGGAATCGTTTGAAGAGATGAAGGAGGAAATTGAGCGAAAATACCGGGGAGAGTAAAGCAGTTGGTCGCGTCACACTTACATAGAATAGCGGAGATGGTCAAAATGGAACAGTTTATTGTCTGCATAACCTCTTCAATTCCATTGTTGTTTGTAGTTTTTGGTATTAAGTACTCGTCACGTGTACTGAAACGCATCGGCTTGTATTTGTACCTGGCCATGCTGGGGATCGTTGTTTCCGCCCATTGGCATTTCCAATCCGTCTATGGACTCCCTTTTTTTTCTTCTCCATCAGAAATGGCGATTATGGCTCTTGTGCTTATGTTGTTAGGCTTCTTTTTATTAGTTGCTGTACTCTTCGGTTTAATCCATGATTACTTTAAACACCCAGAACGGTTTCACCAAACCAAACAGGGTGCCTTGTTCATATTGGGTTTACTTGCACACTTGGGTGTGTTGGGATTTCTCATGTATCCTTTGTCCGGTAAATGGGAATATGTCAACATATTGAAGCACGCCGAGAAAGTGTTTGCGAAGGACGAGAACATCAGGGATGGAAAGATACGTGTAGAACTGGTGTTTTCCTCTCCGCTACCGTGTTGGCGGAACTGTTCCAGCGAAGATTACCGCCATCTGTTTATGGTGAAAAACTATACAGACGAGCCGATGAAAGTACGGCTGAAGATTGAATTGTTTGATGACCGGAAGGAATCATTGGACACGATTGCATCGCTTCCCATCGTTGTCCAGCCCGGTGAATACCGCCCGGTGATAACCAAATGGACCGATGAAAAGAGCAGCGTATGGGATCAATGGTCGTATAGATCAGAAGAGCCAATCGCTTATTTTCGATACTGGTATGACGCCAGACCTGTACGATGACGAAATGAGCTGTGTAAGAAAGAAAGATCACCCTGGCACTCTATTATTCGGTGAGTTGCTTTGCAATCGAGTCTTTTGAGCGAATTTTTTTATTTGCAGATGGCAGGCGCAGACACCTGCGGTCGCAGACTGAAGACAAACGATTCATTGAGTTAGCGTCCACAAAAATTGATCTCCAGGCCGGAAGGCCTGCCCATTCATCAACCGAAGCAAAAGACAATGGGCATCGCATGGTGGGATGGGCCAAGCGAGCTCCTTTGACGACCGGCTCAGCGGAAAAACGCTAGACGCGGGAATCAACAGGGGACACAAGTCTCACTTCCTCGAAATTCCCAGATGTTTGTCCCCTGCCCGCGTCTCGTTTTGGAGCGGACTTCATCCGCTTCTGTGCGGGGCGTCAAGCGAGCGAGCGGGCCCGATCTCCCAGGCGCAGCGGACTTTGTCTAACGCTGAGACCGCAGGTGCAAACACCTGCGGTCTTCATCATGCTTACACCAGATTCTCCGGGTTGAGTCCTTCCAGCTCCGGCAGGACAAACCGGCCGTCTTTACGGATCAGGACATCGTCAAACCAGATTTCGCCGCCGCCGTACTCCGGACGCTGGATCTGCACCATGTCCCAGTGGATGGAGGAGCGGTTGCCGTTGTCGGCCACGTCGTAGGCGCTGCCCGGCGTGAAGTGGAAGCTGCCGGCGATTTTTTCGTCGAACAGGATGTCCTGCATCGGGTGCAGGATGTGCGGATTGAAGCCGATGGCAAATTCGCCGATGTAGCGGGCGCCTTCGTCCGTATCGAGGATTTCATTCAGGGCTTTGGTGTTGGAGCTGGTCGCCTCGACGATTTTGCCTTCCTTAAACGTAAGCTGCACGTCGGTAAACGAGGTGCTGTGGTAGTTGGTCGGTGTGTTGAAGTAAATCGTGCCTTCCACGGAGTCGCGAACCGGCGCGGTGTACACTTCACCGTCCGGGATGTTCCGCTTGCCGTCGCACTTGATAGCCGGGATTCCCTTGATGGAGAAGCGCAGGTCTGTTTTCGGGCCGATGATGCGGACGCGGTCGGTCTTTTCCATCAGTTCCTTGAGCGGGTCCATCGCCTTGGACATTTTTGCGTAGTCGAGGTTGCAGACGGAGAAGTAGAAATCTTCAAAACCCTCCAGGCTCATGTTGGACAACTGCGCCATCGACTTGTTGGGATAGCGCAGCACGACCCAGCGTTTTTTCGGGATGCGCTCGCCGAAGTGCACCTGTTTGTAGTAAATGCGGGAGTAGAGGCCCATCTTTTCTTCGGGAATGTCGGAAAACTCGTTGATGTTTTCAAACGCGCGCACCGCAATGTATGCGTCGACGTCCTGCATGCGCGTCAGCTCGTGTTTGGCGATCAGTTCCATGTGTTCCTCGTTGCTCCCCTGGATCAGCGCCCGGAGCACTTCCTGATCCTTCAGTGTCACCAGCGGGAGGGCGCCTACGGCAAACGCCTCGCGGACGAGGGCGCGCACCAGCGGCACCTGCACGCCGATATTTTCGATCAGCACTTTTTCTCCTTTTTGCAAATTAAGCGAATAGCGGATGAGACGGCTGGCCAGTTCGTTAATCCGTGGATCTGCCATCGTGTGGAACCCTCCAGTAGTAAAAATTTTTTTACTATATCTGCAAGTATAGATTTTCTTCCGTCTGTATGCAAGCCAAGCCCCGCCACATGCATGGCGGGGCTGGCTGATTGGATGAACGCACACGGTCAACCGCCCGAATGTCCGGCCAGACCGGCATTCGGCCAGGCAGTCGTCCGGGAGGGGAGGCGGACCGCTTCGCAAAGGTGACGCAGCCCAAGTGTCACAGGCAGGCTTCGTAGATGGCGATGACATCCTGCTCATGCAGCGGACGGGAGCTTGCCAGATGGCCGGCACCTCGACCGCCGATCTGCACTGCATCCCGTGCCAATTCCGGCAGGGCGTCGCGGGTGACGCCAAAGTCGGAGAGGCGCTGCGTGATGCCCATCGCTTCGTACCAGCTGCGGACGGCTTGGATCGTCGCCCGTGCGGCGGCATGGTCGTCTGTTTCCGTGACCCCGAAGCACTGACGCCCCATGCGCGCCAGCCGCTCCGGGCGGTCGGGCAGAATGATCTGTTCAAAGTACGGCAGGGACAAGATGGCCAATCCCCGCCCGTGGGCCATGTCGTAATAGCCGCTCAGCGGGTGCTCTACGCCGTGAAGCGGATAGCCGGCTCCGCGCCCCGACAGGGTAAACGGGCTGATCGCCAGCGTACTTGCCCACAGCAGCGTGGCGCGCGCTTCTTCGTGATCGGGCTGGCGGATGGCCGTGAGCGAGTGTTTTGCAACCAGCCGGATCAGCGTCTCAGTAAAGCCGTCCTGCACATGCGTGCCTTCCGCGCTGATCAGATACGATTCAAACAGGTGGGCGAAGATGTCGGCGCACGCTTCCGCGGTGACGTGCGGCGGCACCGTGTAGGTAAGCGCCGGATCGAGGATCGCCACCTTCGGATACAGACCCGGGCCGTTGATCGACGATTTTTCGTGGGTTTCCCAGTGGGTCAGCACGCTGATGTTGTTCGCTTCCGACCCGGTCGCTGCCACGGTGGGCACGGTCAGCAGCGGGAGGGCTTCCTGCACGGGCACCAGCTCTTTGGCCGTACCAGAGGGATTGCCGCGCAGGTAATCGTAGATCGGTCGGCCGGAGAGGGCCACCGTCGCAATCGCTTTGGAGGCGTCCATCACCGATCCGCCGCCGAGCGCGATGACAAAGTCGCAGCCGTGTTCGCGGGCGAGAGCCGCTCCTTCGTCGACGGTAGTGGTGCGCGGGTTGGGTTCTATCTTGTCAAACAGCACGTACTCCACCTGTTCTTCCGCCAGAAGCGACTGCACACGGTCCAGCAGACCGGTCCGTTTGGCCGAACGGCCGCCGGTGACGAGCAGCGCTTTGCGGCCGAGCGCTTTCGCTTCCCGCCCCAACCGGGCGATTTCGCCGGTGCCAAAGAAAATCCGGGTCGGGAATAATACCTCAAACGGAAACATGTGGACTCATCCTTTCCCCGATAAATTTATCCTCTACCAGTGTAGCATAAAAAAGGAAAGCCGCCGCAGTTTAAGCGTAAGTCACCCGGCTGCCCTCAAGCTGAGACAAGTCGCTCTGTACCACTTCAGACCTGGGGGGCGGCTGTGCACCAGATGTAAAAATCAGGGATTTTGGATTTTTTTCGTCAAGCTGGTCATCCTACATCGTAACAGCATTCCATGAAGACTGGAGGGAACTGCAGATGACTGCGGAAAACCGGTTTCCGCCCGCCATGCGAAATGTCGGCGATCCGGCCGAGATGAGCCTGCTGGAGAACGAAAGCGCCGCTCCGATGGTGGAGATCAGACCGCCGCTGCAGTATGGCGAAGCGCTTGAACATCGCGACGCGAAATCTGTTGCCGAAATGCGTGAAGAGCGGTTGAAAATGGAGTGAACGCGGTGTCATGGTGATGGTGCCCTGCCGGGAACCGATGGGAAGATCGGTTCCTGGAAAATATTAATGAAAAATGCAGGTTGTCTTTAGTCTGAGTCCGGGAATCCGGACTCAGCGTGTAGACAAAGTCCGCGGCGCATGGGAGATCGGCCCCGCTCGCTCGCTTGACGCCCAGCAAAGAAGCGGATGAAGTCCGCTCCAAAACGAGACGCGGGCAGGGGACAAACATCTGGGTATTTCGAGGAAGTGAGACTTGTGTCCCCTGTTGGTCCCCGCGTCTTCGTTTTTCCGCTGAGCCGGTCGTCAAAGGAGCTCGCTTGGCCCATCCCTCCATGCGATGCCCATTGTCTTCCGCTTCGGTTGATGAATGGGCAGGCCTTTCGGCCTGGAAATCATTTTTTGTGGACGCTAACTCAATGAACCGTTTGTCTTTAGTCTGAGTCCGGGAATCCGGACTTTTCTTCTTTTCTGCTGCGGCAGCCAGCGGCTGATTGGCTTCGCTTCTCTTGAGGGCGGAGCGCAGACTGAACCTCCCGGGACAGGGAAAGAATATGGCGTACATGATTGTTTGCCGAATGTTAAATTTGAGTGGTCGGGGAAAATTGCATAAATTACCGAACGTTTGTCGAATGCTAATCTGCTCATTTTCGTTGATAAATGCGTATAATTGTGTTTTAATTGAGTTGAAATGTTCGTGTATATTACGCATTACGCAACCTTTGCTCGGGGAAGGTGACTCCGGAAGTGGAAAAACGGGAACAACTCTATGAAGGTAAGGCAAAGCGCATCTATCGTACGTCTTTGGCCGATCAATACTGGGTGGAGTACAAGGACGATGCGACCGCGTTCAACGGGGAAAAGAAAGGCACCATCACCGGAAAGGGTGAGCTGAACAACCGCATCACCGCCATCTTTTTCACGCTGTTGAAAGAGCGGGGCATCGACAACCACTTTATCCGCCTGCTGTCGCCCACGGAACAGTTGGTCCGCAAAGTGGAGATCATTCCGCTGGAAGTGGTCGTCCGCAACATCGCGGCCGGTTCCCTGGCCAAGCGGTTGGGGATGGCGGAGGGAACGGCCCTGCCGCACCCGGTCGTGGAGTTTTACTATAAAGACGACGCACTGGGCGATCCGCTGGTCAACCACTCGCACATCAAGGTGCTCGGAGTCGCCAGCGAAGACGACCTGGCCGTGCTGGAGCGTATCGGCCTGCAGGTAAACGAGGTGCTGCAGGAGTACCTGCGCGAGCGCGGCGTGATTCTCGTCGACTTTAAACTGGAGTTTGGACGCACGCCGGAGGGAGAGATTCTTCTGGCGGATGAAATATCGCCGGATACGTGCCGGTTCTGGGATGCCGAGACTATGGAGAAACTGGACAAGGACCGTTTCCGCCGCGATCTCGGCAATGTGGAAGAAGCGTATCGGGAAATGCTGAAACGATTGGGAGGAGAAGCACATGTGTAAAGCTGTTGTATACGTGACGCTGCGCCAAAGCGTGCTCGACCCGCAAGGACACGCAGTCAAGGGAGCGCTGCACACCCTTGGGTTTGACGAAGTAAAAGACGTGCGCATCGGCAAGTACATGGAGTTGGTGCTGGACACGGCCGACCGGGCGCAGGCGGAGGAGCGCGTCCGCGCGATGTGTGAAAAACTGCTGGCCAACACCGTGATTGAAGACTACCGCTTTGACATCGTGGAGGGCTGAGCCATGCGAGTAGCCGTAATCGTCTTTCCCGGTTCCAATGCCGACATCGACTTGTACAACGCCGTTGAAGACGTGATGGAAGTGCCGGTGGATTACGTCTGGCACGCACAGACCGACCTCTCCGCCTACGATGTCATCCTGCTGCCGGGCGGTTTTTCCTACGGTGACTACCTGCGCTGCGGGGCCGTCGCCCGGTTTTCGCCGGTGATGGAACAGGTGGTCAAGGCAGCTGAGGACGGCAAGCTGGTGATGGGCATTTGCAACGGCTTCCAGATCCTGACCGAAGTCGGACTGCTGCCGGGCGCCCTGCTCCGCAATCGTTCGCTGAAGTTCCGCTGCAAGCTGTCGCCGCTGCGCGTGGTCAACAACGACACGCCGTTTACCCGCGACTACGCTGCGGGTGAAGTGATCCGGATTCCCATCGCTCACGGCGAAGGCAACTACTACTGCGACGACGAGACGCTGGCACGGCTGCAGGCCAACAACCAGATCGTCTTCCGCTACGAAGGGGAAAACCCGAACGGTTCCATAGATGACATCGCCGGCATCTGCAACGAACGGGGCAACGTGCTCGGCATGATGCCTCACCCGGAGCGGGCCGTGCACGAATGGATGAGTTCCGCCGACGGCCGGCGCCTGTTTACCTCGATTCTGAAGACATGGAGGGAAAAAAACAGTGTCACAGCTCACTCGTAACGAACCGACCGCTGATCAAATCGCCGACCAGCGCCTGTACCGGGAGATCGGCTTGACTGACGAAGAATATCAGCGCGTCGTGGACATCCTCGGCCGCAAGCCGAACTGGACGGAGACAGGACTCTACAGCGTGATGTGGTCGGAGCACTGCTCGTACAAAAACTCCAAGCCGGTGCTGCGCCGCTTTCCGACCAGCGGGCCGCGCGTGCTGCAGGGACCGGGCGAAGGGGCCGGGATCGTCGACATCGGCGACAACCAGGCCGTCGTCTTCAAGATCGAAAGCCATAACCATCCCTCCGCCATCGAGCCGTACCAAGGGGCGGCAACCGGGGTGGGCGGCATCATCCGCGACGTCTTTTCGATGGGCGCCCGACCGGTGGCGCTTTTGAACTCGCTGCGCTTTGGGGAATTGACCTCGCCGCGCGTGAAATACCTGTTTGAAAACGTGGTGGCGGGCATCGCCGGCTACGGCAACTGCATCGGTATCCCGACCGTGGGCGGCGAAGTGAACTTTGACGCCACCTACGAGGGCAACCCGCTGGTGAACGCGATGTGCGTCGGCCTGATCGACCACGACAAGATTCAAAAAGGGGTGGCGACGGGCGTCGGCAACCCGGTTATCTACGTGGGGGCCAGCACCGGCCGGGACGGCATTCACGGCGCGACATTCGCCTCCGAGGAATTGAACGACGAGTCGGAGAAAAAGCGGCCGGCTGTACAGGTAGGCGACCCGTTCATGGAAAAACTGCTGCTGGAAGCATGCCTGGAGCTGATCGACACCGGCATCGTCGTCGGCATTCAGGACATGGGCGCGGCTGGTCTCACCTGCTCCAGCGCGGAGATGGCCTCCAAGGCGGGCAACGGCATCGAGATGAACCTCGACCTGGTCCCGCAGCGGGAGGCGGGCATGTCCGCTTACGAGATGATGCTCTCCGAATCCCAGGAGCGCATGCTGGTCGTCGTGGAAAAAGGCAAGGAAGCAGAAGCGATCGCCATTTTTGACAAGTGGGGCCTGGCTTCGGCAGTTGTCGGCCGTGTGACGGACGACGGCATGCTGCGCCTGCTGCACCACGGCGAAGTAGTGGCGGAAGTGCCGGTCAAGACCCTGGCGGATGACGCGCCGGTCTACCACAGACCGTCGGCTGTGCCGGCGTACTACGAAGCGAACGCCAACGTCGATCCGGTGGCGGCCATCCCCGAACCGGCTGACGCCAACGAAACGCTGAAAGCCCTGCTGTCTCAGCCGACGATCGCCAACAAGGCGTGGGTATACGAACAGTACGACCACATCGTCCGCGCCAATACCGCGGTCAAACCTGGTTCGGACGCGGCCGTGGTAATGATTCGCGGCACCCGCAAGGCACTGGCGATGAGCACGGATTGCAACGGCCGTTACGTCTACCTCGACCCGCAGGTGGGCGGCGCAATCGCCGTGGCGGAAGCGGCCCGCAACGTGGTATGTTCCGGTGCCGAACCGCTGGCGATCACCGACTGCCTCAACTTTGGCAATCCCGAGAAGCCGGAGGTGTTCTGGCAGTTTGAAAAAGCGGTCGACGGCATGAGCGAAGCCTGCCTCGCGCTGAACACACCGGTCATCGGCGGTAATGTGTCGTTTTACAACGAACGCAGCGGCGACGCCATTTACCCGACGCCGACCATCGGCATGGTTGGTCTGATCGCGGACGTCGATCACATCACCACCCAGGATTTCCAGGCCGAAGGGGACGCGATTATCCTCCTCGGGGAGACCTACGCCGAACTGGGCGGCAGCGAGTATCAAAAATGGGCGACAGGCTCCATCTCGGGACGTCCGCCGCACATTGACCTGGCAAAAGAAGCGGCCGTGCAGAAACTGGTGTACGACGCCATTCGCCAGGGGCTGGTAAAATCTGCGCACGATCTGTCGGAAGGAGGACTTGGCGTCGCATTGGCGGAATCGTGCTTTGGCAACGAGATCGGCGCAACCGTTTCGCTTGAGTCCGACCTGCGCAGTGACGTGCTGCTGTTCAGCGAGTCGCAATCGCGCATTCTGCTCAGCGTCGCACAAGAACAAACGGACGCCGTGCTGGCGCTGGCAAAAGAACGGGGTGTGCCGGCACAGGTAATTGGAACGACTGGCGGCAAGCGACTGGTGGTGAACGTCAACGGAACGGAAGTGATCCATGCGCCGCTTGCCGATTTGAAAGCCGCTTGGAAGGATGCGATTCCATGTTTGATCGGTTGATCTGGGACAAACTGAACGAAGAATGCGGCGTCTTTGGCATCTACAACCACCGGGAAGCAGCCCCGCTGACCTATCTGGGGCTGCACGCCCTGCAGCACCGCGGCCAGGAGAGCGCGGGCATCTGCGCCTCCGACGGTGAAAAGTGGTACAAGCACCGCGGCATGGGGCTGGTCTCGGAGGCGTTTGGCAAGGGCGACCTGGAGAAGTTTCGCGGCCATATCGCCATCGGCCACACGCGTTACACCACGGCCGGGGCGAGCAAGATCGAAAACGCGCAGCCGCTCTTTTTCCGCTACGCGCACGGCAGCATGGCCGTCGCCCACAACGGCAACCTGGTCAACGCCTCTGTGCTGCGAAAAGAGCTGGAGGCCAAGGGTTCCATTTTCCAGACGACGAGCGACACCGAAGTGATCGCCCACCTGATCGCCCGTTCGCAAAGCCGCGATCTGGCGGAAGCGGTCCGGGAAGCGCTGCAGCACATCAAGGGCGCATATGCGCTTTTGGTGATGAACGAGCGGCAGCTCATTATTGCGCTCGACCCGAACGGTCTGCGTCCGCTGTCGCTCGGCCGTCTGGGCGACGCCGTCTGCGTAGCCTCCGAGACGTGCGCCTTTGACATCATCGGCGCAGAGTATTGGCGCGACGTCCGGCCGGGCGAGCTGATCATCATCGACGAGGACGGCATCCGCGAGACGACGTTTACGGACAAAACCGTCCGTTCCATCTGTACGTTTGAGTACATTTACTTCGCCCGTCCGGACAGCGACATCGACGGGATCAACGTGCACATGGCCCGCAAGCGGCTGGGCAAGCAGCTCGCGCTGGAGGCGCCGGTGGAGGCCGACGTGGTGACGGGCGTGCCCGATTCCAGCATCTCGGCGGCCATCGGCTTCGCGGAGGCGACCGGCATTCCTTACGAGATCGGGTTGATTAAAAACCGCTACGTGGGACGCACCTTTATCCAGCCGACGCAGGAACTGCGGGAACGGGCCGTACACCTGAAGCTGTCCGCCGTGCGCAAGGTGGTGGAAGGCAAGCGGGTGGTGATGATCGACGATTCGATCGTGCGCGGCACGACCAGCAGCCGCATTGTCCGCATGCTGCGCGAGGCGGGGGCGCGGGAAGTGCACGTGCGGGTAAGTTCGCCGCCGGTGAAAAATCCCTGCTTCTACGGCATCGACACATCCACCCGGGACGAACTGATCGCCGCCACCAAATCGGTCGAAGAGATTCGCCGCATCATCGGCGCGGACTCGCTGGCTTTTTTGTCGGTGGAGGGCATGATCGAAGCGATCGGCCGTACGGACGCGGCTCCCAACAACGGCCACTGCCTGGCCTGCTTCACCGGCCAGTATCCCACGGAGATTGAATTTGAGGCGGCACTGCCGGCAGACAAGTGTTAAGAGGGTGAAACCATGAGCGAAGCATACAAGCAAGCAGGCGTCGACATCGAGGCGGGCAACGAAGCGGTAGAGCGGATGAAAAAGCATGTGAAGCGGACGTTCCGTCCCGAGGTGCTGACTGATTTGGGCGGATTTGGCGCGTTGTTTCGCCTGGATGTGTCCCGGTACAAAAAACCGGTGCTCGTCTCGGGCACGGACGGCGTGGGCACCAAGCTGAAGCTCGCGTTTGCCATGGACAAACACGACACAATCGGCATCGACGCCGTGGCGATGTGCGTCAACGACGTAGTCGTGCAGGGAGCGGAACCGCTCTTTTTCCTCGATTACCTGGCCTGCGACAAAGTGATTCCGGAAAAGATCGAGGCAATCGTCAAGGGCATCGCCGACGGCTGCACCCAGGCAGGCTGCTCGCTGATCGGCGGGGAGACGGCGGAAATGCCGGGCATGTACGCGGAAGGCGAGTACGACATCGCCGGGTTTACCGTCGGTGTCGCGGACGAAGATAAGCTGATCACCGGTGCTGATGTAAAGCCGGGTGACGTGCTGGTGGGGCTTGCCTCCAGCGGCGTGCACAGCAACGGCTTTTCCCTCGTGCGCAAAGTGCTGCTGGCGGATCGGGGAATGTCGCTACACGACCATGTGGACGAGCTCGGCAAAACACTGGGGGAAGAGCTGCTGACGCCGACCCGGATTTACGTCAAGCCGATTCTTTCGCTGCTCCAGTCTTATGAGATCAAGGCGATGGCCCACATCACCGGCGGCGGCTTCACGGAAAACATTCCGCGCGTCCTGCCCGAGGGAACGCAGGCGGTGATCGACGTCGGTTCCTGGCCGGTGCTGCCGATTTTCCGGCTGGTGCAGGAGGCGGGCAGCATCAACCCGGCCGACATGTACCGCACGTTCAACATGGGCATCGGGATGGTGCTGGTCGTCAAACAGGACGACGTCGTCAACGTGATCGGCACGCTGCAGCAAATGGGCGAACAGCCGTACCTGATCGGTCAAATTCGGGCGGGCGAGCGGCGCGTCGTCTACAACGGGGTGACGTGGTGAAACGGATAGCCATTTTTGCCTCGGGCAGCGGTTCCAATTTTGAAGCAATCGTGCAGGCGACGAAAAGCGGCCGGCTGGAAGGCGCGGAAGTGGTACTGCTCGTCTGTGACAAGCCGGGAGCCAAAGTGCTGGAGCGGGCGGCGCGATTGGGCGTGGAAGCGTTCGCGTTTGAGCCGAAAGCGTACCCGGACAAGGCGGCGTTTGAGGCAGAAATCGTCGCCGAGCTGTGCAGGCGGGACGTCGAGCTGGTCGTGCTGGCCGGGTACATGCGGTTGGTGGGGCCGACGCTCTTGTCCGCCTATGAAGGACAGATCATCAACCTGCATCCCTCGCTGCTGCCGGCCTTTCCCGGCAAGGATGCGATCGGGCAGGCTCTCGCCTACGGGGTGAAGGTAACGGGAGTAACGGTACATGTCGTCGATGCCGGTCTGGATACCGGACCGATAATCGCGCAGGTTCCCGTGACGGTGCACGAGACGGATACGGCAGAAAGCCTCGCTGCCCGGATTCATGAAGTGGAGCACGAACTGCTGGTCGACGTGATCGGACGACTGCTGACCGGCCGGATGAGGCTGGAAGGGCGGCACGTGCGGCTGGAGAAATAACAGCGGCCCTCTGCGACGGGTGTGATTCCCGTGGCGGAGGGCCTTTTTTTGTTTCGTGCCATAGGGGCCTACTTAGACGTATTTGTTTCGTCCCGCCCCGACAGCGGCGATCGTCATCAGCAGGCTGACCGCCAGCAGCGTCAGCAGGGGGAACGTCCACGAACCGGTCCAATCGTAGAAAAGTCCGATCAGGATCGGCCCGACGGCGGCCAGCAAATACCCTACGGATTGCGACATGCCGGACAGCGCGGAAGCCTGATGCGTGTCCGTTGTTCGCAGGACGATCATCGTCATCGCCAGGCTGATGCTGGCTCCCAGCCCGATGCCGAGCAGCACCAGTGATCCAAACAGCAGCAGGCTGTTTTCACCGACCAGCAGCCCGCCGAATCCGGCCAGAAAGCACAGACCGATCACCAGGGCCATGCCCATCTGGTTGGTCATGCGGGTGGCCAGCACCGGTGCCAGGAATGTGGCCGGCAGACTGATAAACTGCAGGATCGAGAGCATCCAACCGGCGGTGGAGGTGCTCATGCCGTGGTGATGGAGGATTTCCGGCAGCCAGGCAATGGTGCAGTAAAACGCAAACGACTGCAATCCCATGAATACGGTAACCTGCCAGGCCAGCGGTGAACGCCAGAGTCGGCTGCTGTCGGACGCTTTGCCCTGGTCGCTTGTGATGTGGACGGATGCACGGAGCTGCGGCAGCCACACAACCAGCGCGACGAGGGTCAGCAGGGACCAGCAGGCCAGCGCTCCCTGCCATCCGAGACGCAGCGCCTGGGCCAGCGGGACGCTAAGACCGGACGCCAGCGCAGCGAGGGTGCCCATCGCCGTGGTGTACACACTCGTCATCAGTCCGATCCTGTCCGGAAACCGCCGCTTGACGAGCCCCGGCAGCAGCACGTTGGAAATGGCGATTCCCAAGCCGATCAGGCCCATGCCGGCAAATAACGCGGCAGTCCCCCGAGCGAGCGGAGGATGATGCCGACGAGCAAGATACACAGTCCCGCCCAGATGGTCCGTTCATTCCCGTAGCGTTCTGCGATCTTTGGAGCGATCGGGGACAGGACGGCAAAGGCGATGAGCGGCAGCGTGGTCAAAAAACCCGCCATGCTGCCGGACAGGCCTGTATCCGTTCGGATGGAGCCGATCAGCGGCCCTACGGAGGTGAGGGCGGGGCGCAGGTTGAAGGCGACGAGAATGATGCCCGCGACAAGCAGCATGTTTCCCGTCGGCAGCGGACGGGAAGCGACGTCATCACGATTGGTCATGAAAGGATTCCTCCAGACGTTTCATCTCCGGTACTTCCATTAGTGTACGAAGTAAAAGTTGTTAATTCTTTACGGTATGCACAATTCCCTTCCCGTACACCCATGATGCACCCATTACGGACTTTGTCTGCACACCGGGCTATTTTGGAAAAAACGGTCCCCACCCGGGCGTTTGCTACATACAGTAGTACGAAAGCGGAAAAAAGGAGGGGGCCCACATGGGCGATTTGATATCCGATCTGCTGGGTAAGCTGAGCAAGAAAACAGGACGGAACTGGACGATGGAGGATATCGTGCGGCTGGCGCAAAAGCTGCCGAAGGGAGGGAATGGAAACCTGGATGATGTGTTTGACGAACTGTCAGACATGGGGCTCAATCTGAGCGAGGAAACGCGGGTGAAGGTGAAGGAACAGTTGAAGGACGGTAAACCCCCATCGCTCGAATCCATCAGCGCGCTGGCGAACAGGCAGGCACAGGGAACAGACACCCCGAAGAAAGAGGTGTCGCATGCCAGCGCAAAGGTGAAAAGCGATCCGCTTGCCGAACGATTGAGAAAATGGCAGGACGGGAGAAAGAAAAGGCGATAGACGTGTAATGCAAACGAAGCGCAGTCTCGCGTGCCTTGGCACGATTCGGCTGCGTTCGTTTTTTTGGGAGGAAACCTTGATAAATACGTACAATTATGTTTTAATTAACTTATAATGTTCGTGTTTTCTATATTCTTTCCAATAATATCAGGAGGTTCTATCCGTGAGTGTGAAAAAGGCACTGATCAGCGTTTCCGACAAGACAGGGTTGATTCCGTTTGCGCGCCGTTTGGCTGATGCCGGCGTGGAGATCATCTCCACCGGGGGTACGGCGACCATGCTGAAAGAAGCGGGCATTCCGGTTATCGGCATTTCCGAAGTGACCGGTTTCCCGGAGATTCTCGACGGGCGCGTCAAAACGCTGCATCCGAACATCCACAGCGGCCTCTTGGCTGTGCGCGACAATGAAGCCCACCGGAAGCAGCTGAACGACCTGCAGATTGAAACGATTGATCTGGTTGTCGTCAACCTGTATCCTTTTAAGCAGACGATCGCCAAACCGGACGTGACGTTTGCGGAGGCGATTGAGAATATTGACATCGGCGGGCCGACCATGCTGCGTGCGGCTGCGAAAAACCACCAGTACGTCACTGTAGTGGTGGACGCCGCCGACTACGAGCAGGTAGCCACGGAAATCGAGCAGAATGGGGATACGTCCATGGATACGCGCCGCCGTCTGGCCGCCAAGGTGTTCCGCCATACGGCTGCGTACGACGCGCTGATCTCCCGCTATCTGAGCGAACAGGTGGGCGACTTCCTGCCGGAAAGCTACACAGTGACCTACGAAAAAGCGCAAGATCTGCGTTACGGCGAAAATCCGCATCAGCGGGCCGCATTCTACCGCGAGCCGCTGGCAGGCGGAGCCAGCATCGCACGTGCCCAACAGCTTCACGGCAAAGAGCTTTCCTACAACAACATCAACGACGCTGACGCCGCTCTGGCCATCGTGCGCGAGTTTGCCGAACCTGCCGTGGTCGCGGTGAAACACTCCAACCCGTGCGGCGTAGGCATCGGTGCCGACATTCGCGAAGCCTACCAAAAGGCGTACGAGGCTGATCCCGTTTCCATCTTTGGTGGCATCGTGGCGGCCAATCGTCCGGTGGACCGCGACACTGCCCTGCTGATGAAAGAAACGTTTTTGGAAATCATCCTCGCGCCTGATTTCACCGAAGAAGCGCTGGCCGTGCTGACCGAGAAGAAAAACCTGCGCCTGCTGCGCATCCCCTCGCTGAACGAGTCCCGGGAAGCCGCGCAGGGATTCCGCATCGCGCCGGTGGCGGGCGGAGCGCTGGTGCAGGACTACGACGTGAAACAACTGGACGATGCCGATATCCGCGTGGTGACCGACAAACAGCCGACCGCCGAAGAACTGGCGCAGCTGAAATTCGCCTGGAAGGTCGTCAAGCACGTCAAGTCGAACGCCATCGTGCTCGCCAAGGATAACATGACGATCGGCGTGGGCGCTGGCCAGATGAACCGCGTCGGTGCTGCCGGCATTGCCATCGCTCAGGCGGGAGAAAAAGCGAAAGGGGCTGTGCTGGCCTCCGATGCCTTCTTCCCGATGCCGGACACCGTAGAAGCGGCAGCGAAGGCAGGTATTACAGCGATCATTCAGCCGGGCGGTTCGGTCCGCGACCAGGACTCCATTGACGCCTGCAACCGCCATGGCATCGCGATGGTGTTTACCGGTGTACGCCATTTCAAACACTAATCGCTGACGAATTGATGAGAGCGAAAGAGAAAAGCGGATTTGTCAGAACCGCTGACAGGAGGGAGTACGCATGAACGTACTGGTAATCGGCGGCGGGGGCCGCGAACACGCCATCGTCTGGAAGTTGGCGCAAAGTCCCAAGGTGAAAAAGATTTTCTGCGCGCCTGGCAACGGCGGTACGGCGCTGTTGGCGGAAAACGTGCCGATTCCCGTTGACGATTTTGCCGCCCTGGCCCAGTTTGCCAAAGACGAGGGGGTTGACCTGACAGTGGTCGGTCCGGAAGACCCGCTGTTGGGCGGAATCGTCGACTTTTTCACGGAGCGCGGCCTGCCGATCTTCGGGCCGACTGCGCAGGCAGCGAAGATCGAAGGCAGCAAAAGTTTTGCCAAGCATCTGATGAAGCGCTATGGCATCCCGACGGCCCGGTACGAGTCGTTTCTCGACTACGAGTCGGCCCTGGCCTACGTGCGTGAACAGGGGGCGCCGATCGTGGTCAAAGCGGACGGACTGGCAGCCGGCAAAGGGGTGGTCGTTGCGGAAACGCTGGAAGCAGCGGAAGCGGCGCTCTACCGGATTATGAAGGAAGGCGTGTTTGGCCAGGCGGGGGCGCGCGTCGTGATCGAGGAGTGCATGCGCGGCGAAGAGCTGTCCCTGCTGTCGTTTGTCGACGGGGAAACGGTCAAGCCGATGGTGACTTCCCAGGACCACAAGCGCGTCTTTGACGGTGACCAGGGCCCCAACACCGGCGGCATGGGCACCTATGCGCCTGTGCCGCACATGTCGGCAGAGCTGGTGGAGCAGATCGTGGAGACGATCGTCAAACCGATGGCCCGCGGCATGGCACAGGACGGCATCCCGTTTAGGGGCGTGCTTTACACGGGCCTGATGATCACGGACGAGGGGCCGAAGGTCGTGGAGTTCAACGCCCGCTTCGGCGATCCGGAAACGCAGGTGATCCTGCCGCTTTTGGAGACCGATCTGGTAGACATCTGCACGGCTGCCATCCAGGGGGAACTGGCATCGGTCGACGTAAAGTGGAAGCAGGAAAGTGCGGTATGCGTCGTCATGGCCGCTCCCGGGTATCCGGGTGAATACCCCAAGGGCGAGCTGATCAGCGGCTTGGAAAAGGCGGGCGAGTCCGTCACCGTGTTCCACGCCGGCACCAAACAGACGGAGCAGGGCATCGTCACCAGCGGCGGCCGTGTCCTCGGCGTGACCGGGACAGGACGAACGCTGGAAGATGCGCGTGCTCGGGCATACGCTGCCGTTGAGCAGATCAGCTTCGCGGGTGCGCATTACCGCCGGGACATCGCCGACAGGGCGCTGCGCAGACGCTAGATTTGTGCCAATTGTGACCTGTATGGCAAAAAAAGGGAGATCCGTCCGGTTATTGACGGTATCTCCCTTTCTTCTTGTTCGCAGCGTACATAAAGTAGCCCATGACGGCGACACAGCCGATGATCAAGGCAAAGACAAACGCATTGTGGGAAAACCATTCGTACAGCGGAGGTCCGACAAGTGACATGGGCTGTCCCTCCTAGGAATAAGTTGGCTCGAGATGTTCGTCGCGGCTGTGGCGGTCGTCCGTTTTTTTGGCGCGCTCTTCGTTGCGGGAAGCTTCCTCGGCCTGGCGGTAGGAGACGTACTCCTTAACAGCCGCTTCGAGCTGTTTGTCTTCGGCCGACAGTTTGGTTTGCTCCTGCTTGGGAGCCGTGCCACTGCGCGGTTTCCCTGCCTGGTTCCTCATGTCCTTTGCTTTGCTGAGCATGTTTTGCATTCCGGCGCCGCAGCTGTTGACACCCATCGCGTACAGCATCGGACAAAAGCGGGTGACGCCTTCTGCCACCTTCATGGCTGACAGCGCCATTAACAGCCAGGGAGTGCGGTACGGGCGGCGGCTCATCCTGCCGACGCCGTAGGCCAGCCCCAACAGGCCGACAGTGATGCGGATCAGAGCATCCACGGTTCCGACGTTTTTTTGCATGGTTGTTCCTCCTGTCCTAACAGTTCCTGTTGGTAGTGTGTGCCGGGCGGAAAAAATCACGCGAGGGAATTGTTGTTAACAGAGGGGTTGGATACAGGAGTCCGGCAGGCGAACGGAGAAGTGTACACAGGAAGTGAGCGAGCGTTCGCTAGGAAACGGCTGCTCTGGCAGAGGATTCTCTATCCGTGCGCCAAACAGGGAAAGGAGTGCATACCATGCGAGTCCGTCCGATCAACGAAAAGGCTTACCTGCATCTGTTACGGGTGGCGAAGCGGCAGGCCCCTGCCGACATGTGGATCAAGGGAGCGCGGGTGCTGCAGGTGTATACCAAGGAATGGCGGGAGGTGAATGTCGTCGTCGCCGGAGAGCGGATCGCCTATGTGGGGGAAAAGGAGCCGGAGGTGGCCGAACATACGGTTGTGGTAGACGCAGCCGGGATGTACGCGGTGCCGGGGTACATGGAGCCGCACGCCCATCCGTTTCAGTGGTACAATCCGTTCTCGCTGGCCGACTTCGCACTGGAGCGGGGAACGACAACCCTGGTGTCTGACACGATGATGCTGATGAGCCTGCCGTTTGCGCAGGTGGCACAGATCATGGAGCGGCTGTCGGCCCATCCGGTCAAGCAGTTTTTCTGGGGTCGGCTCGATCCGCAGCGGAGGCGGTCACATGCAGAGCCGCCGTTTGACCGGGCAGGGCTGGCGCGAATGCTGGAGCATCCGCTGGTCGTCCAGGGCGGGGAACTGACCGACTGGCAAGGCGTGTTGAACGAAGACGAGACCCTGCTGTTTGGACTCAAGCACGCCCGCGATCTTGGCAAACGGATCGAAGGACACCATCCGGGAGCGTCGGTGGAGACCCTGAACACAGCGGCTGCCGCCGGGATCACCGCCTGCCACGAGAGCATCACGGCGGAGGAGTTGTTGCGCCGCCTGCAGTTGGGGATGTATGTCGCACTGCGCCACTCCTCCATCCGGCCGGACCTGCCGGAATTGGTTCGCGGCTGGCTGGAGATGGGACTGCCCTGGTCGCCCCGCATGATGCTGACATCGGACGGCAGCACGCCGCCGATGCACCGGCACGGCCTGATGGATTACACGATAAAAGTGGCGATCGAAGCGGGCATGCCGCCGGAAGAGGCCTACGTGATGGCGACGCTCAATCCTGCCGTCTACTACGGCATGGACGCCGAAATCGGGGGGATTGCCCCAGGTCGACTCGCCGACGTTCTGCTGCTTACTCGTCCGGAGGAGCCGACGCCCGAGCTGGTCATCGCCAACGGACGGCGGGCGGCGGAAAAAGGGCGGCTGCTGGTGCCCACGATGCTGCCTCATTGGGAGCAGTACGAGTTTCCGCCCGTCGACCGGCTGGGCAGGGACGTGGGAGCGGACGCGTTTCGACTTCGCCACACGGGCGGACCGCTGCCGGTCCTGCACATGCGCAATGCGGTCATTACCACACTGGAGCGGGAGGAACTGCCGGCAGACCGGGATGGCTGCGTTTCGCTGGAGAACGATCCCGAGCTGGCGGTAATCTGCTGTCTCAATCCTGACCGGGAGCGGCTGACACAGGCGCTGGTAAGGGGATACGGCCGTTCGCTGGAGGCACTGGTCAGCACCTACACGGCCTCCGACGACTGGCTGGTCATCGGGCGCAACCCGGAGGCCATGGCGGAATCGCTGCGGCGCGTCCGGCAGATTGGCGGAGGCGTGGTCATGATCGACGGGGGACGGGTGATCTGCGAATGTCCGCTGCCGCTCGCCGGAAAGTTTTCTCCCGCGCCGATGGACGACGTCATCCGCATGGCGGAATCGCTGACCGACCTGTTGCGGGACAAGGGGTACGCGCATTTGGACCCGCTCTATTCGTTGCTGTTTTTTACCGCCACCCATTTGCCGTATGCCCGGCTTACCGCCGAGGGGATCGTCGATGTGAAGTCGGGGGCCGTTTTGGTGCCGCCCATTCCCCTTCCATGAGGAAAACATGTTTTCGGCAAAGGAATGTCTTCGCAAACATCAATTACTTCACCTTAGTAAAGTATTGATATATTTATTTGGATTTAATACAGCTTCATCTTTACGCTGTTATATGTATAAAAAATATGTTTATTGAAAATACCATTATTCATCTCTTGTAAAATTCCTGATATATTTTACAATTAAGAAAGGCCAGACAGGAACGGTCCTGTGAGACGTTTGGCCCATGTCGGGTATCCTCCCTGGGTGGACGTTTTACGGGCCGCCAAGTGATTTCATGGGTGGCGGTGGACGGGTGGTTCTGATATGATTATGTTAACCTGTCCCGCCGTGGAAGGGGTGCTTTGCTCGAGAAAAGAATACCTGTGACGGAAAAGGGGACGGTTTCATCGTTGTATTCGTCGATCCAAAATGAGCAGCCGGCTCCGGTATCGCAGGATACGTTGCTTAAATAGGGCCAGACATCGCAGACTACCGAACAAGCCTCTTTCAACCCGGGGCGACACTCAGGTGTGCGCCCTTTCTGTTTGAGGAGTTGTCCAGTGCGCGGACAAGCCTTTCGCTGACGGTACGACCGCTCACACATAGACAGCGCGTCAGGCAAAAAAGCAGCGGTTGTCCCGACAGCCGCCGGGCGGCAAGTCGTTTTTTTGATCGCCGAATACAGAAAATTTACAATTACCGCAAGTTTACAAAGGAATGAGGGATGGGAAAGTATGCTGCTCGACATTTTGCCTCAGGTGTTGGTTGACGGCTTGACGCTGGGCTTCATGTACGCCGTCGTTGCGCTCGGCTACACCATGGTGTACGGGATTTTGGAGTTCATCAACTTCGCGCACGGTGAGATTTTCATGGTGGGCGCCTTTGTGGGGACGGAGGTCCTGCTGATTACGGACGCCCTGGGGGCGCTTCAGGGGATGAATCCGTTTGTCGCACTGTTTATAACCCTGCTGATCGCGATGGCCATTACCGGAGCCCTCGGCGTCGGGATTGAGCGGGTAGCCTACCGTCCGTTGCGCGGTGCGCCGCGGCTCGTTCCGCTGATTTCCGCGATCGGCGTGTCGTTCCTGCTGCAGGACCTCGTCCGGTTTACGGAAGCGATTGCCCGCAACGAATTTTATCTGAACAGTCCCATTCTTTTTTCAGGTTCCATCCCGTTGGGCAGCATCGCCGCGATTCCGACGAAGGCGTTGATCGTCATCGTGCTCGCCATTGTGATGATGATATCGCTGACCTTGTTCATCAACAAGACCAAGTGGGGTATCGCCATGCGGGCTGTTGCGCAGGACCAGTCAACAGCGTCGCTGATGACCATTAACGTGGACAAAGTCATTATGCTTACCTTTTTGATCGGTTCCAGCCTGGGCGGCGCAACCGGGGTACTGTTCGCGCAGAACTACGGCACGATTGACCCCTACATCGGCTTTATTCTCGGTCTCAAGGCGTTTACCGCAGCCGTTCTCGGCGGTATCGGCAACATCCGCGGCGCGATGGTGGGCGGTGTTCTGCTTGGCTTGCTGGAGTCCCTGTCCGGCGCGTACATGGGTCCGCTGACCGGCGGAGCGTTTGGCGCCGAGTACAAAGACGTGTTTGCGTTCAGCATTTTGATTCTCGTGCTTCTGTTCAAACCGGAAGGCCTGTTTGGCGAAGCCGTAAAAGAGAAAGTGTAGGTGAAACGCATGGCAAACATGGTATGGAAGTCGTTCAAAGGGATTCCGCTTCCGGTTACGCTGATTTGGATCGCTGGCTTTTCGGCCGCACTGCACTTCTTGGACAAATCGGTCATCGCGTTTCTGGGAATCTTGTCCTCCATTGTTTTGATCTACTACACCAACGCCTCCAGCAAGGTCCGCATGCTCATCGGAGCACTGGTGCTGCTGGTCATCATTCCGCTGGTGGCGGGGGACAACCGCTACTACATGGAAGTGGCTTCGCAGGTGGGCATCTACGTGGCCATGGCGCTCGGCCTGAACATCGTGGTCGGATTTGCCGGACTGCTTGACCTCGGCTACGTCGCCTTTTTCGCCGCCGGTGCGTACGCGTACGCGATTTTTTCCACGTCCCAGGCCAACCAGTTCATCCCCGGCGACCTGTTTCCGCTGTCGGGCGAGTGGTTCTGGCCGTTCCTCATCGTCGGCTTGATCGTGGCGGCAATCTTCGGGATATTGCTCGGTCTGCCGGTCTTGCGGGTAAAAGGGGACTACCTGGCCATTGTTACCCTGGGATTTGGCGAAATTATTCGGATTATTTTCAATAACCTGGACAAACCCATCAACATCACCAACGGCCCGCAGGGGATCACTCCGATCCCGCAGCCGGAATTGTTGGGAATGAAGATGGGCACGCCGTTCCACTTCTATTTTATCGTGTTAGTCGTCATCGCCTTTATCGTCCTGGCCAACTTCCGCTTTGAAAACTCGCGCATCGGCCGAGCCTGGATCGCGGTGCGGGAAGACGAACTGGCGGCCCAGTCCATGGGCATCTCCCTGCTGAACACCAAGCTGGCCGCGTTTGCCACGGGCGCTTCCTTCGCCGGTGTGGTCGGCGTCATCTTTGCCGCCAAGCAGACGTTTATCGATCCGACCTCGTTTACGCTGATGGAGTCGATCGGGATTCTCGTCATGGTCATCCTCGGCGGCAGCGGAAGCATCCCTGGCGTGGTATTGGGGGCGGCATTCGTCACGGTGCTGCAGGTGCAGCTGCTGAAAGAGCTCTCCAATTTCCTCCACTCGCTGCAACAGGCGGGCGTCATCAATCTGCCGAACCAGTTGGATCCGTCCAAGTTCCAGCGGTTGATCTTTGGCATCATGTTGATCCTCGTGGCGCTCTACCGTCCCAACGGTTTGATTCCGGCGAAGCGCAAGAAGACCGATCTCGACGCCATCCGGACAAGCAAATTGGGCGAAAACCGTCTGGGGATCCTGAGCAGGCTGGCGAAAGGCAAGCTGTCGCAGGGCAACCAGTCGTAGCGTACAAGGAGGGAGCATCATTATGGCACTGTTGGAAGCAATCGGCTTGACAAAGCGCTTCGGCGGTCTGGTCGCCAATCAGGACGTCACCGTCAAGATTGAGAAGGGGACGATTACGGCGGTCATTGGACCGAACGGGGCCGGGAAAACCACGTTTTTCAACATGATCACCGGCTTTTACGAGCCGGACGAGGGCGATGTCCTGCTGGACGGGAAAAGCATCAAGGGACTGCGGCCGGACCAGATTGCCGAGCGGGGCATCACCCGCACGTTCCAAAACATCCGCTTGTTCAAGCAGATGACCGCCTTGGAAAACGTGATGGTGGGTACGCACAGCCGGCTGACGGCAGGACTCTTGGGCATCCTGTTCAACGTCAAGCGGGTGCGCGAAGAGGAAGAGCGGGCCCGCGTCGAGGCCTATCAACTCCTGGAATACGTCGGGATCGCCCACGTCGCCAACGAAGAGGCCGGCAGTCTGCCGTACGGCTTGCAGCGCCGCCTGGAGATCGCCCGCGCGCTGGCGACCAATCCGCAAATCATTCTGCTGGACGAGCCGGCGGCGGGGATGAATCCGCGCGAAACGGCAGAGATGACGGAGTTTATCCGCCGGCTGAAAAACGAACTGGAACTGACCATCATCCTGATTGAACACGACATGAAGCTGGTCATGGGCCTGAGCGAATACATCCACGTGTTGGATTACGGACGCAAAATCGCCGAGGGAACGCCGGAGCAAATCCGCAACAATCCCAGAGTCATCGAGGCGTACCTGGGCAAAAGCGCGTCGGAAGTGTCGTAAGCGGGGGAGGAATCACAGATGGCATTGTTGGAACTGCATAACGTACACACCTATTACGGCGGCATCCACGCGTTAAAGGGGCTGAGCATCCAGGTCAACCAAGGGGAAGTGGTGACGCTGATCGGCTCCAACGGGGCAGGCAAGTCGACCACGCTGAAGACGATCTGCGGCCAGACGCGCGCACGGGAAGGCAAAATCCTCTTTGACGGCAAGGACATCACCCAAATGCGCACGCATGAAATCGCCCTGCTGGGTATCGCCCACGTGCCGGAGGGGCGGCGCATTTTCCCCAAGCTGACCGTGCGGGAGAACCTGGAGATGGGCGCCTTCTCCGTAACGGACAAGAATCTGATCGAGGAAGGAATTGAGCGGGCATTTCGCTACTTTCCCCGGCTGAAAGAGCGGATCAACCAAAAGGGCGGCACGATGTCCGGCGGGGAGCAGCAGATGCTGGCCATCGCACGCGGCCTGATGATGAAGCCGAAGATTTTGATGCTGGACGAGCCGTCCATGGGGCTGGCGCCGATTCTGGTCGAACAGATTTTTGACATCATCACGGAGCTGAATAAGGAGGGCATGACGATCCTGCTCGTGGAGCAAAACGCCAACCAGGCGCTCTCCGTGGCCCATCGCGGCTACGTCATCCAGACGGGAGAGATCATCCTGCAGGATGAGGCGGCCACCCTGCTGGCAAACCCGCAGGTGCGGGAAGCGTACCTTGCATAGAAGTGAAGCACCGATGGAGTCTAATGACTCCATCGGTGTTTTTTGTAACGAAATGGAAATTTCTTCGTCTCCTCGTATAGACGCACAGGTTTGCAGGACGATTCGACATCAGAGTTGGAACGTACCTCTCTGCAAACGATGTGAGTCGTGAGGAATATGGCTGTTCCAAAAACGGTCCACGCGAAAGGGTGCATGCCGATGATGTACCAAAAAACCGTCATGTTGTCTGTGATAGCCGCTGCCAGTGTCGCTGCCGGCGGATACCTTTACGTAAATGCCAATCAACCTGCATCCGACCAGGCAACTCAATGGCAAGCAAACGTTCACGGGGCTGAACAAAAGGAGAAGGCGGGAACTGCGGTAGATGTAAGAGGAGATGTTAATGAGAGTTTTTCCAGTATCGAACAGTTGAAGGACAACTCTCAATTGATTGCAGAGGTTGAAATTGAAAAGGCGGACAGCTTCCAATACAAACACGTTGTGTTTACGTTGAGTGAAGCGAAACTGCTGCATGTCTATAAAGGAGAGGTCCAAAACGGAGAAACCGTCAAGATTCTCGAAACCGGCGGATATAAGGATGGAAAGGAATACACGTTTGAAGGGAACAAGGCATTTACGGAAAAGGAGACGGCGATTGTCTTTTTGGAAAAGTACGAAGGGCCGATTGCTGATGACGCTTATGTAATAGCGGGAGTGTATCAAGGGAAATTTGTAACAGACGGTCAGACAGTACAACCGCCCAATGGCGTAGAAAAGGGGCTGCAGGTAAAAACCATGGAAGAGTTGGGCTTGGAATAGCATGGTATCAGGCGGCCAGCCAGGTGAATACTGGTTGGCCTTGTCGGTGGAGGAGATGGATGCGGGGCTGCGGCTGCTATACGGAGTGTAAAAGCCGTACATGCACTCCTGCATTTGACAGAACTTACTGACAAGCGTAGAGTATAGCAGTGTATGGAGGGGGAAGCGAGTGAACTCTGCGCGCACGTTGTTTGTCACAGGCATGATTCAAATTATCCCGGTCGCCGCCGCAGGGATCGTGGACGGGCTTGTGTTTGGCATCCTCGCCCGGCAGGCAGGTCTCGGCATCGCGGAAGCCTTGCTGTTTTCACTCCTCGTCAACGCAGGGTCGTCGCAGTTTGCCGCCGTCGGCCTGATCTCGCAGGGGATTGTGGGCTGGCCCATTCTGGTCTCCGCGGCTTTGCTGAACGCCCGTCACCTGCTGTACGGCCTGTCGCTCGGGCCCCACTTTCGCGGGACGCCACCGTGGAAGCTGTCGTTGATGGCGGCTGGCCTGAACGACGAGACGTACGCCCTGACATCCACCTATCTGGCGTCCGGCCAAAAGCCCAGCCTCTCCTTTTTTGCCGGTGCGAGCGCGGTCGACTATCTGATCTGGAACGCCAGCACGCTGGCCGGCGCCTGGTTTGGCGCGGTGTTTACGGAAACGGAGGCGTACGGCCTGGACTTTGCGTTTGTGGCCACGTTCCTTGGCTTTCTCGCAATTAATCTGCTCTCCCCGTTTCATGTGAAGGTGGCGGCCGGCGCTGCGGCTGTCGCCTGCCTCGCGTACTGGGGAGGCGGCGGGACGGCGGCGGTGATTGCCGGAACGCTGACGGCAGTGGTGATGGGAGCGGTGATCCGTGAACGATAAGGTGCTGCTGATCATTGTCTTGATGGCCGTGATTACCTATCTGACGCGGTTTCCCATGCTGCTGATCAGCTCGCGCTGGGAGATCCCCGACTGGCTCCGGCGCGGACTGGCCATGGTCCCGGTGGGGGTGTTCAGTTCGCTGACCGTGCCGCCCATTCTCTTTTATGGGAAAGACGGGCAGTGGAGTCCGGAGTACCTCGCGGCGGGGGTGGTTTCACTCGCCGTCGGCCTGTGGAGAAAGCAGGTCGTCTGGGCGCTGTTGGCCGGGGTGGGGGCGATTGTGCTGTGGCGGGCCCTTTTCTGAAGATCGGGAAGAGCGTGTAAAAAAAGGCGAGCTTGCGCATCAATGCAGGCTCGCCAGTTGTTTTTTGCCGGCGTACAGCGCCATCATGCTGAACAGAACGGCCAGCGCGCCCGCGTAAAACGGGACGTGCGGCGAGTACCACTCGGCCAGCTTGCCCGCCAGCCAGGGCGCGATCGCGCCGCCGACAAAACGGACGAAGCTGTAGGCGGAAGACGCGACGGCACGCTCCACCGGCGCGACGTCCATCACCGATGCGGTCAGGACGGTGTTGATAATGCCCAAAATCGCGCCGGCCAGGACGATAGCCAGCACCAGCGTCACTTGCGACGATACGCCCAATCCCATGGCCGTCAGGTCTGCGGACAACAGCAGCAGCATGGCGAACAGCGTGGGGACGGACCCGCAGCGCTCCTGCAGTTTCGGCGCCACGATCACCGAGGTGATGGCGAGCATCACGCCCCAGAAGAAAAACACGTATCCCAGGCTGTGTTCGTCCATGTGCAGCACAAACGGAGAAAACGCCAGCAGCGTAAAAAACCCGAAGTTGTACAGAAGCGCCGTCAGCGCCATGGTAAACAGGCCGCGGTGCCGCAACGCGCGGAACGGATCAAGGAGCGAGCTGCGCCGCTTCGGCTTGGGCACGTCGCTGAGCAGTACGAAGACAGCAAGCAGCGCGATCGCCATCAGCACGGCGACGCCGAAAAACGGCCCGCGCCAACTGATGCCCCCGAGCAGCCCGCCAAGCAGCGGCCCCACGGACATCCCCAGACCGATGGCCGCTTCGTACAGGACGATCGCTCCCGCCGTGCCGCCGCTGGCCACGCTGACAATCACCGCCAGGGCGGTGGAGATGAAAAAGGCGTTGCCCATTCCCCAGCCGGCGCGGAACCAGACGATTTGCATCACCGAGTCGGACATGCCGCCGAGAAAGGAAAACAGGATGATGCCGGCCAGGCCGACCAGGAGCGTCGCCTTGGGTCCGATCCGGCTGGAGACCCATCCTGTGACCAGCATGGTCAAGCCGGTCATCAGCATGTAGCTGGTGAACAACAGGGATACTTCACTGGGCGTGGCATTCAGTTGGCTCGCAATCGCGGGCAGGATCGGGTCGACCAATCCGATCCCCATGAAAGCGACCACACAGGCAAACGCGACAGCCCAGGCTGATTTTGGCTGCTGCATGATGATGCGCCAGGCATGCGCGTGACTTTCCATTAGGAATCCTCCTTTTTGATTTCGATTTCTGTCTGCAGTTCCTGTTTTTTTCTGGCAATGCGGGTCAGCTTCTCATCGTAGTCGGCCAGCAGCTCCGAGAGTTTGTTCAGTTTGTCCTGCAGGAAGCCGCGCTTGGCCAGGAGCGTCCGTTCCAGTTCGGTCAGCAGGTTCAGCTTATCTTCGGTGGACACTTCCTGGTAATAGCCCTGCTTCAACAGCTCGTATTTGTGGGACAGGTCCATCATGTCCTTGATTTCCTGCAGCGACGCTCCCAACAGGTCGCGGGTGTTTTTGACGTGCAGGATGTGGGCGATGTCCTCGTCCGTGTACATGCGGTATCCGCTCTCCGTTCGCCCGGACGGATTGACCAGCCCTAATTCCTCGTAATAGCGAAGCGCTCTTTTCGTAAGGCCGGTTTTTTTGGCTGCCTCCTCAATGCGGTACAACGGGCTCCCTCCCATACGCGTGTGTAATGGCACGACGACAAACAGACAAGGTTTATGATACAAAACGGTAACGTTAACGTAAACGTTATTGTTTTCCGCTTATATGGGCCAGCCGCGTGCACAAAAAAGCCCGGACCAGACCAAATGGCTGATCCGGGCACAGCATCGGCAGTGCTCACGGACGGTACCCCAATTCTGCAGACATCTCTCGCACGGTCTCCAGCAGTTCCCTGAGGATCGCATCCTTCTGGGGAAGAACGCGGTCGGACGGGCCGATCACGCTGACCGATGCGGCTACTTCACCGGTGGAATCAAACAGCGGCGCCGCCATCCCGGTAACGCCCACGTTGCGCCGGTCGGAGCTGAATTCGTAGCCCCGTTCCCTGATCTCCTGCAGCGCCCGCTTGATCTCGTCGGCTGACGTGTACGAGTAGGGCGTGTATGTCCGGATTCCCTCCGCCAGCACCTCGTCCTGAAACGATTCCGGTTTGTAGGCCAACAGCACGCGGGACGCGGAGGTGGAATAAAGGGGGAAGCGGCGGTGCGTCTCGACCGTAAAGCGGATCGGGTGAGGCGAATCCACCTTGGTGACGTAGATGGCGTCGGTGACGTCCTGCAGGCACAGCACGACCAGCTCCTGCGTGCGAGATACCAGGCGGTTGATATAGGGAGCGGCAAAGTCGACGATGTCGTGGTTTTTCAGCACCTTGTTGCCCAGCTCCAGCAGCGTGTAGCCGAGTGTGTACTGCCTGGTTTTTTCGTTTTGGCGGATAAATCCTTCCGCCTCCAGCGTCGCCAGCAGCTTGTGCACCGCTCCCTTGGAGAGCTGCAGCCGCTTGCTCAATTCCGTCACGCCGAGCTCCTTGGGCGCGTCGAGGAAGATTTTCAAGAGCCGGCAGCTGTTGCGTACGGAAGACAGAAAATGATCCATGGATACGACTCCTCCAAAGCTCACATTTAGAATTAGTCTACCATAACCGGGAAGACTTTACGGTTCGAAAAGAGATAATCATCCCTTTACTCAGACTACCTTGAATTGTCAGTCTCCTTTATGATAGTATATCACTATAGTTCTCGAATAGGAAACTGTGTTTTCTATTCGTGAACGATTTGCCAATAAACATACACATAGCGGGGGATGAACACGTGAAGAAACAGGCATTATCGGTACTGTCCATTCTTGCTTTAACCGGTTCATTGCTCGCCGGCTGTGGGTCTTCCGCCGGGCAGTCAACCGCGTCCGGCCAGCCTGTGGGGCAGGGCGGCAGCCAGGCACAGGCGCAGTTGGAGGACACGCTGGTCGTGGCGGGCAACGGCGCCACCGTCGAACAGCTAATGAAAGACGAGATTTTCAAGAAGTTCAACGAGAAGTACCCGAACGTGAAGCTGACCTACGTCTCCGGCGTCTCGACCGATATCGTGGCCAAGGTAAAAGCGCAGAAAAACGCGCCGCAGATCGACGTCACCATCGTCGAGGGAGGCGAACAGGAAAAAGGGCGCCAGGAAGGGCTGTGGGAGGCGCTTTCCGAGACGGACATTCCCAACATGAAAAACGTTCCGCAGGACCTGCGCGTCGCGGAAAACAGCGGAGTAACCGTCAACTTTACGCCGATGGGCATCTCGTACAACGCGGAGCTCGTCAAGGAAAAAGGCCTGCCGGTGCCCAAGTCATGGAACGACTTGACCAGACCGGAAGTGAAGGGCTATATAACAATGACCGACGTGGCCAGCAACTTCGGCCGCTCCACGATGATCATGCTGGCCTACGCCAACGGCGGTTCGGAGAAAAACATCGAGCCCGGCTTTGAAAAAATGAAAACGATTGCGAGCTACATGCCGACGTTTGCCAAGAGCGCGGCCCAACTCCAACAAAACCTGCAAAACAAAAGTGCAGCCTACACCACCTGGACGATGGCCCGCAGCCTGACGCAAAAAGAGACGGGCCTGCCGTTGGAATTCGTCTTCCCGGAAGAGGGCGGAAACATCGTGCCGAACGTCGCCACGCTGGTCAAAGGGGCCAAGCACCCCAACGCCGCCAAAGCGTTTATCGACTTCCTGCTGAGCGACGAGGTGCAGATCATGTACGCGACCAAGCTCTACTACAACCCGGCCACGGCCGTGAAGCTGCCGGAAGACGTGGCCAAGCAGTTGGAGTTTGACCGCAGTAAAGTGGTGAACTTCGACTACGACACGATCAGCAAGGAAATGTCCGCGTGGCTCGATCGCTTCAACAAAGAGATCGCGCCGCTGACAGGAAAGTAGGTGTCCCTTTGAGCAAGGTAATTGACGTCGAACTGTGCAACATCATGAAGAAGTTCCAGAATAACGTCGTGGTTCGGGATTTCAACCTGCAGGTGGAGCAGGGAGAGTTTGTCTCGTTTCTCGGGCCGTCCGGCTGCGGCAAGACGACCACGCTGAACATGATCGCCGGATTTCTGGACCCGGACGAAGGGGAGCTCTTGATCAAAGGGCGGCGCATGAACGGCGTCCCCCCTTACAAGCGCGAACTGGGCATGGTGTTTCAAACCTATTCGCTGTTTCCGCACATGACGGTGGCGGAAAACGTCGCCTACGGGCTGAAGCTGCGCAAGGTGGGCAAAGCCGAGATGCAGGAGCGGGTGAAGCGGGTGCTGGAATTGGTCAAGCTGCCGCATGTGGCCGACCGCTATCCCAAGCAGTTGTCCGGCGGTCAGCGGCAGCGGATTGCGATCGCCCGCGCACTGGTGATCGAGCCGTCGCTGCTTCTTTTGGACGAGCCGCTCAGCAACCTGGACGCCAAGCTGCGCGAAGAACTGCGCGACGAACTGAAGCGGCTGCACCAGGAGATCGGCGTGACCACCATTTTCGTTACCCATGACCAGGAAGAAGCGCTCTCTTTGTCGGATCGAATCGTCGTGCTGAACCACGGCCGCGTCGAGCAGATCGGCACGCCTGAGGAGATCTACAACCGTCCCGCCTCCGAGTTCGTCCACACCTTCATCGGCAAGACCAATCGCCTGGAAGGAGTCGTACTCGCTCAGGACGGAGAGAGTCTCACCGTGAAAACGATGGGCGGCCTCATCGTCAGGGCGGCCCGGCAGCAGCGGGTGTTTGTTCCTGGCGAAAGAGTGGCGATGTTTGTGCGGCCGGAAAAAATCCGAATGGCGGACGGAGCGGCAGCGAGTGAGGTCAATCACGTCAGCGGCCAGTTGATGATTGCCTCATTTTTGGGCGCCTTTACCGAGTGCGAGGTGAAGGTGGGAGGTCATACCCTGTCCGTTAAGGTGCAGATGGACGGGCAGGGGATGCCGCTTACCCCCGGCAGGGCGGTCAACTGCCGCTGGGAGAGCGAAGACGTGCTGGTCATGCCGGCGGAGAGGGGATAGCCGATGAGCAAGCGTATCTCCATTCTGCTGCTGACGGCGCCGAGCATGATCGTGCTCCTGGGCGTGTTTCTGATTCCGATGCTGCTGATGCTCCTGTTGAGTTTTCAGGACGACACGCAGGCGTTCAGCTTGCAAAACTACCTGTTGTTCATCCAGGACCCATTTTACCTGGAGATTCTGTGGCGGACCATCCGCATCAGCCTCTGGACGGTGCTGTGCACGCTCCTGCTCGGCTTTCCCGTGGCCATGTTCATGGCGCAGGCTTCAGGCCGGATGCGGGGCGTCGTCACCATACTGATTCTGGCGCCGCATCTGATCAGCGTGGTGATCCGCAACTTCGGCTGGGTGGTTGTACTCGGTGAAAAGGGCTGGATCAACGAAACGCTGCTGAGGCTGGGCGTGATCGACCAACCGCTGCGCCTGATGTACAACGAGCTGGGCGTGGTCATTGGCCTGACCGATTCATTTATCGCCTACATGGTGCTGGCGATCGCCACCAGCCTGTATGCGATTGATCCGTCGCTGTCCAAGGCGGCGTCCATTTTGGGAGCGTCTCGCTTGCGGACGTTTTTCACCGTGACGCTGCCGCTCACCCTGCCGGGTATTATCGCCGGTACGACACTGGTGTTCAGCTTGTCGATGAGCGCGTTTGTGACGCCGGCGCTGATGGGGGGCACCTCTGTGAAAGTAATGCCGGTCATCGCCTACGAACAGATTATGTCGACGCTCAACTGGCCGCTGGGAGCGGCACTGTCCTTCCTGCTGCTGGGCAGCACGATCCTGCTGGTCACTCTGTACACGCGGTTGATTGAAACCAAGCGATACAAAGAGGTGTTTGCGTCATGAAAAAGCTGAACGGGTTCGGACTGATCACCTTCTTTGTGCTGCTTCTGGTCAACCTGCCGTTTCTGGTTATCATCCCCAGCTCGTTTACCGCGGCCGGATACCTGTCGTTTCCGCCGGATGGCTTTTCCTGGCAGTGGTACGACAAGATTCTGGATCGGCCGGAGTTTATCGAGTCGTTCTGGTTCAGCCTGCAGCTTGCCGCGATTACGGCCGTGCTGGCGACGCTGATCGGCACGTTGGCGGCCTTTGCCTTGAGCAAGTACAAATTCCGCGGCAGCGGGGTCATCAACGGCCTGCTGCTGTCGCCGCTGACCGTGCCGTCGCTGATCATCGGGATCGCCGCGCTGCTGTTCTTTACGCGGATCGGCATTGCCGGCACGTTTACCGGCCTGCTCCTGGCCCACACGCTGATCTCCATTCCGTACGTGGTGCGGCTGGTGCTGACCGGCCTCAGCACGTTCGACTACACCCTGGAAAAGGCGGGCTACATGCTGGGAGCCCGGCCGCTGCGGGTGTTTTGGGACGTCACACTGCCGCTTTTGCGGCCGGCCATCGTGTCGGGTATGATCTTTTCGTTTCTGACCTCGTTTGACAACGTGACGGTGTCGCTCTTCTTGGTGGCGCCCGACACGACAACGCTGCCGCTGGCTATTTTCACCTACATGCAGGAGACGCTGGACCCGCTGGTGGCCTCCATCTCCGCGGTCGTCATCCTACTCAGCCTGGTGTTTATCGTCCTGCTGGAAAAGGTGTACGGGCTGGAGCGCCTGTTTGGACTCAATTCCCAATCCCATTAAGGAAGAGGCACGATGTCAATTCACTCGTATTTGCAACAACATCACCAACACCTGATCCAGCTCTTGGAAGCCTGCGTCAACATGGATTCCCCCTCACGCGACAAGGAGGCGGGGGATCGGATGGCGGAGTGGTTTGCCCGCTGCTTCGAGGAACTGACCGGAGGCAGGGCGGAGCGAATCCCCAACAGCGTCTACGGCGACCAGGTCCGCTGCGTGCTGGGAAGCGGCAGCAGACAAGTCCTGTTGATTGGCCACTACGACACGGTCTGGCCGCGAGGGGAAGCAGCCCGTCGTCCGTTTTTCATCCGGGAGGGAAAAGCATACGGCCCGGGCGTCTACGACATGAAGGCGGGCGTGCTGCAGGCGATGTTTGCGCTGCGCTCGCTGGCGGAGCTGAACCGTCTGCCGGCTGACAAGCAGGTGGTGCTTTTGCTCAACAGCGACGAAGAAATCGGCAGCCCTACCTCGCGGGCACTCGTCGAACGGGAGGCGTCCCGTTCCCTGGCCGGCTTCGTGCTGGAGCCGCCGATGGAGCCGGACGGCGCGCTGAAGACGTGGCGCAAAGGCAGCGCCCACTTTACTCTGCACGTCCACGGCGTTTCCGCCCACGCCGGGGTGGACCACGACAAAGGAGTGTCGGCGATTGAGGAGCTGTCCCGGCTGGTGCAGTACCTGCACGGACTGACCGACTATGCGAGCGGGACGACCGTCAACGTGGGGCTGGTCAAAGGGGGAATCGGCTCCAATGTGGTGGCCGATTACGCCGAAGCAGAAGTGGACGTCCGGGTGAGGACGCTGGAGGAAGCGCGGCGAATTGAGCGGCTGTTTGCGGGACTGACGCCCAGCCTGTCCGGCGCGCGGCTGACGGTGTCCGGCGGCATCCGCCGTCCGCCGATGGAACGGACGGAGCAGGTCGCCGCCCTGTTTGCCCTGGCCCGGAAGATTGGGGCAGAGGAGTTGGGTATGTCGCTGCGGGAGTCGGGCACCGGCGGCGTCAGCGACGGAAACTTCGCCGCCGCCTGCGGTCTCCCTACCCTTGACGGGCTGGGGGCAAAAGGCGGGTTTGCCCACTCGCCGGAGGAATTTGTGGAGCTGGACGAGATTCCCAGACGCGCTGCCCTGCTGGCTCGGTTGATCGAAGAGGTGTAGCACATGTCGAGGAACAAGCCTGTTTGTTGATGGACAACCCTTTTGCGCAGCGTCTGCCGGCTATGTCAGGCTGCGAGCGCAAAGGGGTATTTTGCTGTGTGCAAGCCGACAGAGGCAAAAAAAATGCGCCTGCTGTGCGCAGGCGCCGGAAAGCGGGTTATTGTCCCGCTTCGCCGATAAACTCGGCTTTCTCTTTGCCGAACTTGTAGATATACACCTGGGAGTGCTTGTTGTCTCCCTTTTCGTCAAAGCTCACTTTGGTAAACAAACCGTTGAATTCGCTTGTGGCGCGGATGGCGTTCATCACCTGTTCGCGCGTCGGCTTTTTGCCGCCGTTTTCCTTGATCGCCTGCTCGATGCCGTTCAGAGCGACCAGGGTTGCGTCATAGGCAAACGGAGAAAATGCGCCCGGTTCCTTGTTGAATGCCGATTTGAACCGTTCCACCCACTTCTTGCCTTCCTCCTGGGAGCGGATGTCGCTGACCACGGTTGCGTAGACGATGCCTTCTGCGGCAGGTCCGGCGATTTTGTACATGTCGTTCGACTCCAGCCCTTCACCGCCCATGAATTGGCCCGTGTAGCCCTTCTCGCGGGCCTGCTTGGCGATGATTCCCAGCTCGGCGTACATGCCGCCGTAGAAGACGAGGTCGGGCTTGTGTGCCACCAGTTGGTTCACGATTGCGCTGTAGTCTTTTTCGCCGGGGTTGATGCCTTCATAGGCCACCTCTTTCACACCCAGCTCTTTGAACGCCTTGCGCACCTCATCGGCCAGCCCCTGTCCGTACGCGGTCTTGTCGTGGGCGATGTAGACGGTGGTAATGCCCATCTTTTCCTTGGCGTATTTGGCTGCTGCCGGCGCGATCTGGTCGTTGCGCGCCACCAGGCGGTTTACGCTCTTTTTGCCTGCTTCCGTCAGTTCAACGCCGGTGTTGGCCGGAGAGATCATCGCAAGTTTGCCTTCCTCGTACTTGACGGACGAGGGGATGGCGACACCGGTGTTGTAGTGGCCGATCACGGCGTATACATCCGGGTCGGCGATCAGCATTTCCGCATTGGAGACGCCGATTTTCGGGTCTGCCTGGTCGTCCTGCGGGAAGAGCTGCAGGTCAAAGCCCAGCTTTTTGAAGTCTTCCATGCGGTCCTGGACGGCCAACTGCGCCCCCAGCTTGATCCCGTCGCCCTCCAGCGACTGCGTGCCGGACAGCGGGCTTTGCGTGGCGATTTTGATAACGTTGGAGCCGGCGTTTCCGCCGCTGCCTTCATTGCCTCCCGAAGAAGTGGAATTGCCCCCGCCGCAGCCAGCAACGAGCGAACCTGCCAGCAATCCGGCAAGCAACAAGCGAACGGTTTGTGATTTCATGACGTAACCCCCATATCATTTGTGAGAAATATATTTTTCTCTAACATATCAGGATATAGCATATACGTCAATGAATATTCCGTATTGTGTGAAAATGGAAATTGTTTTGGACATAAACGGTCGGCGCGCAGCAAAAAAGTCCCGGGATGACCGGGACTTCAATTCATTCCGGAAGTCTATTTTCTGTCAACCGGCAGCGTCACCGTAAAACAGGGGCCGTCCGCCTCATTTCGCACGGAAATGCTTCCGCCGTGGGCTTCGAAGACGGCGCGGGCGATGGCCAGACCGAGGCCGTGCTTGCCCGATTTGCCTTTGCGAAAACGCTGGAACAGATGGGGCAGCAGGGCTTCCTCGATGGGCGGCCCGTCATTGGAGATGGTGACGGTCACCGTATCGCCCGTCTGGGTACCGGTGATCGTCAGCCGGCTGTTTGCGTAGCGGAGTTGATTTTCCAGGATGTTGACGAACGCCGTGCTGAGCTGTTCGCCGTCTCCTTCCAGCACCAGCGCAGCAGGCAGGCGCAGTTCCCAGTTGACGGCCGGGTTGAGCACAGAGAGGCGCTGCTGCAGGAGGCTGAACATTTCCGCCAAATCGACGCGCCCCATCTGCATCATCTGGGAGACCGACTCGATCTTCGTCAGGTAGAGGAGCTGACCCACTACCTTTTCCAGCCGCTTGCTCTCTTCCATGATGATCTCCAGCCCTTTTTCCGCCTGCGGGCCTTTAAACACGCCTTCCAGCAGGCCGTGGGCATACCCCTGTATCGCCATGATCGGTGTCTTCAACTCGTGCGAGATGTTTTGGATAAAGTGGCGCTGCGACTCGTCGTATTCCTTCAGTTGGCTTTTCATCGACTCAAACGAGCGGGCCAGCTGGCCAATCTCGTCCTCCCGGTCCATCGTCAGCGGGATGTCGAACTGCCGGCGGGCAATCTTTTGGCACGACTCGTCCAAGGTACGCAGCGGTTTGCTCAGATAGCGGCTGAACCAGACAGCCAACAGCCAGCTCACCAGCAGCAGAATAATGAAGATGATCATAAACTGGCGGGTCAAGAGCGCATTGATCTGGTTCAGTTCCCGCTCCTTGGAGAAGAGGACGAGGTAGTAGGGAAAGCCGTGGTAATCCATCAGCTTGCTGACAAACAGGTAGTCCTCCCCGCCCCGTTCGAGCGTGCCGTGCTGCAGTCGGTTCCGGGGAAAGGAGGACGCCCCCCTGAACAGGTCGACTGTGTCCTCGTAGGAGAGATTGTCTGTCAAGCGCTTGCCCAGCACATGGCCGTCCGCGGAAAAGACGATCATGTCAAACGAGTATTCATAGCGCGACAGGAGCAATTGCAAAAAGTAGGGAGCGGCCGCGGGAACGGGGAGCAGCTCGTTGTGCTCGTTGAAGGCGATGTGTTCCGACAGGGTGTAGAACTCTTCCTCCAAAAGGGCATACGTGTTGTTGACCAGATAATGCTTGACGGCAAAGGGATAGACGATGCCCACGCCGATCCCCAGCACGCTGGTCAGCAGCATGAACAAGATCAATATCTGCCGGGAGAGCGGCAGGTTTTTCAAACGGAATTTATTCATCATGGGATTCATCACGGCCGGGTCAAACGGTAGCCGAAGCCATAGACGGTCTCCAGCGGGAATTTGGGCATTTTTTTGCGGATGCGTTTGACCAGGTCATCCACCGCCCGGTCCGATCCGATGTAATCCTCTCCCCAGATGGCCGTCAAGATTTGTTCCCGGTTCAGGGCAAGCCCCTGGTTGTGCAGGAGGTAGATGATCAGTTCAAACTCCTTGGTGGTCAACTCGATCAGGTTGTCCCCTTCCTTGACCAGCCGGCCTTTCTCCGAAATCAGGTACGGCCCTACCGCGACCCAATCCTGGTACGCCTGCGGCTGGGCTGCTGCGAGGACTGGCCCTTTTTCGTACGTGCGCTGCAGCAATTTTTGCACCCGGATGACCAGTTCCCTGGGCAAAAACGGTTTGGCCAGATAGTCGTCGCTGCCCAGCTCCAGCCCGATGATTTTGTCGATGTCCTGATCCCGGGCGGAGATGAAAATGATCGGCACGTCCGATTTGCTGCGTATCAACCGCAGGAGCTCGTATCCGTCAATGTCGGGCAGCATGATGTCCAAAATCCAGATGTGGGGCTGTTCCGGCTCGTCCAGCACCGGCAGCACGTCGGCCCCGCTGGAAAACGCCCTGACCCGGAAACCGGCGCTTTCCAGGTAGGACTGCAAAAGCCCCAGCAGATTGGTTTCGTCGTCCACGAGATAGACGAGGTAGGGAGTCTGCATGGTTCATTCCTCGCTTTGCCTCAGTCGTTTGGTAACATTGTAGCACAGCGCCGTTGGTGATGTGTGGGAGGGGCGTATGAGAATCGTGCAAAACGTGTGGAAGCAGGATTCTCCTGTCACGCGCAGAAAAGAGAGGAAGGCAATGAGAAAACTGGAAAGGAGCGCTCCCATGCGAAGACGCACACCATTCATGTTGACGCTGCTGACTCTGGCGCTGCTCACGGCGTGTACCGGAAAACCGGGCGACACCACGCCCCAGCCGGAGCAACCGCCCGCTCCCCATGTAGAAACACCTCCGACCGAACAGCCGAAATACGCTTACACCGCCCCGTTTACCGGTCTGGGAAGCCCGGTGAAGCTGGAACAGCGGCCGATCATGGTGATGATCAACAACGCGCCGGCTGCGCGTCCGCAGTCCGGGTTGAATCAGGCAGACCTGGTGTACGAGGTGCTGGCGGAGGGGGAAATGACCCGTTTTCTCGCTGTCTTTCACAGCCAGCGGCCGGACGTGATCGGCCCGGTACGCAGCATTCGCCAGTATTTTATCGAGATTGGCGTCGGCCTGGACGCCGTGCTCGTACACGCGGGCGGCAGCCCGGAAGCACTGGCGACGCTGGCACGTTCCGACTACAGTCATCTGGACGAGATTCCCAACGGCCGTTATTTTTGGCGGGAAACGTTTCGCAACCCGCCGCATAATCTCTACACCAAGCCCGACCTGATCGAGCAGGCGATCCGCGACAAGGGCATGCGGACGAACAGCGATCTGCCGCGGATGTCCTTTTTGCCGGCTGATGCTGAGATTACCGGGGGAGAGCCGGCCAGTCAGATCGACATCACGTTCCATCGCCTGAACAAGGCAGCTTTTCAGTACGACAATGAAAAGAAAAAATACCTGCGTCTGACCGACGGCAAGCCGCACCTCGACCTGACAACCGGCGAGCAGTTATCCGCCACCAACGTGCTGGTTATCGCCGCCCGACACCGCGTGCTGGACAAGGAAGGACGGCGCCAGGTGGATGTAGTCGGCCCGGGTGACGGCTATCTGTTTGAACAGGGAATGGCGCGCAAGATCAAGTGGAAGCGGCAGGGCGGCATCATTCGCGCGTATGAGGACGCGGCCATGACCAAGGAACTGCCGCTGCTGCCGGGCAACACGTGGGTGGAGATCGTCCCCAACGCACCATCGCTGTCCCACTATGTGAAATACCAATAAGGGCTTGCGAAGTGGCGCCATATCTTCTAAGATTAGAATAGCCTTAGGGCTTTAGTGCTTGAAAATTTTACAGTGAAAAACATTCCCTGCGAAATGATGGGGTGATTGTGATGCAATTGGAAAAATTGAAAGGCAAAGGGATCGAGCAGCTTTTTGAAGCGATTCTCTCCCTGGAAACCATCGAGGAGTGCTATCGCTTTTTCGACGATCTCTGTACCGTGAACGAAATGCAGTCGCTGGCGCAGCGCCTGGAAGTGGCCCGCATGCTGCGCAAGGGGTACACGTACAACCAGATCGAAGCGGAGACAGGAGCGAGCACGGCGACCATCTCCCGTGTGAAGCGCTGTCTGAACTACGGCAACGACGGCTACCAACTGGCGCTGGAGCGGATCGGCAAGTAGAGTGGGAGGCAGACATCGGTGATTGACTATCGTGGCTGGCGCCATACCTTCAAACTGGACCCGGACAAAACGATTGGCGACGAGGCATTGGAAGCGTTGTGCGAGTCGGGGACGGATGCGATCATCGTCGGCGGCACCTATGGCGTGACGTACGACAACACGCTGGAGTTGATGGCACGGGTCCGCCGCTACGCGGTCCCGGCCGTGTTGGAAATCTCCTCGCTGGATGCGGTAGTGCCCGGCTTTGACGCCTATTTCATACCACTGGTGCTCAACGCGGGCGATCCGGACTGGATCTTTGCGCCGCATGTCTCCGGCCTGAAGGCGTACGGTTCCTACATCCACTGGGAAGAGATCTTCACGGAAGGCTACCTGATCGCCAACCCCGAGGCTAGCGTGGCGCAGTTGACCAAGGCCCGCCCAATCGCAGACAGCGACGAGGCCAAAGCATATGCCCAGGTGGCGGCAAACATTTGCCGCCTGCCCATCGTCTATGTGGAGTACAGCGGCACCTACGGCGACCCGGAACTGGTCCGGGCGTGCCGGGCGGGAGCCGAAGGGGCGCATCTGTTTTACGGCGGCGGCATCCGCACACCGCAGCAGGCGGCGGAGATGGCGGCGATCGCCGACACGGTCGTGGTGGGCAACGTGATCTACGACGACTTGCAGGCGGCGCTCGCGACGGTTGCCGCTGTCAAAGGCGTGCAGAAGCAGCGGTAAGGGAAAAGGAGACTCATTGATGAGTCTCCTTTCAGTTTGTAGACAAAGTCCATGGCGCATGGGTGATCGGGCCCGCTCGCTCTCTTGACGCCCAGCAAAGAAGTGGATGATGTCCGCTCCAAGACGTGACGCGGGCAGGGGGCAAACATCTGGGTGTTTCGACGAAGTGAGACTTGTGCCCCCTGTTTTTCCCGCGTCTTTCGTTTTTCCGCTGGGCAGGTCGTCAAAGGAGCTCATCGTAACCCGCTCGGTCTATTTCAAAGTCCAGTGACCCTTCGACAAATCGGTAACCGCCCGCCAATACTTCCGGAATCTCTGCAAACAGGCCCAACTGGTCCTGGAATGCGGACAAATCGGCAATGACCAGGCTCTTTTGTTGGTAGTAATGGGATTCCATATCCGGACGATCCGTTCGTTGATAGACAAGGTAAGCCGTTCCTGGCGAAAATTGCTTTTCCGGTTCGACCAATTCCTGATCAGCCTTTGTCATCGCGGTCTGCATGCGCTCTTCCTTGCCGACGATCCGGGCCTGTTCGATTTTGTACGAGAAACGTCCGCTCACCATCTCCTTTTTTTGCCTTCTCGATGAAATCTGTCATCTCGTTGCCTCCTTCCTCCCATTTATTAGATAGCCGGACTCGCGAAATGGTTTTTTATTTCACCTGAAAATGTGGAAAAAATTCCAATAATCAACAAACTTTTGTGTTACGATGTTGGTAAACGGCAAACGGCCAAAATCTGTGTGTTTCCATTGGGGAAGTGCCGATTATGAACTAGACAAAATGCCGTCCGGCACCAAAAAAAGGGCGCCCGTATTCCGTGGGGCGACCCTTTGTCTGCTTTGCCCGACGCCGGGTGTGGCAGATGGCGCTTATCTGCGATGGCTGGAGGGCACATAATCCGGAAAGTCGGTAATGATGCCGTCAACGCCCGCAATCAGCAGCGGATTCACCTCGGCCCGTTTGCGCACGGTCCAGGCGAAGACCTGCATGCCGCGTTCGTGGATGCGGTCGGTCAGATCGGCGGTCACCAGATTGCGGCTGGGGTTCACGTAGTTGGCGTAGGTCGCAAACTCGTCCAGCATCGCGTCTGTCAAATGACTCGCCTTGTTGGTCAGCACACCGATCGGTATGTCCGGCAGGAGCTTGTGAAACCGTTTCAGCGATTCAAAATGGAAGGACTGCACGATAACCTTTGCGCTGCGTGCCTTATCCATGCCGCGCTTCTGCAGGGCGTCGGCCACCTTGCTTTCTACACCGGGATACAGCTCCGGCGACTTCAGCTCGATCAGGATGCCGATTTTGCCGCGGAATTCGTCCAGCACCTGGTCAAGGGTAGGGATCGGTTCCCCGGCAAAGGCGGAGTGGAAGAAACGGCCCGCATCCAGCCTGAGCATCTCCTTGAGGGTGAGGGCGCCTACGCGGCCGGTGCCGTTGGTCGTCCGATCGACCGTATTGTCGTGGATGACCACGAGATGACCGTCCTTGCTGACGTGCACGTCAAGCTCGATGTAATCCGCCTTCATCTCCACCGCCTTGCGAAACGCGGCCATGGTGTTCTCCGGTGCGTAGCCGGAAGCCCCCCGGTGTGCGATCGTTTCCGTCCGGTGGTACGAAAAATCGGATGCGACGGTCAAAACGGCAGCCGGCTGAAGCAGCGCCGTCAACAGGGTGGCGGACAAGGTGATTCCCGTGCGAAACATGCGCATCTCCTCCCTAGATTATCAGTATGTGAATGTGCGGGTCTTTGGTTGCAGGGGGAAGAAATGTATCGCCCATTCTGTTCACACACGAATCCGTAATCGTGTGTGCATGATCCAAAGAGTTGCCGGAAAGGAAGGTAGCAAATGAGACCTGTTGCGCGAAGTCGGTTGCGGCTGGCGGCGGGAGTGTGCTTCTACCGCCTGAAACGGTACGCAGAGTGGCTGCTGGGGGGAAAGCAGTATTCGCGTGAAAAGCAAAGCGAACTCTTGCCCCATCTGCACATCCGTCATCAGACGCCGCTCCTGCGTCGGCTCAAGAATGTGGACATGTGGATGCAGCACAACAAAATCATCAATCTGCGCCTGGCTGCCGAACGGCTGAACGGGGTGATCGTTCGTCCCGGGGAAACCTTTTCCTATTGGCTTGGCGGCTGATCGGCAAGCCGACGCGTAGGAAAGGGTACGTGGAGGGCATGCTGTTGTCACACGGCCGCGTCATATCCGGTGTGGGGGGAGGACTGTGCCAGCTGTCCAACCTTGTATACTGGATGACCCTGCACACTCCGCTGACGGTCACGGAGCGGCATCGGCACGGCTATGACGTGTTTCCCGACGCCAACCGGACCCAGCCGTTCGGCAGCGGGGCCACCTGTTTTTACAACTACCTCGATCTGCAAATCGCCAACCAGACTCAGCAATCGTTCCAGCTGCACGTGTTTCTCACCGACACTCACCTCGTCGGCGAGTGGAGAGCCGAATACCCTCCCACGCGGCGGTACGAAGTGTACGAAAAGGAGCATGCCATTACCCCGGCCATCTGGGGAGGCTACGAGCGAACCAATGTCCTGCACCGCCGGGTGTACACGCTGGACGGAGAATGGCTCGATGACGAATTTATCGCGGAAAATCGCGCGATGATGATGTACGAACCGCTGCTGTCGTCCCAGCAATCCCGCTGACAGCGATGCGAGGGGACGTTATGGACTGCCGGTGATATTGGATGCGCCATGAAAAGGACCGCCGCTGCTCCTGCGCGGGTACGGCGGTCTTTCCGTTGGCAGGGATTGCATGAGCGAGGGATCGGATTCAACTGGAACTTGCCTTCGATCTGTGCGAAAATAGGAACATATGCTTTCGTTCGGGAGCGCTTTGACAGGCAAGAAAGGTGGACGTATACATATGGCAACAATTGACCGAATTTTAGCTGGACTGAATCCGCAGCAGCGGGAAGCGGTCCTGACCACGGAGGGGCCGGTGCTGATTCTGGCGGGTGCGGGCAGCGGCAAGACCAAGGTGCTGACCCAGCGCATCGCCTACCTGATCAGCGAAAAACAGGTGGCGCCGTGGAGCATCCTCGCCATTACCTTCACCAACAAGGCGGCGCGGGAAATGCAGAGCCGCGTGGCGTCCATCGTCGGCGCGGGAGCGGAGGACATCTGGATCTCGACGTTCCACTCGCTGTGCGTGCGGATATTGCGGCGGGACATCGACCGCCTGGGGATCAGCCGCAGCTTCTCCATTCTTGACGCGGGCGACCAGCTGTCCGTCATCAAGCAATGCCTCAAGGAATTGAATCTCGATCCGAAGAAATACGAACCGCGCGCCATCCTGGCGGCAATCAGCGGAGCGAAAAACGAGCTGACGGACCCGGCGGCGTACGCCAAACGGGCGGCCGATCCGTACAGCCAGGTCGTGGCCAGGGTGTACGAGGCGTACCAGAAAAAGCTGAAGAGCAACCAGTCGCTGGACTTCGACGACCTGATCATGACGACGGTCCGGTTGTTCAAGGAAGTGCCGGAAGTGCTGGAATACTACCAGAAAAAGTTCCGCTACATCCATGTGGACGAGTACCAGGACACCAACCGGGCCCAGTACATGCTGATTTCCATGCTGGCCGACCGCTACCGCAACGTCTGCTGCGTCGGGGACGCCGACCAGAGCATTTACAAGTGGCGCGGCGCGGACATTTCCATCATTTTGAACTTTGAAAAGGACTATCCGGAAGCGAAAATGATCAAACTGGAGCAAAACTACCGCTCCACCAAGACGATTTTGCAGGCGGCCAACCAGGTAATCGCCCACAATGTCATGCGCAAGGAGAAAAAGCTCTGGACGGAAAATCCGACCGGGGAAAAGATCGGCTGCTATCAGGGTGATTCCGAGCACGACGAGGCGTACTTCATCGTGGACACGATCAACAAGCTGATGCCCGCCTACAAGCGCTACGACAAGTTCGCCGTGCTCTACCGGACCAACGCCCAGTCCCGCGTGGTCGAGGAAGTGTTTATCAAATCGAACATTCCGTACACGATCGTGGGCGGCACGAAATTCTACGATCGCAAGGAAATCAAGGACATTCTCGCCTATCTGCGGGTCATCTCCAACCCCGACGATGACATCAGCCTGGCGCGGATCATCAATGTGCCAAAGCGCAACATCGGGGAGACGACCGTGGAAAAACTGCAGAACTACGCCAGCGCGCACGGCCTGTCGCTTTACGGTGCGATTCAGGAAGTGGGCTACATGGGGCTGCCGACGCGCACGACCAACGCCATCCTCGCCTTTAACGAGCTGATCACCAACCTGATGCAGATGACCGATTACCTGACGGTGACAGAGCTGGTGGAAGAGGTGCTGAAGCGGACCGGCTACCGGGAGGCTTTGAAAGAGGAGAAGACGCTGGAGGCGACCGCCCGTCTGGAAAACATTGAGGAGCTGTTGTCCGTTACCCAGGAGTTTGAGCGGAAAAACGACGACAAGAGCCTGCTCGCCTTCCTCACCGACCTGGCGCTGATTGCCGACATTGACACGCTGACGGAGGACGGGACAGCAGAAGAAGACCCCTCCGCGGAAGGCCAGGTCGTGCTGATGACCCTGCACAGCGCCAAGGGGCTGGAGTTCCCCGTGGTCTTTCTGGTCGGCATGGAGGAAGGGGTGTTTCCGCACAGCCGGGCGCTGTTTGACGAAGGGGAAATGGAGGAGGAGCGCCGCCTCGCCTACGTCGGCATCACCCGGGCGGAAGAGCGCCTCTACCTGACCTGCGCCCGGATGCGCACCCTGTTTGGCCGGACCACGAACAATCCCCCTTCCCGCTTTTTGCAGGAAATTTCCGCAGAACTATTGGACGGCAGCCCGGTGATCGAGGGACGCTTTGCCCGTATCGGGGTGTTCGGCCAGCGGGAAGCGGCTGGTCGGCCGTTTGGCGCGCAGACACAGACGGGGCTGCGATCCGCGACAGGCATGCGGACGGGTGCCTCGCCGTTTGGCCGGCCTGCGCAGTCTGCGGCCAAGCTGCCGGGTCACGGCGCGGCCGCAGGTATCGACTGGAAAGTGGGCGAAAAGGTGAAGCACGGAAAATGGGGCATCGGAACAGTGGTCAAGGTGAAGGGAAGCGGAGACGACATGGAGCTGGACATCGCCTTCCCCAGCCCGATCGGCATCAAGAAACTGCTGGCTAAGTTTGCCCCGATTGAACGAGCTTAACAAAAAGTGAAATATGAAACGGTATAGCAAAGGATGAATGAGATGGACCGATTGACGGCAGAAGCACGAATTCGCGAACTGCGGGAACAAATCGAGCGGCATAACCGTCTGTATTACGTAGAGGACCGACCGGAAATTACGGACCAGGAATACGACATGCTCATGCGGGAACTGCAGGATCTGGAAGACCTGTTCCCGGACATGGTGACGCCCGATTCGCCGACACAGCGGATCGGGGGCGAACCGCTGCCCTTTTTTGAAAAAGTGGTGCACAAGACGCCGATGCTCAGCCTGAGCAACGCGTTTGACGACGAGGACCTGCGCGACTTTGACCGGCGCGTGCGGCAGACGGTGGGCAGCCAGACCGTCCACTACGTCTGTGAGCTGAAAATCGACGGGCTGGCCGTCTCCCTGCACTACGAAAACGGCTTGTTCGTCAAGGGGGCGACCCGCGGTGACGGCACCACCGGAGAGGACATCACGCAGAATCTCCGGACGATCCGGTCCATCCCGCTGCGCTTGACCCGGCCGCTGACACTGGAGGTGCGGGGCGAGGCGTACATGCCGCGCAGCGCGTTTGAAAAGCTGAACCGGGAGCGGGAAGAGCGGGGGGAAGCGCTGTTTGCCAACCCGCGCAACTCGGCGGCCGGTTCGCTGCGCCAGCTCGATCCGAAAATTGCCGCGTCCCGCCAACTGGACACGTTTATCTACAGCATCGGCGAGCTGCAGGGGGAGAGCGTGGAGTCGCACAGCGAAGGGCTTAACCTGCTGGAGTCGCTGGGCTTCAAGGTCAACCCGGAGCGACGGGTGTTTGACAACATCGAGGATGTGATCGAATTCGTCCACGGCTGGACGGACAAGCGGCGGAACCTGCCGTACGACATCGACGGCATGGTGATCAAGGTGGACAGCTACGCCCAGCAGCAGGAACTGGGCTTTACCGCCAAAAGCCCGCGCTGGGCGATCGCCTACAAATTCCCGGCGGAAGAGGCGGTCACGATTCTGGAGGGCATCGAGGTGTCCGTGGGCCGCACGGGGACAGTCACTCCGACCGCCCTGCTGAAGCCGGTCAGCCTGGCGGGAACGACGGTCAAACGGGCTTCCCTGCACAACGAGGACATCATCCGGGAAAAGGGGCTGTTGATCGGCGACCACGTGGTGGTCAAGAAGGCGGGGGACATCATCCCCGAGATTGTGGCCGTCCTGCCCGAACGGCGAACCGGCGGGGAAGTGCCGTTTTCCATGCCGACGCACTGTCCGGAATGCGGCAGCGAACTGGTTCGCCTGGACGATGAGGTGGCCCTGCGCTGCATCAATCCGATGTGTCCGGCGCAGATTCGCGAAGGCATCATCCACTTCGTTTCCCGGCAGGCGATGAACATCGAGGGGCTCGGAGAGAAAGTGGTGGCCCAGCTGTTTAACGCCGGCATCATTCACAGCGTCGCCGACCTCTACTATCTGCACCAGCAGCGGGACGTGCTGCTCGGCATGGAGCGGATGGGCGAAAAGTCGGTCGACAACCTGCTGGCGGCAATCGAAGCCAGCAAGGAAAACTCGCTGGAGCGGCTGCTGTTTGGCCTCGGCATCCGCCTCGTCGGAGCCAAGGCGGCGCGCGTCCTGGCCGAACACTTCGGCGACATGGACGCCATCATGCGCGCCAGTGAGGAAGAACTGACGCAGATCAACGAGATCGGACCGAAAATGGCTGCCAGCCTCGTCAACTACTTCCGGCAGCCGCAGGCCGAAGCAGTGATCGAACGGCTGAAGGCGGCAGGCGTCAACATGACCTACAAGGGCGTACGGGCGGAAAGCGGAGCCGACCTGCCGCTGGCCGGTAAAACGATTGTCCTCACCGGCACGCTGTCCAGCATGACCCGCCAGGAAGCGGAAGAAGCGATAACGCGCCTGGGCGGCAAAGTGACGGGCAGTGTCAGCAAAAAGACCGACCTGGTCATTGCCGGTGAAAAGGCAGGCTCCAAACTGGAAAAAGCGGAAAAACTGGGTGTGGCCGTCATGGACGAGGCCGGCTTTTTGCAGCTTTTGGAAGGGAACAACAAGTAGCCATACAGCGGCCACCTGTGTTTGAGAACGGGAAAGGGTGTGGTAAGCATGTATCGCTTGCTGCGTGCGGGAATGGTCATAACGGCGCTGGCGCTTCTGGCAGGCTGCAGCGAGAACGAGCGGAGCAAGCCGGTGACCCCTGCAGTGACAGCGGCCGCCATACCGGGTGACTTGACCTACCAAGACGTTCTGCAAAAAGGGGAAGTGGTGCACAACCTGGCGATGACAGCGGATGCCCGGCAGGTCTGGGTGGGGACCCACTCCGGTCTGTACAGCTCGGCCGGCGGCGGTTTGTGGGGACTTCTCTTCCCGCAGTTGGAGCAGGAGGACGTAGCGGGCTGGTATGTCGATCCGCAGAACCCACGGCAGATCTTCATGGCCGGAAGTGACGGGGTCATGCGCTCCACAGACGGGGGAGAGACGTGGAATCGGGCGGACGAAGGGCTTCCCAAGCCGGCCAATATTCGCAGTTTTATCGGCACACGTGAGGGTGACCAGATCCGGTTGTTTGCCTTTGTCACCGGCGAGGGCATTTACCAGTCGTCTGACGAGGGTGACCAGTGGAAGATGTGGCTGCCGCTGGATCAGGAAGTGTACGCGATGGATTACAATCCGCTGGAAGACCGCCTGTACGTGGCTGCGCAATACAATCTGCTCTATCACGAGAGCGGGCAGTGGTACACGGAAACGGTACCGAATGTGCAGCAGATTTACTGTCTGGCCGTCGACCGGACGACGGGGATACTGGCGGTAGCCACCGAACAGGGCATCATGGAAAAAGAGGACGGAGAGTGGCGACCGCTTGCGGCCAAGGCTCCGGAAAAGCTGATCGTGGTTGCGCCCGGAGCAGGCCCGTACAGGTGGGTGGGCATCGGCGAATCTGCCTTTGTGTACGCACTCACTGATGACAAGTGGACGAAGTGGAACTGACCACCCAGGCGAGAAACAAGGGCGTTATGCCTGTTTGCAAATACAAGGGAGTACTGGTTATGAAAATGAAAAAACAGTCCAAGTTCTATTCACTGGCGTTGACGGCACTCCTGTCGGTTGTCACAGCGGGCTGCTCGTTTTGGCCCGGGGGCGGCCAGAAAAACAACCTGCCGCCCAATCCCACCATCACTTCGGTGGTGGCGGTGTCGGAAGATTACTACGGGAGCATCGTTCCTTACAAACCCAACCAGACACGCGGCATGCTGGCAGGAAACAGCTACCGGATCGATTTCAGCCGTCTGGAGCTGGGGTTGATGGAAATTGCCCGTGATACGTTTCCCACGGACGAGTACCTGTTTCAGGAAGGGCAGCAGATAAAAGCGGAACAGGTCAGCGAATGGATTGCGCAGTACAATATCAAAGCCCCGGACGGAAAAAAGAAGACGGGCTTGCTCGTCAATGTGCTGGAGCACGACTATCTGGAGAAGCAGCAGAAGCAGTTGGCCGGCATGGTGCTCGGCATCTCCCTGTCGCCGATCTACATGGACGCGACGGGCAAGGAGAAGACCTACAATACGGATGAACTGCGCGCCAAAGGGCAGCAGGTGGCCGCCCGCATCGTGCAGGCGGTCCGCGCAGACAATCCGCAGATCCCGATCGTGCTCGCGCTCTACCAGGTGCCGGACAAAAACTCGACGCTGGTGCCGGGCCATTTCATCATGTCGGGAACCGTAAACGCCAATGAGACTGCCATTTCCAAATGGCAGCCCATTAACGAGGAATACTTCCTGTTCCCCAGCGATGTTGCGGAGAAAAATTATGCACAGCAATCGCTGCAGTTCGACAAGTTTAAGCGGCAAACGCAAAACTTCTTCGGAGAATACATCGGCATGACCGGACTTGGTCGATTCATGGGCGGCAAGTTGACGGAACTCACCATTACCGCAACAGCCGAGTACGATTCACGAACAGAGGTGCTGCAGTTCACACAATTTGCTGCAGCTGCGATTGATGAGGCGTTTGACAAAAGCGTGCACGTCAATCTGTACGTGCAGTCGATCAACCGGCCGTTGGCGATTTACATCCGGCCGGCCAGCGGAGAGCCGTACATGCACATCTATCGTCAGTAAAAACGTCCTGTCTATTGGCAAGAAAGCGAGAAATACTTCATATATGAAAATGAAAAAGCCGGTTTTCCCGCGTATACGGGGATGACCGGCTTCTGTTTTCGCAAGCAGCAACTTCATCATGATGAAGATATCAAGTGAAGTAAATAAGGAGACACTTTTGTCTACGTGTGTTCAGATAATTGCACATTTTTGTTCATATCCAATTCCATTTACGGACTGTTGCTTTTCGGTAAAAATGCAAACACTATAGTGGTCTGCAGGTCGTACAAGGTTGGTATGATCCTTGCATATAATTTGTGATGACAATTTGGAGAACATGATAAGGAGGCGTCACAGATGCAAGTGGAATTCAAAAACGAGCCGTTTACCAATTTTAGCTTGCCGGAGAACAAGAAGGCGTTTGAAGAAGCGCTTGCCAAAGTGGAAAGCGAGCTGGGCCGCGAGTACGATCTGATCATCGGCGGCGAGCGCATCAAAACGGAAAAGAAATCCAGCTCCATCAACCCTTCCAATAAAGAACAAGTGATCGGGATCGTTTCCCAGGCCGATCAGGCCCTGGCGGAAAAAGCGATTCAGGTTGCCGCTCAAACCTTTGAGAGCTGGAAAGCTGTTCCGGCGGAAGCGCGTTCCCGCTACCTCTACAAAGCAGCTGCCATTCTGCGCCGCCGCAAACACGAATTTTCTGCGTGGCTGGTCAAGGAAGCAGGCAAGAGTTGGGCAGAAGCCGACGCTGACACGGCGGAAGCGATCGACTTCATGGAATACTACGGACGCCAAATGGACAAACTGGCTCAACGCCATCCGCTGACCCGCATTCCGGACGAAGACAACGAACTGTACTACATCCCGCTGGGCGTTGGCATCGTGATCCCGCCGTGGAACTTCCCGCTGGCGATCATGGTGGGCATGACCACGGCTGCAATCGTAGCGGGCAACACGGTTGTGCTGAAGCCGGCATCCACCACGCCGGTCATCGCTGCGAAGTTCATGGAAATCCTGGAAGACGCAGGCGTTCCGGCGGGTGTCGTCAACTTCGTGCCTGGTTCCGGCAGCGAAATCGGCGATTTCCTCGTGGAGCATCCGCTGACCCGCTTCATCAGCTTTACCGGTTCCCGCGATGTGGGCCTGCGCATTAATGAACTGGCGGCCAAACACCGTCCGGGCCAAAAATGGATCAAGCGCCTCGTTGCCGAGATGGGCGGTAAAGACTCCATCATCGTAGACAACGACTGCGATCTGGAACTGGCGGCGCAAGCCATCGTGACATCCGCGTTTGGCTTCTCCGGTCAAAAATGTTCCGCATGCTCCCGGGCGATCGTTCACCAGGATGTATATGACCAGGTGCTGAACCGCGTCGTGGAGCTGACGAAACAGCTCACCGTCGGCGATGTTCGCAATCCGGAATTCTTCACCGGTCCGGTTGTTGACGAAAAAGCATACAACAAGATTCTCGAATACATCGAGATCGGTAAACAGGAAGGCAAGCTGATGGTCGGCGGCGAAAAAGGACCGGACAGCGGCTACTTCATCATGCCGACCGTATTTGCCGATGTTGATCCGCAGGCGCGCATCATGCAGGAAGAAATCTTCGGTCCGGTGGTGGCCTTTACCAAGGCACGTGACTTTGACCACGCGCTGGAAATCGCCAACAACACCGAGTACGGCCTGACCGGCTCCGTAATCAGCCGCAATCGCGCGCATCTGGAAAAAGCACGCACCGAATTCCACGTGGGCAACCTGTACTTCAACCGCAAGTGCACTGGTGCTCTGGTTGGCGTGCATCCGTTCGGCGGCTTCAACATGTCCGGTACGGACTCCAAAGCGGGCGGTCCGGACTACCTGCTGCTGTTTACGCAGGCCAAACTTGTTTCCGAAAAACTGTAATCAACGAGACGACAAAGGCTGCCCCCATACGGGGCAGCCTTTTTGCTGCTCCAGCCGCTCTTTTCGCCCGCAAATAAAACAAGCCCGTTGAAAAACGGACGAAAGAGTGGCTGGTGACCATTTATTTTGCATAGATGCCAAAAATTTTGGCATTTTCAATGATGTCTCTGTGATTGTTCATGTTACTTTTTGGATGGGGAGTAGAAGCGATAGTTGTTTCGCCCGCTGCTCTTGGCCTTGTACAGAGCCTGGTCCGCGTGGCGCAGCAGTTGATCCGTGTCAGTGCCGTCGTGGGGAAAGAAGGCGATACCGATGCTGGTGGTGATGGAAAACTGTTGCTTGGCAATCAACCACGGCTGCTGGAGCACGTCCAGGATGCGGGCTGCCACTTTGGCCGCCTCTGTCTCCGATTCCAGGGATGTCAGCAGGATAACGAATTCATCGCCGCCGAGGCGGGCGACCGTGTCCACATCCCGTACGCACGATGTCAGGCGTTTGGCCATCACCTGCAAAAACTGGTCGCCGACGTCGTGGCCCCAGGTGTCGTTGATATCCTTGAAGTTGTCACAGTCGAGGAACAAGACGGCCAGGAGTTGATTCGAACGCTTTGCCTTGGCGATGGCCTGCTGCATGCGATCCAGCAGCAAGCGTCGGTTGGGAAGGCCGGTGAGCATGTCGTGGTACGCCATGTGCGCCAGCTGTGATTCCAGTTTTTTGCGTTCAGTGATGTCCCGCGTCACGGCAAACACGTGGGTGCAAACGCCATTGCTGTCGCAGATCGGGGTGAGGATGGTTTCACCGACGAGTTCGCCGTAGGTGGTGAAATGGGTTGCCGTTCCGCTCGCCACCGCCTGCCGGTACATGCTGTTGAGGACGGCTGCCTTTTCTTCCGGATTGACCTCTTCGATCAGCTTTCCGTATGCCGCTTCCGTCAGACCAGCCGCCTGCATGGCGGCCGGGTTCATCAGCACGTAGCGAAAACGTGGTCCTTCTTCGACTGCCATGAGAAATACCATATCGGACATATGTTCAAAAAAACGGGTCAGCACGCTGCCGTACTGATTGATCAGCACCTCAATGTCTTGTTGTCCCATGCCCCGGTCTCTCCTGTAGGTAAGCTTGTACCGCCATTATAGTATAGCAATCGCCCACCTCAAAATGATGAGACCATGGTCGGAGTCCGGGCTTTACGGCCCGTGTAAAGAAATGGTACAGTAGGGTTATGACCTTTGAACGGAACCATGAGGAGTTGTCATATGCGTAAGAAGCTGCTTCCCGGCTTGATACACCGCCTGCCGCAGAATGCGCTGTCGCGGACGATGGGGAAAATCACCGCATCCCGTTTCAGCCGGCTGGCGATTCGCCATTACATCCGCCATTACAAGATCGATCCGACCATTATGGAAAAGCCGGTTCATGAATATCGCACGCTGAAGGAATTTTTTACGCGCCGCCTGAAACCGGGGGCCCGTCCGATTGCTCCGGGAACGGATGTCGTCATCAGCCCCGTGGACGGAACGGTATCGCAAATGGGGGACATTCGCGAGGGGACGCTGATTCAGGCCAAAGGCAAGCAGTACAGCCTTGCCGAGCTGTTGGGCGACGCTCCGGAAATGGCGGAACGCTTCTACGGCGGCAGGTTCATCACGATCTACTTGAGTCCGCGTGACTATCACCGCATCCACATGCCGGTGACAGGCAAACTGCTCCGCTACACGTACGTGCCGGGGCGCCTGTATCCGGTCAACCAACTGGGGATTGAACACGTCGACAGGCTGTTCGCCCGCAACGAGCGCCTCGTCACCTACATGAAGACGGAACAGATGGGCTGCGTCGCGCTGGTCAAGGTGGGTGCCCTGTTTGTCGGCAGCGTAAAAGTCGTGTACAACACCGCCACGACCAACGTCAAACACGGCCGGCAGACGAGCGGTCCGATCCAGGGAGAGCCCTGTCTCGACAAGGGAGACGAACTGGGCTGGTTTGAATTCGGGTCCACCGTCATCCTGCTGTTTGAATCCAGACAGCTGGAATGGGCGGACAACGTTTCCATCGGCAGCACGGTGCTGATGGGACAAAAGCTGGCACAACTGAAAGCAAGCGAATAACCAGGCAGTGAATGCTAAACGCAAGCCCGAGAGCACGCTCTCGGGTTTGTTTGTCTTTTCATATGATCTCCGCTCATAATCGAAAAATCCCGGCTGAAATTGACTGAACCTGCTCTTTTCAAGTAAGATCAAAGTTATGTGATAGTTTCGGAGGTGGAATGGATGAGCGCCATTACCCGCAGGGAAGTGGAGCATGTAGCCAACCTCGCCCGCTTGAAGCTGACCGAAGAAGAAGCGGAGCGATACACGAAAGACCTGAACGCCATTTTGGAATTCGCCGCCAAGCTGAACGAGCTGGACACGTCCAGCGTTGAGCCGACCAGCCACGCGACCGACGTGAAGAATGTCATGCGCGAGGACGTGAACCGTCCGTCCCTCTCGCGCGAAGATGCGCTGAAAAACGCGCCCGACCACGAAGACGGCCAGTTCAAGGTACCGGCTGTATTTGAATAACCGCAGACATACAGGAGAAGGGAGGACACCATTGTGTCGCTGTTTGACAAGCGATTGTCGGAAATACATAGCGCTCTGCGCAAAAAAGAGCTGTCCGTCACCGACCTGGTGCAGGCGTCCATCGCCAGCGTCAAGGAGCACGACGAAGACATCCGTTCCGTTCTGTACGTGGACGAAGAAGGGGCCCTGGCTCAAGCCAAAGCATTGGACGAGCGTCTGGCCAAGGGAGGAGAGGAGCTGGGCCTGCTCTACGGCCTGCCTGCCGGTTTGAAGGACAACATCGTCACCAAAGGCGTGCGCACCACTTGTGCCAGCAAGTTCCTGTCCAACTACGACCCGATTTACGACGCCACCGTCACGAAAAAGCTGAAGGAAGCGGACGCGGTGATTGTGGCCAAGCTGAACATGGACGAGTTCGCCATGGGCGGCTCCAACGAAAACTCCGGCTTTTACCCGGTGAAAAACCCGTGGAATACCGAGTACGTGCCGGGCGGTTCCAGCGGCGGTTCGGCTGCCGCCATGGCATCCCGCCACTTCTTTTTCACGCTCGGCTCTGACACCGGCGGCTCCATCCGCCAACCGGCCGCTTTCTGCGGTGTCGTCGGACTGAAGCCGACATATGGCCGCGTCTCCCGTTTCGGGCTGGTGGCGTTTGCGTCGTCGCTGGACCAGATCGGACCGATTACGAAAAACGTGGAAGACGCCGCCTACGTGCTGCAGGCGATTGCCGGCCACGACGAGTACGACTCCACGTCGGCCAGCGTCGAGGTGCCTGACTACCTTTCCGCATTGACCGGCGAGGTGAAAGGACTGCGCATCGGCGTGCCCAAGGAGCTGATCGGCGAGGGCATCGACCCCGAGGTGCGCGAAGCAGTGCTGGCTGCACTGAAGCAGTTGGAGAGCATGGGCGCCACCTGGAGTGAAGTCTCCATGCCGCACACCGAGTACGCCGTGCCGGCCTACTACCTGCTCGCGTCCTCGGAGGCGTCGTCCAACCTGGCCCGCTTTGACGGGGTGCGCTACGGCGTGCGCGCCGAAAACGCCGACAACCTGATCGAGTTGTACAAGGAGTCGCGCAGCCAGGGCTTCGGACCGGAAGTGAAGCGGCGCATCATGCTGGGAACCTACGCGCTCTCGTCGGGCTACTACGACGCCTACTACAAAAAAGCGCAGCAGGTTCGCACCCTGATTATCCAGGACTTCACCAACGTGTTTGCCGATTTTGACGTGATTTTGCACCCGACCACACCGACCACGGCCTTCAAGATCGGGGAAAACATCGACGATCCGGTCAAAATGTACCTGGAAGACATCTGCACCGTACCGGTCAACCTGGCAGGGCTGCCGGCCATCAGCGTGCCGTGCGGATTTGCCCAAAACGGCCTGCCGATCGGCATGCAGATCGTCGGCAAGGCGTTTGACGAATCCACCGTGCTGCGCGTGGCCCACGCTTACGAACAGGCTGCCGGCCATTATCTGCGCAAGCCGGAACGGGTGAGGGGGTAAGAGAGATGAGCCAGTTTGAAACCGTCATCGGCCTGGAAGTACACGCCGAGCTTTCCACCAACAGCAAAATCTTCTGCGGCTGCCCGACAGAGTTCGGTGCGCCGCCGAATACCCATACCTGCCCGATCTGCCTGGGGCATCCCGGCGTCCTGCCCGTCACCAACAAGCAGGCCGTGGAGTTCGCGATGAAGGCAGCGCTTGCGCTCAACTGCGAAATTTCCCGCGAAACCAAGTTTGACCGGAAAAACTACTTCTACCCGGACCTGCCCAAGGCGTATCAGATCTCCCAATTTGACCAGCCGATCGGCAAAAACGGCTGGATCGAGATCGAAGTCAACGGGGAGAAAAAGCGGATCGGCATCACCCGCCTGCATCTGGAAGAGGACGCGGGCAAACTGACTCACAGCGACTTCGGCGATACGCTGGTCGACTTTAACCGCGTCGGCGTGCCGCTGGTGGAGATTGTCTCCGAACCGGACATCCGCTCGCCTGAAGAGGCAAAGGCGTATCTAGAAAAGCTGAAGGCCATCCTGCAGTACACCGGCGTGTCGGACGTGCGCATGGAGCAGGGCTCGCTGCGCTGTGACGCCAACGTCTCCATCCGTCCGGTGGGCCAAAAGGAATTCGGCACCAAGACGGAATTGAAAAACATGAACTCGTTCCGCAACGTGCAGGCGGCACTGGAGTACGAAGTGGAGCGGCAGAAGCAGGTCGTTCTCTCCGGCGGCACGGTCGTGCAGGAAACCCGCCGCTGGGACGAAACCAACCGGAAGACCCTCTCCATGCGGTCCAAGGAAGAGGCGCACGACTACCGCTACTTCCCGGACCCGGACCTGGTGCGGATGCAGATTTCCGAAGAGTGGATTGAAGCCGTGCGGGCTTCCATTCCGGAGCTGCCTGACGCTCGCCAGGCTCGCTACGTGAACGAATACGGCCTTCCGCAAAGCGACGCCGCCGTCATCACCATGTCCAAGGAAACGGCCGACTTCTTTGACGAAACCGTCAAGACGGGCGCTGATCCCAAAGCGGCCGCCAACTGGCTGATGGTGGAACTGCTGGGCTATTTGAACGCCAACAACTTGACGTTGGCCGACGTGAAAATTACGCCGCACGGACTGGGCGAGATGATCAAGCTGATCGAAAACGGCACGATTTCCTCCAAGATCGCCAAGACCGTCTTCAAGGAGATGGTGGAGACCGGCAAGGAGCCGAAACAGATCGTCGAGGAAAAAGGGCTGGTGCAGATCAGCGACGAAGGCGCCCTGCGCCAGATCGTCCAGGACGTGGTCAACGCCAACCCGCAGGCTGTCGCCGACTACAAGGCCGGCAACGAGAAGGCCGTCGCCTTTTTCGTCGGTCAGGTAATGAAGCAGACCCGCGGCAAAGCAAACCCGCCGATGGTCAACAAGCTCTTGCGGGAAGTGCTGCAAAACGCGTAAGATACAGACGGACAAAACAGGGACACGCTTTCTCATTGAGGAGCGTGTCCCTTTTTGTTGCGCGGGAACAGAGATCCGCTCCTGGTATTTTGTCAGCGACCGATGGGCATTTTGCACCTGGGCAGAAGTAGTTAATCGTAGGATAAAGGTGAAAACCATTATGTATATCATCGGGACCCTGTCGGTGTGCAACGCTTTGGAATCCAACAGTATTCACCCAAAAAAATAACACCCGTTAATTGGGTGCTTTTTAATCAAATCGAGCGACGGGTAAACAAATCATAAATCAAGGGCATGCATGGACCTTCTCGTTCATTTACAGATGAACCTATTATTTGATGCTAAAAACAGTTAGCAACTACATTCGTGAGATTAAAGAAATCTAATAATGCATCCTTCACAGATTTAGATAATCCTTCAGAAGCTTTGTCCAAAGCTTTTGAAATTGATTTCTTTCTGGAAAAACCATTGTACCGGAATTCATCATAATATTTTTTTATCGTCTTTACTGCTTTTGTAGTTCCCCCAAGAGCTTTGATAGCTGATTTAATTTTTGTTATTTTAGTGAATGAAAATGCATTGGTTACCAAAGCTATTCCCACTGCAGCAATACATCCTGCAACGCTTCTGGAAACTTTAAGATTTGGTTTTACCTCGCTAAAGTGTAAATTATCTTCACTGTCTACAGTAACGTATAGTCCGGTTGTTTCCTGGAACCATATCGCAGTTGCTTGAGGGCCTTGATCCAAAACACTTTGTGGAATATCTTCAATCGCTTGAAGAATAACAGTGGTTTGATCAAAGACTTCATTATCAATTAACTGTTCTGCTGGCAGGTTTTCATTCTCATCCGCATTGGCAACGTTAGGAACTACAGTAACAAAGAGACAAAATGACAAGAAACACAACAGAAACTTTTTAACCTGCAAAAGCCTTCTCTCCCTTACTAAAAATTATTACTCTGCGTAACTTAAACATATCAATAAAAATAGAATTTTTTCAAGAGTTTTTCGTATAATATTATACAGAAAAGGAGGATATTTGTAATGAAAGACAATTTATCCCTGGTAGGCGCCATATGCCTGTTAATCGTGACGATCGTTAATTTTTCGACTGACAATCAACTGATTACAGGAACAGTCGGCGGAATTCTATTTCTGTTTGTGTTGATTCTTAACATAAAATCAAGGCTGGATAATAAAAAAGCAAACAAAAAGTAACGAGGAGCGTTTTCAATCCTGAGAAGCATCTCTGACAGACCGGCTGCTGTTGTGTTGATACAAGCGTTTGCCGTCAAGGCAGGAAGTCCTTGTTTGAATTGTAAGATTGTGCCCGCTCCCCTATAATGAAAAGGGACAATGTGTGGAGGAGGAGGGCATGGAAATGAACATCGTGTCCGTCACGGGAGAAAGCGTGCCGCCGAGCAAAGGTGGGTCGCCTGCCGATACATTTGAACGATCCATCGCGACCTGTGAGGTGAACGGACAGCAGAGAACGGTCACCGTCACCTACGTTCGCTACTTTGAAAAGGTGCTGGCCGAGCGGGGCATCTACGATCAGGATGCGGAGGGCATTCCGGTCAACCGGCTGGTGGCCGTGCTCTTCTTGGAAAAACACCCGGATGAGCGGGGAAACCGCCACTACATCAACGACACCGACAAGTTTCTGTCGCTGTTTGCCGGATTTTCGCTGGAAGATTTCAAACGAAAACACGTTGGATTATCCCTTGCGTAACTTGCAAGGGTTTTCTTTTATTTGTCCGTATACCGTACTCTCAGGGGACATCGGCCAGTTGATTTCATATATAATGGATGATAAGCCAAATATTCTCGTGGTGTTGCTAGTGGATCAGAAAGGAGAGCAGTCAGTGATCGAAGTAGATCAGGTCAGCAAACGATTTGGCAACGTCGCGGCAGTGCGGAACGTGACGTTTTCCGTCTCCTCCGGCGAAGTGTACGGGCTGCTCGGTGAAAACGGCGCAGGCAAAACGACGACGATGCGCATGATGGCGACCATCCTGCAGCCAACCGAGGGAGATATTCGAATCGGGGGATATTCTGTCCGCACCCAGCCGGTGGAAGTTCGCCGGCGTATCGGCATTCTGTTCGGGGGTGACGTGGGCCTGTACAACCGGCTGACGGCGCGGGAAAACATCGCCTATTTCGGCAGGCTGTACGGTCTGACGGGGCCGCGCCTGGACCAACGCATCGATCAGTTGAGCCGGATGCTTCAAATGGAGGCGTTTATCGATCGGCGGGTCGGCGGGTTTTCCCGGGGGATGAAGCAAAAAGTAGCGATCGCCCGCACACTGGTGCACGATCCTGACGTGATACTGCTGGACGAACCGACGACCGGACTGGATGTGACGGCGGCCAACATGTTTCGGCGCATGGTGACGATGCTCCGGGAAGAGGGAAAGACTATCCTGTTCTCCAGCCACAATATGGGGGAAATTGAAAAGCTGTGCAGCCGCATCGCGATCATTCACAAGGGAAGCATCCGCTATGCGGGTACGGTGGCAGCGCTTCGAGAGCGCTGCGGCATGAATGACTTGGACGATATCTTCATGGCGATGGTCGAGGAGGGCAGACATTGATGGACAAAAATGTCGTGTGGACCATATTCGCCAAGGAGATGCTCGATCTGCTGCGTGACCGCAAGACCTTGATCGGCACGTTTCTCATACCGCTTGTCGTGATACCGTTTGTGTTCTTTTTGCTCAGCATGTCGTACAGCAACGTGGAAAAGGAAGCGCGCTCCTACGTACCGATCGCCGTTGAAGGCACGTCGAAACTGGTGGATCATCTCCGCTCTCAGCCAGGCGTCCGCATCCTGTCGCCGGACAGACCGATGGAGGCGCTGAAGGCGGGAGAACTGCGGGCAATTGTGACCATCCCTGATCATTTCGACCAGGTACTGCGGAGCGGGGGGAGAGTCCAGCTGCATGTCGCCTACGACAACACCAACCAAAAGTCGGTGTACGCAAAAAGCGTGATCGACAGCGCAGTGCAGCAGTACAGCTCCGACATCGTCAGCATGCGGCTCAGGCAGGCGGGTTTGTCTGTGGAAGCGATCGAGCCAATTGAAACGACGTACGAAAACGCTGCGTCCGACGAACGGCAGACCGGCGGCATTCTGGCCGGGATCATTCCCCTGATGGTGGTGCTGTCGCTCGCTTCCGGCGGGGTGGCGGCCGCCACCGATCTGGTCGCCGGCGAAAAAGAGCGGGGCACGCTGGAATCGCTGTTGACCACTCCGATTGCTGCCAACCAGATCCTGACGGCCAAGCTGCTGGCGGTCATGGTGATGAGCTGCATCAGCGCCACCGCCTCGCTGCTGTCCCTCTCGTTTGTGTTTCGGTGGGGACCTCTGAAGGTGGACGGGACCGACCTTTCTTTCGGCTTTTTGTCCCCGGCCTCACTTGCAGTGCTGGCGGCGACCATTGTGCTGCTGGCCGCCTTGTTCGCTGGGCTGGAGCTGACGCTCAGCACCGTCGCCAAATCGTTTAAGGAGGGGCAGACCTACATGACCGGCGTCGTCATCCTGGCGATGATTCCGTCCTACATGTTGATGCCCATCCACCCTGTAGACATTCCTGCGCTGTACTACGTCTTGCCGGTCTTCAACGGGGTGGCCTTGTGCAAGGAGGCGTTTTACGGTGAGGTCGATCCCTTGCACACCTTGATCGGACTGGGGACGTCGCTGCTCTACGTGACCGCCATCATCGCCGCGACCGCCCGTCTGTTCCGCCGGGAAGGAGCGGTCGTGAGATAGTTCGTGAGATATTGACGCCGGGCGGCGGATGCCGTTCAATGTCGGCAGTTCGCTTGGCCCGGCGCACCTTTTTTGTCTTCGCCGTTCAGCAGCAGTTGCGGTGAGAGGGGATACGGCATGCTGCCTACTTAACCACGGAGTCGCTTATCACCAGGGAGTCGCGAATCAGCCAACCGGCGCCGATTACACCGGCATCGTTGCCCAACGTTGCGGGCAGGATTTCGGTCGACTCCGCTACGTGAGAGAACGGAACAAACCGGCGGAACGACTCGCGCACCCGGGAAAAGAGAAACTCGCCGGCTGCCGCGACGCCGCCCCCGATAATGAACTTGGCCGGGTTGAGTGTAGCCGCCAGATGGGAGAGGGCCAGACCCAGATAGAAAGCGACTTGGTCGGTGATCGCCAGGGCGGCAGCATCTCCCGCCTTGGCAGCATCCAAGACGTCCTTGGCCTTGATGTCGCCTTGGCGGGCGAGTGTTTCTGCCAGGAGCGGGCTTGTCCCCTCTTGCGCGGCTTTTAGGCCTTCACGGATGATCGCGGTGGCGGAGGCGTACGTCTCCAGACAGCCGGTCTTGCCGCAGTTGCAGGCCGGACCTCCCTCGGGCACCATCGTGATGTGGCCGATTTCACCGCCTACGCCATGGATGCCGTTGACCACCTTGCCGTGCAGGATCACGCCGCCGCCAACGCCAGTGCCCAGTGTGATCAGAACCATATCTTTGGCACCCTGTCCGGACCCCCGCCACATCTCGCCAAGCGCGGCAGTGTTGGCGTCGTTGTCGACAGCCACCGGCAGGCCGATGAGCGCTTGCAGTTTGTCGCGCAGCGGTACGGGGCGCTTCCAGTGCAGGTTTACCGCTTGATAGACGATGCCGTTGGCCGCGTCGACCGGACCGGGAATCCCTACGCCGATGCCGGCCACCTGTTCCTTGGAAAAGCCATGCTGGTGCAACATGCTCGTTGCCATGTCCACCACTTTTTGCAGGACGCTGTCTTCGCCGTCCGCCACGGGTGTCGGCTCCTGGGTTTTGGCAAGGATGTTGCCCTCCGTGTCGAGCAGGGCCATTTTGATTGCTGTTCCTCCTACGTCAACGCCTACGATGATGGGTTTCACACAAGCTCCTCCTATCTCCTCCGATTGTAATCTTTTCCTATCCTCTTATGATAACATGTCGGGTACAGCATAGCGATTCCCAAAAATGGCTATACAGGATATGATGAAAAGAGAGAAGCCATGAGCGAGTACAGGAAGAAGGGACATGCGTTGAAACGTGCCAGATTGATTTACAACCCCAGCTCCGGCCGGGAAATCGTGCGCCGGCGGCTGCCGGACATTCTGGAACTGCTGGAGTCTGCCGGCTACGAGACGTCGTGCTACGCGACAAAAGGGGAAGACGACGCCACCGAAGAAGCGGAACGGGCGGTCAAGCGCGGCTTTGACGTGATCATCGCCGCCGGCGGAGACGGCACCATCTACGAGGTGGTGAACGGCATGGCCGGAAAGCCCGCACGGCCCGCTCTCGGCATCATCCCCTGCGGAACGAGCAACGATTTTGCGCGTGCTCTCGGCATTCCCAAATCAATTACTCGTTCCTGCAAGATCATCGCAGCAGGAAAGCGGAAGCGGGTGGACGTCGGCCGCATCAACAACCGGTATTTTATCAACATCGCCGGCGGCGGGTCGCTGACCAACCTGACCTACGAAGTGCCCAGCAAGCTGAAAACCCTTCTGGGCCAATTGGCTTACTATGTCAAGGGACTGGAAAAGCTGCCGTCGCTTCATCCCATCCGCGTCAAACTGGAGACGCGGGACAAAGTGCTGGTCGACGAAGAAATCATGATTTTCCTGATCACCAACAGCCATTCGGTCGGCGGTTTCGACCGGCTTGCCCCCAACGCCGACATCTCCGACGGCAAGCTGGATTTGATCGTCGTCAAAAAAGTTGGCCTGGGCGATTTTATCCGCCTGGCGGCACAGGCTATACGAGGGGAGCATGTAAAAGACCCCAACCTGCTGTATTTTCAAACCGACTACATCAAGGCGACATCCCCGTCAGGCGAGACGGTTCAGCTCAATCTGGACGGGGAACTGGGCGGCGAGCTTCCGTGCGTATGCGAAGCGCTGCCAGGGCATCTCGAATTGTTTGTACCGTGAGCCAGTGAGGTCAGGCCCCTCGCCATGACGCGGTCAAAGGCGGCGGGGAACCCCTTCTGTTTTTCAGTATGAAAGTGAAAAGGAGCAACAGTAGTGGCCAAGACAGCAAAGAAGCGACGCGGAACGGCGGTCAAGCCGGAGCTTGACCTGCCGGTCCGCGTCGGACAAACCGTAGAAGTGGAGATAACCGGACTCAATCACGAAGGTGCAGGCGTCGGCCGGGTGGACGGCTACACCCTGTTCGTGCAGGGAGCGCTGGCCGGAGAGCGGGTGCGTGCACGGATAGAGCACGTGAAAAAAAGCTACGGCTTTGCCTCGCTGCTGGACGTGATCGAAGCCAGTCCGCACCGCGCCCAGCCGCCCTGTCCGGTGTATGACCGTTGCGGCGGCTGTTCGCTGCAGCACCTCGCCTATGAGGAGCAGATCCGGCACAAGCAGCAGATCGTCAAAGACAACCTGCGCCGGATTGGCGGCTTTCCCGTGGACGGGGAAGGAGCGGTCGTCGTCCATCCGACGATCGGGATGAGCGATCCGTGGCGCTACCGCAACAAAGCCCAGGTGCCGATCGGCGAGCAGAATGGGGCGCTGGTGGGCGGCTTTTACGCCGAGCGCTCCCACGAGATTGTCGACATGGACGAATGCCTGATCCAGCACCCGGCCAACGACGAAGCGGTCGCCGCCGTCAAGCGGATCGCCGCCCGGCTGGGCATCCAGCCGTATGATGAAGTGCGCCATACCGGCCTCCTGCGCCATGTGGTGGCCAAGGTGGGGGCGCGTACAGGCGAAGTGATGGTGGTGCTGGTGACGACAGAGGAATTCATCCCGCAGCGAGAGATGCTGATCGAGTCCATCCGCGCCCAGGTGCCGGGTGTGACCAGCATCGTGCAAAACATCAACCCGGACAAGACCAATGTCATTTTCGGCAAAACGTCGATTACGCTTTGGGGCAGCGACGTGATCTACGACTACATTGGCCCGATCAAATTTGCCATCTCTACCCGCTCGTTCTACCAGGTGAATCCGGTGCAGACGGAAGTGCTGTACAACAAAACACTGGAGTACGTCGGCGCCACCGGGACAGAAACGGTGATCGACGCCTATTGCGGCATCGGGACAATTTCGCTCTTTCTGGCGCAAAAATCCCGTCACGTCTACGGCGTGGAGATCGTGCCGGAAGCGATCGCCGACGCCAAGCGCAATGCCGAACTGAACGGCATCGCCAACGTCACCTTTGAAACCGGCCCGGCCGAGGTGGTCATCCCTGCGTGGAAAGACCAGGGCATCCGCCCCGACGTGATCGTCGTCGACCCGCCGCGCAAAGGCTGCGACGAGGCGCTGTTGACAACCATTTTGCAGATGAAACCGCAGCGGGTGGTGTACGTCTCCTGCAACCCGTCGACGCTGGCCCGGGATTTGAAGGTGCTGGCGGAGCTGTACGAGCTGAAGGAAGTGCAGCCGGTGGATATGTTCCCGCATACGGGGCATGTGGAGGTGATAGTAAAACTTGAAAGAAAAGATACAGTCAACTAAACTGTACCTAATTTAAGGGGAGAGGGTGGGAAAGATTGTAGTGAATCTTAATCTTTCCGCCCTCGAATACTTCAATTTTGTGGATAAGCCTTTGCAGAACCTGCTTTAATACTTGTTCATCATCAATGTCAAGCTTAATGAAGCGTTCAACTTCTTTCATAAAGGCTTGCAACTGTTCATTAAAGTCTTTTCTTGATTCTAAAGCGGATTTCAGTTCAGCCTTCTTGTTCGCTAGGGCTTGCTGTTGTTTGGAAATACGTTCATTTTGCTGTTTGAATTGTTCTGTAGTTATCGCCCCCTCAACATGAAGACCTAACAACTTGTCAAAGCGTTTGTCTAGTTCAACTAACTGTTTGTCAATCCGCTTCAGTTCTCTTCTGATAGAGGACTGTAAAATGTTAGCTTTTTCCTCAGCCAGTCCGTAAAAGCGTTCTATTCTTACACTGTCCTGTATTAACGCTCTGAGGTCATTTTTGACCGCTTGTAATAAGGCTTGTTCGGGTCTGTCAATGATTTTGTGTAAACTCCAATAGCCGTTAGGCTCAGCGGAGATATGGTTGAACTCGCTCCGGAAACTGAACGGACAGTTGTAACAGAATTTGGCCCCAGTTCTGAACTCTCCCCGTCCACTTTCGTAACACATCCATGGTTGCCAGGTAGAGCATTTTGAGCAGGGCTTCGTCTGTAGGGAAAATGGCTTTTCCTTTGGTGACTTTTCTCAGTTGGCGATGGTAGCTCTCAATGACATTGGTTGTGTAGATCAGTTTGCGAATTTCGGGTGAGTACTTGAAGAAGGTGGAGATTTCCGCCCAGTTCGTACGCCAGGAACGGACAATAAGGGGGTACTTTTGTCCCCACGTCTGCTCGAATTGATTCAGTTCTTCCAAGGCGGCCTCTTCCGTGGCCGCTTTATAAATCGGCTGCAGGGCCGACGTGATCTTCTTGATGTCTTTGTAGGAAACGTATTTGATCGAGTTGCGAATCTGGTGGATGATGCACTTCTGGATTTCCGTGATGGGATAGCAAGCGGAAATGGCCTCGGAGAAGCCGCGAAGATTGTCCACACAGGTAATGAGGATGTCTTGCACGCCCCGGTTTTTCAACTCGTTTACGACATGAAGCCAGAACTTTGCCGATTCATTTTCCCCGATCCAGATGCCAAGTACATCTTTGTGGCCTTCCAAGTCAATGCCAATGGCCATGTAGGCGGCTTTGTTGACGATGGCACCGTCTTGTTTCACCTTGAAGTGAATGGCATCCAGGAACACGACCGCATATACAGCCTGCAAAGGACGGTTTTGCCATTCTTTGATCAGCGGGACGATCTTGTTGGTCACGTTGGAGATGAGGGTAGGAGAAACCTCGATGCCGTAGAGCTGCTGCAGGTGATCCTGAATGTCGCGGGTAGAAACACCCTTGGCATACATGGCAATGATTTGGTCTTCGATACCCGTCACGTTCGTTTGGTTCTTTTTGACGATGGTCGGCTCAAACTCACCGGCCCGGTCACGCGGAACCTGAATGTCCACATCGCCGTACTCGGAACGCACCTTTTTCTTGCTGTAGCCGTTCCGGCTGTTGGTGGTTTTCTTGTTTTTCGTGTCGTGCTTGGCGTAGCCAAGAGATGTCTCCAGTTCGGCTTCCAGCATCTCTTGAAGGGTGTCGGCAAACAACTCCTTCAGGGCCGATTGGACGTCTTCCACCGATTGCATGTTCTTTTCCTTGATCCACTGCTTGAGTTGCTCTTTGGTCATCAGGCTCATGGGCTCTCCCAACCTTTCTTAGAATTCATTGTACTCTATTTTGAAGGTTAGGAGTTTACACAAAATAGTTTATAGACTCGCTTGTTCTTCGATGATATGGGAGGAACAATATAAGGAAGTGTATTTTACATAGCCCCCGCACACATATGCCCCATTACGTCTATCAGGTTTGAAGTGCATACCGCTTTTACAGTCAGCACACTTAGCAATATGAGCAAACAGGCTTTCTTTCCCGTTACTTTTACGCTCGCCTTTCTTTTTCATTAGTTCCTGAACGGCTTGAAAGTCATCCTCTGTAATAATGGCAGGGTGGGCATTTTCAATGACAATCTGTTTGTCAGGCTCAACTTTACGTCTAATCTTGTAAAGTTCAGATTCAGCTAGAATACCTGTAGTTTCTTCTCGATGGAAGACAAGTTTACCGGTATATACAGGATTAGACAAGATGCCCTTAATAGTATTTTGATGCCATTTTGTTCCCGCATTAGCCGCCCCGGAAACTGTTCTAGGAGTGGGAACACCTTTCCTCATCAGGTAGTTGCTGATTTTAAACATACCCCAACCTTCATGTAGGTAGAGTCTGAATATCTCCTTTACTATTGGAGCGGTGGTTTCATCGACTTCTAGCCGTTTGGTAACAGGATTAACAGTGTAACCGTACGGGGGTAATGATACTATACGTTTACCTTGTCTAGCACTGGACTGTAAGCCTAGTTTAATCCGTTCAGACAGTTTAGAGTTTTCTTCTTCGGCTAGGATTGCCTTCAAATTAAACATCAGTCTACTTTTGCTTGTTTCAGTGTCGTAGTTATCTTCGGGCAATATCAAACGGATGGAAGTGCTCTCCAATTGATAGGCTATTTCCATACCTTTTCGAGTGTCTCGCGCTAGACGTGAAACGGATTTAGCAATAACAACGTCAAATTTTTTCTTCTTCGCGTCATCCAATAAGCGTAAAATCTCATTACGATTTTTCAAACCTGAACCGCTTATTCCATTATCAATGTACTGACCAACAACCGTAAAACCGTTTTCCCTAGCTATGCTTTCTGCAAGGGCAATTTGATTTTGCAGACTGTTCTGCTGTTCCTCCCTCCGTGTACTGACACGTGCATAGATAGCACACCTCATCTATTTCGCCACTCCTTTCGTTTCAGAAGGAATGGCATTTGCTCTATCCTCATCGTAGGGATTCATGATAATTTTGTCAATTTGACCACTTAGTATGGATAGTAAAATGTCCTCAAGGTTAGCTGTTCCCGTAAAGTTTCGTTCAATTATCATTCTTTCATCCCCCCTACAGGGAGTGGTCGTTCCATGTCGGAGAAAAGTTGCGGCAACGAAAAAAGGGAAGGATGTAGTTTTTTGGTGCTTTATTCCTATGTATTCTTACAGTCAGTAAGGTAGGTTAAAGTGTGCAACGTGCTACTTAAACAACAACCAATCAAGCTACCATACAGTTAGCAGTCCGTATTGAAGTACTAGCATTGATTCATCATTTTCCCCACCTTCGGTGGGGGCGCTTATTTTGACTTTTCAAATGGTGGGGTAGCCCTCCGCTTCGCTCCGGTCTACACCCACGGGTTTCGCTTCGCTCACCCAATATCTCTTCTCTGGGCTTTATTTATGATCAAACAAGAGAAAAGGTGGTTTAGGAAACTTTAACTCCCCCCATTTTAGGGGGAGAGTAAGGAAACAGGTGGTTTGAGGTTTCCTACATGACATCTGACGTGCCCAGGTACGGCTTTACCACGTGTGTACGGTAAAGTACACTCTGTCATGACTCCCTCGCCTTTCGACGACCGTGACGGGGCTACAAATGTAGAATCTGGGATAATTTATTTAGCCCTGTACCGTGTGGTATTAAAAGTATTAAAACCAGTAGTACAGGGACATGCTCCTCTAACGAGCGACACATCGGCAGATTGATGCCGAGACGGTTATTTTACGTGTGCTACCGTAAAACCACGGGGAATTTGATATGTTGTTTTTAGTATTCGCCACTCGAAGGCGTTCTCTTTTATCGGTTTAACCGCTTAAACTGTTCAACAGTGTCACAATTAAAGAATTTTAGTAAATCCGCTTCTTTTACCCTGTAAGAATAAATAGACCTAAGCCTATCATTTGACTCCTTGTAGCTAGGCAATTTATCCAAAACACATAATCTATGAATTTGTTGAACTGAGCAACCTAAAGACCGCGCAATTTGTTCTAATGTCCATACCTTCATTTTCTCCACTCCAAACGAATGCGATTGCATAGAATAGTAAATTAGTTCTTTCTCAGCAATCCAAATGACTGAACCGCCCAATTTGCAGAGTGTCAACGCCGACTTTATTTTGACCCACCATCGCCGGTTTAGAATTGACCCACCCGGCGATTTTTTGTTGGTTAGGTGGTAGAGGGGGAGCCGTAGGCTCCAGTCCTCATCTTCTCACGAAGTCGGTAACTATTCCCCCTAATATTGACGATGTGGGAATGGTGTAAGAGCCGATCCAGGATAGCCGTAGCAAGTATCGGATCGCCCATCAGTTCCCCCCATTCACCGAAACTCTTGTTGCTGGTCAACAGAATACTCCCTCTCTCGTATCTTGCACTTACTACCTGGAAAAAGAGGTTAGCTGCCAAACTGTCAAACGGTAAGTAACCAATTTCGTCAATAATCAGGAGCTTTGGTCGAATATAGATGCGTAGGCGTTTATCCAGCCTGTTTTCCGTGTAAGCTTTTCGCAGATCTTCGATGAGTTGCGAGAGACTGACAAAGTAAACGGATATCCCTTGCGAGATGGCTTCTACAGCCAACGCCACCGCCAGATGACTTTTTCCTACTCCGGGAGGCCCTAAGAACAAGACATTCTCGTGTCGGGTTACAAAAGTCATCGTGGCCAGCTCTCGAATCAACCGTTCGTCAATGCTGGGTTGGAAAGCAAAATCGAACTCCTCCAGCGTTTTTCGGTAAGGCAAGTGTGCGAGTTTGGTGCGTACCTCCATATTCCGTTTTTGACGTTCCGCTATCTCTGCATCTAGAAGCATGTTGAGAAAGGACAGATAGGTGGGCTGTCCATGACTTGCCGCTTCCAAATGGGCATCCAAGAGTAGAGCCGCTTGCTGAAGCCCAAGTTCCTCAAGACGTAGCCGTGCCTGTTCCAGTTCAATCATGCTCCCACCCCCGTCAGCTGCTCATAGACATCCAGCGAACGCACTTCCACTTGCTGCGATGAAATCTGTCGGGCTTGCGGACGTGGATAGGCATATCCTTGAGCAGTCGTAAGACCTGCATACTGGTTTTCACAAAAAACAGTTGCACGGGATCGATAGACCTTTTGGTGTCGAGCAATACATGTGCCGTCGGCCCAGATTTCCACCCACCCATTCACTTCTCGCACGGTACCCTCACGTCCACTGTACCTCCATGGAACCCCATATCGTACACCATCGTAGCTAACAAATCCGTCTCGGCTGACCTGTCTCGGTTCATGCAAGTATTTTTCCCATCGTTCAGCTGAAGGGATAGGCGACAGATTTTCCTCACGGAGTCGGTCGATGGGACGTTCGCCGGTTGTTCCATGAATACGGCGGTTAATCCGCTCGCACCAGTGTAGGGCTTGTTGATTGAGATCCTGTAAATCAACGAAGCGTTTGCCAGGAAGAAAGTTGTTTTTTACGTATTGAACGCCTCGTTCCACTTTTCCCTTTGTTTCGGGGCGTCGAACTTTGCATACTTTTGGAACAAGCCCAATCGCTGCAGCAAAGTCGGCAAAAAGCGGATGCCAGCGAGGTTTTCGATCATCTCCCATGCCCAGTACGACGGTTTTCATCTGGTCGGTCAGCATTACCTTTGGGATGCCCCCAAAATATTCAAAAGCATGAATCAAGCAACGAAGAAAGCTGTGAATGTCACAACGCTTAGTGAACTCTATATAGGTGGAACGAGAGTACCCCAATACCATGACAAATACCGGCACTTTTCGGACTGTACCGTCCAAATCTACGTAATCACACAGTCCCCAGTCGACCTGTGCATATTCACCAGGTTTCGTCTCGTAACGAAGAACAGCGGGAACTTGTTTGGGAGGACGGAAGTCCTTCACATAGTCTTTCAAGATGGTACGTCCCCCGGTATACCCCTTTTCTCGTAGAAGATCGAATAAAACCTCGCAGTTATAGATACCTTCTTGAAGACGTTCCTGCAGGAACGGTTTATACGGATCAAGCTTGGAACCACGAGATTTACGGGTTCCCTTTTCGGGGGAGAATTCACCCCGGAGATATCGGCGAACTGTATTTCGAGAATGCCCCGTTAGACGGGCAATTTCACGAATACTCTTGCCTTCTGCCCTCATGGTATGTAACGATATCACTATCCCACTCCTTAGCATGTGTCTCCCTCCGAAGATTAACTTGGCCGTTAATTACGAAGGGGATATATTCGCTATGGGTGGGTCATTTTCTTTCCGGCGAACCTGGGTCAATTATATCCCGGCGGTGACACAGAGGGAGAGTTTACCGTCCCGAATCCATCGTTGTTAGCCCTCCCCCCTGCTTATGTTGTAGAGGATTATTGCGGCGGGCGTACTTCTCTATGCTGTGGAGGGCTATCCTTGTTTTTCCGTTTAAAGTCTTTGACTGTTCTAAATAACCGTATTGACTGAGACGCAATACTTCGGTTTCTGGTATCACCAATAATTCTGATGCTTCTGTAAGGGAAACCGAATTACTATTAATTATCATTCTTCTTACCTCCCTGTTCTGTCCTCAAGAATGAATCTTCTTAACTCAGCTTGAGGGATACGTATAGAACCGCCAATTTTTACGGCTTTAATAGTACCGTTTTCAACCAAACGGTAAATTGTGCTTTTGGAAAGATTCAATACTTCCATTGCTTCCTTTACCGTAAACATCCTTTCCAATTCTCTCACCATCCTTGTTTCGTTTGTTTTCAATATAAGTTGTTCATGGGGAGTTTTAACACACATGCGTAAAGGAAGAAAAATTTAGGATCAACTAGGAAGCGAATATACATCTGTTTTTTTATTAGACTCGGACAAAATGAAACTAAGATATTTTAATGAAAAAACGGAATCATCTAAGTAAATTAAAAATAGGAGAGGATAGAGGGTAATATAAAATAGGGGAAAAAATTCAAGCATCTATGAATTAGAACTGCAAGAAGGTATATTAACGGGGAGAGCGACTAATAATAGACGGTATCACGCTCTTTTAATACGTCCCGCCTACCAATGGTGGGGCTTTTTTGTACGTACACGTTTTTTCACAATACTCCTCATGCTGTTAACAAGTGTAACAACCGCGATATTATTAAAAAGTCAATCACTAGGCACTGGGGCGGGGATATTTCTTTATATATTGCGGAATAAAGCTACATAAATAGCTTGGAATAACGAAGAGCAATATGATATTATGAGCTTGAAATTCAAGAAGGAGTAATTTTGAGATGAAGCCGGTATTAACGATTTCAGATTTAATAGCTAAGGCAGAAGAGTTCTGTAAACTTGAGTCACAAAAGCAGAATCCTTCATTATATGGAATTACTGACGGAAAAGCAGTTGGTACATATGTTGAACACTCATTTCAACAGTTTTTACAAGAATCTTTTACCATCGAAATTGGGAGTTCTGCGAGGGGAATAGACCTACCTTCGGAGTCAATAAATACTGATATTAAGGTTACTTCAATTAAACAACCTCAATCATCTTGTCCATTTAAGTCTCCAAGAGAAAAAATCTACGGACTTGGATATAACTTATTACTTTTTGTTTATGATAAAAAGGACGACCCTTCAACCCAAACAACTACATTAGATTTTGTAAGCTGTGCTTTCATCGATAAATCTAGAACGGGTGATTATCAAACAACTAGAGGTATACGTCAAATTCTCGAAAACGATGGTAATATTGATGATTTAATAGCCTATTTTTATGATAGAGCATTGCCAGGTGATGAAATTATTTATCAAGGGCTTGCAGAAGAAATTCTAAGTAATCCACCCGAGCAGGGTTACTTAACTATATCGAATGCCCTACAATGGCGATTGCAGTATAAACGTATAGTTGATTTACCAAAGAATAAAGTAGATGGAATAGTGAAGATTATATGATTCAGAACAATAATATCTTAATGGGGTATCCTACTAACATGACTATTACAGACATTATGACTCTTAACGATATAATCTATAAAGAAACGGGTATCGTTGATTACTACACCTCAGTAGATGATATTAGTCATTATGATAATTTTGCGAACAAAGAATTGTTACAGGGTGAGAGGGAGTTTGGTGATTATCAAACCCCTCTACATTTGTCTAATCAAGTCTGTGAATACTTGGTTAAAAATTACGATTGTACCCCTACTATTGTCATAGAACCTACTTTTGGAAAAGGTAACTTTATATATTCTGCCTTGGATTATTTTTCTAGCGTAAAAATGATTTATGGAGTTGAAATTAATAAGGGGTACGTTTGGTATTGTAAGAAAACCTTATTGGAGAAACAAAAATCTTCAAATCGAAAACCGGATATTTATTTGCATCACGATGACATTTTTAGTCATGTTTTTGATAAGAGTATTTTTAACTCTAATGAAGAGGTGTTAATAATTGGTAACCCACCATGGGTAACTAACTCTGAACTAGGTGGTCTCGATGCAAAAAACTTACCCCATAAAAGCAATTTTAAAGAATATAAAGGGTTAGATGCATTAACAGGAAAAAGTAACTTTGATATTTGCGAGTATATTATCCTTAGGATGCTAGAGTCTTTTTCCAATGTTAATGGCACACTTGCAATGCTTTGTAAGAACTCAGTTGCAAAAAAAATTGTTCATGACCTCCCAAAAAAAAGGTTTAACATCACTGAAATCAAGCTGCTAAATATAGATGCAAAAAAGGAGTTTAACGCAGCTACTGAAGCCTCATTATTTGTTGTAAGACTTGGAAAACCATTAAAAGATTCTGTTTGTAAAACTTATAAACTAGACGAGCCACAAAAACATATTTCTACTTTTGGATGGTATAATGATAAATTTGTATCAAACATCGATAAGTATCAACGTACCCATCTGATCGATAATCAATGTCAATTTGAATGGCGATCTGGAATAAAACACGATTGTTCCAGTGTCATGGAATTAGAAACAAAGGGCGGTCAATTAACTAACAAGTTAAAAGAAATTGTGGATATTGAAACGGATTTAGTATACGACTTACTTAAAAGTTCTGACCTAAAAGGAGGAATTTTATCTGATTCTGTCAGAAAAAAGATCATTGTAACTCAAAAATATATTGGAGAATGTACCGATTATATTGAGAAAGAATATCCCAAACTCTGGTCTTATTTGCTATCCCATAAAAACAAACTTGACGCGAGAAAGTCTAGTATCTATAAAGGAAAGCCTAGCTTTTCAATATTTGGGGTAGGTGACTATTCTTTCTCACCCTATAAAGTCGCTATTTCTGGGATGTATAAAAATCCAGAATTCACTTTAATATATCCAATCAATAATAGACCTGTTATGTTAGATGACACATGTTATTTCCTTGCTTTTAATGATTACAAAACAGCAGTCTTTACCTACGCGATATTGAATAGTCAGGTTGTAAGGGATTTTCTTTCTGGAGTAGTTTTCCTCGATGAAAAACGTCCCTATACTAAGGATTTATTGATGCGAATTGACTTGTATAGAGCTACAGAACAATTAACTCTTGATGATATCTTAATTACACTTCAACCTTTTTCTGACAAAATAAACTTAAATGAACTTACTTCTGAGGCATACCAAGATTACATTGATTTATTAAAAAGCAAAGCCCTCCTTTTTTAGGAGAGGCTTTTTTTGTTAGAGCAAATGCCATTCCTTCGGTTTGTTTGTACTGTCACCTCAACACATGTGGAGAGTGTGGCGCTGCTGACCCTGAAATAGAGCAGAAAACCCTTGTGTATCAAGGGTTTTTATTTTTTATCTCTAAAATGGTTGTGTGTGTTGCAGACAAAACCAGCGGGCTTTAAAATTATAGGGACTTCATTATCTGAATAGTCAATCTTCTGTCTTGTAGCATTACTGGGGAGATCATCACATTACTACTGGATGCACGGTGCTTTTTCACCGAGGTCGCGTCTTCCGTGGACATTGCAGTATGAACGGCAAGACCGTTGCCCACGCCAGCCTGACCATCGCCAAGGCGAAGCTGGACAAAAAATGTTGATGTCCCCTTGCAGGGGACGCCGGGAGGTACATCCTTATGAGCAATGTTCTCTATGAAAAAAGCAATGGCATCGCCTATGTCACCCTCAACCGCCCCGAGGCGATGAATGCCATTGACGAGGCCACCAACGCAGAACTGGCGGAAGTGTGGCGGGATTTCGCCGCCGACGATGCCGTGGATGTGGCCATTCTCACCGGCAGTGGGCGGGCTTTTTGCGCCGGCGCCGATCTGAAGACCTTTATCCCCAAGTGGGAGGGGGCCAACATGTTGGATATCCGCAAGAATATCCCCCATGGCCTCGGCGGTGGGCTGACTCGTGGGCAGCACCGTATCTACAAGCCTATCATTGCTGCGATCAACGGCTATGCCGTCGGCGCCGGGCTGGAAATCGCCCTGGCCTGTGATATCCGCATCGCTTCCGAACAGGCCAAATTTGGCGTCTTCGAGGTGCGCTATGGCCTGCACCAAGGTGATGGCGGCCTTGTCCGCCTGGTGGCGGTAGCCGGAATCGGCGTGGCGCTTGATCTCACCCTGACAGGACGGGAGGTCTCGGCCCAGGAGGCGCTCGCGCTAAGACTGGTCACCCGCGTCGTGCCGCCTGAAGAACTGATGAAGACCGCCGAGGAGACGGCGCACATGATACGGCGCAACAGCCGCAATGCCGTTCGTTCCGCCAAGGAGACCATCCTTGAACTGATCGGACGCCCATTGGACGACGCACTGAGACTGGAGACGCTATACGGCTATTCGAGTCTAGGGGACTTTGCCGATGCCCGTGCAAGGCTCTCACAGTTTGGAAAGAAATAGGCACTGTACCAGCAGAATGGGATGATGCCATCTATGCAGTAAAGCTGCATCTGGGTTCGTAATGAGATTTGGACTGACGATCCTATATGTAACGTTATACTTGAACGAAACAGTTTCTTGCCAACCATCATAACCCTGAATGAAACGATAGAAAGGGAAGTATATTAATGATTCAAACAGAGAGACTGAACATTTATCCGCTTTCTGATGAAGAAATGCGTGACGTGATTCAAAACGAATCAAACGAAGCGCTGAAAGCCGCCTATTCAGAAATGCTTGCCGGTTGCCTGGAGAATCCGGAGCAGCGCATTTGGCATGCGCTGTGGGTGTTGCAGCTGAACGATGGAAGCGGGAAAATTATTGGCAGTTTGTCGTTCAAAGGACTGAACGACAATGGAATGGTTGAAATCGGCTACGGAATAAATCCGGAATACGAAGGAAAAGGGTTGATGACGGAAGCAGTATCCGCAGCGGTTCGCTGGGCATCGAAACAGCCAGGCGTGTTATCCATAGAAGCCGAGACAGAGCCGGACAATATTGCCTCCCAAAGAGTGCTTGAAAAAGCGGGGTTTATACCGAGCGGAGTGATTGGAGCTGAGGGGCCGAGGTACATCTGGAAAAACGGATAACGGCAATCCGCCCATCCCGCTGCAAAAGTCCGCGCCGGTCTGCACAACGCAATTACCACTTATGCGGGAAAGAGGCTTACAATCGCGTGTTCCTGCAGCGTTATGCGAAAAAATCAACGAAAAGGGGATATTATCAGAAAAACCTTTGCTGATGTATAATCATTGATGCAAGTTCGTTATCTCAATCTGTTCAGAATAGCAGTGGTGAGAGATATGAGCGATGAGATTTCCATCTTGCCGATTCAATCGTTCTACTCCCTCAATGATTGCGTCGTAGCGGCAGAGCTCCTCAACAAAGTGCCGTTGGTCATGCGGTTTGAACCGGTGCTGAGTGACGACGAATGCCAGCAGTTGATTGAGGCAGCCGCCTCCCGTCTAAAAGAATCCAGACTTGTCAACAAGGTGGTCAGCCAGATTCGCTCGAGCCGCGGGATGTTTTTTGAAGAAGAGGAAAACCCGTTGATTCGGCGCATTGAAAGGCGAATTTCCGAATTGATGAACGTGCCGATCGAACACGCAGAAGGATTACAAGTGCTTCACTACGCTCCCGGTCAAGAATACAAGGCTCATCATGACTTTTTCCGTCCAAATACTCCTTCGGCCAAGAATAATCGGATCAGCACGCTGGTCATCTATTTGAACGATGTGGAAGAAGGGGGAGAGACAGTCTTTCCGTTACTGCGGTTATCGGTGAAACCAAAACGCGGCTCTGCGGTGTACTTTGAATATTTTTACCGCGACCAAGCCTTGAACGACTTGACCTTGCACAGCAGCGTTCCCGTTGTTCGAGGGGAAAAATGGGTCGCAACGCAGTGGATGCGCAGACAGCGGGTCCGCAGCCTTGGACTCATTCCGAATCCAGCATAGCCGGATGCGTTACATAAATCTTCAATATAATATCCGCACTTACGCGACAACTCGAAGCACGTGCAGGGGGATTTCCCCGTGAGTGTCTTCTGGTTGTCTTTTTTGGGTTTGAATAGGTGATCTGCACCCAAGGAAAGGATTCAAAAGCAAATCATGCTGACATTAATCCATAACGAATGCTTCTGGTTGATTACATGTACTGTATTTTTTTAACCGTATTAAAATTGCAATTGTTCTACATTTCGTATACAGTAACAGTATCGAAACGTTTTCGTGGAGGGTTCACATGGCTACGATGAAGGACATTTCCAAGAGAGCGAAAGTGTCACTTTCGACCGTTTCGGCCGTCATTAATCAATCCGCATATGTGAGTCCGGAACTGACGAAGCGAGTGATGCAGGCGATTGAGGAACTGAATTATCGGCCAAATGCAGTAGCGCGGAGCCTGAAAAAGAAGTCCACGAATACCATTGGCTTCATCGTGACAGATATCTTAAATCCCTTTTACCCGCCGATGATCAAAGGCATTGAAGATGTGGCGTTTGACCATAACATCAACGTAATTTTATGCAATATCTCTAATGACCGAAATCGCATTCAGGCATATTTGGAGCTGATGGTCGAAAAACAGGTCGACGGCATTCTTCTGGCGAATATTGCTACAGCAAAGGATTTAAACGAAATTGAAAAAACAGGGTTAAAGTATGTGTTAATCAACCGAAAGCCGCCCGGGTATGATAAAAATTTCGTCGGAATCAACAATCCGCTCAGCTCTGAATTAGCCGTAAATCACCTGGTTTCACTGGGGTACAAACGAATTGCCTATTTTGGCGGCAATTTGGAAATCAACACGGCACGGGAGAGAAAAGACGGATTTATCGCATGTATGGCTCAACACGGATTAGAGGTAGACCCCATGCTTTTGTATGACGGGGAATACTCCATGGAATCGGGGTACCGGAATGTAAAAAAGATGCTCGAACAGGTGAAGGAATTGCCCGAGGCAATCTGTGCGGTGAGCGATATTGTCGCGTTCGGGGTGATCAAGGGGCTGAGAGAAGCGGGTATTCGCGTACCCGAGGATATTGCCGTTATCGGCAATGATAACAGCTCCTTTTCGGAAAATTTCCTGGTCCCCCTGTCCAGCGTCGATCACTCCACGTATGAGATGGGGAAACTATCGATGGAATTGCTGCTGCAGATGATACAGGAAAAGGAACAGATGGTGGCGCGGCAAATTATCCTCACGCCATCCCTGGTCATCCGTGAAAGCTGCGGCGCACAAAAAAGAAAATGAGCTGAATAACCATTTTCCTTTCTTTATGAAAGAAAAATGGTCAGTGTGTAGACAAAGTAGCCGTAGCGGGGAGAACACGTTTCCGTCATCCGCTCCGTGCTTTACCCACCGAACACAAGCTAACGCTCGCGTTCGGCGGGGCCCGTGCTCGCCCAGCAGGGAAGCCAGGCGGCACGCTACGCATCGATTTGCGGGGGATCGCCAAAGCCGCATTGCTACGCCGTCTATTCAAAGGTGGCGCTCCTTTTTCCCGCAAATCGCTGCTCCGCTCGGTAGGGCTCACAAGTCGCTCTGCCTGGAAACGTGATTCTCCTTCGAACAATCTGTGTGTCTTCAGTCTTAACCATTTTCCTTTCTTGGTGAAAGTGAAAATGGTTTTTTTGTGGTTGTAGTAGAAATTATAAAAATTTTCTGCAAAAAATATTGATTTTATACATAGTGGTCATTATAATCAGAATCACAAGCAGCGAAACGTTTCGCTAGAAGTGTAGTGTCTGTCCGTCGATGAGGATTGCTGAAAACAGTGAAAAAGAGAAGTAAACATCCATGTTTTTGCTTTGTTCACAAACATGTGAGCCTGAAAATCACAGAGGTTCCACGTCTTTTTTTACGCTTTCTATCGAAACGTTTCGATGAGGCTTTTTGGCGAGCAAGCATTCAAAAACGATGCGAGGAGGAATTGCGATGGAAAAATTGATTATCACCGTTGCTCCCACAGGTTCTCAGACGACTCGTGAGCATACGCCCTATCTGCCGCTTACTCCGAAAGAAATCGCCGATTCCGTTTATGAGGCTTGGCAAGCGGGCGCATCAATCGCACATATTCATGTGAAAGATGAAAACGGAAACAATACCTTGGATTTGGATACGTACAGGGAAGTCGTCGCTCGCATTCAGGACAAGTGCGATATCATTATCAACTTAACGACGGCTGGCGGTTTGTTTATGAACGATGAAGACAGGCTGAAGGTTTGTGAATTGGAACCGGAGATGGCGACCTTTGATGCCGGTACGATGAATTTTGGCTCGCATGTCTTTTATAACACTCCACAGTTTCTGGAGCGGTTGGCGTTAAAAATGAAAGAACATCAGATCAAGCCGGAAATTGAAATATTTGAAGTCGGCATGCTGGAGAATACGTTGAGGTTGGCGGAAAAAGGTCTGATTGATTTGCCCGCACATTTTCAATTTGTCCTGGGCATACAGGGAGGAATGCGGGCTACCCCGAGAAATCTGATGTTTTTGGTTGAAAGCCTTCCCCCTGGTTCCACGTGGTCAGCAATCGGGGCCAGCAAAGATCAACTGACGATCAATACCATGAGCATTCTGTTGGGGGGACATGTCCGCGTGGGCATGGAGGACAGTGTTTATTTCCGGAAGGGTGAACTGGCAAAGACGAATGCGCAATTTGTGGAACGAATCGTTCAATTATCAAACATGCTGGGGAGAGACGTTGCAACACCCAATGAAGCGAGAGAGATTTTGGGCTTGAAGCAATCGAAACGTGCAGCAAAACACTAACAGCGAGCACGTTATGAGAACGATCTTACACGAAAAAAATGTAAGCGATTTCACATCGGACCAGACTTCACACCAGACCAATGAAGAGAATCAGCGAGTGAGGAGGAGAACAGATGAGAATGGCAATTATGGGTGCGGGTTCGTTGGGGACGATCATCGGAGCGCTGATTACGAAAGGGGGGCGAGAGATAGAGTTAATCGATATTAACAAGGAGCATGTGGACGCACTCAACAATTCAGGAGCAAGAATTACCGGCTTTTTGGATCTGTGTGTACCCGTAAAAGCGATTGTGCCGAGCGAAATGACAGGTACGTATGATTTGGTTTTTCTGCTGACCAAGCAGGTTTATAACAAGACGACGCTGGCACAACTGCTCCCCCATCTGTCTGAGGACAGCATCGTGTGTACGCTGCAAAATGGTGTGCCTGAAGATTATGTCTCGTCCGTGATCGGGCGCGAAAGAACGATCGGAGGCGTGGTCGGGTTCGGGGCGACATGGTTGGGACCTGGGATTTCAGAGCTGGCGACGGAAGTACATACGATGCAAAACTATGCGTTTGACATTGGAGAACTGGACGGATCGATAACGCCTCGCATCCAGGAAGTAAAGAAGGTGCTGGATCTCGTTGGGCATTGTCATATTTCAGCCAACATTCAGGGAATCAAGTGGGCAAAACTCTTGATGAATGCCACATTTAGCGGAATGTCGGCGGCATTGGGCTGCCGTTTCGGTGACATTTTGAGGAATGAGGCAGCGATGTTTCATTTGGCCCATATCGCCGATGAAACGATCAAGGTGGCACATGCGCACGGAATCCGCCTGGAGCCGATGCAGGGAAAAGACATGGAATTCCTTGAGCTGCGGGATCTCGATGACGTCCCTAATAAAATGAGCTTTTACCGGGAAGTATGGGGACCGCACAGCAATACAAAAGCCAGCATGCTGCAAGATTTGGAGAAACAGAGACCGACAGAAATTGATTACATCAACGGCTTCGTCAGCAAAAAAGGAAGGGAGGCAGGGCTTAAAACGCCGTACAACGATTTGGTCGTTCAGTTGGTGAAAGAAGCGGAGAAAAAGGGCAGACCTCCGAAATTCGAAGACAATATTGTCTATTTTGGTTCGCGTCTATAGGAAAGCGGGAAAAGCCCCTGATGTTGAAATCCTCGAAAATGGAAAGGAGTGTACGGGTATGCCGCTTGTCGCATTGTTTTTAGGGATTGTCCTGTTGTTTCTGCTCGTTATCGTATGCAAGTTCAATGCGTTTTTATCGCTCATGTTGTCCGCAATCTTCGTCGGACTTTTCCTGGGAATGGAGCCGTTAGCGATCGTAAAATCCATTGAAGCGGGACTTGGCGGTACGCTGGGGCATCTGGCGATTATTATTGGATTGGGAGCGGTTTTTGGAAAAATCATCTCGGAAGGCGGCGGAGCGAACCGAATTGCTTCTACCTTGATTGAGATTTTCGGGGAAAAACGGGTGGATTGGGCGATTTGTATCGCATCATTTGTGTTGGGGGTAATCTTGTTTTATGAAGTCAGTTACATTTTGCTGATTCCCATCGTGTATACAATCGCCAATGAAGCAAAAGTGAAGTTGATGAAGGTGGGCATGCCCTTTCTGGCTGCAATCTCCATTACCCACGTCTTCTTGCCGCCGCATCCGGGACCAACCGCAATCTCCGCTGCGTTAGGGGCGAATTTGGGTGTTGTGTTGGGATACGGATTTTTGCTGGCCATCCCCGCTACGGTGATTTTTGGTCCGTTGATTGCCAAGCTGTATCGGAATTGGGAGATCAACATCCCCAATCATTTGGTCACCAAGAAAGAATTTAACATGGCTGAGGTCCCATCCTTTGCAACGTCAGTATTCACGACGTTGTTACCCGTTATCTTGATCTTGATCGGGGTGATTGCAGAGTTCGCATTTCCGAAAGAGTCGATCATCAATCAAACCCTGACCTTTATCGGGAATGCGGATATCGCCCTGCTTGTTTCCCTGCTTGTCGCCGTATACGTGTTTGGGCTGCGTAAAAAGAGAAAGACGATGGTTGAAATCATGAAAATTGCCGAGGGTGCACTGATCTCCATGGGAGGGATCATTTTCATCCTCGGTGGCGGCGGCGCCTTCAAGCAAGTAATTCTTGACAGCGGCATGGCACAATACATTGCCGATGTCACAAACGGATGGGATATCTCTCCCTTTATCCTGGCATGGTTGATTGCGCTGATCATTCGGTTGGCTGTAGGATCGGCAACCGTAACGGTGTTAACGACAGCAGGAATTATGCTGCCCATCGTCCAAGAAACAGGTGTGAGCCCTGAATTGATGGTACTTGCCATCGGAAGTGCTTCCATTGCCTGGGCTCCGCCGAGCGATGTCTCGTTCTGGATGACAAAGGAGTATTTTAATTTGACGATTGGACAAACCATCAAATCTGTATGTTTCATGTACACCCTTGTCGCGATTTACGGCATACTCGGCGTTTTGGCATTGGACATGATGTTCGGATAATTTTGACAAATTGATTGCAACTCATAAGGAATGGATTCAAAAATGTGATGAGGAGTGTCGTGCATGAAACTGGCAGGGAAAGTTGTCATCATTACGGGAGGAGCAGGAGGAATAGGCAAAGAAGCGAGTGTAATATTTGCAAACGAAGGGGCACATGTTGTTGTCGTTGACCGTGATCCGCAGCAGGTGGATAAAGTGGCAAACGAGGTGAATGGCCTCGGACTGGCCGTTGACGTATCCAACCGCGAGCAAGTGGATTGGATGGTCAGTGAAGTAATCAACCGCTATGGAAAGATTGATGTCTTGATCAATAATGCCGGAATCACCATGGACGCTACGCTCGTAAAGATGACGCAGGAACAGTGGGACCGCGTGATTTCCATTAACCAGACCGGTGTCTTTCACTGCACGCAAGCGGTGGTACCCCATATGATCAGGGAAGGCGCCGGCAGAATCATCAATACCAGCAGCATTGTGGGGAGGATGGGGAATTTCGGACAAACGAATTATGCCGCATCGAAAGCAGCGGTGATCGCCATGACCCAAACGTGGGCAAAAGAGCTTGGCAGGAAGGGAATTCTCGTGAACGCTGTGGCTCCCGGCTTTATCGTGACCCCGATGACAGACAAAATGCCGGAATCTGTACTTCAAGGCATGAAGGAGAAAATCGCTCTCCGACGGCTGGGACAACCAAGGGATGTCGCGAATGTGTATGTATTCCTGGCCAGTGATGAGGCCAGCTATATCAATGGCGCTGTCATACCTGTCGATGGCGGTCTGTCAATTTAGATGAAAAGCTATGAGGGGATTGAACTTTGCCTCGGGCGAAGCTCAATCCTTTTCTCGTTGGGCTGATTTTGCTCTCCGAGGTCCTAGTTGTTAGAAGATTATCTCATTTCCGACAGAAAAATAACATGTTAGACTGACGGAAAGGATGAAACTAACGGACAATAGTGATCAAACATTGAAAAGGGGTGTACTTCATGACCAGCAGCAGCATGAATCCGAAAGTCGATGAATTTATCAGGAACGCGACGAAATGGAAGGCAGAATTTGAGGCGCTGCGCAATATCGTTCTAGACTGCGGCCTGACCGAAGATTTTAAGTGGATGCATCCTTGTTACACGTATGAGAACAAAAACGTAGTTCTCATACATGGATTTAAAGAATACTGTGCGCTGCTGTTTCACAAAGGAGCATTGCTGCAGGATACTCACGGCATTCTCATCCGACAAACGGAACATGTACAGGCGGCGCGCCAGATTCGCTTCACCAATGTGCAAGAAATCATCGAGATGGAACCCATCTTGAAAGCCTATATTCATGAAGCGATTGAAGTGGAAAAAGCCGGCTTGAAAGTGGATGGCAGCAAGAAGGCAGAACTCACCATTCCTGAGGAACTGCAAAAGAAATTTGCTGAAATGCCTGCCTTGAAAACTGCCTTTGAAGCATTGACGCCGGGACGGCAAAGAGCATACATTCTTTATTTTTCCAAACCCAAACAATCCAAAACGCGTGAGTCAAGGATTGAAAAATACGTGCCGCATATTCTCAACGGTAAGGGATTGCATGATTAAGCCTTTGAACGAACGGGAGCGTATGTAACGCAGTCTCTCATTCGCGAATTGCTTTATACAGGTAATATATGACAAAATGGGCGTATGCGACATCTATGGCGGCTGCAACTCAACAGAGGATATGGCAAGGTATCAAATCTTGTTGCGGGGGCATCGAGCAGGAACGCCGCGCGATGGGATTATTGGGAGAGGGTAACGATGAAAAAAGTGATCGCTGTTTTCATTTTAGGGTTGGTGGCCGGTGGGGTGATCGGCGCCCATCAAGTCATGTCGTTAACGCCTGAAATGGAAAGAGAAATTGTCGCCAAACTGGGGTCAAAAAACGTCATGATCATCGTGGCGATGCTGCAAACAGCAGTATTGGCGGGGATTGCCACGATCGCAGGCTTGTGGGCTTCGCCAAAAGTAGGTTTGAACAAACCGTTTGTTTATAACAGCAAAAGCCTTGCCGCGGCAGCCGCCATCGGACTTTTGTCTGCCTGCTTGATCGCCATTCCGGAAAAGCTGGTCTTTGCCGAAGCGTTGGGACTGGATGAGAAGTTTGCATTTTCCTGGCTTTATTTTTTGGGCAGCGTATTGTACGGAGGCATCATTGAAGAAATACTGCTGCGGTTCGGACTCATGACGCTCATTGTATGGCTTGTCAGCAAAATGACGAGATCTGCAACTAGCAGCGGCATGTACATGGCGGGTATTGTCATCGCCGCGCTTCTGTTTGCTGCCGGGCATCTTCCCGCGACTGCACAAGTGCTGGGTGTAAGCATGGTAACTGTCACTCGTACGATGCTGCTCAACGTTTTGCCAGGGATTGGGTTCGGCTATTTATATTGGAAGCATGGATTGGCATATGCGATGCTCGGACATGTCACTACGCACGTCATCAATCAAGTGATCCTGCTCCCTCTCTTGTTCTAGGTACCGCGAAGTGTATGCCGATTACTAAAAAGGCGGCGTACAGCAGGCGAATGTCATCGCTGCCAGTTGGTCGACGTTTATGACGTATTTCTGCTGAACATAACGTGTGAGACTGACGGCAATCATATCGCCAACAGGCAAGTTGGAGTACGTTGCACGACATGATGATGGGAGGCAGACGCATGGAGGTTTTTGCAGCGTATTTGGCAGGCATTGATAACCCCGACCACCGTGAGCGGACAAAGGAAGTGTTGGCGTGGGTTGCGAATACATTCCCCAATTTGGAACCGCATATCAAGTGGAATACGCCCATGTTTACCGACCACGGCACATTTATCATCGCTTTTTCCACAGCGAAGCAGCATTTGAGCGTTTCACCGGAAGAAGCGGGCATTGCGCGGTTTGCCGATGAGATTGCACAGGCCGGCTACAGCGCTACCAAGGGATTGTTTCGAATCCCGTGGAATAAGCCGGTCCATTACGATCTGCTTGCGAAAATCATTGAATTTAACATTCGGGATAAAGCAGACTGTTCAACGTTTTGGCGGAAATCGTAAAAATGTGATAGTACGTAACGGAATAAGGTCATTCAAGGAATTGATTGTCGAAAAGACGAGCAATTAGCAGGAGTTTTGGAGGAAGCATGTTTTATTCCATCTTAGCCATCTTTGTAATTGTTCTCATGATGATCTTTATTGCCGGTGCCAAACTATTTGGTTCAAAGAAGTTTTCTATTCCTGTGCAGAAGGATTTTGACCCGTTAAACATCGATATAAAAGATATTGACAAGATGACAGATGGTCATGAATTCGAACTGTATCTCTACCGCCTTTTTGTTGCGTTGGGGTATACGGGAGTCTATAAGACGGTAGGAAGCGGAGATTTTGGCGCTGACCTTGTTTTCACGGATCGTTCCGGAGTACGAAACGTGATTCAGGCTAAGCGCCAAGATATCAATAATCCAGTTGGAATCGCTGCTGTCCAACAGGTCTATTCCTCAATGAGATATTACAAAGCAAAAAAGTCTATTGTGATTGCGTCAACCAGTTTCACAACTTCATGTGAAACGTTAGCGGGCATCAATCACGTAAAATTGTTAGATCGTCAGGATTTAATCGCAATTATCAATGCGTTCAAGCAAGGCGATTTGGAGAAAGCCAAGGACATCATAGAAGCGGAACCAAGAATTATTTTGGAATCGTGGTCCGATTATAAGAATGCGAATCTTGAAGTGAAAAAAGATATCAAGGCTGAAAAGCTGATAAGAAACTTATAAAGCCTCATTCTGGAATTCCTGAACAAGTATAAAAGAAAGCGCGAAAAATAACGCGACTGCAAACAAACCAACCCCCGTGTGACAGAATGTCGTACGGGGGTTGGTGACGGTGGAGACAAGCTTTCCGGCTGGCGATTGGCAGGATTTTTCAATGCTTCCCGATCCTCAAACATGCCGGAAATACTGTACCATAGGGCTAAGACCTTGATTGCGGCTGCAGGCACGGTTCACCGGTCCACGCCCGAGCCACAATCGCAGTCTAAAGCGAGGAGTGAGCGCAATGAAACAGGACCCTGTACAGGCGACGTTTTCTCACCTGCTGTTGTCGGGGACGCTGGTGCACGAAGGCAGTTTTGAAGAGATGCAGGAATCGTTCGGCATCCGGGTGCACCCGCAGGTGGTGATGGTGGTCTCGATCGACCGCTATACCGATCTGGTGATCGGCAAGCCGTTTCATTGGAGCATGGAGATCGGCCAGCAGGTGGTGGAAGGCGTATGCGAGGCGATCAGCGAACCGTTTGTCTGGATGTGGGTGGCCGAGGGCGTTCTCGCAGTCCTGGTGGAACTGGCGCTGCACTCTCCTAAGGAGTCGGGATTCCGGCAGGTCACCGGCCGGATAGCCCGGCAGATTCAAGAACGGTGCAAGAAGCGCGGAGTAAACGTATCGATCGGGATCGGCAGCTATTACGACAACCCCTACCAGCTTCACTTTTCCTACGAAGAAGCGAAAGAGGCCATGGTGGACCGGTTTTTTCAGGGCAACGCCCTCATTTTCCACTACGAAAAGAAGCAGGGACGGGAAGCCGGCTGGGACTCGCCGCTCACGCCGGCAGAGCGGGCGGAACTGGTCGCACGCCTTCGGATCGGCGATGAAGAGGGAACGGTCGCGTCTCTGCGGGCGCTGCTGGACAAAATGGCGCAGACGTACCGCCATGACGTGAACATGTTCAAATCGGAAGCGGTGGAATTGGTGATTACGATGTCCCGTCAGGTGCTGGATTCGGGGGCCAATGCCGCCCTCATCCTGTCGGAAAACGCCAGATTTATTCAGGATTTGTACGTGACCATCCGGTATGACAAGTTCGTGCAAAAAGTATGCGAATACGCCCGCCGCTTGACAGCGTACATGGAGCAAAACGACCTGAGCGATGTTTCGCCGATCATTCGTCAGGCCGTCCGCTACCTGAAAGAAAACCTGCGCCGGAAGCTCACGCTGGAAGAAGTAGCACAATATTGCTGCGTCAGTGTGTATCACCTGAGCCGCCTGTTCAAGCGGGAGACAGGCATGAGCCCAATCGACTTTCTCAACAGGCTGCGGGTGGAAAAAGCCAAGTACTACCTGAGTTCGACCGACTGCACCATCCAGGAGATCGCGGCTGTTGTCGGCTTTCAGGACGCCAACTACTTTACCCGGACGTTTAAAAAGTACGCGAACTGTTCCCCCACTGCCTACCGTCGAGCAAAATTGTGCTAACAGTTGACAATATCGCCTAGTGGAGAGGACCAATCAATGCAGTAGAATACGAGATAACGACATCGCGTAAGACTCAGATAATTCGCAGTAGGGCGAGTTGTCGGAAAACAATAGAGGGGGTCGCGTGAGTTTGAGAAAAGCTTCGTTGTTGCTGACGGGATTGGTAAGTTTGGCTCTGATTGTAAGCGCTTGCGGAGGGAACAGTTCTGGCAGTGGCGGCACAGGAGGTTCTGGCGGCGGTGGCGATACGATTAAAATCGGCTGGTTCGGCCCGCTGACCGGCCCCACAGCGACCGACGGGACGCACAGCCGTGATGCCGCGTTGCTTGCTGTGGAGCAGGTCAATGCGGCAGGCGGGATTGACGGGAAAAAGGTGGAACTGATTGCTGAAGACGATCAGGGCAAGCCGGAAGAGGCGCTCAAAGCTGTGCAAAAGTTGATCAACAGCAACAAGGTGGTGGCAATCGTCGGAGGAGCGTACAGCGGCCCCTCGAAGACGGTAGCGCCCAAGGTACAGGAAGCGAAAGTACCCATGACAGTTGCGTACGCAGTTCACCCGGAGATTACCAACGGCGGGGATTACGTAAACCGGATCATCTACACCGGCCCGATCCAGGGGAAAGCTATGGCTGATTACGCCGTCAACGATCTGGGCAAGAAAAAGTTCGCTGTGCTGTATGTGGACATCGACTACGGCCAGTCCATCTTCGGCGCATTCAAGGAAGAGGCGAAGAAACTGGGGGCGGACATCGTCATTGACCGTCCGTTCAAGATGGGGGACAAGGACTTCAGCTCTCTTTTGACTGCGGTCAAGGCAGCCAACCCGGATGCCTTGTATATCGTCGGGTACTATAATGAGGCGGCCGCGATTGTAAAGCAGGCCAGGGAAGCGGGGATCACCGCCCAACTGCTCGGGGTGGACGGGTTTGATTCGCCCAAGTATCTGGAGCTCGGAAAAGAAAATACGGAAGATTCGGTCTTCACGACGTCGTTCTACACCACCGACCAGCGCGAGGTCGTGCAGAAGTTTGTGAAAGCGTGGAAGGAGAAGTATCAGGGAGAACCGGACATGCTTTCCTCGCAAAGCTACGACGCCGCCATGGTGATTCTTGAGGCGCTCAAGAAAGCGGGCCCGGACCGCGAGAAACTGGCACAAGCGATCAACGAGACGAAGGACTTTGAGGGCACGTCGGGCAAGATCTCCTTCGGCCCTGATCACGAGGTGATCAAGCCGGTCATCTTCATGACGGTGAAGGATGGCACGTTCCAGTTTGTCACATCCAAGGTGTACCACTAACTGATCGTTTTGTCTGAGTTTAGGTTTGGTGTGATATGCAGGTGAGGATCGCCCGGTGGTCCTCCTTTTTTTCTCACAACGTTGACTCTCGCCAGGAAAGGAGTGAGACGGGTGCTGGCACAGCAAATTTTGAACGGAGTGGCGCTCGGCTTTATCTACATTTTGGTGTCCGTCGGGCTGACCATGGTGTACGGGGTATTGAAACTGCTCCACTTTGCTCACGGGGTCATTTACATGGTCGGCGCGTTTGCAGCGATGATTGCCATCACGTATCTGCACCTGCCGTTTATCCTTGCCATCCTGTTTGCCATGGCGGTGGCTGCCCTGGCCGGAGTGGCGGTCGAGCGCTTTGCCTACCGGCCTCTTAGGGGAGCCCATCCCATCGCCACCTTGATTAGCGGCGTAGGTGTTGCCATTTTCCTCGAAAACCTGTTCCAGGTGATCTTCACCTCCGATACCCAGGCGTTTCCCGAGACGGGTGTCGAGGTGTCCGTCATCCCGTTAACGGAATCGGTCACGTTTACCAACGTGAAGTTGTTCATCATTCTGGCCGGATTGATCGGCCTGGGACTATTGTACGCGTTCCTGAAGTGTACCCGGATGGGGATCGCCATCCAGGCAGCCGCTCAGGACATGCGAGCGGCGTCGCTGATGGGCGTCAACGTCAACCGCGTGGTGTCGGTAACGTTTATGATCGGATCGGCACTGGCGGCGGTCGCTGGCGTGCTGGTCGCATGGAATTTTAACTCGCTCTTTCCCACAATGGGGGCAATCCCCGGGCTGAAGGCATTCTGCGTGGTCGTCCTCGGCGGATTGGGGTCCATCCCGGGAACCATCGCCGGCGGCCTGATTTTGGGTATTGTGGAATCGCTTAGCGACGGTTTCATGACCAAAATGGTCGTCGACAAGGATGCGATCGCCTTTGTGATCCTGATTCTGATCTTGCTGTTGAGGCCGTCCGGATTGTTCGGCAAGCACGTGGAGAAAGTGTAGGTGGTGGCGATGGACGATCTCTTCAATCCCTATTACGTTGACATCGTTGTCTTTTGGATGATCTACCTGCTGCTCGGGTTGGGCCTGAATCTGATCACGGGCTACGCAGGACAGGTGTCGCTGGGGCACGCCGCGTTCTACGGCATCGGTGCCTACACCTCCGCCATCCTGTCTGTGAAGTACGGGTGGAATGCCTGGCTTTCCATGGCAGCCGCCGTGGTCGTCACCTTCCTTATCAGCGCGCTGTTTGGGCTTCCCAGCCTGCGGGTACGGGAAGACTTTCTGGCGATCACCACGCTCGGGCTCGGGCTGATCGCTCAGTCCTTCTTCAAGAACGCGGAGATCACCGGCGGGGCCTACGGAATTGACGCGATCCCGGCGCCTTCCCTGTTCGGGACAGCGCTGAAAAACACAGGGTACCTGCTGCTGGTGACGGTTGTGCTGATTGCCGCCGTGGTCATCATGAAAAAGATGACCGGGTCGCGCATCGGCCGGGCCTGGATGACCATTCGTGAGGACGAGACGGTAGCTCAGTCAATGGGCATCAACACGACGTATTACAAGGTGCTGGTGTTTGCCATTGGCGGGGCCTACGCGGGAGCGGCCGGGGCGCTGTTTGCTCACAAGGTGTCGTTTATCAGTGGCGAATCATTCGGCTTCACCGTTTCGGCCACGGTACTGAGCATGGTGGTGCTGGGAGGGCTTGGCAGCATCTTCGGTACCTTCTTTGGGGTAACGCTCCTGTACATGCTGCCTGAGATGTTTCGGCTCTTTGAGTTCGAACTCGTCGATCCGAAGTACCTCGACACCTACAAAATGATGCTGTACGGCATTCTCATGGTGCTGATCATGCGGTACCGGCCGAAAGGGTTATTTGGCAAAACCGGCGCAAAACTTGTGAATATTCGCCGGTCAGCGGTCAAACCCTTGGACAAAGGCGGTGATCGGGTTGCTTGATATGCAGGGGATCATCAAGCGGTTCGGCGGATTGACGGCGGTGGACAATGTCAGCCTCAAGGTCCGCCAGGGAGAAATCGTCGGGCTCATCGGTCCCAACGGCGCAGGGAAAACGACGTTTTTCAATATTTTGACGGGCATTTACAAGCCGGATGAAGGAACGATCGCATTCGAAGGACGGGAGATTCAAGGGCTGCGTCCCTATCGCATCGCCCGGTGCGGGATCGCTCGAACTTTTCAAAATATCCGGCTGTTGAAGGAAGAGACAGTGCTGGACAACGTGAAGGTGGGGATGTTCCACAAAACCGGCGCCGGGCTATGGGCGTCGATCCTGGGTCTTCGTTCCGCCCGGGACGAAGAGCGGATGGTGACGGAAGAAAGCCTGCGCATGCTGGAGATAGTCGGACTGGCGGGCTGCGAGCACGAGCAGGCGGGAAACCTGTCTTACGGCAACCAGCGGCGGGTGGAAATCGCCCGTGCGCTCGTCTCCCGGCCCAAGCTGCTTCTGCTCGATGAACCGACCGCCGGCATGAACGCCGAGGAAGTGCAGGAGATGATGGGGCTCATCCGCCTTATCCGCGAGCAGGGCACGACTGTCATCCTCATCGAGCACAACGTCTCCATGGTTGTCGGCTTGTGCGACCGCATCGCCGTGCTGGACCACGGGGTGAAGATCGCCGACGATGTGCCGGAGGCGGTGGTCTCCCATCCGGCCGTAATCGAAGCGTACATCGGCAAGGAAGAGGGAGAGGAGGTGGACAGCGGTGCTGCACATTGACATGCTGAATGTCTGGTATGGGAGCATTCACGCCGTGCGCGACCTGTCGCTCTCCGTCGAGGAAGGCGAGGTGGTGACGCTGATCGGCTCCAACGGGGCGGGCAAGACCACGACGCTTAACGCGATCTGCGGGGTGCTCCCGGCCAAGGGCTCGATCCGTTATGGCGGGAACGAATTAAACGGAGTTCCCACCCACCGCATCGTGCAGGAAGGAATCGTGATGGTGCCAGAAGGACGGCGGGTCTTTCCCAGGCTGACCGTCGCCGATAACCTCATGATGGGGGCGTATTCGCGCCGGGCTTCCAAAGCAGAACTGGAGCGGGAGATGGAGAGCGTGTTCGAATTGTTTCCCCGGCTGGCCGAGCGAAAAGACCAGCTCGCCGGCACGATGAGCGGGGGCGAACAGCAGATGCTGGCGATCGGTCGGGCACTGATGGCCAAACCGCGTCTGCTCATCCTGGATGAGCCGTCTATGGGACTGGCGCCGATCGTAGTGAAAGACATCTTTCAGACGATCCGGCAGATTAAACGGCAAGGCATGACGATCCTCCTGGTCGAGCAAAATGCGACGATGGCTCTCTCTGTTGCTGATCGCGGCTACGTCCTGGAGCACGGGGAGATCCGTTTCCACGGAACGGCTGAGGAGCTAAAGGAGCAGGGCATCGTGAAAAAAGCGTATCTCGGTGGCTAGTGCTGGATCGTGGTGAGACAAGGAGGGGTTTTATTGAAAAAGAGGATTGCTTTGATGAATCCTCCGGAACTGGTGCGCCAGTCCAACTGGCGGGACCGCTATGAGACCAAAGTGGCCCAGTGGCTGACACCGTGGGACGGAGAGGAGCCGATTGACGTCGGGTTTATCGGCGTGCCGCTCTCCAAGACGTCGATCAGCGTGTCGGCGGCCTCCATGACGCCCAATGCGCTGCGGGAGCTGTTTCCCACTGTGACGACGTACAGCATCGATTACGACATCGACCTGACGGCGCTGCGGGCACGCGACCTGGGGGACGTCCAGATGCATCCTACGGATTTGTACCGATGCCACGCCAACATCGAGCAGGCGCTGACCAATGTCTACGAAGCGCTGCCCGACCTGCTCCCGATCATCGCGGGAGGAGACCACTCCATCACCTGCCCGTCGGTCAAGGCGTTTAAGCGGCGGTTTGCCGGAAAGGTGGGCATCGTGCAAATTGACGCGCATATGGATGTACGGAATCTGGAAGACGGCGGACCGACCAACGGCACTCCGATCCGCGGCCTACTGGAGTCGGGGACGGTGGAAGGGAAGCACATCGCCCAGGTGGGAATTCACAGCTTTGCCAACTCCAGGGCGTACAGGGAATACGCGGTTTCACAGGGCATTACCCAGTTTACCGCCCGGCAGGTGGCCCGGGAAGGGATCGAGCCGCTGATTTACAAGGCGATGGAGATTGCCGGCAGCGGCACGGACGCCATCTACGTGACAGTGGACATGGACGTGCTGGATCAGGCGTTTGGACCGGGTGTCCCGGCCATGGTGCCGGCTGGCATGACGTCGTGGCAGCTGCTCGACGCTGTGTACCTGCTTGGCCAAAACCCGAAAGTCAAAGGATTTGACGTGGTCTGCATTGATCCCCTGCAGGACCCGCGCCGGGCGACGGTTCGTACGGCGCTGCACGTAATCCTTACGTTCATGGCAGGCGTCATGACGAGAAAACAATGAGGAAAAGGAGAGAGGACCCTATGGCAGAAACCAAGGCACGCATCATCCGCGCACCCCGCGGCAGCCAATTGAACGCGAAAGGATGGCAGCAGGAAGCAGCCCTGCGGATGTTGATGAACAATCTGGACCCGGAAGTGGCGGAGCGTCCGGAAGACCTCGTGGTGTACGGGGGGATCGGAAAAGCGGCGCGCAACTGGGAGTGCTTTGACAAGATCGTGGAGTGCCTGAAAAACCTGGAGGGGGATGAGACCCTGCTGGTGCAGTCGGGAAAACCGGTCGGCATTTTCAAAACGCATCCGCTCGCGCCCCGCGTGCTGATTTCCAACTCCGTGCTGGTGCCGGCGTACGCCAACTGGGAAACGTTCCGGGAGTTGGAGCAAAAGGGGCTGATGATGTACGGCCAGATGACCGCCGGCAGCTGGATCTACATCGGCACTCAGGGCATCCTGCAGGGGACGTATGAAACCTTTGCGGAAGCGGCCCGCCAGCACCGCGGCGGCACGCTGAAAGGGACGCTCACCCTGACAGCCGGGTTGGGCGGCATGGGTGGAGCTCAGCCGCTTGCCGTTACGATGAATGAAGGGGTGGTAATTGGCGTCGACGTCGATCCGTCCCGCATTCAGCGCCGGATAGACACCCGGTATTGCGACGTGATGGTGCACGACCTGGACGAAGCGCTGAAGCTGGCCCGGGAGGCGCAGGAACAGGGCAAGCCGCTGTCCATTGGTCTCGTTGGCAATGCTGCCGACATTTATCCCGAATTCGTGCGCCGCGGCATCGTGCCGGACTTCGTCACCGACCAGACATCCGCGCACGATCCGCTCAACGGGTACGTGCCCCGCGGCTTTACGTTGGAAGAGGCGGCCGAACTGCGCAAGAACGATCCCGACAAGTACGTCCGCCTTTCTCGCGAGTCGATGGCGGTGCACGTGCAGGCGATGCTTGACCTGCAAAAAATGGGAGCTGTCGTATTCGACTACGGCAACAACATCCGCCAGGTGGCCTACGACGAAGGGGTGAAAGACGCGTTCAACTTCCCCGGCTTCGTCCCGGCCTACATCCGTCCCCTGTTCTGCGAAGGGAAAGGCCCGTTCCGCTGGGCAGCGCTGTCCGGCGATCCGGAAGACATCTACAAGACGGACGAACTGGTGCTCAAGTTGTTCCCGGAAAACGAGCACCTGCGCCGCTGGATTACCATGGCCCGCGAAAAAGTGGCCTTCCAGGGCCTGCCTGCGCGCATTTGCTGGCTGGGATACGGCGAGCGGGTCAAAATGGGTCTGGCCATCAACGAGATGGTGCGACGCGGAGAAATATCCGCACCGATCGTCATCGGCCGCGACCACCTCGACTGCGGTTCGGTGGCGTCTCCCAACCGGGAAACGGAGAGCATGAAAGACGGCAGCGATGTGGTGGGCGACTGGGCGATCCTCAACGCGCTGGTCAATACGGCAGCAGGCGCCAGCTGGGTGTCGGTGCACCACGGCGGCGGCGTGGGGATGGGCTACTCCCTGCATGCCGGCATGGTGGTAGTGGCTGACGGTTCGCAGGAAGCGGAAGAGCGGCTTTCCCGTGTGCTCACCACCGACCCGGGCATGGGGGTCATTCGACACGCCGACGCCGGGTACGACAAGGCGATCCAGACGGCCAAGGAGCGCGGTGTTCGCGTGCCGATGCTGGACATCTGACCGTCTGGGGAAAGACGAGCGAAACAACGCGAAAAAAGCGGCATCCCGAGGGAGTTTTTCCTCGGGATGCTTCCATGGAGGAGAGAAAGCGTGAAGCCGGAACGGATTGATCTGTTGGTACACAACATCGGTGTGCTGGTGACGATGGGCGGCAAGCATGGGCCGCGACGGGGAGTCGAGATGTCGGATGTCGGGCTCGTGACGGGCGGAGCTGTGGCGATTGCGGATGGCAAAATCGTGGCCGCCGGTGCGGAAGCGGACGTCCGGGCGGAAATCGCCGGGCTGCCCATCGAGCAGAGCCTGGATGCAAATGGGCGTCTGGTGACGCCGGGCCTGGTGGACCCGCACACCCATCTGGTGCATGGAGGTTCCCGGGAAAACGAACTGGTGTTGAAACTAAAGGGCATGTCGTATCTGGACATCCTCGCCCAGGGCGGCGGGATTCTCAGCACGGTGCGGGCTACACGGGCTGCGACGGAAGACGAACTGTACGAAAAGGCACGGAAGAGTCTGGATATCATGATGCTGTACGGGGCGACGACTGTAGAGGCAAAAAGCGGCTACGGACTGACGCTGGCAGACGAGCTGAAGCAGCTTCGTGTGACCAGGCGGCTGGATGAAACGCATCCGATCGACCTGGTGTCGACGTTTATGGGGGCACACGCCGTACCGGCGGAGTACAAGGGCCGCTCCGCCGAATACGTCAAGCTGGTGATCGAGGAGATGCTGCCGGAGGTAATGCGGCAGGGACTGGCCGAGTTTTGCGACGTTTTTTGCGAGCACGGGGTGTTTTCGGTGGACGAGTCGCGGGCGATTCTCGCCGCCGCAAAAGAGCTGGGGTTCGGGTTGAAGCTGCATGCCGACGAGATTGAACCGCTCGGCGGGGCGCAGCTGGCCGCAGAGATGGGCTGCATTTCCGCAGAGCATCTGCTGGCCGCTACCGATGAAGGATTGAAGGCGATGCGGGATGCGGGCGTGATCGCCGTCTGCCTGCCGGCAACGTCATTCAACCTGCGCGCCAAGTCCCACGCTCGGGCCCGAACCATGATCGAGCTGGGAGTGCCGGTTGCGCTGTCCACTGACTACAATCCGGGCAGTTCGCCCACGGAATCGCTGCAGCTGGTGATGACCCTGGCATGCCTGAATCTGAACATGTCACCGGAGGAAGTATTTACTGCCATGACGATCAACGCAGCCTATGCGATTGGCCGCGGAGACCAGGTGGGCAGTCTTGAGCCCGGAAAGCTGGCGGACCTGGTGCTGTTCAACGCCGAAAACCTGGCGTATGTGCCGTATCACTTCGGCATCAACCACGTGGACACGGTGATCAAGAAAGGGCGCGTCGTGGTGGCCGGAGGACGGCTTTTGGAGAAGTAAAAGCAGATGAAACAAGGCACGGAAACAGTTGCTCCGTGCCTCAGCGTGTAGACAAAGTCCGTGGCGCATGGATGATCGGGCCCGCTCGCTCGCTTGACGCCCATCATAGAAGATGGATGATGTCCGCTCCAAAACGCGACGCGGGCAGGGGACAAACATCTGGGTGTTTCGACGAAGTGAGACTTGTGTCCCCTGTTTTTCCCCGCGTCTTTCGTTTTTCCGCTGAGCCGGTCGTCAAAGGAGCTCGCTTGGCCCATCACTCCATGCGATGTACTTTTTCTCCATCTTCGGTTGATGAATGTGCAGGCCTTTCGGCCTGACAACGATGGACAGATCGTTTCCTTGCGGAACTTCAATGAAAAAGTACAGTTTGTCTTCAGTCTGAGGCACGGAAACAGTTGCTCCGTGCCTTTTTTGCTGTCCAGACAGTGGTGCACATGATTCATTTTCCATAATGGGATTGACTGGAAGAGCCGCCTGTGCTACCTTTTTAGTGATAATGATTCTCATTATTGGTGTTTGGGAGGGGGAGGCGTCTCATGCGTACAGACAACGGACAGGCAGCGGACATCAGCTCGTGCAGGCCGAGACGGAATCCCAAAGCAAACCTGGCCAAAATCAAGGAATACATGGACCAGCACTACAACGAACCTCTTTCGATCAAGCAGCTTGCGCAGATGGCGAACATCAGTCCCAAGTATTTTGTGGATCTTTTCAAAAAGACATTTGGTCAGAGCGCCATGGAATATTTGACGGATTTGCGCATCAACCGGGCGAAGCGCTATTTGGCCGAATCCGGGGAGCGCTTGCGGGATATCGCCGCAAAAGTTGGGTATAGCGACGAGTTTTACTTTAGCCGCAAGTTTAAAAAGGAAGTGGGCGTATCACCGTCCGATTTCGCGAAACATTTCAAGAAACGCATCGCTGCGTGCTCCGCTGCGGTTACGGGTCATCTGCTTGCGTTGAACGTGGTGCCGATTGCAGCGCCGCTGGACCCCAAGTGGACGCCCTATTACTACAACGCCTATCGCACGCAGATCAAGGCGCATTTAACGCTGACCGACCCGTACACGAGCTGGCAGTTTGAATCAAACCTGGACAAGATCATACGAATTCGACCGGACGCCATTGTCGGAACCGACCAACTGCTGCCCGCCGAGAAAGACAAATTGACGGACATGGCGTCTTCGTTTTTCGTTCCGACAGAGAAGTTGGGGTGGAGAGACCAGCTCCGCATGATCGCCCGTTTTTTGGACAGGGAGGATCAGGCGGAGATGTGGATCCGGCGATATGAACAGAGGGTTCAGTCGGCCCGGGAGCAGATTGAGGCAAAGCTGGGACACGACAGCATTCTGGTGCTGCGTATCTACGGCCAGGCGATCCATGCCTACTGGAACCGCGGGCTGGAGGACGTGCTGCACCGGGATCTGCGGATCAGGACCGTATTTCGGCCGGAACCGTCCGAACATGCGCAGCTTACGCTGGAGCAGGTGGCGGAGCTTGATCCTGACCGGATATTGCTGGTGGTGTGTCCCGAGGCATCGTCGCGGGCGTACTGGCTGGCGCTGCAGCACAAGGCGGCCTGGCGCCAGTTGAAAGCAGTCACAAACCTGAATGTGCACCTGATCTCTGCTGATCCGTGGTTTGAGTACTCGGCGATGTCCATTCTCCGGATGCTGGATGAAGCCATGCTCCTGTTTACGGGAAAATGTCCAAATGTTCTTCTGGATAGAACCCATGGTGACGCTTGAGCGGCATCATCTATAATCATTCTCGGTGAGAATGATTATCACAAGAGGAGGAACACCATGTTTCATCTGGCCAATCGGTTTGGCACTGTCTTTCGTTTTCCGTTTACCGTCTGGCTGTGCCTGGTGCTGGCAGTCAGTTTGCTGACCGGCTGCGGCTCCAATCAGGCTCAACGTGCGGAGTCGTCCGAACAGCCGCAATCGGTGTCAACTGCCGCTGATACTTCTGCAACGGGAGCAAACACTCCCGCATCGTCTGGTGAGCGAACGGTCAAGGACGAACTTGGCCATGAAATCACCGTGCCAGCGGAACCCAAGCGGGTATTTGCCCCTTATCTCGAGGATTCGCTGCTCAAGCTGGGCATCAAGCCAGTGGTCCAATGGTCCAACGGCAACATGGCACACGCGTATCTGCAAGAGGAGCTGAAGGATGTGCCGAAGCTGGACTTCTCGGGAGGACTGCCGTCTCCAGAGGTGATCATGTCCTACAATCCCGATTTGATCATCCTGCACACCGCGACGTACGCCGCCAATGGCACCTATGAGAACTATGCCAAGATCGCACCGACCTACGTGTTTCAGAATGCGTCCGGCGACGTCGAAAAGTCGCTCGTCACGCTGGGAGAGCTGCTCGGCAAATCTGCCGAAGCCGATCAAGCGCTGAAAGCGTACCGGCAGAAAGTGCAGGAGGCCAAAGAAAAGCTGGATCAGGCGGTCGGGGGAAAAAAGGTCGCGATTATGCGCTTTGCTGCCAAAGGCGTCAGCCTGATGGGAGCAAATTATCTGTGCGGGAATGTTGTGCACCAGCAGTTGGGGGTCGGAAAGTCCAAGCTGGTGGAGAACGCAAACAGTGCGAACGTGACGCTGGAGACGTTATCGAATCTTGACGCTGACTACATATTTGTCATCAATGCGTATGGTCAAGGGACACAGCGCATGAAGGAGATGACGGAAAGTTCCATCTGGAAGAGCATCCCGGCGGTGAAGCAGGGGCACGTGTACGAGGTGAACGACGAGTACTGGCTTGGCAGCGGTCTGATCGCCTATGAAAAGATTATTGACGATACGGTCAAACTGCTTGCCAAATAAGCGGAAGCAAACGCATGTCTGAACGTCTCCCTGTATGGCAAACAAGTGAAACAACATCACATCGATGGGGCCACCTTGCAGCCTGGAAGGGAGATTTTCACGCCGTCCAGATGTAAATGTAAGTGAAGAAAGGTAGGAAATGTCATCCATGTCTTTCGATCATCCTGAACAGCGCGCTGTCTCGCTCGAGGAGACCGCGAGCGGCAAGGCGGAAATCCCCCGTTCCAAACGATGGATCATGCAGTCGCGCGCGGAAAACCGCAGCTATCAGATCATGGTGGCCACCCCGGCGGAAGCGCCGCCTCCCTCGGGATATCCGGTCATTTACGTGCTGGATGCCAATTCCGTTTTCGGAACGATGGTGGAGGCCGTTCGCCTGCAGAGCGGCCGCCCGGAGAAGACAGGGGTTGTACCGGCGTTGGTCGTCGGCATCGGCTATGAAACGGACGGCCCGTTTGCCCCGGCCCGGTATTACGATCTGACGCCCATGCCCACCACGGAATTTACGCAACTTCCGAACGGGGCTGCCCTGCCTCCGCAAGGGGGAGCTGAAGCGTTCCTGCAGTTCATTGAAGAAGAGCTGAAGCCGCGGATCGCACGGGAATTCAAGATCGACCGCAGCAGACAAACGCTCTTCGGCCATTCCCTTGGCGGACTGTTCACCCTGCACGTGCTGTTTACGAAGCCGGATGCCTTTCAGTGCTATATCGCCGGCAGCCCCTCGATCCATTGGAACCGGCAGCATCTGATGCAGGCGGAGAAGCAGTTCGCAGCCCGCCTGGAGCAGGAATCGCTGAACATCAAGGTACTGCTTGGGTTCGGAGAAATGGAAAAAGATCACGTATCCCAAAATTGCTATCATGCCCGGGAGTTGTCAGAACGTCTGTCCGCCCATGCTGCACGTGGGCTGCAGGTGGTGTTCAAAGAGTTTGAGGACGAAAACCATGTATCGGTGCTGCCGGTCCTGATCAGCAGGGCCCTGCGTTTTGCCTTGTATCCAGAGAAATAACGAGGCCATGCGGCGCGTGACGAGTGGAGAGTGCGCCGCATCATTGCAGCCCCGATGGGAGTAAGAGGAGAGAGACCTTTATGGAGATTGCGGGAATTACGGGTAAAGTTGCCTTGGTCACAGGAGCCGCGCAGGGGATCGGGAGAGCGGTAGCAGCGGCCCTGGCCGAGCGTGGAGCCTTGGTTGCGGCGGCAGACAAGCAGGCCGCAGGCGTCCAAGCACTCGTGGAAGAACTGCGTGCCGGCGGTCATCAGGCAGCAGCTTTTCCCACAGACATTCGTGACAGCGGCGCCGTCGAAGCGATGGTAGAGCGAATCGAACAGGAGCTCGGTCCGATCGACATACTGGTCAACGTCGCCGGCGTGCTGCGCACAGGGCCAATCGAATCGCTCAGCGACGAGGATTGGGCGGCCACGTTCGCGGTGAATGCAAACGGAGTGTTCTATGTTTCCCGCGCGGTCGTCAGGCGCATGGCCTCCCGCCGATCCGGTGCGATTGTGACCGTCGCTTCAAACGCCGCTGGGGTGCCGCGCATGCAGATGTCGGCCTACGCGGCCTCGAAGGCAGCTGCGACGATGTTCACCAAGTGCCTGGGGTTGGAGTACGCCCGGTACAATATCCGCTGCAATGTGGTATCGCCCGGCTCAACCGACACAGCCATGCAGCGGGCATTATGGGCGGATGACCATGGCGCGCAGGCTGTCATCGCCGGCAATTTGGAGCAGTACCGCCTGGGCATACCGCTTGGAAGGATGGCCCAGCCCTCGGACATTGCCGATGCGGTGCTGTTTCTGGTATCCGACCAGGCGCGGCATATTACGATGCACGACCTGTGCGTCGACGGCGGTGCAACCCTGGGAATGTAAAAATGGATGGGAGATGACGATGAATGCTGAAACAAGTTGCTGGTTCCGCGGCAAGCGCCACAGCGCTGCTCGAAGCATATCAAGTGGGCTCCGCCTTCTTTTTCTCTTCGCCCAAGCGTACCCTGCTCGCAGAGGGAGAATGGGCCAGACTGCCGGAGTACGAGGGACCGGATGCGTTGAGAAGCCTGGCCCGAAGAGTTGCCGAGCTGCTTGCCAGCGCTGAGCGGTCCGGGCACGGCACGTCGGTCGCAGTCGGCGCGGTTCCGTTTGATCACACGAAGCCAGCCCAACTCGTCGTGCCGCAAACCCTCCAATGGGCAGGACCGCTTGAATTCACACCGGACGTTTTGGCTGAACAGAACGCTGCATCTGCCTTTGAGATTCGCGAAATACCGGCGCCGGCGGAATATGAGGAGGGCGTAAACCGGATATTGGCGCGCCTTCAACAAGGTGACATTCAGAAGGTGGTGCTGGCGAGATCGCTGCACCTGACCTCCTCTGACTCCGTGAATATCCATCAACTGCTCCGCAACCTGGCCCGGCACAACACGCGCGGCTACACATTCGCGGCAAACCTGACGCCAAAGGGCGTGCGCAGCGCTGCGGCGGACAGCGAAGGATCGCGGACGTTGATCGGCGCCAGCCCGGAACTGCTCGTTGCCAAGACAGGACCGTACATCATGGCCAATCCCTTGGCAGGTTCTGCGGCCCGCAGTGACGATCCCCGCGAGGATGAGCGGCGCGCGGCTTCGCTGCTTGCTTCCGCCAAGGACCGGCATGAGCATGCGGTGGTCGTCGAGGCAGTCGTCGAAGCGCTCCGTCCCTATTGCAAGCATCTGGACGTTCCCCGGGAGCCTTCGCTGGTGCAGACCAACACCATGTGGCATCTTTCCACGGAAATAAGCGGGGAGCTGATCGATCCCTCCACCTCGTCGCTTCAGCTGGCGGCAGCGCTTCACCCGACTCCCGCTGTATGCGGAACGCCTGTCGATCAGGCGCGTGCGGTGATTCAGGAGTTGGAGCCGTTTGATCGGGGGTTCTTTACGGGAATGGTCGGATGGTGCGATGCAAACGGCGATGGGGAGTGGGCAGTCACCATCCGCTGCGCCGAAGTGGAGGGGCGCGTGATTCGTCTGTTTGCCGGAGCAGGTATCGTCCTCGGCTCAAATCCGGAGGCAGAACTTTTGGAAACATCTGCGAAGTTTCGCACCATGCTTCTGGCCATGGGGCTGAACCAGCCGGTGCTGGCCGGAAGAAAGGAGGGGTAAGTCATGCTGTCAGGATGCCCAACGTGGCCCAAGGAATTTGCCGATCGATACCGGGCGGCAGGGTGCTGGCAGGGTGAGACGTTTGGAGAGATGCTGCGGAAGCGTGCCGCCGCTTACGGGGAACGCATCGCCATCGTCAGCGGTGACAGGCGGATCAGCTACGCGGAACTTGACGCCCGGGCCGACCGCTTGGCAGCGGGGGTTCAGAAGCTGGGAATCAAGCCGATGGACCGGGTCGTCGTGCAGCTTCCCAATATCCTGGAATTTTTTGAAGTGATTTTTGCACTGTTTCGGCTGGGGGCGCTGCCTGTGTTTGCCCTTCCCCTGCATCGAAAGAGTGAGATCACCTATTTGTGCGAGTTCACCAAAGCGGTTGCGTACGTCATCCCAGACGTTGAAGCGGGGTTTGACTACCGCGAGCTTGCCGCTCATGTCAAGGAGAGCGTTCCCACCTTGCGTCACGTGATTGTGGCGGGCGACCCGGGACAGTTTGACGCGCTGGATGAAATGCGCACAGATCCCGTCAGTCTGCCGGAAGGGCCGAGCGCCAGCGATGTGGCGTTTCTCCAGCTGTCCGGCGGCAGCACCGGACTGCCCAAGCTGATTCCCCGGACGCACGATGATTACATCTACAGTTTGCGGGTCAGCGCCGAGATTTGCCAGCTTGATGAGAGCAGCGTGTATCTCGCGGTACTGCCTGTTGCCCACAACTTTCCGCTCAGCTCGCCCGGCGTACTCGGGACGCTGTACGCCGGCGGCAGAGTGGTTCTCGCGCGCAGCGGCAGCCCGGACGAGGCGTTTCCGCTGATCGCGCGGGAGCAGGTCACGATTACGGCCGTAGTGCCTCCGCTGGCCCTGGTCTGGCTGGATGCGGCGGCATCGCGAAGGCATGATCTGTCCAGCCTGCAGGTCCTGCAGGTGGGCGGGGCCAAGTTCGCTGCTGAGGCTGCCAGGATGGTCAAACCGACGATGGGCTGCACCCTGCAGCAGGTGTTCGGGATGGCGGAGGGACTGGTTAATTACACGCGGCTGGATGATCCCGAGGAGATCATCGTGAACACCCAGGGCAGACCCATGTCGCCGTATGATGAGATTCGCCTGGTTGACGACAATGATCGCGAAGTCGAGCCGGGCCAGGTGGGACACCTTCTGACCCGGGGACCTTATACCATTCGCGGCTATTACAAGGCCGAGGAGCACAACGCCAAGGCGTTCACTGCTGACGGTTTTTACCGCACGGGCGATCTGGCACGGTTGACTCCAACAGGTCATCTGGTCGTAGAGGGACGTGCCAAAGACCAGATCAACCGGGGCGGAGACAAGGTGGCGGCTGAAGAAGTGGAGAACCATCTGCTCGCTCATCCCGGCGTACATGACGCCGCCGTGGTCGCCATGCCGGACGATTATCTGGGCGAGCGCACGTGCGCCTTCGTGATTCCGCATCATCCGGCTCCCACAGCGGCCGAACTCAAAGCGTTCCTGCGGGAGCGTGGATTGGCGGCTTACAAGATACCGGATCGAGTGGAATTTGTCGATTCGTTCCCCATGACGGCAGTCGGCAAGATCAGCAAAAAAATGCTGCGTGAACGCATCGCCCAGCAATTGCAGTCGCGTACGCACCAACACAAGCAAGGGAGGAGTTAGCATGGCGATTCCCGCCATATTGCCGTATCCGATGCCTGTAGAGTCTGACCTGCCGAAGAACAGGGTGGCGTGGACACCTGATCCGAAGCGGGCGGCTCTGCTGATTCATGACATGCAGCAGTATTTTCTGAATGCGTTCACCGTTACGGAGTCTCCGGTCGTGGAGCTTCTGGCCAATATCCAAAAGCTCAAAGCCTATTGCGCCGAGCAGGGAATCCCCGTCATCTATTCGGCGCAGCCTGGCAAACAGTCCCCAGAGCAGCGCGGACTGCTGCAGGATTTCTGGGGGCCGGGACTGACGAAGTGCCCCGATCAGCAGAAGATCGTCGATGAGCTTGCGCCGGGCGGGCAGGATCTGGTGTTGACCAAGTGGCGGTACAGCGCCTTTCAACAGACCAATTTGCTGGAGATGTTGCAGCAGCGCGGACGGGATCAGCTTATCGTGTGCGGCATCTACGCCCATATCGGCTGCCTGATGACCGCGTGCGAAGCGTTCATGAAAGATGTGCAGCCGTTCTTCGTTGCAGATGCGGTAGCGGATTTCTCTCGGGAGAAGCACATGATGGCGCTGACCTACGCGGCTGAGCGCTGCGCGGTCACGATCACGACGCAGCGTCTGATCGATCAGCTGAGCGGCGTGCAGGCTGAAGCGCCGGCCGCCCGTGAAAGTGACACGCAGCCGATCACGCAGGAAGCGATCCGCGCGCAAGTAGCTGATTTGCTCCAGGAACTGCCGGCAAACCTTGGGAAAAACGACGACCTGATTAACGTGTGGGGGCTTGATTCCGTCAGGATCATGTCGCTGGTGGAGAGATGGCGCCGCAGCGGTGCAGAGGTGACCTTTGTGGAACTGGCTGAGCAGCCGACACTGGCCGCCTGGTGGGCGCTGTTGTCATCACGATTGAAGCAGAGTTTGCCCAATCAGGATTACTTCGTCGTATGAAAGAGGTGATGTTCATGCCGGATCATCAGGATGTACGCTGGCCCTTGTCGGGTGCGCAGAATGGCATTTGGTTTGCACAAAAGCTCGACCCGGACAATCCGGTCTTCAACACCGCCGAGTGCATCGAAATCCATGGCCCCGTCGATCCTGCGCTGTTCGAGGCTGCCCTGCGCCGGGCCGTGACGGAGGCGGAAACGCTGCATCTGCGCTTCGGCGAGGATTGGTACGGTCCGTGGCAGAGCCTCTGCCCGTCTGCTGACTGGCCGCTGCATTTCGAGGACGTCAGCGGCCATGAAGATCCGCAGGAAGCGGCAGAAACGTGGATGAAGCAGGACATGGCCCAACCGGTTGATCTGACCCGCGGTCCCCTGTTTGCACAAGCGCTGTTGAAATTGGCGCCTGACCGGTTCTTCTGGTATCAGCGCATCCATCATATTGCGATTGATGGCTTTGGCTATTCGCTGTTGGCACAAAGGGTGGCACACATCTATACGGCACTCGTCCATGGCCGGCCGTACGACGAGGCGGCCTTTGGGTCTGTTCACTCCATCCTGGAGGAAGAGGCAGCCTATCGCAGCTCGGAGCAAATAAAGCGGGATCGGCAGTTTTGGCTGTCACGCTTCGCCGATGAGCCCGAGGTGGTCAGTCTGGGAGACAGGGCGGCGAGGACATCCCGCGGCTTTTTGCGTCAGTCGGCACAGCTTCCGCCAACCAGCATGACTGCGCTAAAAGGGCTGGCAAGCCAGACGGGGACAACCTGGTCTGACGTCGTGATTGCCGCTGCGGCGGCTTATGTCCAGCGGTTGACCGGCGCAAACGATGTAATTCTCGGCTTGCCCATGATGTGCCGACTCGGCTCTGCATCGCTGCGCGTGCCGGGAATGGTCATGAACGTGCTGCCGCTAAGGTTGACGGTGCGGCCGGACATGAGTCTGGCAGCTCTCCTGCAGCAGGTCTCGCAGGAAATCCGCGAGATCAGACGGCATCAGCGTTACCGGCATGAAGATCTGCGGCGCGATCTGAAACTGCTGGGGGACAACCGGCGATTGTTTGGTCCGATGATCAATGTGATGCCGTTTGACTATGATGTGCGCTTTGCCGGCCATCGCGCGACAACGCGAAACCTGTCGGCCGGCCCCGTGGACGACCTGACGATAAACGTCTACGACAGATCAGACGGCAGCGGGCTGCATTTCAATTTTGACGCCAATCCGGCGATTTACGGCGCCGACGAGCTGGCGGTTCATCAGCGGCGCTTTCTTTGTTTTCTGGACAATATGGCGTCGGCTGACCCCGGCCAACCAGTCTCGCAGATTGACTTGCTCCTGCCGGAGGAACGCCAGAAGGTGCTGTTTGAATGGAATGAAACCGCTCATGACCTGCCGACGACCAGCGCGCACGAGCAGTTTGAGCAGCAGGCCTCCCGCACGCCTGAGGCTGTCGCCGTGGAGGTTGAAGGCGTTTCGCTCAGCTATGCCGAGCTGAACAAACGAGCCAATCAGCTTGCCCATCTGCTGATGGCGCACGGTGTCGGACCGGAGCGTGTGGTCGCGCTTGCGCTGCCGCGTTCACCGGAGATGGTCGTCGCCATACTGGCGGTTCACAAGGCGGGAGCGGCGTACCTGCCGCTGGACCCGGACTTTCCGTCCGACCGGTTAGCCTACATGCTGGAGGACGCCAGACCCGTATGCGTCATCACATCCAGACAGGTTGCCCATCGGCTGCCGGATTGTGGTACGGGCTCAAGACTCGTGTTTGACGAGCCGGAAACCATCGACAGGCTGATGCGGCAAGCGATTCACAATCCCGGCAATGCTGATCGAACAAACTGCTTGTCGCCGCTTCATCCTGCCTACGTGCTGTACACCTCCGGTTCGACCGGAAGACCCAAGGGGGTCATGGTCACGTTTGGCAATCTGACCAACCTGATCCTGGCGATGCAGGATCGGTTTGCGCTGGACGAACGGGATGCGTGGCTGTCGGTTACCACGATTTCATTTGACATCTCGGTTCTGGAGCTGTACCTGCCGCTCACGAGCGGGGCCCGTGTTGTCATCGCCGCGAAGGATACGATCATGGACCCGTCGGCTCTGGCGAAAATGATTCGCGAGACCGGCACGACGATCATGCAGGCGACGCCGACCCTGTGGCACGAGCTGGCAGCGAGCAGGCCCGACAAATTTGACGGCCTGCGCATCATTACGGGAGGCGAGGCGTTCCCCAGCGGGCTCAAACTCGCCCTGCAGGAACTGGGGTGCGATGTCCATAATCAATACGGTCCGACGGAAACCACCATTTATTCCACTGCCATGCACCTTGGCGATGAGCGAGCGGGAACACCCCCGATTGGCAGGCCGATTTGGAATACGCGGGTGTATGTGCTGGATGGCGGACTGAAGCCCGTTCCGCCGGGAGTGGTGGGAGAGCTGTACATTGCCGGTGCCGGCTTGGCTCGCGGCTACCTGGGACGGCCGGAGCTGACGGCCGAGCGATTCGTGGCCAACCCGTACGGCGCGCCGGGCTCCCGGATGTACCGCACGGGAGATCTGGTGAGATGGCTGCCGGACGGCTCCCTTGAGTACGTGGGCCGTGTCGATCACCAGGTGAAAATTCGCGGGTTCCGGATCGAACTCGGCGAGATCGAGTCGCTTCTGTCCCGGCATCCTGCGATCGCCCAGGTTGCAGTAGTCGTCCGGGAAGACCAGCCAGGGGACAAACGGCTGGTGGCATATGTGGTCCCGCATGCATCCGCCGGCATAGACCCAGCCGAGCTGCGCCGGCATGTCTCCGCCGAACTGCCCGATTACATGATCCCGTCCGCGTTTGTCCAACTTGCCGAAATGCCGTTGACGCCGAATAAAAAAATTGACCGCAAGGCACTGCCGGCGCCTGATCTCCATACGGTTACAGGGCGCGGACCGAGGACGCCGCAGGAAGAGATGTTGTGCGACCTGTTCGCCGAAGTGCTCGGCCTGGCTCATGTGGGGATAGACGAGGACTTTTTTGTATTGGGCGGTCACTCCCTGCTTGCCGGACGGGTAATCGCCCGTATCCGCGATGTCTTCGGTGTCGAATTGAGCATTGGCAGCCTCTTTGAGTCACCCACGGTAGCAGGGCTGGTCAAGCGGCTCGATCATGCGCGGGATGTCAGACCGCCTGTGCGGCCGGTCGCGCGTCCGGAGGCAGTGCCGCTTTCGTTTGCCCAGCGCCGCTTGTGGTTCCTGTACCGACTGGATGGACCCAATCCGGCCTATAACATTCCGCTCGTGGCCCGCCTGTCCGGCGAACTGGATGTACAGGCGCTGGAGGAGGCGATTGGCGATGTCGTCGCTCGCCATGAAACCCTGCGCACCATCTTTCCCGACAAGTCGGGCGCGTCGCACCAGCTGGTTTTGGACGCAGCCGACGCTCGACCTGAGCTGATTGTGACGGAAACGAACGAGGCTGAACTGCCCGGGCTGCTTGCCGACGCCGTGCGCTACAGCTTCCAACTCTCATCGGAGCCTTCACTCCGCGCCCAATTGTTCGTACTTGGACAAAACGAGTACGTACTCTTGCTGCTGCTGCACCATATCGCCGGAGATGGCTGGTCGCTGACCCCGTTGGCCCGCGATCTCTCCACCGCTTACGCAGCCCGCTGCCGGGGCGAGCTCCCGTCATGGCCGCCGCTGCCGGTACAGTATGCGGATTACGCGGTTTGGCAGGAACAGCTTCTGGGGAGTGAGCGCGATCCCGACAGTTTGATCGCCAGACAGCTTGCGTACTGGACGCGGACACTTGCCAACCTGCCGGATCAGTTGGAACTGCCGTGCGATTATCCAAGACCGGCAGAAGCCAGCTACCGGGGCGGTGTCATTCCGTTCCACATCAGCGAGGAACTGCACGGCCGACTGCTGGAAGTGGCCCGTGAAAACAGAGCGAGCCTGTTCATGGTCCTGCAGTCTGCCCTCGCCGCTTTGCTCACCCGCCTCGGCGCAGGCACCGATATTCCGATCGGCAGTCCGATTGCCGGGCGGACCGACGATGCGCTGGACAGCCTGGTCGGATTGTTCATCAACACGCTGGTGCTTCGTACCGACACGTCTGGAAACCCCAGCTTCCGAGAACTGCTGGCCAGAGTCCGTGAGGTAAATCTGGCTGCGTACGAGCATCAGGACCTGCCTTTCGAGCGGCTGGTGGAGGTTATGAACCCCGTCCGCTCCCGGTCCAGACACCCGCTGTTTCAGATCATGCTGGTGCTCCAGAACACGCCTGATGCGGCGTTGGAACTTACTGGTGTGGAGAGCAGCCTGACAATTGAAAGTGCGGGCACGGCCAAATTTGACCTGACCGTGGAGTTGAAGGAGCGCCGTTCGGCGGATGGCACTCCTGCGGGTCTGGATGGCATTCTGGAATACAGCGCCGATCTGTTCAAACGCAGTACGGCTGAAACATTGGCGGGCCGGTTCCTGCGAGTACTGGAGGCTGTGGCTGCTGATCCGGGCAAGTCGATCGGAGAACTCGATATTCTGATGCCGGAAGAGCGCCAAAGCATGCTGCAGGAATGGAGCGCGGTTGGAAACGATGTGCCGCAGACCGTGCTGCCGGAGTTGTTCGAGGCACAGGTTGTCCGAAGTCCTGAGGCTGTGGCCGTCGTCCATGAGGATGTCTCCCTGAGCTACGATGAGCTGAACACCCGGGCCAATCGGCTCGCGCATCTGCTGATTGCAGAGGGGGTCGGTCCGGAGCAGGTTGTGGCCCTGGCGCTGCAGCGGTCGTTTGAAATGGTTGTCGGCGTGCTGGCCGTGCTGAAGGCCGGAGCCGCCTACCTGCCTCTCGATCCGGATTACCCGGCCGACCGGCTGGCATATATGCTGGAGGACGCAAGACCGGTTTCCATTATTACAAGCACGCAGGTGGTCACCAGACTGCCTGATGCTGGCGGTCTGCCCCTGATCGTGCTGGATGAACCGGAGACGCAAGAGCGGCTCAGGCAGCATTCTCCTGCCAATCCTGGTGACCGTGAACGCCGCGGACGTCTGTCTGCACACAGCCCGGCGTATATCATCTACACCTCGGGCTCCACGGGAAGGCCCAAGGGCGTCGTCATCCCGCATCAGAACGTGGTGAGATTGTTTGCTTCCACCGATCACTGGTTCCGCTTTGGCTCTGACGATGTGTGGACGCTGTTCCATTCCTATGCCTTCGACTTCTCGGTGTGGGAGATTTGGGGAGCGCTCCTGCATGGCGGACGTCTTGTAGTGGTGCCCCATGCGATCAGCAGGTCGCCGGGAGAGTTCCTCCAGCTTCTCGTGCGGGAGGGCGTGACGGTATTGAACCAGACGCCGTCAGCGTTCTATCAATTGATGCAGGCTGATCGGGAACATCCTGACCTGGGTCAGATGCTCTCCTTGCGCTTCGTGATTTTCGGCGGCGAGGCGCTGGAATTGGGACGTCTGGCGGACTGGTATCAGCGCCATCCGGACGATGCTCCCAAGCTGATCAACATGTACGGTATCACCGAGACGACCGTGCATGTCAGCTATATCGAGCTTGACCGTCACCATGCAGCTTCCGGTGCCAACAGCCTGATCGGCCGCCCGATACCGGATCTGCGGGTGTACGTGTTGGATGATTTCCTGCAGCCTGTTCCGCCGGGAGTGACGGGGGAGATGTACGTCGCCGGTGCCGGACTGGCCCGCGGTTACGGGGGACGGCCGGATTTGACGGCGGAGCGGTTTGTTGCCGATCCGTTCGGTCCCCCCGGTACGAGGATGTATCGCACCGGCGATCTTGCCAAGCGGCTCAGCGATGGGTCTTTAGAGTATTGGGGCCGTGCCGACCAGCAGGTGAAGATTCGGGGGTTCCGCATCGAACTGGGCGAGATCGAGGCCGTGCTCGCCAGACATCCCGCTGTGGCCCAGGTGGCGGTAGTGGTGCGGGAGGATCAGCCGGGAGACAAACGCCTGGTGGCTTACGTCGTTCCGGCCGCGGACACAAGCGTCGAACCTGCTGTACTGCGCCGGTTTGCCGCCTCCAGTCTGCCTGATTACATGGTGCCGTCAGCGATCGTGGAAATGGATGTCCTGCCGCTCACGCCGAATGGCAAGCTGGACCGCAAGGCGCTTCCGGCGCCCGATTTCTCCCTGACTTCAGGCGGGCGCGGCCCCAGAACGCCGCAGGAAGAGGTCTTGTGCAATTTGTTTGCCGAGGTGCTGGGTTTGCAGCGTGTAAGTATTGATGACAGCTTTTTCGAGCTGGGGGGCCATTCGCTGCTGGCCGTTCGCCTGATGAGCCGCATCCGCGAGACCATGGGCCGGGACATCGGCATCGGCGTGCTGTTTGAGGCGCCTACTGTTGCCGGGCTTGCTGAACGGCTTGACATGGACACGGGAAAAAGCGCGCTCCAGGTGCTGCTGCCGCTCCGCGCCCACGGCGAGCAGCTCCCGCTGTTCTGCGTACATCCTGCAGGCGGACTCAGCTGGTGCTATGCCGGGCTGATGAAACATCTCGGCACGGAATATCCGATCTACGGCCTGCAGGCCCGAGGCATTGCCCGGACCGAGGAGTTTCCGAAAACGCTGGGAGAAATGACGGCCGATTACCTTCAACATGTTCGTTCCGTTCAGCCTGCCGGTCCGTATCGGCTGCTGGGCTGGTCGTTTGGCGGCAATGTAGCGCATGCGATGGCCGTGCAGCTTCAGAAAGAGGGAGAAGAAGTCTCGTTCCTGGCCATGCTCGATTCGTACCCCAGCCACCTCCTGCCGCTTCGCGGAGAACCGGATGAAGAGGAGGCCCTGATCGCGCTGCTCGCCTTGGGCGGCTATGATCCGGACAGCCTGGGTGGCGGCCCGCTCACCATGGCCAGCGCGCTCGAAATCCTCCGCAGCGACGCCAGCGCACTGGCCAGCCTGGATGAATCGACCATCATGAATCTGAAACAAACGTATGTGAACTCGGTCCGCATTCTGGGAGCGTATGTACCGGAGCGATACGAGGGAGACCTGCTGTTTTTCCGCTCCACGATCATCCCGGACTGGTTTGATCCGATTGAACCGGATATGTGGATTCCCTATGTAAGCGGACGGATCGAACGGCATGACATCGCGTGCCGGCACAAGGATTTGTGTCAGCCCGGCCCGCTTGCCGAAATCGGCCAGATACTGGCGGCCAAGCTGAAGGCCTTGGACCGTCCGGCATCCGGACACTCGAGGAGGGAATGATTCGATGACCAATCCTTTTGAAAAAGCGGATGGCACCTTTCTGGTGCTGATCAATCACGAGGGGCAGTATTCCCTGTGGCCGGCATTCATCGCAGTGCCTGAAGGCTGGACTGTTGTGCTGGGGCCGCAGACGCGTCAGGAATGCCTGGACTACATCCGCTCACAATGGACCGACCTGCGGCCCCGCAGCCTGCAAGCCGGGTCAGGGGCTGTTGTCGGACAAGGACAATGAAGGCACGTCTGAACCCGAAAGCAGTCGTGTGCGTCATATACGTGGCGGGCTGGCACCAACCCGTGGCTGATTCGCACGCTGTTGTTCGGCGTCGGCGTTTTCCCGGGCCATACGGTCGGAGCGGTGCAGATCGCCGCCTTCGCCAACATTCCTCCGGCTTCCATGGGGCGCGCCTCCACCGCGCCACGGACTTCGTCTACACACTGACAGCCGGTTGCCAAGGCAATCCGGCTGTCAGACTGAAGACAAACCGATTGTACCGAAGGAGAATCACGTTTCCAGGCAGAGCGACTTGTGAGCCCTACTGAGCGGAGCAGCGATTTGCGGGAAAAGGGAGCGCCACCGTTGAACAGGCTGCGTAGCCATGCGGCTTTGGCGATCCCCCGCAAATCGATGCGAAGCGTGCAGTTTGGGCTTTCCTGCTGGGCGAGCACGGAGCGGCTGACGGAAACGTGTTCTCCTCGCAACAGCTACATTATCTACACACTGAGCCGGTTGCCAAGGCAATCCGGCTGTTTTGCATTTCCCTACAGGAGGGTTTCGTACAAGGACGATAGGGAGACGTGCTGGACGTGATCAGGGAGCGCAGCCTTGCACGAGCAGGCCGACAGGATGTGCTCCTCGTCCAAGCTGATGCTTGTAAAATGGAAACCGTCCGCCTCCGGGGAATACCACGTCTGTTCTTCCGTACACACCACGGAAAACGAATCAAGCGGAATGGACAAGCCTTTGCCGACGGCTTTCACATAGCTTTCCTTCAACGTCCATACGCGATAGAAATACTCCAACCGGGCATCTCCCGTTTTGGAGGCAAGCATCCGGTTTTCTTGCGGGGTAAAGAGGTGTTCGGCGATGTGCAGATCCATGCGCACGATCCGCTCCACATCAATACCCGGGCAACAAGAGCTGTCGCCCCAGATCATGGCAATCCAGTTCCCGGAGTGGGAGAGATTGAAGCCCACATCCGGGTTGTTTTGCAAAAACGGCTTTCCATAGGGATTGTAGACAAATTGAAGCGCATCGGGCCTCACACCGGTATGCTCGGAGAGGGTTGAGCGGACCAGCACCTCGCCCAGCAAGGAGCGGTAAGCGTCCTCCTTGCGAACAAACCGGGCGATTTTCTGCCTTCGTTCTGCGGATACCCTGGACAGGAACAGATCCACGTAGTCCGGCGGCAGATTGGCCGGCATGCGTACGACCCGAATCGACAGCATGATTGATCACCTGAACTTTCTGTGTCCGGCGGATGATGAGTTTCATTATAACCAAGCCCGTTCCATGCGTACATAGAGGATGTCATACGCGCTGCTCGTCGATGGAAAATTATGATAAAATTTAATCAGAAATACATACGTTTCGGAACAGGTGAATGTGAAATGAAAATAGGGAAATGGCTAATATCCATCGTGTTGCTCGTCGCGCTTGCCTTGCCGGCTCATCTGGCCGCGCAGGGAGCGGCACAGGATGTATCCAAAAGTGTGATGGCGGGCAGCAAAAAGGTTTCCACGTCTGCCGGAAGCAGAACCGTCCAGTTCGTCACGATCAATCTGAACGATCCCCGGCTGGAAGTCCGTCCGGTACTGGCGCGGGACGAGCTGGGCCGGACGGAAAGCCTGGCGGGGATGGCAAAACGAACGGGAGCACTGGCTGCGATTAACGGAACGTTTTTCATGGCCTACAACAAGGGGGATTACAAGCCGCCCTGGGGATTGATCGTCATCGACTACGAGAAGAAACACGACGGCGTCAGCGGGTCGTCCATCGGATTCAACGGAAACGCCCTGCCGGTGATCGACCGTACCTCCCGGTTTAATGCAGATTCGTTTCAACACGTCACCAGTGCGGGCCCCACTTTGGTAAAGGACGGGAAAATCGTCGTCAATCCGGTCGCAGAGGGAATGAATGATCCCAAGCTGACCAAGGCAAGCGGGCAGCGCTCGTTTATTGGCTACACGGCGAACAATCAACTGATGATGGGAACGGTCCCCAATGTCACCCTGGCCCAATTGGCCGGCATCTGCCAGTCGATGGGGCTGGTGGCGGCGATGAACCTGGACGGCGGAGCGTCATCCGGCCTTTACGCGCATGGCAAGCTGCTGACGGCGCCGGGCAGGGAATTGAGCAACGCCCTGGTGGTCGTCCCCCGCATAGTCGCTCCCATCCAGGTCATGCGGCAGTCGGAGAAGATTTCCTTCCTCACGCCGCCCGTACTGATCCGCGGGAGCATCTACGTTCCGACTATGGAGGCCTTTGAGAAACTGGGGGCGGCCGTTCACATAGACCAGCAGGACGGCGCACTGGTGGCAGCCATAGAGGGCACGGTCATCCGGATCACAAAACAGGGCAAGGTGTTTCGCGATGGAAAGGCGCTGCCCCTGTCGGCGGATAAGCGGACAATTGCCGGTACGGAAATGGTCCCGCTCCGGCTGGTGGCGGAACTGCTGGATGGGAAAATCGAGTGGGATCAGCAGAAACGAACCGCCACCATTCAGTTGAAAGCAAGCGCGCCTGAGCGCTGATACGACAAACCGGCATCGCCCGGAAAACAAGGAGGCTGACATCTCCGGATGCACGGAGGATGTCAGCCTCATATTCTCTCGTGGCTCATTTATATCCGTTCGCGGCGAGCTTGTCCCAGGGCCCGTCGCCGCAGGCTCGCGGGTGGAAGCGTCCCGTCACTTGATTGAATGGACGTTGTCGGAAACGCTCGGGGCGGTTGTGTACGACATGCCGATCATGACGGCCAAACTGACGGCGATGCCGTACATGATCGGATTCGTCGAGCTGAGACCTTCGATCGCCAATCCGGCCAGCACGACGACGGTGCCGGCAATGATCGAGGAAAAGGCCGCCTTCGCTGTCGCCCGCTTCCAAAAGTATCCGACCACGAGCGGAACGAATATCGCACCGGATAAAATGGCGTACGCCACGTCAAGCGCGACCAGCACGTCCTGAATCCAGATTGAAAAGACAATGGCGAGCGCGCCGATGAACAGCGTCGTTACCCTGGACAGCCGCAGCAGCTGCCGATCGTCCATGTCCCGAAACCAGTACGGCTTCATGATGTCGTGAGTAAGCAATGTGGAGGAGGCGAGCAGCGTCCCGGAGGCGGTCGACATCAGCGCCGAGCAGACGCTGGCCAGCACGAGGCCCAGCACGCCATTGGGCAGAATGGAAATGGCCATGGTGGTGAACGCATTTTGCGGGTTTTCCAGTTGAGGGAAGGCGACGAATGCGCACATTCCGACGATGGTCAATGAAACCGCATACAACATGCTGTAGACACCGGCCAAAACGGAACCGGTACGGGAAATCTGCATCGTGCGGGCGGTAAAGACGCGCTGCCAAATATCCTGGGAGACCACCATGCCGAGCGCGTACAGCAGGAAATATTGAAAAATTTGCTCGCCGCCGATGGAAGTCAGATCAAAATGGGCGGCCGGCAGTCTGGATGCCAGTTGATCCCACCCGCCGACATGCGACAGGCTCATCGGCAGCATGACCAGGAAAACGCCCACGGTCATGACGATGAATTGGATGATGTCCGTCATCGTTACGCTCCACATGCCGCCCAAAATCGTATAGAACAGCACGATTCCGCCGCCGACAACCATCGAGAGAGTCATGTCCCACCCCAGCAGCACGTTGATGATGGTGCCCATCCCGATCACCTGCGTCACGGCTACCATTAGCGTGTAAATTGCCGCAACCAGGGCGCTCACGAGCCGGGTTTCGGCATTGTAACGCTTGCCCAAAAACTCGCTGATCGTCGTCACGTTGGACTGGGAGATCCGCTTGATGAACAAGGCGCCCAGGAGCATGATGCCAGCACCAATCATGGTGACAAACCAGATGCCGGAAATGCCGTATGTGTAGCCCAGCTTCGCCGTGCCGATGGTGGAAGCTCCGCCCAAAATGACGGCGGACAAACAGCCGAGAAACATGAACATGCCCAGATTGCGTCCCGCCAATGCGTACTCTTCCGATGTCCGGGCGCGCCTGGAGCCGATGACACCCACCGCAATCAGCAGCGCGAAATACAGCAGAATGACGATCGTATCGATGCTGTTCATCCATTATCCCTCCTGATGTACCTGTTTACGGCGGTGCTTCCACGCGATCAGACTGATCATTTCGTAGGCTACGGCCGCGGCCAGTCCGGCTGTAATTTCGCCAGGGTCGTGCGACGGCAGGACTTCGACCAGGTCAAACCCGACCAGCTGAAGCTTGTCCAGCCCTCTCACCAGTTGAATCGCTTCGTAGCTGGTAGGCCCGCAGACTTCCGGGGTTCCCGTGCCCGGCGCGTACGCGGGATCGACAAAATCAATGTCAAATGACACGTACGCCGGCCGATTTCCCACCCGCTGATGAATGCGGCGGATTGCCTGTTCACCGCCGATGGCGCGCAGTTCGCTCATCGGCATCACTTCAAAGCCAAGCGCCCGGGCGTCGTTGATGTCTTCCGGTCCGTAGAGCGGTCCACGCATCCCGATCTGGATGGAATGGGACGTATCGATCAATCCTTCTTCCACCGCCCGGCGGAACGGCGTTCCATGTGTGTACTTTTCGCCAAAATAGCTGTCCCATGTGTCTCCGTGGGAGTCGAAGTGAATCAGGGCGACTGGACCGAATTTTCTGGCAAATGCGCGCAGGCTGCCGAGCGAGATGGAGTGATCCCCGCCCAAAATGATCGGGGTCACGTCGTTGGCGATGAGCGAAAACAGCTCCCGCTCCATGTTGTCGTACGTCTTGTGAATGTTGAATGGAACCACGTCGATATCGCCGTAATCAACACCGGAGCAGTATTCAAAGATATGGATGTCTTGATCGGGATTGTACGGGCGAAGCAGCACCGAAGCGTTCCGGATATGCTGCGGGCCGTACCGCTGACCGGTTCGGTTGGACGCCCCCGTGTCAAAAGGGACGCCCACCACCGCAAAGTCGACACCGTCCGTCGTCCGCACCTGTTCCAACCGCATGAACGTGCGCACGCCGCAAAAGCGGGGGGATTGGGATGAATCCTTGGGTTTGTACCTTACCATAGACGGCCTCCTCCTGTGAAAGTTGGTTACACGGCACTGCTGCCGATGCACAGTATTTCCTGTTCGTATTCCGTAATGGCTTCGTCCAGCATGCGCAGGCCAACGTCGATTTGCTCCTTGGTCACCGTGAGCGGAGGAATCATGCGGATGACTTCACCGCGGTTCCCGCACAGGTAGAACAACACGCCTTTGCTCAGGCACTTGTTCAGGATGGTCAGCAATCCCTCTCCATTGGGAGCCTTCGTGCGCGGATCGACAATTTCGATGCCGATCATCAGTCCGACGGCGCGAATGCTGCCAATCGTCGGGTGTTTCTGCTGCAGGCGGCAAAGCTGTTCCTGAGCGTAGCTGCCCATCACGCGCGCGTTTTCCACCAGGTTCTCTTCTTTCATCACTTCCAGCGTGGCCAGAGCTGCCGCACAGGCGATCGGATTGCCGCCAAACGTGGTGCCGTGGCTGCCCAGCGGCCACTGCTTCATCAGCTCCTGGGAAGCGACCGTGGCACTGAGCGGCAGGCCGGACGCAATCCCCTTGGCGATCGCCATGATGTCAGGGGTAACTTCAAAGGTTTGGGCGGCAAACCAGTTGCCGGTGCGGCCAAAACCGGTCTGCACCTCGTCGAAAATCAACAGGATTCCGTGCCGGTCGCAGATCTCCCTCAGCTTTTTCAGCCAGCCCTTGGGCGGGACAATATAGCCGCCTTCGCCCAGAACCGGCTCGACGATTGCGCAGGCCACTTCTTCGGGCGTCACCTGATGGGCGAACAGTGTCGCCACATCCTTTTCCAGTTGTTCGGCGCAATATACGTCAGGATCGGCCCCTGGCGGAACTTCATCCACTCTGGCGTAGGGGAGCTGGTAGGACAAGCCGCTGGGCTGCAGAAATTTTCGGTACTTGCTTTTCGATGTCGTCACACTAAGGGAACCCATCGAACGCCCGTGAAAGCAGCCGAGAAACGAGAGGACGTAGGGGCGCCTCGTCACGTGCTTGGCCAGCTTGATGGCCCCTTCGATCGCTTCCGTGCCGGAATTGGCAAAGAAAAAGCAGTCCAGTCCAGCCGGGAGCACGGTGGTCAATTCCTTGGCCAGCCGCAGGATCGACTCGTACATGATCACGCCGGACGGACCGTGCACCAGTTGGTCCGCCGCCTGCTTGATTGCCTTCACTACTTTCGGATGGCGATGACCGGTATTGGCGACGGCAATGCCGGATGTAAAGTCCAGGTAGGTCTTGCCGTCCAATCCGTAGTAGTAGACGCCTTCCGCCTTGACTACCGGCAGATTCGGGTGGTCTTTGGCCATGCTTGGCGCCAGCAAGGTATGCATCTGACCAACCAAATGACTCCAATCGCTTGACATGCAGCAACCCTCCTCGTTTGTCTGCCGGGAGTGAACTGCAAGTTTCGTTCCAACCCCTTACGTGATTCCGTGTTTTTTTAATTTCCGCACCACGGACGGCTGGCTGATCCCCAGCGCCTGCGCCATTTTCACCGTGGTCTTGTGCGTTCGTTTCGCCTTTAGCAGGACCTGCCGTTCGACCTGATCCAGGATGTCCTGCAGCGGCCGATTTTCATGCACATCGAACAGCGGCTGATCGTATCGCCGATTGAGGTACGCCGGCAGCAGATCGACCGTCACCACCGGGGAGGAAGAGGTGACGACCAGTCGCTCGATGACGTTGATCAGTTCCCGCACGTTTCCTTTCCACTCGTAGTAGATCAGGCGGTGGATCACGGCTTCGTCCAGCGTCCGTTTTCGCTTGTACTTTTGCTCAAACTGCCGCAAAAAGTGCTGGATCAGCGGCAGGATGTCCTCCGTTCTCCGGCGCAGCGGCGGAATGGTTATTGGCACGACATTGAGGCGAAAGTAGAGGTCTTCGCGAAACGTCTTTTCGCTCACGGCCGCTTCCAGGTCCCTGTTGGTGGCGGCAATCAGGCGGAAATCCGCCTCCCGTTCCTTGGTGCCGCCCAGCCGGAAGAACCGACGCTCCTGAATCAATTTCAGCAGTTTGACCTGGTTGATCAGCGACAGTTCGCCTACTTCGTCGAGAAACAGGGTCCCGCCGGAAGCCAGCTCGGCCAGCCCCAGCTTTCCTTTCGGATTGGCCCCGGTAAAGGCGCCGCTCTCGTAGCCAAACAGTTCCGCCTCAAACAGCGCATCGGGGATCGCTCCGCAGTTTACTTCGATGAACGGTCCCTTGGCGCGTCCGCTGTGATTGTGAATAAACTTGGCGACATGCGATTTGCCCACCCCGGATTCACCGAGCAGCAGGATGGTGGCGTCCACTTCGGCCACCCTGAGCGCCGTGTCGATCACGGTTTTCATTTCCTCGCTGTTGGCGATGATTCCGTCCGCATGCAGATGCTTGTTGCGCAGCATGTCCAGCTCGCTTTTCACGCGCTCGATGTCTTCTTCCAGCACCTGCAGGTAGTGCTGCAGGTTGATCAGCTCGGTCACGTCGTGGGAGTAGCTGACGATAAAGATCAGTTCGCCGTTGGGATCAAACACCGGAATGCCCGTGACCAGCAGCTTTTTCCGCTTGTTTGTCGTCTGTATCACGGTGACTTTTCTGCGTTCCTTGATGACCATCGGCGTGACAATCGGCGTAAACAGCCCTTCCTTCTCCAGGTCGTACACCGACTTGCCGATCAAATCTTTCGTGTCCACACCGTAAATCTCCCCGGTTTTTTCCGTGGCCCGCACGATGATGCCATCCGTATTCGTGACCAGCAGATCGTCCTTGAGCGACTGCAGGATGGCCAAATCTTCGCTCCACGTGTGTTGGTCATTCACGTCGCTGTCCCCCTTTGCCCTGTCCCTATCCATTCTTGAATAGATGCCGATGGTGTGCGCTCATCAGGCGCTGAGCTTGCCGTATGATTCACTGTTATGCGTTTTTGTATAATTATTCAGGAATGAATCGCACTCGTCAATTTGTTGCTGATACGCTTTTCACACATGCGCGAAAAACGCCTGTTCTCAGGGGAGAGGGCTTTTTTTTTTCGCCGCCGGGCAGAGATTCCTTCTTTTTTGCAGCCAGGGTTGTATTTTCGTCCCTGTTCCTGCCTATGGAGATGAAACGAAATTCAACAGAGCGGCTTGGGGTGGGGCCGCTTAAGTTGAACACCCCTTCGTTTCTTTCAAATCCAAAACATGAAAGGGGTATCAGACATGGCGTATCCGTATGGTGAACCGTTGACGAATATCGGCAGTGATCCGTGGGATCTCACTGAAATGAAAGGGCGCGACAGCGTTGATTTGCTCGCCCGCATGGTATATGCCGAGGCGCGTGGGGAATCGCTTGAAGGAAAGCGCGGTTGTGCGCACGTGGCCAAAAACCGAAAAGCCAAAAACCTTTCCGAGTTTGGCGGGAATACGTACGAGGGGGTGCTGCTGAAGAAGTATCAGTTTGAGGGAATGACGACGGAAGCGGCTCGGAAGCCGGATCTGTCCTCGCAGGCCTGGAAGGATTCCTTGAATATCGCCATGAACATGTCCACGACGCCCAATCCGATCGGCAACTGCCTGTGGTTTGTGACCAACTCGTACTATGCGACAAGGGTGTCATACAATAACGGTGTCGAATACTTCACCTTCCCTGGTTCCACTGCAAGGAAGGTCGTGGAGAAAAAAGTGATTGGCAACCACACCTTCTTCCGGGTGGAGGGCTATTAAAAAAACCAAAACCGGGCAGCAAAACGCTGTCCGGTTCAGTCTGTAAACAAAGTCTGTGGTGTCATGGGTGATGTTGTCCTCTAGCACTTCTTCTTTAACTTCGTTTGACCAGGCTAGTCCTGCACGAATTCGATAGTCTTTACCTGGAATTGATCCTTGGCAAACTGATAGGTGATGTGAAACTGGCCCACGACATGCGCCGGTGACAACTGGGCGGGAACACGGGCGAGCAGCGCGTCTCCCTGCGTTTCATAGGTCACGATGCCGCCGATTCCAAGAGACGAAAACCAGCTGGATGGTTCCGCAGGGATTTTGTCTGCGGGGATCACCGTTGTCTTTCCGTCAATTGAAATCTCGACGTGGTCCTTGGTGACCTTGCTCGTCATGTGTTGCTTCAGCGTCTCGACCGGATCAGGCACCTTTCGTTCCTCCCATGTGTCCGGTTGGAGGACGTGGACGTCCTGGGTCAGTGCCCCGGTTCCATATCCGGTCGTCAGAATGAAGATCAGCTCGTCTTTTCCGTCACCCGTCAGGTCTTTGGATTGGATCGTTGGCGCGTAGCTGGGGTTTGTTACGTTTTTCCAGTCAAACAGCTTGAATTGGCCCTGGTGTTCTGCCAGCAGCGGAGTATACAGGTCATCTTTTTGTTTCAGGGCATAGAGCGTGGTCTGCTCATGCGGCAAACGGGCGATCGGTGTTGGCCCCTCCGGTTTGCTGACGATCACCGACCTCTGTTTGCTGTCCCAGTTCACTTCAGCGCCCATCGCCTCCGACACCGCGCGAACGGGAACCATGACGCGTCCGTTGATAATCTGCGGGGCCACATCCGTTTCTACTTTTTTGCCGTTGACGATCAATGCGATGGTATCCGAGCTTTTCGCAAGTGCCCAACCGCCGACAGATGCCAGTGAGGCGCACAATGCAGCCGCTACCCATTTTTTCATCGGAATCAATCATCCTCTCGCTTGGTTTGCACAAACAAACAATCCCTATTATAGCTATCAATCCCTTCTATTTCCAGATCGCGAGCGGCGTCGTAACGCAGTGGGTGTCAAGTCTCATGCTGCTGAAAAAGAACCTGTCCGCGTGAAGCAGGGGCGAACAAGAGTCCCTGTACGCGACTTCAGGAGGCGGCATGTGACTGCACGGCCAAAATTCCGCGTTTCTCCGATCACGTTTGTCCGTTTCGGAAGATAGAAAGATAGCATTATATAGCAGTGTGAAAGGATCCTTTCACGATCAAAAAAGGGGGTGACACCATGCCGATCATCAAGCCGTTTATGACCTCGCTGCGGTTTACGTCCACGATTGGAGCCGGAACGGGTACGGGGGCCACGTTTGCGATTGCCGCAACCGCCTTCAACGACGACACGGGCGCAGCCGCCACGGCGTTTCCGAGTTCGTTTGCTTTCTACAACCTCTACATCAACGGCGTGCTTCAGCCGGGGAATACCTCGACCGTCACCACGACATCCATCACCATTCCGGATGGCGATGCAGAAAACCCCGCTACGCCGGTTATTGTTGAGTTTGTGGTAAACTAGGCACGGGTTGGGGGAAACAGGGCTTGCCCGAAGGCTGGATTGCTGGGGTCAGGCCCTTTTCTCCTGTTTCAGAAAGGATCAACTCTCAAAGTTCCAGCCTGCCGACAAGCGGGAAAGAGAACAGCAGGGTCATGTTGGAAAAGGAGGTTCACCCATGCATAATCGGGTCAGACATTATGTGGTCACAAGGGACATCAACCCCAAAAATCAGGCGGGGTGCAGTCCGCTGGCGTTGATGGGGCCGTTGGGCTGCCCGCTAATCTTTCCGCGCCAGCCGTCTGCTCCGCAGAGTCCGACGCTGCTGAGAGGCGAAACGTTTCAATATACGGCGATTGCTGACGGTGTAAAAAACGTGTATACCAGCGGAGATGCGGTGCTCCAATTCAGTACATCCGGCATTCTTGATCCCGGCACGTTCACGTTCGCCAGTCTATTTATCAATGGCATCCTCCAGCCGCCCAACTCCTATGTGATTCAGCCGGGAATCCTGATCCTGAGCGACGTTCCGGTACAAGGCGCTCCGATTATCATTCAATTTGTGAGAATCATCTCTCAATAATTTCTCCTTTGCCGGGATTGAATCGTAAGCGGAGAGGGCAGGGGAACTTCGTCCTTTCTTTCGCTTTTGGAAATACTTGACAACTGCGTATCACAGCACTACAATCTGTAGTGGGAGGTTGTACCATCATGAAAATTCTCACCTTCAAATGTCATGAGAGGGGGCTGAACCGGTTCTTCGGACCGCTGGAAGCAAAGGTGATGGATGTGCTGTGGAGCGGTTCGGAAATGAGCATAAAGGACGTCCAGAAAAAGCTGGAGCGGGAGAAACACCTGAATTTCAACACCGTCATGACCGTCATCAACCGTTTGGTGGAGAAGGGGGTCCTGGTGAAGCGAACGGAGGGAAGAACTTCCCTGTACCGTCCGGTGCTGTCGCGGGAGGAATTCATGGAGACGCAATCCAGGGAATTGACGCATGAGCTGATGGATGAGTTTGGTCCGCTGGTGGTCAACCACATGCTCGACGCCTTGGATGAAGTGGATCAGGAACTTCTGGACAAGCTGGAAGAAAAACTGAAGCAGTGGAAAAAGGAAACGTAAGCGATGTGGGAAAAGCGATCAAAGGTGATGTTTGGCTCGTCGGTTCTGATTGCAGGTGTCCTGCTCGTTCAAATGGGGTTGTACGCGATGAAGGTGCTGGCCGGGTGGGACCTGCATTTCAACCTGGTGGACGTATGCTCCGCGTTGATTCGGACGTACTTTATTCCTGAACTCGCCTACGTCCTCGACGCTTTGGTCTTTTATACGCTGTTCTTCCTGGTCGCTGCGCTCGTCAGGCAGATCGTCCTCTCCGCGAGAACCTATAAGCGATTGCGGCATCTTCGGCATGAAGGGCACTGCACCGCGCTCAATCAAGCGTTTTGCGGCAGCAGGGGGGAAGAGGCGATTCTGGTGGTGGAACACCCGGCACCGGTTGCCTTTACGATGGGCATGTGGAAGCCCCGCATAATCCTCTCCACCGGGTTGGTGAAGCTGCTTGACCACAACGAGCTGAAAGCGGTCATCTATCACGAAATGTTTCATCAAAAGCATCGGGACCCGGTCAAAACGTTCGTCTTGTCCCTGGTCGCTGCGGTGATGTGGTACCTGCCGATCCTCAAATGGTTCAGACATCACTACAACATCGCCAGGGAAGTGCTGGCGGACCATTACGCGGTGAACCGGCTGGGATCGGGGCAGGACCTGGGAGGCGCCCTGGTCAAAATGCTGAAATACGGACGAACGGCTCCGGTGCAGGCTGCCGTCTCCTTTTCCGACACGTCGATTAACTACCGGATCCTGCGGCTGCTCGACCCGGACATGGACATTCCGTTGAGGCTGCCGTTTGCGCCGACGATGATTTCGGTGCAGGTGCTGCTTTTGCTGTGTTCCCTGTTTCTGATCGAATTCTCCTGAATTTTTTTGACCGCTTACACTACAGGTTGTAGTTAGAAAATCATGGGAGGAAATGGCGATGATTCAACAAAACGGATTCGGCTCTTTCATTGTTCGCGTGGTGCTGGGGGTGATCTTTTTTGCGCATGGCCTGCAGAAGTTTCAAGGCGGCCTCGACAAGACGGCAGGGTTCTTTGAAAGCGTCGGCATCCCCGGCTTTCTGGCCTATGTCGTGGCGTTTCTCGAAGGGATCGGCGGCATCTGCCTGGTGCTTGGCCTGGGCACGCGGATCATCGCCGGGGCTTTCGTCGTCATCATGCTGGGCGCGATTGTTACCGTAAAGCTGAAAGGCGGATTTCTCGGCGGGTACGAATTGGACGTGGCCCTGATGGCGATGGGGCTGCACCTGCTGATCAGCGGCAGCCCGGCGCTTGCGCTGGACAACCTGTTCCTTGGGCGGTCCAAGGAAGCGGAGCAGCGGGCGTAGCGATTGCACCGGTGAGACCATGAATGGAGGGGCATCCCCCTCTTCAGACTGTAGGCAAACCGATTGTATCGAAGGAGAAGCATGTTTCCAGGCAGAGCGACTTGTGAGCCCAACCGAGCGGAGCAGCGATTTGCGGGAAAAAGGAGCGCCACCTCTGAATGGGCTGCAAAGCGATGCGGCTTTGGCGATCCCCCGCAAATCGGTGCGGAGCGGGCAGTCTCTGCTTCCCGGCTGGGCGTTGACTGGGCCCCGCCGAACGCGAGCGTTAGCTTGTGTTCGGTGGGTAAAGCACGGAGCGGATGCCGGAAATGTGCTTCTCCCCCCAGCAGTCACTTTGTCTACACACTGAGGAGGGGGGATGCCCCTCCTTTTTCTTGCGCGGCTTTACCCGTACATGCGCATATACTCCGCCACCTGCTCTCCGGCCGCAAACACCGGTCCGCCGTGACATACTTCCAGCCGCCTGGGCATCAGCTCCCGCACGATGGCGCTGCTTTTCACCGCTTCCGCCATGTCCGCCGTGAACATCGGCATTGGTCGGCGGAGCTGTCCGTTTTTGGAGGTAAACAGGTCGCCGGCGAGCAGCACGCGGTCCTGCTCATGATAGTAGACGACGTGACCGGGGGAGTGGCCGGGGGTCAGATACGGCTTCAGGCCGGCGATGGGTTGGAGCTGTCCGTCCGCGCTTTCGGCGAGCGGTGCCGCCAGTCCTGCGGCAACGTTGCGCTCCGGTTTCTTGCGGCGGGGATACGGCAGCGCTCCTTCCATGTAGGGAATCTCGATGCGGTGTGCGTATACGGGAACGGCGTATTTGTCCAGAATCCCCCTGATCGCCCCGACGTGGTCGGAATGGCCGTGCGTGAGCAGGATGCGCCGCAGCGGACCGGCGTTCAACCTGTCGATAAACCGCAAAATGCCGGCGGTCATGAACGGCAGGCCGGCGTCGACAAGCGTGACGCCGTCGTCAGCGGTAACGACCCAGACGCGCACGGGGATCAGCAGCCACGCCTTGAGGCTCCAAATGTGCTCGGAGATTTGTTCCGCCTTCATCTACGCACCACTTCCTTTTGTCGCGGTATGGTGAAATCCGGCCAGCAGGACGTCCCAGGCGAGGTCAAACGTGGGTTCCAGCCGCTTCAGCAGGTGGTCGAGCGGCTCGGCGGAGTGGGTGTACGTTCCGATGATTCCATGCAGGGTAAAGAAATAGATGCGGGTGTAGGCCAGCACCCGATCGTCCGGCGTATCCGGCGGCAGACACGCCCGGACCGCCTGCCTGAGCAGGCCGAACAACCGGTTCCGAATCTGCTGGACCTCCAGCGCCGGCGTCTCTTCGTCAACGCGGGACGCTTTTGCCATGAAAAAAATCGTGTACATGTTCCGGTTCGCCAGACAAAAGCGGACGAATGTCCGGGTGACTGCCTGCAGGCTGTCTGCGGGAGCGAGCGTTTGGTCGCGCAGGAAGGCCTCCATCTGCTGGTGCAGGGATTGCAGCGGTTCCATGGAGAGATGGTGAAGGAGCGCCTCTTTGTCCTTGAAGTACAGGTAGATGGTCGTGTGGGAGCATCCAGCCTGTTTGGCGATCTCCCGCATGGTCACGGCGTCAAAACCGCGTTCGGCAAACAGCGTTCCGGCTGCTGCCAATATCGCCCGTCGCGTCTCCTCGGAACGGATTTCCTGTCTGTTCGGCATGGGAATTCTCGCTCCTTTCATGTGATTGGACATATGATAACCAATGGTTAGTAACCGTTGGTTATAAAATAACCGATGGTAACCTTGGCTGTCAATCTGGTATGTGCCAGATGAGATAGTGACATAGGCGTCTGGTGTTGCGTATGTATGTAAGTGTAAATCCTACTTGACCTATCGGTTTTTGTATCATATAAATGTATTGTTCCGCATCGGAGCGGAATCAGGAAGTCATGCCGGACAATCGGAGGGAATTATCATGCTGACGTTGTTGTCCATTGTAAACATTGTGTTCATGCTGCTTCTGATGGCCGGATTGTATGCCATGCAGAAGAAGCATGTGTCGTTTTCCAAACGCGTCTTTGCCGCTCTGGGGGCAGGGATCGTTTTCGGTCTGATCCTGCAGGCTGTATACGGCATCAAGTCGGACGTACTGCAGACGTCGATCGACTGGTTCAACATTGTGGGGAAAGGCTACGTCAAACTGCTGCAAATGATTGTCATGCCGCTGGTCTTTCTCTCCATTTTGGCTGCCTTTACCAAAATGAAGCTGTCCGCGAACATCGGGAGGATCAGCACGCTGATTCTCGTCATCCTGGTGGGCACGACCGCAGTGGCCGCAGCCATCGGGATTGGCTTCACATTCGCGTTTGACCTGGACGGCGTGCAGCTGCAGCAGGGAGCAGCGGAGACTGCGCGCATCGAGCAGGTGGAGCAGAAGCTGGGCGAGCTGCAAACGATGACGCTGCCGCAAAAAATCCTGGAGCTGCTGCCGGCCAACCCGTTCCAGGATTTCACGGGAGCACGCCCGACGTCGACGATCGCCGTCGTCATCTTTGCCGCCATCATTGGCCTGGCGTTTTTGGGAGTGAAGCGGAAGCATCCTGACCATGCCGAACAATTCGCCGGCATCGTCGACACGTTTTACACGGTCTTGATGAGGGTGGTGACGCTCATCTTGCGTCTGACACCCTACGGCGTGCTGGCGATCATGACACGGGTGACCGCCACCAGTGACTACGAAGCCATCTGGAACCTGGGCAAATTTGTCGTGGCGTCGTATGCGGCCCTGCTCGTCATGTTTGCCGTTCATTTGCTGCTGCTGGCTCTGGCGGGATTAAATCCCCTCACCTTTGTGAGAAAGGCGTTCCCTGTGCTGACTTTCGCCTTTACATCCAGGACCAGCGCGGGTACGCTGCCGCTTAACGTCAAGACGCAGACGGACGAACTGGGAGTGCCGGAGGGCATTGCCAACTTCGCCGGGTCGTTTGGTCTGTCCATCGGCCAAAACGGCTGCGCGGGAATCTATCCGGCGATGCTGGCCGTAATGGCGGCTCCTGTTGCCGGCGTCGATCCGCTTTCGCCGTCGTTCATTCTGACGCTGATTCTCGTCGTTGCGCTCAGTTCGTTCGGCGTAGCGGGCGTGGGCGGCGGTGCGACATTTGCCGCTCTGATGGTGCTGTCGACGATGAATCTGCCGGTGGCGATCGTCGGGCTGCTGATCTCCGTCGAGCCGCTCATCGACATGGGCCGGACGGCTCTCAACGTAAGCGGCAGCATGACGGCCGGCCTGCTTACCAGCAGAGTGACCGGTGAGCTGGATTATGACGTGTACAACGAAACGAAACAGCTGCCGGCTGAGGCGTGAGGCACGCAGGCCGGCCGCACAGAGACAAGGAACCCGCGATTGCACACGAACATGGCATCTGCCCCTGACCCGCTGGTGGTTGGGGGTTTTTGCTGCACAAATTGTCATCATTTTCTTTCCTTGAACCTATTCTGGAAGCAGGAAAGAAAAGTATACTTGTCGAATTTGTCGGATTACTGTCTTGCGGACATCACTGCGACGGATGGAAGGGGGAGAACCATGCCAATCAAATTACCTGACGAACTGCCGGCAACAGAGATATTGGCAAGAGAAAACATTTTTGTCATGAAGGAAAGCAGGGCCTTTACGCAGGACATTCGGCCGCTGCGCATCGTCATCCTGAATCTGATGCCGGTCAAACAGACGACGGAAACCCAGCTGCTCCGCCTTTTGGGGAACACGCCGCTGCAGGTGGAAATCGTTTTGCTCCATCCCGGCAGCCACACCTCCAAAAACACCCCGGCTGAGCACCTGTCCACGTTTTACAAGACTTTTGAAGAGATCAAGGACGAAAAGTTTGACGGCATGATCATCACCGGCGCGCCGGTTGAACAACTGCCGTTTCACGAGGTCACCTACTGGAAGGAACTGCAGCAGATTCTCGACTGGAAGCTGACCAACGTCACCTCCACGCTGCATATCTGTTGGGGGGCGCAGGCGGGGTTGTACCATCATTTTGGCGTGCCCAAGCACCCGCTGCCCGAGAAGCTGTTCGGCGTCTTTGCGCACACGGTAAACAAGCCAAACGTCAAGCTGTGCCGGGGATTTGACAGCGTGTTCTACATCCCCCACTCGCGCCATACGGAAAACCGGCGGGAGGACATCGAAAAGGTGGCCGAGCTGGAGATCCTTTCCGAATCGGAAGAAGCGGGCGTTTACATCGTGGCCACCAAGGACGGCCGGCAGATCTTCGTCACCGGCCACTCGGAATACGATCAGGGGACGCTGCGTGACGAGTACGAGCGCGACCGCAGCAAGGGCCTGGACATCGCCATTCCCAAAAACTATTTCCCCAACGACGATCCCAGCCAGCCGCCGGTGGTAAACTGGCGTGCCCATGCCAATCTGCTGTTTTCCAACTGGCTCAACTACTACGTCTACCAGGAGACGCCATACGACTGGAACGCCATCCGCTAGCGCCGGAAGACGCCAACCATCCGGACTGCGGGTGGTTTCTTTTTTGGGGGCGTGGACAGATCGCGACAGTTCCCCGGGAAATCGGATGCGGACCTGGAGGCGGGAGCGGGAGGATTTCTGCGCGCGCTGACATGTGTGGTAAGCTGGAAGGACAGACAAGCTGCGCGAAGAGGGGGCAGAGCGATGGACATCAGGCAGCTTCAGTATTTTGCCGAAGTGGTGAAACAGCGGAGCTTTACGCGGGCGGCGGAGGTCCTGCACGTCTCCCAGCCGTCCATCAGCAAGGTGATCAAAAGTCTGGAAGCGGAGCTCGGGGTGACGCTTCTGGAGCGAAGCGACCGGAAGATGAAACTGACCGATGCAGGCGAATTGGTGTACGAGCATGCGACCAAAATGCTTCAGCTGATGGAGAGCCTCTATGCCTCTGTGGCCGAAATGAGAAACCTGCAGCGGGGCAGGGTCAAAATCGGCATGATGCCGACGGTCGGATCGCTGCTGCTGCCCCAGGTGATTGCTCGGTTCAAACAGGAATACCCCGGCATCGACCTGGAGATGAGGGAGTACAGCGCCAAGCGGCTGGAGGTGCAGGTGGAGCAGGGGCACATCGACGTCGGGCTGACGGTGCTTCCGGTCAACACGCAATCATTTGTCGCCGTTCCGCTCGCGGCGGAGGACCTGGTTGCCATCGTTCACCGGGAGCATTGGCTTTCCGCCAGGGAGTCGGTCAGTCTGGCGGAATTGAAGGACGAGTCGTTTATCCTGTTCACCGAGGAGTACGCCCTGCACGATGTGGTTCGGCAGGCGTGCAGGCGCTCCGGGTTTGAACCGCAGGTCGCCTACATGAGTTCGCTCTGGGATTTCGTCGAGGAAATGGTCGCGACCCGACTGGGCATCTCACTGGTTCCCCGCTCCGTAGCCAGACGGCTCAACAACAGTCTTTTGAAAATGGTCCGCATCTCTTCGCCGCCGATCGACTGGCATTACGCGCTGATCTACCGCAAGGACGGCTATTTGTCGCGCGCGGCACGGGCGTTTGTCGCCTTTGTTCAACAGCACCTTGCATCATAACCACAAGGCATGGAGTTGATGACAATTATGTATTGTACGAATGAAATCGGGACGGCGTAGAATGAACGTAACAATGTGGCATGTCCGTAGGAGGCGGTCCCGATGAAAAAATGGCTGCAAGCAATCCCGCAGATGCTGCTTCTGCTCCTGTTTTCCTGGTTGGGAAAGGCGGTCGCGGCGGTATTTCACCTGCACGTGCCCGGCTCCCTGATCGGGATGATGCTGCTGTTTGTTGCCCTGCAGGCGGGATGGGTGCGGCTCACGTGGGTGGAAGCGGGAGCGGCGCTGCTCTTTGGCGAGATGATCCTGTTCTTTGTGCCGACGATCGTCGGGATTGTGCAGGTCCCGTGGCTGTTGGGGACAAAGGGATTGTTGGTGCTGCTCGTCGTGTTGAGCGGAACCGCACTGGTGATGGTTTCCACCGGTGTCATAGCGGAACGGCTGCACCGGATGAGGGAGGGGAAGCGGCGTGATTGCGTGGAGCGTGTGTAGTTTGCCGCTGACTGTTCTCTTTTATTGGCTCAGCAAGCGGATAAATCGACGCAGACCGGGCCTGCTGTTTTCTCCCGCCGTGCTGACTCCGGCGGCGGTGATCGGGGTGCTGGCTGTCTCCGGTCTTCCTTACGAGGTGTACATTGAAAACGCTTCCATTTTACACGAAATGCTGGGTGTCGTGACAGTGGCGTTTGCCGTCCCTCTGTACCGGAATTGGCCGATTCTTGCCGCCAACTGGCAGATCATCATATTGAGTCTGGCTGCCGGATCGCTGGTGTCCATCATCGCGGGTGTCTCGACGACGATGCTCGTGGGCCTGGGGGAAACGGCGGCCATCAGCGTGATCCCCCGTTCCGTCACCATGCCGATCGCCGTCGGCTTGTCGCAGGCGATCGGCGGAGTGCCGTCGCTGACAGCCGTGTTTTGCATGCTGACCAGTTATGCGGGCGTCTTTATGGCACCGGTGATCATCAAACGCTGCGCGCTTAACCGGCCCGAGTCGATCGGGCTGATGTACGGCATGGGGGCACATGTGCTGGGCATGGTCAAGGCGTTTGAGCGGGGGGATCTGGCGGGAAGCTCCTCGACGCTGGCCGTAATCGCCGGCGCGCTCATCTCGGTCGTGTGGGTATTTCTCCTGCTGCCGGCCATTCAGATGTGGCTCGCCTAGCGAGAATGCACTCCTCGACTTGTGATCCGCAGCAGAGATGGGGGTGATATTCACCGTCTCGTTGCATAGACATTTACAAGGATCCGGTAAGAGAGGGGTGATCGCATGATTACAATCGCAGGTTCGCCGGTCGATCCGTCCGAGTTACTGGGAGCGTGGTCGTTATCCGGGGGACAGCGGGAAGTGGTGACGGCCATGGCGCGCAGCCGGGACGTATACGCCTATCCCTCTGCCCAGGTCTTGCGGTTTGAACTGAAGTTGCGCGAGCGGTTGGTGAAATCAGCAGTGGCACTTGCCCACAGCGGACTGGCATTCGCCACTTTCGAACGGACGAGGTGCAACGAGGAGTTTTGGATCAAAACCGAGTACGGCGGGTGCCTGCTCCGGGAAAACGTGCCGCCGTCCGTCGCCATCGAGGATATTTTCCGCCGCGGCCGGGCCTACGCGCTGGAATGCGCCACGGCGATGGTGGTCATAATCTACTACGCCGTGCTGCAATCGATACGGCGGTCCGACTTTGACCGGCTGTTTTCCGGGTTGCTTCTGTACGATTGGCGGTATGACCAGGACCTGCGGTTGACAACGGTTCGGACGAGGTCCTTCCTGCCGGGAGACATTGTGTATTTTGAAAATCCCGACTTCGATCCGTCCACACCGGAGTGGCAGGGAGAGAATGCAGTGGTGCTGGGAGGAGGGGAGTACTACGGTCACGGCATCGGCATCGGTCCCGCCGAGATGTTCATTCGCCATCTCAACCGGCAGCGGAGACCGGGCGCCACCCGGTCGGCCTTCCTGTCTGATCTGGTGACGCGGCCCGGGTTTGCGTACCTGTCCCAGTTTGAGGGCAGCTCGTTCGCCCAGGCTTCACATGCAGAGCCGCTGCCGGCATGGGAGCTGGTTATCGCTCGGATCGGCTCGTCCGTTTGGGAGGTGTAGCTGTCTGCACGCTGAGCCTCGCCCCTGACTTGGGCGAGGCTGTTTGCGTGCAATTTGTTCAGAAGCGGGTCACTCGAAACAGGGACAGGTCGATCTCTGATGTTCCCCGGGTGATCAACTGGCTGGCTGCTTCTCCCACGGCGCTGGCGAATTTAAAGCCGTGACCGGAAAAACCGGCGGCGATGACGATATGGGGATATTCGGGATGACGATCTATGATGAAGTGTTCGTCAGGCGTATAGGTGTACAGGCAGACCTTGCCCTGGCGAAGCGGTCCGGCAGCCTGGGGCATATACCGTTCCAGGAACGACCGCGTATCCGCTTCGTCCGAGGGATAAAGGCCAAAGGTCCGGTCCAGCTGGTCCGGGTCGGCCGGCTGCCCGCCGTCGTGCCGCCCTATCTTGACCCCCGCGCCGTCCAGGCTGGGAAAACCGTAAAACATCGAATCGGCCAGCGTGAAAAGGAAGGCCGGAAAGCGGTCGCTGCTGTACAGCTGTTCGTCCGCAGCAAACCAGGAGACGGTTTTGCGGGTGGGAGTGAGCGGCAGGGAGAGGCCGAGCGAGACCAAAAGCCCTGCGCTCCAGGCGCCGGCGCTGATCAGCAGCGCGCTCCCGCTGTAGGTGTCGGTTTGCGTTTGCACGCTGACACTGTCGCTCTTTGCCTGAATGCCGGTCACCCGCTCGCCGGTGCGCAGCTCCGCTCCGGCAGCCAGCGCCCGGTTGCGGTAGGCGCGGATGCACTCTTCGCTGTAGAGAACGCCCGCTGTCGGTTCAAAACAACCGAGAAACTCTGCGGGCAGACGGATGCCCGGCCAGCGCTGTCCGACATTCCCCGCGTCCAGCACTTCCAGCGGCAGCGAGTATTGCGCTGCACTCTCCTGCACCTCTCGTAGGAACGGCGCGTCCGCAGGCCCCGCGCTGAGTACGCCCGTTTGCACGAACAGGCGCTTTCCCGTTTCTTCGGCCAGCTCAGCCCACAGCTCTTTGGCCCTCAGCGCCAGCGGCACGTACTGCCTGCCTTCGCCGTATGCGTACCGGATGATTCGGGTATCCCCGTGATGGCTCCCCCACTGGTGAGGCGGATCGCCGGAATCCAGGAGCAGTGTTTTCACTCCTTGCCGGGCCAGGTAATACCCCGCTGCCATGCCCATTGAACCGGCTCCGATGACAATCGCGTCGTAGTGTCGCACGATGGGTTCCTCCTTTTCCCGTTACCCTGTTTCGCAATTCTTTGTCTCTTTTGTGTTTGTTCCATTATCCTACACAAGCGCGCGCAGGTCGAGCTTCCCTTTCGCCCCACTGATTATCTGTGAGGAGAGGCGGGAGTAGTGGAAAGAACAGTTTTCGCCACTATTTGGGCTCATGCGGAACTGGGGAAAACGTACCGGTCGGAGACATGGTGTAACGAACGTACGCCGCACATCACATCTTCCCGTGACAGTTTTCCGCCTCCTGAAAAGAGTGCCTGGTCCAAAAAACTACGCCTCCCTGTGCGGGGAGGCGTGTTTCCATGCTGGCGGGACCTAGTGAAACTCCACGTCAATGCGCCGCTTCTCATCCGGATGCGCTTTGGGAATGCGCACTTCCAGGACGCCGTTTTTGTAGGTGGCTTTTACCCCTTCGGAAGAGACACGGGCAGGGAGCGTAACGGAGCGGGAAAAGTGGCCGGAGAACCGCTCCTGCCGGTGCATCCGGTTTTCCTTCACCTCGTTGACCTTGTTGATGCTGCCGGATATGGTCAGGACGTTGTTCTCGATATCGATCTGCACGTCTTCCTTTTTTTCCAGACCGGGGATGTCACACGTCGCGACCACTTCCGTATCCGTTTCGTACACGTCAATGCGGGGAGTGGCCAGGAACCCCTCCGTGCCGGCGAAGAGGCCGGGCATTCCGGTGGTAAAGAAACGGTCCAGCTCGCGGCGCACGTTCTCCAGATGGCGAAATGGTTCATAAGGAATCAGTGACATAACAACCCTCCTTTACGTGCTTACATTGTTATTCTGGCGGTATATGGCAATCGTATGCATCGATTGTGCTGATTTCGTCGTCGTGCCCTTGTGCCGGGAGGGTGGGCGGCTTATAATGGATGTCAGCAAGAAAGATGATAATGAAAATCATTATAGCTGAATATAATGCCAAGGAGAGAACACGAAAGGAAGTCGCCCATGTCCGCCGAATTGAATCTGTCCGTTTTGGAACAAACGTACCGCCTCTCGATCGCAGGCGAAGTGACTGCGCCGCTGGTGTTTGCCGCAGACGGTCTGCTGCAGAAAGAGACCGTCAAGCCGTTTTTGCGCCAGCTGGGTGAACAGATCGGTTCCCCCACGCCCGTGGTGACCGCGTCCATCTTCTTCAAACGCTTCCTGACCGTACTGTGCGGCGGTTTGTACGCCATGTCCGTCTATTCGGCCGGGCTTGATTTATCGCTGGGCAACATTCTTTTGACTGCTGAGAAAAACTGGGCCCTTCCCCGGTTTGTCCTGCGGGATGGGAGTGTCAGCACGCCCGGCGGACAGGGGCGGGACGTCTGGCGGGAACAGGTGCTGCGCCGCTTTTTTGCGGAGACAATTCACCCGCTGATTGCGACCCTGTCTGCGGTTACCGGCATTCACGCCAAGGTTTTGTGGGCGCATACCGCCTACATCGTGCACTACTATTACGAGGAGTGGCAGCAGCGGGAAGAACTGGCTGCGCTTCGCGGTCAGCTTGCCGCCGATTTCCGTTTTCTGTGCCGTCAAGCCGGGCCGGACCTGTTTGGCCTCACCACAGGCAATCCGCTTGACACCAACTTTACCGTCGTCTCGCATCCCAAGCAGCCGGACCGGCAGATTCGCATTCGCCGCCAATGCTGCTTCCAGCACTGCCTGGCGAGCGGCCGATACTGCTACACCTGCCCGCTTTTGAACGAAGAATCGCGGATTCAGCAGATACTTGCTCTCGGACACTGACAGCGCCGTTATTACGGCGCTGTCAGACTGAAGACAAACTGCTTTTATTTATGATGTAGTTTCCCAAGGAACCGATTTTCCCATCGTTTCCAGGCCGCAAGGCCTGCACATTAATCAACCGAAGGTGGAGAAAAAGTACATGGCATGGGGTGATGGGGCAAAGCGAGCTCCTTTGACGACCTGCAAAGCGAAAAGACGCAAGACGCGGGGAATACAGGGGGCACAAGTCTCACTTCGTCGAAATACCCAGATGTTTGCCCCCTGACCGCGTCGCGTTTTGGAGCGGACTCTATCGACTTCGTTGCTGGTCGTCAAGAGAGCGAGTGGGCCCCATTACCCATGCACCACGGACTTTGTCTACACGCTGACAGCGCCGTTATTACGGCGCTGTTTCTGCCTGCAAGCGGGAGCCGGGAGGACCCGGGATTGACGGGCAGCCAAGTGTTTCCTTCTGGTCCGCTCTCCGTGGTATCATGTGGGTATCGTGGACTCAAAGCGCTGGAGGAGTGGGAATGGAACAACTGGTCATCGGCAGTTTGCTGTCGGCGTTGGCGACGGGTTTAGGAGCCTTGCCGATTCTCTTCTTTCATTCGGTGACACACCGCTGGCGGGATATCCTGCTTGCCTTTACAGCGGGCATCATGATGGCGGCCGCCACCTTCAGTCTCATTCCGCAGGCGCTGGCGAACGAGCAGTTTGTCGTCGTCTGTCTCGGCGTGTTGACCGGAACGCTTGTGCTGACCGTGCTGGAAAGCCTCATTCCGCACATTGACCTGGAGCACACGCGCGTCAACATCTCGATGGATACGCAGGCGGTGTTGATTCTGTCAGCCATCACGCTGCACAACATACCGGAGGGGCTCTCCGTAGGAGTGAGCTACTCTGCCGAGCATCCCGGACTGGGCGGTCTGATCGCTTTTGCGATCGGGGTGCAAAATGCCCCGGAGGGCTTTCTCGTCGCGCTGTTTCTGATTAATCAGCAGGTAAGCCGCTTCAAGGCGTTCCTGCTCGCCACGCTGACCGGATCGGTGGAGGTTGTCTCTGCCTTGGTCGGCTACCATCTGACGGCGCTTGTGGAGGGGCTGGTCCCTTACGGCCTGTCGTTTGCCGCCGGCGCGATGCTGTTTATTGTCTACAAGGAACTGATTCCCGAGAGTCATGGAGACGGGCACGCGCGGTCGGCCACCTTTTCGTTTATTCTCGGCCTCCTGGTCATGATCGGGCTGACCCAGTGGTTTGCCTAAAGCCGTTTTGCGTTAGCGGTGTAACAAAGAGTTTCGATTTTTCCTCAACTTCCTCTCACAACCCGGAGCAGAAATACCGAAACCATATATAGAGAGATTTTTGATTACGGGAAGTAGGGAGTGTCACCATGGAAAAGTCGACCTGGATCGGTATTGTACTAGGCATCCTCGCAGTTGGTGTCGGAATGGTGCTGAAAAACGCCAGCCTGACATCGTTAATCAATCCGGCAGCATTTATGATTATCATCGTGGGTACGGCTGCCTCCGTGTTCAACGCGTTTCCCCTGTCGGAGATCAAACGGATACCGGCGCTGTTTCGCGTGCTGTTTACCGAACAAAAGCTGCCGTCCAAGCGGGAGTTGATCGACCAGTTCATGCACTGGGCATCCATTGCCCGCCGCGAAGGCCTGCTGGCGCTGGAAAACACCTCCGACGAGATTGAAGATCCGTTCCTGAGAAACGGCATGAAGATGATCATTGACGGTGGCGAACCGGAGTTTGTTCGCGACGTGCTCAATGAAGAAATTCATTCGATCGAGGAGCGCCATCAAGCGGGCGCGCAAATTTTTTCCCAGGCGGGCAGCTACGCCCCGACTCTCGGGGTATTGGGGGCGGTGGTCGGCCTGATTGCCGCGCTGACCAACATGAGCGACGTAGATGTGCTGGGGCAATCCATCGCGGCGGCGTTCGTCGCTACGCTGCTCGGTATTTTTACGGGTTACGTGCTGTGGCACCCGTTCTCCAACAAGCTGAAGCGCAAATCCAAACAGGAAATCGAAATTAAGAAAATCATGGTGGAGGGGCTGCTCTCCATTCAGGCGGGCGTATCCCCGGCGGCTATTGAGCAAAAGCTCCTGGTCTACATCCCGACCCAGGAACGCGTGGAGGCGAGGGATGTGAAGAAGGAGGAGGAGGCCGTGGTAAATGGCTAGACGACTCAAACGTCAGGTACGTCACGAAGAGCACATGGACGAAACCTGGCTGATTCCGTACGCAGACCTGCTGACGCTTTTGCTCGCGCTGTTCATCGTCCTGTTTGCGTCCAGCAAGCTGGATGCGCAAAAATTTGACCAACTGGTCCGCTCCTTCAACGTCGCACTAAACGGCGGGATCAGCGTACTGGATCAGCCGAGCCCGGTGCCGCTCGATCCCACCCTCCCCCAGCAGACGCTGCACAAGGGGCAGCAGGCCGAACGAAACAAGACGGAAGAAGAGCGAAAGCTGGAAGAGGCGTTTCACAAGGAAACGGAAGACCTGAAAAAGCTGCAGCAGCAGATGGAAGCGTACATTATCAGCAACAAGCTGGGAGACAAGCTGCAGACCCAAATGACCGAAGAAGGGCTCCTGATCACCATCCTGGACAACGCGCTGTTTGATTCCGGCAAGGCCGACCTTAAGCCGGAAGCGCGGAAGCTGGCGACGGAACTGGCAGCGATGCTGGTGCCTCACCCCAAAAAGGTGACCGTCACCGGACATACGGACAACGTCCCGATTCATCGCCCGGAGTTTCCCTCCAACTGGGATTTGAGCGTCAAACGGGCGGTCAACTTCCTAAAAGTCCTGCTGGAAAACAAACAGCTCGATCCGCGCAAGTTCAGCGCGACCGGCATGGGCGAGTACCATCCGGTGGCCAGCAACGATACACCGGAAGGACGGGCCAAAAACAGACGGGTGGAAGTGGCCATTTTGCGCGACCTGATGGCACCACCGAAAAACAGTGTTCAGCCATCACCATCACCATAAGCAAAGGCAAAGGGATAGCGCGACAAGCGTCTATCCCTTTTTTGACACCTCTTCAGTTTCAGCTTCCGCTTCCGCAAGCCCCATCTCTTTTTTGATCGCAGCCATGCGTTTTTTTCCCCATTCGTACATCATCTGAATGATGGGCAGCAGGGTCATCCCCAGCTCCGTCATGGAATACTCCACACGCGGAGGCACTTCCGGGTAGACTTCCCGATGAACGATGCCGTCCTCGATTAGTTCTTTCAATTGGTTGGTCAGCATCTTGTGCGTAATTTTGGGGAACAGCCGCTGCAGTTCGCTGAAGCGGTGCGGCCCTTCTACCCCGAGATGCCACAGGATGACGATTTTCCACTTGCCGCTGATAATGGACAGCGTCAGTTCCTTCTCGCAGTTAAAGTCTCCGTTGCGGATCTTCTCCTGAATCTCCTTGCGAATGTCAGACATGTCCTTCTCCTCGTTTGCTTGAAATTCGTCAATAGTATCCTTTTTGTAACCATCGCACGAAAAAGTGCATGCTTTCGACGTATGGCATACGTGACTATAATATTGCTTGTCACATAAACACATTGTAAAGGAGTGGAGCCAGAATGTCGAAAAAAGTGCTGATCCTGACCGGTGACGCCGTCGAAGCACTGGAAGTGTACTACCCGTACTATCGATGCCTGGAGGAAGGATTTGAGGTAACGATCGCTTCCCCTACGGATAAAAAGGTGCTCCATACTGTCGTGCACGACTTTGAAGACTGGCAGACGTTTACGGAAAAACGGGGCTACCAGGTGGAAGCCCACGCTTCGTTTGAACAGATCAACCCGGAAGAATACGACGCGCTGATCATTCCGGGCGGGCGCGCTCCGGAACACATCCGGATGCACAAGGATTTTCCCCGCATCGCCCGTCATTTCTTCCAACAGGATAAGCCGATCATGATTCTGTGTCACGCCAGCGTGGCCTTGACGGTGATCGCTGACCAGATCAAGGGGCGTCAGATGACCGCCTACATTGCTTGCCGTCCGGAGGTGGAAGCAGCCGGGGCGACTTACGTGGAAACCCGCTTCCATGTGGACCGCAACCTGATCTCCGGCCATGCCTGGAACGATCTGCCGCAGTTGATGAAAGAGTTTATCAAACAGGTACAAGCTTCCTGATAGACACGCAGGAGAAAGGACAGCGTCAAAACACGCTGTCCTGTCCTTTTTTGTGATGAGCAGTACCACCTGAGTCTTGACCATCATCGCGGACTAATAGCAAGCTGACGTCGGTTTTCTGATGACCGCAAGTGTTTAACGGTATGACAAAATTGTAAATCCACTTACCAAGATATTTACAAATTATTGTAATATATATACAATTTGGAATGGAAAAATCCCAAAATAAGGAGGGAATGTTTTGAAAAAGACAGTTTCATTATCTGTGCTAACCTTAATAACGGTATTTTCTCTCACAGCACCAGTTGTTGTGAATGCTACCCCTGCAGTTTCTAAAGTAAGTACATCTCAGAAGAATGAACAACAAATAGAACAAAAATATTCTTACTTTTACAAGGGCATTAACTTTTCAGGTAATTCACCTCTTTCTGAAAAGTGGTAGAAGAATTCTATAAATTGCTACAAAAACATTCGGTAGAAGAAGATCAGGAAGGAATTAAAACAAATTCAAATAATGGAAAACGCAAAAGAACCATATTTCAAGTTTTTGTATTTTGCTTCCTTATTGGTAACGTTTAAGTCCCATGAATGGTTCGATTTCATAGTTCAAAATAGATTTATTAGTATAACAATAGCAGCAGCAATCCTGTATCTTGTGGTGAAAGTCGTCGACAAATACGTATCAGGTTGGTTGCAAAAGGTTTGCGAAAGATTCAATATAAGAGTTGTTTACTTGTATCTTGTTGCCCTCGTGATTTATTTTCTTCTGTAAAGGGCAGCACCGACTAGATACGGGTGTCGGACACTAAGGGACAATCGGCAAAAGCCCCTCACTTGGAGGGGCTCAGACTGAAGACAAACGGTTCATTGAATAAGCGTCCATAAGAAAATGATTTCCAGGCCGAAAGGCGTGCCCATTCATCAACCGAAACTGTAGACAACGTACATCGCATGGAGAGATGGGCCAAGCGAGCTCCTTTGACGACCGGCTCAGCGGAAAAACGAAGACGCGGGGACCAACAGGGGACACAAGTCTCACTTCATCGAAACACCCAGATGTTTGTCCCCTGCCCGCGTCTCGTTTTGGAGCGGACTTCATCCGCTTCTGTGCTGGGCGTCAAGCGAGCGAGCGGGCCCGATCTCCCATGCGCCGCGAACATTGTCTACACGCTGAGCCCCTCACTCAGAGGGGCTTTCGTTTGCCTGGATGTGGTCGAGCAGGCCGCGGCAGCCGACACAGCAAAATCGGGCGAAGTGACAGCACGGTTGGAAGAAGAGGCTGACGGGGAAAATGGTAACCCGAACTCATTCATACTGTTCGCCAGTGCCCTCTTGTTCGCTTGAGTTTACCCATATATCTTCCCATAAATCTTTTGTATTTGTGATTCGCTCTTTCATCTTCTTCAAGACCGTCTCCGGTGACAATTTTTTGTACGGTGATAAGTTCAATAGCTCGGCTGCCTGTCACCGCCGGGATATAATTGACCCAGGTTCGCCGGAAAGAAAATGACCCACCCATAGCGAATATATCCCCTTCGTAATTAACGGCCAAGTTAATCTTCGGAGGGAGACACATGCTAAGGAGTGGGATAGTGATATCGTTACATACCATGAGGGCAGAAGGCAAGAGTATTCGTGAAATTGCCCGTCTAACGGGGCATTCTCGAAATACAGTTCGCCGATATCTCCGGGGTGAATTCTCCCCCGAAAAGGGAACCCGTAAATCTCGTGGTTCCAAGCTTGATCCGTATAAACCGTTCCTGCAGGAACGTCTTCAAGAAGGTATCTATAACTGCGAGGTTTTATTCGATCTTCTACGAGAAAAGGGGTATACCGGGGGACGTACCATCTTGAAAGACTATGTGAAGGACTTCCGTCCTCCCAAACAAGTTCCCGCTGTTCTTCGTTACGAGACGAAACCTGGTGAATACGCACAGGTCGACTGGGGACTGTGTGATTACGTAGATTTGGACGGTACAGTCCGAAAAGTGCCGGTATTTGTCATGGTATTGGGGTACTCTCGTTCCACCTATATAGAGTTCACTAAGCGTTGTGACATTCACAGCTTTCTTCGTTGCTTGATTCATGCTTTTGAATATTTTGGGGGCATCCCAAAGGTAATGCTGACCGACCAGATGAAAACCGTCGTACTGGGCATGGAAGATGATCGAAAACCTCGCTGGCATCCGCTTTTTGCCGACTTTGCTGCAGCGATTGGGCTTGTTCCAAAAGTATGCAAAGTTCGACGCCCCGAAACAAAGGGAAAAGTGGAACGAGGCGTTCAATACGTAAAAAACAACTTTCTTCCTGGCAAACGCTTCGTTGATTTACAGGATCTCAATCAACAAGCCCTACACTGGTGCGAGCGGATTAACCGCCGTATTCATGGAACAACCGGCGAACGTCCCTTTGACCGACTCCGTGAGGAAAAACTGTCGCCCATCCCTTCAGCTGAACGGTGGGAAAAATACTTGCATGAACCAAGACAGGTCAGCCGAGACGGATTTGTTAGCTACGATGGTGTACGATATGGAGTTCCATGGAGGTACAGTGGACGTGAGGTAACCGTTCGAGAAGTGAATGGGTGGGTGGAAATCTGGGCCGACGGCACATGTATTGCTCGACACCAAAAGGTCTATCGATCCCGCACAACTGTTTTTTGCGAAAACCAGTATGCAGGTCTTTCGACCGCTCAAGGATATGCCTATCCACGTCCGCAAGCCCGACAGATTTCATCGCAGCAAGTGGAAGTACGTTCGCTGGATGTCTATGAGCAGCTAACAGGGGTGGGAGCATGATTGAACTGGAACAAGCACGGCTACGCCTCGAGGAACTTGGGCTTCAGCAAGCAGCTCTCCTCTTGGATGCTCACTTGGAAGCGGCAAGTCATGGACAGCCCACCTATCTGTCCTTTCTTAACACGCTCCTTGATGCCGAGATAGCGGAACGTCAAAAACGGAATATGGAGGTACGCACCAAACTTGCACACTTGCCTTACCGAAAAACACTAGAGGAGTTCGATTTTGCTTTCCAACCCAGCATTGACGAACGGTTGATTCGAGAGCTGGCCACGATGACTTTTGTAACCCGACACGAGAATGTCTTGTTCTTAGGGCCTCCCGGAGTAGGAAAAAGTCATCTGGCGGTGGCGTTGGCTGTAGAAGCCATCTCGCAAGGGATATCCGTTTACTTTGTCAGTCTCTCGCAACTCATCGAAGATCTGCGAAAAGCTTACACGGAAAACAGGCTGGATAAACGCCTACGCATCTATATTCGACCAAAGCTCCTGATTATTGACGAAATTGGTTACTTACCGTTTGACAGTTTGGCAGCTAACCTCTTTTTCCAGGTAGTAAGTGCAAGATACGAGAGAGGGAGTATTCTGTTGACCAGCAACAAGAGTTTCGGTGAATGGGGGGAACTGATGGGCGATCCGATACTTGCTACGGCTATCCTGGATCGGCTCTTACACCATTCCCACATCGTCAATATTAGGGGGAATAGTTACCGACTTCGTGAGAAGATGAGGACTGGAGCCTACGGCTCCCCCTCTACCACCTAACCAACAAAAAATCGCCGGGTGGGTCAATTCTAAACCGGCGATGGTGGGTCAAAATAAAGTCGGCGTTGACACTGCCCGGCTGGTCAACCACACTTCCTCTTTATTCTTGTCGACGCTCAAAAAGATTCCGCCGCCCTGGAATTCAAAGTAACGAACATCATTGTCTTTTGAATCATTTTGTTGAATCGCCTTATACAATTTCATCAAGTCTTTACTGTAATTTTCACCCCCCATCTGAATCGGCTCCTTGCTGTCCGCAATTACGATACCTTTTGTCTCACCGTTGTCCTGCATAAACCACAGCCACTGGTCCGATGGCTGTAGAATATCTGACAGTTCCTTTCCCTCGTATGAAGCGATTTCTTCCGCAGTGAGTGTGAAGAAAATGGGGATCGAAAAGTTGGACAGTTTCAGATTGTCTATTGATGCTTGCGCTGACACGCTTTTTTCAAATTGTTTCTGAATACGTTGATAATCCTTCAACGCCTGCTGTTCCGGTTTGTCAGAGGCATAACCGATTGCAAAGAAGCCAATAGCGAGCAATACGATTACAGATGTGAAAAGGATTTTTCGCACATTTGTACCTCCTTATTTTAAATATTTCCAAACCTAAAAGGATCTAAAGTTGTATACTTGACCATACCATGTTTGAGAACTGCTACTTTTAAAAGATTTGTAAGACTTAACAAAATGATCTCCATACCATGGATCCATGTAAGTGATATAATCAGTTGATCCCTCGTCATACCCATCGATATTCACATAGTGTCCACCGCCACTTGTCCATTGAATTAGTGCCATGACAGGATTGTCATTGCTATAGATATTGGAGATCAGGCTAGAAAAAGACATTGGAGATTCGGATACACTTGAATTTACCCCGTAGGCATTGAGCCCTCTTTTCACTTCGTACATCGTTGCAGGCAGATTTAGAGTAGCTCCTTTCACCTTATTCACGAAACTTGTTTGGCTGATACTTTTTCCATAATATTTTAAGACAGACACTGAAGTTCCAGCCCAACACCATTGATCTTTTTCTTGTTTTATATTCGGTACATCCAATGAATATGTAGAAGGATAAGCATTTGCCGTTTTTGCAAGAATTATCAATCCAGCAACTATAGATATAGATAATAATTTTTTACCCGACAGTGCAAAAGTATAAGATTTTCTCTTGAACATATTCTACCTCCTAACAACACACTTTCGTCCGCGTATTAACAAAAATGGTATATAATTACAATACTTTTATTTTCAAAATACAAGTCTAATTAGATCAGGGATGTATTGTGCAAACAATCATTAAAAGCCTGGAATTGACCACCTTTTGAATCCCATTCACCAGTTAGGACGGATAAAAATGGAAATCGTTTCTGTACGTGCAACTAACCCGTATAAAGGCAAAAGCCCCTCACTCAGAGGGGCTTTCGTTTGCCTGGATGTGGTCGAGCAGGCCGCGGCAGCCTGCCTCCACCAGCTGGTAGACGTAGTCGAACCGGCCGGTGTAATACGGGTCTTCCACGTCGCTCTCCGGCAGGTGCGGCGCGAAGTCCATCAGACGGTAAACAGCTTTGCCGGGCGGGGCCATGCGCTTCAGCGCGGACAGGTTTTCCTCGTCCATGCAGACGATATAGTCAAATTCAGTAAAATCTGCTGGCGTGATCTGACGGGCCCGCAGGGTGTCATGCGGGATGCCCTTTTCACTCAGGACTTTGCGTGTGCCGGCGTGCGGCGGCTCACCGGCATGCCAACCGCCGATGCCTGCCGAATCGATGGCGATTTGCTCCGCCAGCCCTTTCTCCTCCACCAGCCGGCGGAAGACGGCTTCCGCCATCGGCGAACGGCAGATGTTGCCGAGACAGACAAACAAGACTCGAATCATGGACAAACTCCTTTCGCGCATCTCAATCTCCGATACAGTTGTTATGATAGAATAGGATCACACCAAAGGCAAAAGCAAAAAGGGACGTGATTGATGCGTGAAAGCATACCTGTACCGGATCCGCTTTGTCGCCTCCGTCATCGCCGTGACCGTGCTGCCGATTCTCGTTACCGGTGCGGTGCTGCTGAGAGCGGCCGAGCAGGCGCTGCTGGAGGAGAAAAAGCAAAAACTGATCGCGGTAACGGAACAGCTCGACTACGTATTGTCGAAAGATTTTGACGCCGTGCTCCGGGAACGAGGGATGCTGACGGCGCCGCGGGAGCAGCAGATCGAAGCGTTAAACCGGGCGCTGGCACCCCTGACGGACCGCCTCGCCGCTGCACATCCGGGGGTCGGGGTCGGCTATTACGCGGCGGGCCTGGATGCGATCGTGACGTACGGTCCCAGCGAAGAGACGGGTCGTTACGTGGGCGAGCCGATCCCTCCCGACCACCCCGGGCGGCGGGTACTGCGCGACGGCGTCATCGAGGTGGCGGTCGGCCAACAGGTGCGGGGAAACATCATGAACGCGATGCTTCCCCTGATCCGTGACGGCCGGATCATCGGATACGCCTGGGCCAACGAACTGATGAGCAGCATCGACGTGCAGCTGGCAGGCATGCGGAGGAGCATCTACGCCATTCTGGGGATCGGCTGCGTGGTGGCGGCTGCGGCCAGCGGCCTGCTCATGCACCGTCTGGAAACGATTCTGGCCGAGATCAAGGCGGGATTGAGGCGGCTGCGGTTTGACCTGTCCTTTCGCATGAAACGGCTGGACGGAGAGCCGGGGGAGATTTCTGACGCGATCAACAAGCTGGCCAGTGACCTGCAGGCGAGCCGCAGCCATACGGAGACGATCGTGCAGAGCATGGACAGCGGCATCGTCGCCCTGGACCATTGCGGACGGATCACGGCCTGGAACGGTGCCGCAGCCCGGATGACTGGACTGGCAGTAGAGCAGGCGGTGGGGCAGACCTATACGGACATCTTTGCCGAGGAAGAGGTGCTGGTGGCTGCGCTGACCGATGCCCTGCATCACGGTCGGACGGTCCGGGACGCGGAGTGGCGGCCCGCCCGCAGCGGGCAGGGAGCACAGGTTGTCAACGTCACCACCTCCATCTGGCGGAGCCCGGCCGGAGAGATGCTGGGAGCCATCGCACTGCTGGACGACCGGACGGAGTGGAAGCGGATGGAGGCCAAGCTGGCGCAGGCGAAACGGCTGGCCGTGGTGGGGGAGCTGGCCGCCAGCATCGCCCACGAGGTGCGCAATCCGCTGACCTCGATCAAGGCGTTTGCGCAAATCCTCGAGGAAGAATGGCCACCCGGACACGACAACCGCGAGTACACCAGTATCATCGTGGAAGAAGTGGAACGGCTGAACCGATTTGCCGACGAGCTGCTGCTGTTCGCCCGCCCCAATGAAGAGCGGCACGTCCCCTCGTCCGTGTGCGACGTGCTGGACCAGACGTTGGCGCTGGTGGAGCCGGGCATGGCCAAGCAGGGCATCGTGGTACAAAAGTCGTACGCCGCTTCGCTGCCGGCTGTATTGGCCTCGCCCGAATTGTTGAAACAAGTGTTTCTCAACATATTGATCAATGCACAACAGGCGATGCCAAACGGCGGCAGCCTCAGGGTGGAGGCGGAGGGAGACGAGCGGGAGGCGCGCATTCACGTAACCAACGACGGCCCGCCCATCGCCGAAGAACACCTGCTGTCCGTGTTTGAGCCGTTTTTTACCACCAAACCGGCCGGGACGGGGCTGGGGTTGGCGATCTCCCAGCGAATCGTCCAGGCGTTCGGGGGACAGATCAGCGCAGGCAACGTGCCGGGAGGCGTCCGGTTTACAGTGACGCTGCCGGGGACCGACAGAAAGGAGGATGAGGATGAAAAAACGGGTGTTGCTGGTGGATGACGAGGCCAATGTGCGCAAGGCGCTGACGACGGCGCTGCGCAGAGCGGGGTACGAGACGAGAGAAGCGTCTGGCGGAGAGGAAGCGCTGGAACTGGTGCGCAGCTTTCAGCCCGAGGTGATGCTCCTGGATCTGCGGATGCCGGAGCCGGATGGAATGGAGACGCTGAGGCGGCTGCAGCAGGTGGATGGGCCGCGTCCCAGCGTGGTGATGATGACCGCCTACGGGTCAGCCGCAGACGTGATGGAAGCGATGAAGCTGGGAGCGTTTGACTACGTGCAAAAGCCGTTTGACGTGGCCCGGATCAAGCAGGTGGTGGCCAGGGCGATGCATCAGCGCGAGCCGAACGAATCGGCAGGGGTGGCCAGGAGGCCGACAGAGGAACGGACGGACCAACCGGGGCTGGTGGGATTGAGTCCGGCGATGCAGGAGGTGTACAAGCTGGTCGGGCGGGTCAGCACGACCAAAGCAACAGTGCTGATCCAGGGGGAGAGCGGAACGGGCAAGGAGCTGATCGCCAGGGCGATACACGCCAACAGCCCACGCGCGGCCAAGCGGCTGATTCCCGTCAACTGCAGCGCCATCCCGGAAACCCTGCTGGAAAGCGAACTGTTCGGGTACGAACGGGGCGCGTTTACGGGAGCGGCCGGCCGCAAACCGGGGCTGTTTGAGCTGGCGGACGGCGGTACGCTGTTTCTCGACGAGGTGGGCGAACTGAGCATGCCGCTGCAGGTCAAGCTGCTGCGCGTGTTGCAGGATCGGACGCTGGTTCGGCTGGGCGGCGTGGAACCCGTGCCGGTCGACGTCCGGATCATCGCGGCCACCAACCGGGACCTGCGGGAGCTGATTCGGCGGGGGCGGTTTCGCGAAGACCTGTACTACCGGCTGAATGTTGTTCCCATTCACATGCCGTCGCTGCGGGAACGCAAGGAAGACATCCCGCTGTTGGTGCAGCATTTTCTCGCCAAATACGGTCGGGAACTGGGCAAGGAGGGCTGTTATCTCTCGCCCGCTGCGCTGGACGTCCTGATGGCGTATGACTGGCCGGGCAACGTCCGCCAACTGGAGAACACCATCGAACGCGCACTGGTGCTGGCCGCCGGCTCGGCCATCTTGCCGGAGCACGTGGAGGTGCACCCGATGGAAAACGAACCGGTCGGCGCAGCAGACGGGCTTACCGCGATCCGCATCGAGAATCGGACGATGCGGGACATCATTTCAGAGGTGGAGCGGGAAGCGATCGTCCGCGCGCTGCGCAAAGAGCGGGGCAACCGGCTGCGGACGGCCAAACGGCTGGGCATCTCCCGTCGCGCGCTCCTGTACAAGCTGGAAGCGTATGGGCTGGACGGTCAGGAGTGGGAGTAGAGCGCCGACCGCATGCACACGGGCTGCACCGTTACAAACACGAACTGTGCAAACTGGAGTCAATGTGTGCAAAAAGTAGTCAATGATGCGCAAGCATCGTTATGAAAGCGCATACATTTTTGCGGCTCCTGTCCTCCCTGACGATTGGCATGTCTTTTGCTACTTCCAAAAATGAAAGGCAGCCAATTCTTTTGAAAAGGGGGAAACGTCACGTGTTTCAAGCCTTGACCAACGCGTCGGTCCGATTGGTGCAGCGCTACCTGCCCGACGCCTTCATCTTCGCCATCATCCTTACATTCGTCGTGTTTTTTGCCGGGATGGCTGTCAACGGAAAGTCGCCGCTGGAGATGGTAACGTACTGGGGAGACGGCTTCTGGGGACTGCTCAGCTTCACCATGCAGATGGTGCTGATTCTTGTCACCGGTCATACCTTGGCCAGCACGGACCTGTGCAAGCGGGGATTGCGCGCGGTCGCTTCCTCGGTCAAAACACCGGGGCAGGCAATCGTTCTGACCAGCCTGATCTCCTGTTTGGCGGCGTGGATCAACTGGGGATTCGGGATCGTCATCAGCGCTCTGCTGGCCCGGGAAATCGCCCGGCGGGTGGAAAACGTGGATTACCGTCTGCTCATCGCCAGCGCGTATGGCGGTTTTGTCGTCTGGCACGGCGGACTGTCCGGCTCCGTCCCGTTGACGGTGGCCACGGAGAACCACAGCCTGCAGGACGTCATCGGCGTGATTCCCACGTCGGAAACGCTCTTTTCGCCGATGAACCTGACGATCGTCATCGCGATCATGATCGCCCTGCCGCTGATCAACCGGATGATGATGCCGGCGAAAGAGGATACGGTGGTGTACAAAGGGCCGGGCATCGATCATGAGGAGACGGCAGCCGCGTCTGATGCGACAGCAATGGACAGCCCCGCCGCCAGGCTGGAGAACAGCCGCATCGTGTCCATGCTCGTCTCCGCGTTGGGTCTGATCTTCCTGATTGCCTACTTTGTGAAAAACGGCTTCAAACTCAACCTGGACATCGTCAACTTCGGATTTTTGTTCCTCGGCATATTGCTGCACGGCACACCGCGCAAGTTTCTCGACGCCATGAACGAAGCGGTCAAGGCGACCGCCGGGATCGTTGTGCAATTTCCGTTTTACGCCGGCATCATTGGGATGATGACCGGATCGGGGCTGGCCGCCAGCATCTCCCAGTGGTTCATCAGCATCTCCACGCCAGCCACTTTCCCGCTGTTTACCTTCTGGAGCGCGGGTCTGCTCAACGTGTTTATCCCCTCCGGAGGCGGTCAGTGGGCAGTGCAGGGGCCGATCATGATGCCGGTCGCCACGGAACTGGGCGTTTCCCATGCCAAAGTGGCGATGGCGATCGCCTGGGGAGATGCCTGGACGAACCTGATCCAGCCGTTCTGGGCGCTGCCGGTACTGGCCCTGGCGGGGCTGGGGGCGCGGGACATCATGGGGTACTGCCTGATGATGCTGTTCGTCACCGGCGCGATTATCAGCCTGGGATTCCTGCTGTTTTAGCATCCCGCGACACATACACGCTATCCATCCGGTCGAATACGTCTGTCCCCATGAAAAAGCCGGCATCTGTCACATGCAGATGCCGGCTTTCGGTCGTATGCTGTTACACTGCGGTCAATGGCGATTCTTGTTGGTCTGCTTCGGGGGGAACCAACTGTGTGATGGCGATCCGCGTCACGCGGTGATTGTCCATGTCGGTCACCGTAAACAGGTGGTTTTCCCACTCGACGGAAGCGCCGACGGCAATCTCCTCTTCAAGCTGACTGTACAGCCAGCCGCCAATGGTATCGACGTCATCGGACACCAGTTCAAAGGGCAGGTGATCGTTTAGATCAGCCAACAGGGTTTTTCCCGCGACGGACAGGCCTTCCGGCGTTTTTTCGATGTCGGGACGTTCATCCGTGTCAAACTCGTCCTGAATGTCGCCGACAATCTCTTCCAGGATGTCTTCCATGGTGACCAGACCCGCCGTCCCGCCGTATTCGTCGATGACGATTGCCAACTGCGAGCGTCTTTTCTGCATCAGCCGCAGCACATGGCTGATCTCCATCGATTCCGGCACGGTCAGCACGGGGCGGAGGTAATTCTCCAGCCGCACGTCCTTGTTTTCCAGGGCGGCCAGGTAAAAGTCGGTCGCGTGGACAAACCCGATGATGTTGTCCTTATCTTCGTTCGCCACCGGAAAGCGCGTGTGGCGCTCCGTGCGAATAATTTCAAGGTTTTCCTCAAACGTGTTGGAGGTATACAGGCAAACCATGTCGATGCGCGGGATCATGACTTCCCGGGCCAGGGTTTCGGAAAAGTCAAACACGTGCTCCACGAGCGAAAGTTCGGTCTGGTCGATGTGGCCGCTTTGATGGCTCTGCGTGACCAGCAGGCGAATCTCCTCTTCCGTGTGGGCCGCTTCGTGTTCGGACACCGGTTCCAGTCCGGCCCACTTCAGCAGCCGGTTGGCCGTTCCGTTCAGCACCCAGATGGCCGGGTACATTATCTTGTAAAACAGCATCAACGGTGCTGCCACCCACAGCGAGGTCGCTTCCGCTTTCTGAATGGCCAGCGATTTCGGCGCCAGTTCGCCCAATACGATGTGCAGGAACGTGATGAAGGCAAAGGCCACGCCGAACGAAATCGCGGAAATGACGTAGTCGGGCAGTGCGAAGTTATGCAGCAGCGGCTCGACAATCATGTGTGCAATGGCCGGTTCCCCGACCCAGCCCAGTCCAAGCGAGGCCAGCGTAATTCCCACCTGGCAGGCGGACAGGTAGGCGTCCAGCTGTTGCGTCACTTTTTGCGCGAAGCCGGCTCGTTTGTGTCCTTCATTGACCAGTTGGGTCAAACGCGTCTGGCGCACTTTGACGAGGGCAAATTCAGCCGCAACGAAAAAACCGTTCAGAAAGACGAGAAAAGCGACAAGCAAAAGGTTCAGCACTAGCGGAATACTCTCCAAGTAAACAGTCATCCTCTCTGGAATATTTTGATGTATACTTTTATGTTACAAAATTGGAACCCTGATGCACAAAGCCGAAAAACCGTCATTCCGCCCCCTGGGGACCCGCTGTCCGGAAAAAACAGCGGTAAGGTGGCCGTCTCACCCGTTTTTGCTCCCGCAACCGACCGCAGAGGCCTGTACGGAAAAAAGCAGCTTGTCAGCGCACGCCCAGCAGGTGCTGGCCGTAGACGAAAAAGGCGGAGAGTACGCCGGCCAGGGCGAGATAGGCGACCAGCACTTTCCACTTGGTGGAGGCAGGTGCCTCGTAATACGTGGTCAGACGGTGCAGCTGCTCCTCCACCCGGGCCAGCTGTTGGCGGGTGGTCTGTTCTGCTTCGGTGAGCAGCGGAGAGGGAGCGGGACGGGACGGATCACCGTCTACAAACAGCACCGGTTCGTGCTCCCACTTCCGGAACAATTCCCAGATCCGATCCGCATACTCTTTGTCCATGGCGATGCGTTCGCGGACAAAACGTTTGTCATCCTGCAAAAACGGGATAGCGAACCCTTTGGGAACCGGGATGGCAAAAGCCTTCTGTTTTTCGGCGCTGAGCCGTTCCCGGGTCTCAATCGACGAGTCGAGCTGCGGCCAGTGGGCAATCTCCTGCAGTACGCCTTCCAGCTTTTCCTTTTCATAACGCAGCACGCGCTGCCGGTACCCTTCCCGCGCACGGCTCCACCAGGTCATCGCTCCGAAGATAAAAATGATGACGATCATCGGGCTGGGGCTGACAAACATCATGAACCCCAGCGCCAGCAGGCCGATCAACCAGATTTTGGTGGACAGCACAGAGACGACCCGTCCGCCGTCCAGCGGCGATACGGGCAGCAGGTTAAACAGGTTGAGCAACGCACCGAGATAGATGACCAGCACCCAGAACGGATCATGCGTCCACCAATAAAGGGGAAGGGCAGGCAAAAAGGCAAGCATGCCAGCCAGCGGTCCGCCGTATGCCAAATACGCTTCAGTGGCGGCGTCACGCGGCTGGTCCTTTATCGCAATAAACGCGCCGGCAAAGGGAATGAACACCGCAGGCGATACCTTGATCCCCTTGCGTTTGGCAGCGATGACGTGCCCCATTTCATGGACAAATATCAAATAGACGAGAGCCGCTGCGAATTTCCACCCGTACATCCAGGCGTACACCCACAGGCTGATGAGCATCGACAGCAGCGTCGTGCCGAACTTTGAAAATTTTAACAGTCCTACAACCCATTTCAGTTTGGTCAGCAGAAAAACGCCAAGGATTACCAGAGCTGACCTGGTTTTGTTCATGCCAGTTCCTCCCGAACGGTAATGCTAGACTCTATTCGGTATACGTACAACGGCGGGAAAAGTTTCCCGGCAAGGGGGCGGCTGATCTCGGGCCCGGTCGGGCGGCTGCTGAAGTGTCTATGTGTCCAGCCGCGGATTGTGAAAGGTAAAGCCGTATTCCCCGTACAAGGCGTTGTAGCGCAGTTCGGCGCCGTCAAAGTACCAGAAGTCGTTCGGGCGAATGACAAAGCGCATACCCTCCACCTCAAAGATTGCGTCGCCCGGCTGCTCCTCGTCTTTTTCAATCGCATAAAACAGGCCGCCGGTGCCGGGACCGCCCGTGCGGACGTACAAGCGCAGCGTGTCGCCGGGGCGGAATCCAGCGTATCGCTGGTAGGCCTGGGCAAACGCCGGTTCGATGGTCACGTGGATGCTCATGATGGAACTCCTCTCTCACAGATCATGTCCATCTATTGTACCATATACGGGAAAAAGCGCCGCTGATGGCACAGCGGCGCATGTTCTCGTCAATCCTTGCCCATGCTGACGTCGTGAGTCGGGTGCATGAACGGCACTCCTTTGGGCGGCTTGTCTTCCAGCAGCTCCTTGTTTTCCGTCGTATTCCAGCCGATGTCATTGGTCGGGTGAACCCATTTGTCGCCGGCCATGACGAACGGGTCTGTCTCTGTGCTCCACTGGTTGAGCGGCGATTCGGGTGAATTGTAAAAGCTGTCGCCGATCACGACGCCGTGTTCGTTGACGAACGGTTTTTGCATGGAGCGGGTCGAGTTTTTAAAATCAGGTGCGTTAATCTGATGGGGAAGCGTGCCATCGATCGAGACGTCTTTATTCACTTCCGTCTTTTGTTCCGTCTTTTGCTTGCGGTCCATCGTGAGCATCTCCTCCGGGCGAAGGTTTTGCGCCTGTTGCTCTTACCGGTTTTCTTTTAGCCGCTCTTGTGGTTCACTATTGATGGAGCCGTCAGAGCGGATCGCTTCGGACTGGGCTTTCGGCCTGCTGATTCCGGGGGACTTGCCGAAATCTTTTTCCTTATTGCGTACCATCATCTGCCCTCCTCTTGTGTCGCTTGGTGTTAGTATGACCGGAAGCAGCAGTAATGATGAACAAGCAAACGGTGAAAGGAGAGAATGGACCATGGCGAAGAAACAGCGGCGCCAACCGCAGCGGCCGACGGCACAACCGGCTGCCGCGGAGGTGAAAACGGGTCTGAACCTGAAAGAGATGCTGAGCCAGGAAGCGTTAGACAAGCTGAAAATGCTGGAGCGGGAGGTAAAAGCGGCCCGCGAGCGGGAAGAACAGGAAGCAGCGGAGCGCAGACGGCGGGAGCAGGAAGAGCGGGAGCGCAACAAGAGCTTTGCCGAACTGCTGGAAGAGTATGAGAAAAAAGGCGGAGGCAAGTACAATTGACGGCGGGCGCGGACGGACGGAGGCAGCGGCCGGACACGTCGAAAAACGGCCTGATGAAAAAGCGGCAGCTCACACTCAAGGATGAATCACTCAAGGAGCGGGGACGCGAAATCTTGTCCCGACTGGGGAAAAAGGACAGATAGGCGTACAGGGATTTTTTCCCCGCCTTTCCCATATAGCTATAAGAAGGGAAGGGGGAGCCCCATGGGGACAATCCTGCTGTTTGTCAGCATCTTCTGCGTGGCGGTAGGCACTTGGCGGCTGATCGGCATATACAAGGAGGGCAAGCCCGAAAGCAAATGGCTCTGGTGGACGGTGGCCAGCGTGGGGATAACGCTCTTTTTTCTCCTGAAACTGGTCACGGACACTCCGGCGCTCTATTGAAAAAGCACCTGCAAGCGCTATGGTCAAACTCCCATAGATGCAGACATGAAGAAACGCCCTGCCGTTGGGCAGCAAGCTGACGCCTGTACGCTGCAGGCGTTTGCTTTTTTGTTGAGCTGAAGACGTTCTTCGTGCGGCGGCGAGACATGCTGATCTGATCAGTCTGCAATATGGAGTGCACTTCAGCGCTTACAGGTGCTTTTTTTGCGTTCGATTCGGGATATGTCCATCAGGCAGGCGGACGCTTCCGTGCGGTTGGGCGAAAGTGCCCCGCGAAGGCGTCGTTATTCGTATCGCAGCGCCTCGATCGGGTCCAGCTTGGCGGCCTTGTTGGCCGGGTAGAGGCCAAAGAAGATGCCGATCGCGCTGGAAAAGGCAAAGGCGATCAACACGCTGTTCCAGGACATGAGCGGCGGCAGTTTGGCAAAGTAGGAAATCAGCGCGGCGGTGCCAAGACCGAACAGGACGCCGATCAGCCCGCCAATCAGGCAGACGATCACCGACTCGATCAGAAACTGGACGAGAATGTCACTTCGTCGCGCTCCCAGCGCTTTGCGAATGCCAATCTCGCGGGTCCGCTCGGTGACGGAGACGAGCATGATGTTCATGACGCCCACGCCGCCGACGACCAGCGAAATGCCCGCGATCACGCTGAACACCGTCGTCAGTATGCCGGTCACCTGGTTGAACTGGCTGACCTGCTGCTGCATGCTCACGGCCCGGTAGTGGCTTTCTTTCTGGTGCTTGCGGCTCAGGTACTGGATCGCCTGCTGCATGGCGGCATTGACCGACTCCTTGTCGGTGGCCTTGCCGATCAGGTAGCTGACCCATGGCTCTTCGTAGCGGCTCTGGTCAAACCGGATGGGCAGGTAGGCGCTGTAGGACTGCTCCACGTCAAAGCGAAACTTGTCTTCCTTGAACGTGCCGATCACCACCAGCGAGGTGCTGCCCATGCGGACGCGCTGGCCCAACGGGTTCATCTGGCCGAACAGCTTCTGTGCCAGTTCTTCCTCCAGAACGATCACCGCCCGCAGTTCCTTGTCATCGGCGGCGCTGAAAAAACGTCCTTTGGACACTTTAATGGTCGGCTGCACCTTGGGAAAATCGGCCGTCGTGGCATACAGGTTGACGCGCTCTTCCTTTTTTGGTCCCTTGAGCATTGCCATGGATTGGTTCATCGGCACGATGTGTTCGATGTTGGGACTGATTTTGCTCAGCACGTCGGCGTCCTCTACCGTAAGGTCTTCCGGCGCATGCTCTTGCTTGCTGTTGTAATCAACAAAGACGTTGAACGAGTTTTGACCGAATTTCTCCATCTCGCTGATGATGGCTTTCTGTCCGCCTTCCCCCAGGGCGGTGACGGCGATCACTGAAGTAATCCCGATCACGATCCCCAGCATAGTCAAGCCGGAGCGCATCTTGTTTGCCCAAATGCCTTCCAGGGCGGTGCGAAAACTTTCCCAGACGTTCATGTCGTGATCACCTCGTCGGACGGAACGGCAATCAGCCGGTTTTCCACCCGTTCGTCGCGGATGATGACGCCGTCCTTGAATGTGACGATGCGTTCCGCGTGCTGGGCGATGTCCGGCTCGTGCGTAACCAGGATGATGGTGACGCCCTGGCTGTGCAGTTCCTGAAACATGGCCATGATTTCGGTGCCGGAGCGGCTGTCCAGGTTGCCGGTCGGCTCGTCAGCCAACAGGATGGACGGCCGATTTACCAGCGCGCGGGCAATGGCCACGCGCTGCCGCTGCCCCCCGGAGAGCTGTGTCGGCTTGTGGTGGACGCGTTCAGCCAGTCCGACCCGCTCCAGCGCTTCCAGTGCCCGTTTTCGCCGTTCCGACCGTCCTACACCGGCGTACATCATCGGCAGTTCCACGTTGTGCAGCGCCGTGGAACGGGGCAGGAGATTAAAGGATTGAAAGACGAAGCCGATTTTTTGATTGCGCACCTGCGCGAGCTGCTTGTCGGACAGTTTGCTGACTTCAATCCCGTCCAGCGTGTAGGTGCCGGAATCAGGTCTGTCGAGGCAGCCGAGCATGTTCATGAATGTCGATTTGCCGGAGCCGGACGGCCCCATGATGGCGACGAATTCCCCTTTTTCCACGGTGAGCGAGACACCTTTCAGGATGGGCAGTACCGACTCGCCCGTCTTGTACGATTTTGTCAGGCCTTCGACGTGCAGCATCGGTCGACCTCCTTTCTTCCGAACAGGTTAGATGCCCGAATTCTGCGGTTCCTCGGATGGGAGGACCGGTGCGTTCTCCTGGAGGGTGTCAAACGGACCGAGAATCACTTGTTCGTCCCCTTTCAATCCCGACGTGATCTCAGCGAACAGCTCGTTTTCCACGCCCACGGTCACTTTCCGCTTTTTCGCCGCGCCGTTTTCCGCCACCCAGACAAACGTGCTGCCGTCCGCTTCCTGCTGCACCGCTTCGATCGGCACCTGCCGGGCGTTGTCGATCTTTTGCACGGATATGTCGATGTCGACGTGAAAGCCAGGTTTCAAGGCGGACAAGTCTCCGCTTGGTTCCAGCGTCACTTTTACCCGGGTCTTTTCTCCTTGTCCCGAGCTGTTTGGCGTCGTGACGGCGATCGGGGAGATGCGGATCACCTTGGCGTTCAGCCTTTGCTTGCCCAGCGCGCTGCCTTCGATCACCGCAGTCTGCCCGAGTTTGATCTTGCTGACGTCGGACTCGTTGATGTCCGCTTCGATCAACAGGTGGTTCAGATTGGCGATCGTCAGGATTTCCGTTCCCTTGTTCACGTATTGGCTGTTTTCTGCGGCCCGGTCGATGACTGTGCCGTCGGTCGGGGCGACCAGCACGCTTTGCACGCGTTCTTTTTCCAACAGGGCCTTCTCCGCCAGGCGGGAGTTGATCTGTGCCTGCAGGGAGGCGATCTCTTCCTTGCGCGGCCCTTTTTGTTTCAGCGCGTACTGCTGCCTGGTCACGTTGAGTTGAGACAGCGCCGAGTCCAGCTGCGCCTTCGCCTTGTCCAGCTCCTGCTGGGTAGTGGCGCCTGACTCATGCAGCTGCCGGATGCGCTCGTACTCCCGTTTGGCATTGTCGTAATCCCGCTCCGCCTGGGCGACGCGCTCCCGCTCCTGCGCCAGTTCTTCCGGTTCGCTGCCGGCCTGTGCCTTGGACAGGTTGGCCCGGGCCAGTTCGATCTGCGCGTCGATCTCCATGATCCGGCTTTCCACGTCAGACGTGTCGATCTTGCCGATGACCTGTCCCTTTTTGACGACATCCCCCTCCTTCACGGCAAACTCGCGCAGGATTCCGCTGACATTGGCGTATACCCGTTGCTTGTCTGCGACAGTGACGATCCCGGAGGTGAGTACCTTGGTCTCCAGCGCGGCCGTGGTGACCTTTCCCACGCTTACAGGCATTCCTGCTCCCTGCGGTGAGCCCAACAGGGCCATGCTTGCGGCTCCCACGCCCAGTACGACAGCGACGGAGCCGACGATCCACCAGCGTTTTTTCATACGATCCTGTCTCCTTGATCCATCATGATATAAGATTCAAATGATAAGATTCGAATGGTTTTACGCGGCTGAAGGGAAAAGGTAACAATTGGGTTGGAATCGTTCACAAAATGTTCACAATTATGCGGCAGATTTCTTCGCCGCAGGACAGATCCGACTTCTTTCTCTGCCGGCTCAAAGGTAAACATGATAAGATGAGAAACAGATACAAACATGTCTTTTTATGGAGGGAACCATGAACCAAGTTCTTCGTTTCGACTGCTCGAATGCTCTGGGCTTTGTCCGGCCGCACGAATGGACACAGCTTGCCCCTGCAATCAAACAGGCACACGAGTTGTTGCACAACAAGACGGGGGCTGGCAGTGATTTTCTCGGCTGGGTCGATTTGCCCATTCACTATGACAAGGATGAATATGAACGGATCAAACAGGCAGCCGCGAAAATTCAAGCGGAGTCTGATGTGCTGCTGGTCATCGGGATCGGCGGTTCGTACCTGGGGGCCAAAGCCGTCGTGGATGTGCTGGGCCACCACTTTTACAACCTGCTGCCCAAGTCCAAACGGCGCACGCCGGAGATTTACTTCGTCGGCAACAATATCAGCCCGGTCTACGTCTCCCATCTGATGGATGTTCTCGAAGGGAAAGACGTGTCCATTAATGTCATCTCCAAATCGGGCACCACGACGGAACCGGCCATCGCGTTTCGTCTGTTCCGCGCCTGGTTGGAGAAAAAATACGGACGTGAGGAAGCGAAAAAACGCATCTACGCGACTACGGACAAGGCGAAAGGCGCGTTGAAACGGCTGGCTGACGAGGAAGGGTACGAAACGTTCGTCATCCCCGACGACGTCGGCGGACGCTACTCCGTGCTGACTGCAGTAGGTCTTTTGCCGATTGCCGTGAGCGGCGCCGATATCGATGCGCTGATGCAGGGCGCTGCTGCTGCCCGCGAGCGTTACCTGACGCCTGTTCTGGAAGACAATCCGTGCTACCAGTACGCGGCTGTCCGCAACGCGCTCTACCGCAAAGGCAAAACCGTCGAGCTGCTGGTCAGCTACGAGCCGCAGTTCCGCTATTTTGCCGAGTGGTGGAAGCAGCTGTTCGGCGAGTCGGAGGGCAAGGACGGCAAGGGGATTTTTCCTGCATCTGCCGAGTTCTCCGCCGATCTGCACTCGCTGGGACAATACATCCAGGACGGCATGCGCCACCTGTTTGAAACAGTGGTGGCTGTGTCCAAGCCGGCGGTGGACGTTACGATCTGCGAAGATCCGGACGATCTCGACGGGTTGAATTTTCTCTCCGGCAAGGGCATGGACTTCGTCAACAAAAAAGCTTTTGAAGGAACGCTCCTGGCCCATGTGGACGGCGGCGTGCCCAACCTCGTGGTGGAAATTCCGGAAGCGACGGCCTACCATCTCGGTGAGCTGATCTACTTCTTTGAAAAGGCATGCGGCATTAGCGGATATCTGCTCGGGGTCAACCCGTTTGACCAACCCGGAGTGGAAGCCTACAAGGCGAACATGTTCGCCCTGCTGGGCAAACCGGGGTATGAACAGCAAAAAGCAGCACTGGAAGCGAGACTGCGTGGAAAGCAATAAGACGTACCTGACTGTGTCCGAGACCGCTGCCTACCTGGAACTGCCGGAGACGTTTATTCTGGAAAAAATCCGCGAGGGACGCATCCGTGCCGTTCACAACGGCGAAGAATACCTGATCAACAAGGACCAGTTTCAACATCATCTGGAACAGATCCGCAAACTGAGGGAATGGGAGGAGGCGACCCGAAACGAGCCCATTCCTGAAAGCTACGATGTGAAAGACGAGGACTGAGCGCCGCGCTCTTGCCAGGGAGCGGCCGCAGGTCTATACTGAAGGGTGTAAACGACATAACGGAAAGCTACTGGGGGAGTCCATCACGCAGGGCTGAGAGGACGGAAGCGATGACCGTCGACCCTTTGCACCTGATCCAGATCATGCTGGCGCAGGGAAGTGGTTGCAAGCAAAAGAGCAGTCTGTGTTTGCGGATGTGCATCGGCCCACCTTTCCTGCCGGGGAAGGTGGGCTTTTTGCATGCTTTCGTCCGGTGGGGCGGCATCAGCGGGGTGGCAGGAGAACAGCGCGTTTACCCAGGCTTCGCCGCTTGAGCAGGGCGGGGCGCAGTTCCATCGAGGAGAGGAAGAACCATGACGAATTGTTTGATTGTAGGCGGAGGCATCATCGGATTAAGTTTGGCTTATGAGCTGTCGCGGCGCGGGTTGTCCGTCACGGTGGCAGAGCAGGGGGCGTGGGGCGGCCAGGCGTCTTCCGCAGCGGCCGGCATGCTGGCTCCGCTCAAGGAATTTTCCCAGCCAGGCCCGCTGCTTGATTTGGGCATCGAGTCGCTTCGCCTCTACCCGGAATGGGCGGCGGAGCTGGAAGCAGAGGCGGGCAGAGATGTGCAGCTTTGCATCGACGGGCTGTTGACCGTGGCGTTGACGGAAGAGGAAGCGGAGCAGTTGCGCGCAAAGTTCACCTGGCAGCGGGAGAGCGGTTACGATGTCCGCTGGCTGACCGGAGCGGCCATCCGCGACGTTGAACCGCTGTTGACGGATCGGGCGATCGCGGCGATCCACTCGCCATCCGAAGGGCATGTCAACAACCGGATGCTGCTGCAGGCACTGGTGACGGCGTGCAAGCGGCGGGGCGTGACGCTGCTTTCCGGCTGCGTGGTGACGGGCTTCGTCGCGGAAGGAAGCCGGGTGGTGGGCGTCGAGACGACTGCGGGATCGCTCTTTGCCGACGAAACCATTATCGCCTCCGGGGCGTGGGCCGGCATCGCGATGGGCTGGCTGGGGCTGTCCATTCCCGTTCTCCCGGTGCGTGGACAGATCGCAGCGGTCGACTCGGCGGGGATTCCGCTGCGCACAGTGATTTTTGGCAGCACGGGCTATATCACGCCCAAACGGGACGGCAAAATCGTCCTCGGCGCTACGGAAGACGAGGCCGGCTTCCAGCGGGAGGTCACGCTGGAAGGCTTGACCGGCGTGCTGAACGGCGTGATGCCGTATGTGCCGGCGCTCTCATCGGCCCCGTTTTTGGAAGCATGGGCGGGACTGCGCCCGGCTACCGCCGACGGCAAACCATTGTTGGGGCCGGTGCCGGGATGGTCGGGATTGTCGCTCGCCGGCGGACACTTTCGCAACGGCATTCTGCTTTCTCCGATCACAGCCAAGCTGATGGCGGATTATCTGGAACAGGGACGGACAGAACGGCTGGAACCGTTTTTGCCCGAACGCTTTACGAGTGTCGTGTCACAAGGCCGCAAAATGGGCTAGACTTGCCTGGAAAAATAGACACCTCCCCACACGCAGGCGTATATCGTAATACAGAAACGACAAAAGGGGAGGAGTTTTCATGGAGTCGTCGCAAAAACAACTGTTTCAGGCTGAACCGGCGGCGGTCAGCATGTTAAAGGATATGCGTGAAACCGTGCAGGAGATTTGCAAGAAGCACGCGCGGCAAAAGGTACGGATCGAAGCGATGGACGGTCGCGTGTACGAGGGCAAAATTCTCGATGTTGACGATTTCCACGTCTACGTGGAAATTGAGGAAAACGATGAGGGGCCGGCCGATGTTATGGGAGCCGTGGAGCCGGTCTCCAGCCGGTATCCGCAAAAATCACGACCGCAAGACGGATGTCCGCCTCGGGAGAGTGCCGTCAGTCCATACGGTACGACAGGTCCCAACGTCAGTCCGTACGGGATGGTAAGTCCCTACGAGATGGGGCCCGGCGTCAGTCCGTACGGGATGGTGAGTCCCTACGAAGTGGGGCCGAATGTCAGTCCGTACGGGATGGTAAGCCCATACGAGATGGGGCCTGACGTCAGCCCGTACGGGATGGTAAGTCCTTACGAGATGGGTCCCAACGTCAGTCCGTACGGGATGGTAAGTCCCTACGAGACCGGCCCCGCTGAGAGTCCGTACGGGATGGTGAGTCCCTTTGAGTCAGCCGGTCCGTCCGGCAAATCTGAGGGAATGGTGAGCCCCTACGAGCAAACCGCACCGTTTGAACAACCTGCCGAAATGGTAAGTCCGTACGAAGCGGTCAGTCCCTACGAAACCGCTGGACCCCAGGGCAACGTCACGCTGCAAAACAACATCAATTTGTACGGCAACCCGTATTCCCAGGTAAGCCCGTATACTGATTTCAGTCCATACCCATACCCCAGCTATCCATACTTCTACCCTGTTCCGTTCGGCGTGTTCAGAGTGCCTGTTCACAAGAAGAAAAAGCGCCGTTGCCGCCGCAAGGTGATTCCTCTGGCCCTGTTTACCCTGCTGTCGATTTCCCTCATTTGACCATAACACCAGCACGAAGCCTCTGCCGGGCTGTATCCGGCGGGAGGCTTTTTCCATTTTCACCGATGTTTGAGTACAACCGCGCCGTTTGTCGCACACTACCGGGTAGAATCCGAAAAAGGCAGGGATGGAGATGCAACCGATTGAAAGCAGTTTGGCGGGTACGAGAGGCACGTTTGGATTCTTTCGCGAATCGCTCGAACCGGACGGCTTTACCCTGGCCAACTGGGATTACCACCGGGGGTATTTTGACCGCAAGCTGGACGATCAGGGGATGGTGTATCTGCGGCTGCCGGTGACGGTCATGGAAGGGGAACTGGACAGCCCGGACGCCTGGTTGGAACTGGGGACGCCGTTTGTGCTGAAACACGTCTACCAGACCGGTGTGGAGGAAGACATCGGCTATTACTCGCCTGTCGCCTCGGCTGCCATGAACCAGTTTCAGGAGCCGGTGGACAAGGACGCACCTGTGGAACAGGTCTGGATGCGCAAGGCGGAGGCGATTGTCCGGGAGTTGGAAAAACGGTTTGCCTAGCATTAACGGGCCCAGAATAGGGCCCGTTTCAGCGTGTAGACAAAGTCCGCGGCGCATGGGAGATCGGCCCCGCTCGCTCGCTTGACGCCCAGCAAAGAAGCGGATGATGTCCGCTCCAAAACGAGACGCGGGCAGGGGACAAACATCTGGGTATTTCGAGGAAGTGAGACTTGTGTCCCCTGTTGGTCCCCGCGTCTTCGTTTTTCCGCTGAGCCGGTCGTCAAAGGAGCTCGCTTGGCCCATCCCTCCATGCGATGCCCATTGTCTTCCGCTTCGGTTGATGAATGGGCAGGCCTTCCGGCCTGGAAATCATTTTTTGTGGACGCTAACTCAATGAACCGTTTGTCTTCAGTCTGTAACGGGCCCAGAATAGGGCCCGTTTTTTGCGAATAACACCGGATTGCAATTCCTGATTCTGCCATCTGGCACTGCGCTGACCTGCCGTGTGCCTGCTATGGCGGTGGATTTCGCGGTAGTGTAGAATGGTAGCAACAGGAATGGAATCACAGGGAGTGGAAAACGATGGCCTGGTACTACCCGCTGCTCAAACTGTATTGGCGTATCCGCAGGCCGCTGACGCTGGGTGTCCGGCTGATTGTCACGGACGATGAAAAAGGCGTGCTGCTGGTGCGCCACACGTATGTGAGCGGATGGTATTTGCCGGGCGGAGGAGTGAAAAAGGGAGAGACGTTTTTGGAGGCGGCCCGGCGTGAGCTGTGGGAAGAGTGCGGCATAGAGGCGAGCGAGATGAGGATCTGCCACCTCTACTACAGCGAGCGGGAAGGGAAGCGGGATCACATCGCGCTGTTCCACGTCACCCGGTACCGCCAGCATGAACGGCCAAAGTCTGACCCGGAAGTGGCGGATATGCGCTTTTTTGCTTGGTCAGAATTGCCGGAGCAGTTGTCGCCTGCGACGAGGCGGCGGCTGGAGGAGTTTCGCTCCGGCCGTTTTGCGGCGGAGCGCTGGTAGCCCGCGTCGGCATCCCGGCCACCGGAGTGTTCCTGTAACATTGTGAATAGCAGGCATGTATGTGCGTAAAGTGAGGGTAGACCACCATGAAAATTGCCACCGTACTGCGGAATGACGACTACTCCCGGGAGGTAGAACGGGAGCTGAAGGAAAAACTGCTGGGCGAGGACAGCCCGTACTGCTTTGTCCGGGAAGAGGGCGAGACGCCTGATCTCGTGCTCTCCATCGGCGGGGACGGAACGCTGTTGGAAGCGGTGCATCAATACGGCTTTGAACCGACATACGTCGGCATCCACACCGGCCATTTGGGCTTTTACGCGGACTGGCGGCCAAACGAGCTGGATGCGTTCGTACAGGCTCTCAAAGAGCAGACGAAGCCGTTTGTCGCCGAATACCCCACCGTTTCGTGCCGCATTCTGACCCGCGACGGCCGCATCATTCACAAATGGGCGCTCAACGAACTGGTGATCCGCAATGCGTCCCTGTCCACGCTGGTGGCCTGTGTGTACATAAACGGCGACGAGTTTGAGACGTTTCGCGGAGACGGCCTGATCGTCTCTTCCCCGTCTGGAAGCACGGCGTACAACAAAGCGGTGAACGGAGCGCTCGTCCATCCTTCCATCGAAGCGATTCAGCTCTCGGAGATCGCATCGATCAACAATCAGGCCTACCGGACGATCAACAGCTCGCTGGTGCTGCCCAAGCACCACGAGGTCGAACTGATCGTGATGAATCCACAGATCATGATCGGGTTGGACCGGGAGCAGGCAGTCTGGCAGGACGTGTGCTCCATCACCTGCCGCGTCGGCGTGGACAAAGTGAAGTTTGCCCGCTACAAGCGGCTCACGTTTTGGAGCCGGGTGCGCAATTCGTTCATTACGGGATAGAGAAACGCTGGAAAACAGGCGGAGGAGGCGGCTGGGATGAAAAAAGCGGGGACGCTTGCGGCGATTTTTCGTCATCCCGTCAAGGCTATGGGCGGCGAGCGGCTGACGACGTGCCGCGTGGACGCATTTGGCGTGTACGGCGACCGGGGCTATTACTTCCGGGACAGGAACGGCAAGTATCTCAGTGCGGATGCAGTTCCGGGCGTCTTGGGCTTCACCGCCCGGCTGGCAGCGGAGAGCGGCGAGGACGCCTATCCGGAGGTGCGCGTGACCGCGCCGGACGGTACCGTGTACGGCTGGGAGGAGACGCTGTTCGCCAGGGTGGCTGAGACGACGGGACGGCCGGTGACTGCTGTGCGCAGCACACCGCGTGAAGGCGGAGAAAACTGGGAAGATCACATCCTGCTGGTGACCGATGCCTCGCTGCGGGAGATCGCCCGCCTGATTGGCCGGGAGAGTCTGGACCCTCGCCGCTTTCGGGCCAATTTTGTAGTCGTGCTGGATGAGGACACGCCGTTTGCCGAGGATGCCTGGCTGGGCAGGCGGCTGCGCATCAATGACGTGGAACTGCAGGTGAACAAGCCTTGCGAACGCTGCATCTCCATCAACATCGACCCGGATACGCTGGAGCTGCATCCGGCTGTGCTGAAAACGGTGGTAAAGCGGCACCGCAACCACTTCGGCGTGTACGCGTCCGTCGTCACCCAGGGGCGGGTGTCGGAAGGCGACGAGGTATTTGTGGAAGAACCATGACGGAAGGCTGTCCGACAAGACTGACGGACAGCCTTTTTATCTGAGTTCCTCGTAGATCTCCCCCAAATCGGTATATCCCTGCTCAATCGCCTTTCTCAGGTAGATCCCCCAGAGCGAGGCGGCGGCGACGGCATCGCAGTAGGCGTGGTGACGGCGGGAGATGTGAATGCCGTGGGCGGCGCACAGGGCGTCCAGCGAGCTGTTGCCGATCACCTCGCCAGACACGCGGACCAACAGCATGGTGTCCAGCAGCCGATGCGTAAACCGCCGGCGGCCATGTTTCCATAACGCCGCCCGAAAAAACTGCCGCTCGTGGCGGGAGTGGTGGGCGACCAGCGGCCGGTCGCCGACAAACTGGAAAAAGCGCTGGAGCGCGGCAGCCGGATCGGGCGCGGTGCGAACCATCTCGTCGCGTATCCCGGTAAGGGAGGCGATGTGGGGAGGAATCGGCCGGCCGGGGTCGACCAGGCTGTAAAACGATTCTCCCAAAAGCAGTTGGTCTCCCCGCATCGCCACGGCACCGATGGAGAGGATGGTGTCACCGCGGTCAGGGGAAAAGCCAGTCGTCTCCAGATCGACGACGACCACTTCCAAATCGGCGAGCGGCAGCCGGCCCTCCGCTTCCTTTCGTTCGCGCCGCAGCGAGCGGAGAAAGGCGATTAGCCCCGGATTGCCAAGGTTCCGGTCCGCTGACGGCATTCGAACTGTCTCAGCGGCCCGGCTCATCTGCCGCAAGCGTTCCCACAGGTCTCTGGTGTGCATGCCGGCACCTCCCTACTCCGGGTACGCGGCCAGCATTTTTTTTGTCCATTTCTGCAGCCGCAGCGCCAGCTTCATTGCCTCGCGCAGCATTGAGAGCGTATCTGACGACAGTTCCGACAGTTTGACGTAGCTGTTGCTGGCGTAGGTGCCGTCCCGCCAGTGCAGCGGAGCGATCAGCCTAAGGCCCAGCAGCAGCCGGAAGTGGTGCTCCACCTCCCGGCAGAACGCCACCGGCCAGATGCCTGCTTCCCGCAGGGCAGCCAGCCGCTCCAGCGTGGAGGCGGCGTGAATGCCGTGAGCCAGGGCGAAGTGGCGGACGACGTTGACGATCGGCAGATACACACCGTATTTCAGGTTGATCGCGCCCTGATAGCGGCCGGTGATGTCCGGAGCGATCCGGCCCAACCACGTGAGCGGAATCCGGTGGAAGCGGGTGTTGCTCACAAGCCTGCCGATCAGAATCGGGTTGTGGGCGAGCAGCCTCCGGTACTGCTTGATCAGCGGGGCGACCACATCCGGCTCCCCCCAGAGGATGCGGGCGTCGCCCACCAACAGGAGATAGCGGGTGTGCTCCCACACCGGATCGGCAGCCCAGGCGGCGAGGCGCTCCATCCATTGGTCCGTGCTGCCGCGCCAGCGGGCCGACACGCAGGTGACGTTGCCCCGGCAGGGCGGATAGCCTACTTGTTCCAAGCCCTGCACGATGGCAGCCCCCAGCAGGTGAAAGTAGTTTTCCACACGCTCCATCTCCCGTTTGTCCATGCCGTCCGGAATCCGGTAGACAAGTCCGTTGTCCTGATCGCTGATGACGGCCTGCTCGCTTCGCCCGCCGCTGCCAAACTGGAGAAAGGCGAACGGGACGGGCGGCGTGCCTACGCCCATTTTCGCCAGGTGGCGCACGGCGAGCAGCACGCCCTGGCGGATCACCTTGTCGTGGATCAGATTGACAGTCACGGCGTACGGTGCCATTTCCCCAGCCCGATTCATCCCTTCCAACCGGTACAGGTCCAAGAGCTCCCGGCGCAGGGAGAGCAGTTCCTGAAACGAACCGGCGTCCGCGATGCGGTGACAATCCTCAAGTGAGAGAATGAGTGGATCGCCTTTGTGGGGCGGAAACGTAAGGGCGTTCCGATTGCAGCAGTTCGGGATATCCGTATCCCCCGTGTTCGCTAAGGTCAAGGCCCATCACCTCTTCTTCTTCGGTTACGCGAAGTCCCATCGTTTTCTTCATGATGGCGAGAATGACGTACGAAGCGACAAGCACATACACCAGCGCGGCAAATACACCCAACGCCTGAACGCCCAGTTGGTGGAAGCCGCCGCCGTAGAACAGGCCCGGCATCCCGACGCCCACTTTTTCGACCAGGGCGGGAGCGGCAAAAAAGCCGTTGGACAGCGTTCCCCAGATGCCGGCGATGCCGTGGACGGAGAAGGCGTAGATTGGATCGTCAATGCCCATCCGATCAAACCAGATGGCAGTATAGAATGTAAGAATACCTGCCACGGACCCGATGGCAATCGCAGCCCACGGTTCCACAAACGCGCAGGAAGCGGTGATTGCCACCAGGGCGGCCAGCACGCCGTTCAGCATGCTCGGGATGTCTGCTTTCCCCGTGACAGCCCACGCGATGACCAGAGCGGCAACCGCACCGGACGCGGCCGCGAGGTTGGTCGTCAGCGCCACATGGCCAAAGAGGCCGGAGACGGAGCCAAACGCAGACCCCGCGTTGAAGCCAAACCAGCCAATCCACAAGATGATGACCCCCAGCGTGGTGTAGACCTGATTGTGACCGGGTATCAAGTTGGAACTGCCGTCTTTGTTGTACTTGCCGAGGCGCGGCTTGAGCAGGATGGTGGCGACGAGAGCGGCGGTTGCTCCGGTCAGGTGGACGACCGTCGATCCGGCAAAATCCTGTTTGCCGTGTTCCGCCAGCCATCCGCCCCCCCAGATCCAATGGCCGACAACCGGATAAATTAAGATCGTATACAATATTCCGAAAACGACGTAGACAGAAAGTTTGGCGCGCTCGGCGAAGCCGCCCCAGGCGATGGAGAGGGAGACGCCGGCAAAAGCCAGTTGAAACAGGAACTTGATCCCGACCGGAATGTTGGCGAAGGAAAGGGATTCGTAGGCCGCAGCCGCCTGTTCCTCCGTTCCGTTGAAGAAAAAGCCGGTCAGTCCGATGAACGAATTGCCGTTGCCAAACGTCAGGCCGAAGCCCAGGGCCCAAAACGCCAAGGTGCAGATTCCAAACGTCAGGACCGTCTTGCCGGCGATGTGTCCGGCGTTTTTCATGCGCGTCGACCCAGCCTCCAACAGCGCGAATCCGGCCTGCATGAAGATCACCAAAATGGCGGAGACCATCACCCAGGTGGCATCCACTGCGGAAGCGAGAAGAGGCAGTGTCGGTTCCATGTAATCCACTCCTTTTTTGTGTCAGATAATCTGACATGTTAATTTTTTATGTTAGATTATATGACGTGAGATGGTGGAATGCAATCATTTTTTCGCAAGGCTCGTACATCTCTGCAAAGAGATGAAATGATGACAATCACTGCACCGTCCGGGACGAACATGTCGGTGTCGGGTTAAGGTACACGTCAAGATGGATCCGAAATGATACAATAAAACAAAATATGGGAATCCCTGGGGGGAGCATCTGATGGGAACCAATCTGTATCTTGTGCGGCACGCCCATTCCGTTTATACGCCGGATGAAAGAAACCGGCCATTGTCCGAGCGCGGCTGCCTGGACGCGAAAAAAGTAACCGAATTGCTCAAGCGGAAAAACGTCGATCATGTCATATCAAGTCCGTACAGACGAGCGATTCAAACCGTCGAAGGCATAGCACATTCCATTGGGAAAGCGGTGGAGATCGAGGAAGGGTTCAAGGAAAGAATCTTGTCTGATAAACCCGTGGAGGATTTTCAATACGCTGTCGCACGGGTGTGGGAAGACGAGCATTCTGGCAACAACTTTCCATGCCCGATATCTACCGATTGTCATTTGACGGCACAGAATTGCGGGAGGTCAGCAGGGTGTGGGAAGGATGACAAAACGGGTAACTGCGGGAAGCGATTCGCTCCGTCGGTACCAAAACAGCCGCCTTGTATAAGACGGCTGTTTGAGAGACAAGCGGTCCTTACATGGGCCGGGGCTCGGGCTGCTCCTTCTGCTTGCGCTGCTGCGAAGTTCCCTGGTTGTCTTCCGTGTGCGTGTCGTCAGCGATTGTGCTGCTCGTCAGGCCGGTGACAGCCAAGCCTTTCTGGTTCAAATTTTTGGCGCTTTTCCACTGTGCCATGGTGCACGCTCCTTTCCCCCTGGTTCACCTCTAGCTTCCCCCGGCAGGCGTCTGTGTTACGCAGCCAGATGTTCCCGGCGGTCTATTTCCGGCCGCTTATGTAACGGGTATACTAAACGTATCACCTCGCTGGAAAAGGAGGCGTGGCCGCGTGGAAGAACGTGTCATTATTGTCGAGGGAAAAACGGACAGGGAGCGGCTTCTGCAGGTTTTGGCCGAACCGGTATTGATTTACTGCACATACGGGTCGTACAGCGCGGACAAGGCGGGGCGGCTTGCGGAAAAACTGGAGACGGCCGACGAGGTGTACGTGTTTACGGATGAGGACCACAGCGGAAAAAAATTGCGCAGGCAGCTATCGGACGATTTTCCCCACGCCCAGCATTTGCATACAAGGCGGATGTTTGCCCAGGTGGCCAACACACCGTTGGATGTGCTGGCCGAAATTCTGGAGCGGGCGGGCTTTCAGGTGCAGGACCGACAGCGGGACCCGGAAGTTTGGCCGGACGGGGATAAGAAGCGGCCGCAGGGGCAATAACAACAGTATCTGCACAAGTGGGAGGTGTCTGTTGGTTGCGCAGTCTGGTCGCCTTTATCAACCGGATGAACATCGGGATCTGGCTGTTGGGCATTTTTGTCGCTCACGTCCTGCTCTACCTGTTATTGGGGACCGCCACCTGGCTGGCCACATCGCTCCTGGCTACGGCGTTTTACGGCCTCGTGCTGCTGGTGGCCAAACTGGTGGCCAGCCGGTACGGAGACAAGGAGCACATAAAGTGAAAGAGCCGGCGGCAGCGCCGGCTTATTGTTTGGCTATCCGCCGAAATACTGCATGCCGAGGATGATAATGCCCAGGATCCAGACGTAAACGGCAAAGCCTTTCATCGAGCCGGTGCTGATGATCTTCAGCATCCAGCGTATGGCCACGTATCCGGCGATGGCGGCACACATCGTACCCACCAGCATCGGAATCATCGCGGCCGTTTCCACCGGTTGCCTGACCAGCTTGAGCGTCTGCAGTCCGGTAGCTCCCAGAATGGCCGGAAGCGACAGCAAAAAAGAAAAGCGAGCTGCATCGGCGCGATTGATGCCGCGCATAAGCGAACCGGCAATTGTCAGGCCGGAGCGGGAGATGGCGGGCAGGATGGCGGCGCCTTGCAGCGTACCGATGATCAGGGCGTCTGTGTAGTTGATCTCGTCGAACTTCCGCGTCCCCCTGCGCATTGATTCCACTCCCCAGATAATCACGCCGGTGGCGAGAAACTCCCACCCGATCGTCACACCGGTCCGGGAAATCTCCTCAAAATAGTCTTCAAATGTCAGGCCGATGACGGCAGTGGGAATGGTGCCGACGACCAGCAGGCGGGCCAGTTTGCCGGTCGGGTTAATCAGGACGTGACGAATCTCCGGCCAAAACACAATGACGACGGCGATCAGCGTCCCAAAGTGAAGCATCGTGTCAAAGAGCAGGCCGGCTTCCTGCAGACCGAACAGCTTGCGGAACAGCACCAGATGACCGGTGCTGGAAATCGGCAGGAACTCCGTCAACCCCTGAACAATGCCGAGAATGATATGTTCCAGAAGCACAAGCATCACGAGTCGCTCCCATCTATTTAGACTGGAAATAACTGCTGGTAATTACGACAGTCGTCATCAGTTGGTTACACATCAAAACAGGTACAACCGGTACAATCCATACATATTGCAACCGTCGGCCGGACTTGCCTGATTAGCCGAATTTTCTGCGGGATGGGCAAAAAGGTGTGGAATGGATTGCCGCCGGTTGGGTATAGTTAGGATGCAAACAGGAGAGAGAGGAAAGGACGCAAATGAACAAGAGGCACAACAAAAACCGGGTGCACACCGCTCTGACCCACCTCCAGGCGGGCATGACCGTGACGATGACGGTGGCGCGGCAGACGGATTTCGGCTATTTTCTTCACGAGGGAGAGGCGGAGGTGTTTCTCCACCGGAGCGAAGCAGACGGTCCGCTCCGGGTCGGTGAAGAGGTGGACGTCTTTCTCTACCACGACCATGAAAATCGATTGGCGGCTACCATGCAGATGCCCTATGTATCGTGGGGCGAGTACGGCTGGCTGGAAGTGGTGGATGTGTCCCCGCGCCTGGGCGTATTTTTGGATAACGGCATCAAGAAGCACCTGCTGCTGTTCGTGGACGATCTCCCCAAGATGCGGCAGGAATGGCCTCGCGCGGGTGACCGCCTGCTGGTGACGCTGAAGCGGGACAAGCAGGGACGTCTGCTGGCCAGGCCGGTGTCGGAGGAGGAAATCAGCCGGATTGCGGTCCCGGCCGACAACGACATGCACAACAAGTGGGTGGAAGGCACGGTCTACAAAGTGATCCAGGAGGGAGCGTTCCTGTTTACGGACGACGAGCACGTGCTGTTCGTCCACCGCGACGAGATGACGGAACCGCTTCGCCTGGGGCAGTCGGTCCGCTGCCGAGTGAGCTACGTGCGCGCAGACGGCCGGTTGAACGGCTCGATGCATGCGCGCAAGGAAGTCCGGTACGCAGAAGACGCGGACAAGCTTCTCCACTACCTGATCGACCGGGGCGGAGCGATGCCGTACACGGACGACACCCCGGCCGACATCATCCGGGAGAAGTTCGCGATGAGCAAGTCAGCCTTCAAGCGGGCCCTGGGCAAGCTGATGAAGGAGCAAAAGGTGGAGCAGGACGAAGGCTGGACAAGATTGATTCGCAAGTAAAAAGACGGGTCCCTAAACAGGGGCCCGTCAGTGTGTAGACGAAGTCCGTGGTGCATGGGGTGATGGGGGCGACTCGCTTGGCCCATCCCGCCGTGCGATAATACATTGTCAAAAAGTAAAACCAAAATATATATTCTGTTCGCTATAGAGCTTCTCCACTCTGCTTTGTACTCTGTGGCTCTGAATAAAGCAGGTAGAGCAACCGCAAATTTGCGACATACCATCATCAATGATAATGTGAGTGTATGAGCGGTTCCCATCGGGAGCTTTGCCAGGCAACGCCAAGTAATGCTCAACGATTTCGTGGTACATCGTTTCATGATGCAACTGTGAGTGTATAACGTAGACATTTTCCCCCTCATGACTCCAATGTTTTTCATTCAGATTCAATTCGTAGCTGCATTCGGGACATTTCATAAAAGTCATACCCCCCCGGAAAAATTCATTAATGGAATAGATTACAAATTTTGATATTTTAATAGTGACCACGAGAGGAGGAGGTTGGCAATGAAAAGCAACTGGTTTCAAATATGGGTAGGTATTTTACTTTCGATACTTACAGTGGCGGTTGTTTACGGAATTGTTTCGATTGCAGAGACTGCAAAAGAGACGTCAAGAGAAATCATCTATCATCTTCAGACGAAACCGCAGTTATCAGAGCCGCTCTTCGCTCAGGATGGGGCGTTGTCCAGCGGTGATGCTGTCATCTTGCATTCCACTTTGGAAGATGGCAGCAGGTTTTTATGGATATATGACACCAAGAGCAAAAAGATGGTTCTGTACCGATTTACACTCGACGGATCCGTTTATAAAAAAGGTGAAAAAATTCTTGAGCAAATGTTAGAGTAACAAGCTGTGTTTAACCGTTTTCAGCTTCCGATTTGGCCAAACCACCCCGTGAAACATGAAGGGAAATCCAAGACCCTTATTCACCCCATTGGACAATACTGATGCAGCGTGATAAAAAAATGTAGCTCTCCGACTTGGCCCGTCTGGGATAAGAGGAGAGCTATTTTTTTGACTGCTTCGCGTAAAAAAGAAACAGGCTGTCGAAATGGCATCGACAGCCTGTAGTTTTATAAAACCATCTAGCACCTGGCTTAGGAAGCGATCTGAATCTGCTGATTTTCCTTGCGCCCCCTGAAGTAGGAGAGACCAAACACGAGCGCCAGCAGGGCGAAACCTGACAAGTCGGTGGCAAGTCCGGGCATTACGGCCAAAACGCCGCCTGAGACAGCCAGGATACGCTCCAGCGGATTCAGCTTCGACATCCAGAAGCCGATCAGACCGGCGCCAACGCCAATCATGCCGAGCGTGGAGGTGATCAACACCCACACCGATTCCCAAAACGTGGTGTCGATCAACAGCAACTGCGGCGACAGGACGAAGATGTAGGGCGCCATAAAGGCTGCGATGGACAGCCTCGTTGATTCCACCCCAGTCTGGATCGGTTTTGATTTGGCGATACCGGCCGCAGCGAACGCCGCCAACGCAACTGGCGGGGTAATGTCGGCAATAATCCCGAAGTAGAAGGTGAACATGTGCGCGGCGATGTCCGGCACACCCATCTGGATGAGGGCGGGAGCGGCAATCGTCGATGTAATGATGTAGTTGGCCGTGGTCGGTGTGCCCATCCCCAGGATCAGCGACGCGATCATGGTGAAGAACAGGGTGAGAAACAGAATGCCGCCCGCCAGGTCAATCAAGCCGTTGGCCAGCTTCAGCCCGATGCCGGTCAGCGTGACCATCCCGACGATAATGCCGGCGCAGGCCGTTGCCGCCACCACGCCCAGAGCGGTGCGGGCGCCGGAAGCGAACGCTTCCAGGATGTCCGCGAGCGACATGCGCGTCTCTTTGCGGAACGCGCCGACGACGACCGTGGACGCGATTCCGATGATCGCGGAGCGCTCTGCCGAGACGCCCATCATCAGCACGACGATGATCACCAGAATCGGCAGCAGCAGATACAGCTTCTTCAGCACCTCTTTTTTGTCCGGCAGCTCTTCCGGGGTCAGGCCGCGCAGCCCAAGGCGCTTGGCTTCGAAGTGCGTCATGATCCAGACGCCGGTGAAGAACAGGATGGCCGGCAGCGCAGCCGATTTGGCGATCTCCATGTACGGAACGTTGATGAACTCCGCCATCAGGAAGGCGGCGGCGCCCATGACCGGCGGCATGATCTGTCCGCCGGTGGAAGACGACGCTTCGACGGCGGCGGCAAACTCGGAGCGGTAGCCCAGGCGTTTCATCATCGGAATGGTAAAGGCGCCGGACGTCACCACGTTGGCGACGGAGCTTCCGCTGATCGTTCCCTGCAGGGCGCTGGAGAAGACGGCCACCTTTGCCGGTCCGCCAATGCGGCGTCCGGCGATCACGAGCGACAAATCGTTAAAGTATTCGCCCACGCCGGTCTTTTCCAGGAAGGCGCCAAACAGGATGAAGAGAAAGATGAACGTGGACGACACCCCGAGCGGCGTGCCGAGAATCCCTTCCAGCGTGTAGAAGGAATGGCCGATGATCCGGCTGATGTCGCTGCCGCGGTGCTCCAAAAAGCCGGGCATGTACGGGCCGAAGTACGTGTACAGCAAAAAGAGGGAGGCGATGATGGTGATGGGCAGGCCCACGACGCGGCGGGCCCCCTCCAGCACCAGGAGAATCGCCGCGCCTCCGATCACCAGGTCGAGCGTGGTGTAGTTCCCCGTACGCATCACCAGCCCGTCGTAATCGAAAACCCAGTAGAGCGACACCAGGACGGCGACGATGGACAGGATGATGTTGACGATTCCCACCTTGCCGCTATTTCTCCCTTTCGAGCGGCCGGCGTAGAGCAGATAGACCAGTCCCAGGCCAAACGCCAGGTGGATGGGGCGGTGAATCTGCGGCGGCAGCGTCAGGAAGAGCGTGCTGACCAGTTGGTAGACGGAAAACAGAACCAGCAGGACAAAGGTGATCCACTTCATCGGCCCGGTCAGTTGACGCACGGCGGATTCCTTGTCGTACTGCGCAATCAACTGTTCCATTTCCTGTTGACTCATCTGTTGCGTGCTCATCTAGTACCCTCCAATCGCTTGCAAAATGGAACGCTTCTCCACCCGGACAGTGACCGCCGCGCCGGGATTGTCCACGTCGGCGAGCGGGATTTCCCGTCCGGCGAAAAGCAGTGTATGACGAGCCCTCACCTGTCCGATAAACAGATGGAGGGCGGGGAAGGTGCGGTGCATGTTGACGATGCGAAACAGACCGTTACGGCTGATCAGTTGTTCACCGGGAGCCAGTTGGCTTTCCATGCCGATCCCGTAATCCTGAAAGGTCAGTTCGGATAAAATAATCTGCCCGTTTCGGACGCGGTACGTCTCCACCACGGGCGTGCGGTTGATGGAATGAGTCCAGCGTATGGCAAATGTGCCGTTTTCGGCGATTCGGCCGCTCCACACCAGCCGGTTTGTCTCCGTGTCACGGATGACCAGAGCGGGGAACACGGGGATGAGAGCCGCCAGAATCACAGCGGTCAGAAGAAGGAAGGAGAAAAGGCGGAACGACGTCCGCCCTTTCCCGGTTCCTGCCTGTTTGCGCAGAAACATGGGGTCTTACTGTACGCCTTTTTCGTCAAAGAACTTTTTCGCGCCCGGATGTACCGGCAGGCTGACGCCTTTCAGCGCGTCTTCGATCTTGATTTCCTTTGCCTTGGCGTGCCCCAGTTTGTCCGTGTTCTCAAAGATCGCCTTGGTCACCTTGTACACCAGGTCTTCGCTCAGGCCGGAGCGGACGATGAGCATCGACTTGACGGAGACGGTGTTGATATCTTCCTGTACGGTCTGGTAGGTGTTGGCCGGGATCGTCGTTTTTACGTAGAACGGATACTTCTGGATCAGCGCGTCAATCTTGTCCGCGTCAACCGGAATGATCTTTACGCCTGTAGTGGCGGCCAACTCGGTGATGGCCGCGGTCGGCGTGCCGGCCGTCTGGAACGCGGCGTCCAACTGGCCGTCCTGAATGGCTTTCGCGGAGTCGGCAAACGAGAGGCGCTGCAGCTTCAGATCGTCAAAAGTCAGGCCGTACGCCTCCAGGATTTGCTGGGCGTTCATTTCCGTTCCGCTGCCCGGAGAGCCGACGGAGACGCGCTTGCCTTTCAGGTCGGCGACGCTCTTGATGTTGCTGTCTTTGGAGACGACGATCTGAATGGTCTCGTTGTAGAGGGCGCCCATCGCCTGGAACGAATCGATTTTGCCGTCTTGCGCGAACATGTTGGTGCCTTTGCTTGCGTACTCGGCGATGTCGTTTTGGATGAAAGCAATATCGGCTTGATTGTCGCGGATGAGGCGGACGTTTTCTGCCGAAGCGCCGGTTGCTGTCGCTGTTGCCGTTATCCCGGTGTTTTTCTTGATGAGATCAGCCATGCCCCCGCCAAGCGGATAGTAGGTGCCGCCGGTGCCGCCGGTCGCGATGATCAGTTGGCTCGGATCGCTGCTGCCGCCGCCGGCATTGCCGCCCTGGCCGCCCTGGCCCCCTTGCGCATTGTTCCCGCCGCCGCCACATGCCGTCACGAGCGACATCGTGACGAGCAGCGTCAGAGAGAGAAGCAGACTGCGTTTTTTCATGAAAATTCCCCCTTATGTAAATAGTCATTCATATCTTATAGTACCCTTTTTTCGCAATAATACAATAATTTTGCGGGAATGAAGGGACTATTCTACCCGTCAGTGTAAGCGCCTATCTACAAAAAACTACAAAAATCTATGCAAAATTATAGTAAAATAAAATAATGTCGAAACCTTCTTGAAACGAAAGCGGAAACCAATGAGAGAAAGCGTATACATTCTGATGCTGATGCTGATTGCCGTGCCGATCGCAGGCGAGTTGAAATTTCACCCGTTTCAGGACGATTTTCGCGTGAGTTTCGGCACGACCGCCTTTTTCTTTTTCCTGTTGTGGCTGCGCAAGATCCCGGCGTATGTGAGCGGAGTGCTGACCGGCTGCCTGGTGGTGCTGTTCCGGGTGGCGCTGGACTGGTCGGTGTCCGAGCGATTTGATCTGTTCGCCTCCATCCACATGCACCTGCCCGCCTTTTTCTTTTACGTGACGTATTTCTGTCTCTTCTCGCTGTTCCGCGTCAACGAGCGGCATCACCGGCCGCTTTTGGTCGGCGGGCTGGCGACACTGGCGGAGATAGGGGGCAATTTGGTGGAGCTCTTGTTTCGCGCGTCGTCGTGGGAGGCGGTGCTTCAGCTTTCGGTGATCTGGCCGGTGTCGGCGATCGCGCTGATTCGCAGCTTTTTCGTGCTCAGCTTTTTCAACGTGATCCAGCTCCGTCAGGCGAAGTGGATGGAGGAGCAGCAGCGCATCCGCAGCGAGCGCATGCTGATGCTGATCGCCAGCCTGTACGAGGAGTCGGTTCATCTGAAAAAAACCTTGCGGCAGGTGGAGGAGATCACGCGGGAGTGTTACGATCTGTACCGCCGAATGAAGGACAGCGCCCGCGACGAGAACGGCGAGGCCTTCGCCCGGCAGGCGCTGCGCATCGCCGGGCAGGTGCACGAGGTGAAAAAGGACAACCAGCGGATTTACGCCGGTCTGTCCAAGCTGATTTCCGACGAAAACGCCAAGGACTACCTGCCGCTGGGAGAACTGATCCGCATCATCGTCCGCGCCAACGAAAAGTACGCCCGCCTGCTGGGCAAGGACATTCGCTTTGAGGCTCGCGTGGACGCGCCCGAACTGCCCTGCCACATCTACACGACCCTGTCGTTGGTGAACAACCTCGTCGCCAACGCCGTGGAAGCGATCCGGGAGCGCGGTACGGTTGCCGTCTCCGCCGCTTTGGACGAGAGGCAGGAGTGGCTGCGGTTTGCGGTCGGCGACGACGGACCGGGAATCGCCGTCAAGGACAAGGAACTGCTGTTCAAGCCCGGGTTTACCACCAAGTTCGACGTGTCGGGCCAACCGTCCACCGGGATCGGGCTTTCGTATGTCAGGGAAGTGGCGGAAACCCTGCAGGGGCACGTCGAGATCTGCGAAAACACGGACGGGTACGCCGCTGTCTTCATCATTCGCCTGCCGGTCGCCCATCTTGTGCAGAAAGGATGATGACATGCGCTATTTTATTGTGGATGACGATCCGGCCATCCGTTCGATGCTGGCTCACATCATCGAGGACGCCGATCTGGGGGAAGTGGCCGGAGAGGCGGAGGACGGTTCGCGGATCGACAAAAACTACCTGGAACTGAAGGGAGTCGACATCCTGCTGATCGACCTGTTGATGCCGAACCGCGACGGGATTGAGACGGTTCGCCACTTGTCCGGCTTTTCCGGCCGCGTCGTCATGATTTCGCAGGTTGAATCCAAGGACATGATCGCGGAAGCGTACTCCCAGGGCATCGAATACTACATCACCAAGCCAATCAACCGACTGGAGGTGATCAGCGTCCTGCAAAAGGTGCGGGAGCGCATCCTGCTGCAGCGCTCCATCGAGGGCATCCAGCGATCGCTCAGTGTCTTGACCCAAGGCGCGGGCGGCGAGCGAAAAGAGCAGCCAGTGCCGGACAGGACGATCCGCACGGCGGGCAAATTCCTGCTGACGGAATTGGGGATGATCGGGGAAAGCGGCAGCAAGGATTTGCTGGACATGCTGGACTACCTCTACCGGATGGAAAAAGAAGAAGCCGGCGATTACAAGTTTCCCGCCCTGAAAGACATCTTTGCCAGCGTGGCTGCGGAGAAATTGGGCTGGCAGGCGGCGGCCGCCGACGTGCAAAAAGAGGTAAAGGCTGCGGAACAGCGGGTGCGCCGGGCAATCTATCAGGCGCTGACCCACCTCGCGTCACTCGGGTTGACCGACTACGCCCACCCGAAGTTTGAAAGCTACGCGACTACCTTTTTTGACTTTACCGAAGTGCGCAAACGGATGAAGGAGTTGGAGACCCATATCGAACCGGCTCCGTCGTCCATCCGGATCAACGCAAAAAAATTCATCCTGGTGCTGTATCTGGAGGCCAAACGGCTGATCGGATAGTTTGCTGTTCCCCGCATGGCGTTCTTTCCTCCGTCCATTCTTCCGTCCATGCCTGGTGGCAGAAGGTGTTCCCCTTCTTTTCGGAAGGTGTGAAGAAATTGGCACGCACGCGGCAACAATGAGGAGAAGAGAGGGTATTTGTGGTAAGATAGTGCTATGTGTATAAGGAGGGAATGACGTGAGGGAACTACGACATCCGTGGCAGCTGTTGTACAGGATCTACCGTCATGTTCGTCCTGTGCTGGAACGGGAGTTTGCCGCCTGGTACCGGCGGGCGCAGGCGATTCCGGACCCGGAACTCCGCAAGCAGGCGCTGTCCAGCATGGAGACCAAGAAATTCCACTGCGAGGGCGGGTCCGTCTACGCCGCTCAGGTGGTCCCTCACGTTGAGGTCGTCGTACCGCTCATCGTAGCCTACCAAACGATCAGCGATTACCTGGACAATCTCTGCGACCGCAGCACGTCGCTCGATCCCGAAGACTTCCGGCAGCTTCATCTGTCCATGCAGGACGCCTTGACACCCGGTGCTCCGTTGCAGGATTACTACCGGTTTCACAAGGAAAAGGACGACGGGGGTTTTTTGGCCGACCTCGTGCTGACCAGCCAGCGCCATGCCCGGCAGCTTCCCGGCTACAGCAAAATCATGCCGCGCGTGCTGGAACTGTCCCGCCTTTACAGCGACCTGCAGGTGTACAAGCACATCGCTCCCGATCAGCGGGAGAAACAACTGCTCGCCTGGTGGGACGAGCACAAGGAGCGGCACCGGGATCTGTACTGGCAGGAGTTTGCCGCCGTTACCGGATCGACCATCGGCATCTTTGCCCTGTTTTGCCTGGCGACAGAGCCGCACGTCCCGGACGAAGAGATCGAGGCGGTCACCGCGGCTTACTTTCCATGGGTGTGCGGGCTGCACATCCTGCTGGATTACCTGATCGATCTGGAAGAGGATCGCTTGGGCGGCGATCTCAATTTTGTCAGCTATTACGCCTCGGAGCAGGAAGCGACGGAGCGGATGCGGTACTTTATACAACAAGCAAAGGCAAGCGTCGACCACTTGCCCAATCCTGCGTTTCACCGTATGATCGTAGACGGCTTGGTCGCCTTTTACCTCGCCGATCGCAAGGTAAACCGGAGCCAGCCGCACATTTACACCATTGCCAGAGAGCTGTTGAAACAGGCCAAGGGGTTTACGTCCGTGCTGTTTTACGTGAACAGCCTGCTCGTTCGGCGTTGAGGCCATAGGGTCAGCGCATGTGTTTGCGCTTGTAGGTAAAGCCGAGTCCCATCAGGACGATCGCTCCGACGATTCCGACCACCACGCCGAGCCAACTGCGTTCACCGATGGCCACGCCTACTCCGATGAAGCACGCGGCCACGGCAAGTGCCAACGCCAATGTAATCCATTGATAACGACTCATGGGTTCTGTAACCTCCTATCTGTCAATGTTCCCATTATACCTCATTTTCCGTGAAAACGATCGCGTGAGTCTTTCCGGAAAAGCCGGCAAATTTTTGTGTGAAGTGGTGGAGACTGCAGATGGAATGCATCTTGCAAATTCGAAAAGGCAAGCAATTATTTGAAGGCAGCGTTATCTATGAAGAGGGCGACCTCATCGAGGCTGTCTTTCCCGACCAGGTGGACGTGACGGTGGGGGACCAACTGCCTTGTGTGCGAACCAGCGACTACGACACCATCAACAATTTTGAAGCGGTGGTGCTGGCAAAAGAACGCAATCGTCTCTTTCTGTTCCACTCGCCGACCGTCATGGAATTTCGCGAGCAGCGCCGTCGATATCCGCGGTTTGACATGGACGTCCAGGGATGGGTCCAGTATCAGTCCGTCGATTCCGCCGCGCCCAATGCCTTTTTCTATCAAAAGGTGAATCTCGTCAACCTGAGTCTGGGGGGATTGGCGATCCGCGCCAACAAGCCCGTTCCCGACGAACGGAAGCTGTGCTTCTACGTGGAGCTGTACGGCCGCAATCGCGCCGATGGCATCGTTCAGGCTGACCTGCAGGTGATCCACGAGCGTGTCGAGGGACCGCATTACTTCTACGGCTGCAAAATTGTCGGCATTGGCTCCAGATATTTTCACACGTTGCGCAAATACCTGCTGCAGCGGCAGTTGGCAGAACGGAGGGTGGCTCAACCGGAATAGCGGAATGCAAATTGGTTCTGACAGGGAACCAATTTTTTTCTGTTCTGCTTGAAAGAGAAGGTTAGGGGGCCGGCGCCCCTCATGGGAACGCCGGTCCGCTTGTCAACGGCTTTGACGAGACTTGCCATCTGCACCAAAGACATGCCGGAGCATGGTGTACCGGACAGCAGAGACGCTGCGGAACACGAAGGCAACGTGATCCTCGTGCGGCTCCAGATGGTAACGCGTAATGCCGTGGCTGGTCAACACCCGGATGAAGTGCACCGCGTCCTGGAGACGAACGGCAAAGTACAGATGCTTCGTCATGGCAATCACCTCCTTTCCGAGAGAGAGGTCATTACACATGCGGATACGGAAGGCCGTCAAAGCCGAATGTCCGGAAAACAAGTTGGTATTGGCGTGCGGGCAACTCCGGAAACACCAGGGCTACGTAGCCGTCTGGGATGCTGATGATGCGGTGTGTCTCTTCCAGCACAAACGGAATCCGCAGGCGGATCAATTTGCGCGTATAGCGGGGAAGACGACTTTTCCGCACCAAGTAGAAGCAGGAATGCACCATGAATCACGCTCCTTCCGAAAGGGAGCGTAGCAGAAAAGGCTGGAAAAAAGTATAAAAAGCCTGCGGGAGTTTTGTTCAGGAGGCGAAATGACCAAACTGACTGAGAAGATGGCTGTCGGAGGGATGAGATGAGGAAGTGGATGATGGCAGTTGCTGCGGCTATCGCCTTGATGGCTGCCGGCGGGTGTGAAGCAAATAACGCAGAACGGCAGGAAAGACCAGCTGTGGAACCGGTCGTCGCGGCGCCCCGTCCCACGGTGCTGGCGGATGAGGAGGTGCCGTATACGCCGGAGACGCTGGCAGACAACGTGAACGTGCCCTGGGCGCTGGACGTCGCCCCGGACGGGCGCATCTTTTTTACAGAACGGCCAGGGAGCGTGCGCGTGATCCAGCAGGGCAGGCTGCTTCCGGAACCGCTTATCACCTTTCCCGCGCCGTTCACGAGCGAAGGGGAAGGCGGTCTGTTGGGGCTGGCCGTCGATCCGGATTTTGCCGCCAACCACTGGCTGTACGTGTACCACACCTATCGTCAGGGAGACAGCACCTACAACCGTGTCGTGCGGCTGCGGGAGGAGAACAATCGGGCACGGGTGGACAAGGTGCTGATCGACGGGATTCCGGGGGACGTGATTCACAACGGCGGACGACTGAAAATCGGCCCGGACCGTCGGCTGTACATCACCACCGGCGATGCCCGCGTCCCGGAACGGGCACAGGACCTCTCCAGTCTGGCGGGGAAAATCCTGCGCCTCAACCTGGACGGTACGATACCGGCAGACAATCCGTTTCCGCAATCACCGGTGTACAGTTGGGGTCACCGCAATCCGCAGGGGATTGGCTGGAGTCCGTCCTCTGGCCGCATGTACAGTTCGGAGCACGGCCCTTTCGCTCACGACGAGCTCAACCTGATCGAGCCGGGGGGCAACTACGGCTGGCCGGTCATCCAGGGGGATCAGCAGGCTGCCGGTATGACAGCGCCGATCCTGCACAGCGGCGACACCACCTGGGCCCCTGCGGGAATGACATTTGTGACCAGAGGCCCGTGGCGAGGACGGCTGTTGGTCGCCAATTTGCGCGGTGAACAACTCCTGAATGTCGCCCTGGACCCGGGGAACCCTTCTGTCGTCCAATCGTTTTCGGTGTTTTACCAAAACAAATACGGTCGGCTTCGCGATGTCGTGGAAGGGCCGGACGGTTCGCTTTACCTCCTGACCAGCAACCGGGATGGACGCGGTGAGCCTGGGCCCGGAGACGACCGCATCATTCGGCTGAGACCTGGACGTTAGCTGCTTCGGTGCGGCGATGATCGACAAAAATGCCCAATCGTTTATGATTGGGCGTTCAGCGTGTAGACAAGTCCGCGGCGCATGGGAGAGCGGGCCCGCTCGCTCGCTTGACGCCCAGCACAGAAGCGAATGATGTCCGCTCCAAAACGAGACGCGGGCAGGGGACAAACATCTGGGTATTTCGAGGAAGTGAGACTTGTGTCCCCTGTTGATTCCCGCGTCTTCGTTTTTCCGCTGAGTAGGTCGTCAAAGGAGCTCGCTTGGCCCATCCCGCCATGCGATGCACATTGTCTTCCGCTTCGGTTGATGAATGGGCAGGCCTTTCGGCCTGGAAATCATTTTTTGTGGACGCTAACTCAATGAACCGTTTGTCTTCAGTCTGATGCCCAATCGTTTATGATTGGGCGTTTCTTTTTGCAGCAGGCAAGCAGATGCGATCATGAACAGGTACTAAGCTGCAGCGTCCCCTTACCGCTCATGGCTGATCCCGTACTTTCTCATTTTGTTGTACAGCGTGCCGCGCGAGATGCCGAGCAGGTCGGCCGCCGCCTTTTTGTTTCCGTAGGTGCGATCAAGCGCGGCCAGGATGCGTTCCCGTTCCGACAGGGCCGAGTCCGGAGCGAACGGGTAGCCCGCCGGTGAAGTCTGGGAAACGGGCGCATACGGGGGTGTCAGCGGCACGGCAGGCGGCGCTGCCAACGTCAGGGAGCGGATGGCGGAAGGCAAGTGCTCCGGCAGAATGACACCTCCTTCCTGCAGGATGGACAGGCGCTCGATGACGTTGCGAAGCTGGCGGATGTTGCCCGGCCAGGTGTGGTCAATCAGGGCCTGCATCACGTCCGGAGTGATGCGCGGGACAGGCTGATCGTTGGCGATGGCGTACTCGTGCAGGAACAACTGCACCAGCTCGGGAATGTCCTCACGCCGCTCCCGAAGCGGCGGAATCTCCAGCGTAAAGACGTTCAGACGGTAGTAGAGGTCTTCGCGAAAGCGGCCCTCCGCCACCATGTGTTCCAACTGGCGATTGGTAGCGGCGACGATCCGGGTGTTGACGGTGATCGGCTCGGTGCCGCCCACGCGGTAAAACTGCCGCTCCTGCAGGGCGCGCAGCAGCTTGACCTGCAGTTCCAACGGGAGTTCGCCGATTTCATCCAAAAACAGCGTTCCGCCGTGGGCCAGTTCCAGCTTGCCGGGCTTTCCCTTTTTCTCCGCTCCGGTAAACGCTCCGCCCTGGTAGCCGAACAGCTCGCTTTCAAACAGCGCAGCCGGGATGGCCCCGCAGTTGATGGCGATAAACGGCTTCTCCCGCCGTCGGCTGGCCTGGTGGATGGCCTGGGCGAACAGTTCCTTGCCCACGCCGCTCTCGCCGTAGATGAGGACGGTAGCGTCCGTCTGAGCCACCTTGCGCGCCGCTTGAATCGCCGACTGAATGGCGGCGGAATGTCCCTTGATCGTGAAAAACGGGTCGTCGGCCGCCTGAAAGCGGCTCATCTCCTGTTGCAGATTGTGCAGGTGGGCGGTGGTGTGGGACAGTTCCTCGTTGAGCCGCACCAGTTCTGTAATATCCTGTTCGATGGATATCGCGCCGATAATATCCCCTTCCTGCCGGATCGGGGCGGCGTTGATCAGCACGTGCCGGTCCGGCCGGGGGATGTGGTAGACCCGCTGCACCGAGGTGCCCTGCTTGAGCGCGTCCAGAAGGCGGATGGACTCGCTGTCGAAATGGGCGTCCAGCGGCGTGCCCACCACCTGCGCGCGGTCGATTTCGTAAATGTTCTCGGCAGCCTTGTTCCAGTAATGAACCACGTTGTGCATATCGACAATCGTAATGGCCTCGCTCATCGTGTCCAGCAGCGTGTGCAGCAGGGCGGACTGGTTTTGCGCCAACGTGACGAAAGCGCTGAACAGCCGATGAGCAGTCACCAGGCCGGAGGGAGTGTTTGCCTCGTTGAGCGTCACCAGATCGGGCACAGAGGGGCGTTTCCAGGCAAGCAGCTGTTCACCCGCCTTCAGCAGCGTCTCCTTCTCCGGGACGACGAGAACAGCAGCGTCGCGATCGTCGAGGTGCAGCACACCTTCCGTTTCGCCATCACGTATACTGACAGCAGCGGAGCCGATTGGCTCGGCCAGACAAGCCAATGGACAATCGAGAGAAAATAACGGTTTCAAAAAATCACTTCCTATCCAAACTAAGAAGTACACGCATGGTACAGGCCAACCACCGGATGGACAGTGTTTTACCTTGTAATCAAAAGTGTACAAGAATGGACACAATCTGTACATATGTGTGTAATTTCCTGTGTGTCAGCAAGCTTAATCGCTGGCATCTGTCCTGTTCATCCCGTTTGGCACGATTCCTGCTAGGTATATGGACACAGATCCCTGTTGAGGAGGAGACCGATTTCTCATGGAACAACTCATGAAAGACTTTTTCCTGTTCCTGTCCAAAAACAAGACGCTGAACGCTGCGGCGAAAAAGTGGGGCCTGCGGTTCGGCGCGAGCCGCGTCGTCGCCGGTGAAACGATTGCCGAAGCGATCAAAACCGTTCGCCAGTTGAACCAAAAGGGGCTTGTCTGCACGCTGGACCACCTGGGCGAGTTCGTCTACAGCGTGGAAGAGGCCAACGAGTCGGCAGACTACTGCATCAAAACGCTGGAAGCGATTCACCAATCCGGCGTGGACTGCAACCTGTCGCTGAAAATGACCCAGCTTGGCCTGGACATCAGCCGCGATCTGTGCATGAACAACATGCGGCGGATTTTGGACGCAGCCAAGAAAAACGGCAACATTTTCGTGCGGATTGACATGGAGGACTACGCACACAACGAAGTGACGCTGGAGATTCTGGACGAACTCCTGGAAGACTACGACAACGTGGGCACCGTCATCCAGGCCTACCTGTACAAGTCCAGCGAAGACGTCGAAAAGCTGAAAGAAAAGAAGGTCAACCTGCGACTGGTCAAAGGGGCGTACAAGGAATCGCCGGAAGTGGCTTTCCCGAACAAGGCAGACGTCGATGAAAACTACAAGAAGATCATCAAGCAGCACCTGCTGAACGGCTGCTACGCCGCGATCGCCACGCACGACGACAACATCATTGCCTACGTGAAGCAATTGGAAAAAGAGTACAACATTCCGCGCACGCAGTTTGAGTTCCAGATGCTCTACGGCATTCGTCCGCAGTCCCAGATCGAGCTGGCGCGCGAAGGATACACAATGCGCGTCTACGTGCCGTACGGCAACGACTGGTACGGATACTTCATGCGCCGTCTGGCCGAGCGTCCGGCCAACGTGGCGTTTGTGATCAAAGGGCTGTTCAGCAAGTAAGAAGCCGCCAAACGATCCTCGCCTGCCCCGCGTTGGGCGGGCGAGGATGTTTTTTCCCACAGGCATGGTTCAGGAGTCCTTTTACGTTTTGTTGCCGTGTTGTCACCAACCGTGTGACATACGGCCTTTTTTGGTGTAGGCTGGATACAAGCACGACGGGCTGGATGTCCGCGCAGAGAGGAGCGATGTGTGTCGATGGATGGTTCCATAATTGCCGTGCAACCGCCGTATTCGTTTGAACGGCTGCTGAAGAGGCTGGAAACGCACCCGGACCCGCAGATGCAGGTGGAGGCGGAAGCGCGAATGATCCGCCGCGTGTTTCGCGTCGGACAGCGGCCCGTGGTGGCGGCCCTGCATTTTACCGGGGATGTGGAACAACCGGCGATCACATGGCGGACGGATGCAGCCTTGACCGCCAGTGAAAAGATGGCGCTCGAAGCGACGATCCGGCACATGTTCAGTGTCGACGTGGACCTGGAGCCGCTGTACCGGCACATGCGGCAGGATGATGTCCTGCGCCCGCTGACGGAGCGCTTTCGCGGGCTTCGCTTTCTGTTGGACGCCGACTTGTTTCAGTCGATGGTCCGGACGATCATCGGACAGCAGGTGAATCTGCCGTTTGCCGCTGCTTTGACCCGTCGGTTGCTGGAGTTGGCGGGAGAGAAGCTGCAGGACGATCAAGGCCGCACTTATTTTGCTTTTCCCACGGCCGAGGCGGTCGCCCGCCTGGAGCCGGCAGAACTGCGGCCGCTGCAGTTCAGTCAGCGCAAGGCGGAATACATCATCGACTTCGCCCGCGCCGTAGTGGATGGCCGTGTCGATCTGGACAGTTTGTGGAGGATGGAGGACGAGGAGATTTTTGCATATCTCACACCGCTGCGCGGTATCGGCAGATGGACGGTGGAGTGCCTAATGATGTTTGGCATGGGCCGGCCGGATCTGCTGCCCGCGGCCGACATTGGACTGCGCAACGGCATCCAGTTGGTGTACAGCCTGCCGGGCAAGCCGGACGAACAGGAAATCCGCCGGATTGGCGAGAGCTGGGCACCCTGGCGCAGCTATGTGTCGCTTTATGTGTGGGAAGCGGTCGGCGCTGTCAAACGAAAGGAAGATCAGAACGCATGACGCCTCTGGGCGTCTTTTTTTGTCATTATTTGGACTTGAAAAAAACGAACGTAAGGTATATAGTTAACACTCGTGTGATACCTGAGCGTTTCACAGGGACTTTAAAAAATTTCAAAAAATTTCAATTTACCTGAGAGTTGGGGAGGAAAACCATGAGAGAATTAACCCATAGAGAAACCCTGACCATCGGGCTGATGCTGTTTGCCCTGTTCTTCGGAGCGGGCAACATGATCTTCCCGCCGGCCTTGGGGCAAGCCGCGGGTACCCATGCATGGGAGGCCATGGCCGGGTTTATCATCACTGGTGTGGGGTTGCCGCTCCTGGGTGTCATTGCCACCGGGATGAGCGGCGGAAATTTGCAGATGTTGGCAGGCCGGGTTCACCCGGTATTTGGCGCCGTATTTACCGTTGTCGTCTATTTGGCCATCGGGCCGTTTCTGGCGATTCCTCGGACCGGAACGGTTGCCTTCGAGATGGGCGTGCTGCCGTTTCTCCCTGAAAGCGCGAAGACGAGCTGGGCGCCGCTGTTTCTCACTACACTGGTCTATTTTGCTGTCACCTTCTGGCTGAGTTTGCGTCCTTCCAAACTGGTGGACCGCATCGGAAAGGTGCTGACGCCGGCCCTGCTGCTGATCATTGCGGTGATGTTTGTCCAATCGTTCCTGCATCCCATTGGATCAGCGGGCGAGCCTGCCGAAGCGTACCAAACGGCGCCGTTCTTCAAGGGCTTCGTGGAGGGGTATCTCACCCTTGACGCCCTGGCTGCCTTGGTGTTCGGCATCGTTGTCACGTCTGCGATCGAGGACCGCGGCATCACCGGACGCAAAAAGCTCGGGTGGGCCACTGTCAAGGCGGGAGTGATCGCCGCCACCGGATTGGCGCTGGTCTATCTCGCCCTTGCGTACCTGGGGGTGACCAGCCACTCGCTGGGTCAGTCTGAAAATGGCGGGCAAATCCTGACAACGGTGGTTCAGCACCTGTTTGGCGGGAAGGGACTACTGCTGCTCGGAGCCGGTGTCATACTCGCCTGCCTGACGACGTCGGTCGGTCTGGTGACCGCCTGCAGCCATTTCTTTTCGGAACGGCTGCCGGGCGTGTCCTACAAAACCATGGCGCTGATCCTGAGCCTGTTCAGCGCGGCAGTGGCCAACGTCGGCTTGACCCAGTTGATTGCCATTTCCGTTCCCGTGCTGCTGATGATCTATCCGATCGCGATTGTGCTGATGCTGCTCTCCTTCCTGCATCGCCTGTTCCGCGGATACTCGGAAGTGTACGTCGGAGCCACCATCGCTACCGCAATTATCAGCATCGTCGATGGGCTCAAACAGTTCGGGCTTTCGCTTGACGGGATCACGTCGGTATTTGCACACCTTCCGCTTTACAACGAAGGCATCGGCTGGCTGCTCCCCGCAGTATGCGGAGCTGCGATCGGCTTCCTCGTGGGATGCGTTCGTCAGCCAGGGGGCGCGAAATACCAGGAAACAACAAGCGGCACACCCTAATGGGGTGTGCCTTCGTTTTTCTCGTACGATTCCGCTTGCTGCAGGTTGGACAGGGCGACGCCGCCAAAGATGAACGCGGCTCCCGCAAAAAAGCCGAGGCCCAGATGCTCGTTCAACAGCAGCCAGCCGAGCAGCGCGCCCACGACTGGCTGGATGAAGAAAAATCCTGCCCCGCTGCCCGCCTGCATCAGCTCAAATCCTTTGTTCCACAGGTAAAACGCCCCCGCCGTGGAGATGATGCCGATGTAGAGCACGCCGGCCCAAATCTCCCAGCCGAACCCCCAGGTGACGGGCGTCACCGACAGTTCCCACACCATCAACGGACTGGTAAAGATGATGCCAAACAAGGCCACGTAAGTCGTCACCGACAGGGATGAGTAGCGGAGCGTCGCCTTTTTGCTCAACACCGTGTACAATCCCCAACTGACCGCTGCCAGCAGCAGAATCAGGTTGCCGATCAGGGACGATTGGGCATCAGCCTCGTCCGGGACGCCGATCACGATCAGCACGCCCACGGTGGCCAGCAGGATGCCGGTCAACTGCCGTCCATTTATCCGTTCCTTCAACAGCCAGACGGCAAACAGGGCGATGAAGGCGGGCGACGCCGAGGTAATCAGCGCTCCCATGTGGGCGGTAGAGAGTTTGGTGCCGACAAACTGGGCGGCAATCGAAATCGTGACGCCGACAAACGCGACGGTCATGATGAGCGGAAAATCCCGTCTCGCAATAAACTCCCGCCGCGCTGCGACAAAGGCGCCCAGTACCACCAGCGCGATGGTGAAGCGGATGATCAGGAGCGTAAACGGCGGAATTACATCCAATACCACTTTGCTGACGACGTATACGCCGCCCCAGATAGCGGCGGCAAGCGTGAGGCACACGCCTCCAATCAACTGCTGTTTCCACTGTGGATTCATCATGTTAGCCCCTCCCGGAAATGTGGTGTGTTGCGTGTCGCGTGCCGGGGGGACATCCGAGGATCGTTCCCGCACCGGCTAGGTGAGGGGAACGCCGGGTACATCGCATTCAAACAGGGTACGTGCCATTGTGTTTCACCTCCCGGAAGATGGGAAAACGTCCGGCTGCCTGCGCACCGGCGCATCACGCCGATCCGGCCGGCGTGCAACCGGTGTGGTAACCAAGCTGTCCCAACGCCCGCCTGACAGGGATCAGGTCCCTTTCAGCGTGCGGTTCCCTCATGTGTCTGTACGCTTTCATTATAAGGAATGTGAGAAGAAAAAACAGCAGAATCCTTCTGAATATTGCGAATGAATATTCACTCAGCGGCGGTCATTCGCTATACTGGAAAAAAGACAGGCGAAGGAAGAGAGGGGCGATGGGGATGCAGCATCTGTTTGATCTGGTCGTTCGTTCGACCGACATCGACGTGATCGGGCACGTCAACAACGCCAAATACCTGGAGTACATGGAGTGGGCCCGGTTTGACTGGATGTTTCAGCAGGGGTTTACGTTGGAGGAGCTGAAGCGGCGGCAGATCATGCCGGTCGTGGTCAGCATCCAGATCAACTACCGCAAGGAACTGCGGATGCTGGAGCAGGTGCAGGTGCGCACTTCCGTGGTGAAAATCGGGGAGAAAAGTTTCGTCATCCGCCAGGAGCTGTACAATCAGCAGGACGAACGGGCGGCAGACGCCGACGTGACGATGGTGATGATCGACACGGTTGCGCGACGCTCGGTCCCGCTGCCGGACGATCTGGCCCGCGCGCTGGCTGAGGCGATGCCGAGCGGGCAGACCAGCGGATAACCAACAACATGGTCAGCCTGACAACAATGGCCTCTCCATTTTACCCGTTTTTCTTCTACAATGGGTAAGATGGGGGCTGTTTTTTTGCGCACAACCGGCGCATCGATGAAACGCTTGCAAAGGAGGAGGGCCATGCCGGACTTTCAGCTGATCTTGTTTGATTTGGACGACACGCTGTTTGATTTTTCAGCTTGCTGGGAAAAGGGCATGCGGCAGACGATCGCATCCCACCCGCTGACGATCGGGCTTGACCCCGATGCCGTGTACGAGGCGCTGCAGCGGCACAGCGACGCCTTGTGGGCGGACATCCGGGAGAAGCGGATCAACTTTGACCAACTGCGCCGCCTGCGGCTGTCGCGCACCCTCGCCGAATTTGGGCGCCGGGGGGAGACAGACCGGCTGGACGACTTTCAGGAGCAGTATGTGGCCGCCTGCATGGCAGCCGTCGTTCCCGACCGCGCCGTTCAGTCGCTGCTGACGCAGCTTGAAGAACGGTACACCCTGGCAATTGTCACCAATGGACCTGCGGACATGGCGTTTGAAAAAATTGAACGCCTGGGGCTCACCCCCCTCTTTCCCGCTGAGAGGGTGTTCGTCTCCGAGCAGATTGGCTGGCACAAGCCGGACCGGCGCATTTTCGCGGCTGTACTTGAGCGCTTGGGGGCTTCCCCGGCGGAAGCGCTGTTCGTCGGGGACAACTGGACAGCTGACATCGCCGGCGCGATGGATGCAGGCCTCTCGGCAGTATGGCTGAATCCCGCCGGCGTGCCGCCTGCTACGGATCACAAGCCCCTCGCTGTGATCAAACGGTTGGAAGAGCTTTGGGAAATTGTCGCCTGAGGGGGGGCAGCGCGCGCATCCTTGAAAATCATTCGATTTTTCGATAGGGTGATAATGATTCTATTTGTTTTTCAGGAGGGTGAGAAATGAGCGTATTGCCCAAGTTTGTTCAAAACAGCGCCGGTTCGTGCTGGCTGACCGAGAACGAACGGGAGAACCTGATGATTCGTTACCGGATTCGTGAAGTGATCCACGAGGAACAGTCAGCGTTTCAGCATGTGATGATTCTCGATTCCTACGATTTTGGCCGGATGCTTGTCTTGGACGGAGTTGTGCAAACAACATCAATGGATGGATTTATTTACAATGAAATGATTGCCCATGTGCCGCTGGCGTTTCATCCCCAGCCTCGCCGCGTTCTGGTGATTGGCGGTGGAGATTGCGGGGCGGCCCGTGAAGTGTGCAAATATCCGGAAGTGGAACAGGTTGATTTGGTGGAGATAGACGAGTGCGTTGTGCAGGTGTGCAAACAGCATCTGCCCGAAGTGTCGGGCGGCTTGTCGGACCCCCGCGTCCGTTTCCTGTATCGCGACGGGGTGGAGTTTGTCCGCGAGATGAAAGATACCTACGACGTGATCATCGTCGATTCGTCCGATCCCATCGGCCCGGCGGAGCAGTTGTTTTCCTATTCGTTTTACGAGCATGTGCAACAGGCGCTGAAAGCGGACGGGCTGATGGTCTGCCAGAGCCAGTCCCCCATCTTTCACGCCGATGTGATGGGGCAGACGTACCGCAACATCAGCCAACTGTTTCCGATCACCCGCATGTACACGGCAGTTGTGCCCACGTACCCGGGAGGCTTGTGGAGCTTTACCCTCGGGTCGAAGACGTACGATCAGCCGGTAGCCGGGCGCGTCTCCGGAAAGGATACGCGGTATGTCGATGAGGGCATCATCCATCAGTGTTTTCATCTGCCGGTCTTTATAAAGCAAACGTTAGGAGAGGGATAATCCCTCTCCTTCGTCATTCCTCGAGAAAAATGCGCTCCAGGGACGGCTCCTCCACGTGGACGCCGTAAATGTCCACGCGGGCCTGCACCAGCGCCCGCACCAGCGCAGCCACGTTCTGGTCGTCGTCCACCTGCAGGGAGAACCGGCCCTCTTCCCACTGAAGATGGCGGCCGATGCATTCGGCGAAGGCGACCAGCTCGGGCTTCTGTTCTGCGGCCAATTGGGAGTGGCGGACACGGACGGTGCGCCAGGAGCGATGCGCCGCCTGCAGTTCAGCCAGACTGCCCAGGGAGGCAATCTTCCCCGCCTTCATAATCGCGATCCGCGTACAGATTTTTTCCACCTCATGCAGGTTGTGCGAGGTCATGAATATGGTTTTTCCCTGCTTGTGCAGCCTGAGCAGCAGTTGCTGAATCTGCAGCGCCGACTCCACGTCCACGCCGGAGGTCGGCTCGTCGAGAAACAGCAGCTCCGGATCGCCCGCCAGCGCCTGGGCGATGCCCAGCTTTTTCTTCATCCCGAAGGAAAACGTCTTTGCCTTTCGTCCGGCGTGTTCCGCCAGACCGACGTCCTCCAGGATGCGCTCGCACTCCTTTTTGCTGAGACGGATGCCTTTGACCCGTGCCAGATAGCGCAGGTGGTCCAGAGCCGTCAGTGAGTCGTAAAAGGTGGAGTAGTCGGGCAGGACGCCGATCCGCCGCTTCCAGTCATCCGGCTGGCCGACGCCGTCAAACATGCGGATCGTACCGGAAGTGGGGCGGATAATGCCCGTCAGCATGTTGATGAACGTCGACTTGCCAGCCCCGTTTTTTCCCAAAAACCCGAAGATTTCGCCGGCGTTTACGGACAGGGTGACGCCGTCGACGACCGTTCGCTCGCCAAAACGCTTGGTCAACTGGTTGGTTTCCACGAGTGCCACTAGCAATCCCTCCGTTGAAACAGATAGACGGACGCACTGAAAAAGAGCAGTGCGTACAGCCAGATGACGCCGGTGAACGCGCCCCCTTTTTCGATGTAGAAGTAGGGGGTCAGATAGCCGATCCACTTCGCCGTGGCATGGGAGGAGACGAGCGTCCAGAGGCCGAGAAAGGGCAGTCCCAACCCCAGGACGATCCCCGCAAACATCGTGTAGCTGGGGCGCGGCACCGCGATGGACATCAACAGCGCGAGGGACGTGCTGTACACCAACAGTGTCATGCACTGCCACAGCGTGTTGGCGTCAAACGTGCGGACGGAGGCGAACAGGACGCCAAACGTGACCAGCATGCAGCACGTCCAGAACAGCAGGACACCGAACCATTTGCCGAGCACGATGCTCGCCCGCGAGGTACGGGTAAGCAAAAACCGGATCGTCCGGCTGGACAGTTCCCGGTTCATGATGTCATGGGACAGGCCAAACACAAACAGCGGCCCGAAAAGCATCACCAGCACGAACACGCCCAGCGCATGTCCGTGCGCCAGCTCCTTTTCCGAGAATATGTCTGCTACCTGATTGACCAGATCGGAGACCCAATAGGAGATCCCGACGATCACAGCGACGGTAATGAGCGACTTCACGCTCCGCAACAGACGGGTACACTCTTGAAAGCAAACTGCCCACATGTTGATTCCTCTCCTTTCACGATTCAGTGTAAAAGGAGAGCCTTATTTCTCCCCAATCGCTTCCTTATCGTTTTCTTAAACATGTCGGTCGTCACCCGCCCGCGCTCCATCACGTGGTATGATGAAAACACAAGGAGGGAACGGCTGTGGAACACCAAGCGCACATATTGCTGGTCGATGATGAAGAAGCGATTTTGCAGATGCTCAAAACCGTGCTTGAAAAAGAGGGGTTCCGCAACGTGGACACCTGCACGCGTGCGGAAGAGGCCATCCGGCTCATCGAGAAGAAGGCTTACGACCTGCTGATTCTGGACGTGATGCTGCCGGACAGGAGCGGGTTTGAGCTGTGCACCGCGATACGGCAGCGAACGCAGGCGCCGATTTTTTTCCTGACCGCCCGCGACTCCGATTATGACAAGCTGAGCGGCTTTGCGTACGGAGCGGACGATTACATCACCAAGCCGTTTCATCCGCTGGAAGTGGTGGCGCGGATGAAGGCACACTTGCGCCGGACGCTGTCCCAGTCCAGGGAGCAGCCATACGATTCCGGCCGCGTATACGATTTCGGCCGGTTTCAGGTAAACGTCGCGGCGGCCGAACTGATCGTCGACGGCAAGCCGGTGGAATGCTCCGCCCAGGTCTTTCGCCTGCTGCTCTTTTTTTGTGAGCGTCCCAACCGCGTCCTCACCAAGCAACAGATATACGAGCACGTCTGGAACGAGTACGGCTTCTTTGACGAAAACACGGTCATGGTCCACATTCACAAGCTGCGGCAGAAAATTGAAGAAAATCCGAGCCAGCCGAAATACTTGGTCACGGTAAGAGGCTTGGGCTACAAACTGGTGGCTGACGGGAGGAAGCGATGAGGCTGCGCCGCAAAATGATCGTCCATCACTTCCGCCAGCTGCTCCTGTTTTTTGTGGTGCTGATCGTCGTGCTGGTGATCTCGCTCGCATTGTTAGGCTACCAGCTCACAAAAAGGGAAATGGCAACCGATTTAAGCCTCCTCAGCGCCAGCGACTTGTCCTTGTTCTTCATTGCTGTGGACAAAAATGGCGTCCGCGTCGACGAGGACGTGGAGCACAGCGTAAAAAATCAAAACGGCTGGCTGCAGGTCATCGACAGAAACGGCGAAGCGGTCTACGCCTACAACTGTCCGCCTGATGTGCCGCGCCGGTACACGCCGGGCGAACTGGTGGGGCTTGCTCAGCCCGAAAGCGGCTTTCCGCATCACACCCGTATCTGGACGATCCGGTCGGGAGAGGAGAGCTATTTGGTGCTGTACGGCACCCCGGCGCCGGAGGTTCGGCTGCTGCATCTGGTGCTGCCGCGGGAGGCCGGTGAAAATGCTGTCTCCCGTCCGGCGCCAGGGAGCGAAGTGCAGGAGGCGTTTCGCCAACACAACGCCTGGCTGGCCGTGTACGACAGACAGGGGAGCCTTGTGGAGCAGTGGAACAATCCGCAGGCGGCCAAACGGCTGGAGGCGGCTGAGATACTGCAGGCGGAACAGGAGCGGAGAAGCCGGCCGGTCAATATCATCAGCCGCTACGATGAGGCTACCGGCCGCACGTTTGTTGTCGGCGTCCCCAATCCGCTCTACCGCCCCGGCACCTCCGCCGCCGAGAACAGCGATCGCCTGGTGCAGGAGGCGTTGTTAAAAATCGTGCTGATCCTGGTGCTGGTTGTGCTCGCAGCTGCTCTGTGGTACGGGCGCAGGGTGGGTCAGCCGCTCTTGCACATGATGAACTGGCTGGAACAGTTGGCAAACGGCCGCTATCAAGAACCGACAGGCCGAAACGGCAGGCTCGTGGGCACCACACGCAGGGGCAGGCGGAAGAAGTCGTTTGCCGTGTTTCAGGACATCTTTGACGCTCTGCAGCATTTGACGGCCGTCCTGAGCGACAGCGAACGGCGGCGAAAGGACATGGAACGGACCCGGGAAGAGTGGATCACCGGCCTGTCCCACGATTTGAAGACGCCGCTCAGTTCCATTTACGGCTACGCGGCCATCCTGGAATCGGACCAGTACGAATGGGGGCCCGGCGAGATTCGCCGGTTCGGCGGGATTATTCGGGAAAAGGCCGACTACATGACCGGGTTGATCGAGGATTTGAACCTGACGTACCGGCTCAAGAACAACGCCCTGCCGATGGTGAAGAAAACAGCGGAGATCGTGGAACAGGTGCGGCGCATCGTCGTCGATACGGTCAACGACCCCGGGGCGGAGCGGCACGTCATCCGCTTTCAACCGGAGGTGGCGTCGCTGTTGGGGCAGGTGGACGGCAAATGGTTCCGGCGGATCGTCGCCAACGTCCTGGCCAACGCGGTGAAGCATACGCCGCCCGGAACCAACGTGCTGGTGTCAGTCGGACCAAACAGCGGCGGCGGGTTTGTCGTGAAGGTGGCAGACGACGGCCCGGGAATGGACGAAGAGACGAAGGAAAACCTGTTTGAACGGTACTACCGGGGAGGTCACACGCAGGAAGACGCCAGCGGGTCCGGCCTGGGCATGGCGATTGCCAAGCAGTTGGTGCTGGCGCACGGTGGAGAGATACGCGTCGAGAGCGAACCGGGCAGGGGGACGACAGTGGCGATGCTGTTTCCGCCCGCCGATGATCTGAAGGAACGGGACGAGGTGAAACAGGAGCGTGTGATCCGCTCTGGACGCTGAAGCTGTCTCCGCAGGCATTGGAACAGGCGAGCCGGGTGGTGGCGAGGCTGCCGCGGGAGACGGGCGGCAAATAGAATACAACACGGCAAAAAGCGAAAAACGTGCTTCCTCTGCACGAGGCGGCACGTTTTTCCAGTCGAATGGTTAGTGAATATCCCTCTTTTTAAACTGCCCGCCGCGGACGTCGTGAATGTTGCCGACGGCGAGAAATGCGCCGGGGTCCACTTCCTCGACGATCAGCTTCAGCTTGGCTTCCTCCAGGCGGGTGATGATGCAGAACACCACTTTTTTATCGTCGCCGGTATACCCGCCTTCTCCGCTCAGGTACGTCACGCCGCGTCCCAGCCGGGCGACGATGGCGTCCCCGATCTCCTTGTAGTTGTCGCTGATGATCCAGACCGATTTGGAGCCTTCGAACCCTTCGATGGTCAGATCGATCATCTTAAAGGCGATGTAGTAGGCCATCAGCGAATACATGGCGCGATCCCAGCCGAACACGAAGCCGGCGCTTCCGAGAATAAACACGTTGAAGAACATGACGATCTCGCCGACGGAAAACGGCGTCTTTTTGTTGAACAAAATCGCCACGATCTCCGTGCCATCCAACGATCCTCCGTAGCGGATGACCAGCCCCACACCAATGCCCAGAATGATGCCGCCGAATACGGCTGCCAGGAGCGGGTCTTCCGTCAACGGACGAACGTCGTGCAGCATCGTTGTCCCCACCGACATGGCGGAAACACCCAACAGCGTGGAAAGCGCGAACGTTTTTCCGATCTGTTTGTAGCCGACGATCAGAAACGGCAGATTGAGCAGGAACAGGAACAACCCGAGCGTCAAGCCCGTCAAGTGGGACAAGATGATGGATATCCCCACAATTCCTCCGTCAATAATCCGATTTGGGACCAAAAAGATTTCCAGCCCGACGGAGACGAGGCCCGATCCGATCAGGATGAACAGCGCCCTCTTGAGCAGTTTGCCGAGGGTCAATTTTTTGTGAGTGGCATGTTGTTTGAGCGTTTCTTCCATTCATTCCCCTCCTACGATAATAATTATGTTTTTATTATACCATTAACTGTCCAGTCGCTTGCGCATTTTCAGGTATGTTCAGAATAGAAAAAATAGACGGAGACACGATCTTTTCTCCGTCAGCCTGCGAATGGATACAAGCACACCTTGACAAAATTATAGACAAAACAATAAAATGTCTATAAAAATATAAACAAAACAAGGGTGTGTTTGTGTGATTGGCGTATCGGAACTGTTTTGGAACGCCTCGTTGGAGGAATTGAAACGCGGGTACATTCTGCAGGACGATCATGTTGTATGCCTGCTTTGCGGCAAGCGGCTGGAGAAAGGCGTCGTCTATCCGGCTGACGGCGTTTTCTATGAAGCGGAGCGGTATATGCGCGTTCACATTGAACAGGCGCATCAGTCCGTGTTTGACTACCTGATCCGGCTGGACAAAAAGCTGACCGGCCTGACGGACCATCAAAACCGTCTGCTGCGCCTGTTTTACCAGGGAAATAGCGACGCGGACGTGCAGAAGGAGCTGGGCATCGGCAGCGCTTCCACGATCCGGAATCACCGCTTTGCCTTGAAGGAGAAGGAGCGTCAGGCCAAGGTGTTTTTGACGTTGATGGAGCTGTTGAAAGAACGGGACAAGTACGCGCCGACCTTCATTGATGTGCATCACACCGCCAGAATGGTGGACGATCGGTACAATGTGACGCTGGACGAGTACGACAAGTTATTGAAAAAGTACTTCCCGGCAGGAACCGATGGATCATTGAAGACTTTCCCCTCGAAGGAAAAACACAGACTGGTGGTGCTGCGGGAAATCGCCAAGCGGTTTCAGCCTGAGCGCATCTACACGGAAAAAGAAGTCAATCAGATCTTGCAGGCGGTGTATGACGACTACGTTACCGTCAGACGGTATTTGATCGACTACGGGTTTCTGGATCGAAAGGACGACGGCAGCCAATACTGGCTGAAAGCGTGATTTTGAGGGAAAGGAAGAGATACCGATGGATCGACGAGCGGAACTGAAACAACTGTACAAGGAAATGAAGACTGAGGCGGGTGTCTACCGGATTACCAACCGACAAAACGGGAAAGTGTTCATCGGCAGCACCATGAACCTGAAGACCATAAACGGCACGCAATTTCAGCTGAATTACGGCAGTCACAAAAACAGCAAGCTGCAGCAGGAGTGGAACGAATACGGGAAAGACGCCTTTGACATTGAGGTGGTGGAGCGCCTGGAAGTGAAGCAGGACAAATACCAGGAGACCAAGGACAAGCTGAAAAAGCTGGAGGAAACCTGGATGGAAAAGCTGCAGCCGTTTGGCGAACGGGGCTATCACTAGGGGGGCGGCAACCGCCGTTCCCGTCAAAAAACAAGGATCGTTGCGGGATGTCCGCACGATCCTTGTTGATTTTTCCGCAAGTTGTCTACAGAGGCACTATGTGTGTCAGCAAAGCCGTCGGCTGCAGGTGACGTGAACCGCGCCGCTTCGGCTCTTGACCCGTTGTTACGGGGTTTGCGCCGCATAGTACTGTTTCAGGCTGGAACCCACCCCTGCGGTATTGTTCAGCAGCGTTTTGGCGCTGAAAAAGATGCTGCCTTTTACCTGGGGATACGCCTTGTTGAGTTGGAGCTGCTTGATCAGCGCATCGCTGGTCGCCCAGTCGGTCGTGTTGCTGCCCACGCGGTACGCGGCGTGACCGATGTAGAGTTTGACGGGGGTGCCGTTTGTTTCCGCCGCCCACCAGTGGACGAGCTTGTCGTACGCGGCCGGCTTGTACCCGATGCTCCAGTAGAGCTGAGGCGCTACGTAATCGAGCCAGCCGCTGCGAATCCACGTGCGGACGTCGGCGTACAGGTTGTCGTAGGAGCTTTGGCCGTTCGTGTCCGAACCGGTGGGGTCGTCCTTCGCGTTGCGCCAGATGCCGAACGGGCTGATCCCGAACTCCACCTGCGGCTTTACGCGTTTAATCGACTGGTACAGGTCGCGGACGAAGGTGTTGATGTTGTCGCGGCGCCAATCGCCTTTATTGGCAAATCTCCCTTGATTGTAGGCGGCATACGTCGCATCGTCCTTAAACGCTTCCTGCCCGTACGGATAAAAATAATCGTCCAGGTGCACGCCGTCAACATCGTACTTGTTCACCACTTCCAGAATGGTGGCGATCACGTGCTGCCTCACTTCCGGAATGCCCGGGTTGAAGATCAGTTGGTTATTGTGAGGCACGACCCAATTCGGATGCAGCCTGGCGGGGTGATTTGCCGCCAGTTTTCCCGGATCTTTGTTCGTGCTGGCCCGGAACGGGTTGAACCAGGCGTGAAACGCCATGCCGCGCTTATGCGTTTCTTCGATCATGAAGGCGAGCGGATCATAGCCCGGGTGTTTTCCCTGCGTGCCGGTCAGCCATTTGGACCAGGGAACGAGAGCGGAAGGGTAGATGGCGTCCGATTCCGCTCTCACCTGGACGATGATGGCGTTCATGCCGGTCGCTTTCAGCTCGTCCAGCAAGCGTATGTACTCCTGTTTTTGCGCGTCGATGCTCAGGCCCTGTTTCGACGGCCAGTCGATGTTGTACACCGTGCTCACCCATGCGGCGCGCATCTCCTGCTGGGACTGGTTCACAGGGGTGCTGCTCCCCTCGGCACCGGCGTTCGGATTGATGACAGGTTGCGGAGCCGTTCCATTGACGATGTCCGGCGGGACTGTCGGGGGAATCGATTGGCCGACGGCAGCATTGGCGGTCACCCCTGTGCTCGTCTGCGGCTGAGCTGCCGTTGCGATCGGCTGCAGCCCAAACAGCAGGAGGAGCAGACTCATCAGCAAGCGGTATCGTTTCAATTCACAATCCTCCTTATTGCGTGAAAAATGTTCCCGTACAAGATCTGCCGTGTAGGCGGAAGAAATCTACCAATCTAGTAGACGTTTGAGAGAGACATTCGTTGCTTTCGGACTGCAAAAAACGGCAAAGATGGGTCTTGTGTCCTATGGTGATCGTTTCCTGGTTCGGCACATGTTTCACGGAAGACTTGATGGCGTTGATCGTACCGCTGGCCGAGCACATCGTTTTTGGCAAACAACTTTACAGGAAGACGAGATAGCGATAACGTTGAGGAAGAGTGTGAACGTGCATGAAGGTTGGAAGGATATACGCATCATGAATGAGGAGAGATCAGAGAGATGAAGATGGACCCGCAAACGGGATCGCTCGAAGGTATCGGTCACGAACGGCGGAAAGCGGACATGCGCGTGCTCGTGATGACCGCTGTTCCGGCAGAGAGAGACGTGGTCTTGCGCGGACTGCGCGGCGACCGCCGCTTTGACGTGCTGGCAGGGGGCGTCGGCGCGGCGGCAGCGGCAGCCAGTACGGCGCGGGCCCTGGCTGTTGGCCCGTACGACCTGGTCGTGTCTGCCGGCATCGGCGGCGGTTTTACGGGACGGGCGGAAGTGGGCTCCCTGGTGGTGGCGAACGAGATTATCGCCGCAGACCTGGGGGCGGAGACTCCGGACGGCTTCTTGAGCGTGGACGAGCTGGGATTCGGTTCTGCCCGCATCCAGGTCCCCGCTGAGTGGGCGGCCCGTGTGACCGAGGCGCTGCGCGAGGCGGGGCTGCCCGTCAGCACCGGCCCCGTCCTGACGGTAACGACTGTGACAGGCACCGCTGAGACCGCTCGTACATTGGGCGTGCGTGTGCCCGGGGCGGCTGCTGAAGCGATGGAGGGCTATGGCGTGGCTGTTGCCGCCCGTCAATGCGGCCTCCCCGTCCTGGAGGTCCGTGCCATTTCCAACCCGGTCGGACCGCGTGACCGTGCCTCCTGGCGCATCGCGGAGGCGCTGAACGCATTGGAGGCAGCAAGCTCAGTATTCCTGGAGGTGCTACGATGAGAATTGCCTTTTCGCCTTGTCCCAACGACACGTTTGTATTCCACGCCTGGGTGCACGGCCTGATCCCCGGCGCACCCAAGCTGGATGTCACATACGCCGACATCGACATTACCAACGGCCTGGCAGCGGCACCCAACGGGCCGGACGTACTCAAGATTTCGTATGCAGCCCTGCCGTGGGTGCTCAACGAGTACGCGCTGCTCCCGTGCGGAGGGGCGTTGGGCCGTGGGTGCGGACCGCTGGTGCTGACCAAGACTGGCAGCAACGATCCGGGGGTGCTGTCCGGTCGTCGCGTGGCGGTCCCCAGCGAACGCTCAACCGCCTACCTCCTGTTCCGCCTGTGGGCCGCCCGCAACGTGCCGGGAGGTGTTGGCGAGATCGTAGTGATGCCCTTTCACGAAATCATGCCGGCGGTGCGTGACGGCTTGATCGACGCCGGACTGGTCATCCACGAGGCGCGTTTTACGTACCCCTCGTACGGACTCAGCCTATTGGCCGACATGGGAAGCTGGTGGGAAGAAGATACCGGCCTGCCGATTCCGCTGGGGGCGATCATCGCTCGCCGTTCGCTCGATCAAAAGGCCATCGCCGGCTGGATCCGCGCGTCAGTCGAATACGCATGGGCTCACCCGGAAGCGTCGCGTGAGTACGTGCTGCACCACGCGCAAGAGATGGACCCCGACGTGGCGAAAGCGCACATCAACCTGTACGTAAACGAGTTTACCGCCGACCTGGGCGAAGAAGGGTATGAGGCGGTCACCGCTCTGCTCACGCGGGCAGCGGCGGAAGGTCTTGTGCCGGAGGTGGACCCGGCCAAGCTGCGCTGACACGGCCGGTGAATCATGAGACGCAAAAAAGGGGCTATTAGGCCCTTTTTTTGCGTCTGGCCATGCGGGCCCCCCTGCTTTACACGAAAAAATGGGAGCCTGTGTTGCACATGCTCCCGTTCGTGGTTCTGCATTCTGTTTCACATTCACTTTCAAACCGGCTTTTTCCACTTCAATATATTCTTTCCCCCACTTTTTGGCTTTCACGCTGATATCTGGTGAAGTGCCTCTAGGGCGTCGGATTCGGTCTCCTTGAATAAGACCATGTTTCCCTGATTGGATTCGTACATGAAGGCGTTCAGGCTGTTGCTTTGGTAGCTGCTGAAATCACCGACGATCGCGACTTTCATCTGGTAGTTGGTAAAACACAGGGTCTAGTGAAAGCCACTCCAGCGATGGTGCGGCCCGTTCGTTTAACACAGTTACTTCTGTACCAGTTGAATAAGGTTGCCGCATGTATCGTCGAAGACGGCGATTGTGACGTCACCGACTTTGGTCGGCTCCTTCGTAAACTTCACGCCCTGTTCCACCAATCGATTGTATTCTTTCTGAATATCTGCAACGCCAAACATGGTTGCGGGGATGCCATCGGCATAGATCTTCTGCTGATACGCTTTGGCGGCAGGATGGTCATTTGGCTCGAGCAACAGCTCGGTACCGTCTTGCTGATCGGGAGAAACAAGCGTGATCCACCTGAATTTCCCCATGGGAACGTCCTGCTTTTTGACAAACCCCAGTGTTTCTGTATAAAACTGCAATGCCTTCTCTTGATCGTCAACCAATACACTCGTAATAATGATGTTCAACATCTGGCAGCCTCCTGATTATGACGTTGGTACTATCTTAACAATCTGGCTTCAAACAGACAAATCCATACAGTGCCACACGTTCCACGCAGCTCGAAAGGAGCAAATGAATCGCTGTTATTCAGCAGGATTTTCGCATATCCCCACAAACAGCAGGCTGCCGTTTGGTGCCGTAATCCCGTAGATAAAGGGCCGGTCAAGAATCATTTCTGCCCGGCTTTCCGGCGGCCTGGAACCGGCATAGGCGATCAGCGTATAGGCGGACGCTTCCACGCCGTTTTCGTCAATCGCGATATGTGTTCCTTGAAGGACTCTGGAAAAAAACGCTGTGTAATCGGTAATACCGCTAAAGTCTGCCCTGGGTGTGAAGGCTGAAATCACGTCAAGTTTTTTGAGAACGTTGGCCAGGTCAAGGTTTGACTGAAAGCTGAATTTGGGGATTTTCCAGACGATTTGCCCATGGCTGTCCTCGCCTTCTTCAAACGCCTTCCGCATTTGCTCGGGGGATGAAAGCAGCTCGTAAGGGGATACCCCGCGATCCGGCAGGATAAATACCATTTGTCCCCCATTTTTGAGCCCCAGGCCGGCGCGAGTAAACCCCTTTCCTTTTGCATAGCTTCCGGTCCCAAACGTCTGATTCATAAACTCGACGTGTACATCATGACCATCTGCGAGGTGGAACACATCCACGGCTGTTTTCTCTTTATCAAATTGATCAACCCATTCGTCATAGAAGTATACGGTATTCAGGATTGACAGGATTTGATCCGCACTCGTTTCCAGCCTGGGAGACAGTGTACCGTTCGTATTGGCTGATATCCAGGCAGCCATCGCTTTTCCGGCTTCTTCCTTGGCAAAGTCGACAATGTGGGAACTTGCATAGAAATGTTCTGCTGCGTGTTTTACAAAGTCATGTTTGATTTGAACCGGTTTCCCATCGTGTTCTTGATTCATCCAGATGGAATTGGCGATTTTCAGCTTGCCGATGTCATTGTCCCTGTAAAGCGTGCGGTATAAATTTCCTGACTGTTCCAAAAGAATTGCCGGATCGGAAACACCCAATACATGAAGCAATTGTGCCTGTGTCTCGTTCTTAGCACCGGATGCGGCAAGCGACAGCGCAAAGTAGAGCGAGAGAGGGGAGTAATTTACGTTTTTGCCGCCGTTATTCAGGATATGGGGGCTAGTCTTATACGCGAATTCATTGACGGCCTCAATAAAATCATCCGCAACAGGATTTTGCTCGCGAACCTCACTCCATGTGTCATGGTCGTCAAAGGCATAAGCCTTGGGATAAACGACATCCAAGATGGCGCCTGTACGAGGCTGTTCACTGCCTGGTTTGGGAACCAAAAGACTAATGCCAACCAGCAATGCGACACAAGCCGTGAGAGCCGCCCATTTATACCAGGCGGGTTTTCTTTTTTTCATGCACAGTACCACTCCTTTCTTTTTTCATTGCCGTCTTTCCATGAATGCCGACAGCGGTGTAAGGTTTGAAAATATAGCATTTTTTGGCAGATGATTGTTTATTATACCCCATGATTTATGTATACTGTAGAAAACTTACTTTTTAAGAGAAAGGGAGTGTCCGCACTCAAAATAGAGATCGCGAACATGCGTGTCATCACGGTAAACAATCCAACATGACGAGGTGTTGCTGTAATGAGCGGAAAAATTACCAGAACAAATCCCGCAACTGTCCCGGCGCCAGTTGGGAAGTACACGCACATCACCAAAATCCCGAGAGGTGCCGAACTGTTTGTGGCATCAGGACAAATCGGCGTAACCCCTCAAGGGGAGATACCAGCGGCTTTGAATGAGCAGGTGGTTCATACATTTGCCAATATCAAGGCAATTCTGGAATCGGAAAACTTGACAAGCGAACATATTATTAAAGTGAATATCTGGGCCACGGAAAAACTTGATTGGGATTTCTTCTACGCCGAGTGGGACAAGTTATTCGGAAATGACTATCCTGCGATGACCGTTGGCTATATTACTGCACTGGGCTTGCCTGAAATTAAAATTGAAATCGAAATATGGGCTGCCAGAGTATAGCAACCGCTCGCTCATGCAAAAAGCGGAAGAGCGGGCAAAACAGGAAGGCCGCTCGCTTTTGGTGCTCGACACGCGGGAAGGAGATCGGTCCAATTACCTCTATACGTCGATCGGTTTTGTCGAAGCGGGACGAATCCCTCGATACGCCCAATCAGCAAACGGGGAACTCCATGCAACCGTTATTTAATATAAAACGTTGTAATTACAGCAAAAAGACACGGAACAGCAATTCCGTGTCTCCGTGTGCAGACAAAGTCCATGGCGCATGGGTGGTAGGGCCCGCTCGCTCTCTTGACGACCAGCAAAGAAGCGGATCGCGTCCGCACCAAAACGCGACGCGGGCAGGGGGCAAACAGCCCCTTGGTATCAGGTGTGTCAGAAAAACAACGGACTTACTCTTTTGCCCCTCTCAAAGTAAGTAACACCACACACTCCACATGACTCGTATGCGGAAACATATCCAACGGCTGGACGCTGACAAGTTCGTAGCGGGCCAGCAGCTTCGCCACGTCTTTGCCCAGAGTGGACGGATTGCAGGAGACGTAGACGATCCGCTGCGGCTGCACCTCCAGGAGGGAGCGGATCAGGGCGTCGTCCAGTCCGGTGCGGGGCGGGTCAACCACGACCACGTCCGGTTTTACGCCCTGCTTGGCCCACTTCGGCATCAGCACCTCGGCGCGGCCGACGTGGAAGGTGGCGTTGGCGGCCCCGTTTTTCTCGGCGTTGCGGCGGGCATCCTCGACTGCAGCGGGAATCAATTCGATGCCCCGGACTTCCCGGGCGTACGGCGCCAGCCAGAGGGCGATTGTCCCCGTGCCGCAGTAGAGGTCCAGCACCAGTTCGCTGCCGGTCAGCCCGGCGGCTTTTTTCACTTCCTCGTACAGCTTGCGCGTCTGCTCCGGGTTCAGCTGGAAAAAGGCGCGGGCCGACAGGTCAAACGACAGCTCCCCCAACTGCTCCGCGATCGACGGTTTTCCCCAGAGCTGGCGGGTGGAGTCGCCGAAGATCAGCGACGTCTTTTTTCGATTGACGTTCTGCACGATGCTGACCAGGCCGGGCAGACGGGTGCGCAGTTCCAGGATCAGTTCCTTGACGCGCGGAAACTCCTCGGTCGCCGTCACCAGCGTGAGCTGCGTCTCGCCTGTGGCAAAGGCCACGCGGGCGACGATGGTGCGGATGACACCGGTCCGTTTTCGTTCATCGTACGCGGGAATGCCCAGCTCCTCCATGATCTGCCGCGCCGTGCGGACGATCTCGTTCGTCGCCTCGTGCTGCACGCGGCATTCCTCCAGGTCAACGAGGCGGTGGCTGCCGGTCTGGTACAGGCCGGCCACCAGCCGGCCGTTCTGCCGTCCTACCTGAAACTGCGCCTTGTTGCGGTAGCCCCAGGGGTTGTCCATGCCGATCGTCTCCGCCACCGGCGGATTCTCCAGCCGGGCGTACTTGCGCAGCGATTCGATCACCAGCTCCCGCTTGCTGGCCAATTGGGCCTGGTAATCCATGTGCTGCAGGCTGCAGCCGCCGCATTCCTCATAGACCGGACAGGGCGGCTCGACCCGCGCAGGGGAGCGCTCCACCACGCGCACCAGTTTGGCGATGGCGTACGTTTCCTTGACGTCCGTCACTTCGGCGTGCACCACCTCCCCGGGCAAGGCCTTATCCACAAAGACGATTTTTCGTTTGTAATAGCCGATGCCTTCGCCGTTGATGCCGAGACTTTTGATCGTCAGGGTCATCTGCTGGCCGATGCGAATGGCGGCTTCCTTTTGCGACGATTTGTTCATGCGTGCCGATCTCCTTCACAGGTGGTTGTCCCTTCATTATACCGCTGCCTGGACCTGTGCCAAAATGAATTCGCTCCACACCTGCTTTTCCGGCAGAATTTTTCCGTCCCGTTTTTGTCATCACAATCCGAAGGGACAGCGCCGCCAATCTGACCATGATGCGGCTTTCTCCCTTGTCCCGTTTTTTGCTATAATAGGGCAGAAAAAAACGAGGGAGTTGTGACGAAAGATGCAAGAGCTGTTTGACAAAATGAAGGAATATCTGAACATGGATACGGAGATTTCCTTTGAAGAGTTTGACGGATACTATAAGAAAGTGGTTGCGTTTCTGAACGACAACTGGACCAGTTTGAACGAGGACGAGACGCTGCACATGCTGTTCATCCTCGACAACCTGAAGTCCAACGGCGAGGATCGCGCCAAGCGCAGGGAAAAAGAGGCGAAAAAGTACGCCAAGATGGCACAGCGCTCGGAAATCTGGGCTACTGCGCTGATCAAGCGTCTGCGCGACGCCGGCATGAGCGATGAGGAGATCGGCAAGCGCTACGAAGCGATCTACGAAGCGGTGTAACTATCTTAGCAAAACCAAGTGGGGACGGCGGACCCCGCTTTTTTATTTGGCGGGGGAGTGGCAAAGCATTGACAATGCATGGCAAAATGACTATAATTTCTTACTAATTTAAATAGTTCTTTTTGGTTGAACAGCGCGGAAAAGGACGAGTAAAAACAGAAGCGGCGCACAGAGAGCTGTCCCTCGTGCTGAAAGGACAGCCGCTGGCCTGTTTTGAATATCACCTTGGAGCTGTGCCTTGGAAAGAACGGGATCGCCGATTTGAGTACAGGGCAACGGTCACGCCCCCGTTACCGGGCGGGAGTTCTGCTCAGGGGAACTCGCCGAGTCTGTTTTTCGCGAGGAAAGCAGAGAAGCTGAGTGGTACCGCGATGCCCTCGCCTCAGCCAGTCGTGCGCGATGCGCCGAAGGCTGGAGGCGGGGGCTTTTTGCATGTTCCGCGCTGCCGATATCACCATCAGGGGAGGAGCTAAAAACACATGCCTGCTGTCAACATGGAAGACATCATCGTCGCCAACCATTTGCTCAAAGACGTAATCGAGAAAACGCCGCTGCAGCGAAACAAGCTCCTGTCCGAGCGGTATGGCTGCAACGTCTACTTGAAGCGGGAAGATTTGCAGGTAGTGCGCTCGTTCAAAATTCGCGGCGCCTACAACCTGATCCGCCACCTTTCGGATGAACAGCGGCAAAGGGGAGTGGTCTGCGCCAGCGCCGGAAACCACGCGCAGGGCGTGGCCTACTCCTGCCGGCTGCTGCAGATTCGCGGCCATATTTTCATGCCGGCTACGACGCCGCGGCAGAAAGTGTCGCAGGTCAAGCTGTTCGGAGGTGAGTATGTCGACGTAGTGCTGGTCGGCGACACGTTTGACGATTCGTTTGCGGAGGCGATGTCCTACTGTCTGGAACAGAACATGACGTTCGTCCATCCGTTTGACGATCCGCTGGTGATTGCCGGACAGGGCACGGTCGGAGCGGAAATCATGAACGATATGGCGGAGCCGATCGATTACCTGTTTGTGAGCATCGGCGGCGGGGGACTGGCTGCGGGCGTCGGCACGTACGTGAAGGGAGTCAGTCCGTCCACCCGCATAATCGGGGTGGAACCGGCCGGCGCTCCCTCGATGACGGAGGCGCTGGCCAGGGGAGACGTCGTCACGCTGGAGGAGATCGACAAGTTCGTGGACGGGGCGGCGGTCAAACAGGTGGGACAGCTCACCCGCGAAATCTGCAAAGAGATCGTGGACGACATCGTGCTGGTGCCGGAAGGAAAAGTATGCACCACGATTTTGGAACTGTACAACGAGAACGCCATCGTCGTCGAACCAGCCGGGGCCCTGCCGATTGCCGCGCTTGACGCCTGCCGCGAGCAGATTGCAGGGAAAAACGTCGTCTGCGTCATCAGCGGGGGCAACAACGACATCGACCGGATGCAGGAAATCAAGGAGCGTTCCCTGCTGTATGAAGGCTTGAAACATTACTTCATCATCAATTTTCCGCAGCGGGCCGGAGCGCTGCGCGAGTTTATCGACAAAGTGCTGGGGCCGCACGATGACATCGTCCGTTTCGAGTACACGAAAAAGAACAACAAGGATAACGGGCCGGCACTTGTCGGAATCGAGCTGAAGTGCAGAGAGGACTATCAGCCGTTGGTGGACCGGATGAATAAGCATGGCATTCGCTACGTGGAGGTAACCAAGGACCCGACACTGTTTAACCTGCTGATCTGATCAAAACATGTCCAGGGTGCGCTTGTGTTGTAAAACAGCGCGGAAAAATCAAAAAAGTATTAATACAGCGAAAGCAGGAGAAACGGACAGAAAACAGAAGCAAGCGAGCGAAAATGCGCCGTAATGTTTTATAACAACGTTTTATAAAACAACCCCTGTTATAATACAATAACCTCAACGAACACGTCGGGAGGTTATAATCATGACGCCGATCGCCACCTTTTTCCGCAATCTGGAAGCCAAATGTTGCACCGTGTGCGGCCAAGCGATGACAGAGCAGGCTGAATCCTACATGACCGAGTGCTTTGACTGCCAGGAAAAAATAGCGAAGGATGCCTACCTGCGCCATTACAACAAGCGGTAAGCATCCATCCGTTTAAGAGAGGAGAGCCGCCAGGGCAGCCGTTCCCGTATCAGTCTTTCGCGCAAGCGGAGAAGTGCAGGGAAGACAGCCGCAGCCGGGCGGCTTTTTTTGTCTGCTCCCGGACCGACGTCGGCCCGGAAGCAGGAAGGATGTTGTTTAGAACGCCCAGTTTCCGTTTCGGAAGATGGGCTCGCGTGTGCCGTCGGCCAGTTCCCCGTCAATGTCCATTTCCGCCGAACCGATCATGAAATCGACGTGCATGAGGCTGGTGTTGAGACCGCGCTGCTCCATTTCCTCGGGGGAGAGGTTGTCTCCGCCCTCCAGGCAGACCGGATAGGCATTCCCGATCGCCAAATGGTTGGAGGCATTTTCGTCGATCAGCGTGTTGTAAAAAATCAGGTTGGACTGGGAGATGGGAGACTGATGCGGCACCAGGGCCACTTCTCCCAGGTAGCGGGAGCCTTCATCCGTCTCGATCAGCTTCTGCAATACGTCAAAGCCCGTCTCTGCCGTCACTTCCACGATGCGCCCCCGCTCGAAACGGAGTGTAAAGTTCTCGATCAGATTGCCGTTGTGGCTCAACGGCATCGTGCTGGAAACGACGCCGTTCACCCCGTCTTTCAACGGAGCGGTGTAGACTTCTTCCGTCGGGATGTTGGCTGTAAACGGTACGCCGTTTGCGGTCACACTGGCTCCTCCCTGCCAGCGGTGACCGGGCGGCAGTTGGACCGACAGGTCGGTGCCGGGCGCTTTAAAGTGAAGGCAGCGGTACTGCTTGCCGTTCAGGTAGGTCACCTTTTCGTTCAGTGCTGCTTGATGGTTCTGCCAGGCTGTCACCGGGTCGTCCACGTCTGTCCGGGTGGCGCGGAAGATGGCATTCCACAGAGCGCTCACCTGCTCGCTTTCGGGCAGGTTCGGGAAGACTTTTGCTGCCCATGCAGGAGAGGGAGCGGCGATCACCGACCAGCTGACGCTGTTGTTCATCGTGTAGTTGCGAAACGTGTACATGGCAGTTCTCATCGCTTTGTCGGCAGCGGCGATCCGCTCCGGATTGACTCCCTTGAGCAGATCGGGGTCGGTCGCGATGATAAAAAGAAACGCAGCCCCGTTCTCGGCCAGCTCCTCGTACGCTTTCGCTCTCCACATCGGGTATTCCGTCAGCGCTTCATACGGGGCGAGATCGTACTGGAGCCGGGTCAGTTCATCGTCCGTCCATTCGGTATACACGTGTTTGGCTCCGGTCAGGTAAGCTGTTTTGGCAATCTTGCGGACCAGTTCGGCCGTGCAGAGGGGGGCGTTGATGACAAGGGTTTGCCCCGGCTGGACATTGACGCCGATTTTCACAGCCAATTCGGCGTAGCGATCAAGCATGCGATCAGCAGCGGTCATGAAAAACCTCCTCGTCAGAATATGTGGTGTTGGCAGACAGGCAGTCAGATAACTGGATGTTGATTTAATACTATACCAGTTTATGGATTGTGTATAGATAATGGAGTATAAGTCGTTCTTGCCAAACGGAAAAAAGACGGGCATCCTAGTAGCGTGTGCCATTCGGATGGAAAGGAGGAGCGGAGGTGTTTCATCCGCTGGTGTTCGACAATATCCGGGTCGTGCTGGAAGGAGTGGTGTACGATCGGGATTTCGAGGGAGCCATCATCATCACGGGCCGCTCCGACGTGATGGACCTGGCTACATTTGAGCGGCTGTTTCAGATTGAATTCCGTCAGGCAGGTAAGGCTGATGGTGACACGGCGGTGACGGCGCAGATCCAGCTGCGCACCTCGCTAGCAGACATTGCGGCGGAGCAGCTGGACAAGCCGCTGACAGAGCATGTGGGCTGCACGATCTGCATCCATTATTTCCTGGAGATCAGCGACGTGCCGCGGGAGACAGAAGCGATCACCGCGATTCTCAACGAGGTGTGGGGACACCGGCCGCACATCACGCAGACGGTCAAGGCGCGTTTAGACGAGCATCGGCAGGAGTGGCCGCCGCAGCGCTTTGCCAATCAGATCACGCTCGATTTTCACCGCAAGATCGACGAGGGCAACATAGAGGACTTGCGCCGCCTGATCGATCACACGGTCGATTCGCTGATTCACCTCCAGGCATACTGCGACCGCCGCGCATAGCCGAAACGATCGGGAATGGAAAGCGCGAGCCTCCCGCCTGTCTGCCTGACGATTCGGCGTGCCTCAATACCTCCTGTTTTGCCATTTACATTTGTTCGGACAGGCATTATGATTAAAGTGTTAACTCATCTTATGTTTTGGTTGACAAAAACGGGAGGTTACCATGAGAAACGAACGATTGAGATGGATGCTCTTATCTGCTGTGTTTGCCGCTGTTACGGCCGTTTTTTCGCAAATCACAATTCCCCTGCCGCTGATTCCGATTACCGGACAGACACTGGCGGTCGGTTTGGCCGCCACCATTCTCGGCAGTCGGTACGGCACGCTGGCGATGATCATTTACGTGCTGCTGGGCGCGGTCGGTCTGCCGGTTTTCTCGGGGGCGAGCGGCGGACTCCAGGTGCTGGCCGGCAAATCCGGCGGATACATTTTCGGTTTCATTCTGACTGCCTACATTACCGGCCTGATCCTGGAGAAAACCCGATTCTCCATTGGCTGGGCGCTGGTGGCCAACCACGTCGGCATGGTTGTGACACTGGTTTGCGGCGTGATTCAGCTCAAGTACGTGCTGGACATTCCGTGGAGCGCCGCGATCATGAGCGGCGGCGTTTCCTTTTTGCTGGTGGGAGTCATCAAGGCCGTGCTGGCCGCCTGGATCGGCATCAAGGTGCGCGAGCGGCTGGTGTCCAACCGGCTGGTGCAGGTGGACAAGCCGACCCTTTCGTAAACAGAAGAGAGACCGCCTGATAATTCAGGCGGTTTGTTTTTTTGACGCTGCCCAAGGGCGTTTGTGGTATAAGGTGCCGGGCCGGATGGATACTAGAGACAAACACTGATACTGGGAAAGGATGTCTGCGATGAACCTGACAACGATTCCCGCCCCCAAAGGGCTGCCCATATCCGGCCATTTGCTCGCCTTTCGCCGCGATCCACTCGGCTTTTTGCAGAGGGCTGCGGAACAGCACGGCGATGTCGTCCATTTTCGTTTTGGTCCCAGCCGGCACATGTATCTCTTGACCAATCCCGAACACATCAAGGAAGTGCTGGTCACCAAACAGGCCCACTTTCGCAAGGCCAAAGGACTGCAGGTGGCGCGTGCAGTGGTGGGAGACGGCATTCTCACCAGCGAGGGACAAAAGCACATGCGGCAGCGCCGGCTGATGCAGCCTGCTTTTCGCCGGGAGCGGATCGCCGCTTACGCCGACGTGATGGTCCGTCAGGGGCTCGCCATGATGGACCGGTGGAAAGACGGCGATATCCGTGACGTGCACCAAGACATGATGAAAGTAACGCTGGCGATTATCACCGAGACGATGTTCGGCAAAGAATTGACGGAAGGTGTCGAGAAGATCGGCCGCGCCATCGAAATCGGGCTGCAGTACGTGTCGAACAAGGCTTCGGCGATAATCGACATTCCGCTCGGCGTGCCGACGCCGCAAAACCAGAAGTTTCAGGAGGCGGCGAAGACGCTGGACAAAACCATATACGAGATCATCGAGGAACGGCGGAGGAATGGCGGCGAAGGACGGAACGACCTGTTGGCCATGCTGCTGGCCGCGCGTGACGAGGAGGACGGACAGGGCATGACGGACGAGCAGGTGCGTGACGAGGTAATGACCATTTTTGTCGCCGGCCACGAGACGACCGCCAACACCATGTCGTGGATCTGGTACCTGCTGGCCACCCATCCCGAAGCGGAACGAAAGCTGTGGACAGAACTGGACGAGGTGCTGGGCGGACGGCTGCCGACGGCAGAGGATGTCCCGCGGCTTGTCTATACCAATCAGATCATCAGCGAAACCCTGCGGCTTTATCCCGCGGCCTGGGTGATTAACCGGGAAGTGGTGGACGAAGTGGAGATCGGAGGGCACGTGTACCGTCCGGGTGAGACGCTGATGATGAGTCAGTATGTGATGCACCGCAGCAGCCGCTATTTCGACAACCCGGACCAATTCATCCCGGAACGGTTCGGCGGCGATTTGCTGAAGCGAATTCCCGCGTTCGCCTACTTTCCGTTTGGCGGCGGGCCGCGCATCTGCATCGGCAACAACTTTGCGCTGATGGAGGCGGCGCTGCTGCTGGCCACGATCGCCCAGTGCTTCCGCCTGCGGCTGGCCGAACCGGGACAGCGGGTGGAGCCGGAGCCGCTGGTTACCTTGCGTCCGAAAAACGGGTTGAAGATGCGGCTGGAGGTGCGGAAATAAAGGGGGATAAAAAAAGAGGCATCTTTCCACCGAGCATGACCGCTTGATGTCAGATACCAAAAATGGGGGTTATTTATCACGGAAAGCAACATGCTTGCTTACAAGAGATACTGTATCAGATAAAAATAAAGTGAATATTAACCATCAATAAATTGAAATAAATTATGGTTGAAAAAACGGGATCGTAAAGGAAAAGCAGCTGCCCACGCCCAGCTCGCTGCTCGCGGTGATCACGCCGCCGTGGCGCTGGACGATGCTCTGACAGATGGGCAGACCCAGGCCGGTGCCGCCGTTGTTCCGGTTGCGTGATTTTTCTGCGCGGTAAAATTTGGTGAACACCTTGGGCAGGTCCTCCGGCGCGATGCCCTCTCCCTTGTCGATCACGGAAAATAGCACGTGCCCGTCCCGCTGATCGCAGGTAAGCAGGATGGACCCATTTGGCTTGTTGTAGTAGATGGCGTTGTTCAGCAGGTTTTCCAGCACGCGGCGCAGTTTGGCCTCGTCCGCCTCGATGTGCAGTTCGTTGGAGACGCGCAGCTTCCACTGAAACGACAGCCCCGCCTCCTTGATGCGCACCAGGTAGTCTTCGATGACGCCTTTGACAAAACTTTTTACGTGGATGCGGCTGATGTTCAGCTTGATCTCCAAGCTTTGCTGGCTAAAATCCTGCAGCTCGTCCAGCAGCTTTTCCAGATCAGCCGTTTTTTCCTCGATCTTGCGCATCTGTTTTTGAATGCGCTTGACATCGGTGACGCGTCCCGAGCCGATGTAGGAGGCATAGCCCTTGATGGTCGTCAGCGGCGTGCGAAAGTCGTGAGCGATGGCCGAGATCAGTTCGGACTGTCGGTCTTCGGCCTCGCGAAGCTCGTTTACCATGTCGGAAAAGTAGTCGAACAGCTGGCCAAACTCGTCCTGCGAGCGGTAGCTAAACGAGACGTAGCGCTTGCCTTCACGGATTTCCTGAGTCACGCGGGACAGTTCGCTGACCGGCCGCAAGATCCAACGGACAAAGAAGGTGAGCAGAATGAGGCCGACCAGCGCGATGCTGCCGTAGATGAACCACAGCATCATCGAGACGCCTTTGGTGGCGAGAATGTCCGATTCATCCGTGTAAAAGTAGATGATGGTATGTCCCTGACGCGGGGGTTCGTGCTGAAAGTGGTATTCCGCCACCACTTTCAGATCGCTTTTCTCCTGGGCTGCGGGATTGGATGTATGCGGGTTTTTCAGGTTGTAAGCCTGAGATGTCTTGATGTAAATGGCGTTGCCGTCCGCATCCGTAACGACCATTTTGTACATCAGGTCTTCCGGAAGCTGTGTCTCCAGCTCCCGACGCTCGGACGGGTCCTTGAACACGCTGGAGTTCAACAACTGATTGACCCGCACCTTTTCCGCCGTCTCCTTTTCATACCGGTACTGGTTGTGCCGGTCCGTCTTCAACTGCTCGACGATGATGTCTTCAAAAACGAACTTGAACAAAAGCAGGTTGAGTGTGATCAAGCCGATAAACGAGAGGAACAGCTTCTTTCGGATGCTCATCTACACTTTCTCCCCGATGAACACGTACCCCGTCCCCCATTGCGTTTTGATGAACTGGCGATCCTTCTCCAGTTTTTCGCGCAGGTTCTTGATGTGCACGGTAACCGTATTGAGCGAACCGTATCCGTAGCCCCAGACGCGGTCGTAAATCTGCTCCCGCGTAAAGACGATGCCCGCGTTTTCGGCCAGAAAGGTAAGCAGTTGAAACTCCTTGGTGGACAGATCAACTTTTTGGTCGTTGACGTAAACGGAGTACGTTTCCTTGTGAATTTCCAGCCCCTTGAACTTCAGGACAGTAATGGAGGTTGCTGCTCTCTCTTTCTCTGCCGCCTCCTCACTGTAACGGCGAATGCGTTCGTAGCGGCGCAGGTGGGCGCGGATGCGGGCAAGCAATTCCTCCGTGTCAAACGGCTTGGTGATGTAGTCGTCGGCTCCGATCTCAAAGCCGACCACCTTGTCTACCGCCTTGCCCTTGGCACTGAGAAAAAGGATGGGCAGTTCCCACTCGCGGCGAATCTGCGAGCAGAGCTCATAGCCGCTCATGCCGGGCATCATGATGTCAAGCAGAATCAGATTGGGCTTGGTGCCTGCGTTCAACAGCTCCAACGCCTGCTCACCGTTTACTGCCGTGGACACATCGTATCCTTCGCTTCCCAAAATATCTTCCAGCATTTCGAGAATTTCCTCATTGTCGTCCACTATCAAAACATGGTCTTTCACCGGAACTCTCCCCCAGTCACCAGATGTGTTCTGGTCCTGTTTCTTTCATCATAATATCACGGTTCGTCCTGATGCGGGGGACAGATTCCTGGCACCCGCACGGACAAGCCGCGTCAGCGTAGAAAAGATGGATGTTACTACCTCTTGACACCAGGTGCTAAATGTAGCCAGAAAAAGCCAGAGACCTGTCGTCCCTGGCTCAATGTGCGTCGGTTACTGCTGTTGTGTTGAAGTCTGCTGTTGTTGTGGATTCGGTTGTTGTTGTTGTTGTTGTTGTTGTGAATTCTGCTGTTGTTGCGTCGATTGTTCTTGCTGCTGCGACGGCTGTGTGGCCTCGGGCAGCGATGCTGCTTGTACAGGTTTCTTTTTCTGTGGATTCTGCGGAGCTTCGGCAATGGCAGGCAGCGCAATCCGCTTGGCACCCACAAAGCGCTTGCTCCAGTAATACGGATCGTTCAGCTTCGTGTTGACGACTCCTCTGCCGCTCTCCGAGTGTACAAACAAGCCATTTCCGATGTAGATGCCCACATGTGAAACGCTGTGCCCGTTGGTGTTGAAAAAGACCAGGTCACCGGGCTGGAGATCGTTGCGGGACACCGGTACTCCCAACTTGAATTGGGCAGACGACGAATGAGGCAGATCTACACCCAGCGCATGAAACACATAGCGCGTAAAGCCGGAGCAGTCAAATCCGTTTTTGGTTGTGCCGGACGACTTGTAAGGAACACCATACAGGCTGTTGACAACACCCATCAGGGTTTTTTCCTCCTGGGCGTGTGCAGCGCCTGCTCCTATTGCAAGCATCCCGGCGATGAAGAGAGTAACCACCGTTTTGCGCAAAAGAAACTGCTCCTTTCCTAAGCCTACGAGGTTAGCTGATGGGTTCGGTCGAAAGGAATGCCCTAGGCGGCCGGCAGGCGGCTGCCATTCACCCCGAAAAACGTGGGTCCCCCGTTTCCGCACCGCGGAATTCGGCTAAATTCGATGTTTTTTACACGCACCTCAGCACAATTCAACACTTGTCCGATTTTTCCTGTCTTTTTTTGGTGGAGTTCATAATTTTGTCACAATTTGCACCCTCAAGCAGGAAACGATTCGTGTCAGATCACGTCAGCGCATGGTTCACCACATCTCGCCAGGGTGCTTGTCCGATTGCGGAAGGAAGGTGCCTCCGCCCCGGGTCGGAGGGAAAAACCAACCGCCCGCCCGTTATGACGAGACCTGTCAGCCGTCTACAATAAAGCCATAAGGGTGACACCCAAACAAAGTCGATGGGAGGGTAAGCAGTTAATGAGCGAACGGTCTGGAAAAGTGCTTCTCGGACTGATCCTGCTGCTCATTGGGGGATTAGTCATACTCGATCAGCTTGGCATTGACAGCAGTGAGCTGCTCCGCGTGCTGATTCCCGGGCTGATCATGTTGTACGGCGCCCGCAAAATGATGAGCAGCTCAGGTTCCCGGTTTACCGGCGGCCTGATCCTTCTGATCGGGTTCCTGATGCTGATCGGCAAATTGCATGTTTTGTTCCACGCCGTGCTGGCCATTGGTGTCATGTACCTGGGCTTCCGCCTGCTTCGCCAACGGGATGTGCCGGATCAAACGGTTCCGACCGTCGGGGAGCGGCAGTGGGCACAGCGCGTGCTGCAAGACGATGACGTATTGGATCGATGGGAGAAAAGTGTAACCAGGCGGCAGCAGCCGTAATCCTCGCGTCGGCATGGCCGGATCGCAGGACAAGGTTGTTAATCCAACGAGAATCATATGGTATGATGAGGAGGAGAAGTGACGATGGGTATCTTGAAACGCTTGCGTGATTTGACTGTGGCTTCGGTGAATGACGTGCTGGATTCTATGGAAGATCCGGTAGTAATGCTGAACCAGTACATGCGTGACATGGAAGTGGAGATCGGACAGGTGGAAGTGGCCGTCGCCCGCCAGGTGGCGCTTGAGAAGAAGTTCCGTCAGCAGTGGGAAGAGGCGCTGGCCTTCGTGGAAAAACGGGATCGCCAGGTAAAACTGGCGCTTAGCGAGGGTGAAGACGAACTGGCGCGCCGCGCGCTTGCCGACAAGAAACAGTACGAAGCGCGTGCCCGGGAGTACGAGACGCTCTATCAGTCCGCTTCGGACGCAGCGCAAAAGATGCGCGAAAAGCTGGCTGAGCTGAAAGAAGAGTTTTACAAGATGCGGGCGAAAAAATACACCCTGATGGCCCGCGCCCAAGTAGCCAAGACGCAAAAACAGGTAAATCAGGCCATTGTCGGGATGGGGAGCGAAACGGCGAGCCGCGGATTTGCCCGGATGGAAGAAAAAGTGATGCGCATGGAGGCGGAAGCGGATCTCAGCGACCAGTGGCGCCTGACCAACGCAGGCCTGGACCACTCGCTGAGCAAATGGGAGAAGGACGAGCTGGATGCGGAACTGGCGCAGATCAAAGCCTCCCTGCTTGATAAAAAGGAAACGCCACAGCATCCGGAACAAGCGTAAGCGAGAGGAACGGCGGCGTTTGATGTAGAATTGAACCTAAGGCAGCCTGGGAAACAGGCTGCTTTTCCCCTAGAGGAGGTCCTTTTTTTGTCAGACTTCTTGGTGTTTCTACGACGGTTTTTTGCCGAACCCGGCCGAGTCGGCAGCATCATCCCCAGTTCCCGTTTTCTCTGCGCGCGCATGCTGACCCATGTGGATTGGGCAAACGCTGGCGTCATCGTTGAACTGGGGCCGGGCACGGGCGTGTTTACGCAGGCCATTCTCCAAAAGAAGCGGCCGGACGCCCGTTACCTTCTGGTTGAGCGTGATCATCAGTTTCGGACCATGCTGCGCGACCGGTTTCCCGACGTGCCGATTCGGGAAGAGGCTTTAAAGCTTGGGCAGTATATGGAGGAAATGAGGTTGGGCAAAGCCGACGTAATCATCTCCGGCCTTCCGTTTGCCATCTTTCCGGAAACGCTGCGTACCGGCATTCTGGACCAAATTGAATCCGCGCTGGCCCCTGATGGGCTGTTCATCACGTTTCAATACTCACTGCAACTGAAATCGGAGCTGCAGGCGCGTTTTCAACGGGTCGAGACTGATTTCACGCCGTTGAACATTCCGCCTGCGTTTATCTATACATGCCGTAACAGTTTGGAAGGAAAATGAGCGGCATGGGGCGTAAGAGAGGAGACTCCTGTGAAACTGTCCCGCTTGCACAAAATGACGGCTGGTGTTCTGATCATCTTGACGGGCATTGGCCTGTTGCTCGACACCTTGCATATCATTTCGTTCAGTTTGTTTAGCCTGTGGCCGATGATATTGGTGTACGTCGGCGCGCGCATGTGGGAGAAGCGAAAACGCATCAGAGGCGGTCTTTTGGCCGGATTTGGCATCCTGATTGCGCTGGAGATGTGGTTCGGCGTGGGATTCCATGAGCTGTTCCATTTCTTCGTCCCTCTGGCGTTGATCTACTTTGGCTTCCGCCTGATCCGGGGGCGCTCGCAGCGGCGCGACGGACGGGTGGATACGCTCGGTGACATGAGCAGTTTCTCCCCGAAATGGGACGCGCCCGACGATAAGTCGTTTCACGATAAGGCGGCACGCTCGGCCAAGCCAACAGAATACGGGCCTGTCTACAAGGAACGGGTTAAGACCCATCACCCCGGCAGCATTCTGCGGCCCAAGGATACCCGCAGTTCCCTGATCGGCGATTTTCATCTTACGTCCGGCAGGTTTGAGCTGAATGAACTGCACATCTGGCACGGCATCGGGGATGTGGTGATCGACCTGTCGCGGGCGATGGTGATGCAGGAGGAAGCGTTCCTGACTGTCGACGGCTGGGTGGGGGACGTCACCATTTACGTGCCGGTCGACATGCCGGTTGCCGTTACAGCCGAGGTGAGCTTAGGCGACCTGGAAGTGTTTGGACACCGGCAAGGCGGCATCAGCCGCAGTGTGATGGTCCGCTCCGAGCAGTACGAGCAGGCCGCTCAAAAAGTCCATTTACAACTCTCGCTGCTTGTCGGCGATATAAAAGTCAAGTACATCTAGGGGGTACTGACCGATGCGTCGACAGCGATTAGCGAGCGTACAATGGCAGTATGTGCGGTTCGGCCTGATGCTGGTCATCGGCACGGTAACCGCCACGTTCCTCTGTTTCCTATTGATGCACATCGCCTGGGCCAACGATCCAAAGATCCGTCTCCTCTACTCGACATTGGTAGACGACCCGGAACTGAGCCAATGGTTTGCCGCCAATCTGCAAATACAACTGCCGGCGGAGCCGGATTGGGTGATCATGCTGGCAGCCTTTGCCGTCTCGCTTGCCGTGGGGACGGTGCTGGGCGTGATCAGCGGCTACATTTTCGGCAATCTGTTGAAAAAGCGGCTGTACGTGCTGGGCGAAGCGACCATGAATCTGAGCCGCGGCCGCTTGTCCTACCGCGTTCCCGATCTGGGCGCGGACGAGATCGGCGAGCTGGGCTGGCAGTTTAACCGCCTGGCGTCGCAGTGGGAAGAGCAGGTGGCGTCGCTGCAGCGGCTGTCCAATCACAACGCGGCGCTGGCGGAGCAGTTGAAACAGGCAGCCGTTACGGAAGAGCGGCAGCGGCTTGCCCGGGAGCTGCACGATGCCGTCAGCCAGCAGTTGTTTGCCATCGCGATGACCACGGCCGCCTTGAAGCGGCTGGTGGAGAAAAATCCGCAGCGCGCTGCCCAGCAGATAGAGCTGGTGGAGGAGATGGCGGCGGCGGCCCAGGCGGAGATGAGAGCGCTTTTGCTGCATCTCCGTCCGGCCACGCTGCAGAACAAGACCCTGAAGGAAGCGATCGTCGATCTGCTGGAAGAACTGTCGCGGAAAAATACACTCGCGATCTCCTGGGAAATCGAAGACGTCGAAGGCTTGCCCAGCGGCATTGAAGATCATCTGTTCCGCATCCTGCAGGAGTCCCTTTCCAACACGCTGCGCCACGCCCGCGCCAACCAGATCGCGGTGAAGCTGTTTACGCTGCAGGGACAGGTGCGGCTAAGGGTGACGGACGATGGGGTCGGGTTTAATCCGGAAGGCGAAAAACTGACCTCCTATGGTCTTCGGAGCATGCGCGAGCGCGTGGCGGAATTGGGCGGATCGCTTGACATTTACTCTGCAGTAGGCAAAGGGACGCAAATCGAGGTGCGCATCCCGGTGATGCCGCAAACGGAACAGGAAGGGAGTGAGCATCCGTGATTCGTGTATTGTTGGTGGATGATCACGAGATGGTGAGGATGGGCCTGGCCGCCTATCTGTCCACGGAAGAAGACATAGAGGTGGTGGCCGAAGCGGCGAGCGGAGAGGAAGGCGTACGGCTGGCGGTGGAGCTGAAACCGGATGTCGTCCTGATGGATTTGGTCATGGACGGCATCGGCGGCGTGGAAGCCACCCGCCGCATCCGGGAGCAGTGTCCCTCCTGCAAGGTGATCGTGCTGACCAGTTTCATCGACGACGAAAAGGTATACCCGGTGATCGAAGCAGGGGCGTTCAGCTACCTGCTGAAGACCTCGCGCGCTGCTGAAATCGCCCGCGCTATCCGAGCCGCCGTGGCCGGAGAACCGGTGCTGGAATCCCGCGTGGCCGGCAAGATCATGGCCCGTTTTCGCCACGGTCAGGAGCCGCTGCCCCATGAGCAGCTCACCCCGCGTGAGCTGGAAGTGCTGAAGCTGATCGGCCAGGGGAAATCCAACCAGGAGATCGCCGACGAGCTGATTATCGGCATCAAAACCGTCAAAACGCACGTCAGCAACATTTTGGCCAAGCTGGATGTGGAGGACCGAACACAAGCGGCCATTTACGTGCATAAACACAATCTCGTGTGACGGTGGAGTGCTGGGACTGCCCCCCGTCCGCAGCACTGGCGCATCAAGCATGTAAAATGATAGTAAGGGTTACACCGGACTAAAGTACCTCACATAATGAACAGAAAAGCATCCCGATTCACCTAAGAATGGTTGGGATGCTTATTTTTGTAATTGTACCAGCTAATCATCAAGTCATTTTTCTGCTTGTACTGATGGTTCATTCTCCTGAAAATTGGTTCTGCCCATCCCGTTTAGCATATTCGGGAGACTTGCCAAATCATCGGCAGAAACAGTCACCTTGCAGATCCACTGATGGCGTGGAAAACCAAACCAGACCTGATCAGTACTCTCCAGATCTACTACGATAATCCGTCCGTCTCTTATCTGCTCTGATTTTAGAAAATCCATAAGCTGCTGTAGTTTTGCCGTGGGTACAGATAACGGTTCTGTGCTGTTAAGATTGAGCACCCAGTACCCGGTTATTCCGTCAGCCTCGTATTCGAGCAGCGTGTTGCCATACAGGCGCAGCTTGGGCGTGAGTTCTCGTACATCGTTGAGGTCAACCTGAAACATCTCGCCAACCTGTTTACGACTGGGCAGTTCACGCGATTCCCGGCTTTGTTCATAGCTGAAGAAACAATCGTGAAGGGTGTGAGGGTGCTGCCAGTTTGCATGTTCCTCATGGGTGAGAATCCGAAATTCAGGATAGCGGTACAACTCGTACTGCAAACTATATCCAGAAACCGTGTAGACGAACTCAAAGGTTTGCTCTTGCAGGTTTGGCAAGAAAAAATCTGCGGGAAACTGGACGGTTTCTCTTATCTTTGTATTCTGTTTCTCGTCGGATGCAAAGAATTCTTTAGGAGTACCCAGGCAAATAAGAAATAGAAACGTGACGAGTAAAAATGAGTAGAGCGTTACCGTTTTTTGCAAAGAGGCACTCCTCCTGTACGGCTTTTTTCCATTGTGACTGGGACGGTGAATGTTAATATTTTAGAATCATTTAACAATAATGTCAAAACTTTACGATCGAAGTTCATGAGGAGCATTGCATGTCTTTTACTGTGGAAGTATTTCGATGAAGTGAGACTTGTGCCCCCTGTTTTCCCCGCGTCTTTCGTTTTTCCGCTGAGCAGGTCGTCAAAGGAGCTCGCTTGACCCATCACTCCATGCCCGTACTTTATCTCCACCTTCGGTTGATCAATGTGCAGGCCTTTCGGCCGGACAACGATGGAAAGATCGTTTCCTTGTGGAATCTCATTGAAAAAGTACAGTTTGTCTTCAGTCTGTCTCACCCCGGAAAAAAGGGGGGTGAGTTTTTTTCTTTTTTATGGTAAACAATAGACAATAATAGTTATGTGGAAAGGAGGGGATGGGCATGAAACGCAAACCGAGGATGCGCTCCAAAATGCTGGTGGCGAACAAGGGTGTCGATATCATCGGCGACGTACACGGCTGTTACGACGAATTTATGGAGCTGCTGCAGCGACTTGGCTACGAGCGCAGTCACGACGGGACGTACCGCCATCCCCGCGGCCGCACGCTTCTTTCGCTTGGAGACATTACCAGTCGAGGGCCGAATTCGATCAAGATGCTGCAGTTTTTCATCCGCCACGTCGAAATCGGCGTAGCGGAGATGGTGGACAGCAACCACGGGTGGAAGATTGCCCGCTGGCTGGACGGGCGACCGGTTACGCTGGCGCATGGCGATGAAAAAGTGGAAGAGGAGTTTCGCCGTTTTGAGCAGGAGTACGGAACGAAAAACGCGCTGCTCCTGAAAGAGCAGAGCAGGCGGCTGCTGTTTTCCTCCCCGTCGCACATGATGATCAAGTACGGCGGAAAACTGGAAGCGGTAGCGGTTCACGCCGGCATCCGCGACGATTACATCGGGATGGAGTCTCCAGCCGTACAAACCTTTTGCCGTTACGGAGACGTGGCCGGCACGGGAGCGGACGGCCGGCCGATCCGCCGGGATTGGGCGGCAGAACGAAAAACGACCCATCCGCTGATCATCTGGGGGCACGACCCCCGGCCCCAACCGGAACGTAAAAACGGCACGCTCAATATCGACCAGGGCTGCGTGTTTGGCGGAATGCTGACCGCCTACCGTTTTCCCGAGGACGACCTTTTGAGTGTATCGGCCCGAGAGAATTATTCGGGGCTGAGCGACACCCCGCTGACGCGGTACGCCGCGGATTGATACCGGTGCACCTGTGGTTCGCGCCGGAATGCCGCGGGTAACCTTTCAACCTTTCGATCTTCCCCATGTCCGCGATGTACAGCGGCGGCAGATGTGGTACAATAGGTACGACTGTAATTCCAATAGAGGATGGTAATGAATCAATGGCTTGGTACAACTGGGTAATTCCGATCGTTACGCTGATTATTGGCCTGGTGGGCGGATTTGCCGGCGGCACGTATTACCTGAAGAAGCAATTGCAGAACATGCAGATGGATGAAAAGCAATTGCAGGCGATGGCCCGCGCGATGGGCGTCAATTTGAATCAAAAACAGCTGAAGCAAATGAGCCGCAACATGAAAAACATGAAGCTGCCCAACAAATTCGGCAAGTAAGGCGGTGGGGATGAATGGGTCCGACCCGTCTGCGCTTTACGATGATCGGGTTTATTCTCGGTGTGGTCATCGTTTATCTGAAAGAACTGCCGATTAGCGAAGGCATTCGCTTCGCCAGTCCGTTTTACGGCGCGGGGATCGGTCTGTTGATCGACGGCATCATCGTGCGCCTGAAACAGCGAAAAGGGAATGAAAAATGAAAAAGCTTGGCCGATGCGCCAAGCTTTTTGTATTGGTCCGGCTCCGTTTGCTAGCCGGCATGCCGATTCTCGCGTCTACGTGAAAATCAGCTCGTAAATCATTTTGGTCATCAGGCCGATGGACACCAGCAAAAACAGCGGGCGGACGTAGCGGACGCCCGTCTTGATCGCCAGCCGCGCGCCGAGGGTGGCGCCCAAGAGCATCGCGAGCCCCATTGTCAGGCCGGTGAGGAAAATCACCTTGCCTTCGACGATAAAGACGAACAGCGCGGCGATGTTGCTGGCCAGGTTGAGAATCCGCCCGTTTCCGGCGGCGATCACAAAGTCGTAGCCAAACAGGAGCACCATCAGGAAAACGAAAAAGGAACCGGTCCCCGGCCCAAAGAAACCGTCATAAAAGCCGATCAAAAACGTCAGGGGAATCCCCAATCCCAGCGAAAATGTGGTCAGTCCCTTATAGCTGGACTGTTCACCAAACCGTTTGTTGATAAGCGTATAGACAAAAATGGCGGCCATCATCACGATGACCAGTACTTTCAGCACTTCCTGCGGGACAAACAGGACCGTTTTGGCCCCCAGGTAGGCCCCGATCAGCGAAACGGGAAACAGCAGGATCATTAGCTTTTTGTCGTATTTGCCCATCCGGATGAAGGTAAACGAGCTGGTCGCCGACGAAATGGTTCCCGCCAGCTTGTTGGTCCCCAGTGCCAGATACGGGGGAATGCCGAGACCGAGCAGCGCCGGCAGGGAGATCAGACCTCCCCCTCCCACTGTACTGTCGATGAAGGCAGCCACGAAACCGAAGAATGCGAGAAACAAGATCGTTGTTACGTCCAAGTCCACGAAGAATCACCCTGTCTGTTGGAAATATGGAATACTCCAAGTCTAGCACGGCGGTTCCGCATTGCAAGATAGTATTGCGTGATATATGCTGATAGATTACGATACTTAGCATACCGATTTGTTGTAAAAGTGCTCTGCTTGCATTATAATAAGTGGTAGCTTGACCCATACATATCACGAGGAGGAATGAAGAATGGCACACCAACTTCCTGAACTGCCGTACGCGCACAACGCGCTGGAGCCTCACATCGACGCGCAAACCATGGAGATCCACCACGGACGTCACCATGCTACCTATGTGAATAACCTGAACGCTGCTCTGGAAGGTCATCCGGATCTGCAATCCAAGAGCGTAGAGGAACTGATCAGCAATCTGGACGCACTGCCGGAGTCCATCCGCACGGCGGTTCGCAACAACGGCGGCGGCCATGCCAACCATACCCTGTTTTGGCAAATCATGAGCCCGAACGGCGGCGGCACTCCGTCCGGCGCGCTGGCTGACGCGATCAACGCGGCTTTCGGCAGCTTTGACAACTTCAAGGCCGAGTTCACCAAAGCGGCAACCACCCGTTTCGGTTCCGGTTGGGCTTGGCTGGTCGTAGACGGCGGCAAGCTGGCCATCACGTCTACTCCGAACCAAGACAGCCCGATCATGGAAGGCAAAACGCCGATCCTCGGTCTGGACGTGTGGGAGCACGCGTACTACCTGAAGTATCAAAACAAACGCCCGGACTACATCAACGCTTTCTGGAACGTCGTCAACTGGGACGAAGTAAGCAAGCGCTTTGAAGCAGCAAAGTAATTACGATTGACGGTCCGTGAATGAATGAGGCATGCCGTTTTTGTGCGGCATGCCTTTTTTACGTTGGCGAGCGAAGTGCCGCAGGCAGATGACGGGCGGCCGTCAACCCAGTGAAGACGACCGCCTGAGCGAAGGGCGCGGCAGACACCGTTTCTCAGCGCGTAAAAAATGGGAGAAACACGGGGATAGTAAAAAACGATCACATCTGGTATGATGGTTACAAAAAGTAATCTACTGACAAAAGTAAATTGGAGTGAACATACATGTTGCCATCCCTGTTTATCGCCCACGGAGCGCCCACGCTGGCCGTTGAGAAAAACACGTATACGGATGCGTTAAAGGAGTTGGCCGGCCAATTGAAACGTCCCCGGGCCATCGTGATTTTTTCCGCTCACTGGGAGAGTCCGGTTCAGGAAATCGGTTCAGCCGACGTGTTCAGTACCATTCACGACTTCGGCGGCTTCCCCCGCGAACTGTATGAGATCCAGTATCCCGCTAATGGTGATCGGCTGCTGGCAGAAGAGACGGCGGCCCTGCTGCGGTCGGCAGGCGTTTCGGTCCGCTTCCATCCGTCGCGGGGGTTGGATCACGGGGCCTGGGTCGTGCTGCGGCTGATGTACCCGGATGCCGACATTCCCGTAGTGCCCATGTCCGTCAACCCTGCCCTCACTCCCCAAGAACAGTACGACATTGGCCGGGGATTACGCGCGCTGCGCCGGCGTGACATCCTGATCATCGGCAGCGGCGGTACGGTGCACAACTTTGCCAAAATAAACATGTGGGCCAAACCGGGGCAGGCGGACGAGTGGGCGGTCCAGTTTGAAGAATGGCTCGCGGAAACACTGACTGCCTGGGATCTGCCCGCCTTGTACCGCTACCGGGAGCTGGCTCCCTATGCGAATTGGGCCGTTCCCCGGCACGGCAGCGAACATTTTGTTCCGCTTCTCTACGCCATGGGAGCAGCCGACGACGACCGCCGCGCCCAACGGCTGCACCTCAGCTTCCAGTTGGGCAGCTTAAGCCACGTGATCTGGCAATTTGGCGCGGGGACGGACTGATGTTGTGACATGACGCGCCAAAGGTATGCAAAAAAGCGCCTGCCCCTCAGGGCACGCGCTTTTATTACGGTCAAACGGTCGTTAGTTAAGCTGAATCTCTTTTTCGGGGTCCAGTTTTTTGGCCAACTGCTCCTCGCCGCGGTGAATCCAGCCGACAAACGAGTCGCGGATGTTTAGTTCCTTGTCCAGATAGACGACGGCGACAAACATGTAGTGGCTCTTGCCCTGAAAGCGGGCGCGGTAGCGCAGGTCAAACCACTTCACTTCGTAGCCGAAGGGCTGTTCCTTTGTCTCCACGTGGGCGTAGCGGGTAAACGATAAGAACGCCTGTACCTTGGGACTTTGTTTGGCTGCTGCCACCAGCTCGTTTTCAGGTTTGACGGCAAACACGTCGAGGATCGTGACCTCCCCGCCGTGCACTTCCCCGACGTACCAGTGCTGCTCCGTCCTGATGACAAACGTCCACTGGTTCCAGGAAAGCGTGGGAATGACGGTGTACGTGCCTTCCTTGCCGATGCTTTCCCTGACCAGTGCGGTCGTCCGCTTATGCGCCTGGCCGCGCCAGACGTAATAGCAGGCGATCAGCACATAAATCCAGAAAAACAGCGGTCCCGGAGCCGCGCCTGCGCCCCACAGCATCAGGCCGGCCACATGTACGCCAAAAATAAACGGGTCGAAGATGAAGATGGTGTTCCAGGCGATCCACTTGTCGCGGAAGGGATAAAGGCCTTTGGTTCCGTACGCGTTAAAGAGGTCGACAAAAACGTGCAGCACGACCGCGGCAAAAATCCAGCCCAACAGGTGAAGCCAGTGCGTCTGCGGTGTTATCGCCTGTACCAGGGCAAACACCGCTGCCGTCCAGACAAACAGAGCGGGAATGGAGTGGGAGATTCCCCGGTGATGGCGGATGTAGGCGGCGCTTCCCCGGATGCGGGTAAAACCGTCCAAATCAGGAGCTTGAGAGCCGATGACGGTGCCGAGCGCCACCGCCTCCGCCAAACCCGGCGTCGCGGCCACAACGGGATCGAGGTGGGCCAGACCGGCCAGTCCGAAGCCCATGACAAAGTGTGTGGCGGTGTCCATGAATTACGTGTTCTCCCTCCTTTGATCCTGCCGGTTCTATTCCTTATTATAGCGATTTGGGCGTGAGATTTCCCCTTCACAGTCGAAAAAAATGCGCGCTTGTTCCCTGTCGCTCAGACGGGTATGATGGAAGGGACCGAAAGGAGAGAAGAAGCTGTGCTTACCGTGTTTATCGAATACAAGACGGACGAGTCGAAGCGGGACCGATGCCTGGAGCTGCTGGCTTCCATGGCCGGAAGGATGGAAGCGATGGGTGCCCGTCAGTACCGGCATTGGGAAGGCCTGGAGCAGCCGGGCCTGTTCGTCGAAGCGTTTGACGTGGAAACGGTGGAGCAGTACGAGCGCATCAAACAGTGGCGGCGTGCCGATCAGGCGTTTTGCGAGTGCATCGCGGGAGGGGCCGCCAAGCTGAACATCTGGGCGTTTCGCCCGATCGATTTGGCTGACAAAAGGAGCAAGCAGGAATCTGATGGCAGGTAAAAAACGCAAGGCATTGACGTATACGTTACCGGAAGAGTTTCACGTGTTTGGCTTTTCCCGCGATCTGCTGGCCTGGTACGATTCCCAGAAACGGGATTTGCCCTGGCGGATCAACCGCGATCCGTACCGCGTCTGGGTGTCAGAGATCATGCTGCAGCAGACGCGTGTGGAAACGGTAAAGCCGTACTACCAGAACTTCATGGCCAAGTTCCCCACCGTGGCCGCGTTGGCCGAAGCGCCGGAGGAGGAAGTGCTGAAGGCATGGGAAGGGCTTGGCTACTACTCGCGCGCCCGCAATCTGCAGGCGGCCGCGCGGGAGGTGCAGGAACGCTACGGCGGCGTCATTCCCGATACGCCAGAAGAGATCGCCACGCTGAAAGGCATCGGACCGTACACCGCCGGCGCCATTCTGAGCATCGCCTACGAAAAACCGGAGCCGGCCGTGGACGGCAACGTGATGCGCGTCTTTTCCCGGCTGCTCTACCTGACGGACGACATCGCCAAGCCGGCGACCCGCGTCAAGGTGGAACACCTCGTGCGGCAGGTGATTCCGCATGGCCGAGCAGGTGATTTCAACCAGGCGTTGATGGAGCTGGGCGCTCTCGTCTGCCTGCCGCGTACGCCGCAGTGTCTCACCTGTCCCGTGTTTGACTACTGTCTCGCCCGGAAGGAAGGGGTACAGGACGATTTGCCGGTCAAAGGCAAGGCCAAACCGCCGCGTCTCGTCCGATTGCAGGTGGCGGTGGTCAAGCGGGGGGATGCCGTCTTGATCAACAAGCGTCCGGAGCAGGGGCTGTTGGCCGGCATGTGGGAGTTTCCCATGGTGGAGACGGACGCTGACACCCGTTCCCTGAAGCAGGAGGCGCTTTTACAGGGGCTCAGGAAGCGGTTCGGGGTGGACGTGGAGGTGATCGAGCCGCTGATGGAGCTGACACATACGTTTTCCCACCTGCAGTGGCACATGGAAGTGTGGCAGTGCGACTGGATCGAGGGCGACGATTTGCCGCCGAACGCCCGGTTTGCGACAGCGGACGAACTGGCTGGGCTCGCGTTTCCCGTGGCTCATCAAAAAATCCTGGAAACGATCAAAAGCGACCGGTGACCGGTCGCTTTTTTGCAGGTGAAGTGTCTTTGCGATTACAGCCGCGTACAGTACTCGGGAAACTGGGACGCCTGATAGATGCGCTGCTCTTCCCATGCCTTAATCGCCTGCTGCTGCCTGTAGCGGGCTTCGCGCTCATCCGTAGAGATCACGCGTCTTTCGATGATGATGGCAAAGAAAATCATCGGAATGTACATGACCAAATCCCTCCTGTGCAAATTGTCTGGTTCAGTCAGCCGCCCTCTATCGATTTGACTCCCGTGAACCGCATCCTTTGACGTCTTTGCTTGCTGCTCATAAGAACACCCTCCTCAAGGTATATATGCGCGTTACACGCGAGTGAGAAATTCCGGATATCGGGCGGCTTCGAGCGCCTGAGCTTCGGCGCGTTCCTGCAGATAGCGGGAGCGCTGGTACTCGGCGGCACGCTGATTGGCGCTTGACTTTTTGCGCTCAATCCTCACTGTGAAAAACAAGAAGTGGAATACCATCCGTCTCACCTCCTTTCAAGAAAAAAACCGCAAGCCAAACGGCTGCGGTCGTGTTTCCAGCAACGAGGAAACAAAAAGACCGCAAGCGACAGCGCCTGCGGTCGGGTATGCGACGAAAGGGGTATGGCAAAGAAACGAGTCCTGTTACGATTCGTCCGTCCGGGAGGCGTTGCCGTATGAAGTTGGAACAACTGTGAGCCAATCATTTCGGTCGAGATTTCCTTTGAACATCATAGCAGCACAACCTCCTTTCCATTCGAGGGAAAAATCGTAATCTTAGCATATGGCAACTTTTTCTTGATGTAAAGTATTTTTTGCCCAATTTAAAGAAGAAAGTATTTTCTGACAACAATGCGCAGTGCCGGCCTACAACGGGAGCCGGACAGCCTGGTGGCGGGTTACCAAAACATGTACAAAAGTCCGATCATCGCGGCAAGGCTGATTGCCACGATTCCGATGATGATGCCCCATTGACGAGTCTCTGTTTTCATTTTTCATTCCCTCCTTTTGTTCAATCGTAAATCGGCGCAGACGCGTGATCCCAGCCGCCGCCATCGCCGCCGATTGGTCCGCGTGATTCCAGTTCGCGGATGATGCGGGCGTGGAGCGAACATCCTTCAGCATTGAGATAGGCTGCCAGTTGAGACATGGCGTGATGGTAGTAAAGCAATTCGTTTACTTCCCATTGGGAGAGCGGTGTCATCGTCAGTTCCGACAGTTCGCGGCCAATAAACATGAAAACACTCCTTCCCCGCCGTCAGGCACAAGCTGTTTCGCATAGTATGGCTGTCCGCTGCCGCTTCCATGCCTGAAGTCGCGCTGTCTGGGAGCAAGTGGTCAGGTGGCAATTCAGACAGTCACGGTGTATAATGAGAATGTTCTTTTTTGGTACCTGATATTAATAGTTGGTGTGATAGGAGGAAACCCTCATGCATACAAACCGAAAAGTGGCGCTCGTTACGGGCGGAACCCGGGGGATCGGAAAGGCGATCGCCCGTCGACTGGCGGAACAGGGATATGACCTGGTGCTCAACTACCTGCGCAACCGCACGGCCGCCGGGGAAACAGCGGCGGAGCTGGAAGCCCTGGGTGTCCGCGTTCACCTGGTGAAGGCAAACGTGGGCGATGTGGCCAAAATCAAAGAACTGTTTGCCGAAATCGACCGGGAGTTCGGCCGCCTGGACGTACTGGTGAACAACGCCGCGTCTGGCGTAATGCGCCCGCTCATGGAGCTGGAAGAGAATCACTGGGACTGGACGATGGAGATTAACAGCAAGGCCCTGTTGTTCTGCGGACAGGAAGCGGCCAAACTAATGATGAAGAACGGCGAGGGCGGGAAAATCGTCAGCATCTCCAGCCTTGGCTCAATTCGCGTGCTGGACAACTACACCGCTGTCGGCGTGTCCAAAGCGGCACTCGAAGCCCTCACCCGCTACCTGGCTGTCGAACTGGCGCCGTACAACATTGTCGTCAACGCGGTGTCCGGGGGAGCTGTGGACACCGACGCGCTCCGTCACTTCCCCAACCGCGAGGAGCTCCTGGCCCACTCAGCGGCGCGTACACCGGCTGGCCGCATCGTGGAGCCGGACGATCTGGCCAATGCGGTGATGTTCCTGTTGTCCGATCAGGCCTGGATGATCCGCGGCCAGACCCTCATCGTGGACGGCGGTCTGTCGCTGCTGACCTAAGTCCGTTTGGGCCGTTTGGGCCGGGCCGACGGGTTTGTATTCCCAATTGCGACCTGTTTCTCGCGTTCATACGGAGACAAAGTTGTCCAAGTGGTGTACAATAAGAACAGAAGGCATCGAAGGAGGCAACGTATGCTGATTCGACCGTTTCGGCTCGGTGACTATTCGGCGATAACGCGTATTTGGCAGGAAACCGGTTTGGAAGAATCGGACACGGAGTCATTGAACGACCTGGCCAAACAGTTGGCCTGGGACAGCGATTTGGTCATGGTTGCGGAGAAGGATGGAGAAGTGGTAGGGGTGGTCGTCGGCACGATAGACGGATCACGCGCCTACTTTTACCGCCTGGCCGTTACTCCCCGCCTGCAGGGGACCGGCATCGGGCGGAAGCTGGTGGAGGCGATTGAAAAACGCTTTCGGCAACGGGGCGTCCATCGCGTCTTGATCATGGTGAATCAGGACAACCCGGAGGTTCTCCCTTTTTACTATTCACTTGGCTACGAGATGCAAAAATATGTTACACTTTCCAAAAAGCTCTCTTCTTAAGTTAAGGGAGGCTTATCCCCATTCATACAGAGAAGAGAAGAAAGGGGAGAGTCATGTCGCCAGCTCCAGGCTCCATTATCCGCATTGAAAGTTTTAAACACGACCATTCACTGCACCGCATCTGGGATAAGACGACGCTGATTCATTCCAGCGATGCGGTCGTGATTGGAGGCAACGACCGGGTCAAGGTAACAGAGGCAGACGGCCGGGAATGGCGGACGAGAGAGCCTGCCATCTGCACGTTTGGCCGCGGACAGTGGTTTAATACGATCGCGATGATTCGCGATGACGGCATCTATTACTACTGCAACATTGGTTCGCCTTTTAGCTTGAAAGGAAATCTGTTAAGCTACATTGATTACGATTTGGACGTCAAGGTATTTCCCGACATGACTTACACGATTCTCGACGAAGAGGAGTTTCTGCTGCACAGCAAGCAGATGAACTACCCTCCGTTTGTCGTCGAACGCGTGCAGACCGCTCTCCGGGAAGTGCTGGATTGGGTCCGTTTGCGGCGTGGCCCTTTTCAAAACGGATTTGTCCAACGCTGGTACGAGCGTTACCTGCTGGTGCGCGATGACGAGGTATGATCCCTTTCCCGAACGGCCGGGAGAGGGATTTCCTTGTTTGTCGGTCATCACCTGTCCCGGAACGAATACATGTAGGAGGGAAAGCGGGAACTGGCAAAAGGAGGGACGACCGTGAACAGCATCCGGCGCTACATGGCATACGTCATGCCCTATTGGAAACATATCCTGGGAACCATTTTTATCGGCATCATCAAATTTTCGATACCGCTGCTATTGCCGCTGATGATCAAGTACGTGATTGATGACCTGCTGCCCAGCCCCCTGCCCCGGGAGGAGAAGCTGACTCAACTGTTCTGGCTGATGGCCGTGGCGTTTGTGGTCTTTACCGTTGTGCGAGCGCCTGTGGAGTACTGGCGGCAGTACTTCGCCCAGTGGGTGTCCAGCCGCATCTTGTTTGACATTCGCAACCAACTGTTCACTCACCTGCAGCGGCTCTCCATGCGCTACTACAACAACCACAAGACAGGGGAAGTGGTCTCCCGGGTAATCAACGACGTGGAGTCAACCAAGTCCTTTATCGAAACGGGCCTGATGAACATCTGGCTGGACCTGATCACGATCGGTTTGACCCTGAGTGTGATGCTGTACATGGACGTCAAGCTCACGCTGGTCGCGATCCTGGTCTTTCCGCTGTACGCGGTGTCCGTTAAATACTTTTACAAGCGGCTGCGGCAGCTTACGCGGGAGCGCTCGGCCGCCCTGGCCCACCTGCAGGGACACCTGCACGAGCGCGTAAACGGCATGTCGCTGGTGCGCAGCTTTGCCCTGGAGGAGCACGAATCCCGGGTGTTCGCCAAGGAAAACAACCGCTTTTTGCAAAAGGCGCTGGAGCATACGCGTTGGAACGCCAACACCTTTGCTGCCGTCAACACGGTGACGGACATTGCGCCGCTCATGGTGATCGCCTACGCCGGCTACCAGGTAATCGGGGGAACGCTCACCATCGGGACGCTGGTGGCGTTTTACGCCTATCTGGAACGCCTCTATACGCCGCTGCGCCGGTTGGTCAACTCCTCCACCACGCTGACACAGGCCGTTGCTTCGATGGATCGGATGTTTGAATTTATCGACGAGTCGTACGATATCGTCGACAAGCCCGGCGCCGGCCGGCTCCCGGTCGATCCGCAGACGGGGCGGATTCGCGGCGAAATCCGGTTTGAAAACGTCTCGTTTCGCTATCGCAAGGATGGGCCGCTGGTGCTGGATCGCGTCAATTTGACGATCAATCCGGGCGAGACGGTCGCCATCGTCGGCATGTCGGGCGGAGGCAAGACCTCGCTGATCAGCTTGCTGCCCCGTTTCTGGGACGTGACGGAAGGACGGATCACCATCGACGGTGTTGACATTCGCGACGTGCAGCAGCAGAATCTGCGCAGCCACATCGGCATGGTGCTGCAGGACAACATCCTGTTCAGCGAGTCAGCGCGGGTAAACATCCTGATGGGCGATCCCGACGCGGATGAAGCGGCCGTGATCGAAGCGGCCAAGGCGGCCAACGCCCACGAGTTTATCATGGAACTGCCCGATGGATACGACACCGAGCTGGGCGAGCGGGGAGTCAAGCTGTCCGGCGGGCAGAAACAGCGGATTGCCATCGCCCGCGTCTTTCTGCGTGATCCGGCCATTTTGATCCTGGACGAAGCCACATCAGCACTCGACCTGGAGTCTGAGCACATGATTCAGGAATCGCTGGCCCGCTTGACCAAAGGGCGCACCACGATCATCGTGGCCCACCGCCTCTCCACCATCACCCACGCGGACAAGATCGTGGTCATGAAAGAGGGGCGGATCGTCGAACAGGGAAGACACGAAGAATTGTTGGCGCTAAAAGGTGTGTATCATAATTTGTGGAGCGTACAGGATCTGGGCGCTCCCACAGCAGAGCATCCGGTGTCATAGGGAACCCGGCCAGTGGACGAAACGCGCGGGGCCGCGAGGAGACGGCGAGGCAGTCGCGTTTCCTCGCACCGGAAAGGAGGAGGGCGCCCGTGGAAACGTGGAAACGCAACTTGTATGTATTGTGCGGGGCGCTGTTTGTCGTCATGATGGCGATGAGCATGATCATGCCGTTTTTGCCGCTGTATATCCAGCAGGATTTCGGGGTGGAAGACCCGCATGAAGTGACCGCATGGGCAGGAGTCATTTTTGGCGCCAACTTTTTGACCGCCAGTCTGGTGTCCCCGATCTGGGGCAATCTGGCTGACAAGTACGGCCGCAAAATCATGATCTTGCGCTCCGGTTACTTCATGTCCGTCATCATCGCGGCGACCGGTTTTGCCGGGAGTTTGTGGCAGCTTTTGGCCCTGCGCCTCTTGAACGGAACGGTGGGAGGAATTGTCCCGGCCAGCACGGCTCTGGTCGCCTCCAATGCGCCTCGGGAAAAAGCGGGATGGGCATTGGGGCTGTTGCAGTCGTTCGTGACCGCCGGCTCCATTATGGGACCGCTGATCGGCGGGGTGTTGGCCGATCGAATCGGGTTCCGCATGATCTTTGTCGTGACCGGCAGCCTGGTCCTGTTGGCGACGCTGGTGATTACGTTTACCGTAAAGGAAACATTTGTGCCCCCGAAGGCCAAGGAACGCTCCAGTCTGTCTGATGACTTTCGCAAGATTTTCTCTTCCAGGGAGCTGCCGACGGTCTTCTTCGTGACGATCATGATCCAGTTTGCCTTGTTCAGTATCGTACCGGTGCTGCCGATTTTCATTGCACAGCTTTTGCATCAGCAGGGAAACGTCGCCTTCTGGGCGGGTGTGGTCCAGGCGTCTACCGGCATCGCCAACGTGCTGGCGGCGCCCCTCTTGGGACGGTTGGGAGACCGCTACGGTTCCCATCGCGTTTTGTTTGGCAGCCTGCTGTTTGCAGCCGTGTTGTTCGTGCCGCAGGCTCTGGCAGCAAACGTCACCCAGTTGGTGGTGCTTCGCTTTTTGCTCGGCTTGTCGCTTGGCGGCCTGCTGCCCGCTGTCAATGCTCTGCTGCGCCGACTCACGCCCAGTCACATGATCAGCCGTGTGTACGGGTACAACAACAGCTTTGTCAGCATGGGCAGCATGCTGGGACCGATGATCGGCGGCTTCCTGGCCGGTTTCATCAGCATCAACGGGGTGTTTCTGATGACCAGTGCCCTGCTGTTCATCAACGCCGGCTGGGTGTTTTTCAGCTTCTTCCGTCAAAAACCCCAGCGGGAAATGGAAACATGATGATCAACCGAAGTGGGAGAAAAAGTACGTGACATGAAGTGATGGGCCTAGCGAGCGAGCGGGCACCATCACACATGACACCACGGACTTTGTCTACATACTGAAGGACCGGCGTTACTGCCGGTCCAGAAAACGCAAGATTGCCATGACGTCCAGATCACCCATGCCGTCCTCCAGCGCGGCGCGGTAGCAGGCGGCCGCCGATTCGGCCAACGGCGTGGAGACGCCTTCCTCGCGGGCGAGGCGAAGGTCTTTGGCCATGTGTTTGAGGGCAAACGCGGCCGGGTAGTTGTCGGCGAGAATGGACGCTTCCTTGCCGCGGATCAGCGGCGTGCCGACCGCGCTCTCTCTGATGATGGTCAGCATCTGCTCGGCTTCGATACCCATGCTGCGGGCGAACAGCAGGGTTTCAGCCGCTCCCTGCACGGTAATGCCCAACAGCAGGTTGATCGCCAGCTTGGCCGACGTGCCGGCACCGTTGGGGCCGAGGTGAAGTGCCAGTTTGCCCAGCTTGTCCAGCAGCGGTTTGACTTGGGTATAGTCGCTCTCGTCGCCGCCGACCATGATGACCAGCTTGCCTTCCTTGGCCGGGCCGACACTGCCGGAGACCGGTGCGTCGAGGAAGCGAAATCCCGCCTGTCGGCACTGTTCGGCCAGATAGCGGGACGTCTGAGGAGAGACCGTACTCATGTCCACGGCCAATGTGCCGCGAGCACCGGAAGTGAGCAGACCGTCCGGTCCGGTGTAGACAGCCTTGACGGCCTCGTCATCGCTCACCATTGTAAACACGATATCGCATTCCGCCAGTTCCGCCAAAGAGCCAGCCAGGGTGGCTCCCTGCGCGAGCAGCGGCTCTGCCTTGCTGGGCGTGCGGTTCCACGCCTTCACCTCATATCCGGCAGCCAACAGATTGCCGGCCATCGGGATCCCCATGTTGCCCAGCCCGATCCATCCGATTTTCATCACAACTGTCTCCTTTCTTGTTGCGGAAAACTGCAATCGTTCATTCGGCAGGACGTGTTTGGCTTACCGAGCCACGTTCACATCCATTATACCTATGTAAAGCTTCATCACCTATCGTAGCGGATATAAGGAAAAAGGTACAGCCTCCTTAAAAACAGGAGGCTGTACCTGTTCGTGCATGTGCTGCAAGATTTATCAGTCTTCGTTGGAGCTGTTGAAGATCATTACGTATTTGGCCAGTTCGAGCACGGAGATCAGCGCGGCGGCCACATAGGTGAGCGCAGCGGCGCCCAGCACCTTGTTGACGCCTCGTTCTTCCGTGTTGCGGATGAAGCCCATTTTGACCATCATGTCTTTGGCGCGGCTGCTTGCGTTGAACTCGACCGGCAGCGTGATCAATTGGAAGGCGACGGCTGCGGAGAAGAAGATGATCCCCAGCAGCAGCAGATTGGCTGCCTTGAAGAAGAAGCCGGCCAAAAGCAGCAGCGGTGCAACCCCCGACGCAAAGTTGACGACCGGGAAGATGCGGTGGCGGGCCACCAGCATCGGGTAGGAGACCTTGTGCTGCACGGCGTGTCCTACCTCGTGGCAGGCGACGGAGATTGCCGAGATGGAATTGCCAAAGTAGACCGGATCGGACAGACGAACCGTGCGGGAAATCGGGTCGTAGTGGTCGGTCAGCGTACCGGGGATGTGTTCAACTGGAACGTGCGTCAGGCCATTGGCGTCCAGCATGCGGCGTGCCGCTTCCGCACCGGTCAGGCCGGAAGACGCGGGAACATCGGCAAAGCGGTTGAACGTTCCCTTGACGCGAAACTGGGCCCACAGCGACAGGCCGAACGCGATCAAAATCAGGAAGTCCATGGGGTGAAAGAACATGGGGGAAAATCACTCCTTCGTATATGATCATGAACAATGAGAGCACGTATGATAGTTTGCCCTATACTCAATTGTACGATCATCACAGGTGACAGTTTCACTTTTTTATTGTACAGTCTTTGACCAATCTTGACAATATCAGTGAATGCTTATGTGTGGTAAAAAAGCACTCTTCCCATAGTGGGAAGAGTGCGAGTGTTTTCAGGACGTCAGTCCTCTCTGGCAGGCTGCTGATCTTGTCGGGGAGGTTACTCGGTGGAGACAGACGGATCGGCCTGCTCTTTTTTCGGCGAAATCATCAGGAAGTGTGCAGCCGGATCGTCAATCAGCTTCTGGATGCGGCCGGCTGTTTCGTACTGCTCGGTGGCAAGCAGTTCCTCCTTGTAGGCGGAGAGCAGCTCGCGCACGTCGTTTACGCCTTTTTCGTCCAGTTGGTAGAGGAACACCTTTGCCCCTTTGGCGATCCTGCGCTCCAGAGCTGCCTGGTCAAAGCCCATCTCAGGTTGCAGGCGGACGTACACGACACCGCCGGTCATGCCCGCGCAGATCCACGGACCGGGATCGCCCAGCACGACGGCGCGCCCGTTGGTCATGTATTCAAAGGCAAAGCCTTTCAGATTGGCCCGTGCTCCGATACCGCCCAGCTCGTCGCGAATCGGCTCGGTAATCTCGCCGCCAAACACGACGTCTGCACCGGAGAGGCGGATGCAGGCGCGGGAATCGGCATTGCCCTGTACGATGAACAAGCCTTTTTGCGCACCGTAGCAGAAGCTCTTGCCGACGGAGCCGTTGATGTACGCACCGTTATGACCCTTGTGCTTGAGGATGGAGACGCGGCCGCCAAAGCTGGTTTTGCCGACGCCGTCCTGGGCGCCGCCTTCCACCCGAATGGTAACGCCCTGTGCGTTGTAAGCGGCCAGACCGTTGCCCGGCACGCTGCCGTCGGTGAAGTGGAGCGACACTTCCGGCAGCGAGGCGTAACTGCCGTCCAGGTAATTTTTCACGCGGGCACCGGACCAGCGGCTGCCCAGCACGCGTTCACTGGACAAAATCCCGGCAAACGTCTCCCGGATGGGTCGATCCGGGCTGAAGTAGCGGTTCTCCGAAGCGGCGGCAGCACCGGCGGTGACCAGCACGCGCTCCTCCGCTTCTTCCGCCCGAACGGCGGCTGCCTCCGGCGTGTACAGCGGATGGACGGCCAGCAGCGCCGACAGGTTGATTCGCTCCAGCAGACGGGTTTGGACCAGCAGGTCGGAGCGGCCGACGAGATCCTGCGTACGGCTGAAGCCGAGCGCGGCGGTGATGCGGCGCACTTCCTCGCCAAACAGGGTAAACAAGGTTTTCAGCCCGTTGACAGCCTGGTCGAACTGGCGCGGCACAAAGCGGCGCAGCCCTTTTTCGTGGGCCTCTTCCAGCGAGTCGATCTGGGTGGCGATACCCACGTGGCAGGTGTCCAGGTGACAGCCGCGGCAGGTGGTGCAGCCGACAGCGATCATCGCCAGGGTGCCAAAGCCGACGCGATTGGCGCCAAGCAGCATCAGCTTGACGACGTCTGCTGCACTTTTCACGCCGCCGTCGGCCCACAGTTCCACCTTGTGGCGCAGGCCTGCTTCGAGCAAGGCGTTGTGGGCGGCTTTGACGCCAATCTCGGCCGGCAGCCCCACGTGCTGCAGGGCGTGGACGCGTGCCGCCCCCGTTCCTCCGTCAAAACCGGAGAGCGTGATGAAATCGGCGCCTGCCTTGGCAATGCCGACGGCGATGGTCCCGATGTTGGGCACGACCGGCACCTTGACGCACACCTTGGCTTCGTGGTTGGCCGTCTTCAGCTCCGTGATCATCTGGGCCAGGTCCTCGATGGAGTAGATGTCGTGGTTGTTGGACGGCGAGATCAGGTCGGAGCCGATCGTGGCGTTCCGGGCAGCGGCGATTTTCGCCGTTACCTTGGAGCCGGGCAGGTGTCCCCCTTCGCCCGGTTTTGCCCCTTGGCCGATCTTGATTTCCAGGATATCCGCCGCGTTGGCCAGCTCCACGTTGACCCCGAAGCGGCCCGACGCCACCTGGATACCGCGCGTTTTGCGGTAGCGGCCGAGCATGTCTTTGATTTCGCCGCCTTCGCCGTTCATGCTGATCATGTTGAGCTGGTCGGCGGCTTCGGCATAGGCGCGGAAGGCCGTTTCGTTCTGCGAGCCGAACGACATGGAGGAGATCAAAAACGGCAGCGAATGATCGCCTACGCTGATGTCCACCTGGGCCGGGTCCACCTGCTGCTCGGCACGGTCAAAGGCAAAGTCGGCCACGTGACGAATCGCAATCGGGTTGTCCCGTTCGTTTTCTTCCAGCTTCAACGCGTAGTCGGCGTACGGAATCTCTCCGGCGGCGACCTGTCCGATCAGTTTCCACAGGCGGGGGAAAATGTGGAACGTCTTGGCTTCCCTCGCCGTTGCACTGGCGTAATCCTCGTGCCGTTTGATGCTGTCCGCCTCCAGAGCGGCATAGGAGAGGCCGACCTGATCGGAACCGCAGAAGTTCACGATGGAGAGCGCCTTCGCCACGTCCGCCTGCAGCCCGATGGAGGAGAACAGCCGACCGTAGCCGCGCAGCTCGTGGATGCCGATGGTGGAGATCACTTTCTCCAGCCCCTTGTTCAGTGCGGCGTAGAGATTGGCGGCTGATGCCGCGCCTGCTTTGGCAAAGGCGGTGGCAAACATCAGGTACGGCGAAACCGCGTCCGCACCGGAACCAAAGGACAAGGCCAGGTCGTGCAGCGAACGGACGGCACCGGAGCGGAGGATGATGCCGGCCCGGCGGCGCAGGCTGATACCATCAGCGTCAAACGCTGCTTTCAAGCCTTGGTCGACAGCGGATACGGCGAGCAGCGGGTCGATCCAGTACCGGCCGTTCTGATGCGTCTCTGTGTCGTCCAACACAATCAGCACGGCTCCATTCTGCACTGCCTGTACGGCCGATTCCTGCAGCCGTTTCAGCCCGCCTTCCAGTCCGCTTTCCCGTTCGAAGTGGGTCGAGAGGATCGCGATGCTGGACGGGTGGTTGTTGAAGTAGTGGATCACCTGTTCCAGCGACAGCGTGCCCTGCTGCTGCGCCGTCTCCTGCAGCGACTGCCCTTCGAAGAGCAGCGGCGAGGGCAGCTCCAGACGCAGGCCGTCCGAGGCTGTGCCGGACAGCGGTACGCGGGTCCCGATCACGACGCGCGTGGAGAAATGCTCCATCTCCCGGTCGCGGTCAATCGCCGGGTTGGTGACGACAGCCACGCTTTCCTTGATGTAATCGGCCAGGTTTTGCCGCTCCTTGGACAGTGCAGCCAGCGGGCCGTCGTGGCCGAGCGAACGGATCGGTTCGGCTCCGTTGGCGGACATCTGCTCCACGAGTTGAATCTGTTCACGGTCCCAGCCAAATGCGCTGTAGACGGAAGAGGTCGGTGCCGACGTGTCCGGTTCGGCGACGAGCGCGTTGGCTTCATAGGCGAAGTGCAGGTGCTGACGGGCACCGGCTGCTTCCACCTTTTCCGCAAAGCGGTCGCGGACGATCTGCTGCAGCTTGTGGTGGGGGATCACTTCCACCTCTTTCTCCGCGTGCAGGATGACGCCCACCTTTTCACCGGGGGCGAGCGGTTTTGGTTCGCTTGCCATTTGATGAACCGGTATGATTCCCTGCTCGGAGGAGAAGTAATAGGACGTGGCGCTTTCCACCATCCACAGCGGTCTCAGCCCCAGGGCGTCGACGCTGAACACGCACTCATTTCCGTACCGCGAAACGATCCCGGCCGGTCCCTGGGCAAAGTGACCCCAAGCCTGGCGCAGGTACGTGTACAAGTCCTGCAGGTCATCCGGCAGGTTTTTCATCTCGTGATGGATCGGCGGGAACACCACTTCCATCGCTTCAAACAGGCTCAGGCCGTACCGGTGGATAAAGGTTTCGATCGTGCGGTTGAGGTTTTGCGAGTCGCTCCCTCCGTCGACCAAAGGCACGCCGAGCATCTGTGCCTCTTCTTCCAGCTTGCTGATCGTGTTGATCTCACCGTTGTGGCCCAGGAGGGAAAACGGCTGAACGCGGAAGAAGTTGGACAAGGTATTGGTGGAATAGCGGTTGTGACCGATGGTGACGGACGAGACAAAGCGTTCGTCAGCCAGGTCGTGAAAATACTGAGGCAGAATGTTGGCGGCGCCCATTACCTTGTAGGCGCTGGTCACCGGGCTGAGCGAAGCGACGTGAACGTTGTGGGCCGCTTCGATGGCGACGTGCAATTCAAACAGGCGGCTGGCATACGCAGCTTGGTTCAAGCCTTCCGGCGCGAAGACGGCCAACTGCCAGAAAACCGGTTCGTCCCGCTTGCCGTTATTGCCAAGCACTGCCGAGTTGACGGCGTTTTCCCGTTCCAGCAGGATCTCCACACCGTGCGCGGCAAACAGTCCGCGAATCGCTTCCTGAACGGCCTGCGGGTCGTGGCCCGAGCGCGGCACGAAGATGTGGGCGACGGCAAAGCGTGGATCACGGGCCAGATCGCCGTCCAGCCCGGCCTGGTGCAGATAGGCGGACCAGAGCGCGCGGGGGATGTCCGTGAGGATGCCACAGCCGTCTCCTTCCCCGTCGATAAAGCCGGAGCGGTGTTCCATCTGGATCAGCGAGCGAATCGTTTCCTGCACGTTGGTCCGCGTCGGCGTTCCCGACTTCTCGATGATACAGATGATGCCGCAACTGTCGTGTTCAATCACATGATAGCCTTGAAACTGCTCAATCGTATTTCTCTGTCTGTTGTCTAGCATGGTCCCGGTCAGTTGGCCTGACCCTCCACCTCCCCTGCGTACAATTCGGAAAGTTCAAAATTGTAATGTTTAGAATACCACGAATATAAGGGGGACACAAGAAATCGTCTGGCTTTTTATGCAAATGAAAGCGTTTTTATGCAAATAAAATGTTTTTGTTCGATAAAAACGCCTGTCCCACGCGCATAAAAAAAAGCGCATTCGTCTGTGGTAAATAGAGGAATGCGCATTAATTTGCATTTGTTACCGGTCGTGCTGTTGGGTTTTGTGATGTTCGGTTTTTCGCGGATTTTGAAAGCCGACGACCTCCATCATCTTGGAGTTCATCTTTGGGTCCATCGTCTTTTCCGGTGCCTGCGGGTAAGTGTGTTCGCCTTTGGACACGGGGTTCCCTCCTGTGTGAATGCTGTTTGAGGCTAGTATGCCCGAGCGGCCGGCAGCTGTCGCAGGCAATTTTTGACCGCTTACTTCGCGAGTGCGGCAAATGAACGGTCCACTGCCGCCACGGTGGCGCGAATATCGTCTTCCGTGTGGGCGGTGGTGATGAACCAGGCTTCGTATTTGGACGGCGCGAGGCAGATGCCCTCGTCCAGCATCAGCCGGAAGAAGCGGGCAAACAATTCTCCGTCCGCCGCCTGAGCGGAGGCATAGTCAGTGACCGGCTGGTCCGTGAAGTAGACGGCCAGCGCTCCTTTGACGCGGTTCACCTGAATGGTGATTCCGTGTGTCTCGGCAGCGCGGCGAATGCCCTCTTCCAACAGCTGGCCCAACCGTTCAAACTCCTCGTAAACGCCCGGCTGCCGGAGCACTTCCAGGCAGGCGATGCCGGCTCGGATTGAGGCTGGATTGCCCGCCATCGTACCGGCTTGATACGCAGGGCCGAGCGGTGCCACCTGCTCCATGATCTCGCGTCGGCCGCCGTACGCCCCGATCGGCAGCCCGCCGCCGATGATTTTGCCCAGTGCGGTCAGGTCCGGCTCTACGCCCAGCAGGTTTTGCGCCCCGCCGTAGCAGAAGCGGAAGCCGGTGATCACTTCGTCGTAGACGACCAGCGCGCCCGCCTCGTGGGCGATCCGGTTCACCGCTTCCAGAAAACCGGGTTTGGGCGGCACGATCCCGAAGTTGCCGACGATCGGCTCCACCAGGACGCACGCGGTCTCCTGTCCCCAGACCCGGATCGCTTCGGCAAACGCGTCGATGTCGTTGTAGGGAACGGTGATCACTTCGTTGGCGATGCTCTGCGGGATGCCGGCACTGTCCGGGATGCCCAGCGTGGACGGCCCCGAACCTGCCGCCACCAGCACCAGGTCGGAGTGGCCGTGGTAGCAGCCGGCGAATTTGATGATCTTGACGCGACCTGTATACGCGCGGGCGACGCGAATGCAGGTCATCACCGCTTCCGTTCCGGAGTTGTTGAAGCGGATGCGCTCCATCGACGGAATCGCCTCGCGAATCATGCGGGCAAACTGGATTTCCCACGGCGTCGGCGTGCCGTACAGCGTGCCGTTGGCCGCCGCTTCACTGATCGCTTTGGTAATGTGCGGATGGGCGTGGCCGGTGATAATCGGACCGTACGCCGCCAGATAGTCGATGTACCGGTTGCCGTCGACGTCCCAGAAATAGGCGCCCTGCGCCCGTTCCATCGTGACGGGGGCGCCGCCGCCGACTGCCTTGAACGAGCGGGACGGGCTGTTCACCCCGCCCAGGATGACCTCCATCGCTTCTTCGTGCAGCTGTGCGGATCGCTCTCGTTTCATATGTACTCCCTCTTTTCTGTCCACAAAGTCCTCCATCATCTTACCACAGCCGGCTTGGGGGCGTAATTGGAAAAGGTGCAATTGTCCCCGTTAAAAAGCAGGACGACGGGATGGCGATCTGTCGAACAGATTGGCGTCTCGACGCTTTTCAGCACACTGGATTTTGCAGAAATGAATGGCCTTCGATAAACTTAGCTATGGATTATGTAGAGGTTAAGCAAAGGACGGGTTGTCATGATACGTGTCAGTCATTTGCAAAAGGAATTTCGCATCCACCAGGCCCGTGCCGGCTTGGCGGGTGCGTTTCGCGACTTGTTCAGCCGGGAGTACAAAACGGTCAAGGCGGTTGACGATATTTCCTTTACCGTTGAGGAGGGGGAGATGTTCGCCCTGATCGGGGAAAACGGAGCCGGCAAATCAACCACGATCAAAATGCTGACGGGGATTCTCACCCCGAGCGGCGGCGAGATCGTCATCAACGGATACGTGCCGTACCGGCAGCGGGAGCAGTACGTCCGCTCGATCGGCGTCGTTTTCGGACAGCGCTCCCAGCTTTGGTGGGACCTGTCGCCGCTGGAGTCGTTCCGCCTGCTGAAAAACGTCTACAAGGTGGACGACACGGAAGGAGAGCGCTGGCTGGAGCGGTTGATCGAGGAGTTGGACATCGCCTCGTTCGTCAGCCAGCCGGTGCGCAAGCTGAGCCTCGGCCAACGCATGCGCTGCGAAGTGGCCGCCGCCTTGATTCACAAGCCGAAGCTGCTCTTTCTCGACGAGCCGACGGTCGGACTGGACGTGCTGGTCAAGCAGAAAATCCGGGAATTTCTCCGCAATCTGAATGAAACGGAACATACGACGATTCTCTTGACCACGCACGATGTGTCCGACATCGAGGCGCTCTGCAAGCGGGTGCTGGTGATGGACCAAGGCCGGCTGATCTTTGACGGCCAACTGACTGATCTGAAAGAGAAGTGGGGCAACGGCACCGAGGTGGCATTCCAGTTCAAGAAGCGGACGGCGCCGGAAGAGATGCGGGCGGCGCTTGGCGAGCTGCCCTGTGAAATCCTGCAGGACAACGAGTTCTCGCTGCGGGTAAAAGTGGCGCGCAGCCAGGAGATGCTGCCGTTCGTCCTGTCTGTGGTGATGGGCTCGTTTGAGGTGAGCGACGTGAAGATCAAGGAGGCCAGCACGGAAGACATCGTGCGCAACATCTACTCGACTGACGGCGAGGTTGTCAGCCATGGGTAAACTTTATCTGGAACTGATTCGCATCCGGTTTCTCACCATGCTCGCCTACCGGGTGAACTACTACAGCGGCATCATTATCTACGCGATCAACATCGGCGCCTACTACTTCCTCTGGGGAGCGATCTACGGCGGCCAGCAGCAGCTCGGCGGCCTCACCGTGGAGCAGATGACCGCATACGTCGCCATCGCCTGGATGTCCCGAGCGTTCTACTTTAACAACATCGACATGGAGATCGCCCAGGACGTGCGGGAAGGCAAGGTGGCCATCGAGATGATCCGGCCCTACAATTACCTTTCGGTGAAAACGGCGCAGGCTTTTGGCGAGGGTATCTTTCGCCTGCTCTTTTTTGCAGCGCCCGGCATTTTTCTGGTCAGCCTGCTGATCCCGTTCCGCTTCCCGGGAACGCCGGAAGGCTGGGGCCTGTACCTGGTCAGCCTGACGCTTGCGTTTGTCATCAACACGGAGCTGAATTTGCTGACCGGCCTGTTTACCTTTTTCCTGTTCCGCAACGACGGGATGATGCGGGCCAAGCGGGTGATTGTCGATCTGATGTCCGGCCTGGTGCTGCCGATCAGCTTTTTCCCCGGTTGGGCCCAGACGCTGATGGGGTGGCTGCCGTTCCAGGCGATCAACTACTATCCCAGCCTGATCTTCACCGGCGCGATTTCACCGGAGCAGGCGTGGGAGCTGATCGGGCTGCAGGCGGTCTGGATTGCGGTGATTTTCATGCCGATCCTGATTCTGTGGCGGCGGGCTCGTCACAAACTGGTCGTGCAGGGAGGGTAACCGATGCAAAACGCGCGACACATCATCGGCGTCTTCGCCGATTACCTCGGACAGTATTTCAAGACCAGGCTGGCATACCGGGCCGACTTTTTCGGCGATCTGGTCTCCAATCTGATCTACGAGCTGATTAATCTCGTCTTCATCATCGTCGTCTTTCAGCACGTGCCGCTGCTAAAAGACTGGACGCGGGACGAAATCATCTTCATTTACGGCTTTTTCCTGATTCCGTACGCGCTGTTCTCCATGTTTTTCAGCTTCTGGGACTTCAACGAGCGCTACATCATCCGCGGCGAAATGGACCGCATCCTGACCCGGCCGCTGCACAACCTGGCCCAGGTGTGTCTGGAATCGATGGCACCGGACCGGATCTTTGGCATCATCTCCGGGCTGATTATCATGGGCTACGCCGCATTCAAGCTGGATCTGTCCTTCCACTGGTACGATCCGCTGCTGTTTGTCGTGCTGGTGATCGGCGGGGCACTGATCTATGCAGGGGTGTACACGGCGATTGCCGCCGTCAGCTTTTTCTCTGATTCGCGCACGGGCATCGCGCCAATGATCTGGAACATCCAGCAGTACGGCCGCTACCCGGTGGACGTGTACAACAAGGTGATTCGTTTCGTGCTGACGTACATTCTGCCGTTTGCTTTCGTCGGCGTTTATCCGGCCGCCTACTTTCTGCGCAAGGAGACGTGGTACGTGTACGCGGCGTTTACGCCGGTCATGGGGGTAATCTTTTTCGGCATCGGGCTGGCGATCTGGAACTGGGGTGTGCGCAAATACAGAGGAGCGGGGTCGTGACCCCGCTCCAGTTTTGTTGCCAAAGCCGACCAGCAACTTTGGCAGATCAATGTGCAGGCCTTCAAACGGGAAACTATGAATTTCCGATTGCTTTGGCCAAGGCTTCAACCAGTTTTTCAGGATGTTGCGAACCGATCACAAATACCTTGTTGTTCTTCAGGCGTACTTTGATTCCGCGATTTCCGCTCACGGTATAGGCCCATCCGCCAAAGATCCATCTTCCACCCAAACCGCCGAAATCCCAGAAAGGGCTGAATTGACAAACTTCATACGCTGCTATCTCGTTATAGGGGATAAAGTGTTTCGCGAATGGGAAAAAACGCAGGTACAACCCTTTCTCCCTGATCTCAACGACGAGTTTTGTCAAGAACAGCGAGGTTATCAACAGCGGCGTAGCAATACCAAACAGAATCCAAATGATCCACGCTTCCACATCGGTTACCGGCTCGCTGACCACTTTTCGCAAAACGATTCGTTGGTACAAATCATAGCTAAATGCGGACAACAGGATCACATCCACGATGATGACGATCGTCCACAGCACTTTTTGGCGAAAGCGCTGGACTTCACGGTGATACACCTTTTCTCCCATACGCAAACCTCCCCCACAAGTAGCCTCTTCACCCCAAAAAAGAACTCGCAAGTATATATTATACAATTTTATGCAGATATTTCCATGATGCACCGCGAGAAGACTGACATACTGCGATAATAATAGTTGATTTTTCAAAATATTGGATATAGTAGTAAAAAAGGAATAAGATGTATCCAAATGATAGATTTTCCACTCCCAAAAACTGATGCAAGTCATGGTCCAATCCTACTAATGGATGGAAAAATATATAAATTTTTTTAATCATTTCTATCCTGGGTGTACGGAGCGAAACCATGGCCAATCCAGATGAAAAAACAGTGAAAGGGGAGAAGCATGTTGAAGCCTGTCGGTGTAACCAGATTTTCACGCTTTGGGCTCATCTTCGCTCTGGTGGCTGCCTTTTGGCTCTACATCTTTGTCGCAGCCATTCACGCAGTGATGCCCACCAATCCCATTTCCGCTTTACCGCTTGCAAAGGAACTGTACATTGCCTCGTGGTTTCCGCAGGGGTGGGGCTTTTACAGCAAAGATGCGCGAGACCTCACGTTTCAAGTGGTGGACATAACAAATGGGACACTGGCAGCCGCCTGGCCAAATAATCGGTCTGAAAACTTTTTTGGATTGAAGCGCTTTGGAAGAAGTCAAGGGATCGAGGCCGGTCTTCTCAGTTCCAGAATACCGGAGTCCGCCAAAACGGATTGCGAAGAAAATCCCTATGCTTGCTTGAACAAGGCAGCTGTCTACGCGGAATTGGACAACCCTACGCCTTATCCGACCATTTGCGGAGACATCGGCTTTGTGTATCAGGAACCGGTTCCCTGGGCGTGGAGCCGCAGCGGTAAGAAAATCGATATGCCATCAAAAGTTGTGAGGGTGAACGTGAAATGTTCGAAAAATTAGGATCATTTGCCTACAACCTGGCGTTGACGCAAAACCCGTGGACAAACGTGTATGGCTTGGCCAGATCGTTGATGGCATTGTCGACCGCGCTGACGTTGGCGGTAAACGATGCCCATACGTTTTTCCGACCTTCGTCCGGCATGGATGTCTATCCCACTTGCGTGAACACGATCAGCCTGTTTTGCACCGTTCCCAACGACTATTTCTATTTGGACATGGTCAGATGGATCGCGGTCGTTTTGCTTCTGATCGTCGCTTCCGGATGGCGTCCGCGAATTACCGGGGTCATTCACTGGTGGATTTGCTACAGTTTCAACGTGTCGGCCATCACCTTGGACGGCGGAGACCAGGTAGCTGCTGTCTTTACGTTTTTGCTGCTGCCGATCACATTGACCGATTCGAGAAAATGGCATTGGCAAAAAGCCCATGAACCGCAAGTTGTTTCCGATCACGTCATTATTCGGCGCATCATCGCACTGGTAACCTTCTTTGCCATTCGTTTGCAGGTTGCGATCATATATTTTCATTCATCGGTTGCCAAGATGTTCGAGTCAACGTGGCTCAACGGAACCTCCGTCTACTACTATTTGCGGGACCCGATGCTGGGTCTGCCCTCATTCTTTCTGCAACTGGTAAACCCCATCCTGACATCGCCAGCGGTCGTCCTGCCGACATGGGGCACCCTTGTTCTGCAAGTGTGTTTGTTTGGCGCGCTGTTTGCCCCCAAGAAGTATTGGAAATATTTCCTCATTGCTGCCCTGCTCATGCATGAAGTGATTGCCGTTATGCTCGGGTTAATCAGCTTTTCCATGATCATGAGCGCCGTTTTGATCCTTTATCTGCGGCCAGTGGAGCAAGAGTTCACGTCTCTGCATCGGATCAGACTGTTCAAGAAGGAGACAAGCCCAACGCAGAAAGATTATCACCTTTCTCCTCAACAAGTGAAAGGTGCTTAATCTTTACAACAACACGTTGGAGCAGCAACAACCGTCTTGTCCATGGCGAAGGCAGCGGCACTTTTCATTTCAACGTGGCAAGGATTCAGGTTGGCTTTGCTCCATGTTGAAAGGGAGGGGACGCCTATAAGATTTTGAATCATCGCTAATTGACCACAGAGAAGAAAAAATATTGTGAAAAGGGGTTTGAGTAGGGATGAATCTCAAAAAAGCACTTCCCATTTTTCTGGCCTTTTTGCTTATGCTGGTAAGCGTAAATGCTTACGCAACTCAACCTTCCAAAGTGAAGTACGATGGGGAAACGCTCTTCCGCGGCATTATCTTTGGACAAGGTCCTGTTGCCCACCTTTTCCCTGAAATCTGGACGAAAGATTTGCTGAGCAAGGTAAATCAAAAAGAAACGAAGCAAGTCATTGATCACCTGGTTGCGCGGATGAAGGCGAAATCTCCGTCCTACTTCGCGGAATTTGAGCGCGCAGTATACAGCGGTGACCACCTCAAAATTAATAAGGCAATCGACAAGGGCGGCCAAATTTTGGATCAGGTAATCAAAGAAGATGAACGAAGGGTAAAAAGCGGAAAAGAAGGATACGGAACTGGACAGTGCGTGTTGTACGTTGCGTACGCTGCTGCGGCGATCAGTGCAGCGGCTATATACAGCCATATAGTGGCCTTGAATGCCGGTGGTGCAGTAACCATTTACCTTGCTGTCGCTGTGTCGAAATACTTCTGGGTCGGCGATAAACCAAATGAATTAGCTCTGCAAAAAGAAATGCTGATCAACAATATCGTAGAACGCTTGGCCACCCAGTAAAAAAACAGCCGAAGCAGTAACGGGTCAAACCGCAGATTCCACCATCTGCGGTTTGACCATGTGGGCTCCCTGATGATTTGGAGATTTGGAAACTTCCGGCATTGTCAACTTCATCAGCGTCGTCGTATAATAAGCTGGTAACAACCAATATACAATTCCTTCGGGGCAGGGTGAAATTCCCGACCGGCGGTGATCGCGCACGGCGCGTAAGCCCGCGAGCCTCCCGGCGTAAACGCTTGGAGTGCAGGATCCGGTGCGAGTCCGGAGCCGACAGTACAGTCTGGATGGGAGAAGGATGACGACAGTACGTACACCGCACGTGCTTGTTTGTCTGTGCGCGGGTACGGGATGTGGGGGCGTATGCCTGTTGTGGCCCCTTTCATTTCGCATACCTGTGGCACTGGCATGGTCAGCTGTCCGCGTTCGCAAGCCCTGAGGAGAAGTCAGTCCTCAGGGTTTTTGTTTGGTGAACGTACGGATAGACGACCGGGCAGGGGTGGACGTTTCTGTTGCCATTCCTCATCAGAAGGAAGTAACACGTGAGGAGATGGTACAGATGAAAGCAACGACGATGCGCCCATCACACGCGACGCAGCGGCTGGTGGCGATTCCCATGCTGGCGGCGGTCGCATTTGTTCTGCAGTATCTCGAGTTTCCGGTGCCGCTGCTGCCGCCGTTCCTGAAGCTGGATTTCAGCACGCTGCCGGCGTTGATCGGGGGCTTGCTGTACGGACCGGTGGCCGGGGTCCTGGTGGAAGTGCTGAAAAACACGCTGCACATGCTGTTAAAAAATACGGATGGCCTGCTGATCGGCGAGGCGGCCAACGTCGTTGCCGGCGCCAGCTTTATCCTGGCAGCCATTTATCTGCAGCGCCGCGGCATGGGGAAAAAGGGCTTTGCCGCAGGACTTGTGCTGGGAACCGTGCTGATGACGGCGGTCATGGCGGCTGCCAACGCCTACTTCCTGCTGCCCGCCTACGCGGCTCTCTACCAGGTGTCGCTGGAACAGCTGCTGGCCCAGTTCCAGGCGGACAGCGTCTGGTCGTTTGTTTTGTACAGCATCGTGCCGTTTAACATACTCAAAGGGGTTGTGCTCTCGCTGGCAGCGTATCCGCTGTACGTAAAGCTGTCTGGACGGCTCAACCTTCGCATGACAAATTGACAATGATTTCTTGGCTTGCTATGATATTGCCTAATCAAAGGCAATGAAAGGACCCGCAGGTACTGACCGTGTTCCAGAGAGTCGGCCCTTGTCTGGAAGGTCGATGCACAGGCGTATCTGCTCCCCATCCTGGAGCCGCTGGCGATGAGCCATGCCGGATGCCCTTCCGTTATCGGGCGTTGAGTGGGCCGCAGCACGCCGTTGCGGTCAATCAGGGTGGTACCGCGGGTAATTCCCCCGTCCCTAATTGGGATGGGGGTTTATTTATTTTAGAGGAGTGTGTGACATGGCGAATGAAAAAGCGTATGTAAAGGAGATTACCCCGCAGTCGGAAGACTTTTCGCGCTGGTACATCGATACGATTACCAAGGCGGATCTGATGGATTACACACCAGTCCGCGGCTGTATCGTGTTCAAGCCGGACGGGTACGAGCTGTGGGAGCGGATTCAGGCGGCGATGGACAAACGGTTCAAGGAGACGGGCCACCGCAACGCCTATTTCCCGATGCTGATTCCCGAGTCGTTTTTCCAAAAAGAGAAGGAGCACGTGGAAGGCTTCAATCCGGAGCTGCCCTGGGTGACCGAAGCGGGCGGCGAAAAGCTGGAAGAGCGGCTCGCCCTGCGGCCGACATCGGAGACGATCATCGGCCACATGTACAGCCAGTGGATTCAGAGCTATCGCGATCTGCCGGTGCTGATCAACCAGTGGGCCAACGTCTTTCGCTGGGAAAAGCGGACGCTGCCGTTCCTGCGCACGTCTGAATTCCTCTGGCAGGAGGGGCATACCGCCCACGCCAACGAGGAGGAAGCGCGGCAGGAAACGATGCAGATGCTGGACATCTACAGCGAGGTGGTCGAACAGGAGCTGGCCATCCCTGTCTGGAAAGGGCAGAAGACGCCGAGCGAACGCTTTGCCGGCGCAGTGGACACCTATTCCATCGAAGCGATGATGAAGGACGGCAAGGCGGTGCAGGCCGGCACCTCGCACTACCTGGGTGAAAACTTTGCCAGAGGCTTTGACATCAAGTTTCTCGACAGGGACAATCAGTTCAAGTACGTCCATACCACTTCGTGGGGGACGTCCACCCGCCTGATCGGGTCGATGATCATGGTTCACGGTGACGATCGCGGTCTGGCGCTGCCGCCGCGTGTGGCACCGACCCAGGTGGTGATGATCCCGGTCGGTCCGCCCAAACTGCGGGAAAAGGTGATGGAGAAGTTCGATCCGCTGTTTGACGCTCTGAAGGCGGCGGGCGTGCGGGTGAAGGCAGACCTGCGTGAAGAGACGCCGGGCTGGAAGTTCAACGAGTGGGAAATGCGCGGCGTGCCGATTCGCCTGGAGATTGGTCCGCGCGATGTGGACAACGGACAGGTGGTCCTGGCCCGTCGCGATACCGGCGAAAAGGTGACGGTCGCCCTGGACCGGGCAGTGGAAGCGGTCGCCGACCTGCTGGAAGAGATTCAGCGGAACATGTTTGAAAAGGCGCTGGCGTTCCGTACCGCCCACTCCCACCTGGACATCGACACCCTGGATGCGCTGAAGGAGCACATCGCCAAGGCGGAAAGCGAAAACCGCATTGCCGGCTGGGTGCTGGCCGGCTGGTGCGGCGACGACGCTTGCGAGGCGAAAGTGAAAGAGGAGACCAAGTTCACCTCCCGCAACATTCCGTTTGAGCCGCCGACAGTCAAGCATACCTGCATCACCTGCGGCGGGGAAGCCAAACATACTGTCTGGTTCGCTCGCGCCTATTAAACCGTCCTCAACACAAAAGGGCACCCGTGTCTATCGGGTGCCCGCTTTTTCATTACCCAGGACCCAATCTGTAAAGGACCCGGGGTCTGTAAACAGGTAATCCGGTTCGGGCTGGAAGCAGCCCGCTTTTTGTGTGACTGGCAGCCAATCCACGCCGACCGTGACCAGGGATGCGGCCCGTCCCGCAAGTACATCGGCATCGCTGTCTCCCACGTACAGCGTTTGTTCGGCGCGTGCTCCCAGTTGTTTCATTGCCGACAGAATGCCTTCGGGATCGGGCTTTGGCCGTGACACGTCGTCGCCAGTGATGACCACGTCAAAATAGCGGTCCAGCCCCCACGCCTGCAGGGAAATGTCGGCGCTGCGCCGCCCTTTTCCGGTGACAATGCCCATGGCGAAGCCGGCCTCGCGCAGCCGGTCCAGCATCAGCGCGATTTCCGATGGATTGTGCACGTGCCGGTGTCCTTCCGCATAGACCCGGAAAAAGTGGTCGAGAGCCTGTTCCAGCTGTTCTGGCGGAATCATCGCCTGCAGAATGTCAGTCTCCGTCGGTCCGAACATGGCGAGGATCTCCTCGTCTGTGTAGTGGCGGTGGAGATACTGCTGAAACGTCGAGCGAAACGCGGTGAAAATCAGCGGCAGCGTATCTGCGACGGTGCCGTCAAAATCAAACAGGATGGTGCACATTGCCAACCTCCTTGCCGTCAAACATGGGCGAAAACCATCGCGCAAACATGATGTTCGTGTGTCAGCGTGACAGTCATTCCTATGCGTCAGGCAAAGCGGTTATTCGTCGCTGTCCTCAACCCCGTCGCCCTCGTCTTCGGCCGGATCGGGCGGCATCAGCGGAAACAGCACGTCAAAGAACTTGAATTTGCGGCGGCCGTTTTCATTTTTCAGCCCCTTGTACTTTTGCAGCAGTTCGCTGATCTCGTCCACCAGCTGATTCCGTTCTTCCTGATTTAAATAAAATTCAGTTAAATTGAACGCGAACGTGTCCTTGTACTCTTTGCGCACGTCCACATCGCTGGCCACAAACCGGTTGAGTGTCCGCATCAAATCCTGCTCCGTGGTGCGGAACGGCGTAAACATGATGTCGCTCAACTGCTGTGCGTTTTCTTCGATCATCAGCTGCAGTTTGACCTGGATCACCTTGGCCACAGGCTGATAGTACTTCTCCACGATCGAGCCTTTGACCCGGGTGTCCACCTGTTCCAAAAGACCGACGCGGACCAGCTCCTTCACATGGTAATGCAGGCGAGCGGCGTTTTCGCCCAGTTCGGTCGCGATCTGCTTCGCCGTGCGGGGCTCCAGGTCTTCAAACAGTTCCAAAATCTTTACGCGCTCCGGTATGGCAAGAGATTTAAGGGCATCCGGCTCGGTTACCTGAAAAAACTCCTTCATGATTGATTCACCATCCAGCTACTACGCCAAATTTTATAATTCTTTATTTTTGACAATTTTCCTATCCTTCCATTTTATCGTCTTCCTCCCAAATACGCAACGTGCGAGCAGATGAAGTGGATCTGCGCTTTGTGGTAAAATGAGACAAGCGCGTCAATAAAAATTGAAACGGAAAGTAGGGATTTCATGATGGTAGCAGTAGGACAAGCGGCGCCTGATTTTACCCTGCAGGCGAACGGCAATCGGACGATTTCTCTTCGGGATTTTCGCGGTCAATACGTAGTGTTGTACTTTTATCCCAAGGACATGACCCCGGGCTGCACGACGGAAGCGTGCGATTTTCGCGACTATCACCCGAAGTTTGCCGAGCTGAACACGGTGGTGCTCGGCATCAGCCCCGACGATGTCAAATCGCATGACAAGTTCGTTGCCAAGCACGAGCTGCCGTTTCCGCTGCTGGCCGACCCGGATCATCAGGTGGCGGAGGCGTACGGCGTCTGGGTGCTGAAAAAGATGTACGGCCGGGAATACATGGGCATTGAACGCTCTACATTTCTCATCGACCCGGAAGGCACGATCGTCAAGGTGTGGCCCAAGGTAAAAGTGAAGGGGCACGTCGAGGAAGTGCTGCAAACGATTGAGCAACTGCAGCAGCAATAACATTAGCCCCTCTGTCGCGCCTGCTCACGCGAGGAAGGCTTTTTCATTCAAGGATACTACACGCATCATGATGCAAGACATTGGAGGAAATACGATGACCGTATCGACCGACTACATGGTGGAGATGTTTTGCCGCCTGGCCAACACGCCCAGTCCGACCGGCAATACCGCCAAAGTAATGGCCCTGATCGAAGCAGAATTGAGCCGATTGGGCATCGACTATGTTCGCACCAACAAGGGAGCGGTGCTGGCCACCCTGCCTGGCAGAAACGACGACAAGCAACGACTGCTGACGGCCCATGTGGACACGCTGGGCGCAATGGTAAAAGAGATCAAGGAAAACGGCCGGCTGAAACTGGACTTGATTGGCGGGTTCGCGTGGAACGCCGTGGAAGGTGAGCACTGCATGATCGAGACGGACAGCGGCCGGATCATTACCGGCACGATCCTCTCGACCAAGGCGTCGGTCCATGTCTACGGCCGGGAAGCAGGCAAAATGGAGCGCACCGAGGAAACCATGGAAGTGCGGCTGGACGAAAAGGTAAAAAACGAGGAAGACGTGCTGGCGCTGGGCATTCGCGTCGGTGATTTTGTTTCGTTTGATCCGCGGGTGACTGTTACCGAGAACGGGTTTATCAAATCCCGCCACATCGACGACAAGGCCAGCGTGGCCATCCTGTTTGGCGTGCTGAAACACTTGCGGGAGAGCGGAGCCACACTGCCGTACACGACCCATTTCCTCTTCAGCAACAACGAGGAGATAGGCTACGGCGGCAATGCGAGCGTCCCGGAACGGGTAGTGGAGTATCTGGCGGTGGACATGGGGGCAATCGGCGAAGGACAGACCACGGACGAGTACTGCGTCTCCATCTGTGCCAAAGATTCGTCCGGTCCGTACCACTATGGACTGCGCAAGCACCTGGTGAAGCTGGCTGAAGCGCATGGGTTGAACTACCAGGTGGACATATACCCGTACTACGGCTCCGACGCCAGCGCCGCGCTTCGTGCCGGATACGACATCGTGCACGGGTTGATCGGGCCTGGCGTGGACGCGTCCCACTCCCACGAGCGGACGCACAAGGAGGCACTGGAAAACACGGCCAAACTGTTGCTGGCCTACCTCGAATCGGAAGTCATGCAGGCGTAGGTGAAGAGATGATGAGTGAGATCTATCGTTGGACGCAGTATTACGATCTGACGCAGCGCGGTCTGCCGGGGGACGTCGAATTTTACCTGGAGATGGCCCGCGCTGCCGGGGGTGAGGTGCTGGATCTCGCCTGCGGTACCGGACGCATTGCCATTCCGTTGGCAGAGGCGGGGGTGAGCGTTACCGGGTTGGACCTGTCGGCGGAAATGCTGGAGCGGGCCCAAAAGAAGGCGGACGAGCGCGGAGTATCGGGACGGCTTACATTTGTGCAGGGAGACATGCGGGCATTTGATCTGGGCAAAACCTTTCCGCTGATCATGATTCCGTTTCGCTCGTTTTTGCACCTGCTGCATATCCAGGAGCAGATGAAGGCCCTCTCCTGTATCCGCCGTCACCTGGCACCGGGCGGGAAGTTCGTGATGAACGTATTTGTCCCGAAAATCGCTCATCTTTACGAAGAGAGCGAAAAAATGTCCTTGCGCGGGGTTTATCGGCTGGAGTCGGGCGAAGAGGTCGCGATGTGGGATTACACTCGCTACGACCACTTTCAGCAGTTGGCCGAAGTGACCCGGACCTACGAGCGGATCTCCCCGGAAGGAGTGGTGACTGAGCGGGTGACGGGCCGCTTTACACTGCGCTACATCTTTCCGGCTGAGCTGCACCACCTGCTTCGGCTTAATGGATTGAAAGTGACGCAGCGGTTCGGCTCGTTTGCCAAGGCGCCGTTTGACGCCTCCAGCACCGAGCTGATTGTGGTCGCCGAAGCCATGTAAAACGGCGGTGCATTCAAAAAGCCGCGTGTTTTTGTCGATTTCCAGGGAAATAACGGGAATGGGGGGCTGTTTGTGAAAATCTATACCAAGTCGGGTGACAAAGGGGAAACGTCTCTGGTATCCGGCGTGCGCGTTCCCAAGCACGCTGACCGCGTGGAGGCCTACGGCACGTGCGACGAGGCCAACTCCGCCATTGGACTGGCGCTGTCGCTGCTTCCTGACGGGGAAGCATGGAACGAACTGCGGGGCGTGTTTCACATCGTGCAGACCAAGCTCTTCCACATCGGTGCAGAGCTGGCGACGCCGGAAGGAAAAACGGTGGGCTGGCCGATTCGTGACGAGGATGTTCAGTTTTTGGAGGAACAGATCGACAAGCTGGACGCGACTCTGCCGCCGCTCTCCAATTTTATCCTGCCCGGCGGTCACCCTGCTGCGGCCGCTTTTCACGTGGCGCGGACGGTAGTGAGGAGAGCGGAGCGCAAGGCGGTGCTGGTCAGCAGTCAGGAGCAGCTGAATGCTGCGGTGGTCAAGTATTTGAACCGACTCTCCGATTACCTGTTTGTCGTCGCCCGCTGGGTCAACCGAAATACGGGCCAAGCGGAGCAGCATCTGCACGAACAGGGAACAGACTGACTGCGTTGTACTTAGTGCAACAGCAGATAGAAGGCAGCAGGACTGTCAGCACCCGGGCAGCTTGTGTTCTGCAAGTGCAAAGGATCTGTCGCCGGATCAGTCGCCGGCCGCTCAGTGAACAGGAGCGGCCGGTCCGGCTATATGTCTGAACTGGTGAGAGAGCAATCAGGGGCATGGCGGATCATGATGTCTTCCCTTCAGACAGAAAAATCGCAATTTTTTAAAAGGTTATCAGCGTGATTTGAGCATCCCGTCGGATCGGCAGACGTTTAGACGATCGCCCCTTTTTACGGCAGTTTCGCTGCTGACGTTAAACACACCGGAAATGGAGCGTGTCGCAGCAAATCGGTTATCTGCTGCACTGTCTGCCGTTTTTCGAACATGACACGTAAGGCGGGTGAGCAAAGGTGACTGTCTTCTCACAGGCTGCAATTTTGTCGATTACGGAACAGACGGACATAGCGTACAAGCGGGCGTTTTCCCGAATGGAGGTCCGTTCCTGGGGGATGTTGTTTGTGAATGAAGCAAATCCCATGCACTACGATGCCAATCACGCCCATGTGTCCCAGCCGGTCACCGGGGAAGCTGAGGCGGAAGCGATTGTCCGTGAGACCATCTCGTTTTTTTCAGAGCGCGGCATCATTCCCCGTATATACGTGTACGAACAGGGGGACAAAGAGCCGCTGATTGCGGCGTTGGAACGGCACGGCTTTCAAATGGAATCCCTGCCTTCGCCCATGCAGTTGTGGCAGGGGGAATTGGCTGAGGCTCGGCCGATGGAAGGGATTGTGATCGAACCGGTGACGGCGGCCAACTACGACGATTGCCTCACCGTCGAGTCGATTCCGGAATTGGGCGGACGAGAAGTCAGGGAGAAGGCGTTTGCCAGGGAGTTTGCCCATCCCGATTTTTCGCATTACCTGCTGCGCGTCAACGGCGAACCGGCCAGCACGCTTTGCCTGCTTCGCGCCGGGGAGTACATGCGGGTGGAAAACGTGGCTACCCTGCCCGCATTTCGCGGCCGCGGCTTGATCGGCCATTTGCTGCGCCATGCCCAGGAGCGGTTTTTGGAGGAGGGCGGCAGCCGGCTTTTGGTCTTCCCGATCAATGATCACGTCGCGCGCCTTTACCGCCGGTACGGCTTCGCTGACGTTGGCGAAGTTCGTCTCCTGCACGCCTACCGCGGCGGCAAAGGCATCCTGGAGATACGCTAAATGCTAAAAACCCCTGATGAAACTTTCAGGGGTAATCTGGTCATCGTACATACCGGGCAATTCCTTCCCGAAACGGGATCTTGGGCGTATCAAACGCGCTGTACAGGACGTCGGTGTCGGAGCAGGCGTTGCCCTCCAGCAGCATGGTGAGCTGCGTATGGGTTATCGGGAAAAAGGAGAAGCCTTCCATCAGCGAGACAACCGGCTTCATCAGCCCCACCGGTATGTGCAGCTTGCGGACGTGCCGCTTGCCGATTACCTCTCCGATGACGTCCAAAATCTCAGCGTAGCTAAGAGGGATCGGACCTCCCACTTCAAACGTTTGGCCTGTGACGCTCTCCCGTGTCAGCGCCTGTTCAAACACGTCGGCTACCGTCTCGCGGGCGACAGGCTGCAGCGGGTAGGAACCGTCGCCGATAACAGGGGTGACGGGAAGCCTGACCAAATTGGCCAGCATGTTCACAAACTCGTCGCCCGGGCCGAAGATGACCGATGGTTGAAAGATCACGTAGGGAATGCCGCTCGCTTTGACCAGTTCCTCGGCTTCGTGCTTGGTGCGGTGATACGTGCTGGCGGCACCGGCTCGCGCTCCCAGCGCACTCATGTGGACGAATCGGCGGACGCCGCTTTGTGCGGCCGCTTGCAGCACATTCCGCGTGCCTTCGACGTGGATGCGGGAAAACGTCACGCCCGCTTTCGGCTGTTCCCGGATAATGCCGACGAGATGAATCACCGCTTCAGCGCCTTCCATCGCCCGCCGGAGCGAATCCGGGTCGAACAAGTCTCCCGGGGCCATCGTGACATGCGCTGTGTCCGCCTGCGCCAGCTTCGCCTCCGAGCCGGGACGGACCAGACAGGTGACCTCGTGACCGGATGCCGTCAGCCTGGACAGCACGCCTTTTCCCACAAAACCGGTTGCACCCGTGAGAAATACCTTCATCAGCGTCACCTTCCCGGTGTAACATTCTTCCAAATCGTATTCGACGCCAGGGCTTACATCCCTGCCATGACCTGCAGCAGCTTCAGGCGTACAGGACGACTGGTTGACGGCGGACGTATAATGAAGAGGAAAGGGGGACATACCTATGGCGCAACGAAAAGTACCAGTCGACCAAATTCTTGATACCCTCTATCAAATGTACCCGGACGCTCATTGCGAGCTGAACTACACGACGCCGTTCGAACTCTTGATTGCCACGATTCTCTCTGCGCAGTGCACGGACAAACGGGTAAATGAAATCACCGGCCCCCTGTTTCAAAAATTCAACAAGCCGGAGCATTTCATCCATTTGACGCCAGAAGAGCTGGAAGAGCATATAAAAGGGCTGGGGTTGTATAAGAATAAAAGTAAGAACATCCTGGAGACCTGTCGCATCCTCTACGAGAAGTACAACGGCGAAGTGCCGCAAACCCATGCGGAGCTGGAGGCGCTGCCGGGTGTCGGGCGCAAGACAGCCAACGTCGTCCTCTCCAACGCTTTTGGCGTACCGGCAATTGCAGTCGATACGCACGTCTTCCGCGTCGCCAACCGGCTGGGTCTGGCGAAAAGCGACAACGTGGACGAAGTGGAGCGGCAGTTGATGAAGCGGATTCCGCGAGAGAAGTGGTCCGACGCCCATCACTGGCTGATCTGGCACGGACGTCGGGTGTGTGCCGCGCGCAATCCCAAGTGCGACGTCTGTCCGCTGCGGGAGATGTGCAGATATGCCCAGGCAGAGGCGAAAAAATCGCGGACTCCATCCACGGCAGCGAAACAGAAAACGACCAAGCGGACCGTGGCCAAATGACGGGGAACGGCTCCGGACATTCCCGTTTTCAGCGGAATGGATATTGACAGCGTTCGAAGAATAGACGTACACTTATTTAAAGTAATTCTAATCAATCACAAACAAGCAACGCTTGTTTGTTTGGCTTGCATAAGACTGTGAGGTGTAACTCAATGTCACAGCGAGTGGAAAAGGCTGTTGAAATCCTGAAAAGTACCGGGGTACGTATGACACCTCAGCGTCATGCCATTCTCTCCTATCTGTTGGACAGCATGTCGCATCCGACGGCTGACGAGATATACAAGGCTTTGGAAGGCAAGTTTCCCAACATGAGCGTGGCGACGGTTTACAACAATTTACGCGTGTTCAAGGAGGCGGGTCTGGTTCGCGAGCTGACCTACGGGGACGCGTCCAGCCGCTTTGACGCCAACGTGGAGGAAGACCATTACCACGCCATCTGTACGAAGTGTGGGGCCATCCGCGATTTTCACTTCCCGTACCTGCAGGATGTGGAGGAAGCGGCTGCCGAGTCGGTCGGATTCCGCGTGACCGGTCACCGCATGGAGATTTACGGCGTGTGCGAAGAGTGCCAAAAGAAAGCTCATTGATTGAACCGCGTGCGCCCCGGAACAACACCTTCTGCTTCAACCGGCTGTTCCTGTTGGAGAGAGGGTGTTTTTTGTTGGTGTAACCTTTTTTCGTCTGATTCGTCTTTCTTACAGGGGCACGTTTCCCAACATGTCCCTCCAGCCAAAAGGTTGTGAATCGACCGACAATGCCCTATGATCAAAAAAAGCGGAAACGACCGGGATGCCTGTCTTTTCTGGCAGGCGGACCGTGTGCAAGGAGAGCAAATCTGTGAGTCTGGAAGTGCAATTGGGCCCTCGCCCTCGTTTCAAGCGCAAGCGAAAGAGAAAGCGCGTGACCCCGATCCTTCTGCTGCTGGCGGCGATTGCCGCGGCGGCGTACTGGTTTTTCATCAAACCGTCCAACGAACATGTCGAACCGTATGGAGGCAGCCGTCAGGCAATCGTTTGGCAGGGCGGCCTGTACGACAAGAAGTATCTCTTTGAAGCGGAGCAGGTGCTGCTGCCGTTTGAATTTCTCAAGGAACATCTCGATCCTGCGATCTATTGGGACGAGCCTACCCGATCGGTGATCGTGACCACGAAGGACAAGGTGCTGCGCATGCAGAGCGGGGAACTGGTCGCGTACCTGAACAAACGGCCCGTTTCCCTGCAGGTGCCCGTCAAGGAAGTAAACGGCACCCGCTTCATTCCGCTGGAGCCGCTGGAAAAGCTGTACCGCGTCTCGTTCAGCCGCGATCCCGACACCGGGGTGCTGCGGGTGGAAAAGGAAGGGTACACCGTGCAGCAGGGGAGCGTCGTCAACGGGGATGAGCCGGTCCGCCTGCGCCTGGAGCCGACGCACCGTTCCCCCTATGTGGCTGAGCTGTCCAATGGCGAGGCCGTCGATATTTTGGGCGAATCGGAAAAGTGGTACCGCGTATTGTCCTCCAAAGGGATTACGGGCTACCTGCCGACATCGGCGGTATCGCTGACCGAGGTGCGCAAAGTCAGTCTCGACCAGCCCGGCCGGGAACAGCCGACCGTGTGGAAGCCGGAGGGTACAAAGATCAATTTGACCTGGGAACACGTGGTCAACCGCAATCCCGCCGTTGCCAACATTGGTCCGATGCCGGGGGTGAACGTCGTCTCCCCTACCTGGTTTGAGCTGAAGGACGGCAACGGCACGCTGCTCAACAAGGCGGACCCCGGGTACGTGCAGTGGGCCCACCAGCGCGGGTACCAGGTCTGGGGGGTGGTGACAAACGGGTTTAACCCCGATTGGACCCAGTCCGTTTTGGGCAGCTACGACAAGCGGGAAAACCTGATTGCGCAGATCGTGCACTACGCTCATCTGTACGATCTGGACGGCATCAACATCGATTTTGAAAACGTCTATGTAGAGGACAAGGAGCGACTTGTCCAATTCGTCCGTGAGATGACGCCGTACCTGCACGAGCTGGGACTGGCCGTGTCCATGGACGTCACGATCAAGTCGTCCAGCGACCGATGGTCCCGTTTTTACGACCGGGCGAAACTGGCCGAGGTCGTGGACTACATCGCGGTCATGACGTATGACGAGCACTGGGCGTCCAGTCCGATAGCGGGCTCTGTCGCTTCCTTGCCGTGGACGGAGAGAGGACTGCAGGGTGTTCTGGAAGAGGTGCCCGCCGAGAAGCTGCTGCTGGGTGTGCCGTTTTACACCCGGCTGTGGAAAGAGACGAAGCAGCCGGACGGCAGCGTCAAGGTCACATCCAAAGCGCTGTCGATGGCCGGGGCCTCAGAATGGATAAAAGAGCGCAAGCTGACTCCCACGCTTGACGAAGATTCCGGACAATTGTTTGTCCGCTATGAGGACCCTGCCGATGGAGCTGTCTACAAGATGTGGCTGGAAGACGTCACCTCCATGCAAAAGCGGGTCGCCCTTGTGCACAAGTACAATCTGGCCGGCATCGCTTCGTGGCGGCGCGGCTTCGAACAGCCCGAGATCTGGAAGGCGATCAATGACGGGCTGAATCGAAAGTGATACACGGTGATTTCGCGCGCGGCTTTCCGGCCGCAATGACATGTGACCAAGGAAAAAATCCACCTTGCGCCAATCGGCTGCAGGTGGATTTTTTGTTTCCCGTCAGGTCTGGTTTTGCTGCGGCTGTTCGTCCTCGAGCAGGAGAGGCTGCCCGCAAAACATACAGGCGTCTTTTTTTCCCAGCATTTTCGTCACTTTTTTGCACGAGGGGCATTCCACTTGGGGAGCGGACATGGACACCATCCCGGAAATCATGAACATGACGGTGCTGCCCATCGTCAACAAAAA